>CAWATE010000006.1:0-230766 GCA_963784875.1 uncultured Solirubrobacterales bacterium
CCTCTCCCGCGTTGTCGAGCTGTTGCAAGCGAGCGAGCGCGCCACTGCCCCGCGAGGCCGGCGAGCGCTGGAAATGATCCACGATTTCGGCCTCGCACGGCTCGGGTTCGGCGGGGGTGAGAGCGCAGACATTCAGGTTGACCGGCCGGTCACGACGATCCGTATGCCGGCCTGTCGCTCCCCGACCCTCAGCGGCCCGCGACACCTCACACGCGCGGAGCGGGTGTCCGTCGCCACGCTCTCACTCGTCGCGGCGTATGCACTCCGGTTGATCTCACGCGACCGCTCGCGGCAAAGGTCGTCGGCCTTGACGAGATTTGGTTCCTGCTCGCCTCTCCGCAGGGGCGGCAGATCATCGACCGGTTGGTCAGGCTCGGGCGCGCGTTCAACGCGACGTTCTCTTCGGCACGCACCGGATCGGCGACCTCGGCGACCTCTCGGACCTGATCGGTGTCGTACTTCGTCTTTGGCCAGGACTCCGACGATGCCGCCAAGGCCGCGTTGCGGTTCATCGGACTTGAGCCCGACCCGTGAGCTTGTCGGCCTGTCCGTGAGTTCCGCGCCGGGCGCTGCCTCATGCGCGACCTGCACGGCCGCGTCGGCGAGGTGCAGGTCGACCTCGTTTACCCGCACCTGTTCAAACGCTTGCAGACCACCCCGCACAGCCGGAAGGAGCGAGGCATGAAGCCCGCCATTCTCCACGCCCTCGTCGTCTGACCTCGACGCGGCGGCGCCGGGTCACGTCCTGCTCACTCTGACGGCGGCGTTCGTGCTGCTCGCCGGCCCGCCCGCCGGAGCGAATGACGTTTACAGCAACATCGGTCCCGCGCCTCAGCTCCCGGCGGGCGGGTTGGTCGACCGTTACCCGTTCGCCAACTATCAGCTCGACCAGTACTTCCCCGGCGATCAGCGTCGGGCTGCTCAGCGGCGTGGATGTCTCCGGTGTGCCGCCGCTGATCGCGTTCTTCATCGCGCAGGTCATCTGGCTGATCACCGCGTTCCTCGCGAACGCGGTCATCACTCTGTTCGCGTTCGCGTTCAACCTCGACCTGGTTAACGGAAACGGCAGCCCCGGCTCCGGTGCGCTCACACCCGTTTCGGGCGCGATCCACAACCTCTACACCAACACGTTCGGTGCGCCGTGGCTTATCGTTGCGATCGTGCTCGCCGGGTGCTGGGCGATGTGGAAGGCGCTCGTGCAGCGCCGCTACACCGAGACAGCCGGCGCGCTCGCCGTATCGCTGCTCTATTGCGTGCTGGCGATCGGGATAGTCACGCAGCCGCAGCGGACGATCGCGCCCGCGAGCAGGCTCTCAAACCAGCTATCGACCGCGCTGCTGTCACTCACCAGCCAGGGCAGCATCTCAAGCGAACAACAGGCGAAGACCGCGGCGAGCAACCAGCTCTTTTCACTGCTCGTGCTGGACCCGTGGACCGTTCTTGAGTTCGGCGGGATCGAGCACTGCACCAACCGACGAGCGGCCACTCGGTCGCAGTCCGCCCGCTGAGCGGGAACCCCGCCAGGACGCGCAGCTCGCCGCGCCAGCTCGAAGCGGCACAGAAGTGCACGCGCAGGGCAAGACGTGCATCAACGACCGCAACAAGTACGCCTCTCACTTCCTCGCCTACGCGTTCCAGAGCAAGGAACGCAACAGCGAGCACGAAGCGCTCGAAAAGGGCGACACCGGCGACCTCCCCAGCTCGGATCCCGGCAAGAGCAACGGCACATATACGCTTGGGCAAGGCGACGAGCCTGCCGCCGAAGCGATGGGCAAGGGCGGCCAGTACCAGCGGCTGTTGCTCTCGATCGTGATTCTGCTCGGGCGAGCTCGGCGCGTTCCTACTGCTCGGGCGCGCTCGCGCTCGGGTGATCCTCGCCCAGCTCCTGCTGCTCCTGCTGCTCGCGTTCGCGCCGGTCGCGTTGCTGATCGGCGATATTTCCCGGACGCGGACACGACTTCTTCCGCGCGTGGCTCTCGAAGCTCGCCGGCTACCTCGCGCGGAAGGTCGATCTACAGCCTGATCCTCGCCGTCACGCTCGCTGTCTGCCAAGCCCTCGCGGACGCCACCTCGAACCTCGGATGGCTCCTTGCGTTCGCGCTGCAGGCGACGTTCCTGTGGATGGTCTTCATCCAGCGCGACCGGCTGACCAGCGACTTGCTGGCGGCGACCGCCGGCCCCCACGCAGGGCGCGACGGCAACAGCCGCCTGCAGACCCTCTACTACGCCACGCGCCTCACACAAATGGCGCGGCGTCGCAAGCCACCAAAACCACCTGAACCGCCCGAACCGCCACAGCCGCCCCACGTCGAGATTCACCTCAACGGACTAGGCGGATCGCCTGATCCCGACTCAACCCCACCCGACACACCGGAGGAGCCCGCATGAGCTTCCGTATCGAACAAACAGACCCGCTCACCCTCCTGAGTGAGCTACCCGACCAATGGGCGCAAACCTGTGTCACCAGCCCCAGGCGAGACGCACCGATCCCCTATCTACTCGCGGTGCTCGATGAGGTTCACCGGGTACTCCGCGACGACGGGACGCTCTGGCTCGCGCTCACCAGGGGAGGCAACTCCCACCACCTGAAGGCTGCGATCAAGGACACCCGTTGGGTTCAGCCGCGCCCGGCGAACACGATTCCAAGAGGGGTCCTGCTGCTCACCAAGCAGCCCGATTTCCTCTTCACCCACCGGCACCAGCGGGAGCCGGTTCGCCTCAAAGCCCGCTGTGTGCCCGGTATCCCGTCGCGCAACGGCCGGGGCGAGGCTGCCAGCGTTGCCCAAGGCCTCGCCGCGCATGGTGCGTCCCGTCGCCCGGCGCCGCCGGGATACCGCCACGAGAGGTAATTGAGTGGTGCATCGTCGCGAGCACCGTCCCGTGCGCGTGCGGGGTATGCGGAGCACCGTTCAAGCACACCGAGCGCTGTAAGCGCTGGCAGACGACCTGCACCCACAAAGACGGGCGGGGGCGCTGCCTCGTGATCGACCCGTTCTGCTCCACAGGGGAGACCGGGATCGTCGCGGTTCGCCGTGGCCGCCAATACCTCGGGATCGACCCCAACCCGGCGCACGCCGACGCCGCCCGCAATCGACTCGCCGCGCTACTGGAGCACAGGCGATGAGTACGGCCGCGTGGATGCGCCGGCAGCGCGACCGGCCGATCGCCGAGCACGAGCGCCGCACCGCGATGGCCGCTGTCGTCGTGATCCTCGGCGCGGTCGCGGTCCTGCTCACGCTCACCCAGCCGGCCAGTCAAGCCCTCTACCGAGCCCGGAACACCCCGCTCAGCCGGCCACCGGCCGCCGCCGAGAACCACATGAGCGCGTCTGCGTCCGAAGCGAAGCAGACGGCCGAGCGTTTCCTCGCCGGCTACCTCGGCTACGTCTACGGGCACACCCCAGCCGGGCAGATCGAAGACGCCACTCCGGCGCTGATCCGCTCCCTTCACGCGCACCCGCCGCGTGTCCCGCCGGCAGCGCAAGCGCGCCGCCCACGAGTCCTATCGCTGCACCTCGCCGTCGCCTCGGCCGGCGGAGTTGCGGTAAGCGCAGTGGTCAACGACGGCGAGCTGATCGACTACTCGGTCGGGCTCGTCCTCGCATCCGAAGGCGGGCGGCTACTCGTGACCGGAGTGGAAGGCCCGTGATGCGCAAGCCGTCCGGCAAGGTGATGTGGTGGCTCGCGGCCGGGGCGGGCAGCACAGGCCTCGCGCTGCTCGCGATCTTCGGCATCGCCGTCGCCGTGCTCGGCGCGAGCTTCACCGGCTGCCAGCCCGGCAGTGAACCGGCGCTCGCGTCTACCGGACCCACCCCTTCCGCTTACGCACTTCAGAACATCCCACCCGAACGGCTGCGCCTCTACCAGCAGGCCGGCAGCAAGTTCGACATCGACTGGTCATTCCTCGCGTCGATCGGAGCGCAGGAGTGCAACAACGGAGGAGTGCGCCGGCACCAACAGCTCAGGATGCGCCGGGCCTATGCAGATCGCCTACGTCCGGGGGAGCCCGTGCAGCCCCGGCGCCGGCCCGACGTTGTGGGAACGCTACGCCGTCTCCGCGCATCCCGGCCACGCACCCGACATCAACGATCCGGCGGACGCTATCTACACCGCCGCGCGCATCCTGCGCGAAGACATGGGCGCCCCCGCGACCGGCGGCAGCTACACCGAATACCGCCAGGCCGCTTGCCACTACTACGGGGCGTGCGCCGACAGCACCGTGAGCTACGCGGACGAGGTGATGGCCCGCGCCGTGCAGTACGGGTTCACCGGCACCGGCTCCCCTTCCGCGACCAGCCCGCCGCTCTCGCAGCCAGTCTCGACCAGCGGATGCGAGCGCGAGCGCGTTCGCTCCCGAAGCGGCGAGCAGCTCGCAGATCGTCCGGGTCGCTGAAAGCCAGATCGGTCAGGGCGAGCACCCCGAAGGGTCACAGTGCACGATCTACGGGCCGTGCGAGGAGTGGTGCTCGCTGTTCGCCGCATGGGTGTGGCAGCACGCCGGGGTGCCGCTCCCCGGCTCCACCGCCACCTACGGATACTCCGGGTCGCTCTACACATGGACGCGAGAACACGGCGGCAGGGTCCTCCCGCCGAGCGCGAGACCCGCGCCAGGCGATGCCGTCTTCTACGGCACCGGGCCGAGCGAAAGCGCACACGTCGGGATCGTGCAGCGCGTCTACCCCGACGGGCAGATCACGACCATCGAGGGCAACTACGCAAACCACGTCGCCATCGTCGGCCCATTCCAGCCCGTCCGCGCGACCAGCGCGGGCGAGGCCGCCCCCATCTACGGGTACGCCCAGCCACCCGGCGTGCCGCGCGAAGGAAATGGACGGCACGAATGACCGCCATTCGCGAGGACCAACAGAGGTACCAACTGAGGGACCTACTGCGGTACCGACTGAGGGACCAACAGCGCGGTCGGCGGATTGCGGCTTTCCGGCTTGCTGGTGCGGGATTGCACGGCTTCGCTTTTGTCGAGATCTCTATCTGTACTGGTAACTCCCTGTGACTCGCCGCCCTTCACAGGACGCTCGGACGCTGGTGGCTGTCGCTGGCGTGCTGGTGGCGCTCGCGCTGTTGCGTGACCGCGAGCTGCCCGCATGGCTCGCCCTGCACGCTGAAGCACTCGTCGCGTATGCGGCCGTGCCGGTGACGCTGCTGTTGCTAGCGGCGCTCACGTGTCGTGTCGTCGTGACTCGTCGTGCGCTTTCCCGGCGTGTGCGGCTCGTCGTGCTTGCCCCCGACTCGTTCGCGCCGACGCTTGACGGTGTGCTTCGCTGCGCCGCTCAGCTTTCACGTGTCCGGCGGCTCGTCGGCGGCTGGCTTGACCCGCGCGCGAGCGCCGTGCGGGTGCTGCTCGACAACAGCGAGGGAGCGATGCGCTACTCGCTGGTGGTGCCCGAGCGCGCGCTGCCCGCGATCCGCTCGGCGCTCAGCAACTACGACCGGGTACAGGTCCGCCGCGCCGACCCCGAGCCCCCGCTGAGGGAGGACGAGTGTGTGATGCGCGCCGAGCTTCGCCTCGCCCAGTCGAGCAGCGAGCCGCTTGCGCACCTGTCGCTCGACCCCGACCCGCTTCAGAGCTTCGCCCGCGTGCTCGCCGGCCTTGACCCTTCGCGGGAGCGGGCGCAGGTCGCGGTCGATCTTCTGCCATGCACCGCCGGGGCACGGCGACGGCTCAGGCGCCGGCTACTCAGACAAGCCCGCCGCGATAACCCGACCGTCCCCTACAACAGCGGCGGGGTGCTCGATGTGCTGGCTGGCGGTGGCCGGCAGATTGGTCGTCAGCCGGCGGCGGATGTTGTGGAGCAGCGAGCGCAGCGCGAGCAGATCGCCGCGAAGGTGTTGCAGAACGAGCCGCTGTTTCACATGCAGGTCCTGGTGCGCTGCCAAGCCCCGGTGAAGGGCATGGTCGCCGAACGATTGCAAGGACTGCTCGGCTGCTTCGATGCCTGGGCCGCCGCCAACTCGTTCCGGGTCGTCGGCGTGCGGCTGCTCGGCCTCGCGTTCCTCGGCTCAGACCTTCCCGGCCGGCGTTCGTGGTTTGACCGGCGGATGGACACCGGCCTGTTCCGGCCCGCCCGCCAAGGTGTAGTGAGCGCCCGTGAGGTCGCGGGGTTCTTGAAGCCCCCGACGATCAACTGCGCCGCGCCGGACGTGCTGCGCCTGGGCGCCGCGGTCTACCCGCCGCCACGCAACCTGCCGGAGTACACGGGGCAGCGCGATGTGCTTCCCCTCGGTCGCGTGACCGGAGAGCGGGGGCAGCGGATCGTCGGGCTGCGGCTCGCGGACACGTTCTTTACCTACACCGCCGGCCGCAGCCGATGGGGGAAGACCGAGCTTGCTATCACCCAGTTTCTAAGCCTTGTCCGCTCCGGGCACGGCGGCATGTTCCTCGACCCACACGAGGACGCAATCCGGCGAATCAAGAGCTGCCTCACCGAGCCCGAGCTAGCCAACCGGATCATCGAGCTTGACCTTGTCGGCACCCGCTCGCGGGAGGGACAACCCGGCTGGAACCTCCTCGCCGCACGCGGCCTCTCCGACGACGGCAGGGAGCGGCGGGTCGAGGCGATCGTGGACTCGTTCGCCTCCGCTCTCCAGTGGGGCGAGCGAAACAACCGCGCGCTCACCCTCACCACCCAGGCGACGGCTGCGCTGATCGAGCTATCGACCGCCCTTCCCGCCGACCTTCAACCCACGATCTTTCAGATACCCACGCTGCTCGGCAACCCCGAGTGGCTAGAGGCCGTCCTGCCGTACCTCTCCGTTCCGCGCCGCCAGTTCTTCTCAGAGCGGTTCCCACGGATGGCCGAGGAGGCGATCACCCCTGTAACGAACCTGATCGACCGGCTGCGCTCGTCCACACAGCTCGCCGCGCTGCTCGGCTCACAGCACACCACCTACGACATCGCCAAGGCGATGAACCAGGGACGGATCGTTCTCGCGTGCCCCGGCGCCGGAGGCGCCCGCGACCGGCTCCTCGCAAACCTCCTCGTCTTCGACCTGTTGCACGCCGCGAAGGGCCGCGCGCACATCCCGCCCGAGAAGCGCCGCGAGTTCTACGTGTTCCTCGACGAGGTGCAGACCTACGACGGCGCATCGTCGGGGAACCTCGCCGCACTTTTCGAGCAGACCGCGAAGTACGGGATCCGGGCGACCCTGCTGAATCAAAACCCGGAGCGTTTGACGAGCGCGACTCTGAACGCGCTGACGACTAACCGCTCGCACCTGATCGCGACCGCGCTGAACGCGCACGCCGCCGCGCTGATTGCCCGCGAGTGGGCCTCAGACCCGCCAGCAAACGCGATCACCGGCCTGCCGCGCCACACGTTCATCGCGCAAGCCACCCACCACGGCGAGCTGACCCGCCCCTTCCAGTTCCAGAACCTGGCCGTCACTGAGCTGTTCGCCGCCGCGCACCACCCCGAGCAAGTCCCACACATACAACCCGCGATCGACCAAGCATCCGGCAGGGCGAACGCCGCCGAGACGATCCGAGCACTCGACACACTCGACGACCGCATCCGCGCTCACCTCACAACCAAAACCGGCGGGACCAGCGGCGGTGAGCCGGCGCGGTCGGTGCTGCCCTCGCTTCCTGCTGCCGGGGGTGATGAGCGATGAGCCGGCGCGACACGGCGCCGGCCGTGGCGATCGAAGTGCTCCAGAGCCTGCATCAGCACCGGCTAATGACTGTCCGCCAAGTCCACGACCTACACACACCCTGCACGCTACGACGCTGGACGCATCGCATCTTGACCGGGCTCGCCGATCGCGGGCTCGCCGAACAAGCCGCCGGTCCACGCCGGCAAGGTCTGTGGTTCATCACCGCGAGAGGAGCCGACACCCTCCAAGCGGCCGGTACGCTCGCCGAGACCCGGCGCCGGCTCACCACTCCCGCGCAGGCGGCAGGACTGCTGCGCGCTCACACCCTCGCGGTCAACGACACCGGGATCGCTTTCGTCAAAGCCGCACGCGAGCGGGCCGGGGACAACTGCGGGCCGTTGGCGTGGCGGCACGAGATCGCGCACCCCTTCACCGCCGCGCGCGGTCGCAGCGGCGCACACCTGCTGGTCGCCGACGCGCTTCTCTCCTACCTGCAAACCGCGCCGGATGAGTCGCTGATCCTTCACCAGCGATTCATCGAGCTCGACCGAGGGACGATCCCTCCCGAGCAACTGGCCGCGAAGCTCGCGCGCTACGCGCAGCTACAGCACTACAAGCCCAAACCGGCGCCGCCGGACGCGCCCGACGGGCCGCTCTGGCGCGCCCACTACCGCACGTTTCCACCAGTGCTCGTGGTGCTCGCCGACCAGACGCCGGCCGCCACACGCACACGCATCCAACGGGTCATCGCGCTGCACCGCTCTGACCCCGCGCATACGCGCTACGGCACACCACCGGCGTCGTTTGTGACCCTCGCGGACCTCGCCGCGCGCGGCCCGTTCGCGCCGATCTTCATCCCCGCCGAGCAACCCGACCACTACAAGGACTGGCTCGGCAACACCCACCAACACCAACCGAAAGGCAAACCCGATGTGCCCGCATAGCACCACTCCCGCAACCCCAACCCCTGCGCGTCGCCGCACGCGAGACCAAGGCTGCCCCGCGACATCAACCCCGCCGCCACGCAGACAGCGGACGCGGAGCCACGCGCCGTATCGCACCGCTGATCTGCCGCTGGCGCTTTGGCCGTGCGCGCAGAAGACGAGCCAATGGCAGCGCCACGGCCGCTACCTGCCCGAGTCGAACCGTCACCCCGGCAAGATGCTCCCAGCGCTCGCCCGCCGTGCGATCGAGAACTACAGCGACCCCGGCGACCTCGTCCTCGACCCGATGTGCGGGATCGGCACGACACTCGTGGAGTCGATCCACGCCGGCCGCCGAGCAGTCGGGACCGAGCTAGAGCCGAGATGGGCAACACTCGCGCGCGCGAACATCGAGCACGCTCAACACCACGGCGCACGCTCGTCCGCGCAGGTCATCGAAGGCGACGCACGCCATCTCCCCCTACTCCTCGCCACCCACGCACCCACGGCATACCGCCGCGTCGATCTGATCCTCACCTCGCCGCCCTACGCCTGCGAGGTCGCGGACGTATCCAACGCGAATCTCGTCAGCGGCGTCGGGCCGATTCGCCGCGAGGACACCAGCAACTACAGCACCGACAAGACCAACCTCGGACATGCTCGCGGACGCGCCTACCTCGCCGCGATGGCAGAGGTGTACGAAGCGTGCGCGACCGTGCTGAAGCCCGGCGGATTCCTCGTGCTCGTGACCAAGGACATGCGCTCCGGGGGCAAGCTGCACAACCTGAGCGGCGACACGATCACGCTCTGTGAGGACCTGGGTCTGAACTATTGGCAGCG
Source organism: uncultured Solirubrobacterales bacterium (assembly GCA_963784875.1). Classification (GTDB taxonomy): domain Bacteria; phylum Actinomycetota; class Thermoleophilia; order Solirubrobacterales; family Solirubrobacteraceae; genus Palsa-744. Next base: position 9,374 of record CAWATE010000006.1, read on the forward strand.
CATCATTGGCCTGCTCGCCACGGTCCGCGACAGCGAGATCGTGATGCGCCCGTCGTTCTGGCAAACGCTGCACGCCCGCCGGATGCGCGCACGAGGCGAACGCGCCCACGTCGTAGCGCACGAGGACGTGCTCGTCTTCCGCAAGCCCAACCCGCCCTCAGCATGAGCCTTCAACCCACGGAAGGTCCCTTGAAAATGGCCCCGGCACGCCAGATTGGGCAGCCCAAGGAAGGCCGCCGGCCCTGCAATCAAGCGACCCGGCGGCGCCCTGCTGCCAGACCCTTGAGATCACGGCCCGGGTCTGGTCTGATCGAAGACGATGACGCACGACCGATCGAGATCCCCGACGCCTTCCTCGATGCCCTGGCGCGCGGGCTCGCTTCGCGGCTTGCCGAGCAGATGGCCGACCAGCTCGCAGCCCTGCATGAGGGTTCGCCGTGGATGACCTTCGAGGAAGCCGTCGAGTACACGAGAGTGCCCGCAGGCACGTTTCGCAAGTTGAGCGCCGACGGAACGTTCACCGCGCACGGCGGCAAGAGAAAGATCTACCACCGCCAAGAGCTGGACGCGGCATTGCTCGGCCTCTCCGGACGCACACGCCGCTGAGACAGGCGAACTGATGGCGCGTAGCGAGCGGATACGCATAGAGCGAGGCCTCTACCGAAGCGACAAGACATACATCGCTTGCGCAACATCGCCAGGCGCGCGCAAGGCGAAGTGGAAGACGATCGGCGAGGTCGGCCTCATGGAGGCCCGCCGCGAGCGCGACGCCTGGGCCGTAGAAGTCCGCTCCGGCGGCGTCCCGGAGACAGGCGGCAAAGAGAAGGTCGAGGAGGTAGCGCTCGCATGGCTGCAATACATCGAAGGCCTTGTCGAGATCGGCGAGCTGCGACCGCGCACCCTTGAGGCCTACAAAATCGGCGTGATGCTGCACCTCATACCCCACTACGGACATCGACGCATCAGGTCCATGACGACCGACGATCTTGTCGAGTGGCACCGCAAGCAGCGGAAGCTCAAAGCATCGACATGGACAATCCGCGCACGCTGGATGGCTGTAAGAGGCGTCTTCGGCTACGCAGCACGTCACAACATCATCCCCGCCAGTCCAGCCGACAAGCTGCTGCCCCGCGAGCGCCCAGGCGCTGGAGAACCCCGCCAACGGTTCCTGTCCCGCGATGAGATGGACAGGCTGCTTGAGCACGCCGGGCCAGCCCTCGCGATCAGCGCGACCGCACTATTCACAGGCATGAGAGTGATGGAAGTCCTCGCCCTCCAATGGGGTGACATCGACTTCTCCGAGGGAGTGATCCATGTGCGGTTCCAGCTCAGCCGTCAGGGCAAGCGAGTTCCCCTCAAGACGAAGGCAGCGAAACGCGACATCGTGATGATGGACACCCTTGGAAAGCTTCTGCGCCGACGCCGCCTCGCCGAGGAGTTCTCGACAGACACCGATTTCGTCTTCCAGAGTTCGGTGCCGCGTCGGCCAATGACCTACAGGGGAGCCCTGCTCGACCTCTTCCACGACGCCCGCAAAAGCGCCAACTTGGAAGACGTGACATTCCACTGCCTGCGACACACCTTCGCCTCGATCCTGATTGCCCAGGGTCGTGACGTGCAATTCGTCTCCCGCCAACTCGGGCACACGAAGACCTCAACAACCTGGGACACCTACGTGCACTTGTTTGAAGCTCACCGGCACGCCCACGACGCGCGGAGCAGCTAGAGGCAGAGTACGGCGGGATGCTGGGCGCAGCCGACGTATAAATCAACCGCCAGCCGCGAGGATTCCACAACGACCGTGCCCTCAAGAACGACCACGAGAGTTCGTCTCCCAGACATGCGCCGAGCTTCCTCGACTGTCAGCCAGCGGCGGGACTTTGGGCGTTGCTTCCTACACGAATCGGCTGGCGCTACTGAGCACTTCGCGTACTACCCATTCAACTGGTCGCTCGACATGACGCAGTTCGTCCTCGTCATCCTCTTCGTGCCTCGCGGCATTGACGGCAGAGATGACGTGGCCGGAGAACGACTCGACCTGGCGCGCCATGACTGCGGTCAAGCGCTCAAGTCGCGTAAGACTGTCTCGAAACACCGGCTCAAGATCGAACCAGCTCCTTGCCTCGACCTCGTCCAGTCCGGAAAGGGTCGCGTTCAGCGCCTCGATCTCGTTGTGGCTTAGAACATCCCCCTTTGAGATGACCACCGCAATAGGCTTGCGCAGCCTATCCCTACCTCTACCCTCAATGCTTCGCAACACCTGAAGCGTAGAGAGTAGGTCATCGACGTGGTCGGCGACTCTCTCGGGCTCGTGCTGGAGAGTTTCGCTGTCGATGAAATAGAGAAGCGCTGTGCTCTCGCCGATGTACTCAAAGAAGTTGGACTCAATCAGTCGCGATGGTTGGCGCTCCGTCTTCGCAACCTCATCCCAAAGCTCTCCTGCCGAGTCACCAATCTCGACAGCAAACTCAATCCGACCTTGAATCAGACGACGGACGAGGGGTTGATGAACGAGTTCAACCCTGCCTCGATAGCGATCTATGTGATCCGTCCCCGTCCTTGATGGCCACTCGTTACGTCGCAGTCCGCTGATGACTCGGTAGACATGCTGCGCAGTTCGTGTCTCGGGAACAAAGCTCAGGTTGTCTGATCCACCCTCACTAAGGACACTCGATACTACGTTTGCAAACACCGTCTTTCCAACCCCCATTGAACCGCCAAGTGCGATCTCAAGCGGAATGGTGCGAACGGCTACCGCACGTCTGCCGGCTACGACGATAAACACAGAGGCCGCCAGCGTCGGAACGATGACCGCCAGCAGCGTCGTTCGTTCGAAACCGACAACGGCAAGGATCGACACAACGGCGGTCAGGATGGCCGCAAGCTCGGCGAGGCGGAGCTGAACCTTCTCATCGCGTTCTTGCCTAGGCGCCACTGGCTGCCTCCTCGACGCGGCGCTCGGGTTCGGTCGGCGGCTTCCAGTACCGCACCAGTGCAAATAGCGAAAAGAGCCCGAAAACCGCTAGCACGACATATCCGGCTGGCGACGCTTCCGGGTTGCTGGATTGGACGGCTTTTACATCTTCGCGAATCTGCGTGAGCGCTGTTCCCGGCAGGGCTCGATCACCGCTTGCTAGGGTCACTTCGATGTGCTGGATGTCTACGCGCAGGTCATTGCGTTTGACTTCGTCCTGACTGAATGTCCCTCCGAAGTAGAGGGCAATCACGACCTCGACTATCGCCGCTACGATCAGGAAAGGCACGAGCGTCGCGCCGCGACCATGACCGAGGATCCGCACGAGGGCAGCGAGAGTCAGGCCAAAGAGGCTAAGCCCGATGTGGAAGAGGCTAACCGTGTAGAACGCCCGTCGGCCGATGACGCCCGTGAAGATACCGTCGCATAGGAGTGGCGTGAGGGCGATGACCAACGTCCAGACGAGCGGCCTCAGCCCCACCTCTGAGCTCAGCGGGTTAGGGGACGGAACGCTGTGGCCAACGCGCGGCCCAACCGCCAGGGGATTGAGGTCAGCGTCCTCGTCGTTCACGCGAATAGCCTGACTTTTCGCACGCAGAAGCATTGCGCAACCGCACACTCCGCAAACGTTAGCGACTGGGTCGGCGGGTCCGCGCACAACACGCACCCCTTATCGCCCAGTGATCGTGGGATCTGACGGATTGCGCTGACACTCGTCGGCCACGCGCACTCCCACGGTACGAGGCGAACATGCACGCGCGACCGAGGACAGCTCGGCACGCGAGATGATGAGCTGCTGGCGCTCGCGGTCGGCGAGGAGTTCGTGTTTGTCTCGAATAACCACGCCGACTTCGTAGGGCTCTGCACGTGGCGCCGAGAGCCGGCAACCCAGCCGGGCCGCAGGACTACGCGGGATCGACCGCTCGGCTGTGGTTCAAACGGAAGCGGATCGATTGCGCGTGCGTCCTCCTTACGTCGGCGGCTCGATGTAGTTGGTCCTGCTGATCTCGTGTGTCCGTTTCCCTCGATGCTCGGTCGCGTACCACCGTATGCGGTAGGTGCCTGGCTCGTTGAGGCTCCTAATCCCTGTCGCGATGACACCATACGGCTTGCCGGGGCGAGGACCGAACATGTCTGTCCGATCGAAGTCCCCCGACGGGCGCTGGATGATGACCTCCTGCGCGCCAAGCTGATTAGGGTCGGCTGGGACCTCGCCCTTGCAGACGAGTTGGACCAGCTCGCCGCCAGATCCCGAGGGATGCCGCTCGATCACGACCTCCCAGGTGTCATCGCCATATCGGAAGTAGGAGAAGACGCCCCATCCGACCGCCACCAGCGTGAGCACGACGATGCCGCCGATACCGCCCAGAACCGCCGGCCAAAGCACGTCCCAGACGGACGGCGGGGCAGCAGCGAGCTTGCCAGCGATCCTCACCGTCCCCAGCTCGGACACGGCGACGGCAGTGCCGATGACTGCGCCTAGAGCGGGTCCTAGCAACAGCATGGGAAGACGACCCAAGGTGTTCTCCACATAGAGCAGCAGCCAGCCGACGAAACCCCAGCGCGGGAATCCGCTTGCGGCCTGGGGCCTCGGGAACATCGGGTTCTGGTCAGACGGGAGAGACGGCACCCGTCAAGCCTCTCCGATACGACGGACGCGAGCCCCCGTCGGTCCCCCTGGCATCGCTGCGCGAAGACGGCGCTAATAGGAGCGCATTGGAGCGAACCTCTGGGGGGCTAGTCGGCAGGCGCCGCTCGGCGGGAGAGATCAGCAAAGATCAAGCAAATGCTCCCATTGATGCTTCGGCCACCAGGAGACGAGGATCTGGGTCCAGCAGAAGCTCCCGTCCGCGTCTGCGCAGCAGCTCTCGAATGAGCACGCTGGCGTCGGCGACGACGATCACTCGGGTAGCTTGCGCGCCGAGCAGTTTCGTTCATGGACGGGTTAGGTTCTCAGTCCGCGAGGTGGTGTTGGCGGACTGGTTACTCGTTGTGCTCGCTCGATCGGCTCAAGGCGACTTCGCGTCTCGGCTGCATGCGTGCGGAAGACGCATAGGCACAGCCCATCCGGCCGCGCGGCAGAGTGATACAGCAGGCCGTCACAGCCGGCGGCGTGTAGTCGCTCGCCGACATCCTGGAACGCCGGCCACTGATCTCGTGCTGGCTCGGCGTTCGGGAGCCCGAAGGCGTCGAGTGTCTCGGCGCGCGTGAGATCGGCGACCGAGGACAAGCTTGCCCGGTAGCGCCAGAGCTCGCGTGGCAGTCCGTGCAGCGGCTCAATTTCTAGCTCGGCGAGCCACCTGTACCACTCGGCCCACACGGTTGCCTCCTCGGCGGCCAGGTAGATGCCCTCGACGTTCGTCCCACGCTGCCAGCGCCCGTCGGCGGGTGTAGGCGGACGGTACAGCGGGTCGCTACCTGCGGGCACGTGGCGCAACCATGTGCCGGTGACCGGCACGCGCGTGGCGGACAGCGCGTCCACGGCGGTCTACGTGAAGGTCGGGGACTCGAGCGCGGCGACGAGACGCGAGATCTCTTCGTAGCCGCCGTCGGCTAGCACGTCGATCGGCTTGCGATGCCCGAGCGCAACGAGCGGGCGGTTCAGCCACACCGGAACGTATTCGGCCTCTAGTACCGTCGCGAGACGGTCAATGATCGCCGAGAGCTCCACCAACCTTTCCGCCCGCCGGCCGGTGGGTGCACGGGTGCGGTGAAGCCACGCGCTGACCGTAGACACTCCCGCTCCCGTAGCCCGAGCGATATCGCGCTCAGTCAGCGGAGCAAGCTGCCTGATACGGATCGCCTCATCTGCATAAGCCAAGCTCATACCCAGTAACTGTAGCAAGAAACGGGAACCTAAGCATAGGCATACGGAATACATCTCGTAGGCTAACCGCAGTCAGCGGGCACGATAGCTGCGTCAGCTACGACGGCGGGAGGCGGCGAGATCGTCCAGAACGTCTGACTCGCCGGCACCCGCGGCGGCAAGCTGCTCGCCGACCTGCTTGGAAGGACGCAGGAACACCTCACGGCGCACCTCGACCGGAAGCTCGGGTGTATTCCAGGGCAGGGAGAAGCCAGCCCCGTGATTTTTCCAGAGGACGTAGCTAATGCGCGGGGTAAAAGGTGGCCCAGAACTGCAGACCAACAGCGAGGGCGAAGACGAAACCACCCAGCAAGAAGAAGCCCTGAGGGTTCTTGGTCGCGATGTAGAGCAGTCCGGCCACCACGCCCAGGGCGAGCGCGATCGCGATGCCGCCGCCCCCGACCACCGCTGCGCCCCAGATCGCGATCTTGACCATCTCCCGAGCCCAGCCCGGGTACGAGTGGAAGGACTTAGTGGTCACGCTCTTGTGGTTGGCGGCTGCGTAGAAAAATGGGATCCCGAACAGGAAGAGGGCCACCACGACGGCAGCGGCGAGAACCCTGCGCGCGACCTTGGCGGTCGGCTTGGCTAGAGCTTTGAGGCTCTTCCAAATCGCGTTCATTCTCTGCTCCCCGATGACCTGAGGCGTCAGGAGGGGAAGCGAGAGCATCTGCAGGCCTAGGCTGATTCGGATGAGGAGGATCTGCATATCCCGAGATCCTCACACAACCACAATCCCGGTGTCTCGCCCGGGGATCTCTCGTGCCGTGGTAAAGTGCTGCAAAGTCGGGGATAGATTTCTTTGCCGTCCACATCGGTACTACTGACCCGCCGTGAGGCCGCTGAGATCGGCCGCGTCCCGCTGAACGCGATCGACAAGGCGATCGAGCAAGGCGTGGTGAAGCCACGACGCAAGCAAGGCAAGCCGCTGCTCCCGGCGCACGAAGTCGCGCTGCTCGTTCTGCTACGCCAGATCGATGTCGCACTCCCAACCAAGGCGAAGCAGCACCTGCGCAAGTGGCTGGCGGGAGCGCAGTCGCACGCTGTCGGCTCTGAGCTGGCGCTGTCCGAGGCCCTGCGCGTGGCGATGACTGAGGATGTCGCGCAGACGATCGAGCGCGCCGAGTCCTACACCCGCCTGCGCGACCGCTACGTGGAGCGCAATCCGGCCGTGATGGGAGGCGAGCCAGTCATCACGGGAACCCGCGTGCCCGTGCGAACGATCGCGAGCCTGATCGAGATGGGCGAGACACCCGAGGTACTGCGCGAGGACTACCCGCACGTCCCGGAGGAGGCGTACCCGGTCGCGGTGCTGTGGGCACACGCCAACCCGCGTCGTGGCCGTCCCGTACGCCCCTGGGATGCCGCTGCGAGCCGTTCTCTGCCCTAGCGTCCGCCCAGCGTGGTGGAAGTCGATGACGAATCCTACGCCGTCTCCTATCCCCTTGAACTTTGGCTGTGGTACACCGTAGGGCAAATGTCGGTCTATCTAGCCCGCACCCACACTCGGACCCTCGACCAGAGCGTCACAGATCTAGCCGACGACACCCTTTTTGTGGACCAACGCTTCGACAGGGGCGAACTGACCGGCACGAGGTTCCAATATTGCACGTTCGCAAACGTTAGCTTCAAGAACGCAACGCTCACCGAGTGTCATTTCTCCGGCTGCGTCTTCGAGGGATGCTATTTTCGCGGGACAACGCTTGCTGAATGCCAGTTCCCGGCAACTCGCTTCATAGACTGCGAGTTTTCAAAGCCGACAATCTATGGCTGTAGCTTTCGGACGACCCGGTTCACCCGTAGCTTTATCGACTTCGAGAGACTAGAGCCCAGTTTGCCCGGTGAGCCAAACCTCTGTCGGGATCTTTGTGAGGACCTGGCGCTTGCAGCCTCGGCACTCGGTCATGGACGAAAGGCGCGCCAGTACCGCCTACGCGCGATCAAGGAGCGCGAGGAGGCCCTACGTCGCGGCTACCGGTGGACCGACGAGTACTCACGCTCTCACTACCCGGAGTTCCAGCGGGTCACAGCATTCTTCAAGCTAAGCTGGAGCAGAGCAAACGGGCTACTTTGGGGTCACGGAGAGCGGATGAGCCGACTTCTCCTAAATCTCACCTTGCTTGGCGTTGGAATAGGGCCAGGTCTTTTCTATTGGGCACGTAACCATCTACACGACAGCCATGCGCTCAATTACGGCGACTACGTTGGGCTGACATGGGCCAGCCTCCTGAACAACTCCAGCGCATCAAATATAAAGGCCACAGGCACTGCACTTGCGATTGAGCTCGGGCTCACCGCCTCCGGCCTGTTGTTCCTTGGCCTGCTGGTTACTTATCTATTTCGGGCGGTAACGCGGCGATGAAGAACGTCGAGATCTGGCTCTACGGCTCACGTGCCCGAGGAGACGCGGATGCTCTTAGCGACACAGACGTACTGATCGTGGGCGATGCCTCGACCAACGTGAAGCTCCTAGCCCAGGCGCTCGATTATCCACGCCTTAATGTTTCGTTTTACAGCTGGGGGGAGATTCAAGGCATGCGGGCCTACGGCTCGCTATATCTCCACCATATCGCGATCGAGGGTCGGCGACTCGTGCCGGCAAAAGATGCACCGCATCGGTTCCCGGACCTCCTAGCCAACCTGCCGCAGTTCACCCGTGCGCGCCAAGACATGAGAGGTTTTCGGTCCGCATTCCAAGAGGGGTGTAATTCACTAGCCGACGGAGGCTGGCCGGATTTTGAGTGCGAGGTTATTGCCACGGTCGTCCGCCATGCGGCGATTCTCGGCTCATATTGTCTCGGAGAACCGGCATTTGGTCGCGAGCAGCCCTTCAGAATTGTTGCTACGGCGCTGGGCTATTCTCCTGACGAGTGTGATTCTTTGATTGATCCTGCTACGGCTTGGCGACTCCACCAGTCTGGTCGCCACAGTCACCCCGGCGCCACACGCGCATGGCTCGGGTTGGTGCGGCGGTTTCTGGACCAGCTTGAGGAGGTGATCGATGACTACGCAGGATCATTGTCGCAAGCTGCTTGAGCAGGTTGAGCGCGCAGGAGAGGATCCAAAGCTCGCCTACCTTGTCCGTACCCGCCTTCGTCGCGCGCTGGTGGCGCTTGAGCGTGGCCGACGCGACGGCCCAGGTGGGTTGCTCACGGATGCGCCATCCGAGGTGCGGGATCTCGTTAACAGCCTTGGTGTCCGGGTCGCCTCTCTGTGCCAGCCGAGTGAGGCCCTCGACGTACGTTGGGGACGCGAGTGGGGCTCTGTTCTCAGCGACGTTGGGCAACTACGCCACTGGGTTGATACGCACCCAATCGATTGACTGGGGCTGGGCGTCGCTCGGGGAGACGGGATCAAGCAAAGATCAAGCAAACGCGGAAAACAGTCGCCACCAGCGATCACCAACGAACGCGCAAGCCCTTATTTCATCGGCATTCGCGCCCTGCCGACACCACCCACCGAGGCCCAGACCGCCTTTGCAAGCAGGAGGTCACCGGTTCGATCCCGGTTGGCTCCATATAGCCGTAGTCAACGCGAACCGCCGGTATGCGGAAGGTTGGCTCGATGTTGTCGCGGGCGTGCACTTGGATTCCGTCGATCAGCGTTTGCAGGACGTTCTTTATGCGCGTGGGCGCGCTGTTGTTGAGCGCGTCGTGTAGTGTCGGTGCGCATCGCGTCAAGGTCGTCGCTGGTGGCGCGCTCGGGCTGCTGCTCGTCGTCTTAAGCTGCGAGATCGCTGGCGCGTGCTTCGAGCGCCTTTACCTCGTTGGAGAGGGCGGCGATGCGTGGAGCGCAGGTGTCTTCGGGCATGGTGCCGGTCTCGAACGCGCGGAAGTAGCGGTCCATCGCCGCGCGGGTCTCCGAGAGCTTGCCCTGGATCGCGGCAAGCTCGTTTTGCTGGTGCGCGTCGTGCTGGGCGATGTTCTCGTATGTCTCGGTGATCGCTTCGTCGATCAGCTCCCGGGTCGTTGAGCACCTGCCAGAGGCGGCGGGTTACTGCCTGCTCCAGTCGTTCGGCGGGTAGCGGTTGTTGCCGCACTGGCTGGTGCCGTGACGCATCCTGGTGAAACACGTGTAGTAGGTGTACCGGCTATTGCGCCCATGTGATGCGAGCATGATGAGCAACCGCAGAGGTTCTTCTTCGCATGAGGCGACCGTACGCCCCGCCCCACCAGAACTCCACAAATGCACATCATGTGAAAGCAAGTACTTTCATAAGGCTGAGGGCACACCGACCAGCCGCTGTTTCAACCTCTATTCGGTTGCGTCGCCGGGTGGCAGTGACGACCGCAAACGTGCTTCGGCAAATGCCCGAACGTAAGCATCCTTATCGCTTGTAAAGACATCGAGCAGAGCTCTGCGTGCATCGGCGGCAAGCTGATCGGCGTTTGCCAACATCGTCAGGCGCACGTTGACCGACTCGTCTTGAACCAGCCGGCTTAGCACCGGCTCGGGCGGGGACATGTGGTTGCGGTGCATCAAGGTGGCCACGGCGGCGGCGCGGACCTGGCTGTCCGGATGGGTCAAGCTCGCGCCCACTGCCCCGGGGAGAGGAACGTGGCATGCGCGTCAGCGCGTCTATGGCGGCTGCCATCACAAATGGAGCACCTGCGGCCAGCGCGTCGGCGATGATCTTCTTGTCTCCGGGCTGATCGTCGTCCGCATCGTGCCGAAGGGCGCTCCAAGCGGCCAACGCGGAGCCTTGCAGATACCACGGGCCTGGCTGGTTCATCTGGAATCGCGAGAAAGCGTCCGCCTCGTCCGGGTAGTCCCAGTCGGATCGCTCTACCTCGCCGGCTACGATCGGCACCATATCTCCAGCGAGTCGGCGCGCGGTCGCTGAGTCAAGCGCCGTCGCGACGTTGAAGAGCGCACTTGCGGCAGACGCGCGGTTCATCAGGGGTAGTTCGTGGTCGCACGCGATCGCCGCCATCTTCTCCGCGAAGCCCACGCGCATTGGCTCGGGACAGAACTTCGCCAGTACCCCCGACATCTCATATCCGCCCATCCCCACGCGCCGGTAGCTGCGGCCGTCCTCTTGGACTGTTTCCATCGGCTGGCTATCGATCACGATCTGAACGGAGCTGGCGCACGCCGCGGCAAGCTCACAGTCGTGCTCGGGCAGTCCAGCACAGGCGGCGACCTCCAAAGCATCCCTGGCCCCTGTCTTGGCCTTGGACACGATTGCGTCGGCAGCGTCGGGATGGCTCGACAGTCGTCCGCCGAGCCATGTGGGAGATATGCCGCGCAATCCGGAATCGTCCAGGAATGCCTTGAGTAGTGTCTCGGTCTCATCGCTGACTTGTGCGTTCGTCAGCAAGATGAGCGCCTCTACCGCGGGTCGGGTAGTGCCGATGAACATGTCCAGCGCCAGTTCCCGTAGCCTCCCGATCGCCTCATCCCGGACGTCGGGCTGCACGCCAAACACAATCGCGGCCAGTGCCTCCTGAGCGCGCACGATGGGTTCGGGCCCCACGAGCGACTCGACGTCGAGCTTTGCCTCGGCGATGATCGGCGCCTGGATCTCGAGCAGTGTCTCGGGATCCAGTTGTCGTCCCACAGCGGCGATCACCGAATAGCTGGCGGCCCGGCGCCAGCGCGCATCTCCGACATCGAGCGCCGAACCGAGCTCTCCCACCGGCGCGGCCCGTGCCGCCTCGGCGGCCTCCTTCTCTCTACCCGCCCGCACGTAAGCCCAGACGGCGTCACTGGGATGGTCGGCGGTCACGTTCAGCTCGCCGAGCAATTCCATGCAGAACATCGCGCCACGCAGGTTGCCGGCTCGGCGGTGCTCGGTGTAGGCCAGCCAGTAGGAGCGCAGCGCATCGGGAAACTGCTTGTGCAGCCGATAGCTCATGCCGTGCTCCTCGAACCGGTCGGCTCGGCGCGCAGGCGTATCGGCGTGGCCATGCAGATTGGCCGCCCACGGCCGGATCGCCTCGCCCTCGGACGAGAACTCTCCGTTGAGACCGCCGGCGATCTGGGAGGCGAAATAGGCTTCACGCACCTGGTCGTCATAACCGCGCCGTTGGCGCCAGCGCTGCACCGCTCGGCGAAATGCCTCGCGTGCATCAGAGACCCGGCCCCGGCCCGCCAGTGTGACACCCCGACGCTGCCAGGCAATCGCGGCTGCATCAGACGTGTCCTTGCCTAGATCCTGGACGAACTCCCGTATCTGCTCCCAGCACACGTCCGCTCGATCGACTCCGTGGATCGCTTCCTCGGCATCCATGCGGTCCAGTGCGATCTGTAGCCGGTGGCCAATTGCAAGCGGCAGATCGCGCACCTCATCAGCCGCCTGGAGAGCGTCGGCGAAACGTTCGCCTACACACAGAAGCTCTACAAGCCCAGCGGTAAATTGAAGTCGCTCGTCATCGTCGGGACCAGCGCCGTCGGAGTCCAACCGCTTGATAGCTACGGCCAGGTGGTCAGTCGCGTCCAGGAGGCCGCCCGGCCAGTCGGCCAGCGCCTCGAGTGCCAGTGCGCGCCAGCGCTGATCCTCGGGTGTTAGTTCCAGTAGACGGCGAGCCATATATGGTGCTCGCTCCGACATCGTCAGGACCGCCCGTCGTAGCGCATCCACAAAAACCTCGGCAGCCTGAGCGTTATCGCCTACCTGCTTATACAGCGCACTGGCTCGGTCAGCGTAGATGTCGGCCAGGGGGGAGTAACCGGCACTCAGCAGACCGTGCGACACCTCGACATACATCGCCGCGGCGCGTGCTGGATCGTTCTCCTCCAGATCCCTGGCTTCACGCTCTTGCTCAGCCATGCCGCTGCCTTCGAGCGGCTCGGCCACAAGCGCCTCATGCCAGTCCGCTGGCAACAGCTTGCTCGGTTGATCCCTAACGCGTTCGCCTACGTCCACCGACTGCGACACCGAAGCGCCCGGGCCGGTTCTTATGTCCTGACTCGTGTGTCCGATCAGCTCGGTCTGGTTGCCCTCCAAGCTCGCGAGCAACTCCATCGCAAACCGCGTAAACGCGTCATGCAGATAGCTTTCGAGCTCCCCACAGTCCTTAAATTCACTTGATCAGTGCCTCACCACGGTCCATGATCCCCTGCTTGAACTCAATGACTTTGTCGTATTGCTCCTGATCCACGGTCGCAGGATCGACAGAGCTGGCGAAAAACAGCCACAAACGAGGCAGGCCGTCCTTGGATTTCTTACGCCGATCGCGGGCGATCGTGAACTCCTCGTGGAAGCCTGAGCTATGCGTGCCAGTAGGCGTGCCCCACCGACCGCCGAGCAAACCAACAAACACCCAGCATGCCCTGGCCATCCCGTTCAAGTTCTCCTGTGGGCGGCCGTATTCCGGGGGCTGGTCCTCCCAACGCAACACCCTGAACGAGAATGGCGCCAGGATGGGCAGCCGTCTGTCCGTCTCCTCAATGACCTGCGCCACCAAGTCGCGCTCACGCTTTAGCCCGCTCGGCGAGGCGATGAAGACCCGTACGACCCGCTCCTCAGCAGCCAATTTGCCCCCGAAGCCAGGTCATGCTCACGGGTTGATCGTACTGCCGGGGCCGAAGCTGGGTAGCGAGATAGAGCGTGACCTACCGCACTCTCTGCCTTCTCGCGCGCATCAGAACGTCATTATCCGGTCGAAGTACTGGGCGACTTCTGAGGCGATGGATCGTCCGCCGCGGCGTTCGATGAGCCCGGCACCGTCCAGTCGGTCGAGCGCGTCGGTGATGTTGAGCCTTCGCGCCTCGTCCTTGGCGTTGAACGCCTCCCAGATGTCCTGCTCGGTGAGCGGTCCTTGCCCGTCGCTGCTGCGCACGATCAGGCTTTTGAGGACGGCGCTGTCCCATTGGTGCTCGTCCTTAGATGCGGGGTCGGTGGACTGGATGATCTCGTGGTAATAGACAGCGGCGTGTGAGGCGGTCGCCAGGTCGTTCCAGCGGTGGATCAGGCCGGCGGTGCGGAGCCGTTTGAGGTTGGCGGGGACGTGGCCGGGAGTGCTGAGTATGCGGGCGATCTCCGCTTCGGACCACGGCCGCTGCCGCTCACTGTCGAGCATGAGATTGAGGACGGCTTAGTCGAGGAGGGCGTGCGCTTCGGACTCGGTTGAGCTACGTTGATCGGGCATGGGAGAGCAACCTCCTGTGTCACGGTCTCGGGCGGGGCTGCAACCCCGCGCCGGGACCATATGTCGAGTGGAAGCCAGCTATACAGCGCATCCTTGGCGTTATGGGCGCGGTACGCGCAGCTGACACGAGTTGGTCTCGGTCATGCCACGCGCTTCTCAGGCAGGGCACGGAGAGCGTTTGGGGCGAGGCGGTAGCCGACACCGCGCGTGGCGCGCACCCAGCCCTCGGCGCCCGCACGAGCAAGTGCGCGTCGCAGTCGCGAAGCGTGGGAGTCGAGGGTCCTTGTTGAGCCGGTGGAGCGAAAGCCCCAAACCTCGCGTAGTAGCTCGTCCTTGGTGTAGACGCGACCGGGGTCGCGTGCGAGATGTACGAGCAGCGCGTACTCCAGCCGCCGCAGACTGACCGGCGTCGATGCGAACGTGACCTCGTGCGCGGCGGTGTCGATCCGAAGCTCCCCGTACTCGATCACGCCGGGCGTCACGGCGAGGTCGCGTCGCACGAGCGCCTGCACGCGGGCGCGAAGCTCGGGGTAGGCGAAAGGAGCACGGAGCACATCGTCGGCTCCAGCCTCGAATCCGCGCAACACGTCGCCCAGGTCGCCGTTCGGGCTTATCCAGAGTGCGCGCAGTCCCGGCTTGACATCCGGCGCGAACGCTCCCGCGAGCAGCCGGCGGAGCACGTCGAGTCCCGCACCACGGCGTGACGCGCGACCAAAGACGACGAGATCGGCCTCGCAAGCGCCGCATACGGTGCGCAGCATCGCGGGGTCGCTGGCCCGTCGGACCGCGTAGCCGTCGAGCGTCAACTCGTCGGCCAGTGCCAGGTTCACGTGCTCTTCACCGTACAGGACCACGACCGGACCTCCGATCGTGGTCGAGGTCTCGTCGGCGGCAGCGAGCGGGGGTGTGGACCGGACGGGGTACGCGGGTAAGGCACCTGGTGCTCTGACAAGTTCGGGTGGACGTTGCGCTCATTTGGTCTCCTTTCGGGCACCGAAAACGCGCGTCCGCGAGCACGCCGGACTATCCGCAAATGGCTCTACGGTAGGCGTGGCATCGAAGGATGCGTCTTCGGTGCTACGGCCGGGCGGGTGAGCCAACACCCGTCCGGCCACATCGGTTTTTGGGCTTGCCGGCGATCAAAGCAGAGCCCCGGCGGAAACCTTGCGCGTCCTGCTGTCGTAGCTACTTGAGACGATGATCTCTATGGCCGCTGCGGCAGTCACCGCATCCGATGTCGGACTCGCCGCTGCGCTGCTTGGTGGCTTCACCGGTCTACTCGCCATCGGAGGGGCGACACGAGCCTGGTGGCGACCGACGCTAGGTAGGCGAGCGGATCGCTACGCCCGGCTTGCCCGCCTCGGTACGGGCGCACACCTCTCGTTCTTCGTTTCCGTGCTTGGGGAGCCGCCAGCTATGCGCACCTCGATTATCAAGGACGACTATGTCGAGTGGGTCTCCCCCAAAGACCCGGATTTCGACCCGTCTATCGAAAATCAAACGCGTCTTGTTATCCGACGCTTCGAGGTATCCACGTTCATTGACCGCGACTACTACGTCCAGACTATTAGCGATGATGACGAAACAGTCCTTGCGTTCTCCGTCACTACTAGGTCGGCGCGCTTCCGTCCAGTGTACGAGGCTCATCGGCGACTTGGGCTTCTAGAGCGGTGGCGATGGCAACGCCGCTGGGGAGAACAATATCGGCCTGTGGTCCATCTTAAGCTCGGCAAGAGCACCTTTGCCGATGTTGTTGAGGAGCCGAGTGCGCTGTTTGGCTGGGCATTCAGGATCCAGATAGGAGCCCATAATCACGCCTACTCCGAGAGAACCTACCTAGGTAATCCAGGCAACTATCAAACCTTTGTCTGGACTGCCAGCGACGCCGCTAGGCACGGCAAGTTCGCATTCAATCGCGCGGTTCGCCAAGAGATAGGTTCAGATGAGTGGCCGGCACCCGCGACCGAAAGCTTACCTTGGGAGACGCTAGCAGAAACAAAGCGCTTCCGAGAAGAGACAGTGATCACGACCTACACAGTAATACACCCGGGACTGGCATTGGTGAACTATCCCGTCGAGCGGTTCGGTCCTCACGAGAACGACGTGAGGCTGCTCCCATAATGTCACCCTTGGAAGTAGCGCCATGAGGTTCCACGTCATATGATCCGAGCAAGCTTGCAGCCCCTCTCTTTCTGCGCTGGTGACGAACTGGTGATACAGATCTCGGGCTTGCCACCGTCTGGCCCAGAGTCGGCCACAGTGCAGGTCGCGTGTATTGACACGATCGAGACCACATGGACGGCGTCCCTCGGCGGCCAAGTACGGCCGGACGGCACACTTACGGCAACATGGAGCGAAGTCGGAATTGCGCGAGAGGCAGCCGTGTTCCCAACGGTCATCGACATTTCGGGCGTCACCTACCGAGTTGACCAGACAGATGTCGCGATAGCAAATCCAACAACGCCTGTAACCACACTGGACGAAGCTTTGGTTTACAAGCACGGGCTGCTCCACCGGCAGCACGCTCGTTACGCGGCGCCGCTGGGTGATCCGTCAGCCGACGGCGTCCTGGAGCACCGAGTTATATGTGCGATCGAGCGTCTCCTCATTACCACCTCGCTACGTCTACCTGGGGTGAGAGTCGTGCCCTGTGCAACGCGGCCCCAAGGGGACGAGCAGCGCTTGATGGTGGATCGCATCGTGACCGACCTTGGCTGGCCCACCCGTATTGACACAAGTTGGTGGGCCAAGCTAGTGAGTAACAGTCGGCCCTGGACTGCGATCGTCTGCAACCCGTCTGGGCCACAAACCTGGAGACGGCGGCACGAGTGGCGTGGGAGGTACGGGACGATCTTGTGGCGATCCTCGGCCTCAACCGCGACGCACGTGGTCGCCCTGTAGCGACCGTCATCGAGCAGCGCCAACCTGATGATTCAATTAAGCATCGGATCTATATCGAAGATGAAGGCTACCGAGGGAACCTCATCGGCGGATTTCTTTCCGGTGAGGATCAGCAGCAGCTACTGGCGCAACACCACGCCATGCGTGCAGACCCACTGCTACGCATGTGCGTAGATCTCTATGCAGAGGCGCTTGCAGATCACTCACCAGACGCCCGCTTCTTCCGCGTATGGTCTCTGCTTGAGACCCTATCTCACAGCCGTGTACCCCGAGCCCAACCAGTTGTGCGTCTCGATGGCACTCCCTGGCCGGGACGGCATGGGACGACCAGCGCGGCAGCTCCGCGGGTCTACGAGCTGATTGCATCCAAATTCTTCCAGTCTCGTCAGGTCAATGAGTCCAGCGCGTTTGCACCCGCAGAAGACCTCTACGAGGCCGTTCGCTGCTGGTACGCGCGTCGCAACGCGACCGGACATTACGGCCGCTTCGATCCGACCGATGCGCGCCAGCATGCCCAACTCTGTTTTCAGACGCGCAGAAGACCACCTCATCCCCGTCCTGGCTCACCGCTTTCGAGCGCACAGCAGCGAACGTACTCGGCCAGGAACTCATGATGATTGGGGCTGCCGCTATCACGTAGCTCAAGCTATGCCCGATGTCGCTTCTATGGGATCGGACCGCAACGTCGCCAGCGTCACGGTCATGGCTTGGCCTTGAGCGTCTGTGACACCTTGCTGGTGGTCGAAATCCAGCCTGGTAGGGCGGGGTCGATGTACCCGGCGAGAGCGAGAAGGTCCTCGTAGCGTTCGTCGGGAGCGTGGCTCCAGACGCGCTGGTGGTGCGCGAGGCGATTGCGGAAGACATGCAGACGCGCGAGCGGACCCTCCACGGTTCCAAGCTGGCGGTCGGGTGCGTGCGGGAAACCGGTGGCGAGATCCGGCCACAGTCCGGTGAGCTTCTTGGTGATGAGAAAACGCCAGAACCCGAAGCTCAGCTCGCTGATCGTCTGTCCGTCGCTCGCGCGCTTGCCCTTCTGCCTTACACGGTCGCGGGCGCTAGCGATGTCCAGACGTGCTCGGCTGTTCAGCTCCTGCGCGGGATCGTCCAGCCAGGAGCCCGACCGTTCGAGCCGGCGATGGCGGACGGCGAGTCGTTCGTCGAGCGTGTTGCGCAGTGCCACCTCCAGGTGGCCGATTGGCTCCCAGAAAGCGGCGGTGATCGCGGAGTTCCAGCGATACATCTCGATCGCAGCCGCGAAATCCCCGCCACATTGGTTGATGTACGTGCTCAACCGCTCGGCGCTGAAGAGGCGCTTGAGGTCCGATGGAGAGAGCTGTGGGTCGAGAGCAGTCATCCGGGGGTCGCCCGCGCTACCATAGGAGATGAAGACCCCGGAACGGTCCCTGTGCAGCCCCCTCGGGGGCAGGCCAAACCGCCGGGGTTTCGTTCGTTCCGGCCCGTTTCGCGGCTTGCCAGGCACTACTGCGCTTCGTAAAGCGACTTGAGGCAGCATGTTGGCGCCGTTGCGTCAACGGCGCCGGCCGGTGCACGTCGCGGTATTCTCGGCCGATGCCAGAGCCCGCTACCACAGCCGCCGTGGCCACCGCGAAGGCCATCTCGAAGGCGCACCAAAGCGACGCCGAGCTACCCCCGGAGACCGGCGAGTTCCTCGCCCGAGTCTCCGGGGGTCCTCTGCACGAAATCGGGGCGTGGTTGGGCGATCACGTGCGCGTGTGGCGTGTACAGCGCCAATCGGGATTCTCGAACGCGCGCAGCAGGACCTACGTGATATGGGACGAAACCCGCGCAAGTCAAGTGGAATGTCCTGTTCCCGCTGCTAGGGGCGGGAAGCCTTGAGGACGACCCTGAGATGGCAGAGCGATGGGCAGCGTTGCTTGCCAATGCTGCCGATCCGGAGGCCACCGAGGTGCCGCCGAGCTTCCCGGACATTCTCAAGCAGCTCTCGCCAACGGAGGAACGAATCCTCGAGGCCGTATTCGAGGCGCTAGTCGAAGGCGGCGAGGATGCGATCCTGCATGGCGCGCGCGTTCGATTGGCCCTCGGCGTTGACGAGGAGATCTACACTGTGGCGGTAGAGAATCTCTATCGCGAACGGCTCCTCAAGCCCGTGAGTGTCAAGCTCGACTTCGTCGAACCGGCGGGTACGAGGTACGCAACGGACACGCTGGAGACGGTAATGCTCACAGCGCTCGGGGAGGCTTTTGTGCGCGCGTGCCGTCGGGACGGCGCCACTCGCTCAGACGGAGACGCGCCATCATGGCAGTCCGAACGCGCTGCGAATAGTTGCCCACCAGCCGCAGGCGCGACGCTTCGGAGCGACCGCGAGATCTAAGGATGGCTCGCCGATTTGATCGTCATATAGAGCGACGTAGCCTGTCAGCCGTCACGGTGTGACCAGCACTATTGCATGTCGCCAAGCGACATCCGCCCGCCCGGCAGCCGCACCAAGCGGTTCGCGTTGACTTCGGTTGGCTCCCCTGCAGTTGCAAGCCCTCGTCCTCGGCCAGCTGGCCGCCAGCCGCTCCGACGACGGTTCATTCTCTCCGGGCATAGCTGTTCAGTTGTTCCACGACTTCGCGCTGCCCGCGCCGGCCAAGATCGGGAATGTCTTCACCGCCTTGACGAAGAAGAAGTGGTTTGCCAAGCAGCCGCAACGGGCGGCCTACAAGGTGACGCCCGCCGGGCAAGCCAAGGTCCGTGAGCAAATGACGGATCTCGATCTCGTCGCGCTCGTGGCCGAGTCGGCACACAAGAACGCCCCCGTGTTCGGACGGACAGAGCATGCGCTCGTGCCCGTTCATCTCGCCCCGCCCGCCCTGGTCCGGCCCCTCCAGTCGTTCTTGGCGGACCACCCGTTCGACACCAACGTATTCGGCATGACCCGGTTCCCTGACGCGAAGGCTGGGACGGGCCGACCCAGTGGGGCGAGCCCTGGCCATCGTCCGGGAGATCTGCACCGAGTCAGGGCTGGAGTTCCACCTGGCCTCCGACCGAGCGATCGTCGACGATCTGGTGGGACAACGTCCCGGCGCACATGTGGGCCTGCCACTACGGCGTCGCCTTCTTCGAGGACCGGGTTGACCGCGGGCTCAACCACAACCTTCTAATCGAGGTCGGCGCGATGATCATGAGTGGCCGCCGGTGCGCGCTTCTAAAGGACGGGTCTATCGAGAAGTTGCCCACCGACTTCGTCGGGATGATTTATAAGTCGGTTGACCTGTCGGCTGGAGAGACGGTCGCGCAGGTCGTGCGCGCCTGGATCAAAGATGACCTCACCGTCGGGAATCTCTAGTCCAGCGAGATCCTTCCGCCTAGAAACCGTGTCGCCGCGAGGCAGCTTCGGGAGCCGACTCAGCCGTGGAAGAAACTGACTCCGACTAGCTCAAGTGCTCCTCCTAGAGCTACGAGAGCGATCGCCTTCACGATCACGGATCGACGTCTGCGAGAGGCACTACTGATATCGCTCATCTTCGAACGCACCATACGGTTCTCGTTCTTGAGCGCCTCACGCGAGGCATCCTGCATGATCTCGAACATCTGCCCGATGTCGTGACCTAGCACCGTGCCCTGCCCCCGCGCTGTGGACTCTTCGCCGACATCAGCGGCGATCTCCTCCAGTCGGTTCAGGTGCTCCTGAACCTCAAGGAGCTTGGTCGCCTCGTCCCTGCTTTTGACCTCATCGGCCAGCAAGAAAAGCGTTGCGGACAGATCACAGAAAAGCCCAATACCAACAAAGAGATGCCCGTCGAGCACGGCTGACCCCCAATCCTCCCAGTATCAGTCCCGATCGTACACGGTTCCAGGCACCCAAACAGTTAGTACATTTGGCGGCGCTACTATGCGTTGAGTGAGATCCGCCCCTCCGGGAGCAGCGCGAAGTGGTTCGCGTTGACTTCGGTTGGCTCCATAAAGTGCCTGCAAATAGGCGCCTGTTGACGCGACGCGTTGGGGCGTTGGATGCGTGTCGATGGTTCTGCCCGTCTCCTGCGCTGCGCTACGGGCCTATCTGGACGGTCGCGACGCTCGGCCCGGCGAACTCTTGGCGTTGGCTCGCGAGCTGCGCACAGGAAAGGCCATGGCGGACGCGCTGGAGACGATGGCGTGAGCACCCGCAGCCCAGAGGAGGGCCTACAAGGCTCTGCAGCAGCTCGCGCGTGCCGACGGACGCACCACGCAGCAGACGTTCGAGCTGTACATACACGAGCGCTTCCTCGCGCGCCTGGCAAACTCGCGCTTTGCGGAGCGGCTCGTGCTGAAGGGCGGCATGCTGCTGGCGGCGCTCGATGCACGGCGCGCCACTCGCGCCGCCGACATGCTCGCCCGGGGGATCGACAACGACACGGAGAACCTGCGCGATGTCGTCAGCGTCGGTGCTCGGCTGTCCAGGTCTTCGGCTTCGGATAGACCCGGCCGTGACGCAAGAACATCTTCAAGACACAGTGTCGGGCACGCATCAGCTCCTGGCGGCACGCATCATGAGCGCGCGTCATTTCGCGCGCCGCCTCGACCTCCCGTGGCGGGACGACCACCGCCGTCAACGCGCCGGCCAGCAGCTGATGAGCGAGTAGCTCCGCATCCTTGCGGTCGGTCTTGACACGATCTGACGGACCGCGCGGCGTCTTCCCCGGCGCGATCACCTGCGCATCGATCCCGGCCCCGATCAACGCCCGGTAGAGCCCGCACCCAGTCGGGCCTGCCTCATAGCACGCCCTCACCGGACCCGAGACGGCGAGCGCGCCACGACACAACCTCTTACGTCGCCTACCCGGGGTTGCTGCCGTATGGCCATCGATGATGAAGAGTGCACGGATGCCCGCACCCGCTCGTCGCGGCAGTAGGAGACATTTCCGTAAAGAGAGGGAGGGCCGATCGGTCTTGGATCACCCTTGGCGGCACAGCGCGGTCGTTTACTGATCACTGGGCTTGACGCACTTCCCTGGATGGTGTAATCCACGACTTCCACCAACTGCCATAGGCGAAACGGAGGAAAGAGGGATATGAAGCGCTTGCTATTGCTGACGACCAGCCTCGCGGCCCTGCTCGTACCGGCGGTGGGGGTCCAGGCCCACACGCCGATCCTCTTTGTGCACGGTTACAAAGAGTCAGAATCGCTGTGGAAAACAATGATTGGACGCTTTGAAAAAGAAGGTTGGGGCAAAGCGGAACTGAACAACTGGACCTACAACACGGCCCAATCCAATGTCACCACCGCCAAAGAAGAGACGAAAAAGATCGAAGAAATCAAAACTAAAACCGGGGCCGCCAAGGTGGACTTCATCACCCACTCAATGGGTGCCCTGTCCTCGCGCTATTACATCAAGAATCTGGGCGGCACCAGCACGATCGAAAAGTGGGTATCCCTGGGCGGTCCCAACCATGGCACCACTACCGCGGAACTGTGCGCGTTCTTCGAAGTGTCGTGCAAAGAGATGGTTCCCAATTCCACTTTCCTCAAAACGCTAAACGAAGGAACGGAAGTGCCAGGATCGCCAACAGTTAAATACCACACCTGGTGGTCACCGTGCGATGAAATCATCAACCCACACGAAAGCGTAAAGCTGACCGGGGCCGAAAACACCGAAACGGAATGCATCTCGCACGTGGCGCTCACCACCAACGAAAAGGTCTTCAAAGAAGTAAAGGAATTTGTGAAATAGCGGCACGGGCTGTGGGGCCGCGAGGGACGCGGTCCACAGCCACATGGCCAAACGGTCGCATTGACTTCGGTTGAGCTCGGGTGCTCGCGCTCGCGACGAGCCCGAGCCGCCATGCCGCTACGATGCAAGGCACCGGAACGCGGCGGAGATGGAAGCCCAAATCGACATAATCACGCTCGCTGTAGCCGATCTGGAGCGGGCGCACGACTTCTACCGAGACGGTCTCGGATTGGAGTCGCGCGGGATCATCGGCACCGAGTTCGCCGGCGATGACGTCGACCCGGCCGGGGCTGTCGTGCTGTTCGAGCTGCGCAACGGGCTGCTCCTATCGCTCTACCCCCGCACTGAGCTGGCAAAGGACGCCAAGGTCCCCTTCGGTCCACCGAAGTCCGGTGAGTTCAGCATCGGCTGCGCAGTCGCCAGCGAGGCCGACGTCGACGCCCTGCTCGCCCAAGCCAAGGCCGCCGGAGCCACGCTCACCGACCGACCTCACGACCGTCAATGGGGGATCTACTCAGGCTACTTCCGCGATCTCGACGGACACCTATGGGAGATCCTCTGGAACCCACGGCTAGCAAGCCCGCAGGAATGATCGCGACATTTGTAAAGATCGGCGCTCTGGAGCGCCGCGAGGCGTTATCCCGCTTGAGCTCGCCGCCCGCGCGGTAGATCGTCGTGCTGCTCAGCGCGCGCGCCCTCGCTCTCGCGGCCCTGGGCCTGGATCTCGAGGTAGATCTCCGTGCGATGGACCGTCACGTCAGGGGGGGCCTGGATCCCGAGGCGCACCTTTGTGCCATTGTTTGACAGGACCGTGACCTCGATGTCCTCACCGATCATGATGCTCTGCCCGGACTTTCGCGTCAGGACGAGCACGAGCCTCTGCTCCACGTCTCGACCCGCCTTGCTTGGACCCCAAAGCGAAGGCAGGCACATCGGCCAAGCCCATGGGGCACCCGGCGCACGGACTCCCTTTTCAATGCCATCATCTTGTATGAGCTTAGCGCTGGGACGATGATCTTGAACCGATAGCTCGTGCGTATGCTTGAGAACATGATCGAGCCGGTCATCCGCCTTTCGACGACGAGGGTTCCTCTCAGACCCCGCCTTGCTCTTGGGCCGGCCGGCTTGCTGGTGCTCGCGGTACTTTTCTTCACGGCGCTCATGTTCGTCGCGGTCGACGCCCAGGCGAGCGCTACGGACACGCTGGGTGGCGCCACGGACACGCCGATCGGCGAAGTGGCGACGAACGGCGATACGACCCCAGAACAACCGGCGCCATCCAGCGAGCCGCTGCCGGCAGCCGAAGCAACCCCTCCCACGACCGAACAGCCCCCTCCGGTGGTCGCGTCCACCGGCGAAGAATCGGTCCCGCCGGTCGAACAGACCCCTCCCGCGACCGAACAAACCACCACCACGACAGAAACCCCTCCGCCTGCGACAGAAACCCCGCCGCCCCTCCCCGAAGTGACCCCTCCGCCCGTGACCGAAGCAATCCCTCCGCCCGTCGAACAGGCGCCCCCCGCGTCTGAAACCCCCGCTCTCCCCCCGCCTGTCGAGAAAGCGCCGCCCGTCGTAGTCGTGGAAACCCCTCCCACGGTCGAACAGGCGCCCGTAGCCGAAGAACCCGTTGCGGTGGTCGATAAGAAGACCGCCGAACAGACCGCCGGCGCCGCATCCGCTGAAACGGACTCCAATGCCGTGCAGGGGTCGGGCGAAGGCTCGCAGGTGTCAGGGTCGACCCACAAAGACGCACCAGGCGAAGGCGCGCCCGGTGCCTCGGCTGCCATGACGGCGCCTGCCGCTCCCGCGGTCCTGTCTGAAATCTCGATGCCGCCCCCGCAGGATCAACCATGGTTGGTGTTCCCGGCGCCCCCCGCGGTGCACGACGCCGGGCAGGCGGCCTGCGGGCTCGCCGGGCTCGGAGCATCGATCGCTGCGGGCGAGGCCCGTGGCTTGTTTGGACTCTCGGCCGTTGTTTCGGTCTCGACCGTCCGCCTCGCGACTGTCGAGGCATCTCCGTCGCCAACCACCGTCGGCGGGTCTATCGACGGCGACGGTGGTTCCAAGGTTGTTCATCCGTTCTCTCCCACCCCCGGACCTGGATCCGGCGGAGCGGGCAGCGGGTCGGCTGCGGGGGGCGGTTCAGGCTCCGCCTCCTCGGCGCCGTTCACGCTCGTGGGCGCTCTTCTCCAAGCAGCGCCGCGCGCCATGCGGCGGCTGCTCCTTGCGCAGCAGTCGTGGCGCACGTCGTTTCTCGTTCTGATCCCCGAGCGACCGGACTAGCTCCTCCTCCCGGTCGTTCACCTCGGTCCTGGATCACCCGATCCGACCGACCGTCTATCAGTTCGAACTGTTCTTTTGAGAGGAGCTGTACCGATATGAATTCTCACCTGAGGTTGTCGACGATGCCACATCAGGCACACCAGGGCGATGCGGCGGCGGTCGTGGAGCTGACCGGGGGCGGTGGGCTCGGCGGTGCGGGAGCGGCCGGTGAGGTCGGCCTGCCCGACGTTGCTCACGCGCAGCCGCACCTGACCCTCGCGAGCCCGCCCGCTTGGAAGCACAAGCTGATCCTGATGGGCCGGCTCGATCATCGCTCGGCTCCCGATCTCGAGGAGGAGATCGAGTGTCTCTGCCAGGAAGGCGTCACGACCCTCACGCTCGACCTCCGTCAGCTCAGCGTGATCGATTCGGCAGGGGTCAACGCGATCGCGTTCCGCGGTGCCGCCTACCGTCGCCGGGGGCGGGATTTTGCGGTGATCTCCGGATCGCATTTCGTCAGTCGCGCGCTGGCCGAGGCGGGCGCCACGGACCTGCTGGCGCCCGATCGGCAGGAGACGGTTGTTCGTGTCCTGCCCGGCCGCTCGCTGGACGGCTTGCTCCCGAGTAGATCGACCGCGATGATCAAGAGCTTGTGAGGACACCCCATCCCTGTTCGCTCGGTGCGGCGGTCTTCTAGCTGTCGAAGACCGCCGCACTCGAACCGGCCGAGCCGTTGAAGGCCCCCATACGAGCCGGCCGGGCATCTCGACGGTGGTACCCGATAATCCAAGGGTGCCTGCGAGGACGCCGAACCGAAAGCTGGACGAGGACGACCCGCTCGAGGACTTCGATGCTCGCGAGGTGACCGTGGAAGGCGTCACGAAGGTGGTTCACATCGCCGGCACGGGACCGGCGGTGATCGTTATGACGGAGATGCCGGGCATCAGCCCGCACGTGGCTCGCTTCAGCCGCTGGGTCAGAGACGCGGGATTCACCGTGTACATGCCTTCGCTGTTCGGCCGCGACGGCGCCGTGCCGGGCGTCGAGGAGGGCACCGCCGTCTTCCAGCGCGCGTGCATGAGTGCCGAGTTCCGCGCGTTTGCCGCCAACGAGTCGAGCCCGGTGACCCAATGGCTTCGATCGCTGGCACGGCTGGCGCACGGGGAGTGCGGCGGTCCCGGCGTCGGCGCGATCGGGATGTGCTTCACGGGCAATTTCGCGCTGACGATGATGCTCGAGCCCGCGGTGCTCGCCCCGGTGCTCGCCGAGCCGACGCTGCCGCTGAGCGATCCCGCCGGGCTGGAGATCGCGCCCGAGGAGCTCGCCGCGGTCAGAGACCGCCTCGAGCGCGAGGATCTGACGGTTATGGCCTATCGCTTCAAGGGCGATCGGTTCTGCAGGGCCGAGCGCTTTGCGGCCTACTCGCAGGCGCTCGGCGAGCGCTTCGTGGGACGCGAGCTGCCAGACAGCGCAGCCAACCCTGACACGCCGCCATTCTTCGAGCAGGTGGTGGCGAGCCCGCACAGCGTGGTGACCGCCCATCTGATCGACGAGGCGGGCCAGCCGACGATCGCCGCACGCGACGAGATCCTGGCCTTCTTCGCCCGCAGACTTCGCTCCGCGACGGTTCGATGAGCGTGTTGTGCCTCGCATGCGCACGCCCGCCGCTCCGGCGTGCTTAGATTAGGACCCTGGCAGCTGCCAAATCGGTAGAAACGCCAGCGCGCGCCCGTAGCTCAGTGGTCAACGGTTCTCTTCGGGGAGCCAAAGAGCAGCGGTCTTTCAAGCCGCAGGCCGCGGGTTCGATTCCCGCCGGGCGCACTTCCTCTCCACCGCCCCGGTTGCGCATCGGGCATCGTTGGCGACGCTTGGCGGACCGAGGCGGCCACCGCTCGGAGATCGGCTAGCGCCAGACACTTGACGGGGATCGATCCTTTGAGTGGATCCTTTGAGTGGATCCTCACTTCCCGGCGACAGCCGTCCACGCCGCCTCGCTGCCCATGAAAGGCGCAAGCGCGATGTACATGATGTGCTCCGTCAGCTCGGGCAGCCGGCGCGTCTGTCCCCGCAGGATGTAGTCGTGGAGCAGCTCGAACACGCCGCCGACGATCGCCTCGCCAACGACCGGCGCCGACGGTAGCGATGGCGCATCCGCGCCGATCCGCAGGTCGAGCAGCTCCGCGTAGGTGGCGTTGGCCTCGTGCACGCGTCCGGCCATATGCGGGTAGGCGACCATTACGTCCACGCACGCCAGATGCGCGTAGGAGGGCTCGGAGGCGAGGAACTCCAGTAGGGCGGTCGCGCCCGCGCGCACCGCGCCGATCCAGCTCGACTGCCGGAGCAGCGTCCGGTTGACGACCGCCATCGCCTTCGAGTGCCCGACCTCGTAGGTGGCCAGGAACGCCTCCTCCTTGTTGGCAAAGTGTGTGTAGAACGTCTGCAGCGAGACCGCAGCTTCGGCGGCGACGTCTTCGAGGCTCAGGGCGGGGTACCCGCCGGCGGCGGTCAGGTTGGCGATCGCGTCGAAGATCCGCTCGCGCTGGTTGTAGATGACGAAGCCGCGCGGGAGGTTGTGCTCGCCGCGCGGAAGCCCGCGCGCGCCCGACAGCGACGGCGGCGAGAGCGTGCCCGGGGCGCGGCCGCCCATCAGCCTGCGCGGCCGCCCGGCGTGGGGACGGCGGGGGACGCCCGGCGGCGAGGGGTAGTACATGGCGATCCAGGCAAGGAGATCGGGCACGAGTGCCAGCAGCTGCGTCTTCAGCGCTCTGCTCGAGCGCGTCTTTCCCACGCGCGAATGCAGGATCTTGCGCACCGCGCCGACGATCGCTCTGGCCACGGGATCGGGGATCGCTCCGGCGCCGGGCGCCCGTGCGAAGCCGTCGACGAGCAGGCGCTGCAGGCGCTCGGCGTCATGCGCCCAGCGCTGCACGCCAGCCGGTCCTGCGGCACCCATCTCCACGCACACCAGTCGGGCAGCGTCGGGGCGGTCGCCGGCCGCGTCGAACAGGGTGCGGATGAACGTCTCCATGCGCTCGTTCCACTCCAGGGCCGGGTCGTCCGCACGGCCGAGTCGCCGGATCAGGCGCACGACGATCGTGTCGTAGGTCGCCAGCAGGCACTCGTCCTTGTTGTGGAAGTGCTCGTAGAAGCTGCGCCGCGAGACCCCGGCCCGCGTGACGAGGTCGGAGATCGTGGTCGCCGCGAAGCCGCGCTCGTCGACCGCCTCGACCATCGCCTTGAACAGCCGCTCGCGCTGATGCGCTGCCACCGCCTCGCGTGGAAGCGCCTGCGGGCCTCGGGGCAGGCCGTTGCCGGCGCCCGGCGCGGAGGTGCCGGTCTCGCTTGCGGGTTTCGCCGCGCGCGCGTTCTTTCTCCGCTGCTTCGCCCCGCCCGGCTGTCCCCGCGTCGCTCCCACGAACCCACTTTAGGGGATCGGTGGCGGTGGATCGGTCGCGAGGTTTGGTGACGCTTTGGCCAACTCGGCATAACCGTGAGCCCGTCGCGCGTAACCGTCCCGATTTGACAAGCTGCGTAAAACATGATTTATATGTTGATGACGAAAGAGAGTCCCCGCCCGTTCACGGATAGTTGGAACAAGGCGGGCAGGGGGGCAATAAGCGAGGGAGGGGCCTGGATATGGGTCTAAGGTCAAGCAGGAGGCAAAGGCCGCAGGGAGTTGGACCGGAGACGCCGCAGAATAGAGACGAGAGTCGGCTCTCTGTAGGAGATGTACTATTTGCCGGTACCTTACGGCGCACGCAGCGGGTATCCATTGGCCAAATCGGCCGACGAGATTGCGAGTGGCCGGCCGGTCGCCGGGACGATTCAGGTGGGGGGACGAGCGGGGAGGGGGCAGGGAGAGATGAGACTGTTTGCTTGTGAGGAGGGGCGCATGCTTCGCGCGCTGCACGGCCGGTGGCCGTATCGCCGTTCGCACTGCCGTCACGATTTTCACTGGCTCGTGCAGGTGCGCTCCCGCCGGCGCTGGTGCCCGGCCGGCCGCGCGCACTCGACCGGCCGTCTGCCGGAGCATCATCGACGACCCCACGGGCGCTGAGCGTGCTCAGTACACGTGGCCGATTTCCGGCCGCGTGTACTCGAGGCTGCCTGAGGCAGGTTCTCAGCCCCAGGACGACTACTCAGGCTTGAAGTAAGGACTCGTCTCGCGACGACATGCGATCGGCTCGCGCGATATGCGAGGCGATCGCATCGATCAGCCGGGGCCAAACCGCACGCGGCAGGTCGTGGCCCATGCCCTCGACCCGCATCAGCTTCGCCCCGGGGATCGCGCGCGCGGTCGCGCGTCCACCCGAGGGTGCAACCATCGGATCGGCGGTGCCGTGGATCACGAGCGTCGGCGCCGTGATCGTGCCCAGCTCCGCCGTGCGGTCGCCCGCGGCGACGATCGCCGCCAGCTGGCGGCCGGGGCCGGTGGGGTCGCGATCGCGGTCATAGCTCACAGCCGCCAGCTCGCGGATGTCCTGCACGTCCTGCGGCAGGCCGGTGGAGCCGATCGCGGTGAACATGCGCACGGCCCGCTCTACGAACTCCTCGCGCCCCTCCTCGCCGGTGGCCCGGCGCAGGAACAGCGGGTAGGCGCGCAGGCTCGGCTGTCCGACCCAGCGTGCGCCCGTGTTGGACATGATCGACACGAGCGAGCGCACGTGCTCGGGGCGCCTGGCCGCGAGCGTCTGCGCGATCATCCCGCCCATCGACGCGCCGATCACGTGCGCCGGGGCGAGCTGCAGCTCGTCGAGCAGGTTCGCCGCGTCGTCGGCCATGTCCGCCAGCGTGTAGCGAGCAGGACGCTTGGAGCGCAGCAGCAGCTGGGCGATCGTCGGCGGCGGCCCCTGCAGATGGGTCGAGCGGCCGCAGTCGCGATTGTCGAAGCGCACGACGTACAGGCCGCGCGCGGCCAGCTCGCGGCAGAGATCCTCGTGCCAGGCGACCATCTGCGTGACGAGCCCCATGATCAGCAGCGCCGCTGGGTCGGACGGGTCGCCGAAGGTCTCGTAGCAGAGGGTTATGCCCCGGCCGACGTCGCAGAACTGCTCGTTCACAGTCGATCAACTGTAGAGCGTGTTTCGATCGCCGTGTCGACTTTGGAGAGCGGCGCTCGAACTCGCTCCGCGAACGATGGGACATGCGGCGGCGTGCCCGGCGCCGTCCCGATGCTCGCTAGGATCGAGGGAATGGCGGTCACCGGGTCATCGAGCGCAGCGGCTCAAGCGAGCGAGGTGGTCGAGGGTGAGGAGATCCGCAAGCTGTCGATCGACACGATCCGCGGTCTCGCGATGGATGGGGTGCAGAAGGCCAACGCCGGTCACCCGGGCACGGCGATGGCGCTGGCGCCGTTGGGGTACACGATCTTCCGGTGCTTCCTGAACGCGAACCCGGCGGACACGCAGTGGCCGGACCGCGATCGTTTCGTGCTGAGCTCCGGTCACGCGTGCATGCTGCAGTACGCGCTGCTGCATCTGTGCGGCTACGAGCTGAGCATCGCCGACCTGAAGCAGTTCCGCCAGTGGGGCTCGCTCACGCCGGGGCATCCCGAGCGCGGCCACACGCAGGGCATCGAGGTCACGACGGGCCCGTTGGGACAGGGTTTCGCCAATGCGGTGGGGATGGCGATGGCCGAGCGGTTCCTCGCGGAGCGCTTCAACCGCCCCGGGCAGGAGCTTGTCGACCACCACGTCTATGTGATCTGCTCGGACGGCGATCTGATGGAGGGCGTAAGCCAGGAAGCGGCCTCGATCGCGGGGAACTTCGGGCTGGGCAAGCTGGTCGTGTGCTACGACGACAATCGCATCACGATCGACGGCACGACCTCGCTCTCGTTTGACGGCGAGAACCACACCAAGCGTCTGGAGGCCGACGGCTGGCACGTGCAGCGGGTGGAGGACTCGGAGGACCTGGACGCGCTGGAGGCGGCGATCGCGGCCGCTCGCGACGAAACCGAGCGGCCGTCGTTCATCGCGATCCGCTCGCACATCGCCTATCCGGCCCCAAACGCGGTCGACACGGCCAAGGCGCACGGCGCGGCGCTCGGCGAAGACGAGGTGCGGGCGACAAAGGAGGTGATGGGCTTCGATCCCGACCAAAAGTTCCAGGTGGACGAGCGCGTGTACGAGCACATGTCGCTGCGCGAGTCGGGTACGAAGGCAAGCGACGCCTGGAACGAGAGGTTCGAGACGTGGCGGGCGGCCTTCCCGGAGATGGCAGCGGACTGGGACCTCGCGTGGGCGGGGAAGCTGCGCGAGGGCTGGCGCGAGTCGCTGCCGGAGTTCGCCGCAGGCGAAGAGATCGCCACGCGTTCGGCCGGCCAGAAGGTGATGGCGGCGTTTGCGGAGTACGGTCCGACGATGATCGGCGGCGCGGCGGATCTGGTCGAGTCGACCAAGACTTTGTTCGACGGCGCCGGCCAGTTCTCCAAGGTCCATGCGGGCCGCAACATCCCCTTCGGAATTCGCGAGCACGCGATGGGCGCGATCGTCAACGGCGCGGCCGCGCACGGCGGGATCGTCAAACCGTACGGCTCGACGTTCTTGATGTTCTCCGACTACATGCGCGGCGCGGTGCGGCTGTCGGCGGTGATGGGCCTGCCGGTGGTGTGGGTGTGGACGCACGACTCGGTCGGCGTCGGCGAGGACGGTCCGACGCACCAGCCGATCGAGCACTACGCGTCGCTGCGCGCGATCCCGCGCCTGTGGGTGATGCGCCCGGGCGACCCCAACGAGACGGTCGAGGCGTGGCGGGTCGCGCTCGAGCGGGAGGATGGCCCGACGGCGCTGCTGCTGTCGCGACAGAACGTGACCGTGCTCGACCGCGGCGAGGTCGCGAGCGCACGCGGGCTCGAGCGCGGCGCCTACGTGCTGTGGGACTCCGCCGGGCCCGACCCGGAGATCGTTCTGATCGCCACAGGAGCCGAGGTCCCGCTGACGCTCCAAGTCGGCAGGGAGCTGGCCGAGCAGGGGACGCGCGTGCGGGTCGTGTCGATGCCGTGCATGGACCTGTTCGAGGAGCAGAGTGAGGAGTACCGCGACGAGGTCCTGCCCCCCGCGGTCAGGACCCGTTTGGCGGTCGAGCCGGGCGCGACGATCAGCTGGGGCAAGTGGGTCGGCCTGGATGGCGACGTGGTCGGGATCGACCGTTTCGGCGCCTCCGCTCCGGGTAGCACAGTGCTTGAGAAGCTGGGTTTCACGACGGAGAACATTCTCGCCCGCGCGAATGCTCTGCTGGAGGGCGCCGGTCGATCGTCGTCGAGTTGAGAGAGAGAACCGAAAGCAAGGGAGCCGGCCGCATATGTCCGCCGAGAGCGACAGCGATAAAAGCAGCAGCAACAACAGTGACAGCAGCAGCTCGCCGCTGCAGAGGCTTTCCGCCCTGGGACAGAGCGTGTGGGTCGACAACCTCTCGCGCGAGTCGATCCGTGACGGCCATCTGCAGGGATTGATCGATGACCGCGCGGTCGTCGGCGCGACGTCGAACCCGTCGATCTTCGAGAAGGCGATGACCTCAGGCGATGCTTACGAGCAGCAGCTGCGCGAGCTCGCCGAGGGGGAGACCGATGCGAAGCAGACGTTCTGGGCGCTGGCCGAGCAAGACATCAAGGACGCCTGCGACCTGTTTCGCCCGGTGTGGGACGGCGGCAGCGGACGCGACGGCTATGTCTCGCTCGAGGTCGACCCGGGCCTCGCGTACGACACGCTGCGGACGTTCCGCGAGGCGATGCATCTGCACGAGCTCGTCGACAGGCCGAACCTGCTCGTGAAGATCCCCGCGACGAAGCCGGGGCTGGCGGCGATCGAGGACGTGATCGCGAAGGGCAAGTCGATCAACGTCACGCTGATCTTCTCGCTGCGGCGGTATGCGGAGGTGGCCGAGTCATACATACGCGGACTGGAGCGGCTGGTGGCCGGGGGGGGCGACCCGCGCAAGGTCGCGTCGGTCGCGAGCTTCTTCGTGTCGCGGATCGACACCGAGGCGGACCGCCGCCTGGATCAGATCGGCGGACACGACGAGCTGAAGGGCAAGCTCGCGATCGCCAACGCAAAGCTCGCCTACCACCACTACCAGGAGGCGTTCACGGGCGAGCGCTGGGAGTACCTTGCCGGCAAGGGCGCCACCCCGCAACGGGTGCTGTGGGCGTCGACGTCGACGAAGAACCCCGCTTACAAGGACACGCTGTACGTGGACGAGCTGATCGGGCCGGACACGGTCAACACGATGCCGGAGGAGACGATCGAGGCTTACCACGACCACGGCGATCCGCGGCCGCGTTTGGAGAGCGGGCTGGACGACGCGCAGCTCGTGTTTGACGAGCTGGAGCGGGCCGGCGTCTCCTACGAGGACGTCACCGACACGCTCGAGCGCGAGGGCGTGGAGAAGTTCTCGGACTCCTTTGACGAGCTGCTGGGCGCATTGCGCGACAAGCAGCGTTCGCTGACGCACGCTTGAACTGCCTTTTGGGGAGACGCGAGAGGGCCCTGTGCTTCGTCCAGCGTTGCCGGCGCCGGTCACCTCAGCAGGTGGCACGCGGGTCGATTGCAGGCGCTGCGCCGGTGAATGCGGTCGGTGCGATCGACCGGACGTTAAGCGTAGGGGATCGGTACCAGCACCTGGATTCGCAAGGGGCCCGACGGGAACGCGCGGACGTGCAGCGTGAAGACGCGAAAGGCATGACCGCGATAGCTGTATGAGCCGTCGGCTGGCGGGGTCCCGGGAGCGGGACCGAGACTGTTCTTCACCAGGCGCGGACCCATGTACATCAGGACGTCGAGCCCGGCCAGGCGATGGGTGAGCCGCAGGTAGCCTTCGTCGTCCTGGATCGAAAGCACGAGGCTTCCGATCGTGCGCCCCCCGAGCCGCAGAGGAGCTTCGAGCGGAGCCAGTACGAACGGGCCACCGACATCGGACAGCAGCGTTCCTCCGACGTTCACACGCAGTCGCACGATGTGCTGGTTGAGCAACGCTTCGATCGCCGTGCGCGCAGCCGCGGGGTCGCGGTTTGCGACGGCGCTCAGCAGCGCCCGGTCGTGCTGGACGCGGCGTACCTGAACTTGCGCTCGCTGCCCGATCTCGCCCGCATAGATCAGCTTCGCGACGGCGGTGAGGGTGTTGACCGTCGTGTCCTGCGGCGTCTGTCCGCAGAGGGCGGCGGTCGAGGCGATCGGCCTGAGCACGTACACGCGCAGGGAGCCGGCCGGGTAGGCCGTGGCAGGGAAGGAGGTGTACTGATAGTCCACGCCATGCACCGCTATTGGGCCCTGAGTCGGCAGCGTCCCTGCCGGCAGCGCGAAGGCGCCGGCAATGTTGTGTCCGTTCGTGCGCAGCGCCGTCTGGCTCGAGTCGATCCCGTCGATCTCTGAGATCAGCCCGTCCTTGGCCCACACGCTCGTCACGAAGCTCGCGATCGCGCCGCCGCCGGCGCCCACGATCGTCCCGTGCAGAGGAGCGAGGGCATGTGGGGCGCCGACTTCCGCGAGCGTCCGGCCGCCGCGGACCACCTTCAGGTTCGTCAGATGGCCGGTGGCGAGCAGCGCGCGCGCGGCCGCGCGCGCGGCCTGTGGATCGTCCCGTTCGACGGCTTCGCGCAGAGGCCGTGAGGCCATGACCAGATGCAGCGCTGTCGCGGTCCTTTCACTGGAGACCCCCTCGCGGTAGACGCGCAGCGCGACGTCACCGAGCACGCTCAGCACGGTCGAGGCGCACGTGCTCGACGTGGTCTGAGCCGCAGCCGTGGCGACGACGGTGTCGGCACGAGCGTCGGAATCGCCTTTGGCGGCCCCCGAACCGCAACCCGCCAGAGCAAGCATCACCGCGCAGACCACAGCGACACGCTGCAAGCTCGCGATCTTCTCCATACGCTGAACCATCGATGCGAATCCTAAGTGCTCGCTCAACGCGCGGTGAGACTCCTCCCACGCCACAACCCTGCGATAGGCGATCCGTGCGCGTGCGCGTGCGCGTGGGTGTGGGTGCGTAGGTGCGTGTGACCCTGACATGGGCGACATGGGCGCGAGCGTCTACGTCCGCTAGTGTCGCGACCATGTCCACAGTTCTGATCACCGGCGCGTCCACCGGCATCGGTCGTGCCACCACCCTGCATCTGGCGAGCACCGGCTGGACCGTGCTGGCAGGGGTGCGCAAGCCTGACGACGGCGATGCGCTCGTGGCCGACGGCGGCGAGCGGGTGGCGCCGATCGTCCTCGACGTAACCAGGCCCGCGCAGATCGCCGCGGCCGTCGAGCGGGTGGAGGAGCATGGGGGCAGGCTGGATGCGCTTGTGAACAACGCCGGGGTCGGCTACGGCGGTCCGCTCGAGCTGCTCCCGATCGGGCGATTTGCGCGACCAGCTCGAGGTCAACGTGCTCGGGCCGGTCGCCGTCACCCAGGCGCTGCTGCCGGCGCTGCGTCGCGCGCGCGGACGGATCGTGCTCGTCTCCTCGATCGGCGGGCGTGTGGCGATGGCGTTC
This sequence comes from uncultured Solirubrobacterales bacterium, assembly GCA_963784875.1. Taxonomy (GTDB): domain Bacteria; phylum Actinomycetota; class Thermoleophilia; order Solirubrobacterales; family Solirubrobacteraceae; genus Palsa-744. The sequence continues at coordinate 44,623 of CAWATE010000006.1, forward strand.
ACCGCGCCGTATGCCGCGTCGAAGCACGCGATCGAGGCGATCGGCGACGCGCTGCGGGTGGAGTTGCGCAGCTCGCACGTGCAGGTCGCGCTGATCGAGCCGGGCTCGGTCGCGACGCCGATCTGGGACAAGGGCCGTGCGCAGAGGCGACGGCTTGAGCGTCCCGCCGGAGCTGATCGACCAGTACGGGCACGTGCCGGCCGCGATGGACAAGGTCCTGCGCGACACCGAGCGCCGCGGCGTCCCGCCGGAGCAGGTGGCGAAGACGATCGAGCACGCGCTCACCGCGCGGCGGATGAAGGCCCGCTACGTGATCGGGCGCGACGCGCGCGCGATGCTGATCGCCAAGCGACTGCTCCCCGACCATGTCTTCGACCGCGTCGCCCGCCGCGCGCTCGGCGTCTGAGCGGTGCGAGGCTCGAGCGCAATAGGCGCGAACCCCCTCCCCCCTCACCCCGCGCTCAGTTCACGCGGCGGCGGGTAAACGGCCAGCCACGCGAACAGGCTGGTGGTCGCCGCCTGCGTTTGCAGCATCCCCGGCAGCGCGTCCTGTGGCGGCAGCGTTGCGCCGCTCCACGACCGCAGGTACAGGCCTTCGCCGTTACGCGCGCGCGTTTCGGCGGCGCGAGCGTTATCGGCCGCGAGCGTGTACAGGGCGGGATCGTGTTCGAGCGAGTACAGCGCGAGCATCCACTGCAGGTAGATCGCGTCGTACTGGGGTGAGAAGTCGAGCGAGGAGCCGAAACGCTTGAGCGCGGTGGCCTTCAGCAACTCGGCCCGGTTGCAGTCAGCCGCGGTCGAGGTCACCTGGCAGAGCACCGCCTGCGCGTAGATCAGCGGCGCCTCGATGTAGTCGATCGGCGTGGGGTTCAGGTTGCTGGCCGCATACAGCTGGTTGGTGAGGCTGAACCCGGTCGTGTTCGCCCATTCCAGGAACCTGCCTGCCTGGGCGAGCGCGAACTGCGAGCCGGTTTCCCGGTAGAGCAGCGTCGCCAGCAACGTGCCGCTCGCGAGTGCCTCACCGGCCTTGTACGGGTGGTCGGTGTTCCACCAGATCCCGCCGCCTTGCGAATCCCAGCCGACCGTGGCGATGTAGCGCAGCGCACGTTCGGCGTCGGTCAGGTAGCGCCGCGCGCCGGTGGCTCGGTAGGCATTGACGAAGGCGAGCCCCCACCAGCCGTTGTCGTCGAACCATGTCTCGGTGTCGGCTGTGCGGTCGCCCTGATACGGGGAGTAGCCGGGCAGGGGACGCAATCCCCGGTTCAGATAGCGCTCCGCGCCCGCGGCGAAGCGTTTCACCACAGCGCGGTTCGCGTTCGTGGGCTGGGCGAGCGCGATCGCGTCGAGCGACTCGAACAGCGGCACGATGTCCCAGATCGTGGCCAGCGGATAGCGCTCGCGGTCGCCCAGCCGCGCGTCGTACCAGCCGCGGCGATGGTCGGCCCAGCGGCGCTCCGTCAGCGCCACGCCGGCGTGCGCTAGCGACAGATAATGCTGCTGCTGGGCTGTGGTCGTGGGAGGGGGCTGGGCGGCAAGCACCGCCGCGCGCGTCGTTTCAGCCGTACCGAGGGCCGTCGTTGAGCAGGGCAGCGCCGCTGCGGCGAGCAGCGCGAGAGCGGTGATGGCGAGTGAGAGCTTGGCCATGCGCGGTACGTAAATACAACCCAGCAGCACGCCCATCGTCGCGCGCTGGCCGGTCGACCTCACAACCTGTTCTGACGCGGACCTTTATCCGACACAGATACCGTGTAGGGGCCGATGGACACGGACGAGCCCGACCCCGCGACCGGCACGGTCGCCGCCGCGCACCTCCCCGAGCCCCCCTCCGAACGGGGCACGTGGATGCTCGCGTGCGCGTTAGGCCTGATCGGCGCAGGCGTCCTCGCCGCGGTTCTCACCGGGCTCGTCGGCCGCTCGACGCCGGCGGTGCCCGCCGTCGCCCCGCCGCCGGTGCTGCTCGCCTCCGCTACACCTGCCCCCGGGCCGGCGGCCGCAGCGAGCGCGCTCGCCGGAGCGCAGGCAAAGGGCGCATCGGGGGCTGGTTACGCACGCGCGAATGACGCACAGCTCCACGGTCAGAGACGTTCACGCGTCGCCGCGATCGTCGCGCAGCCGTCGAGTGTGCAGCAGGGCCAAGAGGCGAGGCGACTGACCGATCGGCCCGAAGTGCACATACCGCGACGCTGGATGGAAAGCTTCTATCCGATCTACGCCACCGCCCAGCGCACGTTCGGCGTCAACTGGCTGCTGATCGCCTCGATCCACCGCCAGGAGTCGGCCTTCTCGACCGCGCCCACGACTTACCACGGACTCAACTTCGCCGGTTGCTGTGGCGGGCCGATGCAGTTCAACGTGACAAATGGGTCCCGCCCGGGCACTGGATCGACGTGGGATCTCGTCAGCAACTCCTACCTCTACGGCAGGCGCCCGGCTGGGTACGACCACATGACGGCGACCCACCCGTCGATCTACGACGACTTCGACGCGATCATGGCGGCCGCCCACCTGCTCTCCGCCGACGGTGCCGAATACGCGCTGAACGGCGCAGCGTGGGACGCGGCGTACGATTACTACGGCCACGACGCCACCGGCGTGAACTATGCCGACGAGGTGCTCGCCCGCGCGATCGGCTGGTCCCAGCACGGGTTCTGCATCAACTGCGGGGTCGAAGGAGCGATGGTCGAAGCGGTGCAGGCCGCCTACGGCGCACCGGTGCTGGCGACGCTCACGACGGCCACCGCCGCGAGCACCAAGCAGCGCCGCAAATAGCAGCGCTTGGCCCGATCACGGCCGTCAGGCGGCGCTGGCCTGGGTGATCAGCTCGCCCGCGACGCGGTCGGTCGCGCCGGCGGTGCCGCCGAGCAGGCGGCGGGAGAGCTGCGCGCGGCGGAAGTACAGCGGCGCATCGTGCTCCCACGTCGCGCCGATACCGCCGTGCACGGAGATCATCGTGCGGGCCGCCTGGTCGAGCGCGCGCCCGGCCACCGAGCGCAGCGCGCTCGCCGCGAGCGGGAACTCGTCAGGCGCGCCGTTGCGCGACCAGCCGGCGTAATACAGCAGCGAGCGGCCGTTCTCGAGCTGGCGCAGCACCTCTGTCAACGAGTGCTTGACCGCCTGGTAGGAGCCGATCGCGCGACCGAACGTAAAGCGCTCCTTCGCATAGGCCACCGAGGTCTCCAGTGCCGTCTCGACGGAGCCGAGCGACTCGGCCGCGATCAGCGCCTGCGCCAGATGCCAGGCCGCGGCGAGCGCCTCCTCGGGGGCGTCGAGGACGACCGCGGGCGAGTCCGCGAACGTGACGTGGGCGAGCGAGCGGGTGGAGTCATAGCGCGTGACCGGCTCGACCGTCACGCCGTCCGCCTCGCTCAGGATCGCCACGCCGGCCGGCTTGCCCTCGATCAGTGCTACGCCGATGAACCCGTTTGCGCCGGGCGCGTCCGGCACGAACGCGAAGCTTCCGCTCACGCGCGTCTGGCCCTCGCCGTCCGGCGCTCTGCCGACGGGCAGCTCCGCGCGCGCCAATCCACTGCGCGGGTCGCTGCTCCAGCGGTCGTGGACGTCGTCCGGGGGGCAGCTCGGCAGGTAGGCCGCTCGCCGCTCGCCGCTCGCGAGCCGCCCGATCCAGCCGGCGGCGTTGGGTGAGGCGTTGAGGATCGCCGTCGCCGGCAGGTGGCCGAGTAGCGGCACGGGAGCGAGCACACGCCCGCACTCGCCGAGTACGAGCATCGCGTCGAACGCGTCCAGCCCGGCGCCGCCGTGGGCCTCGTCGATCAGCAGGCCGGGCCAGCCGGCCTCGCACGCCATCGGCCACAGGTCGGGCAGCTCCGCGTTGCCATCGAGCGCCTCACGGGCCGCTTCGAACGTCTTGAAGCGTGACAGCGCACCACGCGCGGCCTCGCGTAGGAACATCTGCTCGTCTGACAGTGCGAGATTCATGCCGGTGCTCCTTCCTTGGAGCGGAGCTCCGAGAACGGGATGCCCTTGTCGAGCCGCGGCTCGGGCGGCAGGCCGAGCACACGCTCGCCGATCGTGTTGCGCAGGATCTCTTCGGTCCCGCCGGCCGACTTCAGGCCCGGCAGGAACGAGATCATGTAGGCCCACTCGCTGTCCTCGGCCAGCGCGTCGGGCCCGAGCACGTCGGTGATCAGCTCGCCGGCCTTGATCGCGCCGTTGACGATCGTGACCTTCGCGAGGCCCGCCTCCGGGCCGGGAATCTGGCCTTTCTGCAGCGCGGTCAGCGTTCTGTAGCCGGTGAACCTGACCGCCAGCAGCTCGCTCGCGATCTCTCCGAGCTGGTGGCGCACCTCAGGATCGCGCCTGGCCTCTGCATCGCCGGCGATCGCCGCCGCGAAGCGGGTGGAGTTGTAGCCGAGCCCCTCGCCGCCGAGCCCGATCGTGACGCGCTCGAACATCAGCGTCGTAAGCGCCGTGCCCCAGCCGTTGCCGACGCCCCCAACGACGGCATCTCCGTCGAGCGCCACATCGTCGAAGAACACCTCGTTGAACTCGGCCTCGCCCGATATCTGGCGCAAGCCGCGCACGGTGACTCCCTCGGCGTCCATCGGCACGATGAACATCGTCATGCCCTTGTGCTTCGGCACGTCCACGTCTGTGCGCGCCAGCAGCAGGCCGTAGGAGGCGAACTGGGCGTTCGTCGTCCACACCTTCTGCCCGCTCAACCGCCAGCTGCCATCGTCCTGCAGGCGCGCGCGCGCCTGCACCGCTGCGAGATCGGAGCCCGCGGCGGGCTCGGAGAACAGCTGGCACCAGACCTCGTCGCCGTGCAGCATCGGCCCGAGGTAGCGCGCCTTCTGCTCCTCGGCGCCGTGCGCGATCAGCGTCGGGCCGAGCATGCCGACGCCGATCGCGTCGAGGATGCCGGGCACTTTCGCGCGGGCGATCTCCTGGTTTGCGACCACCTGCTCGATCGGCCCGAGACCTTGGCCGCCGTACTCCTTGGGCCAGGTCACGCCCGCCAGGCCGCCCTCGGCGAGCTTGCCCTGCCAGGCGCGGCGCGCCGCGATGATCTCGTTCTCGTCCTCGAGCGCACCGGGGCCTTGCAGGACCGGCGCCTCGGGCTTGTGCTGCTCGATCCAACTGCGCACCTGTGTGCGATAGGCGGCCTGCTCCGGTGTGTCGTCGAGATCCACGGCTGCTCCTTTAGGGCTGCTTCGCTTGGGCTGCTCGCCCCTTGGTTGACTGGCCAGTCAATCCTTGGGCCACACTTTACTCCCCTGCCCGTCACCCGTGGCGCTCGTCGTCCCCGGCCGTTTCGGCGCGCGCCGTTTACACGCACGACACTGCCCTGCGGTCTCGGCCATTCCCCTGCCCGCTCTGGCGCCGAGCCCTACGCTCCCGGCGGGATCGCAGGCTCCGGGACCGGAGCCTGACGGTAAACGCCTTCGAACCCGCGATTCAGCAGGTAAGCGGCCTGCGTGCCGGGGTCGGGCGAGTGCAGCAGCACGACGCCGAGACGCACGCCGTGGCGTTCCGCGGTCGCCACCAGGCATCTGCCCGCCGCTTCGGTATATCCGGTCTTCAACCCCGTCAGGCCGGGATAGCCGTAGATCAGCAGCGGGTTGTTGTTGTACAGGTAGAGCTTTCCGCCCTTGACCGGGAACGGCAGCGCCGCCGTGTAGGTACGCACGACGCTCGCGATCCGCGGTTGTTCGAGGTCGGCGTGGGCCAGCAGCGCGAGGTCGGCCGCGCAGGAGTAGTCGCCTTGGTTGAAATATCCCGACGGCGACGAGTAACGCGTGCAACCCATTCCCAGCTTCGCCGCCTCCCCGTTCATGCGCGCGACGAACCGGCTGACGCTGCCGGAGACGTGCTGGGCGAGCGCCACAGCGGCGTCGTTACCGGACGGCAGCAGCAGGCCGTAGAGCATGGTCTCGAGCCGCACATGCTTGCCGCGCGGTAGCACGCCCACCTTCGAGCCGGCCTGATCGACCGCCTCCCTGGTCACCAGCACGCGCGCGTCCGCCGGCGCTGAGGTGACCGTGAGCAGCGCCGTCATCATCTTCGTCAGGCTGGCGATGTGCAGGCGGACATAGGGGTTGCGCTGCCACAGAACCTGGCCGGTCGAGAGGTTGAACAGCAGGCCCGCGCGCGGCGGGGTGTGAAACGGGGCGTGCACGGGATCGGCCTGGGGATCTCCCAGCCCAAGCGCGAGCGAAGGTCGGCCGAGCGGCAGCCCGATCGCCGAGCGCGGCGGCGGGCTGGGCGCCGCCGTGAGATGTTCTCGGGCGGGCCGCCGGGCGCCGCCGCCATGCGCGCGTCCCGATCCGGCCAGTGCCATGACGACGCCTGCGCCGGCGAGCACCAGCGCGATCGCGCCCACAGCGACCGCACGCCGCTGTCGCCGCCGCCGCTGGCGCGCGGCCTCGCGCCGCCGCCGGCGATGGTGGCTGGGGGTCATGAATGGCGAAGGGGAGCTCATCTATGGGGGCGATCCGCGTGGCGAGCCGATCCTCGGCGACAGGCCTCGACCGTCACTGGCGTGGCCCGCTCAGCAGCGCGCCGACGATCCCGATCCCGAGCAGCACGAGGATGAAGATGGACAGCAGCCCGGCAAGGGTAACCCCTTGTTCGGCCACCGCGCGGAACGTGAGGAAGGCGAAGCCGGCGATGAAGATCAGCGCCGCGCCGAACACGGCGATGCGTCTCACGCGGAGGCCCCCGCGAACGACCCGATCAGGATCAGCCCGAACGCGAAGGCGCCGGCATGAGCCACATAGGAGGCGCTCTCGCCGGCGAGCAGGATCTGCGCGAGCAGCCACGCTCCCAGAAGGAGCGCCGCCGGCAGCTCGACCAGGCCGGCGATGAAGGGGACGAGAACCATCGTGAGGACGCGCGCCCTCGGGTACATCGCCAGGTAGCCGCCGAGCACGGCCGCGCTCGCACCAGCCGCACCGAACACGATCGGCCCGGGCGTGCCGTTGTGCAGGAGCGTCCGCGCGGCCACCGCGAGCAATCCGCCGAGCAGGCACAGGACGCAGAAGCGCACGCGCCCGAGCGCGCTCTCGAGGGTGGGTGCGAGTAGCACGAGCAGGAGAATGTCAAGCAGGACCGGCGGAAGCCCGCCGTGGTGCGGTGAGAGCAGGTAGGAGAGCGCGCCGAGTGCCACGAGGGCGACAGTCGCCACTGGCAGGCCCGTGCGCGGGATGTTGTCCTTCAGAGGGATGATCCACGGACCCTACCCCCGCGCTGCGATGGGACCGACACCCGCGCGGCTCTGCGGGACGTGCTGGTCGGCGTGATAAGAGGAGCGCACGAGCGGGCCCGCCGCGACGTGGTCGAAGCCGAGCTCGTACGCCGCACGCTCGAGCGCGGCGAACTCGTCGGGGTGCCAGTAGCGCACCACCGGCAGGTGGCGTTCTGACGGTCGCAGGTACTGGCCCACGGTGAGGACCCGCACCCCGTTCGCGCGCAACGCGGCGAACGTCTCGAGGAGCTCCTCGTGGGTCTCTCCCAGCCCGACCATCAGCCCGGACTTGGTCACGACTTCGCCTTGGCCGAGCTCGCCCGCGATCCGCAGCACGCGGCAGGAGCGCTGGAACTCCGAGCCGCGCCGGGCGATCGGGTACAGGCGTGGGACGACCTCGACGTTGTGGTTGAACACGTCGGGACGCTCCGCGATCACCTTCGCGAGCGGCATCTCCTGGCCCTGGAAGTCCGGCGTGAGCACCTCCACCTGGCAGCCCGGCGCCTGGCGGCGAACCTGGCGGATGACGCCGACGAACGCCGCGGCGCCCTTGTCGGGCAGGTCGTCGCGGTCGACCGAGGTGATCACCGCGTGGCGCAACCCCATGCGCGCGATCGACCGCGCCACGCGAGCGGGCTCGAGCGGGTCGTTCCAGGTCGGCTTGCCGGTCTTCACGTTGCAGAACCCGCACCGCCGCGTGCACGTATCGCCGAGGATCATGAACGTCGCTGTGCCCCGCTCCCAGCACTCGCCCACGTTCGGGCACGCGGCCTCCTGGCAGACCGTGTGCAGGTTCTCCTCGCGGATCAGCGCCGTCAGCTCGCGGTAGCGCTCACCGCCGGGCGGCGGCACCTTGAACCATGGCGGCTTGCGCTCGCGCAGCGGGCGCACGTCCGGGCCGAGGACCTCGAGCACGTCCATCCCGCCGGGGTTTGCTCGCGAGCGCGTGACGTGCTCGCGCTCAGGCGGGGTCTCGGCAACCGTTGGTGCGTTCACGCGGCACCGCCACGGGTCGTGAGTGCGGACGTGCGGGCGGCGCGTCGATTCCCAGACGTCGCGGTGACACGAGCCGCTGGCGGCGGCCGTGGGCCTGGCTGAACGCTTGGGCCATACGCTTGCGAAAGCACGCGACCCCGGGCGTCTCCTCGACATCCAAAGCAGCGGAATCATAATCGGCGTGTCGGGGGTTCGAGACCCGCAGCTCATCGGCGATCGAGGTCATCGCCACATCGGGCAGGCCGCAGGCGACGACCCAGGAGAATGGCTCGAGGTCGTTGTTCACGTTGACCGCGAAGCCGTGTGTAGTAACCCCGCGCGATACATGCACGCCGATCGAGGCGATCTTGCGATCTTCGACCCACACGCCCGTGTAGTCGGGCCCCTCCGTGCAGCGGGAGCGCGCTGTGACGCCTTCGTGGGCGAGCGCTCCGACGATCGCCGTCTCCATCGTGCGCAGGTAGGAGCCGACGTCGGCGATGCGCATGATCGGATAGCCGACCAGCTGTCCCGGGCCGTGGTAGGTGATGCGCCCGCCGCGGTCGGTGTCGACCACGTCGATCCCGCGCGCGCGATAGAAGTCCTCGCCCAAGGTCAGCTCGTCCGCGATCGCGCGCCGTCCGCGGGTGTAAACGGGGGAGTGCTCCAGCAAAAGCAGCGTGTCGGGCAGCTCGTCTGCCTGTCGCAGCTCGCGAACACGCTCCTGCACAGCGACCGCATCAAGGTAGGGGATCGTGCCGAGGTGGCACACCCATAGCTCGTCGCGCGTCATTTGCTCAGGTTAGCGCCGCGGCGACCGACGGCTTCGGTTACAAAGTGAGCGCGGCGGGCGCTTCCAGCAGCTCGCGGACGCGAGCAAGGAACCGCGCGGCGTCGGCACCGTAGAGAATGCGATGGTCGCACGCGAGGGTTACCGTCATCGTATTGCGAGCGACCACCTCGCCCTCGCTTACGACGACCCTGGGCGCGAGCGCGCCGACGGACAGGATCGCCGCCTGCGGCGGGTTGACGATCGCGGTGAAGGCGCTCACGCCGAACATGCCGAGGTTCGAGACCGTGAACGTTCCCCCGCCCAGCTCCGGTGGGGTGATCGTCCCGTCGCGCACGCGCTCGGCCAGCGCGCGCGTCTCACGAGCTATCTCCCCCAGCGACTTCTCCTCGGCGTCGAACACCGTCGGCACGACCAGCGCCCCCGCGGCCGGCCCCTCGTCTGAGTCGACTGCGACCGCGACGCCGATGTTGACCCGCGCGTGCAGCTGCACGCGCCCGTCGCGATAGCTGCCGTTCGCGCGCGGGTGCTCGCGCAGGGCGAGCGCGCTCGCCTTCACCACCATGTCGTTGTACGTCGGCGCCTCCGCCGGCGACAGGCGCTTCAGTTCTTCGCGCAGCTTCACGCACTCCTCCATGTCGACGTCCATCTGCAGCGTGAAGTCGGGGATCGTCGCCTTCGACTCGGCCATCCGGCGCGCGATCGTCTGCTGCATGCGGGTCAGCTCCACCGTCGTGGTCTCGCCCTTGGCGGTCGCCACCCCGGCGGGCGCCGGCCCAGCCGAAGGGCCCGCGCCAGCTGCAGTGGCGGCCGTCGCGGCGGCTGGGCTGCCGTCCCCGGCTGTCCTCTCGTCGTTTGCCACCCGCTCCCCGCCGCCCGCCTGCACGTCCTTCTTCACTATCCGCCCCCCCGGGCCACTACCGCTCACCGCGTGCAGATCCACACCGCTCTCGCTCGCGATCCGCCGTGCGAGCGGGGAGGCCTTGACGCGCTCTCCGGCGGATGCGATCTCCTCCTCTGGGCGCTGCGTCGAAGATCCAGCCTCGTGAGAGCCCCCCTCCACAGCTGCACCGCCCACCGCGCGCACGCCGGCCGGCCCCGAGGCCGGCTTTTCCTCCTGCTCAGCCACCGGGGGAGATGCAGAGGCCGCATTGCCCTCCGCTCCGTCGGTGTTCGCACCCACCCGCGCGATCGGCTCCCCCACCGCCAGCGTGTCGCCCTCGGCGGCGATCGTCTCGAGCACGCCTTCCTGGTCTGACTCGTAGGTCATGTTCGCCTTGTCGGTCTCGATCTCGACGAGCTCCTCACCCCGCTTCACCTGCTCGCCGTCGCGCTTCAGCCAGCGCAGGATCGTTCCCTCCTCCATCGTGTCCGACAGCCTTGGCATCACGATCTCGCCGGCCATCTAACGCGCTCCGGGAATCGTCGCGGGTCGCTGTCCGAGCGTCGCAAGCGCCGCCGCGACGATCTGCGGCTCATGCGGGAAGGCGATGTCCTCCAACGGCTTCGAATACGGCATCGGCACGTCCGCGCCGCTCACGCGCGCGACCGGTGCGTCGAGATCGTCGAACGCGTGCTCTGCGATCAGCGCCGCGAAGTTCGCGCCCACCCCGCCGTGAGGCCAGCCCTCCTCGACGATCACACAGCGGTTGGTCTTCTTCACCGACGCGAGGATCGTGTCGAGGTCCAAGGGGCGCAGCGTGCGCGGGTCGATCACCTCGGCCTCCACGTTGTGCTCCTTCGCGAGCGTCTCCGCGGCGCGCTCGGCCGTCAGCGCCATCCTCGAGACGCCGACGATCGTCACGTCCGCGCCCTCACGGGCGATGCGCGCGCGGCCGAAGTCGACCGTCGCCTCCTTGCCGTCCGGCACCTCACCGCGCATCCCGTACAGCGACTCGTGCTCGATGAAGATCACCGGGTTCTCGTCCCTGATCGCCGTCTTCAGCAACCCCTTCGCGTCGGCGGGCGTCGCCGGCACCGCGACGAGCAGGCCGGGCACATGCAGGAACATCGCCTCCAAGCAGTGCGAGTGCGTCGGGCCCAGCTGGTGGCCCGCGCCCTGGGGCATGCGGATCACGAGCGGCACCGTCACCTGGCCGCCGAACATGTAGCGCACGTGGGCCGCGCTGTTGACGATCTGGTCGAACGCCAGCAGCGCGAAGTTGACGGTCATCAGCTCGACCACCGGCCGCAGACCGCTCATTGCCGCGCCGACGCCGATCCCGACGATCGTGTTCTCCGAGATCGGCGTGTCGCGCACGCGCCGCTCGCCGAACTCCTCGAGCAAACCGTCCGTGACCTTGAACGCGCCGCCGAACACGCCGATGTCCTCGCCCATCAACAGCACGCGCTCGTCGCGCTGCAGCTCCTCCCGCAGCGCCGCGTTCAGCGCTTCGCGATAACGCAGCTCTGCCATCAGCGGTCCTCCTGATGCGCCGTTCTCCTCGAAAGTTCGCCGGAGTGTCGACCATCGAGTCGATCCAGGGTGTCCTCCGCAGCACCGCGCTGCGTCGTCGAGCACGTACACGTCCTCGTACAGCGACTCCGCCGCCGGAAACGGCGAGGCCTCGGCGAACGCCACCGCCGTGTCGACCTGGTCGACCGCCTCCCGATCGATCTGCTCGCGATCTTGCGCCTCGACGATGCCCTCGCCTTCGAGCATCGCGCCGAACACGGGGATCGGGTCGCGCTCGCGCCAGCGCGCGACCTCATCCTTGCTGCGGTACTCCTCCGGGTCGGCCATCGAATGGCCGCGAAAACGGTATGTCACCGCCTCCACCAGCAGCGGTCGGCGGTCTTCCCTGACGCGCTCCATCGCCTCAGCGACGACCGCGTGTGTGTCGGCGACGTCCATCCCGTCGCAGCGCGTCCCCGGCACGCCGAGCGATTCGCCCTTGCGCTGCAGGTCGGTCACCGCCGAGTGGCGCTCCAGCGACGTGCCCATGCCGAACTGGTTGTTGATCACGACGAACACCACCGGCAGCCGCCACAGCGCCGCGAGGTTCAGCGTTTCGCCGAACGTACCCTGATTCGACGCGCCGTCGCCGAACGTGCACAAAGTCACCTCGTCGGTCTGCGCGTAGTCGCTCGCCAGCGCGATTCCCGTCGCGATCGGCAGGTTGCCACCCACGATCCCGTACCCCCCCATGAACCGCCGCTCGATATCGAACATGTGCATCGAGCCGCCGTGCCCGCCGCAGCAGCCGTCCACGCGCCCGAACAGCTCGGCCATCACCCGCTCCGGCGGGGTGCCGCGCGCCAGCGCGTAGCCGTGCGAGCGGTAGGTCGAAACCAGGTAGTCAGTCTCCCGCAATGCCCGCGTGGTCCCCACGATCGTCGCCTCCTCCCCGATCGACAGGTGCAGGAAGCCGCCGATCTTCGCCCGCGCGTACATCTCTCCCGCCCGCTCCTCGAAGCGGCGGATCAGCGTCATCGTCTGCAACCACTCGCGCGCGACCTCTGGCTCGGGAAGGTTTCCCATCAGTGCTCCACGGTAGCCCAGCGCGCGAGGAACTCCTCCGCCTCCAGCTGCGACAGGTCGGCGCGCAGCGCGCGCGCCAGCTTCGACGCCGCTTGCGGCGGCCGGTCCCAGAACAGGACCACCTCGCCGCTGTCGACCTCCACCACCTCGATGTGGTCGATCCGGCCGACATCCGCCAGCAGTGCGGGTGCGCGTCCGCCGCGCGTGAGGATCAGCCGGTAGGCGCGATTCGCCTTCATCGCGTCGTGCCGACGATCGTGCTCGCGCGCATGTGCGCGGCCGCCTCCTCGATCGAGCGCTCGCCGTGGAACACGCGCTGCGACTCGACGTCGGTCTGAGCCCCTCTGACGAGCACCGCGGGGACGTCCTTCACGCCCGCGCGTGCGGCGCTCGCGGTCGCCTCGGACAGCTGGAGATCGATCGAGCGCAGCCCCGCCCCGGTGAGCACGGCCTTGGGGTGCATCTCGCAGGCCGCTGCCGCGATCAGCACGTTGTCGGCCTCGTCCAGCCCCCGCCCCCCGGCGAACGACTGACGGAAAGCGGCCTGCGCGAAGGGCACCGCACGGCCGATCGACTTGGCGTACGTCGCCACCCTCATCGCCAGCGCGCTGTCGAACGGGAACGACTCTGGCCAGCGCAGCGGCTGCAACCCCAGCTCGCGCGCGCGCCGCTCGACCTCGACACGGAAGACTTCCTCGTCCTCGCGACAGCGAAATCCCTCGAACGTCTCCCCGCCGGGCAGCTCGCGGGCGAGCACCGGCTGCCACTCTGCTGGGGCCGGCAGCGTATGCAGCACCTGCTCGGCGGCGAGATACGCCAGCGGACTGGCCAGGTCGAAGTAGAACGCGGCCGTTGAAATCGACATCTCTTCGAGGTTAGTGAGGGGGTCGGTCCGTGGGTGGCGTCTGGCGCCGCGAGACGACCGCCTTCAGCCGTGGATCAGCCAGCCGTCCGCGGCTCGGCCCGCCTCCATCACGGCCTCCGACAGCGTGGGGTGGCCGTGAACGGTGCGTGCCACCTCGGCGAAGCCGCCCTCGAGCGCGCGCACGTTCACGAGCTCCTGGATCAGCTCGGTCGCGCGCGAGCCGACGATGTGCCCGCCGAGCAGCTCGCCGTACTTGGACTCGCCGACGAGCTTCACCATCCCCGTGCGGTCGCCGTAGACGATCCCGCCGCCGACCGCGCCGTAGGGAACCTTGCCGACGACGACGTCATACCCCTGCTCGCGCGCCTGCGCCTCGGTCAGGCCGAACGAGCCGACGTTTGGCGTGCAGAAGGTCGCGCGGGGGATGTCGACGTGCGCGAGCGGATGAGTCGGGCGCCCAGCCGAGTCCTCCGCAGCGATCACGCCCTCGTCAGACGCCTTGTGTGCGAGCGCGGGCCCGGCGACGAGATCGCCGATCGCGTAGATCCCCGCGCGCGTGGTGCGCAGCGCACCATCGACCTTGACGAGGCCGCTGGTCGCCTGCCGTGCGCCCTCTGGATGTGCCCCGTATGGGGTATCCAGCTCGACGCCCGCCGCGTCGAGGCCGAGCCCCCCCGCGTCGGCGCCGCGTCCGGCAGCGATCACCAGGTAGTCGACCTCGGTCGTCTCACCGCCGTAGGAGAAGCTCACGCTCGACTCGCCCGCCTTCACGTCGGCGACGCGGGCGCTCGCGTGCACCTGAATCCCCTGCCGCTTGAACCCGCGCTCGACCAGCCGTGAGATATCCGCGTCCTCGCTCGGCAGCACGCGGTCGAGCGCCTCGAGCAGCAGCACCTCGCTGCCTAGGCGCGCGAACCCCGAGGCGATCTCCGCGCCGGACGCGCCCGCGCCGACGACCGCCAGGCGGGCCGGCAGCTCCGCCAGCGCCCATGCCTCCTCCGTGCCGATCACGCGCCCGCCGAACTCGACACCCGGGATCGTGCGCGGGATCGAGCCGGTCGCGAGGATCACGGTCTGCGCCCCGATCGTCTCGCCGCCTACGCTCACGTCGCCATCGGGTGTGAGCATTGCGTCACCTTCGATCAGGTCGATCGCGTTTTTCTTGAACAGCCCGCCGACTCCAGATGTGAGCGTCGAGACGACCTTCTCGCGGCGGGCCTGAATCGCCGCGTAGTCAACCTCCACAGAGGCGACCTTCAGCCCGTACTCCTCGGCCTCACGGATCTCCGTGAGCAGGTCGGCCGAGCGCAGCACCGCCTTGGCGGGTATGCACGCGTAGTTCAAGCAGCGCCCCCCGACCTTGTCCTTCTCGATCACCGCCGTCTTTTTCCCGAGCTGCGCAGCGCGGATCGCGGCGACGTAGCCACCCGGTCCGGAGCCGATCACGATGCAGTCGTAAGAGGTCTCGGTCATGCGTGGCTGAGCCTATCGAAAGGTCACCGCGCGACCCGGCGTTCGCCCGCCTGGATACGCCCCATGACTCGAACCAGCTTCCAGAACAGCCAGCCCCCCAGCAGGATCGACAGCAGGCACAGGCCTGCGGCCGGCAGCGTGGACGCAACCACGAGCGCGAGCGAGGTCACGATTATCTGGAAGGCGAGCAGCGCCTCGAAGCCGAGCACCGCCCAGTAGCGGCGC
The DNA here is from genome assembly GCA_963784875.1 of uncultured Solirubrobacterales bacterium. Classification (GTDB taxonomy): domain Bacteria; phylum Actinomycetota; class Thermoleophilia; order Solirubrobacterales; family Solirubrobacteraceae; genus Palsa-744. The sequence goes on from CAWATE010000006.1 coordinate 59,636, forward strand.
CGATACATGCCCTGGGCGACCAGCGCGAGCACGCAGCCCAGGAACACCCCACCGGGCAGCGAGCCACCGTGGCGGTTGAGGCCATGGACGGTCAGCGCGCCGACGATCACCCCCAACGCCAGCGCGGCAGCCACGGCGATAGCGACGCGCAGCGCAGGCGGTCGCTCGTCCTCGCCCAGGGGCTCGAGTGGGGCCACCGTCACTCGAGACGCTCGCGCAGCTCGCGGGCCGCGCGCTCGGGGTCCTCAGCATCGGCGATCGCGCGCAGCACGCACACGCGTGAGGCGCCGGCGGAGATCGCCTCCTGCACGTTGCCCGCGTCGAGGCCGCCGATCGCGAAGAACGGCACGCGCGCATGGCCGGCGGCGTAGCGCACGAGCTCGAGCCCGACCGCCGGGCGGCCGGGCTTGGTTGGAGTGGCGTGGACCGGCCCGACGCCGATGTAGTCGACCGCCGGCTCTCCGTCCTTTCCGGTCTCAGCGACCGTATCGATCTCGGCCGGGGCGTGCGTGGAGAGGCCGATCAGCATGTCCGGGCCGACCAGCTCGCGGACCTCCGCTACCGCCATGTCGTCCTGTCCCACGTGCACGCCGTCGGCGCCCGCCTCGCGCGCGACGACGGGTCTGTCGTTGACGATCAGCAAAGCGCCCAAACGCTCGCACAGCGCCCGCGCGGCATTTGCGACTGCGACGAGCTCGTCGTCGGGCAGGTGCTTCTCGCGCAGCTGCACCACGTCGACACCGCCGCCGATCGCGGCGCGGATGAGATCTGGCAGCTCGAGCCCCACGGGAGAGGCTCCGGCCCCGCACACGAGGTAGAGCCGGGCGGCGGCGAGCCGTGCGCGGCGGTCCACTCCGAGGTCCGTGACTGCCATCGTCATCCACTCGGAGTCTGACAGGGCGTTTCGCGCCGGTCGCGCTCCTCTCCGAAAGGCTCGCCTGGCTGCGCTCTCCGCCCGTGAGACCGACGGGGCCGGGAATCGGGGCACTAGCATCAAGCTCATGCCTGGAAGCGCTGAATCGACCGATGTGGCGATCGTCGGTGGCGGCATCATCGGCCTCGCGACAGCGTGGCGCGCGCGCGCGCGTGGGATGGCGGTGACGGTGCTCGAGCGCGACACCACCGGGCAGGGAACGTCCTACGTGGCGGCGGGGATGCTCGCACCGGTCGCCGAGGCCGAGTTCGGCGAGGCCGGCCGGCGGCTGCTCGAGCTGGGGCTGCGCTCGGCTGAGATGTGGCCGGGGTTCGCCGCAGAGCTGCAGAGGGCAAGCGGCGAGGAGGTGGGTCTGCGACGCTGCGGCACGCTCGTGCTCGCGCGCGACGAGGACGAGGCGCGCGAGCTGGAGCGCCAGCTCGTCTTCCGCCGGTCGCTGGGCCTGCAAGCTGAGCGCCTGCTTCCCAGCGCGGCCCGCGACCGTGAGCCCGCGCTTGCGCCGACCTTGCGCCTGGCGCTCGAAGCGCCGAACGACCACTCGGTCGATCCCCGTCTCGTGCTCGAGGCGCTGCATTGCGCGTGCGCGCGCGAAGGGGTCCAAATTCGCAAGCACACAGCGGTGAGCTCGGTCGAGCTGGACGCGACCGGCACGCGGATCACGGGAGTGGCGCTGGGCGGCGGCGAGCGTGTCTCCGCCGGCCAGGTGGTGATGGCCGCCGGCGCCTGGACGAAACAGGTCGAGGGCCTGCCGCCCGCCGCACGGGTGTCCGTGCGCCCGGTCAAGGGCCAGATCCTGCGCCTGCGCGATCCGGCCGGCCCCGGGCTGCTGGAGCGGGTCGTGCGCTTCGCGGGTGGCTACATAGTTCCTCGCGGCGACGGGCGCTACGTGCTCGGCGCGACCGTCGAGGAGCGCGGGTTCGAGCTGCAACCCACCGCGGGCGGTGTGTACGAGCTGCTGCGCCACGCGCACGAGCTCGTACCCGGCTTGAGCGAGCTGCAGATCGAGGAGCTGTCGGTCGGGCTGCGCCCCGGCACGCCCGACAACGCGCCGGCGATCGGGGCCGGCGCGCTTCCGGGCTTGGTCTGGGCGACCGGCCACCACCGCAACGGCATCCTGCTCGCGCCGCTCACAGCCGAGCTGGTCGTGGCGGCGCTGGCCGGCGATCCGCCGCAGCCGCTGGCCGCCGCCTGCGCGCCCGATCGCTTCACGGCCCGGCTCGAGCCCGCGTCACCGATGGCCGTGATGGCCATGCCGACGTGATCGTTGTCAACGGCGAGCGCGCCGCGACCCAGCCGGGCCAGACGCCGGCGGACGTGCTGAGCGAGCTCGGTCTGACCGTGGCGGCGCGCGGCGTGGCGATCGCCGTAAACGGTGAGGTCGTGCCGCGAGTCGACTGGGAGACGTTCCCGCTCCCGCAAGATGCCCGCGTCGAGGTGCTGACCGCGATGCAGGGAGGATGATCGAAGGCATGCCCCGCTCCGAAGATATGTCCCTCCCGAGCCAATCGACCGGTGCGCGCACGCCGGCAGAGCCCAACGGCGCCACCGCAGACACCGGCGCCGCGGTGCCAGATGGGGACACATTGACGATCGCCGGCCGCACGCTGCGCTCGCGGCTGCTCCTCGGCACCGGCGGCTTCCCCTCGCTCGAGCTGCTCGCCGGGGCGATCGCCGCCAGCGGCTCAGAGCTGGTGACGGTCGCGCTGCGCCGCATCGGCGGCGCCGGCGCCGAATCCCCGGCTCGCTGATCGACGTGCTCAAAGACGCCGGCGTCGAGCTCCTGCCGAACACCGCCGGCTGCTTCACCGCCCGCGACGCAATCCTCACGGCCCACCTGGCGCGCGAGGCATTCGAAACCGACTGGATCAAGCTCGAGGTGATCGGCGACGAGGACACGCTCCTGCCCGACGCCCCCGAGCTGCTGCGCGCCGCTGAGCAACTCGTCGACGAGGGTTTCGTCGTCCTCCCCTACACGACCGACGATCCCGTCCTGGCCCGCCGGCTAGTCGACATCGGCTGCGCCGCGGTGATGCCCCTGGGATCGCCGATCGGCAGCGGCATGGGCATCCGCAACCCCTACAACATCGCCCTGATCCGCGAAGCAATCGACGTGCCCGTCGTGCTCGACGCAGGCGTAGGCACCGCATCGGACGCGGCGCTCGCGATGGAGCTGGGCTGCGACGCAGTGATGGCCGCATCGGCCATTTCCCGAGCCGAGCACCCCGTACAAATGGCCCGAGCGATGCGAGCAGCCGTCGAGGCGGGCCGGCTAGCGCGCGGCGCGGGCCGTATCCCCCGTCGCCTCTACGCCACCCCATCGACCCCCACCGAGGGTCTGCCCAACTTCGACTTCAGCTAAGCAGGCCCCGTGACGAGACCCTGCGCTACTTGACGACTTCGATCGTCCCGTTCATCGACGCTGGGTGGATCGTGCACTCGTAGTGGATGACCCCCGGCTTGTTCGCCTTGATTTCGTACGTGCCGCCTTCGCCGAAGTCCTTGGAGACGAACTTCTGCGGACCGCCCTCGCTGTTGACGTTGTGTTCGACCGAGTCGTAGTTCGTCCACTTGATCGTGCTGCCGACCTTGACCTTGACTGTGTCCGGGTCGATCGCGATGTTCCGATAGGCGATCTGCACGGTGCCGCTCTGCACCGGCGCGGAGGGTTCAGGGCTCGCATACTTGGGCGTCGTATCTTTTTCAGGCCTCCGCTCGTGCTTGTGGTTTTCGCTGTGCTGCCCGCGCCGGAGCTGGACGACGAGCTCGAGCTGCTCGACGATCCGCAGCCGGCGGTAAACACCAACGCGGAGCAGGCAATCAGGACGGGGAGGCCTCTTCTCATCGAACGGTCCTTTCTAGGCGAGTCTTGGGGGCCAACAGGTGAGCGAGCCCAGGAGGCCAGCCTAACCCACGGCCCCGACCACCTCAACCGCCACTGATCGTGAGGTGGGCCCATGTCTCGCGTCGGGACGTAAACTGGCCCGTCCATGACGCGCCATTTTCTCACCGGGGCAGAGCTGACGGCGGCGGGGCTGCGCGCGCTGCTCGACCGCGCGCTCGAGCTGAAGGCTGCCCCGCTCGCCTCGGAGGCGTTGAGCGGCAAGAGCGTCGCGCTGATCTTCGAGAAGCCCTCGACGCGCACGCGACTGTCGTTCGAGGTCGGCATCCACGAGCTGGGCGGCCACCCGGTGGTGCTGCGCGCGGACGAGCTGCAGCTCTCCCGCGGCGAGGCGCTGCGCGACACCGCCTACGTGCTTTCGCGGCACGTTGCCGCGATCGGCGTACGGACCGGCCCGGATGCGGCGCTCGAGGAGCTCGCTGCTCACAGCACAGTCCCCGTCATCAACATGCTCACGGCGCTTCACCACCCCTGCCAGGCGCTGGCCGACCTGGTGACGTTGCGCGAGGCGCACCCCACGCTCGAGGGTGTGCGGGTGGCTTATGTCGGCGACGGCAACAACGTCGCGCGCTCGCTCGCGCTGCTGGGGACGCTCGCGGGAGTGGACGTGGCGGTCGCCTCTCCGGACGGATACACGCTCGAGCCGGACCTTCCCCTCCTCCCCGGCGCGACGGGAACGCTGAGCCTGCACACCGACCCGCGCGAGGCGGTTGCGGGCGCGCGGGCCGTGTATACGGACGTGTGGGTGAGCATGGGCGACGAGGACACCGCCGCCGAGCGCCGCCGAGCGCTGGGCGACTATCGCGTCGACGACGCGCTGCTCGACGCGGCGGCGCCGGGCGCGTTCGCGATGCACGACCTGCCCGCGCATCCCGGCGAGGAGATCTCCGCCGCGGTGCTGTACGGCGAGCGCCAGCGCATCTGGGACCAGGCCGAGAACCGCCGGCATGCGCAAAAGGCCCTGCTCGAGCTGCTCGTGACTCCTGGCGCGAGCGGCGCATCGGCGCCGGCATGACGCTCGAGCCGCAGGGAGCCACGGCCACGGACGGTGAGCTGAAACGCCCGCAGCGCGGGGACGAGCTCGAGCTGCAGGTCGAGTCACTCGCGTTCGGGGGCGAGGGCGTCGCGCGGCTGGGCGATGGCGGCTACGTCGTGTTCGTCGCCGGCGCGGTTCCGGGCGACCGTGTGCGGGCGGTCGTGTACAAGCGCAAGCGCAGCTACGCACACGCGCGCACCGTCGAGATCCTCGACCCGAGCCCCGAGCGCATCGCGCCCGTGGCCGACCACCCGGGCGTGCCCTGGCAGGTGCTGCCGTACGAGCGCCAACTCGAGGTCAAGCACACACAGGTCGAGGAGGCGCTGCGGCGGATCGGCAAGCTCGACGGGTTCGAGCTCGAGGCGATCGTGCCCGCGGTGCAACCGTGGCGGTATCGCAACAAGCTCGAGTACTCCTTCGGTGAAACCGAAGACGGCGGTCTCGTTTGCGGCTTTCACGTGTCTGCCGGCGCCAATCGGGTGACGGCCATGGGTGACTGCCTGCTCGCCTCGGAGATCGGCAACCATGCACGCCGGCTCGTACTCGAGTGGTGCCGAGCCGAGGGGCTCTCGGCTTGGGATCGCGGCCGCAGGCGCGGACGCCTGCCTCCCGCCGTCGAGGGCGAGCGCGCCAAGCCGCCGCCACCCGCGCCAGACGGGCGCGTACGCCTGCGCAACCTGGTCGTGCGCGAAGGGCGGCACACCGGACAGCTGCAGGTGCGCATCGTCACGACCGACGGCGAGCTCGAGGCCGGTGCCCTCGCCGGCGCGTTGAGCGAGGCGCTCGGCGAGAACCTCAGCGGCGTGCTGTGGACGCGCTCGCGCAGCCTCGCCGAGACCACCGCGGGAGGAGACACGGAGCTCGTGTGGGGTGAGGCCGAGCTGCCGGAGCGCCTCGGCGAGCTCGACCTGCGCATCTCTCCCGAGGCGTTCTTCCAGACCAACACCGAGATGGCCGAGACGCTGTACGGGATCGTGACCGAATACGCCGCGCTCGAGGGGTGGGAGCGCGTGTACGACCTGTACTGCGGGATCGGCACGATCGCGCTCACGTTGGCGCCGCACGCGGGCGAGCTGTGGGGGATCGAGCTGGTGGAAGAGGCCGTCGCCGACGCGATCGCGGGAGCGCGCCGCAACGAGGTCACGAAGGCCAAGTTCTTCGCCGGCGACACCCGCCTAGCGCTGCCCGAGCTGCTGCAGCGCGCCGGCCGCCCCGACGTCCTCGTCGTGGATCCTCCCCGTGCGGGGCTCTCGAAGAAAGTCGTGCATCGGATCGTCGAGGCGGCGCCCAAACGGATCGTCTACGTGTCCTGCAATCCCACCACGCTCGCGCCCAACGCCGCCGAGTTGGTCGAGGCGGGCTGGGCGTTGCGCCGGGTGCGCCCCGTGGACATGTTCCCGCAGACGCACCACATCGAGTGCGTGGCGCTGTTCGAGCGCTGAACGCCCCGCGCCAGATGAAAGGTGAGTTGAAGTGGTTGGCCCGTGGATGGCGCCTGACGCCGCTAGCCGATCTTCGATCGGTGGTCGCCTCGACCGCTACTCGTTCAACCCGAGTGTTTCAAGCAGGTTTATCCAGGCCTGCTGGCCTGTCGAGAATTCGAGTTCGTCAAATCTCGTCAGGAGATGTTCCGTCCGCATGAAAAGACCCTTGTCAGCGGGCTGCACATACTTGGCAACCAGGCGCGGCAAAGGAATTTCGACGTTGATCGCTTCGACGTGGTCGTCGAAGCGCAACGTGTCGGCCGAGACCGTTCGATAACCGCTCGCGATCCACGAGCGCACGTCCGCGCAGAGGTCCGGTACCGAGAGGGCGATCATTTCGCGCAGCCCCCTGATGAACTCGTGTGCGCGGCGCGCGAGCGCGGGGTTGCTCCATCTCAGCGGGCTCACCGCTTTGATGAAGGCATGGACGATACCTGCGTCCGCGTGGTAGCCGGTCGCCCACAGCGCGCCGGCTACCTCATAGCTCAGCTTCTGCTCCGAGGCGTTCTGGGGCGAGCCGCCCGCCACATGGGGGCATTCGCCGGCGAACTTCAGGTCGAGCTTGTGGAAGCTCGCTTCCTCGCTGGGCCACGTGTCCACGAGGGCACGCAGGTTCGTGCTCGCGGCCGCGAGGGCGGTGTGCGTGGAGGAGATGTCCTGTTGCGACGCTGCCAGCGCATCGGTCGGGACCAGGACGATGGCAAGCACTGTGAGGATGATCGTCAGGCGACAGAGCATCATTCGACTGTACCCTACGCGCTGAAATGCGCGCCGCGACGATTCGTGACCAGGAGATAGTGATCGAGGAGCACCCCGACCCCGTCCCCGGCGACGGCGAGGTGCTCGTGCGGGTGCGCGCGGCCGGGCTGAACGGGGCGGACATGATGCAGCGCCGCGGGCTGTACCCGGCGCCGCCCGGCTCGCCGCAGGACATCCCCGGGATGGAGCTGGCCGGCGAGGTGGTTGCTCTTGGTCCCCACCCCCCGGGAGCAGAGCGTTTCGCGCTCGGCGAGCGTGTGATGGCGATCGTCGGCGGAGGCGCCCAGGCCGAGCTCGCCGTCGTGCATGAGCGCCAGCTGATGGAGGTCCCGGACGAGCTCGACTGGCCCGCGGCCGGCGGTCTGCCGGAGGTGTTCACGACTGCTCACGACGCGCTGTTCACGCAAGCGGCGCTGCAACCCGGCGAGCGCCTGCTCGTGCACGGCGGCGCCGGTGGGGTGGGCACTGCCGCGCTCCAGCTCGCGTTGGCCGCCGGCGCGCAGGCGACCGCGACGGTGCGCCGTGAGGAGCTGCGCCAGCAGGTGGCCGCGCTTGGCGCTCGCGTGATTCCACCAGAGGGCTTTGCCGAGCAAGGCCCGTTCGACGTGATCTTGGAGCTCGTGGGCGCACCCAACCTGCCTGAGAACCTGCAGGCGCTGGCGTCGGGGGGGCGCGTCGTCGTGATCGGCGTCTCGGCCGGTGTCAAGGCGGAGCTGAACCTGCTCGCGCTGATGGGCAAGCGCGCCCGCATCCTCGGGTCCACATTGCGCTCCCGGCCACTCGAGGAGAAAGCGATCACCGCACATCTCCTGGAGCGCCAGGTGCTCCCCCTGTTCGCCGCTGGCGTCTTGCGCGTGCCCGTGGCCGAGACCTTCCCGCTCGAGCAGGCAGCCGCTGCTTACGAGCGCTTTGCCGAGGGCGGCAAGTTCGGCAAGCTCGTCCTCACGGTCTGAGAGATCAATAGGGCGGCTGCGAGGCGTACCAGTCGCCCAGCGTGCGGAACGCCGCCCAGAAAGCGCGCTTCGCGTCCTGTTCGTCCAGTGACTCGTCGATGTCGGGCACGTACAGCGCATCGATCGTGGGCGTCAGTTGCTGGATCTCGCCGAGGCGAGGCTGAAGCGGATGCGCCAGCGGGATCTCCATCTCGGCCATGGCGCCCAGCGCCTCGGCGCCCATCACGACGATGATGTTCGGCTGCACGATCGCGATCTCCTCGGCCACCCGAGCGATGCACGCGAAGTCCGCGAGCGAAGAGTCGCTCAGCGGGCACTTCACGCAGAGGGTGCCGTAGACCGCGAGCGGATCGATCGACAGCCGCTTGAGCGACTTCATCAAGGCGCTGCCGGCACGGCCGTAGAAGGCCACGCCCTCCTCGATCTCCGACGGCTGCGGCGAGTGCTTGAGCAGCATGATGTCGGCCTGCGGATGTCCCGAGCCGAGCACCGGCATCAGGTTGCCGCGCGGGCAGTGCGGGCATGCCTGCAGCTCGCGCGTGAGCGTGTTCAGCTCGCGAATCGCGCGCTCCAGGTACTTCTCGCGGATCTCGTCATCGGTAACAGGCATCGACTCCGATGGATTTGACGACGCGTCTGGTTGTCCTTGACGGTGCATCAGTACTTGCGCTTTCGTTCGACCCCGACGCCCCTATCGCGGCCCGTCGCCGCGTGGGCTCCGCGACCCTCGCTTGACCCGTTTGATGCGCCGTGCCTTGCTCGCGCGCTGCGCTGCTAGGGGTGTGGCGCGTGTCTGCAGGAACTTCAACGCCTGCACGTAAAGCAGCGAGGAGGGGCGGGTGGTGATGTCCGCGTCGCGCAGTGACTGCAGGAACTCGGCCGGCCCGTCGAAGTCGCGCATGCGGATCCGCACCGAGCCGAGACCCTGCGCCACGTGGGAATCGGAGCCTGCGCCCGCGACGATTCGATACTTGGCCGCGAAGCGTACGGCCTCCTCGTTGAACGCCCCGATCGCCACCCGCGGGTTGAAGACCTCGATCGCGTCGACGTCGTCGAGGATCTTCAGCAGGTGCTCGTAATCGGGCACGGAGTGCATGCGGTCGAACGGATGCGGCACGTACACCAGGCCCCCCTGGCGCTTGATCTCGGCCACGGTCTCCTCCAGTGTGAGGCCGCGGGGGATCTTCTCCTCGATGAACAGCCCGATCACCTCGCCCTGGCTGGCGGTCTTGACCTCCTCGGCGACGATCACCTTGACGGGCGGCCGGGGACCGAGTTCGGCCGCCTGCGCGCGGGCCTGCAGCGCGCCCGAGATCTCGTTGTGGTCGGTCACCGCGATCGCGCCCAAGCCCTGTTCGCGCGCGGTCGCGAGCAGCACCTCGACCGGCGTCGCGCAATCGCCGGAATGGTCGGTGTGCATGTGCAGGTCCACGTCGATCAGCGGGCGCTGCGCCAGGCGTCTCTGCATTGCGGGATCTCCCTGCGGGGAATGGCGCCGCGCGGCGAGCGCGCGGTAGATCGCTTCGAGCTCGCCGGTCGCGGCCTCGTCGTCGGGTATCAACCGATAGTCGCCCGGAAAGTGGCGCGCCATCAGCTCGCCGGTTGCGGGAAGGCTTGCGGTGCGGGCGTCCAAGCGTCCGAAGAAGCTCTCGACGAAGCGACGTGCCACGAGCGTCGAGAGCAGCCGCTCGGTCGAGGAGTGGAAGGAGCCGACGTTCAGGGCTCGCGAGTGGCGCAACGCCGCGTTGGAGGTGCTCGGCGCGAATGGCTCGTGCACGTGCACGAAATCCAGCTCGACGGTCGTGAGCAGTTCCTCGACGGTGCGCGCGACGTCGATCGGCAGCGCCCCGGCCGCCGCCGACCACCGGCTGAAGGGCGTGCGGAGGTCTGCAGGTCGAGCACCTCGCCGACGGCGATCACGCGCGGATCGCCGCGATCGGTTGCCTGCAGCAGCTCAGCCGGATGCGCCCGGGCGGCACGCAGCTCTTTGCGGCTCGCGCGGACCCGCTCCTGTGAGCGCGAAGGGGCGACGATCAGCACACGATGGCCGTGCCGGGAGAGCTGGCGCGCGACCCTCCCGATGTGGGCGTTGACCTCGTTCTCCTCGTCCTCCCACGGATACGGGGTCACATGGGCTATCGAGAACGGCGCGCTCATCGTCCCTCGATTATCCGCCCTCCGCAGGGACTATTTGATCTCGGGCGTCTTCACGGCACGCGCTTTGGCGCGTTTGGCGGAACTCGCTCGAGCCGGTCTCCGCGTGGCCGCCGCCCGGCGTGTGCCGCCACCTGCGCGCGTGCCGGGACGTCCGGCGTACTTGGCGATGAACTTCTCCGTGTCCGCGCGCGCCTGGTCGTCGGGGCGCTGGTTGTGGGGCGACTTCATCAGGTAGGAGGAGGGCCCGTCCAGCTGCCCGCCGACGCCGTGGTTGAGCGCGAGCTTGCAGCAGCGCACGGCGTCGATCACAATGCCGGCCGAGTTGGGCGAGTCCCAGACCTCGAGCTTCAGCTCGAGGTTCAGCGGCACGTCGCCAAACGCCTGGCCCTCGACGCGGATGTGTGCCCACTTGCGGTCGGTCAGCCACGGCACATAGTCCGACGGGCCGATGTAGACGTCCTCGGCCGGCAGCTCGTGGTCCATGATCGAGGTCACCGCGTTGGTCTTCGAGATCTTCTTCGACTCGAGCCGCTCGCGCTCGAGCATGTTGTAGAAGTCCATGTTGCCGCCCACGTTCAGCTGTGAGGTGCGCAACATCTTCACGCCGCGGTCGGCGAACAGGCGCGCGAGCGTGCGGTGCACGATCGTGGCGCCCACCTGCGACTTGATGTCGTCGCCGACGATCGGCAGGCCGGCCTTTTTGAAGCGCTTGTCCCAGTAGTCCTCGCGGGCGATGAACACGGGAATGCAGTTGACGAAGCCGCAACCGGCCTCCAGCACCTGCTCGACGTACCACTTGGTTGCGTCCTCCGAGCCGACGGGCAGATAGGAGACGACCACGTCGGTATGAGTCTCCTTGAGGATGTTCACGATGTCGGCGGTCTCGCCGGCGCCTTCTTGATCTTCTGCTTCAGGTACTTGCCGAGGCCGTCATGGGTCATCCCGCGGTACACCGGCACCCCGAGTTTTTTGGGAACCCCGCCCGCCCCCTTGGCGAACTTCATCGTGTTGTTCTGTCCCGCCCAGATCGCCTGGCCGAGATCCTTGCCGACCTTGGTGGAGTCGATGTCGAAAGCGGCCGTGAACTCGATGTCGCGCACGTGGTAGCCGCCGAGGTCGACGTGCATCAGGCCCGGCACGTCCTGGGAGGGGTCGGCGTCGCGGTAGTGGTGCACACCCTGAACGAACGCCGAGGCGCAGTTGCCAACGCCTACGATCGCGACCCGCACCTTCTCGGATTGGGAGCGCACCACGCCGTTTTGTGAGGCGGCGCCATTGCTGCGGGCGCGGCCGTTCTTGTTGTTGTTGGTCACGGCAGGAGACTACTCCGCTGGGTCGCGAAGGTCACACCAAAAGCTCGCGGCGCACGTGCCGAATGCGCTGGGCGACGGTGACGAGGCTGAGCCCCGCAAGCACGTACACGGCCGGCTGCAGCAGCTCGAAGCTGCCGAGCGAAGCGCCGCGTGCGAACAGCAGTCCGATCGAGAGGATCACGACCCGTACGGGACGCGTGGCGATTCCGACCTTGCATTCCACGCCGAGCGCCTCGGCGCGCGCGCGGGTGTAAGAGACCATCAGCGAAGCCAGCACCGCGACGACCACGGCCGCCGCCGCCACGCGGTTGCCGTGCAGGGCGAAGTAGCCCGCCACGGCGGTCAGCACGACGCCCTCCTCGATACGGTCGAGGGTGGAGTCCAGGAACGCCCCGAACGGGGTGCCCTTGCCCGACATGCGCGAGTAGCGGCCGTCGAGCGTGTCCATGATCGAGCCGACCACGAAGGCGAGGCCGCCGAGGAAGAACAGCCGCTCCCACACGAGCACGGCCGCGAGCAGGTTGAGCGCGAAGCCGGTGAGCGAGATCGCGTTGGGGGTCAGTCGCGACTCGACCAGGCGGTTGCGCACGATCGCGCGGCGCTCGCCCGCGCCGATCGGCGCGCGGGCGCGTGGACGTCCGGCGCGGGCGGCTGCACGCCGACCCCGGCGCGGCGGTGCCTGATGGCGGGTGGGGGCCATCAGGCGGCGACCGAGAGCGACGTTCTCGCGGTCATCCGCTCGTCCTCCAGCTCGGGCGACGCGGAGAAGCGCCATATGTCGGGACGCATCCGCGCCAGCCGGCGGGCGCCGTAGGCGGAGACGCCCGCGGTGAGCGCCCCGAGCAGCGCGTCGAAGATGAAGTGGTTGGCGGTGGCGACGATCACGAACGCCATCAGGAAGGGGTAGAGCACCCACAGGACGCGCATCGCCTTGAGGCGTACGAGCCGCGCCAGCGGCCAACCGATCATCAGCGCGAAGGCGACGTGCATCGAGGGTACGGCTGCGTAGGGGTTGAACAGGACGTTGGCGGACGCGCTCGCGTGGGAGACCTTGACGCCGGTGAAGTCCGAGACGGAGTCGATGAAGCCCCACTCGGGCATGAACCGCGGCGGCGCGGTTGGGAACACGATGTAGCCGATCAGCGCGATGAACATCGCGATCATGAGCATGTTGCGCACGAAGTAGAACGAGCGGTTGTGGCGCAGGTAGAGGTAGAGCAGCGCGCCGAACGTCACGGTCGTCTGCGCGTTCACGTACAGCCAGCTCGACACCTCCATCAGCGCGTGGCTGCCGGACGCCCACGCCTGCACGCTGGGCTCCACGAAGAAGTGCATCGAGCGCTCGAGCGAGATCAGGTCGCGCGCGTGCGCGAAGGCGGCGTTCGCATCGCCCTCGACGAGACCCCGCACGAGCCGGTAGGCGAGGTAGGCCATGGCGAACAGCAGGACCTGGCGCAGCGCATCCAGCCAACCGTGCGGCAGGAGGCGCGCCTGCAGAGCACGAACGCGAGCGGGCATCTCCCTAGCAGCCTAGACGAATGGGACCCGGCTCATCCGACGACAGGCTCATCGGGAGAGCCGAGCGGGAAGGCCACCCGATCATCCGCGGACCTCGAACAGGCGCCAGCGTTGTGAGCGCCAGACTTCGCGCAGATAGGGCAGGGAGCGGGCCACGAGCGCTCCCTCGGCCTTGCCGGCGTAGTCGAGGCGGGCGTGGGGCAGCGCGACGTAGAGCACGTGGTTTTCGCCGAGCCACGGTGCGGTAGGGGCGGACGCGGTGAGGGTCGGGCGGTAGAAGTCAGCGCGGCGTAGAACGCGTGTCGAGCTGGCGGTCCCAGCCGCGGGCGAGCGAGACGTGGTCGTGACCGGCTACGTAGGCGGCCTCCGCGTGGGTGGCGGTCAGCGGCACCTCGACGATCGTCGGTGCGTCATGGCGTAGGTGTCGCAGCTCGGACAGCAGAGGGGCGTAATAGGAGGCGTTCGCCGAAGGCTGACCGGCGATCAGGGAGAGGTCGCCGATCGGCGTGTTGAGCTGCCAGTAGAGGAGCACCGGGGCGAGCAGGCACAGCACGCCGCGGCGGCGATCCCACAGCACGCCGGTCAAGAGCGGCGCGGCGAGCGGCGGCCCAAGGCGGGCGGCGTTGCCGCCGACGGGGGTGGAGATCAGGAACGAGCCGATCAGCGCGAGCGCGTACAGTGCCGCGGCGACACGCACGACGCGCCGCGCGTGCGGGGAGAGGGGTCCCCGGGGCAGCAACAGCGCGATCAGCACGACACCTCCGAGCGCGGGCCAAAATGACGATGGCGCGAATGGCTCGTAGCCCCCTTCGGGGAAGGCGATGCTCAGGGCGAGGATCGGCGCGAGCGCGGCGACGGTCAACGCGAACCCCTCGACACGAGGCTTCCACGCGAGCGCGCGGGCGAGGAAGGCGAGCGCGAGAAACGCCCCGGCGACGGGGCTTGCGACGCTCGTCAGCACCGTGAGCAGGAGCGCGAGCGCGAACCGTCCGCGGATCAGCGCGAGCACCGCGCCGAGCCCGATCGCGAAGCCGAGGTCGTAGGGGACGCGCCCGGAGAGCAGCTCGGCGCAGATGCCGATCGCGAACACACAGGCGGCCGCGCGCCCGGCCGCGAGGCCGAAGGCGCGCTCGGCGATCAGGCCGAACAGGACACTCGCGGCGAGCGCCGAGCAGGACAGCAGCACGCGTACCCCAAGCAGCGCCCCCAGCGCAGGGGAGAGCAGCGAGTAGCCGAGCAGGTAATGGCCGTGAACGGCGTACCAGCCGTTGTCGCGCAGCGTGAAGCCCACGCGCGCGAACAGGTCACTGCGATAGATCGCCGCGGCGAGGTCCGCGGCGGGCGCCATCCACACCAGGTAGGCGATCGCCAGCGGGATCGCGAGGGCGAGCGCGGGCGCCCATGGGCGCCCGCGCAGGCGCGGCCCGTCCTTCATGTGCTCGACAGCCCCCCGAGGCGTGGAACCGCATGATGTGGAAGCAATGCCTTGCGCTGCCATCGGCGGCTCTCCGCTCAGCTCACGCCGAGGAAGTCCGCCACCTGGTCGATCGCGTCGGGGCGGTCGAGCCACGGCCAGTGGCCGGCGTCGGGAAGCTCGAGCAGCTCGGCGCTCGGCAGGGCCTCGGCGTAGGCCCGCCCGAAACGCGCGGGGATATAGGGGTCGCGCCCGCCCCACACCACGAGCGCGGGCATCGTGAGGCGGCCGAGCTGCGAGCCGGCCGCGGCGAGGACCTCGGGCGGAGAGCTGCGATAGAGGCGCAAGATGGCCCGTTGGGTGCCCTGGTCGAAGTGGTCGAGCACGGTGTCGAGCCAGGCGCCGGGCATCGGCCCGGGTGTGGCGTTGGACTCTTTGGAGGTGAACCGCAGGAGCCTGCGGGTGGTCGAGCCCATCACGAGCTCGCCGATCACGGGCGTGCGCCACAGGCGCGCGGTGCGGTGCCAGCGGTAGCCCGGCAGGAACGTGATCGCGTTGATCACCACCAGGCGCTCGACGCGCTCGGGGTGGCGCTGGGCGAAGGCGAGCCCGACGACGCCCCAGTCGTGCACGACGAGGCTCACACGCTCGACCGCGACGTGGTCGAGGTAGCGCTCGAGGAAGTCGGCGTACTCGTCGATCGTGTACCGCAGCGAGCCGGGCTTGCCGGAGCGGCCGAAGCCGGGGAGGTCGGGCGCGAGCCCGCCGGTGCGCTGGAGAAAGGGGAGCCAGTCGTCGGAGTTGGTCGGCACGCCGTGCAGGTACAGCGGTGTAGCCTGCGCGCGACGGCGTCGGCGGCGGCTCCCCGAGGCGACGGCGCGCGAGCGCCAGAAGATCGGGAGTCCGTCCAGATCGCCGGTGTGGTCGCTCACCGCAGGCACCGGGCGAGGATATCTGGCTCGGACGCGTGCACTACCGTGGCGCGGTGTCCTCGATGCACCAGGAAGCCTCCTTCGCGCGCGCGTGTGCGAAGGGTTCGCGATCGGCTGCGCGAGGTGTACGGCACGCCCCTGATGAAGCCGCACGGCGACCCGCTCGCCGAGCTGGTGCTGACGGTGCTCTCGCAGAGCACCAACGACCGTAACCGCGATGTCGCGTATCTACGGCTGCGCGAGCGGCTGCCGACGTGGGAGGCGGTGCGCGACGCGCCTGTAGCGGAGGTTGAGGAGGCGATCCGCCCGGGCGGGATTTCGAAGGTCAAGTCCGCCCGCATCCAGGCGATCCTCGGCGCGATCGCGGCCAATCCGCGCGATCGGTGTCACGAGCTCTCACTCGATTGGATGCGCACGGCACCGGTGAGCGAGAGTCGCGACTACCTGACAGCGCTCCCCGGCGTCGGTCGCAAGACGGCCGCTTGTGTGTTGCTGTTCTCCTACGGTCTGCGCGACGTGCCGGTCGACACGCACGTCTCTCGTGTGGGCGCACGCTTGGGGCTGTTGCGGATGGGCGCGCCGTTCGAGGAGCTGCACGACGAGATGCTCGCGCTGACACCGCCGGGGGAGGAGCTCGAGCTGCACGTCAACCTGCTGCGCCACGGCCGGCGCACCTGCCATGCGCGTGCGCCCGCTTGCGAGCAATGCGCGCTGGCGCGCATGTGCCCCAGTCGCGGGATCTTCGCTCGAGCGCTCGCCTGATGCGCCCTTGACGATTATCAGAAAATCTGCCACACTGACACTCAGATTTATTCCCGTCTTTGAAGGAGCATTACATGGGCAAGACCATAGGCATCGACCTCGGCACGACGAACTCGTGCATGGCCGTGCTCGAGGGTGGCGAGCCCACCGTCATCGAGAACGCCGAGGGAGGTCGCACAACCCCTTCCGTCGTGGCCTTCGCCGCGTCCGGCGAGCGTCTCGTCGGCACCGTCGCCAAGCGCCAGGCGGTGACCAACCCGCAGAACACGATCTTCTCGATCAAGCGCTTCATGGGCCGCAAGGAGGCCGAGGTGCGCGAGGAGGAGTCGATCGTGCCGTACAAGGTCGTCTCCGGCCCCAACGGCGACGCGCGCGTCGAAGCTCCCCAGGGTGAGCAGCATTCCCCCCCGGAGATCAGCGCGATGATCCTGCAGAAGCTGAAGACCGACGCCGAGGCCTATCTCGGCGAGACGGTCGACGGCGCGGTGATCACGGTGCCGGCGTACTTCAACGACGACCAGCGCCAGGCGACGAAGGACGCCGGCAAGATCGCCGGGCTCGACGTCAAGCGCATCATCAACGAGCCGACGGCGGCCTCGCTCGCGTACGGGCTAGATAAGGAGTCCGATCAGACGATCCTCGTGTTCGACCTCGGCGGTGGCACGTTCGACGTGTCGGTGCTCGAGATCGGCGACGGTGTGTTCGAGGTGAAGTCGACCGCCGGCGACAACCATCTCGGCGGCGACAACTTCGACAAGGCGATCGTCGACTGGCTGGTGAGCGAGTTCAAGAAGTCCCAAGGCATCGACCTGAGCGCCGACCCGATGGCGCTGCAGCGTCTGTACGAGGCGGCGGAGAAGGCGAAGATCGAGCTGTCGACGACGCAGGAGACGCAGATCAACCTGCCGTTCATCACGGCCGACTCCTCTGGGCCGAAGCACCTCGACACGCGGCTGACGCGGGCGAAGCTGTCCGAGCTGACCGCGGATCTGCTGAGCAAGATCGTCGCGCCCGTGCGCCAGGCGATCGACGACGCCAAGGACAAGGGTGTGAAGGAGATCGAGCATGTGGTGCTCGTCGGTGGCATGACGCGCATGCCGGCGGTGCAGGAGAAGGTCAAGGAGCTGACCGGCAAGGAGCCTCATCGCGGGGTCAACCCCGACGAGGTGGTGGCCGTCGGCGCCGCGATTCAGGCGGGCGTGCTGGCGGGCGACGTCAAGGACGTGCTGCTGCTCGACGTCACCCCGTTGACGCTCGGGATCGAGACCAAGGGCGGCGTGATGACGAAGCTGATCGAGCGCAACACGACGATCCCGACGCGCAAGGGCGAGGTGTTCTCGACCGCCGAGGACAACCAGCCGTCGGTCGAGATCCACGTGCTGCAGGGCGAGCGCGAGATGGCCAACTACAACAAGTCGCTCGGCAAGTTCCAGCTCACCGGCATCCCGCCGGCGCCGCGCGGAATCCCGCAGATCGAGGTCGCGTTCGACATCGACGCCAACGGCATCCTCAACGTGTCCGCCAAGGATCTCGGCACCGGCAAGGAGCAGAAGATCGAGATCAAGTCGGGCTCGGGGCTCTCAGAGGAGGAGATCAAGAACATGGTCTCAGACGCCGAGACCCACGCCGAGGACGACCGGCGCGCGCGCGAGCTGGCAGAGGCGCGGAACAACGGCGAGAACGCGGCCTACCAGGCCGAGCGTCAGCTCGCAGATCTGGGCGACCAGGTGGACGGGGACTCCAAGGAGCGTATCGAGGCGGCGATCAAGGAGGTTCGCGAGTCGCTCGATGGAGAGGACCCGGCCGCGATCGACGCCAAGACCGAGGCGCTGCAGACGGCGTTCCATGCGATCTCTGAGGCGATGTACCAGCGGGCCCAGGAGGAGCAGGCGGCGTCAGGCAACGGCGCGTCGGCCGAGGGCGGCGACTCTTCCGACGAGGAGGACGTGGTCGACGCCGAGGTCGTGGACGAGCCGAAGGCATAGCGAGATGAGCGACATAGCTGAGGAGCAGACGATCGAGGAGGAGCCGACCCCTGGCACGGACACGCCGGGGGCCGGCCATGGCCCCACAGCCCCCGGGGAGGCCCGGGACACCGACGGCGTCCACCCGTCCGACGGCGTTCACGAGCCCGACGTGATCGAGGACGACGATGACGGCGAGGATGCAGGCGAGATCGAGGGAGACCTCGACGAGCTGGTGCGAGTATCGGGCGAGCGCGACGAGTACCTCGCGCTCGCGCAGCGCACGCAGGCGGACTTCGAGAACTACCGCAAGCGCGTCGCGCGCGAGTCATCGCTCGCGCAGGAGCGCGGGGTGGCCAAGCTCGCGAAGGAGTTGCTGTCCGCGCTCGACAACCTCGACCGCGCGCTCGACGCCGCGGCCAAGGACGACCCGCTGCTCGACGGCGTGCGGCTCGTGCGCGCCGAACTCGACAGCGCGCTCGCGCGCGTGGGCGTCGAGTCGTTCTCGCCCGCGGGCGAGCAGTTCGACCCGGCGCTGCACGAGGCGATGGCCCAGCAGCCGGTGGAGGGCGCCGAGAGTGGCACCGTGGTGGAGGTCTACCAGCCCGGGTACAGGCTGGGCACGAGCGTCATCAGGCCGGCCCGCGTCGTCGTCGCCGCTTAGGAAGACGAGCGGAAGAAAGAGAAGGCAGGTAGAGATGGCAGCGCGTCCCGACTACTACAAGACGCTGGGGGTCGACAAGAAGGCGACCCCGGATGAGATCAAGAAGGCGTATCGCAAGCTCGCGCGCAAGTACCACCCGGATCGCAACCCCGACGACAAGCAGGCGGAGGCGCGCTTCAAGGAGATCTCACAGGCGCACGACGTGCTCGGCGATCCTGAGAAGCGCAAGCAGTACGACACCGGCGCGGGGCCGTTCACGACCGGCGGCGGAGCGGGCGGCGGGTTCGGCGGGTTTGGCAACTTCGACTTCGACGGCTCGTCGATGGGCGACATCCTGTCCAACCTGTTCGGCGGAGGGGCCGCTGGCGGCGCCTCCGGCGCAGGCGGCGCGCGCGGCGGCCGCGGGCGTGCGCGGCCCGAGCGCGGCGCTGATCTCGAGGCGCAGGTGTCGATCTCCTTCGACCAGGCGGTGGCGGGCGCGCACGTGCCGTTGCAAGTGCCGATACACACCACCTGCAACACCTGCCGTGGCACGGGTGCCAAGCCGGGGACGACACCGACGGTGTGCCCGCGCTGTGAAGGGCGCGGGATCGAGACCGAGGGGCAGGGCATGTTCTCGATCTCCCAGCCGTGCTCGCGCTGCGGCGGCTCGGGCACGGTGATCGATGACCCATGCCCGACCTGTCACGGCACGGGCGCGGTGAGGACGATCAAGCGCCTGCGCGTGAACATCCCCGCCGGCGTGCGCGACGGCAGCCGCATCCGCCTGCCCGGCAAGGGCGAGCCGGGACCGCGCGGCGGACCGGCGGGCGACCTGTACCTGATCGTGCACGTGTCGCCGTCGCCGGTGTTCGCGCGCAGGGGGGACAACCTCGAGGTCGAGGTTCCGCTGACGATTCCCGAGGCGCTGCGCGGCGCCGAGGTGCAGGTGCCGACGCTCGACGGAGCGAAGACATTGCGCGTGGCGCCGGGCACGAAGCACGGCACGGTGCAGCGACTGCGCGGCGAGGGTCCGCCGAAGCTCGGCAAGGGAGGATCCTCGCCGCCGAGGGGCGACATCCACTACCGCTTCTTGATCGATGTGCCGGACGAGCTGAGCGCGGAGCAGAGCGAGGCGGTGGAGGCGCTCGCGCAGGTCATGAACGGCAACCCGCGCGCGCGGCTGTTCCAGGGCGCACAGGCACAGGGCGCGCCGGCTGCCGCCGGGGCCGGGAGTGACGGCGGGGAGAGCGCGTGATGGCGCGTGCGATCAGACGGGTCGAGCTCTCGGGCCAGGTGAGCCGCATCGAGGTCGAGACCGATCGTGGCGTGTTCATGATCTCGGTGGCGGCGGCGCTCGCGAACATGCATCCGCAGACGCTGCGCGTGTACGAGGCACGGGGCCTGATCGAGCCGAAGCGCTCGCCGAAGGGCACGCGGCTGTACTCACAGGACGATGTCGAGCAGCTGCGGCGCATCCAGGAGCTGACGGCCGATCTCGGGCTGAATCTCGCCGGGGTGGAGCGCGTGCTCGAGCAGGAGGCGGAGCTCGAGCGGATGCACGCGCGGATCGAGCAGCTCGAGCTGGAGGCGCTGCACGCGCAGGTGAGGCTCGCCGAGGAGCTGGAGCAGGTGCGCCGCTCGTTCCGCGCAGAGCTCACGGTTCCATATCGTGGCGGCGTCGAGCTGGTGCGCGCCGCCGACGTGCGCGCGGGGTTCGGCCCGGCCGCGAAGAGAAGGAGGAGGAGCGAGGATGGCGCCTGACGGAACGGGACCGGTCGGCCAGGGCGTCCCCGCCCAAGTCGGACAGGAGGAGGAGCAGAGTCCGCTCGAGCGGTTTGGCCGCGACCTGACGGAGATGGCCGAGCAGAGCAAGCTCGACCCGGTGATCGGGCGCGACGAGGAGATCCGCCGCGTGGTGCAGGTGCTGAGCCGGCGCACGAAGAACAACCCCGTGCTGATCGGCGAGCCGGGCGTCGGCAAGACCGCGATCGTCGAGGGCCTCGCCAGGAGGATCGTCTCAGGCGACGTGCCGGAGTCGTTGAGGGAGCGGCGCGTGATCGCGCTCGACATGGGCGCGCTGATCGCGGGCGCCGCGTACAGGGGCGAGTTCGAGGAGCGGTTGAAGGGCGTGCTGAAGGAGGTATCGGACGCCCAGGGTCAGATCATCTTGTTTCTGGACGAGCTGCACACGATCGTCGGCGCTGGCGCGGCGCAGGGGTCGGTCGACGCGTCGAACCTGCTCAAGCCGATGCTCGCGCGCGGGGAACTGCGCGCGGTCGGCGCGACGACGCTGGACGAGTACCGGAAGTACATCGAGAAGGACGCCGCGCTCGAGCGGCGGTTTCAGCCGGTGATGGTGGGCGAGCCGAGCGTGCAGGACACGATCGCGATCTTGCGCGGGCTGAAGGAGCGGTATGAGGTTCACCACAAAGTGCGGATCCAGGACAGCGCGCTGATCGCCGCGGCGACGCTTTCACACAGGTACATCGCTGACAGGTTCCTGCCAGACAAGGCGATCGATCTGGTCGACGAGGCGGCGTCGAAGATCCGCATCGAGATCGACTCGCTGCCGACGGAGATCGACGAGGTCGACCGCCGCGTGATGCAGCTGGAGATCGAGCGTACGTCGCTGCGCAAGGAGAAGGACGCCGCGTCGAAGGAGCGGCGCGAGGCGCTCGAGCGCGAGCTGGCAGAGCTGAAGGAGCGCTCGCAGGCGATGAAGGCGCAGTGGCAGAAGGAGAAGGACGCGATCAAAGGCGTCTCGGATTTGAAGGAGCGGCTGGAGCAGGCGAACGGCGAGATGGAGCGCGCGGAACGGGAAGCGAACCTGCAGCGCGCGGCCGAGCTGCGCTACGGGGAGATCCCGGAGATCGAAAAAGAGTTGGCCGCCTTGGAGGGCGGCCCCGAGGGGGTTCGCGGTGAGGAGCACACGGGTGACGGAGAGGCGCCGGTGTTCTTGAAAGAGGAGGTCGACGCCGACGACATCGCCGAGGTGGTCGCGCGCTGGACGGGCATCCCGGTAAGCCGGTTGCTGGAGGGCGAAACGGAGAAGCTCGTGCACATGGAGGAGCGGCTGCACGAGCGCGTGGTCGGCCAGGACGAGGCGATCGAGGCGGTCGCCAGCGCGCTGCGCCGCTCGCGCGCGGGGCTGCAGGACCCGGACCGCCCGATCGGCACGTTCCTGTTCCTCGGCCCGACGGGCGTCGGCAAGACCGAGCTGGCGCGAGCGCTCGCGGAGTTCATGTTCGACTCACAGGACGCGATGATCAGGATCGACATGAGCGAGTACATGGAGAAACACTCGGTCTCACGCCTGGTCGGCGCGCCGCCGGGATATGTGGGCTACGAAGAGGGAGGCCAGCTGACCGAGGCCGTGCGGCGCAGGCCATACAGCGTGGTGCTGCTCGACGAGATCGAGAAGGCGCACGCGGACGTGTTCAACACGCTGCTGCAGGTGATGGACGATGGCCGCCTGACCGACGGTCAGGGCAGGACGGTCGACTTCAAGAACACGGTGCTGATCATGACGTCGAACATCCCTGTGGGCGCCGCGGGCAGCGAGGACGACGACTCCGATTCGGCCCACGCCGACGCCCAATTGCGCGCCGGGCTGCTCGATTATTTCAAGCCCGAGTTCATCAACCGCTTGGACGACATCGTGCGTTTCAAGCCGCTAACGCGCGATCAGATCTCGGAGATCGTCGACCTGCAGGTCGCACGTGTGATCGAAAGAGTGAAAGAGCGCGGCGTGGAGGTGACGCTCACCGACGAGGCTCGCACGCTGCTGGGAAATATGGGCTACGACCCCACCTACGGCGCCCGTCCATTGCGAAGGGTGATTCAGAAGCAGCTGACGGACCGTCTCGCGCTGGCGCTGCTGAAAGGCGAGCTGCGCGAAGGGGGCTCCGTGAAGGTCGATGCCGGCAACGTGCAACTCGCGCTGGAGATAGAGAGCGCTGCTGGAGAGAGGGCGCACGAGGGCGCCACGGCATAGGTCCGAGGCGCCCAGCGCGGACCACAGGGAGGGCAGGCTTTTTGCCTGCCCTCCCTGTGGTCTGTTAGTTGAAGGACACCCAGAAGTTCGCGACTACGGGTTTAGTGCTGCTGCCGGTCTCGAGGAGAACTGTCGTGCCTGCTGGGCACGCGCCTAGCCCTACCTCCAGAGACACCGCGTCGAAGTTGGCACTGACGGTCACGCCGTTTCCGCCTCCATGAACGAGGTCTGTGCTGCCGGTCACGTTGTTGACCGGAACGGTGGTTGTGACGCAGTAGATACCTTCGCTACCGACAATTTCGCTGACTGCCGCTACGTTCTTCGAGTGGGCGGTATCGAGCAGGCCGCCTATTTTGGTGGCACCATTGATATGCGCGTACGCAACGGCGCTCCCCGCGGGCCCGGGAGGTCCTTCTTTGCCTTGCGAACCGGTTGGTCCGCTCGGTCCGCTCGGCCCGGTTGGTCCGCTCGCTCCAGTTGCCCCGGGCGCTCCGTTGGCTCCGGCGTTGCCCTTGAGCTTCGAGAGCACCTTCGGGTTGATCTGCTTAGTCGAGCTGATCAGGTAGTGGTTAGCAGCCAGCGCACCGCCGCTCATTGAGAAGACGAGCGCGAGCGTGGCAGTGACGTTGGCATAGTTAAGACTGCGTTTAGATTTGAGCATGCGCGGCACCCTACGGGCCCGAGCGGCGGATGGGAGGGGTGCTGGACGGAAGGACGAGCGCTCCACACGCCACTCCTGCACGACGCCGCTGAGCGCTAGCAGCGTTCGACGAACGCTGCGATCCGGTAGAACGGTCAATGAGCGCGCAGGCTCGTGCGCATGCGCGCGAACACCACCCGCCAAGAACCGGACGGAGGAACCACCGCCATGCCCACCTACATCATGCTCTCGACCCTCACACCCGAGGGCGTGCAGACCGTCAAGAACAACCCGCAGCGCATCCAGCGAGGTCAACAAGGAGGTCGAGCAGCTCGGCGCCACCGTCAAGGCGCAGTGGGCGACGCTCGGCCACGTCGACTTCATCTCGGTCGTCGAGGCGCCCGACGAGGCGACGATGGCACGGGTCTCGCTCGAGCTCGGTTCGCGCGGGACCGGCCGCTACGAGACGCTGTCGGCGATCCCGGTCGACGACTTCATCGCCTCTCTGTGACCGATTTTCCCTCGCGTAGGGTCGCATAGATGAGGGTCCTGGTCGTGGGAGGAGGCGGGCGCGAGCACGCGCTCGTGCGCGCGCTCGCGCGCTCGCCACAGCGCCCGAGCTGCTGTGCGCGCCGGGCAACGCGGGCATCGCCGACGACGCGCGCGTGCTTGACGTCGCCGCCGATGACATCGGCGGCCTCGTGGCGGCGGTCGAGCGCGAGGGCGTCGATCTGACCGTCGTCGGGCCCGAGGTCGCCGCTCGTCGCGGGGCTCGTCGACGCGCTTGCCGCGCGCGGGCACGTCGCCTTCGGCCCCACCGCGGCGGCAGCGCAGCTCGAGGGGTCGAAGGCGTTTGCCAAGGACGCGATGGAGCAGGCCGGAGTGCCGACAGCGCGGTGGCGCGCGGGCGACTCGCTGCGCGAAGGGATCGACGCGGTGCGCGAGCTCTCGAAGCCGCCCGGCACGCCCGGCGCGGGTGTCGTCATCAAGGCCGACGGGCTCGCGGCCGGCAAGGGCGTGACGGTCGCCGACACCCACGAGCAGGGGGAGCGCGGCGCTCGGCGAGATCTTCGTCGAGGCCCGCTTCGGCGACGACGAGGCAAGTGCCGTGGTGGAGGAGCGTCTGGTCGGCGAGGAGCTGTCGCTGCTAGCGCTATGCGACGGTGAGCGTGCTGTCCCGCTGGCGCCCGCGCGCGACTTCAAGCGAATCGGCGAAGGCGACACGGGCCCGAACACCGGCGGGATGGGCTCCTTCTCGCCGGTCGCGGGCTTCGACGGCGCGCGCGTGCGTGAGATCGTGGCCGCCGTGCACCAGCCGGTCGTCGATCTCATGCGCGCGCGCGGCGCGCCGTTTCACGGGGTTCTCTACGCGGGCATCATGCTCACCGCGGACGGCCCGCGCGTGCTCGAGTTCAATGCGCGCTTCGGCGACCCCGAGACGCAGGCGGTGCTGCCGCGGCTGCGCTCGGACCTGCTCGAGCTGTTGCTGGCCGCGTCGCGTCCCGGCGGCCTGGCCGGCGTCGAGCTGGAGTGGTCGCCCGAGTGCGCGGTCACGGTCGTGCTGGCGAGCGCCGGCTATCCGGCCTCGTCATCGCAGGCGATCCGATCTCCGGCTTGGACGGAGCGCGCGCACGTGCGAGAGACGACGGCGCGAATCGTGACACCGGCCGCGACACCGGCCGCCGGGCGATCCCGACTCGTCGGGCGAAGCCGATCGGCCGACGAGCGTCGAGTCACTCACGCCGGCACTGCGCGCGCGGGCGAGCTCCTCGTCACCGCCGGCGGGCGCGTGCTGAACGTGACCGCGCTCGCGGACATGCAGAGGCCCGGAGGCGGCGTATGCTGCCGCCGAGATGATCTACTTCGACGGCATGCAGACTGCGGCGCGACATCGCGGCCCGCGCCGGACGACGAGCGAGATGGGCGAGCCCGTAACGGAGGAGACACGATGAGCGAGCGCGAGGCGCCCGGGCTGTCGCTCGCGCCCGAGCCGATGCAGGAGGCCGAAGTGCAGGCCCAGCTCGACGAGCATCGACGTCGACGCGCCGCGCGTCGGCATCGTGATGGGCTCCAAGAGCGACATGGAGGCGATGGAGAAGGCCGCCGAAGAGCTCGAGAGCGCGCGCGATCCTGCACGAGATCCGCGTGATGTCCGCCCATCGCGAGCCGGACGTGGTCGCCGACTACGCCAAGAACGCGCACATGCGCGGGCTGCGCGTGATCATCGCCGGCGCCGGCATCTCCGCCGCGCTGCCCGGTGCCGTCGCGGCGCACACCGACCTGCCCGTGATCGGCGTGCCGCTGTCCGGGCGGCTGACCGCCGCGGGCGGCCTCGACGCGATCCTCTCGATCGTGCAGATGCCCCCGGGCGTGCCGGTCGCCTGCGTCGGCCTCGACAACGCCCGCAACGCAGCGATCCTCGCCGCGCAGATCCTCGGCGCCTGACAAGGCCAGTTGCTCGTTCACGTGCCGGCGTGTCACCTCGCGCTGGGCGACACGGCCGCCGGCAGGCGGCGATAATCGAAACAGTGATCCCCCGCTACACCCGCCCCGAGCTCGGCGCGCCTGTGGACCGACGAGGCGCGCATGGAGGCCTGGCGCCGCGTCGAGGTCGCCGCCTGCGAGGAGCTGCCCGGCCTGCTCGGCGAGGGCCCGGGCCCACAGCGGCAGAGCTCGAGGCGATCCGCGCGGCGACGCTTCACCGTCGCCGCGGTCGACGAGCGCGAGCTGATGACCGACCACGACATGGCGGCGTTCGTCGACGTGCTCGGCGCCTCGGCGGGCGACGCGGGGCGCTGGATCCACTTCGGGCTGACCTCCTCGGACGTGCTCGACACCGCGCTCGCGCTGCAGCTGCGCGCCGTCGGCGAGGTCGTCGTGCCCGGCGCCCGCGAGCTCGTCGCGGCGCTCGCCGCGCGCGCGCGCGAGCACACGCGAAACGCTGTGCGTGGGGCGCACGCACGGCGTCCACGCCGAGCCGACCACCTTCGGCATCAAGCTCGCCGGCTTCGCGTTCGAGGCGCACCGCAACGCGAGCGGCTGCGAGCGCGCGTTCGCGCAGGCGGCCGTCGGCGCGCTCTCGGGCGCGGTCGGCACCTACGCGGCCACCAGCCCCGAGTTCGAGGCGCGCGTGCTGGCGCGGCTCGGGCTTGCGCGCGAGGACGTCTCGACTCAGGTCGTCGCGCGCGACCGCCACGCCGAGCTGCTGCAGGCGATCGCGCTCGCCGGCGCCGGTCTCGAGCGCTTCGCGACCGAGGTCCGCCACCTGCAGCGCACCGAGGTGCGCGAGGTGCAGGAGCCGTTCCGCGCCGGGCCAGAAGGGCTCGCGCGGCGATGCCGCACAAGCGCAACCCGATCAAGACCGAGCAGATCACCGGCCTCGCGCGCGTGCTGCGCGGCAACGCCCAGGCGGCGCTCGAGAACGTCGCGCTGTGGCACGAGCGCGACATCTCCCACTCCTCGCGTCGAGCGCGTGATCCTGCCCGACTCGACGATCCTGCTCGACTACATCCAGCACCGCGCGATCGCGCTCGTGAAGGGCATGATGGTCGACGAGCAGCGCATGCGCGCGAACCTCGAGCTGACCCACGGCGCGCTGTTCTCCCAGCGCGTGCTGCTGGCGCTCGTCGAGCGGCGGGCTCGGGCCGCGACGAGGCCTACCGGATCGTCCAGGAGCTCGCCCAGCGGGCGTGGGACGAGGCGATCCCGCTGCGCGAGCTGCTCGCGGCCGACGAGCGCGCGCGGCGGCCTCGACCTCGACGCGATCTTCGACTACGGGCACTACACCCGCCACGCCGAGGAGATCGTCGCGCCGGCTCGACGGGATCGCCTGAGCGCGCCTCGGCGCGGCGCGTCGCGCGCTGCCACGCCGCGACCTCCGCTGCGTAGCATCGCGCCCACGTGACGCACGCCTCGTCCGACCTGCCCCTGATCGCCAGCGGCGAAGGTCCGCGAGATGTACGACCTGGACGGCACCGATGCCCGCAAGGTGCGGCATAGCGACGCCTGCTGATGGTCGCCAGCGACCGGATCTCGACCTACGACGCGGTCCATCCGACGCCGATCCCCGACAAGGGCAAGGTGCTCACCGGCCTGTCGGTGTTCTGGTTCGAGCAGACCGCGCGACATCGTCGCCCAACCATCTCGTCTCCGCCACCGAGGGCGTGCCCGACGAGGTGCGCGGGCGGGCGCTCGTCGGTGCGCAAGCTCGAGATGCTGCCCGGTCGAGTGCGTCGTGCGCGGCTACATCACGGGCTCTGGCTGGAAGGACTACCAGGCGACCGGCGCGGTCTCGGGGATCGCGCTGCCCGACGGGGCTGCGCGAGTCCGAGCAGCTGCCCGAGCCGATCTTCACGCCGGCGACCAAGGCCGAGGTGGGCCACGACGAGACGATCGACTTCGACCGGCGGCCGAGCTCGTCGGCGACAGCGCGCTGATGGAGCGCGTGCGCGACGTCTCGATCGAGCTGTACTCGTTCGCCGCCGAGCACGCGCGCGAGCGTGGCGTGATCCTCGCCGACACGAAGTTCGAGTTCGGGCTCGACGACGGACGGCGAGCTGGTGGTCGGCGACGAGGTGCTGACGCCCGACTCCTCGCGCTACTGGCCCGCCGACGGCTACGAGGTCGGGCATGGCCAGCCGAGCTTCGACAAGCAGTACGTGCGCGACTGGGCGGCCGGCAGCGGCTGGGACAAGCGCCCGCCGGCGCCGGCGATCCCGACGACGTCGTCGCGGGCACGCGCGCGAGCGCTATGTCGAGGCCTATGAGCGATCGCCGGCGAGCCGTTCGCGGCGATGGCTGGAGCGCTGACGCTGGCGTGCGACCGCACTGACCGCACCGACGGCGACGTACGCGCGTGAGGGCGCGCGTGCTGATCCGGCCCAAGGCGGGCATCCTCGATCCGCAGGGCGAGGCCGTCGAGCGCGCGCTGCCGGCGCTCGGCTTCGCCGGCGTCGCAAACGTGCACGTCGGCCGGCTGGTCGAGCTCGACGTCGAGGATCCCGGCCAGCTCGAGTCGATGTGCGAGAGGCTGCTCGCGAACCCGCTGGTCGAGGACTACGAGGTCCAGCTGCTCGACCGCGGCGGCTGACGCGCGGTGAAGTTCGGCGTCCTCCAGTTCCCCGGCTCCTGCGACGAGGTCGACGCGCTGCATGCCGCGCGCCGGGTCGGCGACGCCGAGCTGATCTGGCACGGCGAGCGCGATTTGAAGGGCGCCGACGCGATCGTCGTGCCGGGCGGCTTCTCCTACGGCGACTACCTGCGCGCCGGCGCGATCGCGCGCTTCGCGCCGGCGATGGAGTCGGTGATCGAGTTCGCCGCGACGGCGGGCTCGTGCTGGGGATCTGCAACGGCTTTCAGGTGCTGTGCGAGGCGCGCCTGCTGCCCGGCGCGCTGCTGCCGAACTCGAACCTGCGCTTCACCTTCCGCCAGGTCGAGCTGGAGGTGCTCAACAGCGGCGGCGCCGTTCACCCGCACGTGCGCGCTCGACGAACGGCTGAGCATCCCCGCCAAGCACTCGTGGGGACGCTACTACGCGGACGCGGAGACGCTCGCGGCAATGGATCGCGCCGGTCAGGTCGTGCTGCGCTACGCGCCGGGCGAGAACTTCAACGGCTCGATCGCACGACATCGCGGGCGTGTGCAACGAGCGCGGCAACGTGTTCGGGTTGATGCCGCACCCGGAGCACGCGGTCGACGAGCTGACCGGCGGCTCGGCCGACGGGCTGAGGATGTTCGAGTCGATGCGCGCTGACTGTCGAGGGCGCCCGTGTCTGAGGCGGCGACGCCTCCGCCGTCCCGCCGACGCCGCCGCGCGCTCGGGCTGACCCGCGCGGAGTACGAGCTGATCGTGCGAGCAAGCAGGGCGCTCGGCCCAACCAGGTGGAGCTGGCGATGTACTCGCTGCTGTGGAGCGAGCACTGCGCCTACAAGCACTCCAAGAAGCTGCTGCGCACGCTGCCCACCGACGGTGAGCACGTGGTCATGGGGCCGGGCGAGAACGCCGGCGCGGTCGACGTCGGCGGCGGCCTGGTATGCGCGTTCAAGGTCGAGTCGCACAACCATCCCTCCGCGGTCGAGCCGTTCCAGGGCGCCGCCACGGGCGTGGGGGGCATCCTGCGCGACATCTTCGCGATCGGCGCGCGCCCGATCGCGGTGCTGGACTCCCTGCGCTTCGGCGAGCCGTCCGGCGCGCGCAGCGCGCTACCTGCTCGACGGGGCGGTGTCGGGGATCGGGCACTACGGCAACTCGATCGGCGTGCCGACCGTCGGGGGAGAGGTCTACTTCGAGGGTCCGTACGAGCAGAACTGCCTCGTCAACGCGATGGCCCTCGGGCTGGCCCCGCGCGAGCGGCTGGTGCGCAGCGCCGCCGCCGGCGTCGGGCAACATCGTGATCCTGTTCGGCGCCTCCACCGGACGCGACGGGATCGGCGGCGCGTCGGTGCTCGCTTCCGCGGAGCTGGGCGAGACCGACGAGGGCAAGCGCCCGACCGTTCAGGTCGGCGACCCGTTCGAGGAGAAGAAGCTGCTGGAGTGCTCGCTGGAGCTGCTGGATCGAGGCCTGCTCGTCTCCTGCAGGACCTCGGCGCCGCCGGTCTCACGTCCTCGGCCGCGGAGATGGCGTCCAAGGGCGAGGTCGGGATCGACCTCGACGTCGCGACCGTTCCCCTGCGCGAGGGGGACATGGCCCCGTTTGAGATCATGGTCTCCGAGTCGCAGGAGCGGATGCTGTGCGTCGTCGACCCCGGAGAGCGTGCAGGGAGTGCTCGAGGTGTGCGCGAAGTGGGAGGTTCACGGCACCGCGATCGGCTCGGTCACCGACAGCGGCCGCATGCGGATCTCGCCGGGACCGACCTCGTCGGGGACATGCCAGTGCGGGCGCTTGTGGACGACTGCCCGCTGTATGACCTGCACCCGCAGAAGCCCACCACGGCTATCTATCCCCCATCGGCGGCCACTCTGCCCGCGAGGCCTCCCCGCGAGAGATCCTGCTCGCGCTGCTGTCCTGTCCCAACATCGCCTCGCGCAGACCGCTGTTCGAGCAGTACGACGCGATCGTGCAGTCGCGCACGGTCTGCCGTCCCGAGCAGGCCGACGCCGCCGTGCTGGCGATCGCTCCGAGCGAGAACCGCGCGTCACACGTCGTCGCGACCGACGTGCTCACCCGCGAATCTCTCCGCGGCGCCTGTGCCCGCGTTGGCGGTGAGCATCGACTGCAACGGTCGCCGTGTCGCCGCCGATCCGTACACGGGGACGGTCGAGGCGGTGCTCGAGTGCGCATCGAACCTCGCGTGCGTCGGCGCCGAGCCGCTGGGCACGACCAACAACCTCAACTTCGGCAACCCCGAGAAGGGGCACATAGCCTGGCAGCTGACCGAATCGGTGCGCGGCCTCGGCGACGCCTGCCGAGCGCTGCGCGCGCCGATCGTGGGCGGCAATGTGTCCCTCTACAACGAGGGCGCCACCGGCCCGATCTACCCCACGCCCGTGATCGGCATGGTCGGCCGTCTGCCCAACGCCCGCCGCGCCGGGCGACTGGGCTTCGCGCGCGCGGGCGATGCGATCGCGCTCGTCGGGCCGTTCGTCCCGTCGCTCGCGGCGAGCGAGCTCGACAAGCTGCGTGGTGAGCCTTTGCCGGACGGGCTGGCGCAGTTCGACATCGCCGCGGTCGCCGCCGCGCAGGCGGCCGTCCGTGACGCGGTCCGCGCGGGGAAGCTCGCGAGCGCGCACGACATCGCCGAGGGCGGGCTTGCGGTTGCGCTGACCGAGTGCTGCCTGGGCGGAGAGCTGGGCGCGGAGGTGAGCCTGGGAGAGGATTTCCGGGAAACAACAGCGCTCCTAGCGCCGGGCCAGGGGTCGGTGTCGCCGGTTTCAACGGGCGTGACCGCCGCCCTGTTCGGCGAGGGCGCCGGGGGCTTTGTCGTGAGCGGAGCGGAGGAGGTCCTGAGTGGGCTGGCCGAGCGCACGGCGGTGCGGCGGATCGGCACGGTCGGGGGCGAAGCGCTGCGGATCGGGCTCGCCGGGAAGACGCTCGTCGCGACGCTCGCCGATCTGGCCGATGCCCACGCGGCGCTGGGGGTCTTCTTCCCGTGAGCACCCATCTCGGCCATGCCGGCCCGGCATATCTTCCCGGCCGTCCCCGCGAAGCGGTTTTGGCGGCCGGGAAGATATCCGGGTCCCGCGCTGCTAGCGTGAAACCGGCGATGGCTGATGTGAGGGCCTCGAGGCCCGACTTGGAGGATCGCGACGGACCGCGCGACGAGTGCGGTGTGTTTGGCCTATACGCCCCCGGTCACGAGGTCTCGCGGCTGTCGTACTTCGCGCTGTACGCGCTCCAGCACCGCGGGCAGGAGTCTGCGGGCATCGCGGCGGCCGACCGCGGCGGGCACATCATCACGCGCCGCGAGCTGGGGCTCGTCAACCAGGTGTTCTCGGAGAACGACCTGAGCACGCTCGCGGGCGAGCTGGCGATCGGGCACGTGCGCTACTCGACGACCGGGGCGAACGCCTGGGAGAACTCCCAGCCGGTGCAGCGCTCGCAGGGAATGAACGGCTCCCGGCGCGAGGTCGCGCTGGCGCACAACGGCAACCTCATCAACGCGGTCGAGCTGCAGGAGGAGCTGCTCGCGCGCGGTGTCACGTTCAGCTCGACGTCTGACTCGGAGATCGTCGCCGCGCTGATCGCCACGCACCCGGCTGAGCACCTGGAGGACGCGATCGCGGCGGTGCTGCCCCGCCTGCGCGGGGCGTTCTCGATCGTGGCGATGACCAAGGATCGAGTCGTCGCGTTTCGCGACCCCCACGGCCTGCGCCCGCTCGCGATCGGCGCATTAGAGCCGGCCGCGGGCTCTGACGAGCAGGTGCGCTACTGCGTGGCGAGCGAGTCGTGCGCGTTCGACATCATCGGCGCCAAGTACCTGCGCGATGTCGAGCCGGGCGAGGTGGTGACGCTCGGCGAGGACGGCTTGCAGAGTCGCATGGTGATGGGCGGCGCACGGCGCGCGTTCTGCGTGTTCGAGTACATCTACTTCGCCCGCCCCGACTCGCGCATGAACGAGCAGGTGCTGCAGGTCGCGCGCGGGCGCATGGGCGAGATCCTGTGGCGCGAGGCGCCGGTGCAGGCCGACCTCGTGATCGCGGTCCCCGACTCCGGCAACCCCGCCGCCCGCGGCCTGGCCCGCGCCGCGGGACTGCCCCAGGACGACGGCTTCGTCAAGAACCGCTACGTCGCGCGCACCTTCATCCAGCCCGGCCAGGAGCTGCGAAAGCACGGGCTGCGCCTGAAGTTCAACCCGCTGCCGGAGGTGATCGCGGGCAAGCGGCTGGTCGTCGTCGACGACTCGATCGTGCGTGGCAACACCACCAGGCAGATCGTGCAGATGCTGCGCGACTCCGGCGCCGCCGAGGTGCACATGCGCATCTCCGCACCGCCGATCAAGCACCCGTGTCACTACGGCATCGACATGTCCACGCGCGAGGAGATGATCGCCCACGGCCGCACCACCGAGGAGGTTGCCGCCGAGCTCGGCTGCGACTCGCTGCACTACCTCTCGCTCGCGGGCGTCTATGAGGCGGTCCGCGCCGAGCGGAGCACGCATTGCGACGCGTGCTTCACCGGCGAATATCCGCTCAGCGGCAGTGAAGATGCGGCGGGCAAGTACTCCTTGGAGGAGCCCACGGATCCCGCACTGCCGCTCGTGCGCGCGTAGCACGCCACGCTCACTGCGTCCTTGCCAGGCTTGCCCTTCGGCCGTCAGGCACGCAAAACGCGTTGGCGTGTAGCGCGACTATTAGTCCCAGAGGGTGTAGTCGCGCGCGCCGGAGGCGTCGTTGTAGCGATTGTTGTACGGCCGGCGAACGATCAGGTCGTCGCGGCCTGATCGCAACGCGTAGCCGAGCGAGCCGACCACGACTGCGGTGATGAAGATCGCTGAAAACATGTTCCGTCCCTATCGGTTCGATGGTGGGGTCCTCTCCACCTTCCCGGTCATTAGACCGCGCGCGATCGGCGCTCTCTGTGAGGTGCGTCACAGCTATCGTGCGGGCCGTGCCGATTCCGATCGCGGTGCTCGTGTCCGGCACGGGCACGAACCTGCAGGCGCTGCTCGACACCGTGCACGGCCGCGAGGCGCGGATCGTGGCGGTCGCGTCGAGCGTGGCCGACGCGCCCGCGCTGCAGCGGGCGGTGAGGAGCGGCGTGCCGACGGGGGTGTTCCCGCGGTCGGCGTACGCCGACCGCGCGACGCGCGACGCGGCGCTCGCCGACTGGCTGCAGGCCGGCGGCGTTCGGCTCGTCGTGCTCGCCGGGTATATGGAGCTGCTCGGAGAGGCTTTCCTCGCGCGGTTTCCCGGCGCGGTGATCAACGTGCACCCGTCGCTGCTGCCCTCGTTCCCCGGCCTCGGGGCGATCGAGCAGGCGCTTGGCTACGGGGTGAAGGTGTTCGGCGTGACCGTGCACTTCGTCGACGGCGGGGTCGACTCGGGACCGGTGATCCTGCAGCGCGCGATCGAGCTGCCCGATGCGCGCGAGCCGGGCGAGGTGCTGGCGGCGCTGCGGCCACTCGAGCACGGGCTGCTGACGGAGGCGGTGCGGCTGTTCGCGCGCGGTGCGCTCAAAGCGGACGCGCAGAACCCGCGCCGCATCTTGGCCGAAGGATAGGCTGCGGGCAATGGCCGTCGAGAAAGCCGCACCCGGTGAGGTGCGCGTCAAAAGAGCGCTGCTGTCGGTTTCGGACAAGGCCGGGATCGTCGACTTCGCACGCGGGCTGGCAGAGCTGGGCGTTGAGATCGTCTCCACCGGCGGCACTGCCGCTGCGCTCACCGAGGCGGGGATCGCGGTGCGAGCGATCGAGGATTTCACGGGCTTCCCGGAGATGATGGACGGCCGCGTGAAGACGCTGCACCCACGGCTGTACGCGGGACTGCTTGCCAGGCGCGACGACGAGGGTCATCTACAGGCCGCGCAGGAGCAGGGCATCGAGCAGGTCGATCTCGTGTGCGTGAACCTGTATCCCTTCGAGCAGACGATCGCGCGCGGCGACGCCAGCGAGGAGGAGGCGATCGAGAACATCGACATCGGTGGGCCGACGATGATCAGGGCGGCGGCGAAGAACCAGGTGTTCGCCGCGGTGGTCGTCGATCCGGAGGATTACGGTGACGTGCTGAGCGAGCTGCGGGGGTCGGAAGGGCGTCTGTCGCTGGAGCGCCGCAAACAGCTCGCGGCGAAGGCCTTTGCGTGCACCGCCCGCTACGACGCGGCGATCACGACTTGGTTTGCCGCGCGCACGTACGAGGGCTTCCCACCGACTTGGAACGACTCCTACGAGAAGGTCAGCGATCTGCGCTACGGCGAGAACCCTCATCAGCGCGCCGCCTTCTACGCGCGCGTGGGCGCCGCGACGCACCTGCTGGAGGGCGTGAAGCAGCTGCACGGCAAGGAGCTGTCGTTCAACAACCTGCTCGACCTGAGCTCGGCGCGCGAGCTGGTCGAGGACTTCCCCCTTACGGGGACAGGCGCGGGCGCGGCGTGCGCGATCGTGAAGCACAACAACCCCTGCGGCTGCGCGCTCGGCGACGGCGTCAAGGACGCCTATGAGCGCGCTTTCGCGTGCGACCCGGAAAGTGCCTACGGCGGCGTGATCGCGGTCAACCGCCGGGTCGATCGAGGTTGCGCGGAAAGCATGAACGGACAGTTCATCGAGGTGCTGCTCGCGCCCGGCTACGACGAGGACGCGTTGGAGGTGTTGACGGGAAAAAAGAACGTGCGGCTGCTGGAGCTGGGCGCCTGGCCGGAGCCGAGCGCCGAGGTCGAAGCGAAGCCGGTGCTCGGCGGTCAGCTCCTGCAGACACGGGACGCGGTCACCGAGGGACGTGAGCAGATGCGCGCGATGACCGAGCGGGAGCCGAGCGAGGCCCAGTGGCAGGACCTGCTGTTCGCATGGAAGGTCTGCCGGCGCGTGCGCTCGAACGCGATCGTGCTCGCCGTCGGCGGCGCGACGATCGGGATCGGCGCGGGCCAGATGAGCAGGGTCGACTCGGTGCGGATCGCGGTCGAGAAGGCCCGGGCCAACCGGCCCGATCTCCTCGCGGGGTCGGCGCTCGCCTCCGATGCGTTCTTCCCTTTCGCCGATGGCCCCGAGCTGGCGATCGCCGCGGGCGTGACGTCGATCATCCAGCCGGGTGGATCGGTGCGCGACGCGGACGTTGTCGCTGCCGCCGACACGGCGGGCGTCGCGATGGTGGGCACAGGCGTCCGCCACTTCCGCCACTAGTCCTACGGGCCCGCAGCACGGGTTTCAACCCGCCTGAACGATCCTTTGCAACGGAGGGACTTGACATAACATAGATCACGATATATCGTGAGCTTACAAAGATAGTTCACGATAGGAGAAAGACATGTTTGGGAATAAGACGTACACCACAGATACGAGCGAGTCGGGTCATTGCTCCGGCCACCACCATCCCGGCCGTCGCGGCGGACACCGCCATCGCCACGGCCCGCGTGGCGGCGGCCCGTTCGGCGGCTTCGGTCCCGGCGGCTTCGGTCCCGGCGGTCCGAGAGGACGCGGTCGCAAGGCGCGCCGCGGCGACATCCGCACGGCCGCGCTGCTGCTGCTGAACGAGGAGCCGAGAAACGGCTACCAGATCATGCAGGAGGTGGAGGAGCGCTCAGACGGCGTCTGGCGCCCGAGTCCCGGCTCGACATACCCGGCGCTGCAGCAGTTGGAGGACGAGGGTCTGATCCGCGCGCAGGAGCAGGACGGACGCAAGCTCTTCCAGCTGACCGACGCGGGACGCGGGTACGTGAAGGAGCGCGGCGAGGGTAAGCCGGCGCCGTGGGAGCAGATGAGCGACGACGTCTCCGATCAGGCGCACGAGCTGGGCAGGTTGATCCGCGAGGTCGCGTCCGCTTTCACCCAGGTGGTGAGGAGCGGCAGCGAGGCGCAGATGGGCGAGGCCCGCAAGGTGCTGACGGCGACGAGGAAAGACCTGTACAGGATCCTCGCTGACGGCGATCCCGGCGAGGGTGCGAGCCCTGACGAGGCTTAGCGGTGCGGCGGGGCGTCGCTGGACCAAGCTGGGCGTCGTGGGGCGGTGAAGCGGGTGCTGGTGGCACGACGTGTCAGAATGCCGCGGATGCCCCACCGCTTTCTCCCGCCCGGGATCTCGCGATGGGTCGTGGCTCTGGCCGTCGGCGCGGTGGCCTGCAGCGCCGGCCTGACCACTCTCGTGGTGCCTACATCCGCCTCGAACGCGGCCGGGAGAAAAGCAGGCCGGCAGGCTCGTACAGCCAAGAGTCACTACGCGTGCAGTGGTCCGAACAGCGCAAAGGTGCCTTGCCACTTCTCCACGCCCAGCGGCAACATCCGCTGTGTGTGGACACCGAAACCGAGCAACGTCGCCTGTGAGCTGCTCTCCAACGGCCGCGCTTATCGGTTGCGACCGACGGGCAAGGCGAAACCGATCGGGCTCAGGCTCGCGCGGCGGGGACAGACGCTGCCGAGGAACCAGCAGGTGGTGTTTCCGCAAAGCCTGTCCTGTCACGACACGAAGACGACGATGACGTGCAACCAGGACTTCGGCTTTGGCGAGTTCGAGCTGGCGCCCGGCCGCTCGCACAGCGCTTAGCTATTTGGCTCGGTGTCACTGTGGAGTGCTCGTGCGGCGACGCCGAGCAGCGGATCCTGGTCGACGACTTCGCCGGTCCCGGAGCTCGGGTCAGCCAGGCGCAGGCTGCCGGCGAGCGGCGCGGGGTCGCGTTCCACGCCGCGCTCCATGAGCGGCTGCACGAGGCCCCGCAACGCCAGCATCGGCCCCACCCAGCGCGGTGCCCAGATGCGCGCGGCGCGGCGTTCGATGCCGTCCTCGATCGCGTCGATCGCCTGGGAAAGGGGCGCGGGCTTACCGATGAAGCCCGGCATCTGCCCGCGCGCGGCCTGGCCTGCGGGCCCGGCGAAGCCACCACGGACGAGATCGGTGTCGATGAAGCCGAAGTAGGCACAGCCGACACGTGCGCCCGAGGGGAACGTCTCCAGGCGCAGGGCGTCGCTCAAAGCCTCGACGCCGGCCTTGGCGGTCGAGTAGGCCCCGAGCAGTGGCGCGTGAGCGATCGCCGACAGCGAGGAGATGTTCAGCAGGTAGCCGCGGCGGGCGAGGATGTGCTCGATCACGGCACGGTCGGTGCGCCATACGCCGAGCAGGTTGACCGACAGCGTGCGCTCGATCTGCTCGACCGGCGTGGTCGCCAGAGCGCCGTTGAACTGGACGCCGGCGTTGGCGATCGCGACGTCGAGCGCGCCGAAGCGCTCGACCGTCGCTCGCACCGCGCGCTGCAAGGCCTCGTAGTCGGTGACGTCGACCTCGAAGGCGGCGGTCCGGTCGCCGAGCTGGGCGGCAAGCTCTTCGAGGCGCTCGGGCTCGAGACCGACGAGTGCAACGTTCGCGCCCTTGGCGTGGAGCCGCCGCGCGGTCTCGGCTCCGATTCCGCGCGCCGCGCCGGTGATCAGCACCGTGCGTCCGTTGACGTCGAATGGTGTGGCGCTCTTGCGACTCATGCGGTCAGGGCCGTTCCGCTCGTTGGAGTTGGGGCGGGAGCTGGAGTCGGAACCGGAACCAGGGCCGGAGTCGGAGTTGGGTGCGGGTCGTCGGTATGCGGCGCGGCGCGGGGAAGCAGCTCGTAGTCGTCGGTGTCGAAGCGCTCGGTGCGCGAGCGGAAACGGAAGGTGAAGTCGGGCCAGATCGTCGAGGCGTTGCCGTGGGCGTCGAGGTACCAGCTCTTGCAACCCCCCGTCGTCCAGACCGTTCCTTGGGCCATGCGGTTCATCTCGGCCACGAAGGCTGCCTGCGCTTGCGGGCGCACGTCGAGCACGGCCGCGCGGTTCCGGTCGAGAGCGTCGAGCGCTTTCATGATGTACTCGATCTGAGCCTCGATCATGATCACGATCGAGGTGTGACCGAGCCCGGTGTAGGGGCCGAGCAGGATGAACAGGTTCGGAAAGCCGGTGACGGTGGTGCCGTTGAAGGCGGCCATCGTCCCATGCCAGTGCTCGGCCAGCAATCGTCCGTCGCGGCCACGCATGCGGTCGATCAACGGCTGGTCGGTTACGTGGAAGCCGGTGCCGAAGACGATCGTGTCGACCGCGCGCTCGACGCCGTCGGCGGTGACGATCGAGTGCGGGCGCACTTCGCGGATCGGTGAGCCCACGACCTCGACGTTCGGCCTGGTGAGCGCCGGCAGGTATCGATCGGTGAAGAGAATGCGCTTGCAGCCGAGGCGGTAGCTCGGCTCGAGCTTCGCGCGCAGCTCCGGGTCGGGCACCTGGCGTTCGAGGTTCTTTTTGGCGACGCGCTCGAGCAGGCGCATCAGGCGCGGTTCCTTGGCGAGGCCGAGCACGAGCAGCTCGGCACTCCAGTACAGCACGCCGCGCACCAGCTTCATCGCCGGGGGAAAGCGCGCGAACAGGCGTCGCACGCGCGGGTCGATATCCCCGTTGCTGCGCGGCACGATCCATGGCGCGGTGCGCTGGTAGACCTGCAGCTCGCCCACTTCGGGTTGGATCTCGGGAACGAACTGGACGGCGGATGCGCCCGTGCCGATCACCGCCACCCGCTCGCCGGCGAGCGAGTGCTCGTGATCCCACTGTGCGGAGTGGAAGGTGGTCCCCTGGAAGGAATGCAGGCCCTCGAGCTTCGGTAGCGCGGGCTCGCTGAGACCCCCCATGCCGCTGATCAGGATCTCGGCGGTCAGATCCCCGGAGGAGGTGTGGATCTCCCATAGGCGCCGCTCGTCGTTCCAGGCTGCTTCGAGCAGCTCGTGGCCGAAGCGAATGTGCGGAGGGATGCCGTACTCGTCTGCGACGCGTTCCAGGTATGCCTGGATCTCCTCCTGCGGCGAGCACAGACGTGTCCAGTCGGGATTGAGCGCGAACGAGAACGAGTACAGGTGCGACGGCACGTCGCAGGCGCAGCCCGGATAGCTGTTGTCGCGCCAGGTGCCGCCGAGGCGATCGGCGCGCTCGAGCAGCACGAAGTCGTGCTCGCCGCGCTGCTTTAGCCGGATGGCGGCACCCAGCCCCGAGAAGCCGGTGCCGACGATCGCGATGCGATGGTGCTCCACGGCGGTCAGCCTAACCGAGCGCCCCGGGTAAGCGCGCCCCGCGCACGTGCGGCGATCATGCGCGCCAGCGTGAGCTCATCTGACGAGCTCGGCGAGCGTGCGGCCGCTGAGGACCGAGCGGGGGTGCTCGGCGACGACGTCAGAGCCTGGCCGCGCGTGCTCGTCGCGGCGCTTGATCAGAAGCCACTGTGGCTTTGCGCCAGGGCGGGTGCGCTGCAGGGCAAAGCCGCCGCGCAGCTTCTCTCCGTGGAGCACGAACACTGCGTGGCCACGGACGAGCGCCTGCGGCCAGGCGACGCGTCCTCCCTGCTCGTAGGTGCCGCGATCCCAGACGATCACGCCGCCCCCTCCAAGCGCGCCCTCGAACGTGTTGTGCGACGTCGAATGGTCGGCGACCTCGACCGCGAGGCGCTTGACGGCGGGGTCGAGCGACGGTCCCTTGGGGATCGCCCACGAGCGCATCGCTCCGTCGACCTCGAGACGAAAGTCGAAGTGATGCGCCGTGGCGGCGTGCTCTTGAACGACGAACACGCCGGCGCTGACGCCGCGGATCGCGAACTGCTCGTGGCCCTCGACCTTGATCCGGTCGAGCTTGACCTCGGCGACGCGCGCCGTCGGCGGGCCTTCGTGCAGGAACGTGGCGAGCTGCTCGATCGCCTGGGAATGACCCTCCGCGTGAACGTTCACGGTGGCGTCCTCGCCGTTTCGCACCCAGCCCATCAGCCCGAGCTCGCGCGCTCGCGTGAGGATCGCGTCGCGAAACCCGACGCCCTGAACCGCGCCGCGCACGATGGCGCGAATAGCTAGCCGATCACACGCCGGCACGAATGGCGATTCCAGGGTATTCGAGGACGAGCCCCGATTCGTCGTAGACCAGTCGAGAGGCGAACTGGAAGGCGGGAGCGGTGTACGCGTAACGCTGGCGAGAGGTCATGTCGGGGAGGCGCACATAGGTTTGCTCCAACCGTTCGACCGCGAGATCGAGAGCGCGTATGTAGGCCGCAGGGCAGTCCGCCTCCTCGCCGATCGGAAGGCCCATGCGGTGCACCGGAAGGGCATTGGTCATCGCGGAGGACTCGAGGTCGACGTCGAGGCAGCCGTCCAGGTGCGGCGCTGCGTGACCATCGACCAGCCAATGTCCGTGACCTGCTGTCTCGAGGACGGTCGATCGCGGCCCGGAGGCTGACCGCCCGGAAATGCGGGCGACTCGTGTCGCCCAGGCGTGATCCACGTCAATCGTGTACTCCACGGTCCAGGTCTCGCGATTTTCGATGGCTGTCGTACACCCCTCGATCCGCCAGCCGTCGGCCAACGGATGGAAATACACAACCTCAAAGCCCGACCGCACGTCCTTGTGTTGCCAGGCTGCCGTGGCGGGCGGAGGGTTGAAGACCATCGTCCGTCAGACTCGCACATCAGCTACAGATCCCCTCGGTTCGGCACGAGCGGTGTGCGGCGAGTCCTTGTTTGGCTTGACCGCGTGCTCGAGCTTGCCATAGCATCAGACGTGGCGTGACCGAGGACTTTGACACTGGGCCGAGCTTGATGGCCACGCTGCGCGCGGCCCTCGATCGGCGCGGCCTCTCGTTCGGCGATTGAAGCTGGAGCGTCGGATGGCCAAGCTCGTCTATTCAGCGATCGCCTCGCTTGACGGATATGTCGAGGACGCTGAAGGCAAGTTCGACTGGGCGATGCCGAGCGACGAGGTGCATGCGTTCGTCAATGAGCTCGAGCGGCCGATCGGTACCTATCTTTATGGGCGCCGGATGTACGAGACGATGGTCTACTGGGAGACGGTGGGCACTGCCGATCAGCGGACGGTGATCCGGGACTACGCGGATATCTGGCGGGCGGCTGAGAAGATCGTGTTCTCCAGGACACTTCAGACGGTGTCCAGCGCGAGGACGCAGATCGAGCACGATTTCGATGTCGACGCGATCCAGCTGCTCAAGGAGACCTCGGAACCCGACGTCACGATCGGCGGCGCCCAACTGGCCGGGCAGGCGATCAGGGCGGGGCTCCTCGACGAGTGCCATCTATTTCTCACGCCGATCGCGGTGGGTCGCGGCAAGCCCGCATTGCCGGAGAACGTCCGCACGGCGTTTGAGCTCCTGGGTGAGCGCCGCTTCGGGAGTGGGGTCGTTCACCTCCACTACCGCGTCAACGTTTGAGCCGAAGCGGGAACGCCGCGGCGAGCAGCAGGTGCTCTGGCGAAAATGCCCCGTGCGGGACTCGAACCCGCCCCACCGGATTAAAAGTCCGGCGCTCTACCAGATGAGCTAACGGGGCTCGCGGGCGACAGTCTGCCAGATGGTCCCGCAGGCCGGGCAAACAGGTCAATGCTCGGAAGCGGCGACCTCGAGCATCTGCTCGATCGTGGTGAGCTTCACCCGCGGCCGGCCGGCCGGCTCGCCGAGCGAGCGCTCGTGGCGGTCGATCGAGGACCATCCCTCGTAGGTGACGATGGCGGGCTGGCGGGCGCGCAGCAGCTCCTCGATCTCGGCCGGGTCGCCGACGCTCGGGCCAGGCGCGCGGAAGGCGCTCTCACCGTCGCCGTTGGAAGAGAGATCGGCGAGGATCGCATCGACGGTCTGCTGGGCGTCCTTCTTGTTCGTGCCGATCACGCCGGAGGGGCCGCGCTTGATCCAGCCGACGACGTACTCGCCGGGCAGGGGGGATCCGCCGGGTGCGTCGAGGACGCGGCCTTCGTTGTTGGGGATAGTGCCGGCGCGCTCGTCGAAAGGCACGTCGGGGAGCGGGATGCCGCGATAGCCGATCGCGCGGAAGGCGAGGCCGGCGGCGATCGTCTCGCGCTCGTCGGTGGGCTGGGCGCGCAGCGAGCCGTCGGGCGTGCGGACGAGCTCGTTGCGGACGAGCTCGATCGCGCCGAGGCGGCCATGTGCGTCGGGAATGAGGGCAACAGGCGAGAGGAGGAAGCGCAGGACGATGCGCTTGGGCCGACCCGCGGGAGGGCGCTCGGCGTAGGAGCGCAGGATCTCGAGGTTGCGCCGCGAGGTGATGTTCTCCTCGGCGTCGGCGTCGTGGACGGCGAGCGCAAGGTCGAGTTCTGCAGGGTCGACGATCACGTCGGCGTCGGTGAGCTCGCCGAGCTCGAGCAGCTCGGGGTTGGTGAAGGCGGCCTGCGCGGGACCGCGGCGGCCGAGGATCACGACCTCCGAGATGCGGCTGTCGGCGAGCACGGCAAGAGCGTGGTCGGCGGTGTCGGTGGGGGCGAGCTCGGAGGGTGCGAGCACGAGCATGCGGGCGACGTCGATCGCGACGTTGCCGTTTCCGATCACGACGGCGCGCTCGGCGGAGCGCAGGTCGACCTCGAGGTCTGTGTGGTCGGGATGGCCGTTGTACCAGCCGACGAACTCGGTGGCGGCGTGCGATCCGGGGAGGTCTTCGCCGGGGATCGAGAGTGGCCGATCGACGGGCGTGCCGGTGGCATAGACGACCGCGTGGTAGTGGGAGAGGAGCTCTGCGCGCGAGATGTGCTCGCCGAAGGAGACATTTCCGAAGAAGCGGAAACGGGGGTGCGCGGCGGTCTTCTCGTAGATGCGCGTGACGGACTTGATCTTGGGATGGTCGGGCGCGACGCCGGAGCGCACGAGGCCCCAGGGCGTGGGTAGGCGCTCGATCATGTCGACGTCGATGGAGTGCCCGCCCGCCCCGTGGCCGCCCGGCGGGGAGTCCTTGAGGAGGTGTCCGGCGGCGTAGAAGCCTGCGGGCCCGGAGCCGATCACGGCGATGCGAATTGGAGAGTCGGTCATGTGATGGGCGCGGCCCGACTCGAACGGGCGACCCCCTCGGTGTAAACGAGGTGCTCTGGCCAACTGAGCTACGCGCCCCGGTGGGCCCACGCCGGGCGCGAGTCACTGGGAGAGGACAAGGCTAGCGAGCGACACGCACGATCCGGTGGATGCCTGCGAAGCTATGCGACGTGAGCCGAGCCAGGGGAATCGCCGTGGGGGTGGTGGGGGCGATCGTCGTGGTGCTGGTAGGGGCGCAGGTGTTCTTGCCGGGGATCGTCGCGAGCAAGATCAGATCGCGCGTGGGCCGCTACGGGAAGGTGGAAAGCGTGAGCGTGAAGGCGTGGCCCGCGGTGAAGCTGTTGTGGGGCCACGCCGACTCGGTGACGGTGCGGACGGGGAGCCTGCGGGGGAGCCAGGAACAGGCGGCGGCGCTGTTGTGGGAAGCACGTGGGCTGGGCGATATGAAGCTGACGGCGAAGAGCGCACAGGTAGGTCAGCTGGCGTTCAGCGACATGAGCCTCAGCAAGCGCGGCAGTGCGCTGACGGTGCTGGCGCGGATGACCGACACGGACGTGCGCCAAGCGCTGCC
The DNA here is from genome assembly GCA_963784875.1 of uncultured Solirubrobacterales bacterium. GTDB lineage: Bacteria > Actinomycetota > Thermoleophilia > Solirubrobacterales > Solirubrobacteraceae > Palsa-744. The sequence goes on from CAWATE010000006.1 coordinate 103,500, forward strand.
GACGGGGTTCGACGCTCACCTGGTGAAGAGCGAAAGCGGGGAAGTCGAATTGAGCGTGAGCGGTGCGCTGTTCGGCGTTGGCGCGACGGTGAACGCGGTCGCGAGCGCGAGCGAAGGCCGGCTGACGGTGCGCCCGCGCGGGTTCCTGATTGAAGCGCTGCAGCTGACGCTGTTCGCGGAGCCGCACGTTTACGTCGAATCGGTGAGCGCAAGCGCGGAAGCCGGCGAAGCGTCTGTCTATCGCGTGGGCTTGATGGCGAGCCTGCGGTAATAGACGTAACTTGGAGGCCGTCTCGGACGGCCTCCACGGAGCTGTCCGTCCGCGGCTGGGTGGCGCGGAGATCGCGCTTTCAGGCAGCCGGCGACAGATCTGAGAGCGGCTGGGGCGTCATCGGGCGCGACGGGGACTTGACGAACATCGGCAGGCCCTGCTTGGGGCTGATCGTGGGCATCTGACGGATCGTGAGGGCGAAGTCCGAGGGCAGTGAGAGGTCGAAGCGGGAGATGAGGAGCGTGGCGATCGTGCGGACCTCGAGCTGGCCGAAGCGCATGCCGATGCACGTGCGCGAGCCGCCGCCGAAGGGGACGTAGGCGCCCTTGGGCAGGGCCCCCTTGGCTTCGGGGGCGAAGCGCTCGGGGCGGAACTCGTCGGGCTCGCTGAAGACCTCGGGCAGGTGGTGGGAGGCCCAGGAGCAATAGTTGACGAAGGTGCGGCCGGGGACAGAGTGACCTTCGAACTCGAACGGCTCGATCGAGCGCCGCGGTCCGATCCAGGCGGGCGGGTACTTGCGGAGGGTCTCGTCGAAGACCATCTCGAGCTCGGGGAGAGCGCCGGTGGCGAGCTGGGAGGCGCTCGGCACACCGTCGAGCAGGAGCGCGGCTTGCTCGGCGCGCAGGCGCTCGACGATCGAGGGGTGGTGGGCGAGCTCGTAGAACATGAAGGCGATCGTCGAGGTGGTGGTGTCGTGGCCGGCGAACAGGAGGGTCATGACCTCGTCACGGACCTGCAGGTCGGTGAGCGTGTTGCCGTCCTCGTCGGCGGCGTCGAGCAGCAGGCTGAGGATGTCCTGCCCGCGTGCGCCGGTCGCGCGGCGCGAGGAGATCTCCGCGTAGATGAGCGTGTCGAGCCGGCGCGCGGCCTGCTGCATGCGCGCCCAGGGGGTGAAGGGGCCGCGGAGGATGCGTAGGGCGTACTCGGCGGAGAAGAAGGCGAGGGCATGCTCGAACAGCCCGGCTGCGTCGAGCGAGCGCGCGGGACCGCCGTCGGGGTCGAGGCCGAAGAGCCCGCGCAGGGCGATGCGCATCGCAAGACGCCGGGTCCAGGCGTAGAGGTCGACGGTATGCCCGGGTGTGAGCTGCTCGAGGGCGTGGGTGGTCTCCTCGATCATTGTGTCGACCGAGGCGAGGATGCGCTCGCGGTGGAAGGCGGGAAGCATGATCATGCGCGAGCGGCGGTGGAAGTCGCCGTCGATAGTGAGCAGCCCGTCGCCCATCAGGCCGATGAGGTCGCGGAAGTGGGAGTCGCGCCAGATGAAGTTGGAGGCGTGGGAGACCGTGATGTAGTGGTTGGCGGCGGGGCCGAGCATGAAGACGACGTTGCCGTGGAAGAGGCGCAGCGTGAAGACGGGCCCGAAGCGCTCGTAGGCCTCGAGCAGCAACGGCAGCGGATCGTCGGCGAAGCGCCGCGTGCGTGCAAGCGAGAAGCGGGTTTCACCGGGTGGGAAGGGAACGGCGGCGGAGCGCTCGTCACGCAGGTCACCGAGCATCGCTGCGAGGGGGTTGGAGTCGAGCAGCGGTGGAGGGCCGATGAGCGCCATCAGATGAAGCGTAGTAGAAAACTGGCTGCCTGGCCAGTCCACTCGTGGGGGATGGCGCCGAGGGCGAGCCGAGGCCATGCAGCCACGGTGCCGGAGGCAGCGTCGAGTGGAGTGGAGATGGTCGCCGGATGCGAGACAGAGGCGCGGCGGAGCGACGACAAGGCGGACGACCCGGGAGCCTTGGCATACTGGATGAGCGCGGAGCGGCCTCAATGGTCGCCGGTGCGCAGCGCGGGGACGTAGCTCAGTTGGTTAGAGCGCCGGCCTGTCACGTCGGAGGTCGCGGGTTCGAGTCCCGTCGTTCCCGCTTTCGGCACCACCCCTGGTCGGGGTTGTGCTTGTGGTTCTGCTGGGCTGCTTGGAAGTAGGGCAGGAAGGTGTCGTGGGGCTGCACGGCGACGATCTGTCCGTCTTGTGCCCATACCTGCTCGAACAGCGAGAGGAGGAGCTTGCGCCGCTCGGCGGGCTCGGTCTCGAGGTCCCAGAAGCGGGGGAAGTCGTCGAGGAGCGCGCGGGCTTGGTCGATGGCGGGCTCGGTTGGTGGTGCGAGGCGTTGCACTTCTTCCTCCAGTGCTTGGCGGCGCATGACGTACTGGGCTTTGGTGAAGTCGCCGAGGACGTAGAGGTCTTGCAGGCGCTTGAGCTGGTCGAGCAGCTCGCCTCGCCGCTCGGCAGGCTGATCGCTGGTAGTGGCGTTATCAGCCTGGAGGGTCTGGAGAAGGACGTCGAGTAGTTCGCCGTCGGGCTGAAAGTTGCGTATCCAGTCCACGAGTTGCCCCTCGAGCTGCTCTGCTTTGATGATCCGCTCGCCGCAGGGGTTGCCGTAGCGGCGGGTGGAGCACATGTAGCGCCGTATGGCGGTCTTTGAACCGCGGGTGCCGTGCATCCGTGAGCCGCAGCGCTCGCAGTAGAGCAGCTTGCGCAACAGGTACTCCTCGGAGGGCGGACCGGGCTTCACGACGCGGGTGCGCCATCCCCGGACCTCCTGCACGCGGTCGAACAGCTCGTCGGTGACGATCGCCTCGTGCAGGCCGGGAATGGAACGGTCGCGACTGCGCCCGCCGGTGACATACCCGGCGTAGGCGGCGTTGCAGAGCATCTCACGCACGGTGTCCTTACCGAACGAGCGGTTACGTGCGGTGCGCGCGCCCTTCGCATTCAGCCACGACGCGATGCTCAGGTCTGACTCCTGCCCGGTTGCGTAGCGCTCGTACATCTCAAGGACGAGCGGCGCACGCTCAGGATCGGGCACAGCGATCTTGCTCTGCGGGTCGCGAACATAGCCCCACGGGAGCATTCCCACGAGATGGCCCTGTCGTGCCTTCTCCTTCAGCCCGCTGCGGGTCCAGAACGACAGCGAGACGGAGTAGTACTCGTCGAACATCTCATGGATCGACTCGGCGAGAAACGCGGACGGGTCGCTCGGGTCCTCACCCATCGGCTGGGTAACAGACACAACCCTGATACCCAAACGCTCCCGCAGGAGCTGCTTATAGCGGCGCGCCTCGACCTGGCTACGCGCGAACCGTGACGTATGGAACACCAGCACAACATCGAACATGCCCTGCGCCGCATCGGCCATGAGGCGTTGAAACTCCGGCCGCGCCTCAGACTTCCGCCACCCGGAATGAAAATCGCAGTACTCGCCGATCAGCTCCAGATCGTTCTCCCCAGCGAACTTACGGATCGTCTCACGCTGCGCACCCGGCGAGAAGCCCTGACCCTGCTCCTCCGTAGACTCACGCACATACGCAACCGCACGCTTGGGGCTATCGGGCATTTCGAGCGGCTTCGGTAAGGTCGCGGCCGCGGCGCAGCCACCAGTCAGTGAACCACCGCGCGAACTCCTCGAGATCGCGGTCGGTTTGGTAGTTTGGTCTTGCATCGGGACTACACCTCCCGGTGTCGGGCCGGGGGCGTTGGCGCGCTGCCCGGCTACTTGGTTGAGATGTCCTTATTCTACCGGGAACCGTGGTGTGAGGCGACGTCTCCGCAGCTTTGCGTGCCGTAGTCATGCTTGCCCTCGTCTGGGCTTATTGCCAAGCCAATCGAGGGCTTGGGAGGGGTTCGTGGGCTGCCGCCAGATCGGCGCAAACGGCCCCTCGCCCTGGAGGTCTTCGAGCAGCGCGAGCGACACGCGTACTTGAGGGGTGTTCTGTAGTTGGGGGTCTTCGCGGCAGAGCGCCAGGACGGTCTGCGCGCGCCGTTGGAGGGCGGCTCGGGGTTGTCCGGTGAGGACGCAGATGATGTCGGGGAAGATCGGATAACGCGTCTGCCAGGCGGGCTTGCCGGATGGCTGGTCGCGGTTGGTGGGCGTGTGTCGGTAGAGGTCGGTGTAGCGCGCGAGCTTGCTGGCGAGCGTGTCGGTCGGGACGGTCGCGCGGTCGAGCTCGAGCAGCCGGTAGTGGAACGTAAGCTCGTGACCCGGGCCGAGCGCGAGGTAGGTGAGCAGCGCGTCTGCGATCAGCAGCTCCCCGCGACCGTGCCCGGCGGCGGGTGCTTGGTGGGCGATCTCGTGGCGCCAGCCGAGCGCGCTGAAGTCATCGCCGTGCTTGTGGGCGGCGCGCATGAACGCGATCCCAGTGTCGTTGACGGCGAGCGTGTGTCGCCAGAGCGGGCCGGCGGCCTGCTCGGGGGTGATGAGCTTGCGTCGTGTCTCGACGCGGGTTGGGATCAGCTCGACGGCCTGTGTCCCTGCGAGCGTCAGGTAGTAGAGGCGTGGCCCGCCTCTGCCGGGGCGCACGAACGCTGTCAGCCCGCGCGAGGCGAGCTGTGAGAGAACCTGCTCGGCCCAGCGGCGCGTACGGCCCGGCATGTGCATCGCGTGGACCTGCGTCGTGCTCAATAGCCGGTGCTGATAGATGCTCGTCAGTACCTCCGTAGCGACAGCAGGGAGCGTCGCCGCGGCGGGTTTCAGGAGTCCCATCGCTCGTCCTCCTCGTCCGATCCGCCAGCGTGCGCGTGGATCGTCCGGCCGCGCGAGACGGGATCGGCTCCGGCTGTTTGGCCGCGGTGGAGCGCTTCGACGGCTTGGCGGATGTTCTGGTCGTGGTGCTCGTGGGTGGCGAGCGTCGCTGTGATCGACTCGCGTCGTGTTGCGGTCTGGATCGCTGCTTCGAGGGCGGGTAGTTGCTCGGGGTGGTGGTGCTCGGCGTGTAGCTCGCGGGCGGTGACGCCGTGCACGAGGAACGGCTTTGTGGTCCGCTCGCCGTGCGTGATCGAGGCGAGGTAGGTGTAGCGTGCGAGTCCGGTGACGATCTTCGCGTCGAGCTGGCCGCCCCACTCGCGGGCGATCATGCCGGCGGCCTTCGCGTTGACTGTGGAGCTGAGGAGGTGCGAGCGGTTGGTCGTGACGGCGTTCCATGTCGCTTCGGTCAGTCGCTCGGGGTTTTGGTTGAACAGGAACGCCCGGCCGCCGTACTTCGCGGACTGCTCAAGCAGCGCGGGGAGGTTCGGCCCATCGTAGGTCTGTAGCTCGTCGCAGAACAGCCAGAACGTGCGGCGGCGCTCCGGTGCGATGCTCGCTCTCGCCTTCGCGGCGTGCAGCACGTCATAGACGAGCAGGTTCGCGACGAGCCGGTCGCGGGTGGACCCCGAGCCGGGGCAGGCGAGCACGATCAGCCCGTCGCGCATCGCCCGTCGGGCGTCATAGGTCGAGACGGGCGCGCCGAGGAACGCCGCGACCGGCCGCGCGGCGCGGAGACGGTCGATCAGGTTCGTGACGGCCGTGATCGCCTCTGCGGGCAACCTGGGGAAGCGGTCTTGGAAGAACCCCTGGGTGCCTGCCGAGAGAGCGGGCAGGATCGCTGCGCGCCACTCGTCGTCGGAGAGCAGCGTGGGGACCTGGAAGATCGTCGGCGCGAGCTCTGGCGGTAGGGCGAGCGCGAGCTCGACGAGGGCTTGGGCGGCTTGGGTGGCGAGGTTCAGGGCGCGGGTGTTGCGCTCGTCCCAGCGCATCGTAGCTGCGAGCGCGTCGACGAACGCCTCGACCTTCCCGGCGGCCTCGACGGCCGTGCCGCGCTCTAGCGCGAACAGGTTCCAGGCGGGCGCTTGGCCGTCGTGCTCGGTGTCGGCGAGGTTGATCTCGACGACCCGCTCGCGTATCCTCGGGTCGGTGAGGTAGGGCTTGATGTCTTTGATCGCGTCCGCGTGCGGATCGAGGAACAGTCCGCCGTGACCGGAGCGCGCCAAGGCGATGAACTGCCCGATCGCGGTCTCGGTCTTGCCGTAGCGAGAGCGCCCGGCCATGTAGGCGAAGAACGTTTCCGAGACGGGCACGCCGACGATCCGCTCCCCGCCACTGTCTGAGACCTTCCCGAGCGGGATCAACCCCTTCTGCCCCTTGTACGTCGGGAGTCCCGGCGGTGGAGGTGGGATCGCGCCACCGGAGCGGGCGACGTTCTCCACGTAGCAGCGCGCGGTCGGCGGCTTGAGCAGCCAAGCGATCTCCGACGCTCCGAGCACGCTCGCCCGGAACGGCGCGAACCGACCGCTGCGCAACCGCCGGTCGAACCGGCCCCGCCGCCACGGCACGTCAGCGCCGAGGAACCCGAGGCCGCCGAACCGCAGGCCCGCCGCACGGAGATGATTCTCCCCGGCGAACACGTCAAAGCACGAGAGCAGTGCGTGCATCAGCGCCCGTGCGGGAGCGCGCTCTCGGCCGCAGACACAAAGAAGGATTTGGGTGTCGAACAACGGGTCAGAGGCGTCGAGCTTGCGTTGCAACGCGCGTGTCTGAAACATCCGGTCGACGGCGTCCGCCGCCGGGAGCCTGCCCACCCTCGGCTGCTGCCCGAGAACCCCGTCGAGCGCGCCGGCACTCTGCGCACCGGCTCTGCGTGCGGCGTCCTTGAACAGCCGCTTGCGAAACCGGCGGCTCTGTGCCGGAGTCTTTGCCAGCAGGTCGATCGTCACACGCGCGCCTTCGGCCGGGCCTTGCAATCGGCCGAGGACCCCGGCGATCCCTTGCAGCGGGTCGGGGTCGAGGCCGGGGTCGCCGAGCGGCCGCCCCGGATCGTGCGCGAGACGCAACTCGGCCCGCACCGTACACCCCGCGTCAGGGAACGACAGCGGATCGCACTCTTTCGCTTCGATCTGGCTGTAGGCGGTCAACGCCGCCGCGAGCGCGGTGCGGGCACGCTCGGGCGCTTCCAGCCTGTAGCGCAGGACACCCTGCTCATCGGGTGCGATCAGGATTCGCACAGCGCTCCCCGAACGCTCGAGCCAGCCGAGCAGGAAACCTCGTCGCGTGCGCGCGAGCTGACCGGCGAACCGGCGGATCGCATCCAGCGACGGGTCGAACGTATCGGCCGGCAACAGCTCGAATTGCATCCGCGAGCGAAGAGCACGACGGGACAGCACGAAGCGCAGCAAGGCCAGCGCCACGGTGATGAGCAGGGCACTACCGAGCAGCGGTAGGAGATCGGCCCGAATCGCGGTCGGGCTGAACACACCGGGTCCAGGGCTGTCCTTGGTCACCACGTGAATGGCAAGCGCGAGCACTATCAGCCCTGCAAGCGCAGCCACCGTCGCTCGCTCCTGCGGCGTCGTGCTCCTCACGAAGTCACCCCCACTGACATAGAGATGTCGGCAACCGCGCACGACGCCGGATCGCGGGTCCCGAGCGGGAAAGCGTCGCCTCCATGTAACGCCGTGGGCGAAGCGAAGATCGAAGCGAAGGGCGAAGGGAAGATCGAACTAGAAAGCGAAACGCTCCCCGGGCTGGTCACGACTCACTCGGCTTCATAGCCGCTTCAAGAACGCGCCGCGCCAGCGGCGGCGGGACCGCGTTGCCGACCTGCTGAAACTGCCGGCAGCGCGAACCCTGCCACGGGTAGTCAGCCCGGAACCCTTGGAGTACCGCAGCCTGCGCGACCGTCACTCGAACAGCGCCCTCGCTACGTCCTGGCGCATCCGGCTGCGCGACGTTGCGCTTATGGCCGGGACGTGCGATCCGCGAGTCGCACGACACGGTCGTCGCGGGGCGTTGACAAATCCAGCTCTGGTGGCCGCGTGCAAGAATCGTTGGTGCGGGCTGGCCGGCGTTACGTAGACATGCCGGGCGACAGGGCCTGTTGCGAAACATCCAACCCGCGTTCTGGTCGTGGTCGAATGTCCATGACCCGGAGGCGGTGTCGAGCGTGTGCGCGGGCGCTCGCAGGTGACGACTCAGACCGCACGGCCGACGGCCACTGTTGGTCTGGTTGTTGATATGCACCGTTCCGTCCTTCTGGCGACCGAGCGCTTGGGCCATGCTCACCCACGGCAACAGCCCAAGCTCCTCGGCCGGGATCTCTCGGCGGCGTGCGTCATAGGAGCGGTGTGTCGGCGCGGGCAGGCTCACCGGCCCGTCGAGCGAGGCGAGCAGGAACGCACGTCTGCGGGTCTGTGCCACCCCGTAGCACTCCGCACGGAGAACCCCGACAGCGGTGTGATAACTGTTCGCGGCGAGGAGCGCCGCGAACAGTGTCCACAGCTCAAGGACGCCGGGGACCTGCTCCAGCGCGACCCACCGCGGACGCAAAGCGAGCGCGAATCGCAACGGCTCGACAGTCAATAGGGATCGTGGATCACGGCATCCCTGCTGCCATGCCCGGCGGCTGTCGTTCCCGGCGGCGAGCTCGTGTGCGCACGCGATTACGAGCGGCTTGTCGAGCTTACCCAGGCCCTTCCCGGCGGTCGAGTAGGCCTGGCACGGCGGGGAGCCGACCAGTCCCCACATTGGAGCGAAACTGTCGGGGTCGAGCATCGAGAGGTCAGCCTGCAACCGCGTGTGCCCGGCCGCTGTCGCAGTCCTGCACGCCCACGGCTCCAGCTCGATCCCGAGCGCCTTCAGACCGAGCGGACGCAGACCCTCCTCCCATCCACCCGCGCCAGCGAAAAGGTCAAGGATCTTCCCTCGCTGGTGAGCACGGTTCGGTCGATGGCGCTTCCGTGAGATTGAAGGCTTACTTGCGCGCGACATGAGTACTCCCTTCTGCTGTGGATGACGGCACGGCTGATCACTTCGCGCATCCGACGGTTTACGTTGGTCTGGCACCTGCTTCACCGCTTCACCTGGACGGCGCGCCCGGTGGCTGCGCGTACCCGTAGACGTGCTTGTCTTGAACGGTTGCTTGGCTCGACAGGAATGGCCCGGCTGTACCGACTTTGTTGTGGTCGTCGTTACCGTCGATCTCGGTGATTTGACCGTCTGGGTAGACGTGCTGCACGATCCCGACGTGCACGCTTTCGCTCGGTCCGTTCCCGTAAAAGACAGCGTCGCCTGGCTCGGGCCGCGCGGATGGTGGGAGGGTCTTGCCGCCGTGTTCTCTGGTCCAGGTGTAGAGGGACCCGGAGTACCCGTACAGCGCAGTCGAGCCTGGGAGCGGTACACCTGCGTGCTGCCAAACCCAGGCGGTGAACAATGAGCACCACTCCTCGCACGCTCCGTAAACGGTGCAGTTGGAGTCTTCAGGGTGCTCGCCCTGGCCGATTTGGCTTTCGGCGACGCGAACGATCTGCGAGTTGCTGGCCGCCTCGGGCGCGAACACGCTCGTGCTGCATCCCCCCAATGCTCCCTCGACGGGTTCTGCGAGCGACGGGCTGCTCGCTGTGGGTGAGCCGGTGCCGGTGAACCCGTATTGCACAGCACGGGCCATGACCTCTTCGGCGTAGCTGACCGACGCGTCCGCGCAGGCGCCATAGTAGCGGCACGCCGCCTGACGGTATTCGTCGAGGCTGCCGCCGGTCGCTGGAGCGCCCATGTCTTCGCGCAGAATCCTTGCGGCGGTGTAGATCGCGTCCGCTGGATCGTTCACTGTTGGTGTCTCGCCGGGATGAGCGCTGACGGCGTAGCGTTCCCACAACGTCGGACCGGGGCCGGGGCTGCACGGGCTGCCGCGGACGTAGGCGATCTGCATCGGGCCGGCGCACCCGGACGAGTTCGTTCCGGCGCAGTCGCCGTTGCCGCACTCCTGCTCGGCGATCGACGCAAGGAAGGACCAGTCGATGTCAAACCGAGTGGCGGCCTCCTCGTAGAGGCGCAGCCGTTCCGGCGGGATGCTCTGCAGCGCGTACGCCGAGGGCGTCGGTCCTGATGGTGCGGCGAGCGCTGGTTCGCTGCCGGGCTCACATCCGGTGAAGCTTGCGCCGAACACAGCTACGGCGAGGCCGAAGACCGCGATGAACGCCAGGCCGGAGCCTCCGAACGCGCCGAGGAGCCATAGCCACAATTTCTTCTGGGTGAACCTTCGCGTGCCGGTACGCATCACTCGCCGTCTTCCAGACCGACGACGAGCATCCGCTCGTCTTGGGGGGCCAGTCGCAGCCTGATCGAGTAGTCGACGAGGCTGCCATCGTTGATCACGGCGCTGACCCTGAACAGGCCAGGTGGGGCAGGCGTGCTGTGCAACGCCGTGACGCGCGGCCGGCGTGACTGCATCTCCGGCGATACGCGTGGCGGATTGGCTCGCAGCGAGCGGAGCAGTACAGGCGAGATGTCCTTGATCTGTCTCGCCGGCGCGTGACCGTACAGGTAGTTGAGATACCCGGCGAGGAATAGGTCCGTCGCGCGCGTGACCTTTGGTGGGAGAGGTGCCGCGCGGCTCTGTGGCGTTCGTACGATCACGGACGGCGTGCTTTGAACGACGACGCTAGCTCCCGGGGTCCGCTGTGGTGTGTGTCCGGGTTGAACGTTGGGCCGTGCGAGCACCAGCAGGGTCGCCGCGGCGACCAGCAGTATTGCGACAGTCGCCATCGCGGTGGTGCGCTCTGACTCGGCGATCGGCCGGTCGCGCAGCGATGTGAGCCAGGCCGTCATCGGCGCTCATCCGTGCTTGAGGGCTCGGTGATCCCGAGGAAGCTGCGGCCGGTGTGAAGCGCGGCCTCGGCGGTCGGCATCCCGGCACGGTCATAGAACGGGTCGAGTACGAGGCAGCACCCGCCGGGGTTGTTATGCGGGCATGTCGGGCGGCGTAATCCGACGGTGTGCTCGCCGGGGAGGGCGCGCCGGTAGGGCGCACCGCATTCCCCGCACGCCAGTAGCGATGAGCCCGCAAGGATGCACCGCTTGACCAGTCGCAGACGACGTTCGTGCTCGCCGGTATGGCAGCAGGCATGGACGCGCCGTGCTGGACGGCCTGCACTGGCGCAGTGCGATCGCAGCGACTCGTGGTGCGCGGCGATCGTTTGCGCGTCGTAGAAGTAGTGGCGGCCCTTGGTGAACAGAAATAGCCGTTCCCCGCCGAGACGCCCACAGCATATTGCCCAGTCTGGGGTGGGTTGCTTTGTCCAGTCTCCATTGGACAGGTCAGCAGCGAGGGACAGGTCAGCAGGGGTCAGGAGGACCCAGAGCGTGCCGTCGTCTCGGAGTACACGGCGCGCCTCGGCGAGGATCGCGAGCGTCCGGTCGGGATCACCCGTGCGGGGCGGGCGGGCAACACAGGTCTGTGCCCATCCGTCGGGAAGTTCGCGCAGGAGGTCCAGTGCGTCTGCTTGTTCGATGCGCCAGCTCATTCGGATTCCTCCGGGGTCTCGGGTGGGCGTTTGCTCGGGCGCCGGATGTGGCACCTCGGTGTCGGGGCGGGCGAAGATGTCGGGGAGGAGCCCGGGTTGGGAGCCTCCCTCCGCGGGTGCCGTCATGGCGGGTTTTGTCGGCGCAGAGCCCGCGAGAGACCAGTGGCGTAGTAAAGGCTCTGCAAGCGGCTGATCCCATCCTGGCCTGAGTGCGAGCCGGCGGTGGTGGCGAGAAGATCAGACGCCAGCTTGTTGCGCTGCAGGAAGACCGTCCACAAGAACGCGGCCTGCAGCACGAACGCGAGCAGCCACCCAAGGTTCGATGTCGCGTCGGCCAGCGCTAGGCAGACCGCGAGGAGTACCGCGAGGATCAAGCTATACACAACCTTCCGTGCTAGATACCCCGCAAGCTTTCCGACCCACGCCCGGAAGAAGTCATGCCCGCGACCCGGAAACACCGCAACCACCAGCGTGATTGGTGCGAACGCGAGGAGCCCGAGGAGGAAGATCTGGGCGAGTATCACCCCGAGCGCGAGCGCGCCGAGCAGCAGGAACGCGCCGAGCTCACCCGCGAAGATCACGATCGCAAGCAGCATTCGTTGGTACTGGCCACCCTTGCCCATCGCTTCCGCCGCGGGCTTATCGGCCGTGCCGAGAATAGGAGCCCCTACTCTTGCTGGGATCTGAGCTGAGGAGGTCGCCAGTGTCGCCGTGTTCGAGTGCTTCGTGCTCTGAGTTTCTGTCCTTCGACTGGAATTCGTAGGCCAGGAAGTGCGAGGCGTACTTGTTGCGATCATTGATGCACGTCTTGCCGTCAGCGTGTACTTCTGTGCCGCCTTCCAACCTCACGGCGAGCTTGGAGTCCTGGCCGGGATCAGGACTGAGAGGACGAACCACAGCCGAGTGGGTCGTCCCCCCGATGGTGGTGGTGCAATGCTCAATCCCGCCGAACTCGAGAACGGTCCACGGGTCGAGAACAAGGAACTGGAAGAGCTGATCACTGGCGGCGCTCTTGGCCTGCTGTTCGCTGCCGATATCACCCTGACTTGTAAGGGACAGCAGCGCGGTGGAGAGCCGGTTCGAGAGCTTGCTGACCGGCGCGATAGTGCGTTCGGGCTGCGTGACGATCCCGATCGCCAGCACGCAATACAAAAGGGAGACCGCGAGCGCACCAGCGGTCTCGGTGTAACGCCTTTGCACGAGAGCCTTCCACATCGCCCAACAGCCAGCGAGCACGACCGCCACGATCAGCCACGGCGCGCCGAACGTGTTCGCATAGAGGTTGTGGATCGCATCGGAGATCGGCGTCAGCGCACCGGAGCCAGGACTCCCGTTCCCATTGACCAGATCCAGGTTGAACGCGAAGATAAAGAGAGTGATGACTGCGTTCGCGAGAAACGCGGTCAAAAGCCAAATCACCTGCGCAGCGAAGTACGCCATCATTGGCGCGACCCCGGAGACATCCACACCGCTTGTCAACCCGACGCTGACCGCCGAGAAGTATTGGTCCAGCTCGTAGTTAGCCAGCGGGTAGCGTCCAAAGATCCCACCAGAGGGCACTTGCGGTGCAGGACCGATGTTGCTATATACGTCACCCGCGAGTGCCGGGGCAGCGAGCAGCAGCAGTGCGACAGTTGAGGCGAAAAGGAGAGTGAGAACGGCGCGTGGTCGTCCCTGGACGATCTTTCGCAGCGTGCGGACGATCGTTTTCATGCGGCGCTTCCTTCGGGCTGGCTGGGGGTCGTTTCAAGCGCGGCGAGGAGGCGTGGGTCGGCGAGGTCGACCTGCACTTCGCCGATGCGCCCGTCGAGGTCGCGCATCAGGCATCGTCCCTTGCGCATCTCGCGCAACAGCCGCACCAGCTCGCCAGAATCAGGATCTAGGCCGATCAGTTGCAGTGCTCGTCGTGCCTCGGCGTCAGAGTCCTGTCCGAAGACGAGGTAGACGCCGATGAGGTCTGCGAGCTCGCCGAGGTCGGCGGTGCGTTGCGTGCCGAGCAGCACGGTCGCGTTGAACGCGCGGCCGAGGCGTACGAGACGGTCGATGATCGCGCGGCCCTGCGGTGAGGCCAGCAGGAACCAGCTCTCGTCCAGCAGCACGACCTTATGCCGCGAACGATCTGTGGATATGAGTCTGAGCGCGTATGCCGCTACGAGGGTAAGCGTGGCTACAGAGACACGCTCTGAACGGGTGTAGGTGTCTCTCGTGGTGCGAGGGTCCGGGAGTGAGAGTCCCGGCATCCGGATCGTGGTGAGCGATCGTGGGGCCAGCGAATCGATCATGTCGTGTCCTTGCCGAATCCGAGGCGTGCGAGACCGAAATCGCTGATCACCTCGAGTGCTTCTCCGGCGTCGCGTGCGGCTTGTTGCTCGCTGTGGCACAACAGTTCGACAACGCGCAGGAGGCTGCGGGAGTTTTCGCTTACGGCGTCCTTGACGGCGCGGCCGATGGCGTTCTCCCATGCTGGTGGCGGGTCGCGCAACAGCTCAAGCAGGTAGGAACAGGCGAGCTCCTCTCGCAGGTCCTTGAGACCGATCTGCAGGGGGTCGAGCTTTCCCTGTTGTGCGGGATCGCCGGAGAGCTCCAGTACCTGCAAGTCTTCTGTGATCTCGGGGAAGTTCTCCCAGCCGTGGTCGGGCTTGGGGTCGAAGTCGACGATGAGGCTGCCGCGGCGTTGCGCGGCGTAGGCGATTGCCTGTGCGGCGACGGTCTTGCCCGACCCGAGGGTCCCGACGAGCAGTACGGCGGAGGCGCGGGACTCGCGAGGTGCTTGTGTGGGGTCGTAGCACACCGGCCGCGGAGCCCCGGTGGGGGTGTACCCGAGATAGGGTCCGCGTTGCAGAGCCGACGATACGTGTCGCTGTCGGGACCATCGCACCGAACTGCTCGACGGTGAGCTGTTGAACATAGTCGCGTGTGATGCCCTGGTCGGGCCGGGGTAGATGGTCGAAGAAGACCTGGTGTTGAAGACCGGCGGGACGGTGAAGTGAGATGTCGCCGTAGTGCTCGCGCAGCACTGCGACACGACGCTCGAGCTCCTCTTCGGTGGACGCGCCGAGCGCGAGAGCGATCCAGCCGGTGAGCATCGAGGGGTGCGCGCTCGCTTGCAGCTTCGCCTCGTACTCTCGTGCGAGCGACCGGTCCTCCTCGGCGTGCAGGCTCGGTCCGTACGCCGCACCGTCTATCTGCTCACGGTAGGCGTTCTCGACGTCGGCTATCCGCTTGCGTACCTGGGTAAGCGCATCACGATTACCAAGCCAACGGGTATGCAAAACAGCATCTACAGGAAACCCGACGCTCTCCAACGGCGCGAACAGAAGCTCCGCGCCGGCACCGGGGAACAGTGGAGAATCACCGACCATGCCGAGCGCGAACATCGCCTGGTAGGAGCGGCCCTCCTCGCCATCGATAACGAGTGTGCGCTCGTGCTCAGAGATAGCGCTGTTCGCGCACCGCCACACGATCTCCCCCAACGGCTCATACGCAACCTCACCGTCGCCAGTGTGGATCGCAAGCGCGTCCGGTCGCCAATGCGCGTCGAGGTCAGGCTCGCCGATACCCCGCGTCGCTGTGCGGCGCAGGAGCCATTGAAGCTCCACTGTTCGTGCGCGGCGCAGCGCGAGCACACCGGACAGGCGCTCATACAAGCGCTGCTCGCCGAGGGTAAGCTCGCGCAGGCGTGCGGCGGGGATCTGAGTCTTGGAAGCGATCCCTGCTAGACCCTCGATGCGGCCGCGAATACGATCGCTTGTGCGCAACAATCCCGCACCGAACCCCGCAGGAGTGCGCTTATCCAAAGAGACCGCGAGATAGCACTCCGGGACATGACAGTCCAATGCGTACAGCCGTTCACGATGACCTTCGAGGAACGCTCGCCATACCTTGGGGTCTTGGTGGCGCTCGTCGAGCAGTCCGAAGGACTGTTTTACATATTGTGCGGCGGGATAGGCACGGTTTACACGCCACAGGCTGAAGTCCGCCCCGACCGTGTGAGCGAGACGTTCGAGACGGTGCTGCAGCGCCCACTTCCCGGCCGTGGGAAGGAACGGATAGGAGCTCATCCCAAGCCGGTAGAGCCCAGCGGCCTGACCGTCTGGCCCGAGCAGGATGTTGGTGTGCGCGTAGCGAACGGGGAAGCGCATCATGGACGTATCTCCACGACCTGCCCCTTGCCGAGCTCGACTATCTCAGCCCTTATCTCACGCTCGCGCATGCGGTGCCCTGTCGCGGGGCGTGCTATGTGCCGTCCTCGGCGTGGGGTGAGAACGACCTCGCGACCGAACACGATCCGTGCGGGGCCGTGAACACGTCCGCGATGGAGTACGGGAGAGTGATGGTCGGGCGCTACCCACACCCTCGGTGCCCACTCAAACACTTGCCCATCGACCATGACGGGACGCTCAAGCGAGCGCCGAGTAGCACGAAGGCGCACCATCGCACGCGACAGCAGATAACGGTGAGCAGAGCGACCATCGGGCGTGAGCTGCCCCGCGGCGGTCGCGACCAGGCCCGGGAGGATCAATAGTCGCAATGGCCAGTCAACCCAGCCCAACAACACCCCGCACACCTGCACCACGCACACCACGACAGCGCCAGCCACCAGCGCGCCTCGCCAGCCGCGATGCTCACTACCAACCAGTCCGCCGACTCCCCCGGCTAGAAGCGTGAACGAGAGCGAGCGGGAGCTGAGCAATAGAACCGCAAGGAGCGTCCCAAACGCCCACAACAGCCAGTTCAGAGGCACACCGCCGGGAACGGGCAAACGTCGCCCGTCGATTTGGTAGATACGCCGGTCGGGCTTGAAGATCCGCTGATATGACCGGATCGGGACTGGAGACTCACTCACCGTAAATCCTCCCGCTCACCCGAAGATCTGCTTGCCGATGGCTTCCGCGGCCTTGCCGATCTCATCCGGTGCGAACACCATCCAAGCGACGACGATGGCGGCGAACAGGAAGGTTGCGAGCTCGATATAACGGCGGTTCCAGAGGAACACGAGGCTAAACGCCGCCACGATTCCACCGTACATATTCCCCGCGTATTGCTTTAGGAGATTCCCAACATTCTCACCAACATTTGTTCCTGCCATCGCACTTGACGGCACCAGAACCATCAGCAGCACAGCGAATGTCAAAGTCTTCAACGTTCTCCGGAGAGCGCGAGGACCTTCAGATTGCCCGTGTTGTATGTGTGAACTACGAAAAACGTGTGTTATTTGCCTTAAAGGGATCATCACCGCTATTTCTACGGTGAGCCCGCCCAAAAACTACAACTGTGCAATTGCGCAACAGTACAAGCCGACACTTGCGCGTTCTACCAATCAGAACGCTGGTGATTCGGGTTTGGCGAGGTCCGCGAGCTCCTCTATGTAGCCGGTCGTGCTCGCCGTCGCCTGCGCGATGATTTTCAGTGCCGTGTAGTCGGCGATCGCATACCAGACACAGCTGCCTTCCCGCCTGCGAGACAGGATGCCCGCCTGGGCGAGCACACCGAGGTGCCTTGAGACATTCTGATGCGATCCCAAAAGCTCGTCCGCCAACGCCTGGACGGTCATCTCCTGTTGCTCCAGCAGCAGGAGAATCCTCATCCTCACCGGCTCGGCGATAAGACGCATCCGTCGCGCGACCAGAGCGAGCAAGTCCTCCGACGGCACTACAGGCACGCCTTGAAAGTGTGGGCCAGGCATCCTCATTCCTATCTCACGCTCACGGGACCGGTGTACGGCACGCCCCCGTGGATCATTGACCGCGAGCCCCTCAAACCGGCCAACGAGTTCTCACAAGAAAGTTCTTGGCCGGTCGGGGACTTTCGCGGTCAGTAAGAGGTATGACCAAAATCCCAGCACCAAACCAACCACGCCGCTCGCCCCGCAAGCGCAAGCACCGACCGGCCGCCACGACACCTCCCAGCAGCGAGCCAGCCACAGTCCAGTACGACGCGCTCCCCCGCGAACAGCCCCCCGCTATACAACAGCAGCGCACCTTCGCTGTCCTTCCCGCCAGAGATGGAGCGCTCTCACGCGTACGCGCACGGCTCACTCCACACCTGGAGGACCCCTGGACAAGGAGATCCCTCGCTGGTGCGGTCTTGGTGGTCTGCGCGACGGCGACGCTCGCCACAGGCATCCTCGTCGCCGGTTCTCACGACCACAGCAGCCCAGAGCGACAGCCCGTGCACCATCGGCCTGCACCGGTCCGAAAAACGGCTCATCCTCCTGCAAAACGTGCTCGTCCGGCCCACGCGGCACGCCAGCGTCCGGCACCAGTCCGCCAGCGTGCCGCTCCCCATCCTGTGATCGATGCGCCGACTGCGCGCCCGACCGTCGCGCCGGAGCCTGCGAGTAGCCCGCCAGTCCCCGCCAGACAGGCCGAAGAGCAAGGAGGACCGTTCTCCCCATAGATCCGGCACGCTGTCCTTTAGCTTGGATATCACCTATCGGATCAGTCGGATTGACAGACCCAATCGATGATGGCTATAGTTCGGTTGGATAGGCCGTTTCGGATTGAGGGCGTGGTAACGGATGACCACTGGGAGAGGACATAGGCGCGGTCGCGCAGGAGACGCACGCACGTTTCCTTCAGCGAGGAAGGATCGTCCTCGCAAACCCTCGAGCGGGGACCGCTCACGTTGAGGACCGTGACGACCCTGCAACGGCGCTCTCGAGCGGCGTTCGACGTTCCCGTGCTGCTCGCGCGTTGGCGTACCCGCGAGCTTGGACTTGCCCACACATTCAAAGAGTGCGCCCGCATGAGCACTGCAGAGATCGAGGAAGTCCTCGACAGCACGATAACTGCACTGCTATCGCGCCCCTACACCTCCGAGGAGCACCTGTTCGCGGCACTGCGCAGGGGAGTCAAGATGCGCGCCCTTCGTCTCCACCGGGACCGTGCAGAGCGCGAGCGCATACTCACGCACACAGCCCCCGCGATCTACGCAAGCGAGCGCGATCGGGCATGGAAGGAGGAGCCCGAGCGAGTCCTGATCGCACGCGAGGACGACCTCATCATCAGCGAGTTCCTCTCAGACCTGACCAAGCAGGAGCGCGAAGTGTTCGTGCTCCACGCCGATGGGCGCTCCTGGCGAGCAATCGCGACCGCCCTCAGACTGCCCGAACCCGAGGCACGCGCTCTCACCAGGACATGCGAGCGAAAGCGTAAACGCTTCCTCACGCTCTACCTCACCGGCCGGCTGTGTGGCTACCGCTCCCGCACGATCAGCAACCTCCTCACGGGAGCACTATCCGGCAACCAAGAGCTCGCGCTCGACCAAGCCCTCGCGCACCTGAAGCACTGCCGCGCATGCAAGGCAGAGCACCAGATCACAAGCCAAGAGCTGCGCAACTCCTTCGACAGGCGCGCTCTCGCGCTCCTACCCCCGCTGCTCGCCCGCACGCACATGGGACTGCTCGATCGTGCAGAAGCGCTCATAGAGCGTCCCCTGAGCGTTCTTCAGCACTCCGCACTCTCCCGCGCGGCGGGAGCCCGCGAGCGCTTGGCCGCGACGATCGCGGGAACGGGCACCGCAGCGAAGATCGGAGCCGGGATGGTGAGTGTCGCTGTGCTCGCAGGCGGCACGCTCAGCGTCTCGCATTCCCTGCGCCACTCCCAGCAATCCTACACGCATCGGCCCATTGTCCTGAGACCATCCGTCCCGCCAGGCGCGCAGAGGATTATCCTGCCGGTGGGGTTGGCCGGCCCCCCACCAGGACCGCTCGCTTCATCGCATAGCAACGCGCGGCAGGATACGCACTCGGCGTTTGGTCCCGGCCAAGCAGTCCCTTACCAGCCAAGCAGGCCACACCATCGGGTGATAGAGCGACAGCACGAACCGCCAGGGTTTGCCTATCTCGGGGTTCCCACCCGCGACGCCCCCGTCAGGGTGTCAGCGGCCGTCTCGCGACCCGTTCGCACACCGCTTCAAGGTGGTGGAGGCCTGTTCACGCCGTGAGCCTCAGAAAAGTTGTTGGCCGGTTTGCGTAGTTCGCGGTCATGGATGACATAGCCCCACCGAACAGGGGCCGAAAAGGAGATCGAACAATGACGATTAGACGCCCCATCCCCGGCCCATGCGCCACCGAACGAGCAGCGCGCGGCGAGCAGTCACCGCGCAGCACACTCCTCGGTATCGCCCTCCTCGCGAGCCTAATAACGCTGGCGATGACCCGGACCGCACACGCGGGAACGTACGTGATCGATAGCTGCCCGTCAGCGCCCGGCGGCAGCGAAAACGCCGGTCCGTGGACTGTGTTTGGGGCACCGCAGGACCCGAAGGGGAGCTGTAGCGGAGGGCTCGGCAACTGGATCGGACCGCTCGGCGGCACGATGGGCCCAAGCACCCTCGACGGTGTCCAGGTGAGCACTCCCGCCGGCATCACGATCCACGAAGCGAAGATCTGGTGGTATGTCCCGCACCAGAGCTCCGGGGCGGACACGTTCGCCATAGCCAGCGTAAACAGCGGAGTCGTCGAGGAAAGCAACACCCCCAAAAACAGCACCAACACCCCCGATAACTTCGTGCTCCCGTCCACCACGACCGAGCTGACTCTCGCGGACTACTGCTCCGATGACGACGGTCCAAGTGGTTGCGATTTCGGTGGCGGCGGGAGTCCCGACCTGGAGTTCCTCGGCGGACAGCTCACCCTCGCCGACAGCACCCTGCCGACCGGCACCGTGACCGGAGGATCGCTCACCGGCACGGGCACACTCTCGGGTACCGCATCGTTGAGCTATGACGCTCAGGACGGCACTTCGGGGGTACGACTCGTACGGCTCAGGGTCGACGGTGCGCCGCTCGCACAGAACGATTACACCACGAGCTGCCCCTATTCCGACTTCCTCGCCTGCCCACCCACCGAGTCCAACACGATCACCTGGAACACAGCATCCGTAACGGACGGAAAACACAACCTGGAACTGATCGTCGAAGACGCCGCCAAGAATACAAGCGTCATCTACAACAACATGATCACCACCCAGAACACGCCCACCCAGAAGTCATCGCTCGGCGCGCTACCCGGACCCGGCACGAGCACAACCACGAACACGAGCACCACGAATAATGGCGCCACGACACAAAGCCCGGAGACCCCGAACGGGACGAACGCGAGCGAGACCGCACAACTACAACTGGGAATACAACCCAACATCACGCGTGCCTTTACTCACAGCGCACTTGATCTCGCGGGGCAACTCCTCGACGCTCAAGGACGCCCGATTGGCAGCGCGACCTTGGAGATACTGCAGAAGACCCTCGGTACCACGACGCTCAAGCCGATCGCACACACAGCGACTCGCTCGGACGGCACGTTCGCGGTCAAAGTGCCGAAAGGACCATCACGAACGATCGAGATCGCCTACAGCGCATTCTCGACCGACACAAGCTTCGCTGCCCAGGCGAATATCGAAGAGTCCGTCGACGCTGGTATCGAACTACGCGTAGCGCCATTAGCCACAGCCCCAAACGGCGTCATAAGAGTGACCGGAAGAGTCATGGCTCCGATACCGTCGCGAGGCGCGATCGTCCACGTATGGATCTACTACAGAGGAGAATGGGTTCCTCTACGAAACCTCCGAACCGATCCGACGGGGCGTTTTCACTTTCGATACCAGTTCCAGGGAACACTCGGACGTTTCCCTGTCTTCGCGGAAGCGCCTTACGGCCAGACAGGCTTCCCTTACACCACCGGCAAAAGCAAGCTCGTCCATGTCTCCACGAACTAAGATTGCAAAGGTCCAGCTACGGCTGGGATGGTGCTTTGTTGCGATGATCGGGTTCGGCATGAGTCCACCGACGGTCCACGCGGAAACCTCGATCACGGCTCAAGCAGTGGCAGATGACGGTGCGTTCCTTCCCTACGCGTCCCCGCCAGCGCAGCTCGGCGGCCTCTGCCTGGTCGATACAGGCGTGAACGTCAACCCCGACACCGAAAGCGTCGTGGTCGATCGAACCGCGATCGACGGCGGCTCAGGCGATGACGTATCCCCCACCGCGCACGGCACGGTTCTTGCGATGATGGCCGGTGCGCCCGCGAATGGTTGGGGGATGATCGGCACTGCGCCGCGGTCTATCCAGATCGTCTCGGTGCGAATCCTCGAGCCCGGACAAACGACATTTCCCTTCAGTTCTTACGACGCGGGAATCACCGAATGCCTACAACTCCGCCACAAGTACAACATACGTGTCATCAACCTCTCACTTGGCGCGTCGGAAACGCCTTCAGGCCAGGGCTACGAAATGGTCGGGGAGGCTGTCCAAGAAGCTGGCGACTATGGCGTTGCGGTCGTGGCCGCGGCTGGCAACGATAATGGCGGCCCGGTTGAGTACCCAGCGGCCTATCCAGGAGTACTGTCGGTCGGCGCGAGCGACACCCAAAGCGGCGCGTTCTGCTCGTTCTCCAACCGCGGAGAAAATCTACGAATGATCGCTCCAGGATGTGACCTCGACGGCGCCAACCCGACAAGCGGCGAACCAGACTACAACTATTGGCAGGGCACCAGTGACTCCTCACTCATCGATGGATCTGCACTCACCGCCCTTGACTCCTATCAACCAATGCTCTCGCCCCAAGCAGCGGAGGAAGACCTGACCAGCGCCAACGGCGGCATGCTGGACATCGCGCAGGCGTTCCGCAACGCGGGCCTCGGCGAAATCGTGACAGCTGGCGAAGCCGCAGAGCCAGCCACACAACCCGCCAAGACCTCGAATCCAGCTACACCTCCGCAGAGCATGACACCATCGAGCCCGATGACACTCACCACTCCATTCCAACAGCCACGAGCGCAGCTAAAGCGCATCCATAGGCGGCTCGTGCTCGTCCTGTCCGGTCGTCCGAGCGAAGCCGAAGCCCAAGTGCGCTACCTCGGACACCACGACCACTCCCGGCACTTGAGCATTCTGCGAACGCTTGATGGAGCGTTCGAGGATCTCAGTCTGCCAGCCTCGGGTGTGATCGAGGTCTCCGTGCGCTATACAGACCCATACGATATCCAGCGTGCAAGCCCGTGGATAACACTGAAGCTGCCGCCAACCACGGCCAAGACCAAGACCGGCAAGCACGCTCGATGAGACGCATCAATCTCGTCCTCGCGCTGGTCCTGGGGAGCCTGGCCAGCGTCCCACCGTCGAGTGCACTCGCAGTGACGGGCAGCTACGAAGTGAGCGCCTGCAACTACGCGCCTGGGGCCGTCAACAACTCCTGGGCGTGGGCAACAGGCGACCCCTCCCAGCCCGACCACTACGCCGAGCATGTGAACTGCCCCTACAGCCTCGGCGATGGCGGCGGCAAGGCCGACCAAGAAGGCGGCCTCTCGACAATCGACCCTCTCGGCCTCTCAAGCGGCGCTCAGCCCGGGACGGGCGCCGGTTGGACGTTCACGGCGCCAGCCAGCACAACGATCGTCGGCATCACATACGAACGCTACATCGGACACATGATCGATCCCGACAACTACTGGTCGCCGGCACTCCGCGAGAACGGGGCGATCATACCCGGCGAAACCTGCCTGGACTCCGTGCAAAACGGCGAGACCTGCTCCGTCGGAGGACCGCCCGGAGACCAGCCAGGAACGGTCACAGGCCTATCGGCACACGAACTCACACTCGGCTTTGCATGCCAGGCGCCGACGGGTGAGGAATGCGTCACCGGCGCAACCGAGCACAAGGTATGGGCCGCGATGTATGGCGCGACGGTGACACTCTCCGATCCAACACCGCCAATGCTCGGTGCGCTCTCGGGCACTTTTTGGGGACCAGGCGAAGTCGGCGCCGTGCACAAAGGAACCGAAAGCGTCACCGTCTCAGCGCAGGATGTCGGCGGCGGCGTGCAGAGCATCGGTCTCTCAGCCGACGAACATCCAATCGAGACCTACAACGCCCCGTGCAACTTCACGTTCCCCCAGCCCTGCCCGCTATCGACCGGGGCGCAGACTCTGACGTTGCCAACGGCAGAACTTTCCGACGGCACGCACAAGCTCACGCTCGTCGCGACTGACGCCGCGGGCAACCAGTCCACCGTCGCCTCCGAGCAGGTCATGATCGACAACAACCTGCGACCGCCCGCGACAACCACCACTCCCATCGTTCCCTCCCTACCGGCCAACAGCTTGGGCGGGGGCAGCACAAGCTCAGGCGGCAGCTCACCGCCTCCGAAGATAACCATCCGCGTCAGCGAGACGTTGCGCGGGCACGATCTCGTCGTGCATGTGAGTGGGCCCGCGACCGGAGAGGTCCGTGTGGGCTTCACGGGCCGGCTTCTCGGCCTGACGGTCGCCTCCGGCGCAAAGACCAAGGCGCTCAAGCACGGAAAGCTCACGGCGACCTTCAAGCTCGGCCCCCGCACGGCGGCGCACGCCACAATCCGCGTCAGCGCGAAACTCGACCACGAGGCAGTGGTCGTGAGCACGCTTGTTCGTCCACGTCCCCGCCGATGATTCGTAGGGCTTCCTGCTGAGACGCAGACTGATCGCGCTACCAGCAGTCTGAGCGTACGTCCCAAGTCCCCGATCTTCGCGAATATGCGGTTACGCTGTACGACCCGACGATTGTGAGGGTTCTGTGGCTGAGGTCCCTGTGTTGCGGTTGGATGGTGTGTGGCGGGGGTTTGAGCGTGGCGGGTGGGTGTCGGTGTTGGAGGGTGTGTCGTTGGAGGTGTGGGCGGGGCAGGTCGCGGCGGTCGTTGGTGGGCGGAGTCAGGGCAAGTCGACGCTGATCCGGGTGGCTATGGGGATGCTGAGCGCTGATCGGGGTAGCGTGTCGATCGATGGTCGTGAGCTGGGTGGCCTGTGTGCAGAGGATCTTGAAGAGTTGTGGAGGACCGAGATCGGGATCGCCACGCGGGACGGGGAGGAGCGTCTGAATGTGCACGACTATGTGGAGATGTCGTTGGCGGCGACGCGCAAGTACAGTGGCAGGGAACGCGCTCGGCTCGTGAAGGATGTCTTGGCGGAGCTTGAGATATCGGGATGCGCGCGCTCGAAATGGGAGGAATTGTCGGATTGGCAGCGGGTGCTCGTGGAGTTCGCGCAGGCGATCGTGCGGCGCCCGAAGCTGCTGTTTGTGGACGATGTCGTGGACGGTATGGGTTTCGACCAAAAGCACGCGGCGATGGATCTCCTGGAAGGCTTCGCCAAGGATCGTCGTTGCGGGGTGCTGATGGCAGTCTCAGACCATGCTGCTGCGTTGCGCTCCGCGACCGTTTGGCAGCTCAGCCATGCCAAGCTCGAGCTGATGCACCAAGACCCCGACATCACCTACCTCCACCAACACCGACCCGTCCGGGCGCTCTAGCTGCCTCTGCGCCGCCGTGGCGCTGGCGTGGCGAGCGAGGGCACGGCACCGTGGTGCGGCTTGTGATGTGGCTCCCGTCGGCGAACGCGAAGGACACGGCGAACGGGAAGCCGTGGCTGGGGCAGCTGGACGGCAGGATGATCCCGCCGGGCTGGTAAGGCACGAACTCGTGGTGGATGCGCTGGTAGTAGGTCACGCCGAGCGGCCCGATCGTGGAGCGCAGCTCGACCAGCGCGACGTCGGGACCATTGGGGAAGCTTTCAAGCAACGGGACCGTGATCGCAAGGTCCCCGCCGTAGGGTGGAGCGGCTGGCAGTAGGAGCCCTGGGAATAGAAGATCAGCGGCTAGGGGGGTCTCGCCGCTCACGTAGAAGGCGAGGTTGATGTTGCCTTCCGCGAGTGGCGCCATGAACACCGTCGTGATCGCCGGCTCTTTGATGATTTCAGCGCCCACCTGGATCTCGGCGGTCGCAGTGCCGTATCCCATCAGGGAACGGGAGGGGCAGCCGTCGGGGCCAAGTTCGCTCAGCAGTGTCGTGGTGCAACTCGCGACGCCGAGTCCGCTCGTCGCGATCCCGAGGTGCTTGGGGTAGCTCAGGTCAATCTGCGTCACCGGCGAGGGCACACCCCCATCGATGGCAACGATGTCGAAGCCGAACTCGATCGTCGTGCCCTGCCCGAGCTGCTCTGGCACAAGGCCGACTTCAAGGCGCGCGGACTGTGCCGCCAAGCCACTGCTTGGCGCGACAGCGAAGGCGAGGGCGGCGATGCAGGCGGCGCGACCCGCTCGGCGCGCGGCGCGCGTTATGTGCGGCCACATGTGGCTAGTAGGAGAGGGTGCCGGTGGTCTGCACGACGAGCTTGTAGGTGAC
Organism: uncultured Solirubrobacterales bacterium; assembly: GCA_963784875.1. GTDB lineage: Bacteria > Actinomycetota > Thermoleophilia > Solirubrobacterales > Solirubrobacteraceae > Palsa-744. The sequence goes on from CAWATE010000006.1 coordinate 128,968, forward strand.
GCGGTTCAGTGTCCCGTAGAAGCCGCCACGACCATGCGCGCCCTTGTAGCGGCCCGTGCCGTGAGAGACGACCATTGTGCCGGCGAAGCTCGGTTCTTCAGAGCGGCCTTTTGGTTTTCCCGATCCTTCTCCGCTGATCATGCCGACGCTCGTGTAGATCGTGAATTTCGCCACGACAGTTGGGCCGATTTCGAGATAGGCCCTGACCTTCCCTGGCACGGCGCCGGTTGCATGGCCTTCCTCGGTGATGTATTCGCCGCTGTTGTGGATGAGATGCAGGTGACCTGTGTCGGTCACAGAGAGCGTCCGCGCGAGACGAGCGCGAGCCCTGCTTGGGCGTGCCGCCGCGTTGGTCGCCGACATCCAGGCGGAAAGGCCGAGCACCGCCGTGAGCGCAACGAGCCGCACCGCGAGTACGGCACCGTGGCGTGCTCCACCAGGCAGCCAAGTTCGCGTGCTTTGTGCTTCTCTAGAGCCCATTCGCCGCCAGCGCGTCGCTGATTTTGTTCGTAGTCATCCTGCGAGTTGGGAACGTTCAGCCGTACGATACAGACTATCGCCGTTTCGGTTAGCGTCTGCGACGCGATGTCCAAGCCGAATCCTGCCGAACTACCGGGAAGCATGGTGGTCCTCGGACTCCTGATCGAGAAGCCGGGCCAAACGGTGGCCGAGGTCGCTCGCAGTCTCGACGAGCGCTTTCCTGCGTCGCGTTTCGACCCGGCTACCGCGTATAACGCGCTGCCGCAGATGGCGCGCAGTGGACGAGATCTGCCGCCGCGCACTACGTGCATCCACCAGGCGCCGGGCCGGGGACGGAAAGCCCAGGATCGCTACGACCCGACGCACGAGGGCGTCAGGGTTTACAGCGCCTGGATGCACGCGGTGCCGAGCAAAAGTGGTCCGCCCGCTCTCCGCGAGGCACTGTACGGTCGCATCGAGCTATGCCGGCTCGAGGATCTACCCGCGCTGATCCGTATGGCCCGCGAAGAAGAGTTGATCGCGAAAGACATGTACTCGAGAGCATCGGTCACCCTCAAACAGCACGTCGAAGATGAGCGCGAGAAGGACACCGACGGAGCCGAGCTGACCGACGAGGAATGCCTGCAGATGGCGCGCGAGGTGCTGCTGTACATCATCCCGGAGCATTGGTCGGCGCGTCACCACCTCATGGAGGAAATCCGCAGGCACCTCGAACCGATTGCGACGAAGGCTGGCATCCCGTTCACGGTGCCGAGATGACTCCTGTGTTGCGGTTGGATGGTGTGTGGCGGGGGTTTGAGCGTGGCGGGTGGGTGTCGGTGTTGGAGGGTGTGTCGTTGGAGGTGTGGGCGGGGCAGGTCGCGGCGGTCGTTGGTGGGCGGAGTCAGGGCAAGTCGACGCTGATCCGGGTGGCTATGGGGATGCTGAGCGCTGATCGGGGTAGCGTGTCGATCGATGGTCGTGAGCTGGGTGGCCTGTGTGCAGAGGATCTTGAAGAGTTGTGGAGGACCGAGATCGGGATCGCCACGCGGGACGGGGAGGAGCGTCTGAATGTGCACGACTATGTGGAGATGTCGTTGGCGGCGACGCGCAAGTACAGTGGCAGGGAACGCGCTCGGCTCGTGAAGGATGTCTTGGCGGAGCTTGAGATATCGGGATGCGCGCGCTCGAAATGGGAGGAATTGTCGGATTGGCAGCGGGTGCTCGTGGAGTTCGCGCAGGCGATCGTGCGGCGCCCGAAGCTGCTGTTTGTGGACGATGTCGTGGACGGTATGGGTTTCGACCAAAAGCACGCGGCGATGGATCTCCTGGAAGGCTTCGCCAAGGATCGTCGTTGCGGGGTGCTGATGGCAGTCTCAGACCATGCTGCTGCGTTGCGCTCCGCGACCGTTTGGCAGCTCAGCCATGCCAAGCTCGAGCTGATGCACCAAGACCCCGACATCACCTACCTCCACCAACACCGACCCGCGCAGACGCGGATCGCAGAGTCCTGAGATGCTCCATGTGGAGGGTCTCGTCAAGCACTTTGAAGTTGGAGGCGAAGCGGTCCGCGCGGTCGACGGTGTCTCGCTGGACATCGCGTCCGGGGAAATGGTCGCCCTCTACGGGCCGAGCGGTTCCGGTAAGTCGACCCTGATCGACCTCATCGCTGGATTTCAAACGCCGGACGCCGGCACGGTAGTGATCAACGGGCGAGATATCGATTCGTTCTCAGATGGAGAACACGCCGACTACCTGCGGCTGACGGTCGGCATCATCGCTCAAGACGATGAACCACTTTGGCCCTCCGCGTCGGCATGCGAGAACGCTTGCCTGAAGCTGCTGCGCGACCATCCAAAGGACGCGGCCCGCCTGATCGAACCGCTGCTCGTCGATCTCGGGCTCGGCGACCGGATGAAGCAACCCACCCAGAAGCTATCCAAGGGCGAGCGCCAGCGCGTCATGATCGCCCAGGCTCTTGCGACCGATCCGCGCCTCGTTCTCGCCGACGAGCCCACCGGCAACCTCGACACCCGCCGCAGTCGTGACGTGCTCGGACAGATACGGGACCTCTGCCGCGATAAAGGAACCGCCGTGCTGCTCGTCACCCACGACCCGCAAGCCGTCTCGTTCGCCGATCGTGTCTACGAACTGCGTGACGGGAGTCTCCACGACTACCAGCCCGACGAGCTGTACCTTCGAGCGGCCGGGGCTGAGCCCACAGCCTAAGCCGATGAATTCTCTGCCATCCCAGTCAGGTACACCCGAGCCCGAGCGAGTTCGGGGCAATCAGCCGTCTGCGCTCGCGCGTCTGCGCAAGCGGGCGAGGAGAACGGTGCCGCTCGGGGAGATCCTGTTCGTCTTCCGGGCAAGGCTCAAGGAGCGTGCCGTCTTGGGCCAGGAGATCCTTGCCGTCATCGGCATCTCGGTCGGCGTCGCGTTGCTCTTCGCCTCGCAGGTCGCTTCACAGAGCCTCGACGGCTCGGTCCGGCAACTCGGCCAGCAACTCGTCGGCGGAACGCAATACCAACTCGACGCGCGAGGTCCGGAAGGGTTCCCCGAAAGCATCGCTCGTGAAGTCGGCGTGCTGCCAGGGGTGACCTTCGCGCTGCCGCTACTTGAGCAGCAGGCGATCGCGCTCGGGCCACATGGCCAGGCGTCGGTCGATCTCATCGGCGTGGACCCGCGGCTCGCCAATATCGGCGGACCCCTGCTGCGCAAATTCAGGGCACGTCAACTCGTGCACGCAAAGGTGATCGCGCTCCCCGCGCCCGTCGCTGCGTCTATCGGAGCTAGCCCGTTGCAGGACATACACCTGCAGGTAGGGGCGAGCACGGTCGAAACGCTGCTCGGCGCGACTCTCAGCGAAGCTGACATCGGTGGGCTCGTCGACAGCCAGGTCGCGCTCGCGCCGTTGTCCTACGCCCAAAAACTCGCCGGCGCACCGGGACGCGTTTCCCGCCTCTACGTCAAGGTCAAGCCCGGCCAGCAAGCCGAGGCTGACACCGCCCTGCGAAAGCTCGCCGCGGCCCACCATCTGAACGCGGTCCCGGCAGACTTCGACGCGCAGCTCTTCAGTGTTGCCTCCGCCCCAGCACAACAGGGAGAGAATCTCTTTAGCGTCATCAGCGCCGTCGTCGGGTTCCTGTTCGCGTTTAACGCAATGCTGCTGACCCTCACAGACCGCCGCCGCCTCATAAAAACGATGCGTCGCCAAGGCTTCACCCGACCGATGATCGTGCAGACCTTAGTGTTCGACGCCCTCGTGATAGGGGCGGTTGCGACGCTGCTCGGGATCGGACTCGGCGAGCTGCTCTCAACGGCCCTGTTTCACGCCGAGCCGGGCTATCTCGCCTTCGCGTTCCCGGTCGGTGGCCAGCGCATCGTGGGCTTCTCTACGATCGCCCTGTCTGTCGCGGCGGGATTCCTCGCGGCCCTCGTGGGTGTCCTGGCGCCGCTCAGACACATCCTCGCCCAACCGTTGCGCTCACAAATCGAAGTCGAACGGCCACCTCGCGGTTGGACCGCGATACGGCTCAGCGCCGGCATCTTTGGCCTGCTCGTCACGACCCTCATCGTCCTGTTTCGCCCGCAGTCGGCGGTGGTCGGAGTGGTCACCCTCGTTATCGCCGGGCTTGCTTTGCTTCCGTTCCTCTTTCGAGGCATCGTCCTGGGGTTCGATTGGGCGCAGCGTCCGTTCCATAGCACTTCGACACGTCTCGCCGTCGCTGAGCTCAGAGATACCATGACCAACGTGCGCTCCTTGGCAGTCGCGGCGACGGGCGCGCTTGCCGTGTTCGGCACAGTTGCTGTCGCGGGCGCGCAGCACAACCTACAAAGCGGCCTGAACAGCGCCACCCGCGAATGGAATCGCGCCGCCGACGTGTGGGTATCGCCCTCGGGAGACGACAACTCGCTCGCTACCACCCCGTTCCCCGTCTCGGTGGCGTCCAAGCTTGAGCACCTCCAAGATGTGCGCAGTGTGAGCATCTACCGGGGTAGCTTCCTGAACGTCGGCGACCGTCGCGTATGGGTGATCGCTCCACCACGCCAGTCAGCCGAGCCGATGCCGCGGGGGCAACTCACCGAAGGCAACGCCGAGCAGGCTAACGCAAGACTGCGCGGCCACGGCTGGGCGGTCCTGTCCGAAGCGATAGCCCACGAAATGCACCTGCACATCGGCGAGTCATTCACGCTGCCTTCCCCGTACCCGACCACCTTTCGGCTCGCGGCCCTCTCGACAAACGGTGGATGGCCGCCTGGCGCGATCGTGATCAACGCCGAAGACTATGCACGAGCCTGGGGCTCAAACGTGGCCAGCGCACTCAACATACAGGCAGTCCCCGGCCGTTCGTCGGCTGAAGCGCGCCTTCAGATAATTCGAGTGCTCGGACCGGGCTCTGGCCTGCTCGTACAGACGGCCGCCGAACGCGAAGCGCAGTGGATCAGATTGAGTAGCCAGGGCCTAGCGCGGCTCACTCAGATAAAGACGATCGTCTTGATCGCGGCGATTCTCGCGATGGGGTTCGTGATGATCTCGCTGATCTGGCAGCGACGAGAACGAATCGGATATCTCAAGCGGACGGGCTGCACTCGTGGATTGCTGTGGCGCTCGCTGTTCTTCGAGAGCATGGTGCTGCTTGGATCGGGGTGTCTCATAGGTGCGGTGTTCGGGCTCTACGGTCAGCTTGTCATCAGCCACGCGCTGGCCACCGTCACGGGCTTTCCTATCACGATCAGTGTTGGAGTCCTCATCGCAATCTTCAGCTTCCTCATCGTCAGTGCGACCGCGCTTGCGATCGTGGCGATCCCTGGCTATTTCGCGACACGCGTCCGGGCGACAATGGTCAAGCCTGCATAACAGAGCGGGGCCGGCGCGACTTTCGCCACGAACGGTCCTCGGACTCGCTCGGGCGGCATACCGCGCGCTGGTTTGGGGGCTGCGTGACGTATCCCGCGAGGTCGAAGGCTGGCGCGCGCTCGCGAGCGTAATCCCCGATCGGGCACTTCGCGCGGACGCGCTCGAAGCACTCGCGTGCAAGCGTCCGCTGGTCGACGGCGCTGCAATGTTCTGGACACTCCCACGCGCACGCTCTCCAGAACTTCTACGGCTGCTCGTTGCCTACCAAGTCCTAGCCGACTACCTGGACTGCACCAGCGAGCGTGCCGCGAATAGCGGAATCAGAAACGGGCTGCAGCTTCATCGCGCCTTGATCGAGGCGATCGATCCCTCGCTGCCCCTGTCTGACTACTACCAACACCATCCGTGGCGGGAGGACGGCGGCTACCTACAAGCCTTGGTCGAATGCTGCAGACGGGCCGCGGCGCGGCTCCCGTCGTTCGCACAAGCGCAACCGCTCGTGATCCGTGCGGCACGCTTGACCACGGTGCTTGCGCTCAATCATGAGCCCGACTCGGCACTGCGGGATACCGAAATGAAAGCGTGGGCTGAGTTTCACTTTCCCGAGGGCAGCGCGCTGGCGTGGTTTGAGCTGGCCGGCAGCGCAAGCGCCTGGCTCACGATCCTCGCTCTCCTAGCCCTCGCGGCCGACACCGGCCACGGGCAAGCAGAGGCAGAGGCGACATACGCCGCCTACCTACCGTGGGTCTCACTCGCGGGCACGATGCTCGACAGCTACGCCGACGCTGCAGAAGACCGCGAAACAGGCGCTCACCGTTACATCGCCCACTACACGAGCGCGACCGACGCACTTGAGCGTATCGGGGAGATCCTCGCGACAGCCCTCGCAAAGACTGCCGATCTGCCGAACGGTGAGCGGCATCTCGTCCTGATCAGCTGCATGATCGCGATGTACCTGTCCAAGGACAACGCGCGTACCACCGAGAACCTTGCGGCGACACGCCAGCTCGCCCAAGCCGCCGGTCGACTCCCGAGAGCTCTGATCCCCGTCCTTCGCGCCTGGCGAGTTATCTATGGCCTACAGACCGACGGCGGCGGAAAGGAAGTCCGCGCGAGCGGGGACTTCCATGTGCCCTGCGCTCCTCGAGCGAGGAGGCTCCCGCAGAGCGCGCCGCTGCCGTCACCCGTCCAGACGCTTGCTGTCTGGCGCGATCCGCTTCGCTATCTCGGTTGGTGTCGCAGGCGGTACGGAAGTCGGTTCACGATTCGTACGCTCGGTCTCCCGCCCCTTGTGTTCATGTCAGACCGGGACGACATCATGGCGATCGTGCGGGCGCCGGCGGATGTCCTATATCCGGGTGCCGGTGCGGCGGTCATAGCGCCGCTCGTCGGAGAGGACTCGTTCATGCTGGCAGAGGAAGACAAGCACCTCGACGGACGTCGCGCGATCATGCCAGCCTTTCAGCGTCAGCGTGTCCGAGCGCACACGGAAATGGTCAATGACATCGTTCGGCGAGAGGTCGCATTGTGGCCACGTAACAGGCCCGTCGCGATTCACCCCTATTTGCGCGCGCTAACCCTCAGAGTCATCCTGCGAACGATCTTTGGTCAGGAGAGCGCACGCCAACACGAACTCCACGCCAGGCTCCTGCGAATGTTGACAATAACCGCGAGCCTCACACTGCAAGAGGGGCAGCTACGACCGATCCCCCCGTGGCGGCGCCTCTGGAGTGGATTCCTCTCCGAACGTGCGATTGTCCAGCGCCTGATCGACGAGCTCATCAGCGATGAAGCCCACGCCCCGGCCCGCGAAAGCGGGCTCCTGGCGATGCTGCTCGAAAATTCAGCATCCTCCGAGGGCTGTGACGTTGATCCTACCCAAATACGTGCAGACCTGCTGTCGGTGATCCTTGCCGGGCACGAGACGACCGCATCGGAGCTGGCTTGGGCGTTCCAGCTTCTCGCCCACAACCCGGCCACGGCGGCACGCGTCGTCGACAGCCTCGACAACGGCGAAGACCGCCTCCTCACGGCCACCGTGCAAGAGGTGCTTCGCCACCGACCGGTGTTCTTGTTCACGATCCCCCGCCTCGTAAACGCCCCCTTCGAGATCGCCGGGCGAACATTCGATCCGCCCGTGCATCTCATGGGCTGCATCTATCTGATGCAGCACGACCCCGCTGCGTATGACGACCCTGAGCGCTTCTGGCCCGAGCGCTTCCTTGCCGCTGAGCCACCCGAGGTCTGGATGCCGTGGGGCGGGGGCCGCAAGCGATGCCCCGGACACCACCTCGCAATGCTTGAGATGCAACTCGTCCTCAGAACCGTCCTCTCCGAGCTACGGGTGCTGCCCGTCGGCCACAGAGTCGAGACCGCACGGTGGCGCAGCGTGATTGTCACGCCGGGCCGTGGCTCGCGTATTCTGCTCAGCAGACGCTCAGACGCAAATGCTCCCTGCGATCGAGTCTCGCGGGTGTCTTTACGTTATCCGACTTATAACTAAAAGTTTCTATTTAGTTATAAGACGAATTTTGTCTGCTCGAACAAAAAACACGTCATCATGGCGCGGGATGACGCGACGGTATCTGCACTGGCCGAGTACCGGAGAAGAGGAGAGGCTCCACTCTCCGCGCTTTTCACTTGGGGACGGCGTGGGCGGCGGGCCACAAGGCGAGAAATCTCGCCCAGTGTTTGTCCAGCAGATTCCGGGGTGGGGCGAGCGTCGTACTCGCCTACCACGTTCGACCCACCCACGCGTCGTTCTGGATGGTGGGTGTCATAGGAAGGCGGTGGGTCTTGCTGACCGGCTAGTTGGGCAGCCGATTCCTCCGGTCAACCTCGACTGCTACCAGGGGCGGCCAGTGGATCTGGAGACATACGCAAGCGGATTTTCGCTTGTTTTGTATCTCTACCCAGGCAGCACAAGCTCCTCCGAGGACGGTCCTGACGCGCAGGTGACGGACGTGTCGCAACATCGTGCCTTTCGCGAGCGTCTAGCCGACTTTATCGCCTGCGAGTATCGGGTTATCGGGATTAGCAGCCAATCTGAGCATGAACAGGCACAAGCCGTGATGACGCACGACGTAAAATGTCCGCACCGGCTGCTGTCTGACCCAGAGTTGCGGCTCGCGTCTGCGTTCGACCTTCCAACATTCAATCTAGATGGCGCGCGGCGGTATCAAAGGGTCGTCCTCGTTGTTAATCAGGGAAGAATCAGCAAGGCCTTCTTTCCCGTTAGTAGCGGAGCGCGCAGTGCCGCACAGGTTCTAGCGTGGATGCAGCTAGCAGCGGCCGGTCCACCTCTGTCCATCGGCTCGCCTCCAGATGTCAGCTGAGGACGACGGTGTTGTCGATCAGGCACGGCTCTCCCCGTACCGACGGGATCGTGATACTCCGTATGGGAGACGTGCATGCGTGATGTTGGCTAAGGATGGTGCCGGCAGCAGACGTGAGCGTGTTAGCCCTCTGCTTGCGCGCGTGCAGGAAGCTGAGCGCGCGAAACTTCTAATGGCTAGACTGCGGGGCCAGCGACTCCCAGACGTAGAACTAACGACCGACGAGTCGATGCGGCGTTCGCTACCGACCAGCGCATCCGGTCTTGTGGTGCTCTATTTCGTTGCTGGCGAGAACGATGAGACGTGGATCGATGGCCATGCGACGCCAGACGCTTCGCAACATCGCGGATATGTCAATTATCGCAAAATATTCGAGGAAATAGGCGTAAAGATCTTTGGTGTTAGCTGCCAGCCGGAGGCAACACTGGCACGAATTAAGTGGTATTTGAAGGCCACCCACACTATATTTAGTGACCCGGAATTGATCCTTGGGCAAGCGCTCGAATTGCCGACCACGCAGGAGGGTAATACTAAGAGGTACCTCAGGATGGCTTTAGTCGCGAGCAATGGGACCATCCATAAGTGGTTTGGCCCCCTTTCGGACAGCGAGGCCGCGGGAAGTGCGCGCCAGGTAATGACATGGATAAGCGCGACCGCGGTTTGATCGTGACACGGGCCAAGCCTAAAATGACACGAGCAACCTCTGAGCTGGTTGGGGGGATGCTTCCGTCAATCGAGCTGCCTTCATTTACTGGGCCAAAGACAAACCTTCTTCAGCTCTCGAAAAAAGTTGCAAGCGAGCAGCTTTCACTCATAATCTGTGCTTCAGCCGGTCCACACGTCGGAGAAATGGACACAATCCGGGCTCGCGGGTGGAGGCATCTTATACTTCCGGCGCTGCGATGTCGAGTCGTATGGATTAGCACGTGTCCCTTGGACATACAGCAGGAGTGGGCCGAAAAAGAGGGCTTGTGTGGTTTGAACTACACGTTCCTCGGCGATCCCAAACTTAAGCTGGCACAGAGACTGGGGCTGCCAACACGGCAAGTCGACGGTAGTCCTGTTTACGAGCACGCCACGCTGGTAACGCACGCTGGGGAAATCACGCAGGTCTTTTCCCCAGTGGACCCTCACAAGGACGCCCACGTCGTCATACGACGCCTAGAACGAGCTATTGATGCCTAAAGCCGCTTCCGCACCAACAACCCTCGAGACTGAGGGGCCGATCCCGACTCTACGTGGGCCAGGTTACTCCCAATCCCTTGAGCGTGGGCTGGCGATTCTGAGGTGTTTTACGCCCGATCGTCCGGTGCGCAAGTACCGGCTGGGGCTGCGCGTGACCGACCTGGGGATGTCGGCGCTGAACTCGACCGGCTTGCGTGAGCACGCGCACTCCTATCTGGAGGAGCTGCGCCAGCGGACCTCCTACACGGTCAACCTGGCCGTGCTCGACGGCGGCGACATCCTGTACGTCGACCGTGCGCGCAGCTTCCGTCGCGGGCAGAGCAAGATCGAGGAGGTCCGCGACGCCGGCTTCGCCGTCAACAACCAGGAGTTCGCCCCCGAGCTGCACTCAACCTCGGCACCGGTGCGCAACGAGGCACGCGAGGTCGTGGCCGCCGTCAACATGGCAGCGCACAGCTCGATGATCTCCCTCGAGGAGCTCGTCGACCCGCTCGGACCACACCTCGTATCGACAGCCGACCGCATCTCCGCACGACTCGGGTATAGACGCAACGACGAGAGCCCGTGACCCCAGATACAGGCATGGACCAAGCCGTTGGGCCCAGCAATGCTGAGCTGGGTCGCGCTATCCGTCGTTTACGTAAAGCACGGCAGCTGACGATCGAAGATCTCGCGTCGCGAGCTGATATGGACACGACTTATCTCTCGAATATAGAGAGAGGCATTCGTAATCCGACGTGGCGGAAGCTCAGCACTGTCTCCAGAGCATTAGGGGTTTCGATGTCCAGGATCGTTGATGAGGCCGAAACCGAGGCTCGAATAGGGCTGGAGATACGGTCGGTCGTGTCTGGTTTGGTACTTCAGCAGGATTCGCCGATTGCGTCGGATGCGCTCCGGTCTCGTAGTCCCGCAAAGTCGCGGTCATGAGCGCTATTGGCTATGCGAAGGTCGTATCTCCGGGTGGCCGAAAGATGGCCAAAGTGGCATATATACTATGGACATCCGCACCCTGCACCTGTTCAATATACGCGACATAGGCTTTCACCAGCAGGAGAAGGCGCCAATGGGCGGGCACAGGGAATAGTCGTGCTCGTATGGCTGTCGTCTGAGCTTGGGTTGGCGACGTGACAGTCCGCTCTGCGTGAAGCAGGCGCGGGAAATCTCATAGCGGGGAGTGCTGATGACGGCAGTGGTGCGGCGAATGACTGTATGCTTCCTTTTCTGCGTGGTGATGTCGGGCTTGGCATCGTCGGTCGCTTTTGGCGAATCGGTGAGCCAGCCAAGCAGCACTTCGTTGTCGTCAGAAGGTGCGCTCGTCGTGCCGGGGGTGCAGTCTCTGGATGAAGGTCAACAGGCGCAAGCACAGGCACAGGCAAGCCTGACAAATCCAGAAGCGGTCTCGGAACGCGAAACTAGCGCCACGAAGTTCAAAGGACTCAATACCGAACAGGCAACCAAGCTGGCTTCGGAAGACTTCCCAGGCGTTATGGATCATCCTGCGGGTCCGCCGCAGTTGGCGACGGGCGTAAAGTCGCTCGGCTTTACGGCTGCGAATGTCGAGCAGGTCCAGACAGCTACGGGTGATGTTGGCGTGGTGCAGTCATCTGTGCCTATGGCGGTGGCGAGTGGAGGCCACTGGGCGTCTGTGAATCTTGCGTTGCGCGAAGCGAATGGTGGCTTTGAAGCGCAGAATCCGCTATTGCCGGTCCGGCTCCCGAAGCATCTTGCTGAAGGTGGGCAGGTCGCAGGAGTTTCGCTCACACCGGCGGATGAACATGGCACGCCGCTCGACGGTTCTCAAGTGGTTGCTAATGGAACGAGCGTATTTTTCGCCAACACCCAGACGGACGCCGATGCCGTCTTCAGGCTATCGTCGACAGGACTAGACGCCAGTACGGTTCTGCGGTCGATCTCCAGCCCGGAAGTGCTCTATTACCGAGTCGGCATGCCGCAGGGCGCCAGTCTCGTCGCGTCATCTGACGGGTTGGGCGCCGAAGTACTGGATGAAGGTGTGGTGATTGGGAGGATCAAGCCACCGACAGCGACAGATGCCGCAGGGACAGCGGTCCCGGCGAGCATGTCGGTGTCTGGTGACACTCTGGTTGTAACCGTGAAACATCACGAAGGGAGCTGGCGCTACCCGATTTTAACTGATCCCGAACTGTCCGGGTATTGGCAGGAGTGGTCAAATGTGGTGCCCGGGGACTGGGAATTCCATGAATGGAGCGGCTACAAATATGAAATAGCCGGCTCTGAACTAAGGATGAAGCACGAACCGGGGAGCTTTCAGGCTAATGACTACGCGACATGGAACGAGAAAACCAAAGGATACACAAAGATTTTCGAGGTCTACGTAAAGGATGAACTTTACCCGTCGAGCCCAGGCTCAGGGGGGCGTGATACGCCGGGCTGGTTGAATTCGTACATCGAAACCTACAAACCTGGCGGCGGCAGAGAAGAAAAGCTCGAATTGACTGGTAGCCCATATCGCTCGGAAGCTACAGTTTGTGGGACGGCGGGCTGCGCCGCAGCCGGAGCGGACGCTGAAGGCAACGCTTTCTTGTTCACGCTGACGACAAACGAAGCGGGGTCCACGGGGGAACAGTTTTACGCGCATGCTGAACAGGTCTCAACCGGGATCGCCCAAGAACACGGTAAGCATTCAACCGTCTCGTACAACACCACCTCTCCCGAAATCGAAGGCAACCCTAACGCACTGGCCGCCGGCGGCCAGTGGATAGGCCCTCATTCGGGCGAGCTCGAATACTACTCGGAAGACGGTGGTCTGGGCGTCTCCGAATCGTGGACAGAAGTCAACGGCTCGGGCGGCTGGGGCAAGGTACAGGAAACTAACTTTCTGACGAGCAGCCTGTGCGCCGGAATTCAGTGCAACGCCAAAGAGCGGGAAGTCGCCAGCTATAACAGCCTGACCGCTCACGGTGCGAAACCCCTTTTGGAACCGGAAGCTCACATCCGGGTGTCGGCAAAAAGCTATATGCCGTACTCGTCTTCCAACGAACACGGGGAAGGCGAAGCGATTCTCAAAGTCGACACAAAGCCTCCGCGTGGAATCGTTCTAACCGGCTTGAATAGCAAAGGCAAAGAAAGCAAAGAACTCGAACTCGGCGAAGTTGAGGCTCACTTTAAAGTCGAAGCCACCGACGGCGAAGGCGGGGCGAGCTCGGGCGTCAAATCGATCGGCGTCGAGGTCGACGGCCACGAAATCGGGAAACCAGGCGGATACTGCGCGCCCGGAACTTGCGCCGGAAGTACCGAATGGGCGGTCAACGGTGCTGAACTCGGTACCGGCGTGCACGTCCTGAAGGTAGTTGCCACGGACAATGTAGGCAATATAGAACCAAAGGAATACGAACTAAAGGTCTACCATGCCAGCCCAGTAGCGCTCGGTCCGGGCTCGGTAAACCCCGAGTCGGGAGACTTCGCACTTGAAGCCACGGATGTCCATTTGAGTGGTGGTACAGGTTCTCTGCAGGTTACACGGCACTACGACTCACGTAACCTCAAAGAGGGCGAAGAAGGACCACTCGGGCCGCAGTGGGCGATCGGTCTCGGTAGCCTGGCGAGCCTCGAAGTGCTTCCAGACGGCAGCGTGATGGTCATCGGACCTAAAGGCTTGACACATTTCTCAATTAAAAAAGGCGGCGGCTTTGAAGCGCCTGAAGGTGACAAGAACCTCACGCTTGAATACGAATCCAAAGCCCCCGCGTACCTATTCAAGAACCCCGCACAGGGAGCGATCACAGAATTCACGTTGCCAAAAGGCGCGAAATCTTGGATGCCGACAGTTTCTAGAGGGCCGGTTACTGCAAACGCCGTTACCGACGAATATACGTCAGTTACTGAAGGTGTCAAGACGATCATTGAGCCGACCCTCGAGCTCGCGCCACACGCGGCCGCGACGTGCGCAAAAGAAAAAATGGAAGCAGGCTGTCGGGCTCTTGAATTCCGATACGGGAAAGAAACAACCGCAAAAGGCGAATCTAAAAGCGAATGGGGCGAATATAAGAACCGGTTGAGGGAAGTTCTGGCGGTAGCGTACAATCCGTCGACCAAAAAAGTCACCACAACCGCTGTCGCACAATATGAATATGATTTGCAGGGTCGTTTGCGGGCAGAGTGGGACCCCCGCATCTCTCCCGCGCTAAAGACGCTTTACGGCTATGACACCGAAGGCCACGTAACGGCACTAACGCCACCAGGACAGGAGAGCTGGGCGTTCACGTACGGCACAACACCAGGTGACTACAGTACTGGCCGACTACTAAAGGTAATGCGAGCGCCTGCGTCCACCAAAGCGTGGACCGGAGAAGCGCCGAAAATTAGTACGTTGCCTATACTGACCGGATCGCCACTCATAGGCGTGAGGATGGGCATATCGAATGGAACCTGGGCCAACGAACCCATCACCTATGTCTACCAATGGGAAGATTGCTATGTCATTCACAGTTGCGCACCAATTCCCGGAGCGACTAACGCAAACTACACACCGGTGCGTAGCGACGTCGGATATAAACTTGTTGCACGCGTAGCGGCGATCAACGGAGGAGGCGCGACAAGTGTCATTAGTGCCGAAAGCGGAAAAGTCTTGGCTTCGCAGGCGCCTACCTATTCAACCTCGTTTGGTTCCTATGGAACGGGTACGGGACAGTTCACATTTCCCAACGCCGTAGCGATCGATAGTAAAGGTGATATCTGGGTAGGCGACTCTGGCTCCTCTAGAGTGGATGAGTTCAACGAAAAAGGGGAATACCTCAAAACTTTTGGCTCTAACGGCAAAGGTAATAGCCAATTTGAATGTGTAGGCGGAATCGCAGTCAGTCCGAAAAATAACGTGTTCATCACGGACTGTACCCTTAATAGGGTCCAGGAGTTCAACGAAAAAGGCGAATATATCACCCAGTGGGGCTCGCGTGGCTCGGGCAACGGACAATTTTATTACGCGACTGGAGTCACCGCCGACTCCAAAGGCGACATCTGGGTAGTAGATCACAGCCAAGCGCGAGTCGAGGAGTTCAACGAAAAAGGTGAATACCTTTTCCAGTTCAGCACCCTCGGGGGAGAATCCACGTCCTATCCCCAGGGAGTGGGCGCTGATTCCAAAGGGAACATTTGGACCTCCGACGAATGGTGCTCATGTCTCAAGGAGTTTAACAGCAGCGGAGTCTACCTAAGACATTCGTCCCCGGTGAATGAAGGCGGCGGCGGCGGCGGGGTAGGACTGCTCGCCGTAGATGGCAGCAATAATATCTGGGTTGCAAACGTATCCGGTGGAAGGGCTGTAGAGTTTAACGAAACCGGCGAATACATTAGCGTGTTCGGTACCGAAGGTAGTGGCAGCGGCGAACTAAAGCATCCAGAGGGCCTCGCAGTCGACTCCAAAAAAGACGTGCTTGTGGCAGATTCCCTTAACGCGCGCATTGAGAAGTGGATACCCGCGACATCGACCGAAGGGGAACATTATCCAGTGACAGCCGGCGCCACCGTCGAGTATAACGTTGCTCTAGAGGGCGAAGGCGCTCCACAGCAGATGGGTTCTAACCCGGAAACCCATAAACCAGAACCCGAAAGGTGGGGACAATCGGACGACCCGACGTACGGGACCGCGATCTTCCCGCCAGACGAACCGCAGAGCTGGCCCTCAACCGGCTACCAGCGTGCCACCGTCTATTACATGGACAACGACGCCCGCACCGTCAACCTGGCCTCCCCATCAGGCGGTATCAGCACCACTGAATACAACGTAAACAACGACGTTGTCAGGACATTGAGCTCGGACAATCGCGCCGCGGCGCTAAAAGAAGGCAGCAAATCTGCAGAAGACGCGAAAAAGCTCGATTCAGAGAGCAAGTACAACGGTGAAACTGAAAAAGAAGTTACTGAACCGGGAACACGGCTAATAGAAACGATTGGCCCGGAACACAAAGTCAAGCTTTCCAGCGGTACAGAAGTGTCCGCCCGGCCCCGCACATTGTACTCGTACGACGAAGGCGCACCGCAACGCGAAACCTTTGATCTTGTGACAAAGACCCAGGTAAGCGCGCTGTATGAAGGCAAAGAAGCTGACGTTCGAGAAACGAGAACGTCCTATAGTGGTCAGAAAGGGCTCGGTTGGAAACTGCGTATACCGACGTCGGTGACTACCGATCCAGCCGGTTTGGATCTCACAAAGACTACGGTTTACGATGAGAACTCCAAAGAAGAAAGTACGGGAAGTGTTGTGGAAACAAAAGCCCCAAGTGGAAGCTCTGAAGCTGTGTATCCACCGGTAGCGTCGTCTGTGTTTGGAAGTCTCGGCTCGGGTAACGGTCAGCTCAAACAGCCGTGGGCGGTGGCTCTCGACTCCAGCGAAAACGTGTGGGCGCTCGACACTGGTAATAATCGTGTTGAGAAGTTCTCCTCGAGCGGAAGCTTCATCGGGGCTTATGGCAAAGAAGGAACAGGCACGACTGAATTCAAAGAACCTGTTGGCATCACTGTCAATCAAAGTACGCACAACGTATACGTTGCAGATAAGGAAAACAACCGTATAGAGGAGCTCAGCTCGTCCGGGGTGTTTCTTGAGACTATAGGGTGGGGTGTTAGCGACGGAAAAGCTGAACTAGAGGTGTGTAAAGCTAGCTGTAAAGCCGGTATCAGTGGGTCTGGGAACGGACAGTTCAACAGTCCGGCCGGGGTAGCGGTCGATTCGCACGGCGACCTATTGATCGCTGATCGAGGGAATAATCGTATCGAGACGATATCCGAAGCGGGATCTTACATCTCTCAGTTCGGTAGCAAAGGCTCGGGTAGCGGCCAGTTCAGCGAACCTACCGGTGTCGTGATCTCAGAAGGCAGTCTCTACGTCGTCGATAAGGGGAACGATCGAATCGAGCAGTTCTCCCTATCGGGCTCCTACATCGGCCAGTTCGGTAGCAAAGGCTCAGGCAGCGGCCAGCTGGAAAAACCGATCTGCATCACAGCGAATCCGAGCACCGGTACACTATATGTTTGTGATTATGGTAACGAACGCATGGAGGAGTTCAGCCCCGCGGGAAAGTTCCTCACAGAATGGGGAACCTGGGGCTCCAAACACCCACAATCCTTCCCCGCAGGCGCTGCCGTAGGCGCGACAGGAAAGCTCTACATCATCGATCCTTGGGCGAATGAGGTGGGAACGTGGATACCACCAGAAGCAGGCGCCCCGAACCTCAACTACAGCACCCAGTTCGGCAGCAAAGGCACCGGCAACGGCCAATTCACAGAACCGGCCGACTCTGCAATCGACGGCAAAGGAAACCTCTGGAGCACAGACACTGCGAACAACCGCATAGAGGAGCTCTCCTCCCAGGGCAGCTTCATTGCCGCGTACGGCAAAACGGGCGTCGGAGAAGCACAGTTCAGCGATCCTACGGGGATTGCAATCAACAAGAGCACCGGCAACGCCTATATCGCAGACACAGGAAACAATCGTATCGAGGAGCTATCCTCAACCGGCGCCTACATAGCGTCGTTCGGGACATCCGGATCGGGCACCCTCAAAGCACCCACCGGCGTCGCGATAGACACCGCGGGAGACCTCTGGGCAGCCGACCGTGGGAACAACCGTATCGTGGAGTTCTCCTCCACCGGCACCTACATAGCGGCCTACGGCAAAGAAGGCACCGGTGAAGCACAGTTCAAAAGCCCTGTCGCACTCGCGTTCTCCGGCGAAAACATCTATGTCGCCGACAGCGCCAACCATCGCGTCGAGGAGCTCACGAACAAAGGCGCCTACGTCAGAACGATCGGATTCGAAGGGAACGGCAGCGGCGAATTCTGGACCCCCGAAGGGATCACCGCCGACGCCGCCGGCAACCTCTACGTCGTCGACAACAACGCCGATCACGTCGAGGAGTTCTCACCAAACGGCTCCTACAAAGCCACCTTCGCGGCCCCAGGAACCAACGAAGGACAACTCACACACCCCAGCGGAGACTCGATCAGCCCCGCCGGCGACCTTTACATAACAGACACCGGCAACAACAGGATCCAGAAGTGGGCCAACAACAACCAGGCCGTCCACGACACCCAAACCATTTACTACACCCCCAAAACAGAAGCAACAGTACCAGCGTGCCAGAACCACCCAGAATGGGCCGGCCTACCATGTCAAACACAGCCCGCGGGACAGCCAGAAACCAGTGGCCTGCCAAACCTGCCCGTCACCGATATCACCTATAACATGTGGGACCAGGCCGAAACGATCACCGAAACCTTCGGTTCAACCACCAGAACGAGAAAAAACACTTTCGATACTGCCGGAAGATCACTCACAAGCGAAGAGACATCAACCGTAGACAAAGCATTCCCGAAGGTCACAGACGAATACAACAAAGAAACAGGCGCCCTGGAAAAGGAAAGCACGACCGTCGAAGGCAAAACAAAGACCATCACGAAGGTCATCAACGCTCGGGGGCAGCTCACAAGCTACACCGACGCAGATGGCGCCACCACGAAATACACCTACGACGTGGACGGCCGTACCGAAGAAGTGAACGACAGCAAGGGCTACCAGATATACGCCTACGACCCCGCCACAGGCTTCCTGACCAAACTCCTCGACTCCGCCGCCGGCACGTTCACCGCGAGCTATGATGTCGAAGGAAAGATGCTCACCGAGAGCTACCCCAACGGGATGAACGCCAACTACATCGTGAGCCCGGCCGGGCAAGATACCAAGGTCGAATACGTAAAGACCACCCACTGCACGACCGGCTGCACATGGTTCAGCGACGCCGTCGTGCCGTCCATCCACGGCGGAATACTTGCCCAAACGAGCACTCTCTCAAGCGAGGCCTACACCTACGACAACGCAGGCAGGCTCCTCCAAACCCAAGAAACGCCCGCCGGCAAAGGATGCTTCACACGCATCTACGCCTACGACGAAGAATCAAACCGCAGGAGCCTCACGACACGCGAACCGGGCGTCAAAGGCGAATGCGTGACCGAAGGCGGAAACGTCGAACGACACATCTACGACCCCGCAAACAGACTCATAGACAACGGCACCAGCTACGAAAATTTCGGCAACACCACGAACCTCCCCGCCTCCGACGCCGGCGGCGGTAACGGACTCACTAGCAGCTATTACGTCGACAGCCAGGTCGCGAGCCAAACACAAAATGGCGAGACGATCAACTACAACTACGACCCCGCCGGGCGAACCCGCGAAACCATCTCCAGCGGAAAAACAGCAGCCACCATCACTACCCACTACGACGGACTCGGCAACGCACTCTCCTGGACCAGCGAAAACACAGAACACTGGACACGCAACATCCCCGGCATCAGCGGCGAAGTCGCAGCCATCCAAACCAACGCCGGCACACCAGTACTACAACTACACGACCTTAACGGCAACATCATCGCTACCGCAGCCCTCAGCGAAACAGAAACCAAACTACTCTCCACCTACAACAGCACCGAATTCGGTGTACCGACTACGAGTAATCCGCCTAAGTACTCCTGGCTCGGCGCCGACGGCATCGCCAGCGAACTACCATCAGGCGACATCACACAAGACGGCAGCACCTACATACCACTCACAGGACAACCACTACAAACAGAACCCATCGAACTACCACTACCTCCGAAGCGCAACGAAGGGACATTCGAAAAACCAAACGCTGAAGGAGCCACGCTAGACCCAATCTCCTCAGCCCTAGCCGTCTCCGAAGCCACAGCAGCAAGACAGGCAGCGGGATCGGCATGCAACATAGAAACGGAAGGCTGTGCAGCTGACCCAGAACAAGGGACGAATCTGTATAAATGCAAAGTTAAGAGTTCATGGGTGGGTGAGGCAGAGATCACCGCGAACATCTCTTGCGGGCTACAGTTCCAGGTCGCCGTCATGCAGATCGAGATCTGGCGCGTCGAAAACGGAGGATACGTCAAAGTGTTCCTGGGAATGAAGCGATTCTACAACTCCAAGTATGGCGAATGGTCGCCTGAACCTAGCGGCGGCTGCGAGCCAGGGAAATGGTACCGAGGCTGGGTTTACGCCTCCGTATGGTTAAATGGCCAGTTTGTGTGGTCTGCATCTGGGGTCAATTCGAATAACTCGAGATGTTATGAACAGGGCGCATCTATCGAAGACCCTATAGAAGGGGAACCGGGCGGAGCCCACAGCGGCGAGGATGGCGGAGGGGGTGAGGAGTGAACTCGGATGGAGACCATACGCTTAAGCAGGAAGGGATATTCAATCATGGTAGAGGGCATTATGATTGTCCGATGTTACGGTTAGTCTTTGTGATTCTGCTTGTCTCTTGCGTACTTGGGGTGGCCGCGTGCTCCTCGAGCGGTCATCCGTCGGCTTCGCTAGTGATAAGAGACAAGCCGATCAGTCTCGTGCCAGATATTGAAGCTGGCGAAGTTGGTTGGTGCGTTGTCACACGCAATTCAGTCGGCTGTCTAGATGGACCTCCACGTGAACCGATCGTTTCTGAATCGTGGAGCAGAAGCGACCCGCCTCCAGTATCGGAAGGCAGTGCGATAACAATCAGCAGCGTGAGGGCCGTTTTGATCGATGGTCGGCGAGTTCCCACTCGTCGCGAGGGTGCGCTTCCCGACGGACTACGCACGGTCACGGTCGAACTCCAGGGCCCGTTGAGCACCACCTTCAGGAAGCAAGTAGGCAACGCGCGGTTCGCGCCGCTCAACGTGAGGGGAGGACGAATCACTGAGCGACGCATTAGCCGCGAACTCTTCAAACTCCCTACTGAGTCTGTGCCCGATCCAGCGCATCCAGCGGCCGGCTCGTGCAGGATTCAAGTCTCGGGAAGGCTTACGGAATTCGTGGCGGAGAGTGCGAGGGTTGTAACGCAGCTTACACCTTACAAAAGCGTGATCAGAGGAACATTTTCGTCGTGCGCGAAGACGACGTATCGCGTAAGGGGACAGCAAATCGTCGCAGCAGTCTTGCTTGACGCGGCGCATCCGGGTAGCACCCCGGCGGCGTTGCCGGCGATGCAGTCACTTCAGGGGCACCATGAGATCTTCCGAGCGCCAGGGGAATTTGAAGGAGATATGATTGCCCGACGCATACACGGTGCTTGGCTGGTCGTAAGTGGACCTAGCGGTGTTCAACAGCGTCTAGCCTTGCTCGAAGATTTGCGCGCGACTATTCACCTATGAGGTTAGTGTGCGTTGATTCTACCTTAAGTATTAGCCTAGGCAAGCTTTCTCAGGAGCGAGGAGATCTTGAGGCTTGCCGTTGCCTCTTACGAACGAGCTGATGTGCTTGGGTCATGCAGAGGCCGCGTTCTACGTCGAGAATCTGCTGTATCGCCAGGACGAGTTGATCGAGTTGAGGCTGCTTATGCTCGTGCTGAGGAGCGTGGTAGTGGGGCCGGCTCGGTCAATCTAGGAGATCTGCTGCAGCGCCGAGGCGAGCTTGAGGCTGCCGAGATAGCCTACGCACGCGCCGAGAAGCGCGGGCTTCACGGAGGGAGCATTCAATCTCGGAAACCTCCTCCGAGACAGAGACGAGACGGCGGATGCCGCAGCAGCGTATCAACGAGCAGAGAGCGCTGGTCATCCCCGAGCTGCCTTCAGCCTGGGGACTGCTCCGCAACAAGGGCGATCTCGATAGTGCCGAAGCCGCCCATGAGGTTGCCATACGTCACCGGCACCGTGATCAGACGTTAACTCGACCACCCAATCTTTGTGAAAGGTCGCTATCAGCGCCAGGCAAGCAGGGCTTCCTAAGACCGGAGTGAGAGTCTGCGAGTTCGACTAGGATGCCTGGTATGCCAAACCGAGTGCGAGCATTGCTCCGAGGCAAAGCGAATCTTGGTCTTGGGTCAAACACAACGAGATCGCAAGATGCGCAGCGGGCGCTTGCGCGGGCTCTGGATCGGCAACGGAAGCGTCTCCCCGGGAGGGAGGCCGACACGGTCGACTGTCAGCTCTTAGGACAGGTCACGCCCGCCGTAGAGTGGGTAAAGCTCCTCGCCTATTGGGAGCGGAGGAATCCGTCGGGGGTCGCCGCTTGGCCGCGTCGTTTGGAGCCGGGCGCGTACGCATTGAATCTTTGGCCGCTCCCTGCGGATCGCGTTGGCCGTGGCTCGGGACTCGGCGGAGATGTGCGTAAGCGCCAGCCAAAGAAACTGCTCTGTACTCCCGGTCTGACTGTGTTTCATCCTGAGCAGACCGGCGGCGATGCTGAGACAGCCTTAGCTGTCGTTTGCGCTACCTGGCTTGATGATGTTGGTATGACCGACTTCCAAGCCCTACGTCTCTCGCCGCCGATCTTGGAGATATGGGCAGCGGCAGGTCGTTGCGTCTCGCGCGAGGTCGTAAGCTTCGGCATGGAATGGACACTGCCAACAGCAGACGACGCGTGAGCATAGAACCAGCAGAACGCGCCTCTCCAGCCCTCACGGGACCTCATCTCTTTGCCTCGGCGTTCGTCTCTCTCCTACCCCGTTTCTCGACGGCCGAAGGCTTCGCTGATGGTGGGTGACGGTAGCGAGGGAATTCGGTGTGTCGTATACGCAGCGAAGAGCACGGAGGATCGTCGCGGCTCAATTCCGGATCAGGTTCGTGAGTGTCGCAGTGTGATCGAGCGGGATCCTCTTCGTCGGTTTGTGGCGGAGTACACCGATGAGGCGTTTTCGGCGTTTAGACGCAATCGCGGACCGGGCTTGGTCGACGCTATGCAGCACGTCGAGGATCTAGCGCAGGAACACGGTACGGCTGAGTTATGGGCGCAGCATAGTGACCGCCTCGCGCGGGGTGATGGCCGATCAGCACGGCACGCCGTCGAGATAGCCCTGTGGGCACTCAAGCGGGACGTCAGGGTCCGCACAGTCCAAGATCCCGACACGTTTCGCGACCTTCTGTATGCGGTCGTCACCGGACAACGAAACCATGAGGACTCTCGGCGAAGGGGCCTGGCAATCGCTGCTGGACGGAGGCGTGCTGCGGCTCGCGGAGACTTCATCGGCTATAAGCCCGATGGTTACAAGCTCGCGGTCGAGATCGACGACAACGGCACCATCAAAAAGCGGATGGTGATGGACCCGGCTCGCCAGCCAGTGATCGAGATGATCTTCCGCTTGGCGCTACGCGGCAGGCGTACCGGTGCGATCGCGAGAGCGGCTAATGATGCGGGCTGGCGCACCAATCCAGTCGGCAGAGGCCAACATCCGCAAACGTGGACGGTGCAGCGCGTAAGCGTGGTGCTCAGGAACCCACGCTATGCGGGTCTTGCAGTGGTAAACGGGGAAGTGGTCGCGCGGGGTCACTGGCCGGCATACATCACCGAGCGCCAACACGAACGTATCCGGACACGGATGACACGACGCAGACCGACCAAAACGCCACGCCAGCTTGAGAGCTATCTCCTTGCCCGCATCGCTACTTGTGGGCGCTGCGGAAGTCAGCTGTACTGCATGACCGGCAGGGATCGAGCTGACGGAACGTTCGCCCGGCGCTACATTTGTGCAAGCCATTGCCGCGGCCGTGACGCTGCACGCTGCACGGTTTCGCCTATGAACGCCGACACGATCGAGGCGATGTTCGTTGCCAGCATCGGAACGCTCCTGCTCGACGGCCTCGAAGAACAGGCAGCAGGCATCGCAGACGAGCCAGACAGAGAGGATCTCCTATCGGACGCCTCCACCGACCGTCAACGGCTGCGCGACGCCGTACTCGGAGACAACGACAGTGAGATCGACGCTGCCCTCGAGCGTCTCTTCGTGCGTATGTCCCCACAGGCCGCCATGTTGCGTCAGGCCGCCCTCTCCCAGCGAAGAGCACGCCAGCTCGAAAGCGTGACGAGATTCGACGCCTGGGCTGAACAGGAACTCGCCGGTCGAACCGAGACATCCCGGGTCGAAGCCCGCAAGCTCAACCAGCTACTCCGCACATGGTTCTCAACGATCACTGCGACTATGGATAAGACCAGCGTCGAGATCACCGCACAACGACGATCAGTAGCCGGCGAGCAGCAGCAAAAAGAACCGGTCCGAGCACACTTTGATCGGCTCAACTGGGAGCGAGCCGCGTGCCTCGCTGGACAGCGACGCCTACCCGGCCAAGCATGGGACGACACGGCCATCCTCGGTGCGCTCCAGGCCTGGGCTGAGTCGCACGGCCGAAGCCCACGCTGGATGGACTGGATCAAGGGAGAGGCCAGCCATCCCACATCGACCACCGTGCAACGGCACTTCGGCGCCTGGGACCGTGCCCTCCGCCGAGCCGGACTCAAACGACACAGCCCCACCACACCGCCACGCAACTACCCCTGGGACGACGCCGACATCATCCAAGCCCTCAAGGACTGGGCAGCCAAGCACGGACGTCCCCCTTCATGGGATGACTGGCTGCTCGCAGCACCAGAACGACCCTGCCTCGAGACCGTACGCGAGCACTTCGGGGATTGGAACGCAGGTCTCGCAGCCGCTGGACTTCCTCATGCGTAGCGGGCGCTTGGAGTGATATTCGCTGCTGGTTTCGATGACATCCGTCAGAGGTCGAACGCTACCTTCATGCTCGTCTTCCGCCGCGATGAGCGCGCTCGCTAGTCGCCCACAAAGCTTTCAGTCCGTGGAGCAAGGCCATTGCGATGTCCCCGCCGTAGCCGCAATGATCGGCCGACTGGCCCACGACGCCGAGATCCTCTCACCCGGCAACTACTAATGCCAAGCCCCTGACGGACACAGTCCGATACGGTACCGCGCCCGGCCAGCACGTACGAAGCCCCAAGTCCAGAGCTTGTCTTTGACATCCAATGTATTCAACGTTCTACGCGACCATGCTGGCTGCTAGCACGCCAGCGAACATTAAGAGCGGCCATTCAATCGAGTATTGGCTCGAGGTTCTCACGGCGACGGGCATCTTCTGCTTTGGCTGGACTTGCGTTCTGCTGAGGATCGTCAACCGTCTGTGCCACGACGCGGCCGATCCAAGCGTCAGTACTAGATGGGCTAATGAGGAAGCGCGTGGTCGTCAGCTCTCGATCGCAACACGACTCAAGCGATGGCTGTGGCTGTGGACCAATGCTGGCGATTGGTCGCGCGATTCCATTTCGCTGGGCGAGTGGACAGGCCTCGGGTCGTTGATAGGCGTCACGGCCGGGTTCGTGGCACACCTCGTGTGGAGCTAGCATGTACTTCATGGTAAATAGGGTCACGTCGCAAACCGAGAACCCATCAGCTCGATATCGACGCTTCGGTGTCCTCTTGCTGGCTGGAGCGGCTGGCGTCGCCATGATCGGCGCAGTGGCTCATCTCGCGGACCTTACTAGCGATGGGTACATTGAGCTTATAATAGGGTTCCTAGCGTTGGTCAGCTTGGTCGGAATGCCGATCGCCGCCTTGGGCCCATCCCTTCATGCAAACCGCCCCACCGTGTCCCGTCGGTCCGCGCGCGTACCCGCTCACGCTGAAACATCCGCCTTGGCCTTGTTCTTGGCAACTGCATCATCTCTTGCCAGCGAGCACAACGATCGCGCGACAACAGCGAGACTTCTCGACCAATTTCTGCGAGAGAATCACCCCGTCACGTACACGAGCTTCGACGAGGCAGTTGACCAGGCACTGATGGCAGCACCTCTCGTCGAAGATGTCGAGGACTGGAATGCCTTGCTTGTTAGCGCTCTAGGTTCCGCTTCAGATGACGTTGAGTCTGCACCACCTGCTGCGGTCAGCTACGTTCACGAGTTCTCTCTTGATGACATCACAATCGGAACGCCTGAGGACCTCAGTAAGGCCTCCCATTTCATTATGCGAGCAGCACCCCCGGATGTAGATGCGCTCTGGCTACCCAGCTTCGATCCAACCCCGGGTAGTTGTGGCCTTCGCATCATTACCAGTCGAAGTCTGCTGGAGCATTTCAAATATATACGGTCTATTCCCATCTCGCTGGCGCCGAGAGGTACGAGCGTCGCGCATCCCATCAGTTTGCGACAGCTGCGTCGTCGGGGGCAGGCGTAAGACTTGCGGGAGTGGGCGGATGAGTGGTTGACCAATATTTGAGATCGGTACAGGAGTCCGAGGCCGCGGGACCAAGGAGAGGTGGGGTGCGGTGTCTCATCCGCACCCCACCTATGCGAGTTTTCTATACCCCAGCGGGTTCGGCTGGTCTTGGCAACGGGTATCTATCGGTAAGGAATTCTTCAGGTGTTTCTCCTGTTGCATAGGCCCTAGCTGCTTCGCGCACCAACTCGAACTCGTTTGCGCTTAGCAAGATCGCCGGTCGTTGCTCTTCGAGGTACATAGACCGGCCAATGAGCCAAGCGCGTATGTTTGTTGCCTGGATCTCATGCCGCTCAAGTTCTCGGACAATGCTGAAAAGGCGGTCGATCCCTTCATTGAGTTTTGCAGATCGAGTAGATCCTTTTGAGTCATCATGTCTTAGTTTGCGACGGCGATCCTCAATCGTGCGAATGCTACTTCCGGTAGCAAGTGCAATCTCTGCTGAGGTAAAATCGTTAGAAAGAAGGTGTGTAAACTTTTGGTCAGTGGTAGTCGCGAGCCAGCTTGGCTCGCTACTTTTATCGGTTGGTTTCATCAATCCTTTCGCATGGAGTTTGCGTCGACGGCGCGGCATAGCGGCTAGTTCAGACGCGGTAGTGGCCATGTAGGTTGCAGCTACCGTCGTTATAGCGATCTGCGTCATGATCACCAATGCGATCATCCGTATCATCCGCATGGGCGTCTTTCGTATGGTTTTGGTTCGTCGAATCATGGATCTTTGGGACAAGACGCGCCTCACTTTCATAGTCGGTTCTCCCGGTACGACCCATGAAGTCCAACCATCGAAAGATCGGCAAAAATGACCTAGCGAGGTCGTAGACATAACGTGGGCCTAACCGTGGTCCATCTGGTATGGTAGCGCAAGACCGAACGTGACCGCCCTCCCAGCCTCGCTCTTAGCCCCAAGACCTGCCCGCCGCTGCTACCCAACGATGAAGACGTAAGGAGATGGAACCGCCATGAGCCGCCTCATACCCCGCAAGTCGCAGACGACACAAACGGCTTACGTGCAGAGCCAGCACCCCCTTCGAGATGCCGACGCAGCCCACCGATACCTGCGCAATTTCCCGCTCATCCACACGAATGAAGACGACGCGATCGAAGAGGCCCTTCAGGCGGCTCCCTCCGAAGAAGACCCGGAGGAGACGCTTGTCTACCTGGCGCAGGCCATCGGCGGTATCCCGGGCCAAAGTCAAGAAGATTTTCCAGCCCACGTCTCCTACGTCACGCAACTGCTGCTACACGACTTCCGCATCGAAACCACGGAAGCCACCGACAAAGACAAACAACTCGCCTACGCGGCGCTCGACGAACCACCCGATGCACTGTGGCTACCCTCGGAGGAGACAAACCCAACCGGTCACCAACTGCGTATTCTCATGACCGACGAGCTGAAGAACCGCATCGCACTCGTGACCTCGATCAAGCTTCCAGCACGCTACCGACCCCCGCGATAGCCCACTCAACACCTGCGACTCAGGCGACTGCTCGCCCCCGATCATCGATGGAACGGTCTAATCGATAGCCATCGAGCCGCGTGCCGCCTGGCCATTCGTCGCGTTCGGCGGCCCGACGCATTCCCGCCTCGACGGCGGCACCGCGACGCTTTGAATCCTCGTGGTTGTGCTGTCCGGTCACCACCGCGTAAAGCAGGTCTTGGAACGTATAGGGGTCCTGAATGGCGGATCTTGACGTTGACCTTGATAGCCCAAAGGGCCACATGCCGAGCAAGCTTGCCATCCCCGCGTGCCAGCCGATCGCTGTGCTGCACCCACAACTCGCAAACGCCCTCGTCTGCAGCAATCGACGCAGAATGCTCCAAAGCTTTAGCTAGACCATCGCCTCGACTGCGGGAGTACGCAGAGATCGCCTCATCGGTGTACTCGCCAACGATCTCCGCTCGCGGTCGTCCAAGATCCTTGTTCGACAGTCCGCTAGCTGCGCGGGGATAGAACCGTGGACATCGGTCGTGCTCTTCGCTGCATAGACGACACACGCAATCATCCAGCGAACCCTACGCTAGGTCTAGCGTCCTCTGGAACTCTTGGCGCTTCGAAGCTGTAGCCGACAGCGCCCGAGGAGCGCTCCAGCGCTTTAGCGGTGGTAGTCGGCCCGTGCGGCGCGGTGTCGGCGTTGTCCTTGAGGTACTTGAGCACCAGCGGACTATGCGCTCATCGTGGCGCAAAATGTGGGTTACCGATGACGCGTCTACGCCGGCACGCCAGGCACCTTCCTCGACGGCAGCCCGGCCCGCATCACTCTGGGCTCACCGCTTGCAAGAGCCGCGCTTATGGCACTGCTTTGGAGTTGACGTCAAAGACCGTCGCGATGGTCTGGCTAGTCCAGGTGAGCTGGGAGCCTTCGAGCGTTACGCGGTTGGGCAGCCCGGAGAACGTGAGCATCATCCGCTGCACGCCCAACTCGCGGAGGCGCTCGCCGGCTGCTGACGCCGGGAAGCGCCGTCTGCCGGTGTTGCGGGTGTTGTACGGTGCCGCCATCGCCGCGATCAGCGCATCCTCGGTGCTGGTAATCAGCAGCGTGCGGTCGATCCCGTAGTGATCGACAACGTCGGTTATCGGTCGTGCAAGGACAGGCATCGACTCCCTCTCCTCGTACAGCGCCACCCGTAGTTCGCACGGCATGAGATAGACAAGTCGATGAGGCTCGTAGAGCAGCATGCGACCCAGGATCATCGGCAGTCGATGATGAGCGCCCGCCGGGCGCCGGAGCGCCTCCTGATCGCTGCTGCCTACGTACTCGACACGCAGGATTATGTGCCCCCCGTCGACCAAACCTCGCGGGACACGCGCGGGGTCCGTCAGCTCGAGGTGGCGGTCGTACACCCAAGGCATGAGCTCCGCGCGATGCTGCCCCGCCTCGCCATCCGGATCCTTACTGAAGTCAGCGTCCAGAGATGGAAGTCCCTCCTCCCACTCAAGGGCAGTGTCGAGGATCGACCACGGGATACGCGACGGCCGGGCGTGGGAAGGAAGAACTGCCCGCGCCCACCAGCAATGTGGGTTCCACTCGATCCCTCCCCCGAGACGCCCCGACGCTATGAGGATGGGATAGGAGCCATCAGGCTCGCGCTCGCCGACCTTGACGCGTGGATGCGAGCAGACAAGGTAGATCACCTCATCGCGACCGGCCGCGAGCGGCTCGCTCAGTGCGCGCTCGAGCTGACCGTTCGGAATCGTCACCGACGGGATTAGATGCGGCAGAACTGCGATCGCCATCTGGTTGGGAAGCATGTGTGCCGTGGTGCATACCAAACGGACCGCCACGAAGCCGAGCCCAGATCACCTACGGATCTCCGACCGTAGGTCGTTAGTCGGTCTGCTGGTTCGCTCGGTACTCCTCGGGCGTCGCTATCTTTGCTGTACAATTCCCAGCTTGATCTATTAGTCCGAACTCGTCTGTTAATTCTAACAGCCGAACTCGTCTGTTAATTCTAACAGTAAGGTCCGCTACGTTACTTGAGGAAACGAAGCCCCGCATCGAAGGACTCGCGCTCATTCGCTCGCGGCGACATCATCTTACAAAGACGGTCAAAAGAAGTTGGAGGTAGCATGAAAAGCGCACGCACAACGTTCCTAGTGGTCATTGTGTGTCTCACGGCTACTCCAATCTTTGTCAGCGACGCGGATGCGTTAGCTGGGGTATCGACCTACGAGATCGGAGCGACAAAGTACCACGAGGCCGATTTGACGGAGATTCGATACCTGCCAGACCTGCCTCCGGCGCTGAAGGTGACTCTGAGTCTGCTCAGCCGCTGTCGTGCCGGGATCGAGGTATTTGTAGGGAGCCCAATTACCAGTGGACGTTGGGGCATTGTTCTCTACAGCCCGAGCGGGATCTCGGCCTGCTTTTCCTCCGCCGCCCGGTCAGCTGCGCTTGGGGAACCACTGCAATCCACGATGCCAAGTGCGCTCGGGACACCTTCGTCATTTATACCATGCAAGAGATACTTCAGGGCCTCGAGGGGTAACGGTGTCCAGAACGGACCCTTCGCATTCGTTGCGGCCCCAGATTTACAAACCTGCGAGCAGCTGACTGTCGAGGTCCCCGGCGGGCTCCTAGTATCCGTCGGCACTAGCCACGAGGCTGTTAAGGCCCAGACCGACGATCCTCAAGGCCGTCTACTGGACTACGTCACACCCATAGTCCCACTGCCAGCGACACTGAATCCTTATTGGGCACTTGACAATGGTGCGTGGGGCAGACAGCCGTCGGTCCCATTCTTCTAGAGTCTTCGGGCATATAGCAAGGGCTATTCGAGGTCAGAGAAGGACAATACGGTCAGAGTCCCGTCGGGAGGCCGGTGCAAATCGATCTTGCCTCGCGCGAGCTCAAGCTCCGAACAAGCTGCTAAGCCTAGCCAGCAGTTTGAAGTCTGTCGAGACGTTGCAGCAGGCAGCGGCAACCAACGGCCCTGTCACCCGTTTCGTCTACGACCTGTACCGCGCGCCTATCGATCGGTGGTGCCGAACGTGGGTTCGAGTTCCCCGTCGTTCCCGTTTTCCCCGCATTTTCCCTGTAAATGAGGGTGTTTTTCGATGCTGACTTGAATGATCCGAGTTCGTCGTTCTAATTTGCCTGCAAACTAGGGATTTTTTTGTGGGTCGCGGGTTTGAGGCTCAACCCGCGACCCATCCATGAATCGAAACGCTCGGCGTGATCGAGACCAATCCGCGCGGGCTGGGCAAGTCGCTGCACTTCGAGCTGGAGGGGCTGACCGCGCCGATAGGCACCGTCGCCGCCGGATCGCAGACGATCGACTCCGGTCGGTGGCTTATAGGCCGCCAATAGCGAGCTAATCGTCATTGGAACGACGAGGACCGCATGTGAGACTTTGCCGGAGCTGATCACGGATCGGACGGGTGTCGTCAGCTCTTGCGTCGGTAGGTGCGCTTGGCGAGGGGCTTGATCGGGCGATCTTCGGCGGTGCGGGTTAGCTGCAGTAAAGCTTCGAGTGGGGTAGCGATCGGTGGGCGGGTATCGACGCTGTTCCATCGGCTGTTTGGGCCTTGAACAACCAGCCCCCAGTCGAGCGCGCCCGCGAGGATGCCATCGATGCCGCCTGGTTTGGTGCCGGCATGCTCCTCGAGGGCGGCCTTGGTCCAGCCGTCCTGTGGCTGTGTGCCGAGGAGCACGGTTTCCAGCACTCGCCGTCGCCCTACGGCCCCGTAGGGCCAATCGGGGAGGAAGAGCTCTCGAGCTCCGCGTGAATGGCTTTCCGTCCGGCCCACAATTAGACTTTTTATCTATTATGGAGATCCATCGTCATCCCGAGCGCACCAGAGGCGCCCTACGCCTCGTCGACGAGGGCGAAATCCCCGCTCTTCCAGAGGCTTCCTGGCTGGGGGCTAGGGGGCCGCGTCGGCCGGGCGAGAGGCATGAGGTTGTGGATCTCCCTGCGGGCTTCGTTGAGGAGCTTGAGCGGGACGCGTCAGTCCGCGGGCTGTCGCTAGACGTAGCCGTCGCACTGGAGGTAGAGGCGCAGTGGTTGTGTCGCCGGCTCTCTGGATTGGAGAGCGAGGATCCCAGAGATAGCCTCGATGCGAGGGCTCTGTCTTGCAGGCGCGTCAGCCAGCGGCTTGGTGCTGCAGAGGCCGACTATTTGCGAGCGTTGACGATGGAGCATCCGCGGACGCCGGGTCGATCACGCAATCGTGTCACGCTCCCGGTACGGCTGCTGGGTCGTTTGCCTCAGGAGCTTTCCTACGAGAACAGCGTGGGCCTTGAACGCGCGGTCCGCTGGGAGTCTGCGGCAGTGCTCGCGCGCCTGACGATGAGCGAGTGGGCATTCGGCGCGATGATTGACGCCATCAGCGGCCGCCCGGCTACCTCTTGGGTTTAGGAACTGGCCGCCACTACCGCGGGGCTCTCGTCCCAGCCTGCGAAGAACGCGTCCACGGCCGCAAGCATCTTGCCTGGTGGGAGTTCGGCGTCCTTCTCTGCCCACGAGGCCTTCGTTGCTAGACCCAAGAGCCACTCCCTACGGTCGTCTAGGTCACCGTCCAGGGCATCAGCGGCATCGCGCATCCGCACGATTGCCGCGTGAGCGCCAACCTGGGCATTGCCTGGCGGCTCCGCGGGCGGATGCTCGCCACATCGGCATCGAGACGCAGCAAACGCTTTCCGGGCCGAATCAGAGCCGATCTTGAAGGAGCGCATGAAGGTGGGGTGGTAGGCCGACCGCGTGCGACCCTTGCTCTTCGATTTCGCGGTCGCCTGCTTCCAGGCACTCGGGTATCGAAAGCGCTCGCTCTCGCCAATACCGATGCTCGCACTGACCTCGCAAGCGAGAAGCCCGAGATGCAGCTGTCCAGCTCCATCGCTAACCACGGGCAAGGGTCCTTCTGCCAGCTCCCGCAAAAACGCGGCACCGGCCTTGATGTGCTCGAGGCTGGCGGTCTCATTGAATCCGAGCAGCTTGACCCAAAGCCCATCAGCTCCTAAGTCCATGTAGGCGCTCGCCAGGCGATGTCTTGCTGAGGGTGTGCAGACGTCCTCGATGGGGACGACGATGGTGGCATAGATCTCGCGGTCGACATCGATGGCTGCGTGCTCGGGCGGCTCGTCCATTCGCTCGCTCTGGAAGTGAGCGATCCCGGTGCGGGCCAAGAGCAAGTCGAGGTCTCGGCCACGTGTCCCGCACGCGCCAGCGACGTGGTAGGAGGTCAGCATTAGCGTCGCACCGCGCCCGCGTTGTAGATCGATAGGAGCGGTGCCGAGATCCTCCAGCTCTTTGTCTGATATCGGACTCCGGTCGGGATCGAAAGCCTCCGCGGTGGCGCCCCAGGAGCTGGCGCGAAAGGCTGACGCACGAGCGGCGAGCGGCTTCTCTCGGATGTACGTCATGGGGTCGAGCACGAGGCCGAGCCGGGTAGCCGGTGGAAGGAAGGCGAGCTCGGGGTTCGTTTGGATGTAGTACAGAGACGCTGCAGCGCAACGGGCGCCCTGCTCAGCAAGCAGCGGCTTGAGGCTTTGCTGGCCGTAGCTCAATCTTGGAATGAGCGTCGGCCGATCGCGCCGCGGATGAAGCGGCACACCACTTCCAGATACATCGAGCGATCGGATGACCCCCAATTTTGTCGGAGAGGACGGACGGGATCAGGTCCCTTGCGCAACTCCCTCTAGTATGCGAACATGTGTTCGATTCAATGTCTAGTATAGCTTTGCTCTCTCGACGTTCGATGCCGCCGTCCATCCTTCAGGAATGGTTGACTTCACCCGTGCTTAAACGCCATGTTGAGATTCGGGACGCGGTTCACGGCTTCATAGAACCCGACCAGTTCGAGGTCGCGGTCATCGATTCGCAGCCGTTCCAACGTCTGCGTCATGTCCATCAACTGGCGCTTTCGTTCTTGGTCTATCCAGGCGCTTCGCATAAGCGCTTCGAGCACTCCCTCGGGGTGATGCACCTGGCCGGGAAGATCTTCGACACGGTCACGCGGGAGGACAAGCTCACCGACCAGGTACGAGACATCGTCCCGGAGCGACACTCAGTCGAATTCCTCTACTGGCGTAGCGTCCTGCGGATGGCGGCCCTATGCCACGACATGGGCCATCTGCCGTTCTCCCACGCTGCTGAGGACGCTCTACTCCCGGAGGGCTATGACCACGAGCGGATCACGCACGACATCATCTACTCCGAGGAGATGCAGGCGGTATGGGTAAAGATGTCGCCGCAGCCAAAGCCCGAGCACGTCGCCAAGCTCGCTCTTGGCGCAAGCACCGTAGAGAAGCTACGGCTACCTTTGACCTTCAGCCTGTGGGAGGCGATCCTCGCCGAAATGATCAGCGGCGACTTCGGCGCGGATCGTATCGACTACCTGCTCCGAGACTCGCTGCACACCGGGGTCGCCTACGGACGTTTCGATCACCATCGCCTCATCCAGACCCTACGCATCCTCACGCCGCCGTCCTCTCCGCAGGATCAGACCGAGGAGAGCGAGGACCCCTCAGATTCAAGTCTCGGCGTCGAGGAAGGAGGCTTAGAGTCAGCGGAGGCGCTCATGCTCGCCCGCTATCTCATGTTCTCCCAGGTCTATAACCATCCCGCCCGCCTGATCAACGACGCGCACCTCAAGGACTTCTTGATGGCATGGCTACCCGACGGCCAGTTCCAAACGAGCGTCGAGCAGCACCTCCAGATCACCGATAACGAGGTCACGACGGCGATGCTTGCTGCCATCAGAGACCCCGATCTCCCAGGGCACGACCCGGCGCGCCGTATCCTCACACGCGAGCACTTCCGTGTAGCCGCATCACGCAAGGCCGAAGACATCGGGGAGCGCTCGCTAGCGACCCGGGCGATCTTCGACGCCTGCGTCGAGCGCTACGGCGCGGAGAAGGTCCGCTTCGGCTCCAGCCCCAGACAGCCTGATCCCCCCGACTTCCCCGTCCTGGAACGGGACGGTACCGTCGCGAGCTCGCTGGCTCTGTCCGAGGTTATGAGCAGACTGCCCGGATCGCGAGCGGAATACGTGTTCGTCGACTCCGCCATCCGCCGTGACGCGGAGCGCTGGATCGAGAAACACCGGGAGGACATCATCACCAAAGCACTCACCAAGCAAGAGGAGGCCAGCAATGAATAGCCTCGCTCAGGAGGCCATCCTTCTAAGGCTAGCCCGACGCCTTTACGAACAAGGAAGCTGGTCCGGCGAGACCCACATCCAGAAGTCCACGTATCTAGCGAGAGAGCTACTCGCGATCGACTTCGACTTCGACTTCATCCTTTACAAGCACGGCCCCTTCTCCTTCGAGCTGCGCGACGAGCTAGAAGACATGCGTATCGATGGCCTGCTAGAGCGAGTCCCGCAAGGCCCGAAGTACGGACCACGCCTGCTGGTCCTAGAACGCGGCCAGGAATTCGAAGAGCGCTCTAAGCGCGTCATGGAGCGCTACGGGCCCGCTTTGGACTGGATCGCTAAGCAGATCAAGGACCGCGGCGTGGCAGAGCTTGAGCGTCTAGCGACCGCCCTATGGGTGACCCGCCAGCTTCCCAACAAAGCGTCCGTGGAGAAGAGAGCAGACGAGCTGGTCGGACTTAAGCCCCACGTCTCGCTGGATGCCGCGATCAAAAACGTGAAGGAGGCCGACCGGCTTCTTCAGACGGCTCCGTCGTTGCCGAGCTGAGATGAGCCAAGGCCGGCTAATCCTGGCTGCCAAGCGTCCGAAACGCCGGTCGGCCAGCTCGTTGTTGTAGGCGCCGAGCTTGCGTCAGTCATAGAGCCCAATGACCCTGACTCCTAGCGCCAGTTAGTATCAAAGTAGCGAGTTCAAGTGCTCTGACTAAATGCGGTCAAGCGTGTAGTAGCTGCCCGCTCAAGCGGCGAGGGCTCCAAGCCCGACTGCTCGGAGGGTGGTCCCGTGGAAGCGTCGCGCAGCACGAGCACCGCGATCATGATGCCGACTGCCACGCAACCGGCGGCGATAGCAAACGCCAGATGAAAGCCGCTGGTCAACGCCACCGCCTCAGAATGCCTGCTGTACAG
Organism: uncultured Solirubrobacterales bacterium; assembly: GCA_963784875.1. Taxonomy (GTDB): domain Bacteria; phylum Actinomycetota; class Thermoleophilia; order Solirubrobacterales; family Solirubrobacteraceae; genus Palsa-744. The sequence continues at coordinate 164,330 of CAWATE010000006.1, forward strand.
CAGGCCATGAGTGTGATCGGTTGCGATCGCGCCGAGCGCCGCCAGGCCGATCGCGCCGAACAGCTGCACCGACACGTTGATGATCCCCAACGCGAGCCCGGCGTCCTGCGCCGGCGCGTCGGCTATGCCCATCGTCAACAGCGGCAGGAACGAGGCGCCCGCGCCGAGGCCGATTAGCAGGAACGCGAAGAACAGGCCGGGGAAGTAGCTCGCGTGCACGCCCGCCGTCGCAAGCAGCACGAGGCCGGCGGCGATCACGGCGAGCCCGGCGGCGAGCGTCCGCAGCGCGCCGAAGCGGCCGACCGTAAGCGTCGAGATCCCCATCGAGAAGGCGGCGATCGCGATCGTCAGCGGCATGAACGCGAGGCCCGTGTCGATCGCGTCGTAGCCGAGCACGCGCTCGAGGTACAGCGCGCCGAGGAAGAAGGCCGAGAACATGCCTGTCACGAGCAGCCCGTGGACGAGGCTCGAGCCCATTAGCATCCGCAGACGCAGGATCCGCAGCGGCATGATCGGGTTGGCGATCCGCGACTCCAACCAGAAGAACGCGCCGAGCAGCACCAGCGCGATCCCGCCGACGCCGAGCGTGCGCGCCGAGAGCAGGCCGTATTCGGTCGACTTGACGATCGCAAAGGCGCCAAGCATCATCGCCAGCGTGATCAGCACCGAGCCGGCGACGTCGACGCCCCCGGCGAGGCCGATGCCGCGGTTCTCGAGGATCAGCACCGAGCCGAGCACGAACGCGATCACGCCGATCGGCACGTTCACGAAGAAGATCCAGTGCCAGCTCAGCGACTGCGTCAGCGCGCCCCCGGCGAGCGGCCCGATCGAGCCGCCTCCGGCGGAGACGAACACGTACACGCCCATCGCCTTCGCCTGCTCGGCGCGCTCGGGAAACTCGGTGACGATGATCGCGAGGATCACCGCCGAGGCGACAGCGCCGCCGATCCCCTGGACGAAGCGCCCGGCGATCAGCATCCCCTGGCTCGTCGAGGCGCCGCAGAAGATCGAGGCGGCGGTGAACAGGACGAGCCCCGACAGGAAGACTTTCTTGCGCCCGACAAGGTCGCTCATCCGCCCGGCGAGCAGCAGGAAGCCGCCGAAGGTGATTAGGTAGGCGTCGAGCACCCAGGTGAGGTTGTCCTGGGAGAAGTGCAGGTCGCGCTGGATCGAGGGCAGCGCGACGCTCACGATCGTCGCGTTCAGCACCATCATCAACTGCGCGAGGCAGAGACCGATCAGCGCCCACCACTTACGCTCTAGGATCGCGACTTGTGGCGTCATGGGTTGCGGATGGGTTGCGGCAATATGGCTAGGGTCGGGTGCCTCGCGCAACGTCTTGGGGTATGCCAGGGTGGTCTCGTGTTGGCTCGACGCGTGTTGCTCTGGTGCCACCGGATTCGCTGCGCGCTTGCTGCTGGATCGTGGGTGACGGTGATCGAGAAGCCACAAACCCAGCGGTGCTGTGACCGGAGCTGCGATGGCGAACCCGGCGACGCCGAGTCCCCGTGTCGCGAAGGCTGCTCCGCAACCAGCGGCGAACAACCCAGTCAGAACGAGGCGAATCACGAGTCGGCTGTCGGTGGCGCCAAGCATCATCGCATTACAAGGTATAGCGCCGCTCCGGCCCCAGCAAACAGGCCAACAATGAATCCTGCGGCGGCTCCCGTGGCGGCTGCGTCGGCGATGTCGTGACCGCTCTTACCGCGCAGGTATTCAGCGGTTCCAGCGAACCCAGCAAAGCAGAACGAGAACGCAGAGATGACCCCTACTACCTCAAGTGGCTCGGTCAGTACCGAAGCGAGCGGGAGAGGCAGCACCAAGATGCTCGCGAAGGTCATCTCGAGTGTCGACAGTGTGACGTGTTCACGAGGGTTGTGGAGTCTAAAGGTGGGACTCGGCGTCGCTCGACATCGCTGCTGGCTGCGGAGTTTGCTTTGTTGGAGGACTCCCACGACCAAGCTCGTCAGGCGTCCAGAAACGAGTGCGCTTCAGGCCTGGGCCGACGTGCATGGGCGTAGCCCGACATGGTCCGACTGGGCGCGCAGCGCAACCAGCCACCCAGCCTCCGCACACTCCGTGACAACTTCGGCACATGGAACCGTGCGCTCCACAAGCAGGATTACAGCCACTGCTGGCCCGCAGCCGCAGCGCCACGTGGGACGACCTTGACATGATCGAAGCCTTTACAAGCTGGACCAGACGACCAGCGACCAGCATCGAGTGGTTGCGTGCAGAGCCGGACACCCCTCAACCAAGACAGTTCGTGCCCACTTCGGTAGCTGAAACGCCGCACTAGCCGCAGCCGGGCTGGAACCCGAAGAGCGCTCAATCAGAGGCAACCGGCTCTGGGATGACCGCGACATCATCGAAGCCCTCAAACGATGGACGACAGCACACGGCCACCTTCCCGCCGGCATCGACTGGCTACGCGCGACACCAGACCAACCATCCACCGGAACCGTCAGAACCCACTTTGGCAGTTGGAAGGCTGCTCTACCTCGGCCAGACTTTGAGACATCGCACCCGCGACCACGATCTCAGCCCAGGGAAAGCGCTGCGTTCTCGCGTCGATCCACACCGTCCGAAGCGAAAGCGCGCTCCCGCGACAGCGAGCGCTCGAGCAAAGACCCACGCTCATGCTTGCGTAGGACGATGAGCAGCAGAGTTCCACTCAGGCCGTCAATACTACGACTCGGCGGCCCTCGGTTGATCGTGCTTGGAGCTGCTTCTCGCGCGTATCTCGATCGGTGGTGCCGAACGTGGGTTCGAGTCCCGTCGTTCCCGCTTTGTCACCACCTTGTCCGACTGGGTGTTCGAGGTCGCTTGTGTAGGCACGTCAACTGATAGCGATCATGTGCGCCACGGGAGTCTTGACCTCTTTAGTTCATGGTGCCTGCGAGCAGCGCGGCCGGCATTATCGCGGCGTCCGGCTGCTCCGGCCTCGCGTGTGCCGGCAGCGTCTCGTGCGGCTACTCGCTTGGATCTGAATTTCGGAGAGGACATGGGTCGGTCGTCGCGCCTCGCCGTCAGGCCCGGCGCCGCATAAGCGCTTGGAGAACCGCAGCCATGCGATCGGGAAGCAGGGCGTAACGCAAGAGCCTGTCGGAGAGGACGAAGAACCAAAGCGAGTAAACGACGAGGAAGACCGCGCTGACACTCGCACCCGTGGCGACCGATCGGTCGCGCAGCAACTCGTATAGGCCGAAGAAAGGGGCGAGCGAACTCAGCAGCAGGAACGTGGCGGCGGTGGCCAATCCCAGCCTCGCTGGGCCACGGGAGATGGCCCGACTCTTGCGGATCTCCTCTGTCATGCGGACGTTCTCCTCGCGCAACTCGCCAATCACGCGCGCGACGGTGTCGTCGCTGCGGGTCAGGCCGGGCACATGTCGGCGGCGGGCATCTACGATCTCCAGTCCGAGTGGGCTGACGTCCTCGGCGAGCAACAGCGCCTCGGACAGTCGTGCGCGCCAGGGGATGTTGTGTCCCTCGGCGCTGGGAGACGCCAGTAGGCGTCGGAGGTAGACGTTCCCGATCCCGAGGATCCGCTCTGGTCCGGCGAGTTGCCTTCGTGCGACGTCATCGACACGAGCAATTTGCAGGAGCGCGGCCAGCCCGATCAGTATCTCGGCACTCACGTCGGTGGTGAGCCATGGCGGGTCCAGATCCTGCAGCCCGCGCGTTAGCATGAGCGCCAAATCCACGGCGGTCTCAGGGGCCAAGTCGAGCCTGCCGACGCGGTCGGCGCTCGCGACCGCACCGCTCCATCGCGACACCTCGGCAACGGACGGGACGTACTCGGCAGGGCATGCGGCGAGCGCGTCCGAAATCAATTTGCCGGCGTCATCCTCACCGAGGATGGCGAGCGACACCGCCAACTGCAACTCGCGCTCCGGTCCGAGCGCGTGTGCTTGGGCGAGCAGCCTCCGCGGCAGTCGGCCGGCGGAGCCACGTCGCACTACGCCAAGGAACGCGAGCGTATCTGCCCGGGCGCCGACTGCGACGACGTTGTCCTCGCGCACCCCCGCCACCATGCGGGCGTCCACGAAATCGATCAATGCCTGCCGCTTCGTCTCCGGCAGCTCCAGCGAGCTGTCCGGGCCGAGAATCTCGCGGCCCCGCCGCAAGCAGGCGACGATCGCCCTCAGTCCGATCGCATCGTTCAACACCTGCTCGCCCCAGTCCGGCCGTGCGGCGAGGGCGCTGATGACGAGCTCGACGTTGAGCCGTCCGTCTCGGTTGCCTTCGATGACCGTGACCTTCGCGAAGTCCTCACCTGCGTATACGTCCTTGATCGCGGTGAGCGTGCCTCCTCCCCGCAGGAAGCTCCTGACGGATGGCCGTTCGAGTGCCCGGTCGAGATCGTCGGGCGGTATCACGGCGAGGTCTACCTCGCGCAGCAGCCATTCGTGCTCGGGTGCCAGCGGCGGCTCGCGTACGACGGCGCCTCCCTGCTCGGACATGAACCGAGCCCGCGCCGCGTCCCGCGGACTCTCAGGGTCCGTCAGCATCAGCGCGAACGGCGGCCCGCAGGTCGCGAAGTACAGCGCGTTGCGCGCCAGACCCCGCTCGCGGCGCCAGTCGAATGGGATCGCACTTAGCACTACACGGCGCCCGGTTCCGGTCCTGCTCCTGGCGAGAACCGGCGCCTCGCGCTCTGCCTCGCAGAGGATCGTCGTCGACCTCGCCGGGTCAGGCGCGAGCTGACCCCAGAAGAGCCGCGTCACCCTCGTCTCCGGAGCTCGCGCGAGTTCCGCCGAGTCGACACGCTCGGGAAAGCGCAAGAGGATGTCGTCTGGCTGGTGCGCAAGCACTTCCTGCTGCGGCTGATTGGCCGGCGTCGCGACAAAGCCGCCACCGATGATGTCGCTCAGCTCGCCGAGTACGCTCGGGGGCTGGGGAAGAACGATCAGACCCCCGCCGCGCTCCACGTGCTGCTCGATGGCATCGCGCTCGGTCAGCAGTGCTTCGGCGATCACAGGCGAGTAGAGCGCATTGGTGGAGAGGATCAGACAGTCGACATCTTCACCCGCCAACGACTTGAGCAGGCCGCGCACCTCCTCGTCGAGATACACGTCGAGATGCAGTCGTCGCAACCCGCGAGTCAGCGGTGCTCGCGTTCCGTCCCCGTCGCAGCATTCCGCGAAGAAAGCGCGCGAATCTGCGTATGCATGCTCCGCGATCTCGGCACCGCCGAGGACCAAGGCCGCTCGATTCACGCTGGCAGTCTATTGGGCCCGACTACCGGAACGCGCTCAGGACTGATCGCGCAGGTCACACACGACCTCTGCCGAGACCGATACCGCCGCTACGGGCGGCGCCCCGGAGGAATCTTGAGGATTCCTTCTCCTGATTTCCCTGGGTTGCAGGGCCGGAAGGACCGGGCATGGGCACTGGGACGGAACGAGCGGACCTGAGGTTCGGGCGCCTGCTCGTGGGTCGCTGTGCGGAGGTCGTTTCGAAACGTGATCCCCACGACCGATCGCCGCGCGGCGGCGCGCGTGAGGATCGCCTCGGCTACGGTCATCTCATCGACCGCGTATTGCGAGTCGAGCACAAGCTGTCGAAGTAGTCGTATCTGCCTCTGCATCGCGTCTGGAATCTGTCTCGGCAAGTGGAGCGAGAAGCGGCAGGCTCAGCGGTACTATTCGACAAGCGTTGGACGAGCCCGATGCGGGCGGCGCATCAGCTGAGGCCTACCCGAGCGAAAAGCGGCCCGGACGCTCAGCGTGAGCCTTGCGCGACCAACGCGCTTGCGTCTACCTCGTCGATGTTCGCGTACCCGCTCAACGCCATCGCCAGGTCGAGGTCTGCGAGGAAGCTGCGAAGCACCTCGGCGACCCCTTCGGCGCCGCCGAGCGCCAGTCCCCATATGTAGGGCCGGCCGAGTAGCACTGCGCGGGCACCCAGCGCGAGCGCCTTGAGGGCGTCCGCGCCGCTGCGGATCCCGCTGTCGAACAGCACCTCGCACCGACCATCCACCGCCTCCACCACCCCGGGCAGCGCATCGAGAGCGCCGACCGCGCCATCGACCTGCCGTCCACCGTGGTTTGACACGAGCACTCCCTCGACCCCGTGCTCGATCGCCAGTCGCGCGTCGTCTGGATCGACGATCCCCTTCAGCACGATCGGCAGCTCGGTGCACTCGCGCAGGAACGCCAGGTCTTTCCACGTTACCGAGGGGTTGGCGAACTGCCACGCCCACTGTCCGATCGCCGCCTGCATGTCCTCCTCCGGCGCTACCTCCAGCAGCCCGCGAAAGACGGGGTCCTCGAGGTAGTTGCGGTTGCCCTCCCCCCACAGGAACGGCAGAAACGCCTCGTTCAGATCTGCGGGGCGCCAGCCCAATAGCCAGGTGTCGAGCGTGACGACGATCGCGCTGTATCCGGCCCGCTCGGCACGCTGCACGAAGCTGCGGGCGAGCTCTCTGTCTCGTGGCCAATACAGCTGATACCAGCGCGCGAGCTCGCCGGCCTCGTGGGCGATCTGCTCGATCGTATGCGAGGCGGCCGAGCTGGCGACGAGCGGCACCCCGACCTGCGCGGCGCCTCGCGCCATCGCGAGCTCCCCCTCGGGGTGCGCCAGCGTCTGCACCCCGATCGGTGCCAGCAGCACCGGCGCCGCCAACACGGTCCCGAGCACGGTTCGCGCGAGGCTGCGCTCGGAGACGTCGCGCAGCATTCGCGGTCGCAGCCGCCAATGGTCGAACGCCTCGCGATTCGCGCGCATCGTCTCGCCAAGGCCGGCGCCGCCCGCGATGTATCCCCGTGGCCCGCGCTGCAGGAGATTCAGCGCGTCGTGCTCCAGCTGCCGCCAGTCGAGCGATCGCGCGGGGCGCTTGCCCGCCATCCCGCGCAGGTAGATCTCGTACTGGTAGTTGGCATATGGGACCGTCTCGCTCATGGTGGTCGGCGAGACTCTATACGCGAGCTTTGCGCCGCCCGGAGCTCGTCACGCCCGTCAGCTCAAGGTTCCCCCAGGTGGCCGGCTCATGGCGGCGGGCGCCTCCCGGATCAGAGCAGAGGCGCGCTCAGGCTTCGACCGTGACGAGCGTGCCGATCGGCGTGTAGGGGTAGATCTCCGCGGACGCCGCGAGCGGAAGCTCGACGCAGCCGAGGCTCTGGGGAGAGCCGAACGAGGAGCGGCTGAAGTTGTGCAGCGCGTCCCCACCGTTGAAGTAGCTGACCCATTTGATCCCGGGATCGCTGTAGTGCGAGCCGTCGGGGTTAGTGCCGCTCATCGTCGTTTCGGGCAGATGCTCGAACACGGGAAACGTCCCGAGTGCGGTTTCCGCGCCCGAGATGCCGGTGTTGGCGGGCGAGCTGATGACCGTGCGGCCGTCGTGCCAGAGCGTCATCGTCTCCGGGACTTCTCGGTGCACGTACACATAGCTGTAGCCGCTGTTCAGGCGCTTGCCCGCGATCGCGTCGCCGAGCAGCGTGTGCCACACGGCCGCTCCGGCGAGCCCGTCGACGGTGATGTTGTTTTCGTTCTCGAACTTCATCACGGCGCCCTTGGTGATCGCGTTCGCCTGTCCCGGGGTCCACATCGCCTGCAACTGGTGTGGCGTGTTCGGGTAGCGCCAGTTGAAGCTTCCGCTCGGCGGCTCGACCGCCGCCTGCGCCTCAGCGCCGGGCGTGTGAGCCACTTCGGCGCCGGACGGCTGCCAGTCGACCGGAAGGTAGCCCGCCTGTGCGAGGAGCTGTTGCAGGCGCAGCGTCGAGCCCGGCGGCACCGTCCATTCGACCTGGCTGGTCGTGCGCAGCCCGCCGCCGGAACCGGCCGTCACCGCGACCGCGTGCGGGAGCTGCACATGCAGCTGTGAGCCGAGCGTCGCGCCCCCACCGGACGGGACGAACACGAGCGTGTGGCTGTTGGTCTGATGCCAGCGCCCGGCGGTGCTCGGGTACAGCCGGGGGCGGCTCGAGCCGAGCACCTCGTGGACGGGCTTTGAGAACGTCAGGCGGATCCTCGTGGCGGGAGCGATGCGGGTGCCGGCGGCGGGGAGGCTGACCATCACCGGAGATCGCGACGGCGGGAACCAGCTCACCTGCATGGGGGCGCCGAGGGTCTCCCACGGACGCGCGGCGGCGGCGAGCTCGGTCGTGCCGGTCGCGGGCTGGGTACCGAGCGAGATCGAGCTCCGGGCAGTGCCCAGGGTGTGATGTGTCACGCCGCCAGTGCCTGCGTAGGCGACCGCGCTGACGGGCCGGTCGAAGCCGACCCGCACCTCGGAGCCGGGATCGACGGTCATCCACGGCTGCGTCACGTGTGCGACGGGGGCGCGCAGCGTCAGGTGCTCCTTGCGCACCGTGCCCAGCGCCCAGCCGAGCCAGCCCGGCCGGCGAACTTCCACGTCCACCGATACCTGCTCGCCCGGTGTCAGCCGCTTCAGCGGCGTCAAGCGTCCGCCGGCCACGGCGAGTGGCACTCTCCTGCCGTCCGGCCCAAACGCCTGCACGCGCTCGATCTTTCCGCCCAACGGTTGCACCGTGACGCGCGCGAGCGCCGTCGAATCCCCCGCCAAGGTCGCGCCCGACCACACCAATGCCGCCACCGCCGCCAGCACGACGATCAGGGCAATCGTCGCTGCGATGCCGACCAGGACGAGTTTCCAGTTACGTTGATTCGACGCAGCGTCACCGTAAGTCGAGGCGGTCGCCATCAATGGATCGTAGGACACGGATTCTCCCGAGTCATCAGCTGCATGAATTAATGGACGGTTGGGTCCCTTGGCGTGCCCGGCTCGAGATGACATGCTGCAGGCGATGCAGGACGACCATGCAAACGGCCCGCAGAACTCCTCGGCGCCCACGATCGACGAGCTGGTGCTCGCCGACTCGCCACACAGCTGGACGGCGCTCGGGTTCACCGTCGTGGACGGCTGCTGTGAGCTCGGCGCCGTCCGTCTGCGTCTCGCCGGACGCGGGGCCGGTGACGGCCTGATCGGCTGGTCGCTGCGCGGGGTCGCCGACGTCGAGCTCGACGGGTTGCCGACGGCGGGCTCGATCTCGCCCGTGCCGACGCCTGCGCCCGCACATCCAAACGGGGTACGGGCGATCGATCACGTCGTCGCGATGTCGCCGGTGCTGGATCGCACCGTTCACGCGCTCACGGACGCGGGCCTGGATCTGCGCCGGATTCGCGAGCAGCCCACGCCGGCCGGCGCGCCGCGTCAGGCGTTCTTCCGCCTCGGCGCCGAGATCCTCGAGGTCGTCCAAGAGCCTGCGGATGCCGTCGAACGCGGTTGTGGGCCCGCTCAGCCGGCACGCTTGTGGGGTCTTGCTCTGGTCGCCGACGACCTCGACGGCGTGGTGGAGCGTCTCGGCTCGCGTGCCGGGGCGATCCGGTCCGCGGTTCAGCCCGGCCGCCGGATCGCGCCGCTGCGCCGCTCGGCGGGGCTCGCGATCCCGGTCGCGCTGATGAGCTCACGCGACGGAGGCGAGTAACGAGAGGGAAGCACCTCGTCGATGACGGCAGCCCGCCCAGCAAAACGGAGAGCCGGCGCAGTCAACGCTCGAGCAGGTGTGCGCCCGGGCCGGGCTTGACCTCGTGTGCGCCGGCAGGCGCGTGAGTGCCTGGGGGCAGCAGGCCGAGGACGTGGCCGCCGAAGCCTCCGCCGACGATCCGCGCGCCGGAAGCGCCCGCGGAGAGCAGCTCAGTGACGGCTGCCTCGACGGCAGGCGAGGAGACCTCGAACCGATCGCGCAGGCTCGCGTGGGACGCGTTCAGCAGTGCCCCCACCGCAGGCAGATCGTCGGCGCGCAGCGCGGCGACGGTCTCTTCGACGCGGATGTTCTCCTCGAGCACGTGACTGGCCCGCTGCCGGAGCGGCTCCGGCAGCCGTCCGACGTCCTCCGCGGAGGCCTCACGCAGCGATGCGGTTCCCAACAGGGCGCACGCTTCGGAGCACTCCTCGCGCCGCTCGTTGTAGGAGGAGCTCGCGTTGGCATGAGATTCGCCCGAATCGAGCGTCACCAGTCGCCAGCCGGCTCGCAGTCGCAGCGGGACGGGAGCGATCTCGAGTGCGCGGAAGTCGATCCGCAGCGCCATCTCCGGCGCCCCGTACAGCGAGGCGATCTGATCCAGCAGACCGGTGCGCGCTCCCACCCATTCGCTCTCCACCCGTGAGCACAGCCTGGCCAAGCCGAGGCGTTCGTCGCCGTCGGCGGCGCCTGTGCGTTCGTCGCCGGAGAGGGCGAGCAGGGCGAGACACAGGGCTACCTCGAGCGCCGCCGAGGAGGACAGACCGGCGCCTTGCGGCACGTCGCCCGAGATCTCGAGCCGGGCGCCGGCGAGCTGGTGGCCGGCGCGGACGAGCTCGGCGGCGACGCCGCGCACGAACGCCCGCCAGCCGGGGACGGGTGTGGGGCACGCGAGGGGGAACTCGTCGTGCTCGTGCAGATCGCGGGCATACGCCTCGATGCGCTCGGTAGGCGCCGACCCGGGCCCGGACCCGGGCTCGGATGCCATCGCGGTCGCGTGCACGGTGACCCCCTCGCCGATCGCGAACGGCAGCGCGAGGCCCTGGTTGTAGTCGGTGTGCTCGCCGATCAGGTTGACGCGGCCCGGAGCGAACGCCGTGACGTGCGTGGGGTCGATCGAAGCGCCCTCGCTCTCACCGTGCTTATGCGCCACGGGCGATCGCCTCGCGCAGCTCGGCGGCGGAGTCCTCCGGCAGCACGTCGGAGATGAAGGCGCCCGCGCCCTGCTCGGATCCGGCGAGGTACTTGAGCTTCTCGGCGGTGCGCAACGGCGGGTAGAACTCGACGTGCAGATGCCCGCCCGGCGCATCCGCTGTGGCCGGCACATCCGCCGCGCCCATGTCGCGCGGGCCGGGCATTGCCTCTGCACCAACGGTCTCGCGGACGCCCGGCAGCATGCCGGCGTGGCCGATACCGCCACCGGGAGTCGCCGGGGGGGTGGGGGCTTGATGGACCGCCATGACGTACGGGAAGGGCCGCGCGAACAGCGCGTCGAAGCCGCGCACCACGCGTTGCAGGGTCTCGGCGAGCAGGCGCAGCTCCACGGCGCTGCAGTCGAGCAGGCTCGCGCGGTGCTCGCGCATCGTCACGTGCACTTCATACGGCCAGCGGGCGGCCTCGGGGACGTAGGCGAGCACGTGGTCGTCCGTGTGGAGCATCCGCCGTCCGTCGGCGAGCTCGCGCGCGAGCAGCGCGCAGGGCGCGCAGCCGCCCTGGCGCTCGTCGGCCGCCTGCTCGAGCGCCGGCACGGGCGGCAGAAACGGATAGCCGTAGATCTGCCCGTGGGGATGGTGCAGGGTGACGCCGACCTCGACGCCGCGATTCTCGAAGATGAACACGTACTCGACGTCGGCGCGCGCGCCGAGCTCCAGATAGCGGTGGCGCCACACCCACATCAGCGCCTCGGCGCGCTCCGGCGCGAGTGTGCCGAAGGAGGCGTCGTGATCGTCGCTGTAGACCACGACCTCGGCCGCGCCGTGGGGCGGCTCGAAGGCGGGGAAGCGGTTGTCGAACACGGCGATCTCATACGCCGGTAAGGGGATCTCGGTCTCGGGGCCGCCCGGGTGGGTGGGGCACAGCGGGCAGTGGTCGCGCGCCGGCAGGAAGGTGCGGTCCTGGCGGTGGATCGCATAGGCGACCTGCTCGCCGCGCAGCTCGTTGAAGCGCAGTTCGCTCACGCGCGGTCACCGGCGGCGCTGTAGAGGATCAGCGTGCGCCCGTCGGCTTTACGCAGGCGGGCTACCGTGACCGGGCCGAGACGCTCGATGCCTTTGGTGCGCTGGTCCGTCGTTGCGCCCTCGTCCGATCCCTGCTCGTCCGATCTCTCGTCGTCCGATCCCTCGTCTTCACCCGGCCGCGCGCGCTCGCCGGACCGTGTGGGTTTCCCGACCATGTGCCGAGGGTATACCCAGACGACACAGCATGGAATCGAGGAGGAGGACCGATGTCAGAGATTGATCGCGCGTACGAATCTCGCGAGCAGTTGGGGGAGCAGTTGGGGGAGAGCAAGGGGCCCGGAGTTCACTGGCCCGAGATCGACCGGCGCGCGTTTCTGCGCCGAACGGCGCTGACCGGCGTCGCGGCAGGATCGGTCAGCACGATCTTGAGCGCGTGCGGGTCGAGCGCGTCCAGCGGCTCGGGCAGCGGTGGCTCCGGCAGCGTGTTCGGCTCGCACCCGAGCTACAAATTCGTGTTCGTCAACCACGTGACCACGAACCCGTTCTTCACCCCCACCCAATATGGGGCCGCCGATGCGTGCAAGCTGCTCGGCTGCTCCTACCAGTGGACGGGCTCGGAAAACAGCAACGTCAGCCAGATGGTCAACGCGGTCAACACGGCCGTGACAAGTGGCGCCTCCGGCATCGCGGTGGCGCTGATCGATCTGCACGCTTTCAACGCCCCTGTGGAAGCGGCGATCAAGGCGGGCATCCCGGTCATCGCCTACAACGCGGATGCGGTCGGCAACGCGCGCCTCTCGTATGTCGGCCAGGACCTGTTCAAGGCCGGGGAAGAAATGGGCAAGCGCATCGTCGCAGCCGTGGGCTCGGGTGAAGTCGGCCTGTTCATCGCGACACCCGGTTCGGCCAACCTGCAGCCGCGAATCGAAGGCGCAGAAAAGGCGATCAAGGACTCGGGCAAGTCGATCACCGCACACTCGGTTGCGACCGGTGCCGCGGTTGCCCAGGAGCAGTCGGCGATCGAAGCGTGGTATCTCAGCCACAAGAGCGCCAAGGGCATGTACGCGGTCGACGGCGGCAGCACGGAAAGCCTCGCGAAAGTAATGCAGAAGCTCGGTCTCGCGGCCAAAGGGGTCAAGGCCGGTGGCTTTGACCTGACCGAACAGACGCAGAAACTGCTGCAGGAAGGCAACATTGAATTCACGATCGACCAGCAGCCCTACCTGCAGGGCTTCCTGCCGGTTCTGCAGCTGTTCCAGTACAAGGTGTCGGGAACGCTGACGGGTCCTGCCGAAGTTGACACCGGGCTGAAGTTCCTGAGCAAAGAAACGGTGAAGCCCTACGTGAGCTCGAAGTCACGCTACGAGGGCACCTCGACCACCGCAGCGGTAATCGGCTGAGGGAATCGAAGGAGCGCGGGAGGGATCGTGGCCAGCGCGGCCCCAAGCACCGCCGGAAGCGGTCCCTCCTCAGGCTCGACTGAGCCGGAGGGCCTGCGGGGAGCGGAGCGTCGGCGGGGACGGCTCTCGGGCGGGCGCGAGGTGCTGACCCGACTGTTGGCTCTGCGCGAGGGCAGCATCATCGTCGTCACGATCATCGTGGCGATCTACTTCTCTGCCAACACGAGCACCTTCCTGACGGGCGCGAACTTCAAGACGCTGCTTCCGTACTTCGCGCCGCTGGCGATCTTGGGAGCGGGCGAGGTGTTCGTGATGATCCTGGGAGAGATCGATCTCTCGATCGGGGCGATGTACATGTTCGCCCCGATCGTCTTCTACAAGATCGACACCGCGGGTCTCGGTCTGGTGCCGTCGGTGATCATCGCGCTCGCGATCTGCATGGTCGTGGGTGCCGCCAACGGCGCCTTCGTGGCGCTGCTGGGGGTGAGCTCGTTCGTCACCACGCTCGGGATGCTGTTCAGCTTCGAGGGGCTCAGCCTGATCCTCTCGCACGGCACTCCCGTGGCGACGCCGGGGGCCCAGATCCACCAGACCACCGTCCAGGCTCACCACGTCGTAAACGGTCACAACATCACGCTGCCGGAAACGGTCAACCACGTCGGCACGTTCGCGAAGATCTTCGGTGCGGGCGTCTACTCGGAGCTGATCTGGGCGGTGGTGATCGTGGTCGTGCTGCAGGTCGTGCTGACCTTTACACGCTGGGGCCTCTACACGGTGGCGATCGGCTCGAACAAGCTCGGCGCGGCCGAGGCCGGGGTGAAGGTCAAGCTGGTGACGATGCGCAACTTCGTGTTGAGCGCTCTGCTCGCGGGTCTCGTCGGGATCTTCGAGGCGGTCCGCTCGCAGACGATCCAGCCGGACCCCTCGGGACCGAACAAGATCCTGCTGCTGGCGATCGCGGCGGTGGTGATCGGGGGTACGCTGCTGGCGGGCGGCTCGGGCACGGTCGTGGGGGTGTTGATCGGCGCCCTGTTCCTGGGCATTCTCGAAGACGGCCTGATTTTGCAGGGCGTCAACGCCAACTACCTCCTCTTCTATACGGGCCTCGCGATCGTCGTGGCGATGACGGCGAACGTCTACGTGGGGCGCGCGCGAAGGGGGCATGGCGCCAGTGGCTGACGTGGGCCCTCAGCAGACTGGCATCGTTGGACCGGTCTCGGAGCAGGACCACGTGCTGCGGGTCGAGCACATCGCCAAGCGCTTCGGGCCGGTGACGGCGCTCAGGGACGTCAGCCTGCATCTGAAGAAGGGCGAGGTGCTCGGCCTCTTGGGCGACAATGGCGCCGGGAAGTCGACGCTGATCAAGATCCTCTGCGGCTTTCAAAAGCCGGACGCGGGGAAGATGTTCCTGCACGGTGAGCCCTATGAGCCGAAAAGCGTCGACGACGCGCGCGCGAAAGGCATCGAGACCGTCTACCAAGACTTGGCCTTGATCGACGAACTGTCCGTCTACCACAACCTGTTCCTGCGCAAGGAGCGCGTCCACCATCCGGTCCCGCTGCTCGCCAACCGCCAGATGAAGCGCGAGGCGCGCACGGCGCTCGACGAGATCGGGATCAACATCCCACGGATCGACGTGTCCGTGGCGCGGCTCTCAGGAGGCCAGCGTCAGGCGATCGCGGTCGCCCGCACGGTCAACTCCGACGCGGACATTATCCTGCTCGACGAGCCGCTCGCGGCGATGGGCGCCAAAGAGGGAGCGCAGATCCTCGACCTGGTGGCACGGTTGAAGGCGGAGGGTAGGGTCTCGATCGTCATGATCCTGCACAACTACGTCCACGTGCTGGAGGCGTGCGACCGCGTGAGCATGATCCAGGATGGCGCGATCGCCCTGGACAAGCCGACGGCCGAGACGTCTGTGGAGGAGTTGACCGAGATCGTCGTCAACGAGTACCGCCGGGCGCGCCAGGAAGAGCAGCAGAGCCGTGAGCGCGCCGCCGCGCGAGAGCTCTGAGTCGCGACGATGCTTGCCCTCACCGCCGCACCCAGAGCCGAGGGGAACGTCGAGCTGCGCGAGGTGGACGACCCGCGACCGCTGCCCGGCGAGGCGCTCGTGCGGGTGAGCGCGTTCTCGCTTAACCGCGGCGAGGTGAGGCGGTTGGGCGAGATGCAGGACGGGGAGGTGACCGGCTGGGATGTCTCCGGGACGGTCGAGCAGGGAGCGTCCGACGGCTCGGGCCCGCCCGCAGGCACGCGCGTGGTCGGCCTGGTGGGGCGCGGCGCGTGGGCGCAGCTCGCCGCGGTCGACACGGACGTGCTCGCGCCGCTGCCCGACGGGGTCTCCGATGTGCAGGCGGCGACGCTGCCGGTGGCGGGGCTGACGGCGCTGAAGGCGATGGACATCTTCGGCTCCGTGCTTGGGCGGCGAGTGCTCGTCACAGGCGCGAGCGGCGGGGTCGGGCGCTTTGCGGTACAGCTGGCGAAGCTTGCGGGCGCGCACGTTACGGGGGTCTCGGCGAGCCCCGAGCGGGCGCGGGGCCTGACAGAGCTTGGCGCGGATGAAGTGGTCTCAGGGCTCGAGCCGACCGGAGCGGAGTTCGACGCGATCGTCGAGGGCGTCGGTGGCGCCACGCTCGGAGCCGCCATGCGTCGGGTGGCTCCGCAGGGCACGATCGTGTCGTTTGCCTCCAGCGACCAGGCTCCCGTGCAATTCCCTACGCGGGAGTTCTTCGGCCGTGCCCCCGGCGCCCGGTTGTATGGGCTGTTCCTGTTTGCGCAGCTCCACCGAGAGCGCTCCGGCGCGCGCGACCTGGGACGCCTGGCGGGGCTCGTGGCCGCCGGGCGCTTGGACTGCTCGGTCGACCTCGACGGATCGTGGCGCGACGCGGTGGAAGCGATCGCCGCGCTGATGGAGCGCCGCATCGCCGGCAAGGCCGTGCTGCGCGTCGATTGAGCGCGCTGTGCGCTCACGCGTGCGCGAGCACCGCTTTGGCCTGTTCGGCCTCGCGCTCGAGCACGGCGAGCAGGGCGACGACGACGCGCGGATCGAACTGCGTGCCCGCGCAGCGGCGCAGCTCGGCGCGGGCGGCGGCATGCCCGATCGAGGTGCGGTAGGAGCGGTCGCTGGTCATCGCCTCGTAGGCGTCGGCGACCGCGAGGATGCGCGCCTCCAGCGGGATCGTCCGCGCCGGAGCACCCGAGCGGATAGCCGCGGCCGTCGGGCCGCTCGTGGTGCGACGCCGACCCATGCGCGGATGTCGGCGAGGCTCGGATGCTCGAGGATCTGCGCGCCGAGCTCGGGATGGCGCTTGACGATGTCGAACTCCTCGTCGGTGAGCTGGGCCGGCTTTTGCAGGATGCTGTCGGGGACGCCGACCTTGCCGATGTCGTGCAGCAGACCGGCGAGCCGCACGCGGCCTGATCTGCTCGGTCGAGAGGCCGAGCTCGCGGGCCATCATCTCGGCGTAGCGACCGACGGTCTCGGAGTGGCGAGCGCTGCCGCTGAAGCGCAGGTCGACCGCCTCGGCCAGGTCGAGCACGACCGCGACGAAGCGCTCGCCCTCGATGTCGCGCGAGCTCGCCGCTCGCGTGTGATGCCTCGCGCAGCGCCGAGCTGTGCAGCACGGTCCGGTTGCGCCCGCTCTGCTTGGCCGCGTAGAGAGCCTCGTCGGCCGCGCGCAGCAGCGAGCCGGCCGTCTCGCCGTGCTGGGGGTAGCTGGCCACTCCGAAGCTGATCGTGATCGGGCACCGTGTCGCCGGCGAACTCCTCGCGCAGCTCGCAGCGCAGGCGCTCGGCGAGAACGAACGCGCCGTGGTCGTCGGTGTCGGGCAGGATCAGCGCGAACTCCTCGCCGCCGACGCGCGCGGCGCTGTCGATCTGGCGCTTGCCGCTCTCGCAGCAACCGGGCGACGCCGCTGCAGGGTCGCGTCGCCGACGTGGTGGCCGGAGCGGTCGTTGACTTCCTTGAAGTGGTCGAGGTCGCCGACCACGACGGTCATCGCGCGCTTCGGCGCGTCGCGCCCGCTGCGAGCTCGAGGTCGAGCAGCTCGCGAAAGCCGCGCCGGTTGGACAGCTTGGTCAGAGGGTCGGTGCGCGCGGCGTCGTAGAGCCGCGCGATCAGCAGCTCGACCCGCTCGCGCATCGAGCCGGATCAGGACCGCGCGCGACCAGCAGCGTGCCCATGCCGACGAGCCACCACGCCGGCACTCCGCTCGAAGGCGGTCGCGCGATCAGCAGCGCGCCGTAGGCGAGCCCGACGTAGACGATCTGGACGGCCATCTGCGGTCGTGGTGAAGAAGTAGGCCGAGTAGAGGAAGACCCACAGGTAGAAGAAGACGAGCGGGCTGGGGCTCTCCGCGGAGAAGTAGGCGACGCCGGTGATCAACGTGCTGCCCCACGCCAGCGCGAGCGGCAGGGAGCGTGCCGGGAGGGCGCGGGCGCGCCAGAGCAGGACGGAAGCGACGAGGTAGGCGTTGCCCGCGACCAGCAGCAGGCCAGGCACGTCGGCGCGCGGCGAGTGGGGCAGCGCGACCGTGAGCAGCACGAGCGTCGCGCCGGCCGCGAACAGGCAGGCGAGCGCTCGAGCCATCAGGCTCGCGTCGAAGCTTGCGCCGATGCCGACCCCGAAACCGGCTTCGGGCGCAACCGGCGTGCCGAGGTCGTCCTCGGTCAGAAGCGCCGTCATGTCAAGCCGTATCGGCCGCATCGAGCAGGCGCATAAGAGGCGGTGAAGGGGGCCGACACCAGTCGCATCTCCGACCGGCCCGAAGCCAATCGCCGCTGGGACGAAGCGTCGGGGATAATCGGTCGATGAAAGCTATCCAGATCGTCATCCCTGTCCGGCCCCGACGGCGCGCTTGCGCTGGTGGAGCTGCCCGAGCCGCCGGCCACGCACATGCTGACGCCGGGTACGGGTGTCGTGATCGACGTGCACGCGGCCGGAGTCTCGTTTCCGGAGGTGCTGCAGACGCGGGGCGAGTACCAGCTCAAACCGCCGCTGCCGTTCGTGCCCGGGAGCGAGGTCGCGGGCGTGGTGTGCAGCGCGCCCGACGGGCGCGCAGGTGAAGACCGGTGATCGCGTCGCCGCGTTCTGCGCGCTCGGAGGCTTTGCCGAGACGGCGGTGGCGCCGGAGTTCTTCACGTTCGCGCTCGAGCCGGAGCTCGACTTCGCGCAGGGGGCGGGCCTGATCCTCAACTACCACACCGCCTATTTCGCGCTTGCGCTGCGCGGGCGCGCGAAGCGGGGCGAGACGGTGTCTGGTGCACGGCGCCGCCGGCGGGGTCGGGACGGCCGCGCTGCAGGTCGCAAGAGGTCTCGGCGTGCGCACGATCGCGGTCGTGTCGAGCGAGGCAAAGCAGCGGGTAGCCGAGGAGGCGGGCGCTGACGCGGTGGTGCGTGCCGACGGGCCTGGAAGGACAAGGCGAAGGAGATCTCAGAAGGCGGCGTGGATGTCGTGATCGACCCGGTCGGTGGCGATCGGTTCACGGACAGCTTGCGCGCGCTGCGCGAGGGCGGCCGGCTGATCGTGGTGGGCTTCACCGGCGGGTCGATCCCGGAGGTGAAGGTCAACCGGCTGCTGCTCGGCAACACCGAGGTCGTGGGCGCCGGGTGGGGCGCGTATGCGATGGGCAAGCCCGAGGTGAACCGCGAGATCGGCGCGGCCGTGAGCCGCATGGTCGAGGAGGGCGTGGTCAGGCCGATCGTGGGCGAGCGCTATCCGCTGCAGCGCGCCGGCGAGGCGTTGAAGGCGATCGACGAGCGTCGCGCCACCGGCAAGGTCGTGCTCGACGTGCGCGACCCTAAAAAAGGGCTATAGGGGGTTATCCCCACCCCCGATTCGGGGGTATACCTGTTGCGTTCGGGTAGCCGGCCACAGCGACAGGGAAGGTTGGGCCGGGGACAATCGATGTATGAGCGTCGCCATAAAGCCCTCCGCGGGAGATCATCCGTCGCTGCAGGAGATGCAGGTCGGCTCCGCCGAGGGCCCGTCGCCGGAGGAGATCCAGCTGCCGGTGATGGAGAGCCTGGACCGGGCGGTGACGGGGCTGATCACCGCGGTCCCACCGCTGCTGCTGGTGCTCGCCGGATGGCTGACGTGGAACCGCGGACTGCACTGGCGCGACATCGCGATCTTCGCGATCATGTATGTGCCGACCGGGCTGGGGATCACGATCGGGTTTCACCGGCTGCTGACGCATCGCAGCTTCAAGACATATCCGTGGATGCGGGGGCTGCTGGCGGTGCTGGGGACGATGGCGGTCGAGGGCCCGGTGATCTCGTGGGTGGCGGATCATCGCAAGCACCACGCGTACTCGGATCGACTCGGCGATCCGCACAGCCCCCACGTCGGCCACGGCGACGGCTGGCGCGGGGCGCTGCGCGGTCTCGTGCACGCGCACGTGGGCTGGCTGTTCGACCATCAGCAGCGCGGCTCGCGCGAACGGTTCGCCCCCGATCTGATCGCCGACCCGGTGGTGAGCTTCGTGGACAGGACGTTCGTGTCTGTGGTCGCTGCTCGGCCTGGCGATCCCGTTCGGGCTGGGCATGCTGCTCGGTGGCACGGTCGACTCGGGGCTCGAGGGCATGTTGTGGGGCGGAGCGGTGCGCATCCTCGTGCTGCACCACGTCACGTACAGCATCAACTCGCTGTGTCATTTCTTCGGGCGGCGGCGGTTCGAGACCGACGACCATTCGCACAATTTGTCGTGGCTCGCGCCGCTGTCGTTCGGCGAGGCGTGGCACAACAACCATCACGCGTTTCCGACCTCGGCGGTGCACGGCCTGGGCAGGTATGAGCTCGATCTCTCGGGGGTGGCGATCGGAGCGATGGAGCGCGCGGGGCTGGTATGGGACGTGCGGCGGATCGAGCCTGAGCGCCAGGCTGCGAAGGCGGTCGCACGGTAGGCACGGCGACGGCCGGGGCTGATCGCACGAAGTTCACTGAAGCTCCTCCGCGACCTCGCCCGTCGTGGGAGGATTGCTCACATGAGCGAGCAAAGGGCGCGGCCGTCCGGGCGCATGCCGGGGGATGCGGCGCCGGTGCGGCGGTGGATGCCGACGCAGGCGGCGGGGCTGTCGCTCGGCCAGTATGCCCGCTCGCTCGTGCGACGTCTCGCCGCTTTGACGGCGGTGTTGCTGGCCGCGATCTGGGCACTGACGGGGCACGGGTACTTCTGGCCGGCATGGGCCTGGCTGGGCCTGGCGGTGCCGGTGCTGCTCGACTTCACCGCCGGCTGGGCGTGGCGGCACGAGCGCGGAGCGGTGCGGAGGGTCGCGTGCGTGTGGGCGCTGATCGGCGTGGCGGGCACGATCCTGATGTTGACGTGGCTGCTGACGTGGCTGCTCGCGGGCGTGCACGAGTTCTGGCCGGCATGGGCGCTGCTGGGTCTCGCGACGGCGGGCAGCGCCTACTCGCTGATCGCGTTGCACGATCGCGTGCTGTTCGATCGCGGGCGCGGGGTGGCGCGGGCACGGGTCGCAAACGCGCGCGCGGGGCTCGACACGCTCGACCGGATCCTCGGGGGTGGGGCCGTCGCTGCGGAGGGGGCGCACGCGGCGATCGGCCCCCTCGAGCCGCGCGGGGAGACGCCGGAGGTGCTGAGCCGCCTGACCGTGCGCGAGCGGGAGGTGCTCGAGCTGATGGCGCGGGGTCGCTCGAACACGGCGATCGCCGAGAGCATGGTGGTGACGCCGGGCGCTGTGGAGAAGCACATTACGAGCATCTTTCAGAAGCTCGATCTGCCGGCCTGCGACGACGATCACAGGCGGGTGCTCGCGGTGCTCACTTATCTGCGTGTAAGTCGAACGTAGGAATCCCGTCCTTGACGCGCGCCGGTGCGTAAAGATCGCCGTATGCGAGTTCTAGTGGTGGACGACGACCGCGCGCTGCGCGATGCGCTGCGTCGCGTGCTGACGCTGGCTGGGTATGAGGTGCAAGGGGCCACGGACGGTGAGCAGGCGATCGAGCTGGTCGTGCAGGCGATGCCGGACGCGGTGGTGCTCGACGTGGGCCTGCCGGGGATCGACGGCCTCGAGGTGTGCCGGCGGCTGCGCCGGCTGGGCAATCGCGTGCCGATCCTGATGTTGACCGCCGCGACGCGGTGAGCGACCGGATCGACGGGCTCGACGCCGGCGCGGACGACTACCTGGTGAAGCCGTTCGACGTCGAGGAGCTGAAGGCGCGCGTGCGCGCGCTGTTGCGTCGCGCCCTGCCGGAGGGAGATCCCGACACACTGTCGTTCGCCGAGGTGAGGCTCGACAGCGCGCGCCACGGCGCCGCGGTGGGCGAGCAGTTCACGGAGCTGACGCGGACCGAGTATCAGCTGCTCGAGCTGATGATGCTGAACCCCAAGCGCGTGCTGGAGCACAGCCTGATCTATGACCGCGTGTGGAGTTACGACTTCGGGCCGGCGTCAAACGCGCTGCGCGTGTATGTGGGCTATCTGCGCCGCAAGCTGCAGGAGATCGGCGCGCGCGAGCTGATCCATACCGTGCGCGGCGTCGGCTACGTCCTGCGCGAGCCGTGAGGGCGGACGCGTGAGAGCGGACGCGATGGCGATGGGGCGTGTGGAACCGTCGGTCACATGGACGCCGTGTATGGAACCGCCGGTCACATGACTTTGCGTGCGCGCATAGCCGCCGCCGCCGGTCTCGCGGTCGCCCTGG
This sequence comes from uncultured Solirubrobacterales bacterium, assembly GCA_963784875.1. Taxonomy (GTDB): domain Bacteria; phylum Actinomycetota; class Thermoleophilia; order Solirubrobacterales; family Solirubrobacteraceae; genus Palsa-744. The sequence continues at coordinate 186,058 of CAWATE010000006.1, forward strand.
CGGTGCTGGCCGCCGCGATCGGTCTGTACGTCGCGGTTCGCGCCGATCTGCGGGTACAGGTCGATGACTCGTTGACTCAGCGCGCACAGGGGTTCGTCTCGCTTCCTCCAGGTGGGGCTCCCGGCTCGCCCGGCGGGCCGGGAGACCTCCTTGGGGGTGGACCGCCCGGCGACGGCGACGCGAACGGGTTTCCCGATGTGGTGCAGCCGGCAAGGTTCGGAGGAGCGTCGGGGTACGTGCAGTTCATCTCCCCGCTGGGGACGCTCGACGTGCCCGCGGGTCAGGGCTCCTCGCCGCAGATAGCCCTCAGCGCGACCGACAGGGCGATCGCTGCCCGCGGGACGGGACGCTCGCTGAGCGACCGGACGGTGAAGGGAGTCCATCTGCGCGTGCTGACGGTGGGCAGCGGTGCACGCGGGGGAGTGCTGATCGCGCTGCCGCTGACCGCGGTCGACCGCGAGCTGAATCGGATCCTGCTGATCCTGATCGTGGTCGGGGTCGCCGGGATCCTGCTCGCGGCGCTGCTGGGCGGGCTGGTGGCGCGCACGGCACTGACGCCGATCGCGCGTTTCACCCGGCGTACCGAGACGCTCGCGGAGGACCTGAGCCTGTCCGAGCGGTTGGAGGTGGGGGGGCGTGACGAGCTGGCGCGGCTGGCGGTGAGCTTCAACGCGACCCTCGACGCGCTCGAGCGCGCGGTGGCGGCGCAGCGCCGGTTGATCGCCGATGCGAGCCATGAGCTGCGCACGCCGCTGGCGTCGCTGCGCGCGAACATCCAGACGCTGCAGGAGGCGGAGCGGCTGACGCCGGAGGATCGCGAGAGCCTGCGAGACGACATTGTCAGCGAGCTCGACGAGCTCACGGCGCTGGTCGGCGACGTGGTCGAGCTCGCGCGTGGCGCCGGCGGCGGGACGGCGGCGGTCGACGACGTGCGCTTGGACGAGATCGTGGGCAAGGCGATCGAGCGCACCCGCCGCCGCGGCGACGTGCGCTTTCGGGCCGCCCTGCAGCCGACGATGATCCGCGGCGAGCCCGACGGGGTGAGCCGGGCGGTGTCGAACCTGCTCGACAACGCGCGCAAGTGGAGCCCCGCCGGGGGGCTGATCGAGGTCGAGCTGAGCGACGGGGTGCTTAGCGTTCGCGACCATGGGCCGGGCTTCGATGAGCGGGATTTGGCGAACGTGTTCGAGCGGTTCTACCGTGCCGAGGACGCGCGCAAGCTGCCGGGGAGCGGGCTGGGGCTGGCGATCGTGCGCCAGGCGGCCGAGGCGCATCACGGCTATGCGAGGGCCGAGAACGCTCCCGACGGTGGCGCCCGGCTGAAGGTCAGCTTCGGGACCGCGCTGGACCTCTCGTAAGCCTTGACCTGGCGCCGGTCGCAGCGGCCGCAGGAGGCGTCGGGTGAAGGCTTGGCGCGCGGGCGCGCAGCGGACCTGATAGAAAGCCGGGCCACGCGCCGAACGACGGCGGCAAGCTAGCAGCGAGGCGGTGGAGGACAGTTATGAAGGTCATCGGAGCAGGGCTCCCGCGTACCGCCACGACTACGCAGATGATCGCGCTCGAGCAGCTCGGGTTCGCGCCGTGCTACCACATGCGCGACCTGCTGGGCAACCTCGAGAAGGGGCTGCCGCTGTGGGAACGGGCGATCGAGGGCGATCAGGATTGGGAGGCGATCTTCGGCGATGCCCGCTCGACGGTGGACTGGCCCTCGGCCCGGTACTACCGCGAGCTGATGGACCACTATCCGGAGGCCAAGGTGCTGCTGAGCGTGCGCGAGGGTGAGGGCTGGGTGCGCAGCATGCGCGAGACGGTGTGGGGGATCTTCCACGGCGACTCGGTCATCCATTACGTCAGCGAAGCGCAGACCGTCGTCGATCCTCTCTGGCGCCGGTATATCGCGCTGATGAACCGCATGAACTGGGACGAGGAGACGGGAGCGCTGGCCGGTGACACCTACAGCGACGCGGGTCTGCTCGAGGTGATGAATCGCTGGAACGACGAGGTCAAGAGCACGGTGCCGGCCGAGCGCCTGCTCGTGTGGGACCCGCGCGAAGGGTGGGAGCCGCTGTGCGAGTTCCTCGAGGTGGACGTCCCGGCGGAGCCGCTGCCGCGCGTGAACGACACGGCTTCGTTCAAGGAGGGCATCATCGGCGGCGCGCTCGGGGTGCTGAACGAGTGGTGGGAGCAGCGCGAGCGACCGGCCGGCGGCCTGCACGGAGCACCGCTGAGTTGATCTGGCCGGTTCCGAAGGCGTCCGACCTGCCGGAGCGGGTGGGGCGTGAGATCGAGGCGCGTATGCGCGAGCTGCGCCCCCTCGTGGACGAGTACGAGGAGCTGCTCGCGGTGGAGCGGACGCTCGGCGCAGAGGCCCGCGGCGCTGCCGAGTCCACTCGTGCCTCGACGGCGACGACGCCACGGCAAAAGGCCTCCCGCGACGTCCCGAAGCGCGCGCCCGCGCGCGCACGCACGAGCAAGCCTTCCGTGCAACGTATCGACGGCGCCTCCCCGCCGGCCGCCAAGCGCGAGCGCGCCTCAGGCGGCGCGGCCGCCGAGGCGATCGTCGCGGCGCTCGAGCACGGCTCGCACACGGTGAGCGAGCTGGCGATCGTGACCGCGATGTCTACCCAGAACATCCGCAACAACGTGAGGCGCCTGCTGCAGGCCCGCACCGTCACACAGACGAAGCGCGAAGGCAGGACCGCCTACGCGCTAGTACGGCCGTGAGCACTTCGCGGGGCTGCGCCTCAGTCGCTCGCGTGCGAAGCACGCCACGCGAATTGCCTGTGCCCGTCAGGGTGCGTCCTTGCCCCGCTCGACTCACGACCGTCCTAGTCGCGCTCAGCACTCCTGACGCCAGATAGCTATCGCCGCGTGGCGATCCAGCGCCCCGCCTTGGCCGCCTCTTTCGGGCCGAGGAACGGGGTGAGCGCCATGTAGACGATCTGCGGGGTGGCGGAGGGGAGCTCGGCGATGCGGTCGTCCTCGATGTAATGGTGCAGGACCTGCCAGATGCCTCCGGCGATCGCCTCCGCGGCGATCTCGGGGACCTCGACGCCCGCCGGTGCGAGCTCGTAGCCGGGGTTCAGGTAGGCGGCGAACCCGTGCAGGGCGGCGTCGCGGATCTCGATCGCTTCGGGGCTCGCGCCGAACGTGTCGACGAGCGTCAGGTGTGCGTGCGCAGGCTCGCCCGAGAGATAGTCGATCAGCGCGCGCAGGCCGGCGGCGACCGCGTGCGGCCAGTTGTCCTTGTGCGCCTCGTAGGCATTGACGGTGACGAGCAGCGCCTGGTGCAGGCCGACCTTCTGCGCGCCGAGGAAGGCGTCGTGCTTGGTGGGGTACATCTCGTAGAACGTCTGATGGGAGACGTTCGCGCGGCGCGCGATCTCGGGGATCGTCAGGCCCGCGAGCCCCTTCGCGGCGACGATTGCGGCGGTCGCGTCGACGATCCGTTCGCGCTGGCTTTTGACGATGAACTGGCGCGGCAGGTCGTGGCGGCCGCTCGGCAGGCGGCCTTCGGCGCGCAGCGCGCGCTCGGAGGCGAGCTCGGGCGGCTCGGCCTTGCCGCGACGCCGCGACGGGGGCGATGAGCCGTCGAGCCCGGCGGGCAGCTTGGGCGGGTAGGACGTCGCCCACGAGGTGAGCTGAGCGGCGAGGTCGGGCAGCTCACCGGCGCGACCCTCGCGCAGACGCGCGGCGGTCACCTCGCGGATCCCGCCGAGGATGATCTTCACCGTCAGGTCGCCGTCCTCTCCCTTGCGCGCTCGCCGGTCACGCGCACGCGAGGTGCTTGCCGAGGCGCGGTCGCGGCTCGCACGGATGCTCTGCTCGAGCGCTTGCAGCGTGTGGTTGCGTCGCTCGAGCGCCTTTGCTCCGGCGCCGAATGCGCCCAGCACGAGCAGCGACACGGAGTCCGGCTTGGCCGCCGCCAGCTCGCCGAACGCGCGCATCGCGGCGCGCATCCGCTCGCCCTGAGATCCCTCTGTGTCGTAGGCCGTAAGGACGGTCTGCGCGGTGCGTGCGGCGATGTCGTCGTATGCGGCGAGGAACAGCTCTTCCTTGTCCGCGTACAGGCTGTAGAAGGTCGGGCCGCGAGACGCGCGCGAGCTTGGTCAGGTCGAGGATGCGCACGGCCTGGTAGCCGCGCGGAGGCGATCAGCTCGATCAGCGCGTCGCGCAGCCGTTCGCGCTGGTCGCGCTGGACCTCCTCGGGGTCGAGCCCGTGCGCGCCGGTGGGCAGGCGCCGATAGCGCTCCTCGGTCTTCTGGCGAGCGTTTCCGGGGGATGGGAGCGAAGGTTTTTGCGAGGGTGCGCTTCGTTGGGGCGAAGGCGCTCTGTGTTTCGCCGGCTTGGGTCTGGCTCCGCGCGCAGCCATAGTAGAAACCTCCATTTGACATCGAGCCAACCCAGAGTATCAAACGATCTTTTCCCGTCAACCCCGCATCGTAACCGAGGCTCGCTCTGCAATGGCTAGAGACGGAGGGTCGCGCAGCTCGACGAGTGCCCTACGGGTGGGACTTGATCGTGGGGGACGTCCCGATCACCGCGCCCCCATCGTTGAGCGCCTGCACGGCCACAAAGGGCTCGGGGCCGGGCGTCGAGATCGCCGTCTCGAAGCCGGCGCGCTGGCCGCCTCCTACCGGGGCGAGCTGCTTCGCGGACGGTCCGCCGAGTACTCGCCAGGCCGCGGTCTGGGTGTCTCCGTTCCAGCTCGCATAGACGGTGACAGGCCCTTTTCCGCCCGCGGTTGCGCTCGCCGCGATCGCGGGAGGGCTCGCGGGTATGCCGCGTCCAGGGGTAGCGGTAGGCGCGGTAGATCTGATAGGAGCCGTGCAGGTGGGCATCGAACACGAGCTGCCCGCTGGGACTGAACTCGGAGAAGAAGGGCTCGGAGCCCCAGCCGACGAACATGTCACCGTTCGCGAGCGCCTGCACGTCGCCCTGGCTGTAGGAGGAGAGCGCCGCGGGGTGCTCGTACTGCGCGAGGACGGTGTCGGTGTTCGTGTGCGGATCGACCGACAGCACGAGCGCGCGCGATTGGGGATGGACGACGGGGACCGCGCCGTTGTCGAACACCGTGATCGTGCCGTTCGGCTGGACGGTCGCGTCGTGCTGGAAGGCGGTGGCCGCGCCCGAGGCGAGCTTGACCGTCGAGCTCTTGCCGCCGATGCGGGCGATCACCTGGCCGGTGAGCGTGTTCAGCTCATACAGCGCCCACGTGTTGCGCGCCGAGAGCAACGTCGTCTGACCGATCGAAGATCGGCCGGCCTGCTGGTCGATCGAGTTGATGTGAAAGTAGTCGAACGGCGATTCCGTGTTGGTGTCGGTCGCCGTGCTGTAGGAGTCGCCGAGGGGCACGTGGTCGAGGCTGTCCCACTCGCGCCGTACGAGCCCCGTGTGCAGGTCGACTTCCTGGAAGATGCCGTCTGTCGCCGCGCCGCCGCTGGGGCCGCCCTCGGCCGAGAGGTTGCAGCGGATCGGGTCGAACACCGTCAGCAGCGCCGTGCCGTCGCCGGTCAGCTTGAAATCGTGCAGGTCGGCCTTGAAGCCGTTGCCCGCGTGCACGCGACCGATCTGCCGGTAGGAGCTGTTGTAGATCATCTCTTCGCCCTCGCCGAACCCCTGCGGCGGGATGTAACCCTGCCACCAGGTCAGCACGGGCCGCCCGTCGTACTGCTGCACCCGCAGGTTGGTCGACTCGACGCCCGTGGGGAGGGAGTCGAACCACACGAGGTTGCCGTCCCGATCGAAGATCGTCGGCCCGCTCGGACCGCGTCCCGCGTCGGGCGCGGTGAAGATGTCGCCCGGGGCGGACAGGGGCGAGTTCACGGTCACGGCGAGCACCGGGGCGACGAGGCTCGGGAGGGTGTGGAAGCGCTGCGCTTCTCCGGAGCCGGCGCTCGCCTGATGCGCGGGCGCGACGTATTTCAGCGGGTTCTGCGTGGCGATCGTGAAGTGGTAGGCAAACGGCTGCGTTCTTGCGCCCGCCTTCAGCCTGCCGCGCACCGTCACGGTCTCACCGGCGTGGAATGGCGTGGAAGGCACGAAGCTCGCGCCGTCGCCCTGAGAGTAGCCGCGCAGATGCCCCCCGTGCGAGCCGGTCTCCGAGCCACTGACGTGCACGTCGCCGAGATTCCCTTTTGCGACGCCGAGCAGGGAGATCTGCGTGTACGCGGAGGCGTAGTAGGAGTCGGGCAGCGGCGAGACCGCGAGAGGCGTGCCCGGCAGCACTGCCGAGCGGTTGAGCGTGCTTGGCTCGCAGCGCCCCACGGCCGGTGCGCGGTAGGCGGCCTCCTCGGCGGCGATCCGCCGCGAGGCGAACGCGAGCGTGGTGGCGCTCGACAGCGCGATCACCGCGGCGCCGAGCACGAGCGCGCGACGAAGCCTGTGGGTCTTGTCATGGCTCATCGGTCGCTCACCCTAGCCCTCCGACACGATGGCCTTTGAAGAAGTTGCGAAGCTCTGCTCAGCAGGAGTCGGGTCGAAAGCGCGCCGAGCCGCGCACGCGCACGCTGCGGGGCGCCCGGCGTCGGTCATCGTTTCGCGACCGGTCTCGCCCAAAAAAAACTAGAAGACGGGTGTCTCGGTGTAGTCGCCGAACACCTGTTGCAGCGACTCGACGATCTCGCCCTCGGAGGCGTGCGCGCGGGCGCAGGCGAGCAGCGGGTCCATCAGGTTGCGATCGTCGTGCGCGGCGTCCTCGCGCAGCGCTTGAAGGGCGCGCTCGACCGCGGTGGCGTCGCGGCGCGCGCGCGCGGCCTCGAGGCGGTCGGTCTGCTTGCGTTCGAGCGCTGGGTCGACGCGCAGGGTGGGGATCGGCTGTTCGTCCTCGTGGGTGTAGCGGTTGACGCCGACGACGACGCGCTCGCCCGCGTCGATCTCCTGCTGGAGGGTGAACGCGGCATCGGCGATCTCGCGCTGGGGGTAGTTGCGCTTGACGGCCGCGACCATGCCGCCGAGCTCGTCGATCTTGGCGAAGTACTCATAACAGCGCTGCTCCATCTCGTCGGTGAGCGCCTCGACGAAGTAGGAGCCGCCGAGCGGGTCGACGGTGGCGGTGACGCCCGACTCGTGCGCGATCACCTGCTGGGTGCGCAGCGCGATCTGCACGGCCTCCTCGGTGGGCAGCGCGAGCGCCTCGTCGTAGGAGTTGGTGTGCAACGACTGGGTGCCGCCGAGCACGCCCGCGAGCGCCTCGATCGTGGTGCGGACGATGTTGTTGAGCGGCTGTTGCGCCGTCAGCGAGACGCCCGCGGTCTGGGTGTGGAAGCGCATCTGCCACGAGCGCGGGTTGCGCGCGCCGAACTTCTCGCGCAGCTCGCGCGCCCAGATACGCCGCGCGGCGCGGTACTTGGCGATCTCCTCGAAGAAGTCGATCTGGGCGTTGAAGAAGAACGACAGGCGGGGCGCGAACTCGTCGACGTCGAGGCCGCGCGCGACCGCCTGCTCGACGTAGGTGAGACCGTCCTTGAGCGTGAACGCGAGCTCCTGCTGGGCGGTCGAGCCGGCCTCGCGGATGTGATAGCCGGAGATCGAGATCGGGTGCCAGCGAGGCATCTCGCGCGTGCACCACTCGATCATGTCGCCGCACAGCCGCATCGCGGGGTCGATCGGGAAGCACCACTCCTTCTGCGCGATGTACTCCTTGAGGATGTCCGCCTGGATCGTGCCGGACAGGCGCTCGCGCGGGATCGGCCCGGCGGCGCTCGTCCCGGCCCTCGGCCGCGGCGACGTAGAACGCGAGCATGATCGCGGCGGGCGCGTTGATCGTCATCGAGACGGACACCTCGCCGAGGTCGATCCCGGAGAACAGGGTCTGCATGTCGTCGAGCGTGTCGATCGCCACACCCTCGCGGCCGACCTCGCCCTCGGAGCGCGCGTGGTCTGAGTCGTGGCCCATCAGCGAGGGCATGTCGAACGCGGTCGACAGCCCGGTCTGGCCGTGGTCGAGCAGGTAGTGGAAGCGCTCGTTCGTCTCCTCGGAGGTGCCGAAGCCCGCGAACTGGCGCATCGTCCACAGCCGCCCGCGGTACATCGAGGCGTGGATGCCGCGCGTGAACGGATACTCGCCCGGACGGCCAATCGGGTCCTGCGGGCCCGCCGATCCCGGCAGGCAGGTCGGCCTCTGTATACAGCTCTCGGACCGGCTCGCCGGATAGGGTCCGATCGTCGGCTTTCCTGTCCGCCTCGAGGCGCGGGATCGCATTGATCGCCATGTCCGCAGATCGTACTCGTCCACACGCGCTTTCCGCGCTTTCCGCGCTATCGCTCGTGCTCGCCCTGTTCCTCTGCGCGGGCTGTGGCTCCGGCGCGCACGCGCGGACGACGAAGGCGACGCTGATCCTCGACTTCACGCCGAACGCGGTGCACGCGGGCATATACAGGGCGCGCGCCGCCGGGTACTACCGGCAGAAGGGCATCGACTTGAAGGTCGTGCAGCCGAGCGAAACGGTTGAAACACTGAAGCTGATCGACGGCGGCAAGGCGCAGTTCGGGCTGGCCGACGGCAGCGACGTCGCCGGGCTGATCGCTCACGGGGGCGACGCGCAGGCGGTGATGGCGATCGTGCAGCGCCCGCTCGGCGGGCTGATCGCGCTGGCCTCCGAGCATCTGCGCTCGCCGGCCGCCCTGCAGGGCAGGACGGTAGGGATCACCGGCGTGCCGTCGGACACGGCCGTGCTCGACACCGAGGTGCGCCACGCGGGCGGCGACCCGCGCAGGGTGCATGTGGTGACGATCGGCTTCGGCGGCGCCCAGGCGCTCGTGGCGGGCAAGATCGCGGCGTTCACGGGGTTCGTCCCCGATGACGGCGTGCAGCTGGAGGTGAGCGGCCATCCGATCACCTCGTTTGGGCTGGCCGAGAACGGCGGTCCCGCCTATCCCGGCCTGGTGGTGTTCACGACGCGCAGGGAGATCGCAAAGGACCCTGCGCTCGTACGCGACTTCGTCGCCGCGACCGCGCGCGGGTACGAGGACACGCTGCGCAGTCCCGCGCGCAGCCTGGGCGATCTCGAGCGTCTGAATCCGGGCCTCTCGCCACAGCTGACGCGTGCCTCGCTGAAGGTCTACCTGCCGCTGTTCTCAGCCGGGAGGATTCCATTCGGGACGTTGCAGACGCGCAACCTGTCGGCGATGTCCGCGTGGATGGAGCAAAGCGGCCTGATCGGCTCACCGGTCGCGCCCGCGCGTTACGGGACCGATCGGTTCGTGCCGTAAGCCGCTTCCAATGATCTGAATCGTCCCTTGACAATCGGTCCCGTCGGCGGAACTCTCAAGGACTATGAGGATCCTTCTCACCGGTGTGAGCGGCCTGGTCGGCTCCAACCTCGCGGCTGCGCTCGCGCAGCAGAGCTGGGACGTGCTGGGGCTGTGGCGTTCGGCGCCGGTGGACGTGCTCGGGGCGGAGACCGCCCGGGTCGACGTGCTCGACCGGGGGGCGTGCGTGGCAGCCGCGACGGCTTTTGAGCCGGACACGATCGTGCACGCGGCGAGCGCCGGCCCGCCCGGCCGGTTCGAGGGCGACCCGCGGCTCGCGCAGAGATGCGTGTTCGGGGTCGAGCACACGCTGGCCGCCGCGCGCATGGTGCGCGCGCGCTACGTGCTCGTCTCCTGCGACTGGGTCTTCAGCGGGCTGCGGCCCGCGGGGCAGCTGTGGGACGAGCGCGAGCGCCCGGAGCCGGTGAACGCCTATGGCCGGGCGCAGGCCGCGGCGGAGGAGACCGTCAGGGAGTCGGGCGTGCGCTGGCTGATCACGCGCGTGGCCGATGTGTACGGTGTCAACCTGTCGAGTCCGAGCGGGCGCCGCCGCCTCGGCTCGGGTGCGGGCGACACGCGCGCGCGCCACGTCTGGGAGCGCTCCGGCGTGGCAATGCGGATCGGGCGGAGGCTGCGGGAGGGGGCCGGCTTGGCGGCGCCGGCGGACGTGCGCCGCTCGCCTACGTATGCGTGGGACTACGCGCAGCGCGTGTGCGAGCTGATCGCACAGCGGCGCGAGGGCGTCTACCACATGGGCGGCCCGGACTCGGTCCACCGCCGCGAGTACCTGCGCCTGATCGCCCGCGCGTTCGGCGCCGATCCCGAGCTGGTGCGCGCCGGGGAGATCGCGGAGTATCTCGAGGCCTGCGGCGAAGACAGGCGGCTGGCGCTGCCGCCGAACACGGCGCTCGACAGCGGCAGGGCGAGCGCCGCGCTGGGGCATCCGTCGGTCGACGTGGAGGCCGGGCTGTGGCTGATGAGCGAGCAGTTACAGCACGCGCTTACGGGCTGGAGCTCTTGACAGACAGGCTGTCGCTCCGGCGTGCACGGTACTCTGCGCCCTCTGCCGCTCACATCTAACTTGAAAGGGAGCAACTGAAAATGAACAAGTCCCAGCTGATCGAGGCGGTCGCTGCCGACAGCGGCCTCTCCAAGGCGGACTCTGCGCGCGCGATCGACTCGTTCGTGGGCACCGTCAGCAAGACCCTGAAAAAAGGCGATGAGGTGATCATCACCGGCTTCGGCAAATTCTCGGTCGTCAAACGCGCCGCGCGCGCGGGCGTGAACCCGCGGACGGGCGAGCGTGTCAAAATCAAAGCGTCGAAGGCGCCGAAGTTCTCGGCGGGCGCGACGCTGAAGCAGGCGGTCAGCGGCAAGAAGAAATAAGACGATTGGACCAGATGTGACGCTCGTCTCAGAGCTGGAGCTCCCCGCCTTCGACTACACCGATCCGTCGTTGCGCGGGGAGCGTTTCCATCGGGCGATGCACGAGTTGCGGAGCGCGGGAGGCTGGCTCGCGAAGGGGCCGTTCGGGTACATCGTGCTCGACCGCGAGTCGGCCGAGTTCTTCTTGCGCACGCGCGAGGCGATCTTTCCGGGCATGAAGATCGCCGAGATCTTCGGCGTGAGCGAGGGGCCGCTGTATGAGCAGATGCGGCGCAACGTGCTGCACGTGAACGGGCCGGATCACACGCGGTTGCGCAGCTTCGTGAACCCGGCACTGTCGGCGCGCGCGGTCGAGCGGTACCGGCCGGTGATGCGGGGCTTCCTGGAGGAGCTCTTCGCACGCGCGACGAGCGGACGCACGAGCGCTCGCGCGGCGAGCAGCGACGGTGAGGCGGCAGGCGACGCGGCGGAGGGCGACGCGCGGGAAACGGTGAGATGCGAGTTCGTGGGGGCGTTCGCGAAGCCGTACCCGTCGCAGACGATCGCGAGCGTGATGGGCGCGCCGATCGAGGACGCGGCAAGACTGCACCACTGGTCGAACTGGATCCAGCGGCAGTTCGACGCGACCGCGATGGCGAGCGAACGCGACCCGATCGAACGGGCGGTGGAGGAGTTCTACGAGTACGCCGAGGCGCTGTTGCGCGCGCGTAGGAAGGACCCGGGCGACGATCTGATCTCGAGGCTGATCTCAGCCGTTGGCGGGGAGAAGCCGTTGTCGGATGTGGAGTGCATCAACCTCGTGTTCAACGTGCTGGTCGGCGGGGTCGACACAAGCCAGAGCCAGCTCGCGCACACGGTCAGGCTGCTGGCGGAACGCCCCGAGCAGTGGGAGGCGCTGGTGGCCGACCCGGGGCTCGCGGGGAAAGCGGTCGAGGAGGGGTTGCGATATGAGCCGATCACGCCGTTCACGGCGCGGATCACGACCGCGGAGGTGACGTATCGCGACGTGACGTTCCCGGAGGGGACGATCGTGATGGTGTGCGCGTTCACGGGCAATCGCGACATCGAGCAGAAGGGCGGGGAGAGCGAGCAGGACGCGGACGTGTTCGACATCGCGGCGGAGCGGCCGCGCGCGAGGGCGTTGACGTTCGGGGCGGGCGTGCACTACTGCCTGGGCGCGAACCTCGCGCGCGCGGAGCTGGAGGAGGCGCTCGTGTTTATGGCCCGGAGGATGCACGGGCTGAGGCTCGACGGCGAGCCGCTGTATGAGAGCATCACGGGGATCTACGGATTGGCCGAGCTGCCGATCGCGTTCTCCGTTTGAGCCGTGGCGCGCGCGTGCGAGCGCGCGCGAGCAAAGACTTTTTGGGGGAGACGCGTGGGCCGGTCCCACCACGTACGCGGTAGGCGCCGGTCAAAACAGCTGTCGGCGCCGCGGGGGCGAGGGCATGGAACAATTCGGCGCGGGGGTGGTACGACGCGTAGGAGGATGGCCGGCCAAGATGGCGACGAGGAGCGGGTTGAGAGCGGCGCTGGGCGTGGGCCTGGCGAGGCTGACGGCGGCGAGCCGGTCGAGGGCGGCGTCGAGCGTGGGTTTGGCGAGCCTGACGGTGGTAGGCGGCGTGGTGGGGATCGCGAGCGCCGGGACAGGGGTGGCACAGGCGGGGCAGTATCACGTGTACGCGTGCAGGACGCCGTCGGGAGGGAGCGCGCCCGCGGACGGGTGGAGCGGGAGCAAGGTGGGCGCCGCGACGTTCGTCGGCGACACGTGTGCGCAGGGTGGCGCGCTGGTGGCGGCGCTCGACGAAGAACCGAACCGCACGGCGAACACGGCGACGGCCACGTGGGCGTTCGGCGCTCCTCCGGGCACGGCGATCGCGGGTGCGACGCTGTGGCGGGCGGGCGATGTAGATGGCGGCACAGTGATTGGTGCCACCTACGAGTTCTGGCTAGCTGGGCCAAAAGAAAACGAAATCTTCGACGGGTGTGTGGAATTGTCGAAATGTGTAGAGGGTAAGGGAAATCCTGCCCAGCCTTTGTCGGCTGACAATAGTGTGATGTTGCCGTCGGCCAACCTGGGTACGCGCCTCTACCTGAGAGCCTCTTGTGTGGGACAAGCGGAATACAAATGCAATGAAGGCCAGCACGACGCGAACAACTACGCGGCCGTGGTCGATCTGTATGCCGCCGACATAACCCTCGAACAGGGAGAGGGCCCGAGCGCGAGCAACGTCGGCGGCGAACTGGCCACGGCAACGTCGGTGCGCGGCACGAGCGATGTGACGTTCTCAGCGAGCGATCCGGGCGCGGGCGTGTACGAGGCGGAGATCGCGATCGACGGGCAGACGGTGCAGACGACGGCGCTCGACGAAAACGGCGGGCGCTGCAAGGACGTCGGCGAGAACGGCGAGCGGGCGTTCTTGTACGTGCAGCCGTGCGAGCAGGCGGTCAGCGCGGATGTCGGGCTAGACACGACGAAGCTCGCCAACGGCAGCCACCACCTGATCGTGAGCGTGCTCGATGCGGCGGGTAACGGCGCGCCCGTGCTCGACCGCACGATCACGGTCGCGAACCCGCCCCCGCCCGCGCCGCCGGGGCCGGCGAACGGGGCGAACGCGTCGTCGCAGGCGACGCTGACCGCGAGTTGGCACGGCACGAGCAGGCAGCGCACCGCGTGCGCGTACGGCCACGAGCCGACGATCACGGGGCGGCTGACGGGGCCGGGCGGCGCCCCGATCGGCAACGCCCAGATCGACCTGAGCGAGACTCCGGCATCCACCGGCGCGAAACCGGTCGCGCTCGCGAGCCCGCGCACGGGAGCGGACGGGACGTTCAGCGTGCGTTTGCCCCGCAGTGTCGCCTCGGGCCGGATCATGTTCAGCTACCGCGCTCACCTCGACGCAGAGCCCCCGGCGGCTACGCGCACGCTCGCCCTGACGGTGCGCGCCGGCATCGCGCTTCAGATCTCGCCGCGAACGACGAGCGCCGGGCACACGATCCGCTTCACCGGCCTGCTGCACGGCGCGCCGGTCCCGCCGGGTGGCAAGCAACTCGTGCTCGAGGCGCGCTCTCCCGGCAGCGAGTGGATCCAGTTCAAGGTGATCCACACGACCGCCAAGGGGCGCTTTCACGCGACCTACCGCTTCAAGCTCCCCGGCCCCGTCAGCTACCGCTTCCGTGTCGTGTCGAACGCAGAGGCGGACTTCCCTTTCGCGACGGGGCAGTCGAACACCGTAGGCGTGTACGAGCGCTGAGACTCGTGCCCGGGGGGACGGTAATCTCCACCCCGTGAAGGCCGTGATCCTCGCCGGTGGCTTCGGCTCGCGACTCAGCGAGGAGACGGCCGTGCGTCCTAAGCCGATGGTCGAGATCGGCGGCAAACCGATCCTCTGGCACATCATGAAGATCTATGCCGCCCACGGGATCGAGGAGTTCGTGATCTGCCTCGGCTACAAGGGCTACCTGATCAAGGAGTACTTCGCCAACTACTACCTGCATACGTGCGACGTCTCGTTCGACTTGGCTGGAGGGGGGATGGAGGTCCATCGCTCGGCAACCGAGCCTTGGAAGGTCACGCTTGTCGACACCGGGGAGCAGGCGATGACCGGAGGTCGACTGAGGCAGGTGCTGCCGTATGTGGAAGAGGAGGACTTCTGCTTCACCTACGGAGACGGTCTCAGCAATGTGGACATCGCCGCGGCGATCGCCTTTCATCGTGAGCAGGGAACGAAGGCGACGGTCACCGCGGTGCAGCCCGCGGGGCGGTTCGGGGCACTCGACGTCGACGATGAGCGAGTGAGCGGCTTCGAGGAGAAGCCGCGCGGCGATCGCGCGTGGACCAATGGCGGCTTCTTCGTGCTTTCCCCCGGTGTCGAGCGGTACTTGGATGGCGAGGACGACCTCGTGTGGGAGCAGCAGCCGATGCGCGCGCTGGCAGCCGACGGCGAGCTTTCGGCCTTTCGTCACGAGGGCTTCTGGCAGCCGATGGACACCCTGCGCGACCGCCACCAGCTCGAGGAGCTGTGGGGCTCCGGCAAAGCTCCGTGGCGGATATGGGCGTGAGCGCCGCCGCGGAGGACACTACCGGCCGCGACGCGGCGAGCACCCCGCGCGCGGGCGCGGTGGACCACGACTTCTGGCGAGCGCGCCGCGTGCTGCTCACCGGCCACACCGGTTTCAAGGGCGCCTGGCTGTCGCTGTGGCTTCAGTCCCTGGGCGCTCGAGTTACTGGCTTCGCGGTGGATGTGCCGACGCAACCGTCGCTGTATGAGCTCGCGCGCGTCGGGGAGAGCATGGAGAGCATCGAGGGCGACGTGCGCGACGCCGAGGCGATCGCGGCGGCCGTGACCGCGTCGGCGCCGGAGATCGTCATCCACATGGCGGCGCAGTCGCTTGTGCGACGCTCGTTCGTCGAACCGCGCCAAACATATGAGACCAACGTGATGGGCACAGTCAACGTGCTCGATGCCGTGCGCGTGCATGGACGCGGCGTGCGTGCAATCGTCAATATCACCTCTGATAAGTGCTATGAGAACCGCGAGTGGGAGTGGGGCTACCGCGAGGACGAGCCGATGGGAGGCTTTGATCCCTACTCGAGCTCCAAGGGCTGCTCGGAGCTCGTGACAGACGCCTTTCGCCGCTCGTTCTTCGCGGACACCGACGGGCCGCGGCTGGCCTCCGCTCGCGCGGGCAACGTGATCGGCGGCGGAGACTGGGGCGAGGATCGGCTGGTGCCGGACATCATGCGCGCGGCGATGACCGGCGAGCAGATGCGCGTGCGCAACCCGAACTCGATCCGCCCCTGGCAGCACGTGCTCAACCCGCTCAGCGGCTATCTGATGCTGGCCCAAGCGCTGTGGGAGGGGCCGGAGTCGGCGGAGGGCTGGAACTTCGGCCCCACCGGCGAGGACGCTCGTCCGGTCGGCTGGATCGTGCAGCGCATCGCCTCGCGGTGGCCGGGGGAGCTGCGATCGGTCGAGGACGACGGCCCTCACCCGCACGAGGCGCGCTATTTGAAGCTCGACTCGTCAAAGGCGCGCACACGACTGGGCTGGCGCCCGGGTCTCGATCTGGAGGCGACGCTCGAGAGCATCGTGGACTGGTATCGCGAGCTGCGCGCCGGTGGCGACATCCGCGCGGTGACGCTGGGGCAGATCGAGGCGTTCTCTACGACAGGCGAGCATCGCTGACATGGGTGACGACGCGCTGAAGGGCATCGAGGAGATGGTCGAAGAGCTTCGTGGAGCGCCTGAGATCTACTCTCCGTCGGCGTTCTGGGAGCACTACGCCGAACTCAACTCGCGCCAGCTCGAGGAGGCCGGTTTTGGCGAGTTCAAGCGAACGGTGAATCGCAACTACTTCCAGTGGGTCGTGCTGCACGCTCGTGACCCGCAGTTTCGGGCGGTGCTGAGACATTGGCTCGAGCACCCCACCCTACGGCCACTCGGCGTGTCGCTGGATGAGCGACTCGAGATGCCGGAGGGACGGCTCGGGACTCTGCGTGCTCGGCTGCACAGCCGCACGCACGCCGCCTATCTCGCGCTTCTCTGGGAGTACGTGAATCGTCGCGACCGTGACGGAGTGCTGTCGACGCTAGACGAGCCCGAGCTCGGCCACCCGCTGACGATGCCCTATCGGGGCAGGCGTGTGAGCGAGGATCTATGCAACTCGGTACTCGAGTACCTCACGATCGCCGAGGCGCTTCCCGCCGGTGCGCCGAGCGCCGGAACGGTGATCGAGCTGGGTGGCGGGTACGGGCGACTGGCTTGGGTGTTCCTGAGTGTGCTCCCGAATGTTCGCTACGTGCTTGTTGACATACCGCCGGCGCTTGCCGTTGCGCAGCGCTATCTGACCGAGCTGTTTCCGCAGCGGCGGGTGTTCCAGTTCCGCCGTTTTTCGCGAGCTGCGGAGGTCGTCGATGAGCTTGGGCGGGCGGATATCGTTTTCCTCACCCCGAACCAGCTGGAGCTGCTGCCTGAGCTCGAGGCCGACCTGTTTGTGAACGTCAGCTCGCTCCACGAGATGCACCCCGACCAGATCGCGCATTACTTCGCGATGATCGAACGCCACACCGAAGGCTGCTTCTACACCAAGCAGTGGATCCGCTCGGTCAACCGCTACGACGGGCTAGAGGTCAATCGCGGCGACTATCCGGTTCCATCCCATTGGCTTGCGCGGTTAGATCGTGAGCATCCGATTCAGTCACATTTCTTCGAGGCGCTGTACGAGCTGCGTCACGGCGTCACCGGTGACGCAGGCCCGCCCGCGGCCGGTGCGACCGGCGCACCATGACCGCTGACTCATCCTGTCCACTCTGTGGCGGGGGAACGGTCGCGGCTTTCACCACCAGCGACCGCAACCGCGCGATCGGCACGCGCAGCTTTCTCTATCGCCGCTGCCTGGTGTGCGACACGCTGCACCTGGACGACGCGCCCGAGGATCTCGGTCGGTACTACCCACAGGATTACTACCAGCTTCCATCGCGCCGAGCGCTCGACCGTGCGGCGCGCTCACGCGGCGAGGTCGCCAAGCTCGACCTCCTGCGGGCTCAGCGCCCCCCAGGTCAGCTGCTGGAGATCGGCGCGGGCTTTGGCGTGTTTGCGCGCGCGGCCCACCTGGCGGGATACGCGGTCACCGCGATCGAGATGGACGCGCGCTGCTGCGAGTACCTCGAGCGTGTCGTCGGTGTTCAGGCGATCCGCGGCGACAAGCCCGAGGAGCTGTTGGCGAGGCTGCCGGCGAGCGAGACGATCGTGCTGTGGCATGTGCTCGAGCATCTGCCGCGGCCCTGGGAGGTGCTCGAGGGGATCGCGGCCAACCTCGTTCCCGGCGGTGTGCTGGCGCTGGCGCTCCCCAACCCGGACGCGCTGCAGTTCCGTCTGTTGCGCGGGCGCTGGGCGCATGTTGACGCGCCGCGTCACCTGTTCCTGATCCCCTCGACGACCCTGATCGAGCGCGCCGCTCAGTTGGGCTTGCGCCTCGCGCGTATCACGACCTCCGATCCGGCCGGGCGATACTGGAACCGCTTCGGCTGGGAGTACGCGTTGCGGCGCTTTCCCGCCGTCCGCCGCTCGACGGTGATAACTCGCGGCATCGCTTTACTGAGCGCCCTGGCTTTGAGCCCGCTCGAGACCCGTGGTCTGTATGGCGCCGCCTACACCGCGGTGTTCGTCAAGGATGCCGGATCGGCGCCGTCGTAGACCTCGAGAATGTTCTCGAAGCGACGCGGATCGCTGGGGGGATCCCATGAGGGAAATTGCCCTAGGGCTCGTCGCAGCGCATCTCTCACCGCTCGGCCGAGGAAACTGGAGGGGCCTCCTCGGCTCAGCAGCCGTAGGAATCGCCCCGCGCCGCCGTAGACGATGCGCTCCCAGGGTCGCATGTAGCTGTGCAGCTCTTCCAGTTGCTCGCGCGAGATGCTGTGCTCGAGGAAATATCCCTGGTGAGCATGTGCGAGCTGGAGCAGTCGATAGCGACGGAGGCTCGGGTGCAGGTCGTCAGCGGTTCCCGTTGCGTTGCTAGAGCCTCCAGTCGCGTCACGTACGGCTTCCATCGAAAGCAGCCAGCCGGTGTTGATATTGCTGCCAGGCAGCAGGGCGCGCTCGATCTGCTCGCGCGCCTGCGCGCCGTGGATGCCGTCCAGCATTGCCTTGGCCTCCTCCTCGCGGCGGTTGACATGAAAGAAGCCGTAGGACTTCGGAGAGACGCCGATGACTACGCGCGGGCTTGGCTCGACCACGATCTCCCGAGCACGCAGGAAGAGCATGTTCATCGCGTAGTAGTCGGGGAACGGCGAGCGGTAGAACGGTCCGCTGCGCTGAAGCTCTGCGATGATGCGACGGCTGACCGTCGCGAACTGCATATTGAACCCGTAGCGCACCCGGAAGCTCATCGCCTCATGGACCAGAGCTCGTGCGCGGGCGCCGTCGAGCGTGAAGGGCTCGTGGGCACGGCGAAAGAAGGGCGCGTAGTCATAAGGTTTCAGGTATCCATCCGGTGCCTCGGGCATGACCGAGGGGTAGGCGTACAGCAATGCGCTGTGATAGATCACATCCGGTTGCGAGAAATCCGCGACCAGGCGCCGGATCGCCGTGAAATAGCCTGGCAGCAACGCGTCGTCGTCGCCGAGCATGATCACATAGTCACCGTCGGCGGCGATCAGGGCGTTGTTCCAGTTCTCCGTGACCGGCAGCGAGTGTGACGTACGCAGGTAGCGCACGCGCTCGTCGTCCAGCGACTCGACGTAGCCGGCGATGTCCTCTTCGGAGGCATTGTCGGAGATCACGACCTCCCAGTTCTCGTCCGCTTGGCGTCGCACGCTCTCAACCGCGTAGCTCAGCAGTTGGAGCCGGTTGCGGGTGGGCAGCAGAACGGAGATCTTCATGACAGAACGCGTGGTCGGGCGCGTCCCTAGGATCATTGCCGATGACGTCGCTCGACGATACTCCGCCTGTTCCGGCGGACGCCGCGGGCGACGTGCTCGACACGCCACAGGCCGGTCCCGCCGCGCTGCGTGGCAGCACGCTGCGCGTCGGGGCATATGTGCTCGGCATTCTGCTCAGCCTCCTATCCGCACCGCTGCTGATCCGTCACCTGGGCGAAGTCGAATACGGGCGCTACATCACCGTCACCGCCCTGGTTGCGATCGTCGGCGGCTTGACCGAGGGCGGCGTGAACACGGTCGCACTGCGCGAATACGCCAGCCACTCCGGGGTCGAGCGCGAGCGGCTGATGGCCAATCTGCTCGGTATCAGGATCGGGTTGAGCGTCCTCGGCGTCGCGGGAGTCGTCAGCTTCGCTGCCCTGGCCGGCTACGAGCGCGACATGGTGCTGGGCGCCCTGCTGGCCGGGATCGGCATGACGCTGCAGGTCACTCAGGACCTGCTGGACGTCTCCCTCCAGGCCACGTTGCGGTTCGGGTGGGCCACGCTGGCGGAGTTCCTGCGGCAGTTCATCGGCGTCGCGCTGGTGATCGCGCTCGTCGTCGCGGGTTCTCACCTGCTCGGTTTCTTCCTCGTCGGCATCCCGGCGGGGGCGATCGGGCTGCTGCTCAGCGTGAGGCTGGTGCGCGGGCTGTTCCCGCTTCGGCCCGCTATCAGTCTCGGCATGGTCTGGCGGCTGCTGCGCGAGACCTTCGTCCTGGCGGTGACCATCGCTCTGAACACCGTCTACTTCCGGATCACCGTGGTGATCATGTCGTTGACAGCCAGCGCGTTGCAGACCGGCTATTTCGCTGTCTCGTTTCGCGTCGTGGAAGTGCTCATCATCGTCCCCGCTCTGGTGATGAGCGCTGCCTATCCGATTCTCATTCGCGCCGAGCGCGACGACGACGAGCGCTTCTCCCACGCCTCGCGACGGATGTTCGAGCTGGCGGTGCTGATCGGCGCGTTGCTGGCCCTGATCTTCGAGTTGGGCGCGGGCTTTGCGGTGGGAGTGCTCACCGGACATGCCAACGATCCCGCCGCTGCCGTGCTGCGCATCCAGGGTCTGGCCGTGATGTTCACATTCGTGGCGGTGGCCTGCGGCTTTCCGCTGCTCTCGCTGGGTCACAAGCGTCAGCTGCTGTTGGCCAACGGACTGGGTCTGGTGGCGGCTCTGCTGCTGACCCTGCTGCTCGTCCCGGTGATCGCCGCTCGGGGTGCGGCGGTGTCCACAGTCGGGGCGGAGCTCACGCTGGCGACGGTAACCGCCGTCGCGCTGATCCGCGCGCGCCCATCGCTGCGACTTCCGCTCAGCGTTCTACCCGTGGCTGCCGTGGCTGCCGGCGCCGGGCTGGGCGCCGGCTATCTGGTGGGGGTGCACCCAGTGGTGCAGGTCCTCGTCGGCAGCTGCGTCTACGCGGCGGCGATCTCGCTGCTCGGGCGCTTTCCGCCGGAGCTCGGGCACATAATGCAGGGGATCCGCTCGCCACGCTCCGCTAAGGTGCCCACGCCATGAATGCCACCTGCCGCTTCTGTGCAGCGCCGCTCGAGCACGTCTTTGCCGACCTTGGCATGTCCCCACTCGCCAATAGCTACCTGGCGCCTGACGAGGAGAGCGCGATGGAGCGGTTCTATCCGTTGCGCGCCTACGTGTGTGCACGCTGTCGGCTGGTTCAGCTGGAGCAGTTCGAGACCCCTGCGGGCATCTTCTCCGACTACGCCTACTTCTCCTCGTACTCGACCACGTGGCTCGACCACGCTCGTCGCTACGTGGCTCAGATGATCGACGGGCTGGCGCTGGGATCAGCGAGTCATGTCGTGGAGCTCGCCTCCAACGACGGCTATCTGCTCCAGTACTTTCATGAGCATCAGATTCCTGTGCTGGGGATCGAGCCGGCGGCGAATGTCGCCAAGCTGGCATTGCAGAAGGGCATCCCCACACTGGTGGAGTTCTTTGGAGAGCGAACCGCCTCGACGCTCGTGCCGGACTCCGCGGCCGACCTGCTGCTGGGTAACAACGTGCTTGCGCACGTGCCGGATCTCAACGACTTCGTCGCGGGGATGAAGGTCTTGTTGAAGCCCGAGGGTACGATCACGATGGAGTTTCCCCATCTGCTCCGGCTGATGGAGGAGAGCCAGTGGGACACGATCTATCACGAGCACTTCTCCTACTTCTCCTGGCTCACCGTGCGCGAGATCTTCGCCGCCCACGGCCTGCGGCTGTTCGACGTGGAGGAGTTGCCCACCCATGGCGGGTCGTTGCGCATCTATGGCGCACATGAGCAAGACGAGCGCCCCGAAAGTGGACGTGCGGTTGCGCTGGCCGAGCGTGAGCGTGGGGCCGGGCTCGAGCGGCTCGAGACCTATACGAGCTTCGGCGCGCAGGTCGCGCGCGACAAGCTGGAGATCGTCAGCTTCCTGATCAATCTGCGTCAGCAGGGTCTGCGGATCGCCGGCTACGGCGCTCCGGCGAAGGGCAACACGATGCTGAACTACTGCGGCATCGGCCCGGAGCTGGTCGAGTTCACCTGCGATCTGAACCCGCACAAGCAGGGCCACTTCTTACCCGGCACGCATATCCCGATTCTCGCTCCGGAGGCGATCCACGAGCAGCGCCCGGACATCGTGCTGATCCTGCCGTGGAACCTACGCGAGGAGATTATGGAACAGCTCTCATTCATCCGCGAGTGGGGTGGGCGCTTCGCCGCGCGGGCCCCCAATCTGACGCTCTTATGAGCGCCCAATTGAAACAGTTTCTTAGATGATCCTGCGCGAGACTCCGTTTGAGGGAGCGTTCGTCGTGGAGCCCGAGTCGCTGGCCGACGAGCGCGGCCATTTCGCCCGCACCTTCGACGCAGAGATGTTCGCCGAGCACGGGCTGGATGCGCGCGTGGCGCAGTGCAGCACCTCGTTCAACAAGCGTGCAGGCACGCTCCGCGGAATGCACTACCAGGCGGACCCGCACGGCGAGGCAAAGCTCGTGCGCGTGACGCGAGGTGCTGTCCACGATGTGATCGTCGACCTGCGAGACGGCTCGCCGACGCGTTGTCAGTGGTTCGCGATCGAGCTGTCAGCTGAGAACAATCGCTCGCTGTACATTCCGGTGGGCTTTGCGCATGGCTTTCAGAGTCTGCTCGCCCACAGTGAGGTTCACTACCAGATGTCTTCTCCCTACGTTGCCGACGCCGCCCGCGGTGTGCGCTGGAACGATCCTGGGTTTGCGATCGACTGGCCCGCGGCCCCAGCAGGTGAACGTATCATCTCCGAGCGCGATCGCTCCTATCCGGACTTCGTTCCGTGAGCGACCTGGTAGGGCACGGTGGCGCTGGGCAGGGGGATGGCGCTGGGCAGGGGGACGGTGGCGCAGCGGCGGGCGGCGGGCGGCGGGTCCTGTTGACCGGGGCCAGCGGCTTCATCGGACGCCAGGCAGTTGCTCCTCTGCTCGCGCGTGGCTACGAGGTCCACGCGGTGAGCCGCCGCGCCGCGCCGCGCGTCGCCGAGGTCAAGACGAGCGGGGTGCAGTGGCATTCGGCCGATCTCCTCGGTGAGGGCGTGGCGGATGAGCTGATGAGGAGAGTCGCCCCGACTCACCTGCTCCATTTCGCGTGGTATGCCGAGCATGGTCATTTCTGGAGCTCGCCTGAGAACGTCCGCTGGCTGGAGGCAAGCTTGCGCCTACTGCGGGCGTTCCAAGGTGCCGGCGGCAGTCGCGCGGTGTTGGCGGGCACGTGCGCGGAATACGATTGGTCGGCGCTCGCCGGAGATTCGCATGCGCTCACCTCCGTGTCCGGGTCCCCCGCGACGCTGTACGGGCGATGCAAGCTCGCCCTGAACGAGGTCGCCGAGGCGCTGTGGCGAACGGCGGATCGGCCGAGCGTGGCCTGGGGACGCATCTTCTTCCTGCACGGGCCGGGCGAGGACCCTGGGCGGCTGGTCCCTTCGGTTGCTCGCGCGTTGCTCGCGGGCGAACCCGCCCGCTGCTCTCCCGGCACGCAGATCCGCGACTTCCTGCACAGCACGGACGTGGCTGCTGCCTTCGTGGCGCTCCTGGACTCGCCGGTGCTCGGCGCGGTGGACATCGGTTCCGGGGAGGCTGTCACGATCGCGGAGGTGGTGCACACGATCGGCGAGCTGCTTGGACATCCCGAGCTGATCGTGCTCGGCGCCCTGGCGGCGCGTCCAGAGGATCCCGACGTGCTCGTCGCCGACACCGTGCGTCTGCGTACCGAGGTCGGTTGGTCCCCGGGGCTGAGCTTGCGCGAGGGGCTGGAGCGCACGCTCGACTGGTGGCGCGAGCAGCCTCTCGAGCCCGTTCCCCGGCTCTCCGGGGGCGTGTGAAAGTGCCCTCTATCTGTATGTCGTGGCGGGCGCTCGCGAGCGGTCGGGCTACCGAGTGATGACGGGCCGAGAAACGGCCATTCTCCGAGCTAGAGAGGCACTGACTCCCCTGGCCAACCAGCTCAGGGTGATGAGTTTCAACTTGCGGATGCTCGAGAGCATCCGCCGACCCGAGTGGCTCTACCGCTCCAGGGGCAGTATTCCCACGGCGCGCATCGACAGGCGTGCTCCGGCGACTGCAGGCGACGCGGACGTCGAGCTCTGTCGACGTCTGATCGCAGCCCACTCCGCGGCCGGCGAACGAGACCCCCTCACACATGCGACGGAGGGTATGTGGTCATGGATTTCAGACACACATCAGCGCGAGCTGGCCGAGACGCTCGACCGGGGTGACGCCGGAGCGCTCGCCGGGCTGATGGCGTCGATGTTCCGAGAGGACTTCGTGCTCGGCATGGCTGCGGGTTCACTCATCAATCACGTCGACTCCAGGCTGGGGTCTCGCGTCTGGTGTTTGAAATCCTTCGACGTGCTCGTCTCTCTTGCCGAGGCGCTTGGGGTGGTCGCGGTGGAGAACCCCGAGCAGGGGCATACAGGTCTGGCGTTTGAGGCGGGGACCGGCGAGCTGCTCGTCGGGCTCGAGCGAGAGCTCGGGTTCAGGCTGGACTTTCCCGACGTCGGCGCTCCCTGGGGGCTGGCGGTCGAGGATCGTCTGATAACACTTGACACCCCGGACCAGATATATGCCGCGGTGCGCTTGGATCAGGCGATCTGCCTGCATCTGGACCGGCGAACCGGTGATGCGAGCTCCCCGCGGGTCGTGGAGATCGGTGGCGGCTATGGCGGGATGTGCTACTGGTTCCTGCAACGACGGGACACCGTAGCGCGCTACACGATTGTGGATCTGCCAATCGTCAACGTCATACAGGGTTATTTCCTGGCTCGGGCCCTGGGTTCCGAACGCGTCTCTTTTTATGGAGAGCCACAGGCCCAGGTGCAGATCGTCCCCAATTTTGCGCTGGCAGAGGTCGAATCCCCTTTTGAGGTACTTGCCAACAAGGACAGCATGCCGGAGATGCCCCCTGTGGCCATGATGGAGTACCTCGAGTGGGGGGCTTTGAACTGCGAGGGGCTCTTCTACAGCTACAACCAAGAGGCGAGCGCTGAGTTCCTCGGTGAAACTCAGAGTGTGGTGCACAGGGCCGTGGCGAAGGTCGGTCACTTTGAGCGGCTGCGTCGGGACGCGTCGTGGGTCAGGCGCGGTTATGTCGAGGAGATCTATGTTCCCATCGGCGGCGGTGGTCGGAGTACCGGGTAAGTCCTCAGCCGAGCTGGGCGTGGTCCATCTCGTGCGCAAGGCGAATGGGATCGCGCCATTCGGGGCCTTCCTCGATTCCTATCGCGCACATCCGGCGGGCGTCTCGCACGAGCTGATCCTCCTTTTCAAGGGGTTCGCCTCAGAAGCGGAGACGGCTGTCTATCGCCGGCTCGCGGACGGTCTCTTCGCGGCCGCGTTGAGGATCGGCGATGAGGGACTCGATCTGGGCGCCTACGTTGCCGCTGCGCGGCAACTCACACATCGGCGGTTGTGTTTTGTGAACTCCTACAGTGTGATCCTCCACGAGGGCTGGTTGGGCCTGTTGGAGCGTCATCTACTGAAGCCGGGGGTGGGCCTGGTCGGTACGGGGGGCTCGCTGGAGAGCGCCTACTCGGCGGCTCCCCGGCCGCTGCGGCGGTGGCGAGGCGACTTCCCCCCCTTTCCCAACCCTCACGTGCGCACCAACGGTTTCGCGCTCGCGCGCGCGCGGCTGCTGGCGCTCGAGCTGCCCGCTCCCCGTGGCAAGCTGGATGCCCTGCGCCTGGAGAGCGGGCGCAACGGCATCACGCGCCAGATCCTGGCCGAAGGGCTGCGCGTGGTGGTGGTCGGTCGCGACGGTCTCGCCTACCCGCCTTCCCGCTGGCACGAGAGTGCGACCTTTCGCAGCGGCGGCCAGACCAACCTGCTGATCGCCGACAACCGGACACGTCAGTACGAGCAGGCGGGGGAGGACGAGCGCGCGAAGCTGGAGCGGATGGCCTGGGGCACGGCGCAGACGCAAGCGTCTGGTCGACGTAGCGAGCGCGCCCACGTGCAAGCGATCAGGAGATCATCGCGAACGCGGCGCACATGGTTCTGAGAAACAGCCTTCATGAAGCTCGTCCGAACAGGCCGGCGATTCTCTGATAGAGCCGCCATAGCCACCGCCCGCCGCGCCGCTTCCCGAGTGCGGCGAAGGTGGGCATCGTCAGATGCCATGCGAGCGATCGCCAGCGGATCGCGGCGACGGGGGCAGTGAGCGCAAGCCTCACCCGGGCAAGGTTGGGCAGATCGCTGTAGGCAGGCGCTCGCCAGCCGATGTCCTTGAGCACCTCGCCGGCGATTACGAGGTGCGGGATTCGCGCCTGCCAGGGGGGCAGGTCGAGGGTCGCCGCGAGCTTGGCAAAGTCGGCGCTCGTGCCGTCCAGCTCGCGATTGATGGCGGTGGTGCGGATCGTCGCGACCCTGCCCTGGGCGGCGATCGCGGCGGCGAGCAGCCAATCGTTGCCGAGCACGTTGCGCAGTGGCGCTGCACGCTGCAACACCGCCTTAGGCATGAGGCCGTAGAAGACGCCGTTCTCGTCGACCTCACGCAGGTAGGTGAGCACGCGTCGGTTCGGTGAGTCGTCCTCGAGCTGCATGTCGACTCCCTCCCTGACCACGGCGCCGTCGCGAACATAGTGAGCGATCCCGCAGGCCAGCACGTGACTGGTGCGCCGGTTCAGCTCGTCCAGACAGCTCGCTACATAGCCCTCATCGAGCCAGTCGTCGTCGGAGAGCAGCATCAGATAGTCGCCGCGCAGCTCACCGAACAGGGTGTTGAAGTTCGCTGTTGGCCCGCGGTTGACAGGCGAGCGCAGATATCTCACCCGCGAGTCTTCCTCACAAAACGCTCGACCGACCGCTTCGGTGGTGTCGGTGGATGCGTTGTCGGAGATCACGAGCTCGAGGTTGCGATGCGTCTGGGCGAGCACCGACTCGACGGCCCGTGTGAGCTTGGTGGCACGGTTGTATGTCGGTATCCCGACGCTGACCAGCGGTTCAGCCACGACCGGCCGCCTGATCCAGGGTGCCCAGCACCAGCTCGACGAATCGCGTCCAGGAGAACTCGCCGGCGCGTGCCCGGGCGAGCTTGGCCAGCACGGCGCGCCGTGGCTCGTCGCGCAGCAGCGATTGCAGCTGGGCGGCGATGTCGTCGACCCGCATCGGGTCCGCGTAGGCGACCGCCTCGCCGCCAACCTCCGGCAGCGAGGAGACGTTCGAGGTGAGCACGGCCGCGCCGGCTGCCATCGCCTCCAGCACCGGCAGCCCGAAGCCCTCCCCGAGCGATGGATAGCAGAATACCGCGCAACGGCGATAGAGCTCCGCAAGCACGGCATCGGATACATATCCAAGCTTTGTGCAGCGCGAGCCCAGCGAGCCCAGGGCGTCCAGCGTCTCACCCGTCTCCCAGCCCGCTGCGCCCACGACGACGAGCGGATGGCGGTGCTGAAGCTCCTCAGGCAGCCGGCTGTATGCGCCGATCAGGCGTGGGAGGTTCTTGCGCGGCTCGAGTGTTCCCACTGCGAGCACAAAGCCCGAGGAGGGCAGCTCCGCGGCGTCTGCGGGATCGAGTTCCGCGTCGAGTGCCGGCGCGACCCCGAGCAGCGCGACCGTCGTTCGCCTCGCCGCGCGGGGTTGGCGCAGGGCCAGTGCGTCGGCGGTGGCCTGCGAGATCGCGATAAACGCCGCCGAACGTCGCACGGCCGGTCCCAGGGTGGCACGCTCGACGATCGCCGAGCGCCGGTTGGGGCGCATCGCGGGCTCGAAGGCCACCAGGTCGTAGACGATCGGCACGCAGGGGATGCGCAAGAGCGATGCAGTCAGATAGGAATTCGAGGAAAGGAATACGTCGCACTGGCCGTTTGCGGCGCGCGCGGCCAACAGATGCCACCAGGGGTCGCGCGCGCGGATCGTCCGCTGGAGGAAGCGCTCGTCGAGCGCCTCATCGTCCCACCTGCGTCGTGCATAGAGGATGTAGCGGTGGCGGTCGTCCGCGCGCTTGGCGAGCTCGTGCAGCAGCTCGCGTACTACCCGGCCACGTCCGGCGGGTACCTCGGTAACGGCCCGGGCGTCGATGCCGATGGTCAATGTCGGGGGGTTGCTCATGCCCGCGTAAGGCTAGTCCCAGGCACGCAACGTGTGTCGAGTGCCGCTGGATCTACACTTGAGCTGAGATGGAGCTCTCCACCTTGCGTTCCAACCGCTGAGCGATGCGAAACCAGATCGAATGAGCCGTCCTCTGCGTGTGGGTCTCGACCTCGCCCACTTGGTCGAGAGCGGCGGCGAGTCCGCGAACTTCCAAGAGCCTGGGCGCTATGCGCGCGAGCTGATCCCCGCGCTGATCGAGGCCGAGCCGGGGATCGAGATCACCGCGTGGTTGGGGTCGACCGCGCCGCAGGACGTGCTGCGCGAGCCGTGGGCGGGGGAGGTGCGCTGGATGCGCCTGCCGGTCCCCGGCGTCGGCTCGCCGTGGCACTTGTGGCACGAGCTTGTCGGCATCGGCCTGTCGGCGCGCTGCCGCCGGCTCGACGTCGTGCACGGGCTCGCGAGCCTCGCGCCGTTAGTCACCCCCGGGGTGGCGAGCGTCGTGACGATCCTCGACAGCGACTGGATGCGCCATCCCGCGGCGATGGACGCGCGCGCGCGGGTGGCGATGCGCGCGCTCGTGCCGCTCTGCGCGCGCTCCTCCAGCCGAGTGATCGCGATCTCCGAGGCCGCCGCCGAGTACGTCTCGAGAACGCTTCGGATCTCGTTCGAGAAGCTCGACGTGACCCCGCTCGGCGTCGTACCCAGCATCCACGGGCGCCCTCGCTCCGAGGATGGCGAGATGCGCGCGCGGCTGGGGCTGCGCGAGGGCCCGCTCGTGCTGTGTGTGGCGGCCAGGCGCCGGCAGAAGAACCTCGACGGCCTGATCCGTGCGATGTCCCACGTCCCCGAGCAGGAGCTGACGGGCCGGCGGCCGCTGCTGGTGCTGCCCGGCTCGCCCACCCCTTATGAGCAGGAGCTGCGTGAGGTCGCCCTGGAGGCCGGCGTTGCCGACGACGTCGCTTTCCCCACCGGGGTGGACGAGGCGGATCTCGAGGCGTTGTA
Organism: uncultured Solirubrobacterales bacterium; assembly: GCA_963784875.1. GTDB lineage: Bacteria > Actinomycetota > Thermoleophilia > Solirubrobacterales > Solirubrobacteraceae > Palsa-744. The sequence continues at coordinate 214,660 of CAWATE010000006.1, forward strand.
CGCCGCGGCCGGCTGCTTCGTGCTGCCGTCCTTTCAGGAAAGCTTCCCCCTGCCGATCCTCGAGGCGATGACGCGCGGCGTGCCGGTCGCGTGCGCGGACGCCTCCTCGCTGCCGGAGGTCGCCGGCGACGCGGCGCTGCTGTTCGACCCGTTCGACACGTGGGAGATGGCCCACCAGATCAAGCGGCTGCTGTCCGACGAGGAGCTCGCCGAGCAGCTGGTGGAAAGTGGGTTCCGGCATTGCGCGCAGTTCAGCTGGCGGCGCACCGCCGAGTGCACGCTCGACAGCTACAGGCGCGCGCTTGATCCGGGCCTGGCGGCGGTCGGTGGCGACGAGCAGCTGCACGTCGACTCGCACAACGGCTCGCTCAACGGCCACACCGGCCGTTGAAGTCCCGCGCGCCGAACGGTTCCGCGCCGACCCGCGCACGCCTGCCCACCGCCCGCTCCTCGGGCGCCCACCCGCAGCCAGACGCCCGCGCGCCGCATATCGGCCTGAACCTGATCTTCCTCGTCCCCGGCGAGACCGGCGGAATGGAGATCGCCGCGCGCGAGCTGATCGGAGCGCTGCTCGCCGAGGCGCCCGCCGAGATGCGCTTCACCATGTTCGTCAACCGCGAGGCCGCGGCGCTGAGCACCGGGGCGCCGTGGGGCGAGATGGCCGCCGCGGTGACCGTGCCCGTGAACGCGCGCAATCGCGTGCAATGGGTGCTAGGCGAGCAGGCGCTGCTGCCGTGGCTGGCCGCGCGCGCACGCGTCGATCTCGTGCACAGCCTCGCGTCGACGGCCCCGTTGAGGGGGCGCTTTCGTCGGGTCGTCACCGTGCACGACCTGATCTACGCCCGCTTTCCCGAAGCCCATGCCGGCGTTCGCGATCTCGGCATGAAAGCGCTCGTGCCCGCCGCGGCGCGGCGCTCGGATCGCGTGATCGCCGACTCACTGAGCACGCGTGCGGACCTGGTTGAGCTCGTCGGCCTCGCGCCCGAGCGGATCGACGTCGTGCCGCTCGGCCTCGGCGCCCCGCGCCGCGAGCAGCCGTTGCCGCCGGAGGAGGTGCGCGCCCGCCACGGCCTCGGCGAGCGTCGCGTAGTGCTCAGCCTCTCGGCCAAGCGCCCGCACAAGAACCTGACCGCGCTGATCGACGCGCTCGCAAAGCTGCCCGCCGAGGAGCGGCCGGTGCTCGTGCTCCCCGGCTATCCGACCGCGCACGAGCAGGACCTGCGCATGCGCGCACGCATGCGCGGCGTGGACGGCGACGTGCGTTTCCTCGCTTGGGTTTCCGATGCGGAACTGGAGACGCTGTGGGGGCTCGCCGACGCGTTCGTGTTCCCCTCGCTGTACGAGGGCTTCGGCCTGCCGATCCTCGAGGCGATGGCGCGCGGTGTGCCGGTCGCGTGCGCGGATGCCGCCTCGCTGCCGGAGGTCGCGGGCGACGCGGCGCTGCTGTTCGACCCGCATGACACTGTCGCGCTCGCCTCCGCGCTGAAACGGCTGCTGGACGATCCCCTATTCGCCGCCGGCCTGGTCGCGCGCGGGCGCGAGCGCGTGCGCGAGTTCACCTGGCAGCGAACCGCGCGGCTGACGCTCGAAAGCTACGGCCGCGCGCTCGGCCGTGGTGGGCCCGACCCTGCGGCTCGAATCCGTTCTGACAAGAACCTGAACAGTCACCGACCGGGGCCGGCATCCATCGCCTGAATGCGTCATCCTGGGGTCTCATGGGCATGCCTGCCGTTGCGGGCGGCGCCTGTATGACTCGCTGAGGATGAAATGAGGGTGGGGTCCTGTCGAGGTCGAACATGATGGATTCGCTTCAGTACGGCGGTGGGAATTTCGCCACCGCCTCGCTGTTCCTGCGAAAGGTCGTGCCGAACGCCGACGCACATGGTCGCTCGCTGCCTGTATCGCTGCTGCCCGGGCTAAAGGCGACTGCGATGCTGTTGGCGGGCCTGCCCAAGCTCTCGGTCTCGCTGACCGACTCACCGGCGGGCGAGCGGTTGCGCCATCACTTCGGCGACCGCATCTGGGGCATCCGCCACTCGCGCCTGGCACAGGGCGTGCTTACGTTGCCCCAGGACCGTGGTGCGTATCTGCGTGGCCGCTCACGGCAGGCGGTTCGGACGAGCATGCGCAAGGCACGCGCCGCCGGAATCGTCTGCCGGTCGCTCGACGGCCTCGAGGAGCGGCGCAGGGTGGCGGGCCAGGTGGTGCCCGGCATGTTGGAGTGGCACGACGATCTATTCCTGCTGCCGGGAGATCACTGGAGGGCGGCGTTCGCTCCGAGCGGTGAGCCGGTGGCGGTCGCACAGGTGACGGTCGACCGCGAGTGGGCGCTGTTGAAGGGACTCGTCTCGACCGACCACGTCAGTCGCTATCTCCTGCACACCGACCTTGTGGAGGCGCTCGTGGGAGCGAAGGCCCGCTATCTCGTCGTCGACGGGCCGATGGCGCCGCTGCTCGAGCCGGCGCTTCAGTACTGGCAGCGCCTGCTTGGGTATCGCGTCGCCAGCCTGTCGGTGCGCCGCAAGCCGCTTCCCGCGACGGAGCGCGAGGCGGTTGTCGATCTCGAGGAAGACTGCGCGCCCCTGGCACTCAAGCAAGTCGGGCTGAAACGGTCGGCCATTACCTTCAAACCGCTCGCGCACAGCTCTCAAACGCCGCCCACCTGACTTCGACAGCTACGCCCGGGTGCCACTCCCGCGATCCTTCTTTCTGCGCTCCGGGTAGCTTTCCAGCACGGTCTGCAGGGAGTGCTCGAGCGATAGCTCGTCGGCGTGCTGCGCATACCAGCGCGCGGTGCTCTCGCGCAGCGGAAGCCCGCGCTCGTGCACGCGCACGATCGCGTCGGCCACGTCCTGCGGGTCCGCGCGCGGTGCGATCGTCCCGTTGACGCTCTCCTCGATCAGCTCGGTCGCCGCGTTGTCCTCGCCCGCGACCACCACGCTCGGGGTGGCGCGCGCGGCCGCCTCGACGACGACCAGGCCGTAGCCCTCGCGGCGCGAGGGCGCGAGCACGCACAGCGCGCGGCGCATCTCCGTCTCGACCATCTCCGTCGGGACGAAGCCGGGTGCCGTGACGACGTCCTGCAGCCCGTGCTCGGCGATCGCCCGGTCCAGGGCCGCGCGCTCGGGGCCGTCGCCGAAGAACACCGCGCGTAGCCCTTCGATCCGCCGCGCTGCCAGGGCGACTGCGGCGACCGCGAGCGTGACCTGCTTCTCGGGGATCAGCCGTCCTGCGAACAGCACGACCGGATCGGCGGGTCGCGCGGCGAGCGGCTCGCGCGCGCCCGTGAAGAGGCCGCGCAGGACGATCACTTCGCCGCGCAGCCCCGCTTCGCGCAACCGCTGCGCGTGCAGCTCGGAGAAGCAGAACGCACGCTGTCGCGCGCGCGCGCAAAGATGCTGCACGAGCTCGCCCACGCGCCCCCCGGCGCCGCCGAGGTAGTCGCGCCAGTAGGAGCGGCTCCATATCTCGAACCAGTCGACGATCAGCTGATACCCGCGCAGCGGCGCGAGCAGCGCGGCGGCGAGCAGCGAGAAGTAGGGGAACGCGCACGTGTGCACCACGTCGTAGCGGCGGCCGTGGCGCAGCAGGTGCAGCAGCACCCCGGCGCCGAACACGAGCGGCGGCAGGATCCGCCGCCGCCCGCCGGCCGTGTACAGCGCCATGCGCGGCCCGGCGGTCGCGACCCGCACGCGCGCGTCGATGTCAGCGCCCGGCCCGCGTCGGTCCCACTGGCGCAGCGTCAGATAGGTGACCTCGTGCCCGTCCGCCGCCAGCCGCTCGGCGAGGTCGCGATACCAGCGCTCGGCGCCGCCGACCGTGTGGGGGAAGAGGCAGTCGTAGACGACGCACACGCGCATGTGCACAAGCATGCCTGATATCGGACGGTTTTCTGGGGAGGCAAGCTCGCGCGATTCCCGCAGCCGGGCCTGTGTCGCCGGCCACCGAGCGGGCCGGACGAGCAACTGGTCCTTTTTCTTGATGCTCGAGCAGGCCCGCCGAGCGCGTAGCAGTTCTGCTACGATTTAGGTCGTGTCTACCATCCCCCAGGGCAAGCTACGAAACGACATCGCTGGTGTACTGCGCCGCGCCGAACGGGGAGAGCGCTTCACGGTGACGGTGGCAGGACGGCCCGTCGCCGAGCTTGGTCCACTGCCAGGCGCGCGCGCGCTGGCGGCTCCGGATCGCCTAGCGGCGATTCTCGCCGAGAACCCGCCGGACCCCGGCTTCGCCGAGGATCTGCGCCGCATGCGTCAAGAGGATCGAGAAGCAGCACGCGATCCGTGGGCAGCCTGATCGACACCAGTGTCCTCGCGGGCGCCCGCGGCATAGGGGGGATAGCCGACAGCTGGGCCGTGAGCGTGGTGACGGTAGGCGAGCTCGAGGCTGGGGTACTGATCGCACGAGATGAGGGTGTGCGCGCTCGTCGCGTAGCGCTGCTGGCAGCGGTGCTCGCCGAAGCGCCGGCGCTGCCCATCGACCGTCATGTCGCGGCCCACTACGGCGAGTTGCGCGCCAGCACTGGCCGACGACCCAGCAACGATCTTTGGATCGCCGCGACCGCGTTGGCGCACGACTTCACGCTCGTCACAGCAGACGAGCAGCTGGCCTCACTGCCGCTCGTGCGATCGACGCTGATCGATCAGTAGCCGCCTCCGATAGCATCGATCGTGGTACACCGCCACTTTCCGCCTAGGTGCGCGTTATAACCGGATAGCTCGCTCTGCCCGCCGCCACGGTGTGGCCCCGCAGGAGCGACAGTCGATGAGCACACTCGCCCAGACAAGCACTCCCCCGGCGCCCGACGTCGCGGGCGCGGACGCCCCGCTCGTGTCGGTCGTGATCCCCTGTTTGAACGAGGCGCAGAACATCGAGCGGTGTGTGACCGCCGCGCGCGCGGCGCTCGCGCGGATGGGCGCCGACGGCGAGGTGGTGGTCGCCGACAACGCCTCCGAAGACGACTCCGCCCGCCTGGCCGCGCGCGCCGGCGCACGCGTCGTCGTGGAGCCGCGGCGCGGCTATGGAAGCGCCTACCTGGCCGGCTTCGAGGCGTCGCGCGGGCGCTACATCGTGATGGCCGACGCCGACCTGACCTACGACTTCGACGACATCCCCCGGTTCGTCGCCGCGCTCGAAGGCGGCGCTGAGATGGCGATCGGCGATCGCATGGACAACATCCAGCCCGGCGCGATGCCGTGGCTGCACCGCTACGTCGGCAACCCGCTGCTGTCCGGCCTGCTCAACCTGTTCTTTCGCACCGGCGTCAACGACGCGCACTGTGGCATGCGCGCGCTGCGGCGCGACGTGCTGGCGCGTCTGGACCTGCGCACGACCGGGATGGAGTTCGCTTCAGAGATGGTGATCCGCGCCTCGAAGGAGAACCTGCGGATCGCCGAGTTCCCGATCGAGTACCACCCGCGCGGGGGCGAGTCCAAGCTGTCGAGCTTCCGCGACGGCTGGCGCCACCTGCGCTTCCTGCTGGTTCACTCCCCCAACCACCTGTTCATCGTGCCCGGCCTGATCATGTCGGGCGTCGGTCTCGTGCTGATGGTGATGGTCGCGGGGGGCCTCGACTTCTTCGGGCGCGCCTGGGGGCTGCATGCGCTGATCGGCGGTGCGCTGCTCACGATCGTCGGCACCCAGGTGCTCGCGCTCGGGCTGTGCGCGCACGCGTACGGCACCTATTTCATGGGCGAGCGCGACCCGTGGTTCGATCGCATGCGCGCGCGCTTTCGCCTCGAGCACGGCCTGCTGTTGGGCGGCGCGTTCATGCTCGCCGGCGTGGTGATGGGCGCGATCGTGCTCGTCACGTGGATCTCAAACGGCTTCGGCCAGCTCTCCTACGAGCAGCTCGCGCTGCTCGCCGCCGCGCTTTTGATCGTCGGGATTCAGATCTTCTTCTCCTCCTTCCTCCTGTCGATCCTCGGCCTGCGCCGCGGCTGATCGTGATGGCGGTGCGGTCGGTCCTCGCCTGCGGGCTGCTGGCCATCGCCGTGGCGTTCGCGGTCCTGCTCACCCACTCAGAGCCGCGCCGCTCCGGCACCGACTACACTCCGAACGCGAACTTCGCCGCGGTGCTGAAGCCCGGTCAGCAGACCTGCCAGGCCCATGAGCTGCTGCCCGCCGACACCGCCGCGGTGCGAACGACGATCGGCACCTACGGCAAGCCGGGACCGCGGCTGAGCGTGAGCCTGACCGGGCCGCACGGCGAAGGGCTCACCGGGGGCGGCCTCGCGCCCGGCTGGCGCCAGGGTGTGGTGGAAATCCCCGTCGCGCACGTGCACGCGGCGAGCACCGAAGCGACCGCCTGCCTGCGCGACGACGGGCCCGCGCGCGTCGCGGTGGCCGGCGACAGCGGGGATGCGTTCCACACGATGCAGGTGGCCGGAAAGACGATTCAGAACGCGCAGGTGCTCTACGAGTACATGCGGCCGGGCAGCGAATCGTGGTTGCAGCTGCTGCCGACCGCCGTGTATCGCTCGACACTCGCCAAGTCCGGCCTGGTGCGCCACTGGGCGTGGGCGGGCGCGCTCGCGCTGATGTTGCTCGCTATAGGCCTCGCGCTGCGCACGATCATGCGCGAGGGGGCGCAGGCGTGAGGGATCTGGTCCGGCGCGTGCCGAAAGCGGCGTGGCTGTGCGCGGTCGTCGCGCTCGCCAACGGCCTCGCCTGGTCGCTGATCGTGCCGCCGTTCGAGGTGCCGGACGAGAACGCGCACTACGCGTATGTCGCGCAGGTGGCCGAACGCGGCACGTTGCCACATCCGGGCCCGGCCGCCGGCCCGCTGTCCCCCGCCGAGGACGACACGCTCGCGACGATCCGCTTCTACGAAATGGTCGGCGAGCCGCACAACCCGGCGCCGTTCTCGGCGTTGCAACAGGACGCGATCGAAGCGGTGGCGCGCGCGCCGCTGTCCACGAGCGGCGACGGCGACGCGCTCACGGCGACGAACAACCCGCCGCTGTACTACGCGCTGGAGGCGATCCCGTACAAGCTCGGCGCGAGCGGCAGCGTGCTCGACCGGCTCGCGCTGATGCGCGTGCTGTCGGCGCTGATGGGCGCCGTGACCGTGCTGCTCGTCTACCTGTTCCTGATGGAGCTCCTGCCCGGCCGCCGCTGGGCGTGGAGCGCGGGCGCGCTGACGGTCGCCTTTCAACCCCTGTTCGGCTTCATGTCGGGCGGGGTCAACAGCGACAACCTGATCTACCTGACCGCGGCCGGAACGCTGTGGGGGGTGGCGCGGATGTTCCGTCGCGGCCTCACGCCGGCTAGCGGAGCGTGGATCGGAGCGTTCCTGGGGGCCGGGCTCGTGACGAAGTTCACGCTGCTCGGCTTCCTCCCTGCGGTCGCACTCGCGCTGGCGCTGGGACTGTGGCGCGGGTGGTCACCGCAGCGAAACGGGCGCGGGCGGGACGCCGGACAGGGGCGAGACGGGCGCGCGCGAGACGTCGGGCACGGACGGGACGTGGAGAGCGCCGGGGGACGGGACGGGGGGAGTGCCAGGGGAGAGGACGGGAAGAGCGCGGGTGTGCACGTAGGCGAGCGCGCCCGCGCGCTGCGCGGCGCAGCCTGGGGCGCTGGGCTGATCGCGGCACCGGTGCTCATCTACCTGATCCTCAACCGCTGGGTCTGGAAACGGGGCTCGGTCCCCGCGATCGGCTCCGTCTCGTCGGTCAGCCCGACCGGGCAGCACTTCAGCTTCGGAGGCGAGCTCAGCCACATCTGGCAGCTGTTCCTGCCGCCACTGCCGGGCATGCACAGGCAGTTCAGCTACCTGCCGTTCGCGCACACGTGGTTGAAGGGCTTCGTCGGCCGGTTCGGCTGGCTCGACTACACATTTCCGGGCTGGGTGTACAACGCGGCGGGCGGCGTGATGGGGCTTGTCTGCCTGCTGGCCGTCGTCGAGCTGGTGCGCCGCCGCTGTGTGCTGGCCGGCCGACTGGGAGAGCTTTCCGTATATGTGCTGGCGCTCGTCGGGCTGTGCGTCGAGATCGGCGTCGCGTCCTACCGCGAAGCGATCCTCACCGGGAACGTGTTCGAGCAGGCCCGCTACCTGCTGCCGCTGCTGTGCCTGTACGCGGCGGTCGTGGCGCTTGCCGTGCGCGTCGGTGGGCGGCGCTTCGGACCGGCGATCGGCGCGGCGATCGTGATGATCGCGATCGGCCACGACCTGTTCTCCCAGGCGATCACGATCGCCCGCTACTACGCATGAGCGACGCCGGTTCCGCGGGCGATCGACGGCCGCGAGCGAGCGAGGGAGTCGCGCCCGATGCCCGCAAGCCTGTCGCCGGGTCCGCGCGCGGTCGGGGCATGACGGTCGCGATCCCGGTGCGCGACGGCGGCGAGCTGCTCGCGCGCACGCTCGCCGCGCTCGCGCGCCAGACCGTGTCGCACGAGCTGCTCGTCTGCGACTCGGGCTCCCGCGACGGCTCACTCGCGCGCGCGCGCGAGCACGGCGCGCGAGTGATCGAGATACCGCCGCGCGAGTTCAGCCACGGCGGGACGCGCAACCTGCTGCTGAGGGAGGCAGAAGGCGATCACGTCGCGCTGCTCACCCAGGACGCAGAGCCCGCCGACGAGCACTGGCTGGAGCGGCTGCTCGCCGGCTTTCGGCTCGCGCCGGACGTCAGCATCGTCTACGGACCGTATCGTTCCCGTCCCGATGCGCTCGCCGGCCGTGCGCTGGGAGCTCGAACGCTGGTTCTCCTCGCTCTCCCCCGATGGGCGTCCGCGCGTGGAGCGCCTGGGCGCGCAGGAGCGCGCGCTGCCCGTGCTCGAGCTGCTCGGCGCGCGGGGCTTCTTCACCGACGCCAACGCCTGCATAGCTCGCGCTGCGTGGTCCGCCGTGCCCTTTCGCGAGGTGCCCTACGCCGAGGATCGCGTGCTCGCGATCGACATGCTGCGCGGCGGCTACGCCAAGGCGTTCGTTCCGGATGCGCAGCGGTGCTGCACTCCCACGACTACACCACCGGCGAGCAGCTGCGCCGCTGCTTCGACGAGTGGCGGGGGTTGCGCGAGGTCTACGGCTGGCGCGAGCCAGCCTCGCCGATGCGCGTGGCCGGGCAGCTGCGTGGCGCGCTCGGCCAGGCGCGACGCGAGGCGTTGCGCGAAGGCATGTCGCCCCGCGCAACGCAGCGCGACGCTCGCGACCGTCGGCTGCCATCAGGCGCTGCGTCTGGCGGGCGCGCTGCTGGGCTCGCGCGCCGACCGCCTGTCGCCGGGGGTGCGCCGCCGGCTGTCGCTGGAGGGCCGCGCAACCTTCGTGCCGCTGGGCCTCGACGACGAGCAGGCTCCGTCGAGCGACCCCGCCTTGCGGCGATGAGCGAGGATGCGGCGGAGCGGCCGTGATGAGCGAGTGTCCGGTGAGCCAATGACGAGTGTTCCGTGAGCGACAGACGATGAGCAATCCAGACGAGCGACGCGATGAGCGACAACCCACTGGAGGGACGGCCGCAGGGCGCCTTCTCGAACCTGCCACGGCGGATCTACCTGACCTACACCAACTTCGGCCTGCGCACGATCCTGTTCCGCGCGCTCACCTTCCCGCTGCGCTTCACGCCGCTCGAGCGGCGTATGCGGCTGCGCACGCACGCGCGCGAGCAGGAAGTGCGTCGCGCGAAGATCTGGCATCGCGAGCATGGCCGTGCCGGTCGACATCGTGATCCCGAGCTATCGCGACGCCGAGCACGTGCGCGCGCTCGTGCGCTCGCTCGGAAAGACGGTCCCGCGCGGGATGGCGCGCGTGATCGTCGCCGACGACTGCAGCGGCCCCGAGCACCTGGCCGCGCTGCGGCGGATCGACGGGATCGAGGTGCTGATCGAGGGGGAGCGCAACGCGGGCTTCGCCGCGAACGTCAACCGCGGGCTGCGCGCGACCGACTCAGGGCGCGACGTCGTCGTGCTGAACTCCGACATCGAGGCGCTCCCGAACTGGCTCGAGTGCCTGCAGTACGCCGCCTACCGCTACGACGACGGCGGCATCGTCGGCGCGCAGCTGCAGTACCCCGACGGGCGCATCCAGTTCGGCGGCACCGTGCGCAACCGCGACCGGCCCGAGTGGTTCGACCACCGCTACCGCGGCAAGCCCGCGACCTGGGGCCCGGCCTGCCAGGCCAGCCCCGCGCTGGCGATCACCGGCGCGTGCATGTACGTGCGGCGCGAGGTGATCGAGCGCGTCGGCCTGCTCGACGAGCGCTACGCGATGGCCTACGAGGACGTCGACTGGTGTCTGCGCGCGTGGCAGGCGGGCTTTCGCGTGCTGTACTTCCCGAGCGCGCAGCTCGTGCACCACGAGTCGGTCACGCGCGGCATGGAGGTCGGCGAGCGCGAGCGGGCCTCCCAGCGGCTGTTCTGGGAGCGCTGGTCGGAGTTCTTCGACGCGCGCGACGTGCGCGACGCCGGCGAGGGCGCACGCTGCGGATCGTCTACGTGACCGAGGACACCGGCGTCGGCGGCGGGCACCGCGACATCTTCGAGCACCTCAACCGGCTGCTCGCCCGCGGGCACGACGTCGCGCTGTACACGCTCGGCGATCCGCCCGAGTGGTTCCCGCTGCGCGCGCCCGTGCGCTCCTTCGCCGACTACGACGAGCTCGCGCTCGCGCTCGCGCGAGGTCGACGCGATCAAGGTCGCCACCTGGTGGATGACCGCCGTGCCGGTCTGGCGCGCGAGCATCCCCCGCGGCATCCCCGTCTACTTCGTGCAGGACATCGAGACCTCCTACTACCCCGACCACGAGCGCGCGCGCCACGCCGTGCTCGACTCCTACCGTCCCGAGTTCCGCTACATGACGATCTCCTCGTGGAACCTGGAGCGGCTGCGCGAGCTCGGGCTCGACGCCGAGCTGATCCCGCCCGGGATCGACCTCGAGACCTTCCGCCCGCGCGCGGACGTCGCGCGCCGCGAGGACATGGTGCTCGCGCTGGGGCGCTCCAACCCGCTGAAGAACCTGCCGCTCACGCTCGCCGCCTGGCGGGCGCTGCCGCGCGCCGCGCCCCGAGCTGTGCCTGTTCGGGATCGAGCCCGAGCTGGCCGTCGAGCCGGGCGTGCGCTACGTCGAGGCGCCCGGCGACGAGCGGGTGGGCGAGCTGTTCAGCGAGGCGACAGTGTTCGTGCAGACCTCCACCCACGAGGGCTTCGCGCTGCCGCCGCTCGAGGCGATGGCCACGGGCGGTGCGGTCGTCTGCACCGACGCGCACGGCAACCGCGACTTCTGCGTCGACGGCGTCAACTGCCTGATGCCCGACCCGAGTCGCGCCGCGGTCAGCGCGGCGATCGCGCGCCTGCTCGCAGATCCGGAGCTGCGCGCGAGCCTCGGCGCCGCCGGGATCGCGACGGCGAGCGATTACGCGTGGGAGCGACGGATCGACGCGCTCGAGGCGTTCTTCCAGAGGGTGGCGCGTCCGCGGCGGATCGAGCCGTCGACGGCGCGGTGCCGGGGGCGCCGCCGCCGGCGCGTGACGCTCCCTAGAGGTCCTCGGCGATGTGCGGCGCGGCGCGGTTGAACACCCAGAAGCCGACCGCGAAGATGCACCGCGACGAGCGCCAGCGGCTCGAGCAGCGCCGCCCAGCTGCCCATCGACCTGGCCGGCGCTGAGCGTCGCGCGGTTGATCATCGCGTGGCGGAACTGCTGGAAGATCGCCACTAGCGGGTTGAGCGTGTAGACGTGGTAGAGGATGTGATCGAGCGAGCCGTGGGCGAGCTTTTCCGCACTGCTTCGACCGGGATGATCACCGGCGAGGAGTAGAACAGGATCTGGCAGAGCACTTCCCAGATCGGCTGAGATGTCGCGGAAGCGCACGAACAGCGCCGACAGCAGCATCGCGACGCCCGTGCGAGCACCGTCAGCATCAGGATGATCAGCGGCAGCTCGAGCCAGCTGAGCATCGGCCGCACGCCTGAGGCGACGGCGAAGATCATCACCACGACCAGGTTCAGGCCGAGGTTGAAATCGCCGAGCAGCACGACCGAGATCGGGATCGCCAGCCGCGGGAACTGGATCTTGCGCACGAGGTTCTCGCGGTCGACGACGCTGCGCACGGCGCCGCTGGTCGCTTCGCCGAAGAACGTGAACAGCACGATCGAGCCGAGCAGCTGCGCGCCGTAGAAATGTGCCGGCCGGGCCTGTCGCCTTGTCGACGTGGAAGATGACCACGAAGAACACGTAGAGCACGCCGAACAGCAGCAGCGGCCGCATCACCTGCCACAGGTAGCCGAGCGCCGAGCCGAAGAACTTCAGCTTGAACTCGCTGCGCGCGATGTTGTAGGCGAGCTGCCAGAAGCGCGGCCAGCTGTCGTCCAGCGCGCGCGGCCCGCGGATCGGCTGCGCCGAGCGGCTCCGTGATCGCGGGCGTGCTCAGCTGACGGCCCCGACGGTCGCGCGCGCACCTCGGTCGCGCGTCCGAGAGGCCCCGCGCGTGACCTCGGTCTGCGACCGGGATCTCGACCATGCCGCCGCTCGCGCACCGCGCCGGAGACGACGAACGACAGCCCGCCGACGAAGCGGTCGATCACGTCCAGGCCCTCGCCGCGGTGGCTGATCGTGATCGATCGTGTGGTAGCGGCCGGGCGCGAGCATGTTGTGAAAGGAGAACGCGAAGATCGCCCGCTCGCCCGCCTGAAAGCCGCCGGTCTGCTCGTGGTCCTGGGCGGTGGTCGCCACGACCACCGGCTGGCGGTGCTCGTTGAGCAGCGTCAGGCTGACCGCCGGATCGTGCACGTCGGCGTTGAACTCGACGAGCGCCTTCAGCGTCAGCGGCTCCGACTGCGGCGCCACCGTCGCGGTGTTCGGAGCGGTCGTCGCCGAGCCACACCTCGCTCACGCGGGCGTCGCCGTCGCCCATGCGCGCGCTGCCGACGTCCGGGTCCTCGTAGCCGACCGCGCGGCCGAAGGCGATCTCCAGATAGCGGTCGGCGACGTCGCGCGGATCGCCGATCGTCACGATCTCGCCCGCGCTCGAGCAGCATCGCGCGGTGGCAGAAGCGCGTGACCGCGCCCATGTCGTGCGTGACGAACACGATCGTGCGTCCTTCCTCGCGCATGCGGTTGAACACGTCGAAGCACTTCTGCTGAAACGCGGCGTCGCCGACGGCGAGCACCTCGTCGATCAGCAGGATGTCGGCGTCGACCTGGATCGCCACCGAGAACGCCAGGCGCACGTGCATGCCCGAGGAGTAGTTCTTCAGCTTCAGGTCCTGGAACTCCTCGAGCTCGGCGAACTCGATCACGCTCTCGTAGCGCGCCCGCGCCTCGCGCGGGGAGAGCCCGAGCATGATCCCGTTGAGCGCCACGTTGTCGTACGCGGCGAGGTCGGGGTTGAAGCCGACGCCGAGCTCGATGAACGTCGACATGCGCCCGTTGCACCAGATCCGCCCGCGTCCGCGCGGTAGATCCCCGCCAGGCACTTCAGCAGCGTGCTCTTGCCGCTGCCGTTGCGCCCGACGATCCCGAAGAACTCCCCCGGCTCGACCGCGAAGGAGATGTCCTTGAGCGCGTGCAGCTCCTCGTGGCGCGTGCGGCGCAGCGGGTGAAGCGCGCGCTCCTTGAGCGTGTGGCTGCGCTCCTCGGGGATCTTGAAGCGCTTGTCCACGCCCTGCGCCGCCAGCGCCGGGCGTGTGCTTATGGGTGTCTGTCGGGACTCCACGGTCATGCAGGGTATAGCCGCCGGGCGGTCGGAACCGTCGGTCTGACACGCGGAACCACGATCTCGAGCCTTCCGAACGGCGCCCGGAGCTCGCTGCGTCTTTTACGAACCCCTCAATCTCCGCGACGGAGCGGTGCGCGCAAGGCGCGCCCGAGGGTACGCGCGATGGCGTACATCCGCGCCAGGCCGCCATACAGCGGACGGCTCAGCGCCGGCCGCGCGCTCAACGCGAGCAGGCCGCGCTGCAGGTCCTCGGGCAGGGCGCCCTGCGCGCCGACGAGGCTGCGCGCCGGGCCGACTTCGGCGATCAGCTCGGTGTAGTCGCCGAGCACCAGCTCGCGTTCGTCGATCAGCGTTTGCACCGTGGCCGCGTGGGCCGCGGTCAACGCACGCTCGCGCGCGACCGCGTCGCGGCTCAGGGTCGTGGCATCACGCGCAGGGGCGAGCGCGGCTTCGCGATAGACGTCCACCATCGCCATAGCCGTGCGATCCCAGGTCAGCTCGCGTGCGGCGTTGGCGAGCAGTTCCACGTGCTGTGCGCGCGCCTGCGGATCGCCCAGCAGCGTCGATGCCGCGGCTGCGCTCTCTGCCGGGTCCCAGGGGACGATCGTCGCCGCCTGCCCCATCGCTCCCTCCGCCAGGGAGGACACGGCTGCGAACAGGCACGGGACGCCGTGCAGCGCGGCTTCGAATGGGACGAGCCCGAAGCCCTCGTAGGTCGACGGGTAGACGACTGCGTCGGCGTGTCGCATCAGCCACTCCTTTTCCCCTCCCCGACCGCTCCCAGCTCAATCACGGCCTCGCGCAGCTCCGGGTGTGCATCCAGCTCCTCGCGCTCGGTCTCCCGCGAGGAGCCGTGCCGGACGTGTGTGCCCGCGAGCACAAGCGTCCCTCGCCAGCCGTGACGCTCGCGCAACGCGGCGAGCATGCGCAGCGCGAACACCCTGTTCTTGTGGTGGTAGTCAGTGCCCAAGCAGAGCAGGAACCGCTGCTCGTGCGCGCCTTCCCCCTCGTCCCCGGCGCGCTCCTTGAGCCCCGCCGGCCTGTGTGGCGACTCGTGGGAACGATGGTTGAGACCAGGTGGTATCACCGCGATTCGCTCCGCGCCGAGGAGCAGCTCTTCGTCGAGCAGCTCCCGGCGCGTGTGCTCGGAGAGGACGAGCACACGCTCTGCCGCGATCATGCCATGGCGACTCGCTCGCCGGTAGTCCTCCACGCGCCCGGGTCGGAGAAGTAGTCGCCGTTGCGATATGCGATCAGGTCGAGCTTACATCAAATGTAATTCCACGCACAACGCCCTCGCGAGCTTCCAGCCCGCGAATCTGCAGAAGACGATCGATCTGAACCACGCGATCGGCGGTAAATTTGTGGTGCTGGCGAGTTCCATCTCAGTCCAAAAATCCCGATGACTGGAAGAAACTGGCGGTCGAAACTCTGGCTCCCGCGCTGGAAACTCTGCGCGCCGCCGGCTTGCGCGCCGGATACCACAATCACCAGTACGAATTTGTTCCCACCGAACGGACGGCCGCGCGCCCATCGAAGTGCTGGCCGCCAACACGCCAAAAGACTTCATGATGCAGTTCGACGTCGGCACCTGCGTCGAAATGGGCGCCGATCCGGTGGCGTGGATCAACGCCAATCCCGGACGCATCAATCCTGCACCTGAAGGACTGGAGCAAGGAAAAGGGCTACCGCGTTCTGTTCGGCGAAGGCGCCGTGCCGTGGAAGGCGGTCTCTGGCCGCCGCGGTCAAAACCGGCGGCGCGGAGTATTTCCTGATCGAACAGGAAGGCAGCGATTATTCCGAATTCGAAACAGCGCAGCGCTGCCTCGATACTTACAAGAAGATGATGGGCTGACGCGTACACGTTCGCGCTAACTGTCATATGCCATTTCCGCGAAAGACCGCCCGCATCGCCAGTTGTCTGGGTGGTGCTATCACGTCACCACGCAACCGCGCTGGCCTCAATCGCCCTGCTGGCGGTAACGGCATTCGCGCAGGTCATCGAGTACGAAACCAACGGAGAGAAGTATCAAACCCTGACCCGCCGCGGTCTTGACCGTGATCGTCACCCATCTTCCCACTCAGGTCGCGGGTTATGGGCTGGTCCAGGTTTCCCTCGCGAACGGTTCCACTATGCCCTGGACCGTGAAACCGGAAGATTTCGAATACGTGCGGACTGCCGAAACAGTCAACGCCCTCCCCGCCGATTCCGTGGTGAACTTCATGCTGGAACATGCCTCCAGCAATGACGTCATCAAGCTGAGCGTGGCTTATGAGAGGGCGCTCTATGCAATCCCCAATATGCGCACCAACAACGGCTATGAGGCGCGCCGCCAGACCGCATTGGGATTCGGCGGATCCACTAAGCTGAAAGCCGCGGCCGCAGCTTCGGCGATTACGCTGACTCAGGTTCGTCTCGCCCCTGGCGACTCCACCGACGGAGCAATCTTCATCCACCTG
>CAWATE010000007.1:0-323892 GCA_963784875.1 uncultured Solirubrobacterales bacterium
GCGCAGATCGCGCTCGAGGATGTGCTGGCCGTGCTGGGCGTGGCGGATGCGCGGCTGCTGGAAGAGACGGTCGACGCCGTCGCCGCAGGGGACGCCCGAAGGGCGCTGCAGACGCTCGAGGAGTGTGCCGAGCAGGGGCGCGACGCGGGCTCGTTCGCGGCGGATCTGGAGGTGCGGGCGCGCGAGCTGCTGGTCACGCAGACCCTCGGCCAGGTGCCGGAGGAGCTGTCACTCACGCCCGAGGCGGATGCGGCCCTGCAGGCGCAGGCCGAGCGCGTGGATCGCACGACCGTGGTGACGCTGCTCGAGCTGCTCGGCGCCGCGATGGAGGGTGTGCGCGCGGGCGCGGACCCGCGCACGCGGCTGGAGCTCGCGCTCGTGAAGGCGGCCCGTCCCGAAGTCGATGCCTCGACCCAGGCGCTGCTCGCGCGGATCGAGCGGTTGGAGCGCGATCGCGGCGCGACCTCCGCAGTGGCCGCCGAACGGGAGGCGCAACCCGGCCGGATCGACGGTCCCGTCGGGGAAGAAGTCCGTGCGGTCGGTTGAGGGGGAGGGGCGAGCCGCCGCGGAGACCGTGACCGCGCACGCGGCGCCGGATCCGGGCGCGACCGTGGCAGTCGCGATCGCGACAGACGCGCCGGCGAGGAACGGGCCGCCCGAAGTCCCGGCGGCCGGGTCCGTGGTGGACGTCGAGCATGTGACGGAGGCACAGGTCGCCTCGCAACCGGACACGAGCGCATCGACGCAGCCCGCGGCACCGAGCGCGCGGAGCGAGCTCGCGCCGGCCCCGGCGCCGATGGCCACGCAGGACATCGAGTCGCTGCGCGCGCCTGTGGCCTGGCGTGGTCGACCTGGTGCGCGCCGAGAACGCGCTGATCGGCGCGCTGATCGCCGAAGCTCAGCCGGTGGCGGTGGCTGGAGACGACCTCGACGTGGCGTTTGCCGCGACCGCGCAGTTCTTGAAGAAGAAGGCCGAAAGCCCGGCCAACCGGGCGATCGTAACCGACGCGTTGAGCCGGCTGACGGGCCGGCGCTGGCGGATCTCATACGAGCTGCGCGAGCAGCTCGGCGACGCGCACGGCGCCGGCTCGCGAGCGGGCGCCGTATATACCGAGGAGGAATGGGTGGAGCGGTTGAAGGCCGAGCTCGACGCCGAAGAGATCCCGCTCGAGCCCGCGCTCACGCCTGCACAGAGCCCCGAGAAAGGAGAGTGAGATGCCCAAGCAGCCGCGCATGCCGAACATGCAGCAGATGATGCAGCAGGTGCAGAAGATGCAGCAGGACATGGAGGCCGCGCAGGAGGAGCTGAAGAACGAGGTCGTCGAGGCCTCGGCGGGCGGCGGCATGGTGACGGTGCGCGTCGGCGGCGACCTCGAGGTCAAGGCGGTGAGCATCGATCCCGCCGCGGTCGATCCGGATGATGTGGAGATCCTCGCCGACATGGTGCTCGCGGCCGTCAACGAGGGACTGCGCTCGGCGCAAGAGCTGGCCGCGCGCAAGCTCGGCGCCGCCGGCGGCGGCCTCGATCTGGGCGGTGGCCTCGGCGGACTGGGACTACCGGGGCTGTGAGCGACTCCTATGCGCCTCCGGTGCAGCGGCTCGTGACCGAGCTGTCGAAGCTGCCCGGCATCGGCAACCGCACCGCGCAGCGGCTGGCTTTCCACATCCTGCGTGCCTCCGCCCCGGACGCGACGGCGCTGGCGGAGGCGATTCGCGAGGTGAAGGAGAAGATCGGGCTGTGTGAGGTGTGCTTCAACCTGACGGACGCATCGCGCTGTCGCATCTGCGAAGACTCGCGCCGCGATCACGGACTGATCTGCGTGGTCGAGGAGCCCAGCGACGTGATCCCGATGGAGCGCACGCACGAGTATCACGGCGTCTACCACGTGCTCGGCGGCGCGCTCTCGCCGATCGACGGCATCGACCCCGAGGACCTTAAAGGTCGCAGAGCTCTTCGCTCGCGTTGCGCCCAACGGGCATGCCGACGGGGGTGAGCGCTCGCGGATGAGAGCGAGGAACGCGCGAGCGGGGAACAGGCGCCGATGGCCGTCAGGGAGGTTGTGCTCGCGACGAACCCCACCACGACCGGCGAAGCCACCGCCCTGCACATCGCCGAGGAGCTTCGCGCGCGCGCGCCACAGGTCACGGTCACGCGCTTGGCCAGCGGCCTGCCGGTGGGCTCGGACCTCGAGTACGCCGACGAGGTCACCCTCGGCAAGGCGTTCGCCGGCCGCCGCGCCGTTTGAGGCTGGCGACGCACGCCGCGCCGTTTGAGGCTGGCGGCGCACGCCGCGCCGTTTGAGGCTGGCGGCGCACGTCGCGCCGTTTGGGGCTGGCCGGGCTCGGCCCGTTGAAGGGCTGGCGGGAGCCGCGCCGTTTTGACACTGGCCGAATGATCTATCGCCTATAGCCACCCCGTCCGGTCTAATAGCTGGATGGCCGACACGCTTGCCATGCGCGCCGGCACTGCCGGCACCACAGCTGCGCCGGCGGTGAGGGCCGAGCGGCTGTCGCTCACCGCGCTCATGCTGCTGCCCGGCGCGCTGATCGTCTCACCGGCTTCAACGCGGGCGGCTACTTCCCGGGCACCCCCGCGGTCGTGGCGATCGTGCTCGCCCAAGTGCTGCTCGTCAGGATCCTGCAGGCGCGCAGGCCCTTCGAGGGGATCGCGCCGAGTCACGCTCGTGGCGGTCGGGGCCTTGGGCGCCTATGCGGGATGACATTGGCCTCGACGCTGTGGTCGCACGCGAGCGGCCGAGCCTTGATCGAGTTCGACAGGGCTTGGATGTATCTGCTGGTCTGCTCCTGCTCGGCACGGTGCGGCGCCACCCAGGCGAACCTGCGCTGGCTGCTGCGCGGCCTGCGGCGGGCTCCGGCGTCGTGTGCCTGGCGGGCTTGAGCAACGAGGTGCGCCGGCCGTGTGGCCACGGCGCCGGACGTGTCCAATCAGCGTCTGAGCTTCCCCGTCACCTACTGGAACACGCTCGGGCTGCTCGCCGCGCTGGGCATCGTGCTTGCCTTTCACCTCTCCGCACGCCTGCCGAACGCCGGCTCGCGGCGGATTCTCGCGGCGGGCGTGATTCCGCTGCTCGCGGCCACGCTGTTCTTCACCTTCTCGCGCGGCGCGATCTCGGCCGGAGCGATCGGCTTGGCGCTCTACGTGCTCGTCGCGCGCCCGCGCGGTCTGCTCGGCGGCGGCGATCGCCACGTCCCGGCGACGGCCTGCTGCTCGTGGTCGCCTACAAGGCCAATCTGCTGGACACGGTGGACCCGACCACACCCGCGGCCGTCTCTCAAGGCCACCACGTCGCGCTCGTCGCCGGGCTGTGCGTGTTCGCGAGCGGCGCCCTGTGTCTGCTCTTCGCACCTGCTCGATCCTCGACTGCACCGAGTCGCGCCGGCGCCGATCCCCGCCGTGCAAGCCTCCACGCGCCGTGCTGCGATCGCGGGCGGGCTCTGCGCGGTCGTCGCGCTCGGCGATCGCGCTCGGCGCTCCCCACGCGGTCGCAAGCGAGTGGAATCGCTTCATCGGCGGCGCCCCCACCCGCGGCGCACACGACCTGCGCCAGCGGTTGACCGACCCGTCCAACGATGGGCGCACCGACCTGTGGCGGGTCGCGTTGAACGGGTTCGACCGCGTCCCCGCTGCACGGCTACGGCGCGGGACGTACCAGACGTTGTGGGATCGCGGCCGTCCCGCATTTCGTCTACACGATCAACGCCCACAGCCTGTATCTTGCAGGCGATGGCCGAGCTCGGCGTGCCAGGCCTCGCGTTGCTGGTCGTACTCGTGGGCGTGATTCTTGGTGGGCTGGCATCGCGCGCGCGCTCCGGTGTCCGCGGCGGTCGTGTATGGCGTGCTTGCTCGCCTGCGCCGTGGTGTGGGCGGTGCGCGCGGGCGTTGACTGGGACTGGGAGATGCCCGTCGTCACCCTCCCGTTCTTCGCCGCCGCGGGTCTCGCCCTGAGCCCGCGCGGACGCTCGCCCGGCGAGGGAGGCCGGATGCTGGGGCTCGCGGGGGGAGGCGGGTTGACGACGGGGCTCGAGGTGATGGGCGGGCTCGAAGTCCGGGATCAGGGGTCGCCGAGCGAGCTGGACGCCCGGGGCACGCGGTCGCGCAATTCTGGCCTGCTGTGCGTCGCCGGGGTCGTTCTGCCCGTGCTGATCGTCGGCTCCAAGAGCGCCTCGGCGAGGCGGAGAACGCCCTCTATGCCTCGACGCCCGACTGCGCGACCGCGAGCACCGCGGCGCGCGCATCGATCGGCTGGCTGGACATGCGCCCCGAACCGTTTGAGCTACTCGGCTTCTGCGACCTGCGCCAGGGCCGCCCCGGGGAAGCCGTCGGCCAGATGCGCCGGCGGTGCGCCTGGACCGTGGCAGCTGGGAGAGCTGGTACGCACTCTCGATCGCCCAAGCCGCGGCGGGCGTCGACCCGATGGCCGCCGCTCGGCGGGCTCTGCGCCTGGACCCGCTGGACTTGCTCACTCGGCAGGCGGTGAAGGAGCTCGCGCCCGCCGATGGCCCGCGCGAGTGGGTCAGACGTGCGCGTGTCCTGCGCGCGGCAGCCCTCAAAAGCAATCAGCTCTCGATATTTCCCTCCGAGGGCTGACGCCTCTGTCCGTAGGTGACGCGCTGCGGGAGAAGGTATGTAGAGCTCCTCAGCCCATCGCGTCGCGCAGCTTGCGCAGGGCGCGATACACGCGCCCCTCGACCGTCGTGACCGGCTCGCCCGTCAGCTTGGCGATCTCCGGCACTGTCAGGTCGGCGCCATAGCGCAACGCGATCGCCTCGCGCTCCTCGCCGCTCAGCGCTGCGAGGCTGCGGCTCGAACAGGTCGCGGTCGGCGACGTCGTCGAGCTCGCGGTCGGCCAGCTCGTCGATCTCCTCGTAGCCGCCATCCATTCCCTGGTCGGGCCCCGCGGCGACACGTTCCAGCGTCCCCACGCGCTCGAGCGCCTTGCGCTCGCTGGCCTGACGGCGCGCATAATCGCTGAGGCAGTTCAGCGCAATCGCATACAGCCACGTCTTGGCCTTGCCCTTGCGTGGGTCGAACCGCCGCCGCGCACGCAGCGCCCGCTCGAAGGTGTCAGCCAGCAGTTCCTCGGTCAGGGTATTGCTGCCGGTGCGATACCGCAGAAACCCGTACAGCGCCTGTGCGTGCTCCTCGTAGAGCCGCTCGAACACGTCGTCGCGCATCGTTGACACACGCCCCTATCGGCCTTTCGTCCAGACGGGCAAGCCTCAGTCAGGAATGTGGCCGGTCGTTCGTATCAGCCCCCATGAGCCACCCACATGAAGAGCAACGCTTCGCCGACGGCGACGACCTGCAACAGGTCGTCGACTTGCTTCGCAACGGACGTCCCACCCTCGACCCGCTGTCGCTCGACCGAGTCAAGCTGCGGGCGATGAGCAGGGCGCGCCGGCCCATTTCCGCACGAGACAAAGGATTTTCGATGAGGTCACGCCTGACCACGATTCTCACGGTCGCATTTCTCACAGTCGGCACCGGCGGGGCACTGGCCCTGAACGGCGGCGACGGCGGTGGTGGCGACGGCAACGGCGGCGGCAGCGCGAGCTACCACCAGTACCGTCCCGAATGCCCGCCCGGCTACGAACTTCACGGCCGGCACTGCCGCGTCATTCCGCCGCCGCGCTGTCCTCGCGACTACGAACTCCTCAACGGCAAATGCGTGCCGACCCCGCCGCCCAGGTGCCCGCCCGGGTATGAACTCAAGGGCCGCAACTGCGTGCCCGTCCCGGTTCCCCGCTGTCCTCACGGTTACGTGCTCGAAAACGGAACCTGTCATCTCATAGGCGGTGGCCACGGTGGTGGCGGTGACGGTGGCGGCGGCGGCCAAGGCGGCGGCGATGGCCACGGGGGTGACGGCCACGGCGGCGATGGCCACGGCGGTCAAGGAGGCAAAGGCGGCAACGGCGGTGACGGCCATGGCGGCGGCAATGGTCACGGCGGCCACGGCGGCGACCACGGCCACGGTGGCCGGCACGGCTAGCTCGAGAAGCAATCATCGAAAGTGAGCAAAGAGGGCCCGCGACCGCGGGCCCTCTTTCGCGGGCGCAGCCGCCGGATCGCCGTCGGTCGGCGGTATCACGGCTCAACGAGCGATTGCCAGCCGTCTATCCTCCGTGCGTGCCTGATCACCCTCTGCTCGTCATGAAGTTCGGCGGCACATCGGTCGCCGACGCCGAGCGCATCAAGCGCGCGGCGCGGCGCATCGTGGACAAGCGCGAGCAGGGGTTCAGGGTCGCCGTGGTGCTGTCCGCTCGGGGCAAGACGACCGACGAGCTGATCGCGATGGCCGATGAGGTCTCGGCCACGCCGGACCCGCGCGAGATGGACATGCTGCTGTCCTCGGGCGAGCGCATCTCGTGCGCGCTGTGCGCGATGGCGATCAACGACCTCGGTCATCATGCGATCTCACTGACCGGCTCCCAGGCGGGGATCGTGACCGACGAGTCGCACACCAACGCGCGCATCATCGACGTGCGCGCCGACCGCATACAGGAGGCCCTGGCCGAGGACAGCATCGTGCTGGTGGCGGGCTTTCAAGGCGTCTCTTCGACCGCGAAGAACGTCACGACGCTCGGTCGCGGCGGCTCGGATACGACCGCCGTCGCCGTCGCCGCCGCGCTGAGCGCGGAGGTGTGTGAGATCTACACGGACGTCGCCGGCGTCTACTCGGCCGACCCGCGCATCGTCCCCGATGCGCGCAAGCTGCCCATCGTCTCGTTCGAGGAGATGCTCGAGATGTCGGCCTCCGGCGCGGGCGTGCTGCAGCTGCGCTCGGTCGAGTACGCGCGCAACCACGGCGTTCGCATTCACTGCCGTTCGTCATTCGAGGACTCTCCCGGTACGGTTGTCGTCTCAGAAGGAGAGAGCATGGATCACGCCGAGAGACCCCTCATCACCGCCGTTACCCACTCGACCTCCGAGGCGATGGTCACGCTGATCGGCGTCCATCACAAGCCGGGCGTGGCCGCGAGCATCTTCGAAGCGCTTGCTCGAGCGGGCGTCGACGTGGACATGATCGACCAGAACGTGCCCACCTCCACAGGCGGGCTCGCCGAGATCTCGTTCACCGTCCCGCGCGGGCTTTTGCGCGAGGCGCGCGCGGCGCTCGGGCCGCTCGCGGGCGAGGCTTACTCGGAGCTGATCGCGCGTGAGGAGATGGGCAAGGTGTCGATCGTCGGAGCCGGCATGCGCTCGCACCCGGGGGTCGCCGCGAAGGTGTTCGGCGTGCTCGCCGCCGAGGGTTTGAATATCGAGATGATCTCGACCTCGCCGATCAAGATCTCCTGCGTCATCCCGCGCGAGCGCGTCGACGGTGTGGTGCGCGCGCTGCACAGCGCCTTCGAGCTCTCTGGGCCCGGCACGGTCCTCGTTGAGGACTCGTTCGCGCCGCACGCGACTCCATAGCGCTCTACGCGGGGCTGGGTGACGAGGGGGGCGGGGACGACGCGCGGGCCGGGGTGACGCGCGAGCTGAAAGCGCGTCTCGGACAGGGCCTTCATACCGTCCCGTTCTGCCCAGGCGAAAGGGTCAAGGACATCAACAGCTCGAATCGTGTTTCTGAAGGGCAGAATCCTAGCAATCGAGCTGGAACGAGAATGGTTTAACTTTGCCTCCAGGACTTGCTTAACGGGGTGCTTTTGTGCAAGATTCCCGGAACTTCAATAGCGAAATCTCAACTGATTGAGGTCTTGGATGACGGTGGGGTTGTCCATCACGTGAGCATGAGTGGTGGTTAAGCAAGGAAGCTGGGAGGCGCTATGAGTGGTGAGATTGGCGGTGAGACCGACGTCCAGCGGGTCCGCTGGGGCAGCGGTCCGACGGGCTTTCGCGGTCTCGTCGGCTTGGGGGCGCGGCGACGGTCCACGCCGCTGCAGATCACCGAGGCGCGCGGGCCGGCGGCGAGCATGCGCCGCGACGCGCTGTTCCGTCGCACGCTGCTGCTGGCCGACACGGTCGCGATCGTCGGGGCGTTCGTGCTCACCGTGGCGCTGTCCTCGCGCTCGCTGCAGCTCACCTGGGCGGGCATCCTCGGCGTGCCGATCCTGCTGATCGGGGCCAAGCTGTTCGGGCTGTACGACCGCGACGAGACCCTGCTGCGCAAGACCACGCTCGACGAGGCGCCGAAGCTGTTTCAGGCCGCCACGCTGTGCGCGCTCGTGGCGTGGCTGCTGGGCGGGCTGATCGTCTCCGGCGAGCTGAACCGTCACGAGGCGTTGTTCCTGTGGTTGACGCTCGCGATCCTCCTGATGCTGGCGCGCACCGTCGCGCGCGCGATCGCGCTGCGGATCGCGCCCGTCGAGCGCTGCCTGTTCATCGGCGATCAGACCTCGGCCAACGCGATCCGCTCGAAGCTGACCGAACACGGTGGCGTCCGGGCGAAGATGGTCGCGCACCTGAACCTCGACAAGGCGGCTCCCTGGTCGACGGACAGCTTCTCCCAGTCGCGGCTCTCAGAGGTACGCGACCTTGCACGGACGCTCGACGTGCACCGCGCGATCGTCGCGCCCCGCAGCGCCGACGCGGGCGAGATGCTCGACCTCGTGCGAACGCTCAAGGCCGTCGGCGTGCGTGTGAGCGTTTTGCCGCGGCTGCTCGAGGTGGTGGGCTCATCGGTCGAGTTCGACGACCTGCACGGCGTCACGGTGATGGGCGTCAGGCGTTTCGATCTGACCCGCTCCTCCTCGGCGATGAAGCGCGGTTTCGATCTGCTCGGCGCGTCGATCGGCCTGCTGGCGATCTCGCCGTTCTTGATCGTCGTGGCGATCGCGATCAAGCTCGACAGTCGTGGCCCGGTGTTCTTCCGCCAGCTGCGCGTCGGCCGGCACGGCAAGCGCTTTCGCATGTTCAAGTTCCGCACGATGGTCCTCGACGCCGACGCGATGAAGGACTCGCTGCGCGATCGCAACGAAGCGCAGGAGGGGTTGTTCAAGATCGCCGACGATCCCCGCATCACCCGCGTGGGCCGGATCCTGCGCAAGAGCGCCCTCGACGAGCTGCCCCAGCTGCTGAACATCTTCACCGGCGAGATGAGCCTCGTCGGGCCGCGCCCGCTGGTGGTCGAGGAGGACGAGCGCATCGAGGGCTGGCACCGCCGGCGGCTGGAGCTGATGCCGGGCATGACCGGGCCATGGCAGATCCTCGGTCCCGCGCGCGTGCCGCTGCGCGAGATGATGGCGATCGACTATCTCTACGTCGCCAACTGGTCGCTGTGGACGGACATCAAGATCATGCTTCGCACCGTCCCGCACGTGATCGGCCGGCGCGGGCTGTAACTCAGCGGCGGCGCGGGCTGTAACTCAGCGGACGCCGTGGTGCGTGAGCCCGTGTCCCGCCAACAGCCGCCAGGGCTTGCGCGGGCGCATGTCCCGCAGCGCCACCTCGGCCGGGTCCTCCCATAGAACCAAGCCGTCGATCGAGCTACGCACAGCCGTCTCGCTGCGCTCGGGCTGCGCGCGCGCCGCGTCGTCGCCGCGCGCAGCGGAGCGACTGATCGCCACAAAGACGATGACGACGGTCATCCAAGCGATCGGTATCAGGATCAAAAGCATGTGTGATGTGTTATTTGCGAAACTCATGTCTACTCCTCCCTTCGGACTTACCCGATATCCGCCCGTGTCTACCCGGTGATGACCCCGAAGACCTGGTCGTAAACGGCGCCTGTCTGACCGTTAGCGAGCGACGCAGGCGCGGCGGGGGTGACGCCGATCGCGGTTTCCACGTAGGCGGCGGTGAGAATGTTCTCGAGATGCTCCGGCGAGGCGATCCAGGCGGCGACGATCGCGTTCGGGGTTGAAAGCGCGAGCGTGCCCCAGGCGATGTTCTCGCCGAGCGTGTAGCCGGCTTCGGCGTTGGGGATGTAGCCGGTGGCCTGAATACGATCCACGGGTGTTTCGCCGTTCGGGGCGACGTGGGCGAAGTAGTCTTCGCTCACCATCGCTTCGGTGTGGCTCTGAGCGGCCTGCTCCAGCTCGGAGCTGACCTTCAGCGGCAGCTCGCCGTCGCGAGCGCGCTCCTGGTTGACGAGGCACAGCGTGGCCGTGCGGATCAGTTCGAGGTTGCCCGCTTCGGGCGTCAGTTCAGTGCTCTGGCACGGGGTGGCGAGCACGCTCGCGATCGACGGCCCGCTCGAGGGCGATGTCACCGTGGCGGTGCCGGGTCGCCGGCTGCCGTGCGCGCGTGTGCGGCGTGCGCGCTTGCCGGCCACCGCCGTGTGGCCCTTGGGGTGAGCGGTGGAGCGCGACGCAGAGGGACGGAGGGACTCTCGGTGGTGGAGCGCGCGGGTGCGTTTATGGCAGCGCTGTCCGTGCGCGTGAGCGTTGTGGCAGCGCCGGCCTCTCCCGCCGGTTGCGGCGCCTGCGGCAGAGGTCGAGACGGCGCATGCGAGCAGCAGGGCCGTCACGAGGAAGAGAAGCTTGTGGAGGTTGTTCACGCCTGTGCTATCGGCCGGAAAGCCAGCCCACGTAAGCGTTCAAGCGCTATTTGGACGATGAAGGGCGGTGCTCTGCCAGCGGCGTGGATGTCGACTACAGGGCGGCGTCTTTATGCTGAGGACGATGACGGAGAGCTACGCATGAGGCGCCCGGCGCTGCTCGTGGCGCTGGTCTTGGCGGTCGGCATCGCCGGTGCCGTTGCGGCGCTGAAAAGCCGCGAAGGGAACGCCCAGCTGATCGCCCAGCAGCAGGAACTGCTCCCGGTGGACGCCACCGCTCTGCAGCGGCTGATCCTCACGACCAGCGATCCCCGTCCCGGCTACGGCGGCCGCGCGCGTGCCGCGCGCTGCGTCTCCACCGCGAGCGGCGCGCTGCGCAACCCGTGGACCTGCGTCGTGCGCTATCCACGGCTTCCCCGCGTACGCTACGTCGTTGTCGTCGACGCCGACCGCTCGATCCAAGGCTATGGTCAGCCCGAAGGCCATCCACTCGCGGGCTCGCTGAGCCTCAGCGGTTGCTGCGTCGGCGGGCCGTAGCTACTCGTCCCGAAAGATTCTCACCGACGGGCGAGACGAAGCCGCTCGGCGAAGCCCATCGGAGGGCTCAGCTCAGCTCGTAGTTGAGCTCGTCGCGCAGCTTGCGCAACGCACGGTATATCCGGCCCTCGATGGCGCTCTCGCCCTCGCCGAGCACCTTCGCCACGTCGCGCAGCTTAAGGTCGGCGCCGAAGCGCAGCGCAATCGCCTCGCGCTCCTCGTCGTTCAGCAATGCGAGTGCCCTGTTGCAGCTCGTCGCGGTGCTCGACCGCGGCCAGCCCGGGGTCCGCCTCGGCCGGCGAGGTTCCGGCGCCCGCATGCTGCAGCGCGCGCTCTTCGTGCTTATGCCTGCGGGCGTGGTCGCGCAGCAGGTTCAACGCGATCGTGTACAGCCAGCGACGCTCGCTGCCGCGCCTGGGGTCGAAGCGCTGGCGTGAGCGCAGCACCCGCTCGAAGGTCTCAGACAGCAGATCCTCGGCCAGCGCGCGGTTGCCGGTGCGGTAGGCCAGGAAGGAGAAAAGTCGCTCGGAGTGCTCCTCGAACAGCCGCTCGAACGTGTCAGATCGCATGCTCGGCGACATTCTGGCGGGTCGCGGTGAAGCGGTGCGCGTGGAGAGGCGGGTCAGTTCGTGAGCCATGGTGTGTTCCTATCGGTCGGCGTCCGTGCTCGGCGTGTGCGTGTCTGGCGTGAGGCGGGTTGGACGGGATGGGGCGGTGAGGCAGTTGAATGTGTTCGGCTTGGCGAGGCGGCTGAGGCGAACGAGGCTCCGGGAATCCCGGAGCCTCGTTGCACTCGATTCTGTTCAGTCGTTCATCGCTTCTGGACTCGACCGATCTAGCAGAGCTTGTATGTATGCGTCTGCGAGATCGTCTTGCCGCTCGTCAGCGTGACCGTGATCTGCAACTTCTGGGTGCCGCAGGGCACGTTCGTCAGGTTGATCGTCGACGATGCCTTCTTGCCGCTGATCACCGCGTAGCGCTTGCCGTTGAGCCTGAGCGTGACCTTCTTGACCTTGCCCTTGCGCGGGATGCGTACGTGGACTTTGATCTTGCCCAGCTTGGCGGCCGTTTTGGTCGTGGTCGAACCCAGAACGCCGCTGGCCGGCGTGGCCGCGGTCGTGACCGTTACCGGCGACACGTAGTAGTTATTGATCGTGGTCGTGCCGTTGTAGTTGTTAGTCGTGTTGTTTTCGGTGATGTTGAAGCTGTTTTCGTTGCAGTTGTAGTTGCCGTTTTCGCTGCCTCCGGCACCACCCTCGCCACCAGTTCCGCCGCTTCCGCCTGCGCCTCCGGTACCGCCCGCGCCACCCGCGCCACCGGTACTGCTGGAGTGATTGCTCTTGCTGTGATGACGGGCGATCGTGGCCTTGCCGCCGTTGCCACCGTTGGCGCTGCCGCCCTTGCCACCGCTGCCGCCTTCTCCACCGCTGCCACCGTTGCCGTTGCCGTTGCCGGCCACGCAGTTGTTGCCGTACTGAGCGGTCGCGGCGTTGCCGGAGGAATGGCTGCTGCCCACGCCGGCGATGACGCCGCCCGTGCCGGCGGCCATCAGGCCGACGGTCAGGCCGGCCACCGCTAGGCGGCGGGCGCCTGCGCGGCCGCTGTTCGCGCTCTTGGCGCGCGACATCGCGGTCGTCTTGATCCGGTCGAGGTCGAGCGGGCTGGCCTCGGGACGCTCGGAGCGCAAGCGCTGAGCGACGCCCTCCAGCTCATCCTTGTTTGCGTCGTGCTTGCGCGGCATCTTGGTCTCCTGGCCTCCTGATGGGTATGCGAAAAAAGCCTCTCGCAGCCCATATACGAACGGGCGACATGTTTTCCGACAGGGCGGGCGTTCGATTTCCCAGCCGGTGCCGGACGGGCTTGGGTGGACTCGCGCGCGGAACCACGGCTCACAGGTTCGTGATCGCGAACTTGCCCGAGGTCAGCGCTTCGTTGCATCAGGCGCGGTGCGGCCCGTTCCCACACGCGCGGGTCGTTCGAGCTCAGCTTTCTCGCCGCGTTCTCAAGCCCCCCTCGAGCGGGTTGAGCGCGATCGCCCGGCGGATCGCCGCGTGGGGGTCGAGGCCGGCGGCGGCGCGGGCGACGGCCAGCCAGAAGCTCTCTTCCCAGTTTTCGCGGTTCCAGCGCGACCGCCTCGGCCATCGCGGGCACGGCGGCCTGGGCGAAGCCCTGCCGCAGGTCGCAGACGCCGACGATCTCATATGCCTGCGGGCGCTCGGCCGACAGCGACAGCGAGGACAGCGCCTCGTGCTTGGCGGTCGCGCAGTTGTCCTGCTTCAGCGCCTGCCCGCTGTGTTGCAGGCGCGCGTAGGAGGTGCTCACGAGCAGCGGCGCCACGGCTAGCACCAACCATCCGAGCGCGACGATCGTGCGGCCCGCCGGCAGTCCCGACATCCCGGCGCGGCCGTCTCGTGCGCGCGCG
Source organism: uncultured Solirubrobacterales bacterium (assembly GCA_963784875.1). Lineage (GTDB taxonomy): Bacteria > Actinomycetota > Thermoleophilia > Solirubrobacterales > Solirubrobacteraceae > Palsa-744. The sequence continues at coordinate 13,420 of CAWATE010000007.1, forward strand.
AGCGCGAGCCCGGCGAGGATGAACACGCCGAGCGTGACCGCCGGCATCTGCCAGTCCCAGTCGAACGCCTGGTGCACCGCCCACGCCAGCGCCGTCGCGAACAGCGCCGCGTACAGCGCCCGGTCGGGTCCGCGGATGCGCGAGGCCAGGCCGCCGAGCATGCCGACGACGACGATCACGATCAGCGCCAAGCCGACGAGGCCGAGCTCGGCCAGGCTCTGCAGGTACAGCGAATGCGCGTCGGCGACGTAGATCCGGTTCGGTGCGATAGCGGGGGTAGTAGAGCTGGTAGGTGCCCGCGCCGGTGCCGCGCAGCTTCTGTGTTTCGTAGATGCGCACGGCGGCCTTCCACAGCGGCAGGCGGCCGTCGTTGGCGGGGTCCGAGAGCCGTTCGCGAGTCTGCGCGGTCTGCGGGCCGGCGTTGCCGTGGACGAACTTGTCGTACTCGCGGTGGGCGAACCCGCCCGCGCCGAGCGCGAGCGCGATGACGAGCACGACGCCGGCGACGCTTGCGCCCACGCCGGCGCGCACGGCTCGGCGCGGAGGATCGCGCACGAGCGCGAGCGTCGCAATGCGCCCGTCGGCGAGCAGCAGCACCCCGCGCAGCAGACCAGCAGCGAGCATGCACAGCCCCACCACCACCGCCACGTGCCGACCCTGGGAGACCGCGGTCGGGCTGGTCGGGTGCGTGGAGGCCAGCGCGGTCGCGTCCCACACCGAGCGCAGCGCGACGGCGGTGGGCGCGACGACCGCGAGCAGCGCGCTCGGCAGCGTGCTGACGCGGGTCAGCAGGCAGTAGGCGAGCAGGCCGATGACCGCGGCACCCATCGCCCCGCGCGAGAACGTCAGCAGCAGGGTCGCCGCGACCCCGGGCAGCACCGCGGCTGCGAGCACGCGCACGCTCCAGTGCTCGGCTGCGATCGGCGGCTAGGTGGAAGCCGAGGATCAGCGCCATCGCGGCGATCATCCCCTCGGCGTTCCAGTAGGTCAGCGGGTAGTTCAGCCGGTCGTCGAAGAAGCTGCTCGCGGTCGGCCACGTATGCGGCAGCGCTCGCGAGATCAGGCCGATCAGGCAGACGGCGCGAGGCCTGCGAACAGCGCCCGCACGAGCCAGTCGAGGCGTGCCGCGCGTGTAGCGCAGCGAGCCGAACAGCACGAGCGCGAGCACGTACAGCAGCGTGCGGTCATAGCTGTCGAGCGTACGCGCGGTGGCATGCGACCACAGCGCCGAGGCCAGCTGAAGGGCCGCGTACAGCGCGAGGGCCGCCAGCGGAACGGCCAGCGTGCGGCTGAAGCCCTCGAACGGCCGCGCCGCGAGCGTCGTGCGCAGTACGAGCGCCTGCGCCAACACGATCGCTGCGAACCCGGGTGCGCTGGGGAAGTAGCCGCCGGCGTTGAACGACAGGTAGATGAGCGTTGCGGGCGCGAGCAGCACCAGTGCGACGAGCCCGATCGACTCGGCCGAGCGTCGTCGACTCAACGACGGCGCACCCGTCGCTTCACCGGTCGTCGTACTCATCCGCGCCTCACCCGTCGCTTCACGAACATCCTCGCCGCGTCATCACCGGCGCCACCATGCGCGCCGCGACGGCTTCTCGCTCTTCGGCAGATCGACCGCCGGGCGCGGCGGGATCTCGTCGTCCGCCAGGATCGCCGCGGGCACCTCGCGCGTAAGCCAGCCGGCGAGCGGGGCAAGCCCCGCCTGCTCGAGCTCGGCGGCGATGCTCGGCGGCCGTCGGACATGATCGTGGGCGTCGGAGGCGACGTTGTGGATCAGGCCGTCGCGCACGAGCCCGAGCGCGAAGCGGCGCACGTCGCCACCGAACTGGCCGACGAGCGAGCCGGCGGTCATCGACGTCAGCACCCCGGAGCGCACCAGCGCTTCGAGCATCTCGGGATCGCGGTGAAAAGCGTGGCAGCGCTCCGGGTGGGCGAGCAGGACGCGGTGTCCGCGGCGCTGGAGGTCGAGCAGGATCGAGTCCAAGCCCGTGAGGACCGGCGTGAAAGGGGGCTCGACCAGCAGCCATCGCCCTCCGTCGAGCCCGAGTCGCGCGAGCTCCTCGGGCCGGATGTCGGCCAGGCGAGTCATCGCGATCTCCGCACCGCAGCGCACCTCCAGCGCGATCTGCTCGGCACGCAAACGCTCGTTCAGCTCGTTTACCAGGCCGGCGATCGTGGCTCCTTCGTTGGGATAGCGCCAGCTCACGTGCGGCGTCGCCAGCAGGGTGCGCGTACCGCCGGCGGCGGCGGCACGGGCGAGCTCGAGCGAGCCGTCGATCGAGTCGGGCCCGTCGTCGATGCCGGGCAGTACGTGGCTATGCAGGTCGATCACGGCGGCCCCCACCTTAGGGCCTATGCAAGCATGTGCACAGCACCAAGCAGCCGTACGCGCCCGCGATGTCTCTCACATTCGCAGCGATCACGCCGTGAGCGATCTTCCGCCGGCGGAAGATCGCTGTTTTGCTCGGTATTTCCGCAGTCGGCACGCGAGCTGCGTTGCGTTGCGAGCCGCGGTGCACGTAGGATGTTCACAGGTAGATCACAGGAGGCCTGGTTGTGCGGGCGGCCTGCGGGTACGCCGGGTGAGGGCAGGTTCCAGTCGTTCTGGGAGATGACTTGGCGCGCTCGCGTCACGGGTTGGGGAGGTCGATCGCTGAATGGTTCACATCGACACAGACACAACCACTGAGCCGGGAGTTGTGCGTCTGCATGTCTGCGGTCAGCTCGACCTGCTCGCCCGCGGCGTCTTCGGTGAAGCGCTGGCGTGGGCCGCGCGCCTGAAGCGTCCGGTCGAGGTCGATCTCGGCAAGATCGACTTCATCGACGGCGCCGGCTTGAGCATGCTTATGGAAGGCCGGCGCCGAGCGCTGAGCGCCGGTCGCCGGCTGACGATCGTCGGAGCCTCGAGATGTGTACGGCGTCTGGTCGAGATCACCGACACAGACGACAGCCTGGCGCTGCTCGCGGGGCCGCCGGCAGCTCGCAGGACGGGCGGGCGCGGCGGCGCGCAGGTACGGGCGCGGACAGTCACGGGACGACCGGTCGCAGGCCGGCGCCCGTTCAGGGTCTGAACGCAATCGACCCCGAACGACCCATTGACGCGGCTGCCCGCCGGTCCCAGACTGCCGATCGAGAGATCGTCGATGCTGAGCTTCCTCATCGCCACCGTGTGGTCTACGGCCTTCCTGGTGGCTATTGCCATCTGCCGGTCGGCTGCCTGCGCGAATCGCGCGTCGGCTTCGGCGGAGGGACTGACGGGGGGGCGAGACAGTGCCGTGCAAAGCAAGAGATAGGTTTGACTTGTCCGCTACATCCGTTCCCCATCACAACTCGATCCACCCCGGCGCAGAGCGCCTCTGCGAGCAGGGCGAAGCGCTTGTCGCGAGCCTGACGAGCGATGAGGTGCCGCGCGACTACCTGGTCGATGGGGATCCCGAGGGCTCTGCCCGTGGACCACTCGAGCTCGTGGTGGACGGTTACGCGCACGTCCTCGCGCTGGACGTCGATCGCCGTAGGATCGAGCGCGAGGTCGCTCGTCTCGCGGAGGCCGGCGATCCTGGCATGGCTGCGCGGTTGGGCGAGCTCTCCGGGTTGCTTCGTCGCATGACCCGGGTCAGCGAGGATCTGCGTGCCCAGCTGGACGTGCTCCGTGCGCGTCTCCAAGGTGTTCGCTCGGAAGGGCCGATCGGGGCGCATCGCAGGCGGGGGAGGGGCGGCGGGGAGCGAGACCGGTAGGAGTCCGTCGCACGACTGTCCGCAGCGGTCAGATCAGCGAGTCGCGGACCGCGAGCACGGCGGCCTGGATGCGGTTGGAGACGCGCAGCTTGAGCAGGATGTTCGAGATGTGGTTCTTGACCGTGTAAGGGCTGATGAACAGCTCCCGGGCAATCGTCGCGTTGTCCTTGCCCTCGGTGACGAGCCTCAGGATCTCCCGCTCCCGGGCCGACAGCGTCTCCGCGGGTGGCTTGCCGTCGCGGCGCTCCTGCTGGCGCAGCTGGTCCAAGATCGTCTTGGTCATCCTCGGTGAGACCATCGATTCGCCCGCGGCCGCCGCGCGCACGCCGGTGACGATGTCAAGCACTGAGGCGTCCTTGAGCAGGTAGCCACACGCGCCGGCGAGCACGGCTTCGATCACGTCCGACTCGTTCGCCGAGATCGTCAGCACCAGCACCTGCGTGCGCGGTGTGTTTTTGGCGATCTGGCGGATTGCGTCGTGCCCGGACATCGCCGGCAGGTTGAGGTCCATGATCGCCACGTCGGGCGCGTGACGCCGGACGAGTTCCAGACCGGCCTCGGCCGTGGAGGCCTCGCCCATGACGTGGACCTCCTCCTGTTGCAGCAGCTCACGCAGCCCGGAGCGGAAAAGCACGTGGTCGTCGACGATGACGACCGTGATCGGCGGGATCATGGAAAGGGCGATTCTACAGGCGTGGCGCGCGCATCGCCTGAGGACAGTTCAGCCGGCGGATGCCGATCATTGGCATTAATGGGGCTTAGCTGCTACGCTCGCCGCGAGCGAGCTTGACTTGCATGGCTCGCCAGGGGACACGCACATTCACCGATGTGTACGTCCAAGCAGGGGACACGCACATTCACCGATGTGTACGTCCAAGGAAAGGACTCCTATGTCGACGCAGCAGATCAGCTCAAGCACGACCGACGCAGCCGCCGAGCGCGAGCAGACCGCTCCGCTCGAGACCCACAGCGAGTTCTCGCTGCCGGCCGGGTTACGCATGGAGTCGGTCGTCTGGAGGGCGCCCGCGCCCCTCTCGCCGATCCTGCTGACCGCGACCGAGCGTCGGTTCAAGTTCCGCGGCATGCCCCAGGCAGTGGGCGCCGCGCGCCGCGCGCTGCGCCGGTGGGAGGGCCATTTCGAGCCTGACATGTTCTACGACCTGTCGCTGTGTGTCAGCGAGCTGGTCACCAACACCGTCCACGACGGAGATCTTGCGGGCGAGGAGATCGAGCTCGTGGTGCAGCGCGGCAAGGAGCTCGCGCGTGCCGAAGTGAGGACGCCGCGGCCGGACGTGGCCATAGCTCCATCGCCGGTCGCGACCCCTGCGAGCTGGGGCATGTTCATCGTCGACCGGGTGGCCGATCGCTGGGGTGTGGAGCGTGGCGAGGGCACTGCGGTGTGGTGCGAGATCGATCTGGCGAGCGACGGCTGGTCGCGCAACACGCCGCCGATCGGCGCGCAGATCTCCGGTTGAGCGGACCTACCGCCGCGCGCCGTCGGTCAGTCGCAGCGCCTCGGCGCGGTCGGCGACGCGCAGCTTGCGCATCAAGTCGGAGATGTAGCGCCGCACGGTCACCGGGGATATCTCGAGTTGCTCGGCGATCTCCTTGGTGCTGAGCTTCTCGTGCAGCAGCTCGAGCACCTCCGACTCCCGCTCGGACAGCGTGACCAGGTCACCCTCGGCGGTGGGCGTACGCCGCTGCGAGCCGCGCCGCCTGAACTCGGTGATCAGCCGCGCCGTGAGTACACGCGGCAGCGGCGCCTCGCCCTCGAGCACCGCCGCCAGGGCATATGGCAGCCGCTGCGGGTCGGTGTCCTTGAGCAGATATCCGCACGCGCCCGCGCGCAGCGCTTCGAACAGGTCCTCGCTGGTGTCGGACACGCTGAGCATCACGACCGGCATGTCCGGCAGCGCCTCGGACAGCTCAGCGGCCGCCGCGATGCCCTCTCCGGGCATGTGCACGTCGAGCAGGCACAGGTCGGGTCGGTGCGCCAGCGCCGCCTCGACCGCGCTGCGTGCGTCCACAGCCTCGGCCACCACCTTGAAACCCCCTTCTTCGAGCGCGAGACGGACGCCCAGCCGTGCGGTGGCGTGATCGTCGGCGAGCACGACGCGCAGTCCCTTTCGCAGTCCCTCCTCCACTTACAGCGCACCGACTTCCACCACGGCGCCCGCGCCGGGACTGGAGGAGATGCTCAGGCGAGCGCCCAGCATCTCTGCTCGCTCGCGCATGCTCGTCAGGCCGAGGCCGCCGCCGGCTGCGCTGACCGCGGCCTGCACGTCGAAGCCCACGCCGTCGTCGGCGACCCTCAGCGAGGGACCGTGCGGGCCGTTTCGCATGTGCACGCGAATGCGCTCGGCGCCGCCGTGACGGATGGCGTTGGTCGACGCCTCGTGCAGGATGCGCAGCAGCGCGTTGCGCGACTCGGCCTCGACCAGGACCTCGCTCTCCAGATCGAGCTCGATCTCGACGCCGAACCGCGATCTGAAGGAGTCGGCGGTGCGAGCGATCAGCACGTCGAGCGGGGCCTCCTCAGCCGAGGTGAGGACCGCGATCGCCGTGCGCGAATCGTGCAGCGCGCGCTCGGCGGCGGCTCGCAGATGGGCGACTGTCGCGGTGTCGTCGCCGGTCTGGCCCAGCCGCTGGGAGTAGCTCGCGATGAACGCGAGCTCCTGGGCCAAGCCGTCGTGCATGTCGCGCGCCATCCGCCGCCGCTCGTCCATCGCCACCCGCCGGACGAGCTTGCGCTGGACGGCACGGAACTCCGCCATGCATCCGTACAGGATCAGCAGATACGCACCGAGCTTTAGGACATCGCCTGCATACAACCGGCCGGCGCTGTGCACAGGGGGCAGCAGGAAATAGTTCAAACGCGCGATCGCCAGCACGCTCACACCTGCTGCGATCGATCGCAGCAGCTCCTCGCCATTTTTCGTGCCTGCCTGACGAGCGAGCCCGACGGCTGCGCAGGTGGCGAGCAGCGCGCCGGCGAGCTCCAGATAGCCGAGCGGATTGCCGAAGCCCGTCCGCGACGATCCGCCGGCTTCGATCAGGCTCGGCAGGTGTGAGCGCCACAGCAGCGCCGCGCCGGCGAAGACGGTCACGCCGCCGATCGCGGCGGCAACGATCGCGCGCGGCGAGAAGCGAAGCCGGTCGATGCTCAGCTGCGGGTAGAACGCCGCACCGATCAAGATGGCGCCGGCCACCAACCGGCTGACGAGGGCGATCCATTGGCACGCGTTAGCCGGGCTCGAGTCGATCAGCGTCGGACCGATGCCGAGGATCAGATCGGTCGCGCTGAGCATCCCCAGCGACAGCGCAGTCAGGAAGTCGCCGAGCAGCCGGGAGGAGCGCGTGCGCTCGGCGAACACGCCCGCCGCGAGCGCGCCGATCAGACCCGTCGCCGTTTCCACCGCGGTGTGCCCGGAGAGGGTGTGCACGGAGAATGACAACGCTTGCAAGACCGCCGTGAGCGCGAGCGCGATCAACGCCACCGCGAGGATCCGCAGCTGGGACCGCATCGCGATCGTCGGCGGCGCGGACTCCCATCGGGAGGCTGCCCGCCACGGCCACATTCCGGCGGTCGACATCCGCTTCACAAAGACGGCAAGCCCACCATCGACCGAATCGGTCATGGTTGCTTCGCCGCGGTCGAGGTGATGAGATCCAGGCATCCGTGTGTGGTCCTCGTCACTGCTCTGCGGACCGAAGCCTTGGATCCAAGTCTCCGCCGACAGAGAGCCTGGCGCTTCGAACCATCGGCCAGCTCCTGAAATCTGGCTTCCTCTCCTCAGGTTTGCAAGGCCGACGGTGGACATCTTAACATCTCCACCGTTGTTTGCCCGCTGTTTGGATCGTCTGTTTCCACGCCGCTTAGCAGCCGTCCCAGGAGCGGCGTATGAATGTGTACGGATGGGCGGAGCACGTGCGAGACGAGCTTTGACCTGCTCGTCGGTGCACCGGCGCGCCGTGACGCGTTCAGGGGGTTGAACACAAGATGGGGCACCCGGGCCATTGGGCGACGGGCCATAACCTAAGACACTCCATGACAACGGTGCCGAGCGCCACGCTCGCCGAGGGGATTCAGCGTCGTTCGCCGACGCCGGTTCGAGGCGATCTGCGCGACCGGGCAGCCGATCGGACGAACCACGAGATGGAGCAAGCGATGGCAGTACCCGCAGCGTCCCACGGCAACCCCGATAGGTCGGGCGACGTCGATCGCGACAGCATGAGTCTCCCGGCCGACCCCCTGCGGCGGTTGGAGGCCGAACTGGGCGACGCCGACGGGGGTCGCTCCGACGACGAGCGGTTGTACGTCGAGGCGCAGGGCTTGGTCGAGGAGGCGTGGAGCCTCGTCACCGAGTGCCTGGTCCTGCGCGACGGCCTGCTGGACGCGTGCCGCGAGATCGAGCAGACGATGGAGGGCATCCAGCAGCGGCTCTCCGCGATGCCGTTTGCGCTCGAGACGAACGGCCAAGTGGGCGATGTGAACGGCATGCGCTCCGTTGCCGGCGGCCCTGTCGCCGTCGCAGTCAACGGCGGCGCCTCGATCGACGGCGCCCAGATCGACGGCACCCCAATCAACGGCGCCTCAATCAATGGCGCCTCGAGCAACGGCGCCGCCACCGTCTGATGTCCCCGGCGCAGGCGGCTAGTCGGAGCACGGCCGCCGTCGAGGCCGCGACAGCTCCGCCGACGAGCCCGGCTCCAACCGGGACGGTCCCGCCCACGGTGCTGCGGGCCGTCACCGAGGAGACCCGTGCGCAACCCCCTCGCGCACGCGCAAAGAGGCCGCGCATCTTGATGACGACCGAGGGCACCTACCCCTATGCGGTGGGGGGAGTCAGCTCCTGGTGCGATCTGGTGATCGGCGGGCTGACCGAGTTCGACTGGCAGATCCTGCCGATCATGGCCGGCGACCGCCGCCTCAGTGCGATCTTCGAGCTGCCGCCCCACGCGACGCTGGTCGGTCAGATCGAGCTGTGGTCCGAGCGGCTGCCCCGCCGCCGTCTCACGGTTCGTTCCGAGCGCGCCGTCGGCGACAGCTTGCCGGCCAACCTGATGCGTGCGTTGATCGGCTGGGAGGGGAGCTATGAGGCTTTGCTGGAGGCCCTCATGTGGTGCCGGCGCCGGCCCGATGCCGTACGTGCCGCCTTTCGCCGCGCACGCGCGTGGGAGCTCTTTCTCGACGCGTTGGGGGAGGTGCTGGCCGAGCACCACCCCGATGCCGGTGCCGCACCCGCGCTCGATGCGCTCGAGGCGGCAAGGCTCTATCAGACGATCTACTGGATCGCCCGCGCCGCCGGGATACCGACCCCGCAGACCGACCTGCTGCATGTGACTGCCGCCGGTTGGGCGACGATCCCGGCACTGGTGCACAAGCAGCTGCACGGCACCGACATGCTGCTCACCGAGCACGGTGTATACGTGCGCGAGGCATATCTCGCGGCCGCGCGCAGCCCCTCTTCGCAGGGCGAGCGATTTCTCTCCAGCCGCCTCGCCCGCGGCCTGAGCCGGGCCGCCTACGCGGCCGCGGACTACGTCTCGCCGGTCACCGAGGCGAACGCCACATGGGAGCGCGGCCTCGGCGTCGACCCGCGGAAGATCCGTGTGATCCAGAACGGGATCGAGGCCCCCGCGACCTATACCGATCCGCCCGGCAACCTGAAGGTCGTCTCCGTGGGGCGGATCGATCCGCTGAAGGACGTGCAGACGATGCTGCGCGTGGCCGTCGAGGTCGCCCGCCGCGTGCCGGGCGTGAGCTTCGAGTACTGGGGGCCGCCGACGAAAGGCCAGGAGACCTATGCGCGGGCGTGTGAGGAGCTCGCGCGACGACTGGGCGCCGAGTCCCATTTCAAGTTCATGGGCCGCACCGAAGACCCGCACGGTGTCGTGCGCGACGCGGACGTGGTGCTGATGACGAGCATCTCCGAGGGGCTGCCGATGTCGATCCTCGAGGCGATGGCGCAGGCACGCCCGGTCGTGGCGACGGCCGTCGGCGGGGTGCCCGAGGTGCTGCGCGGGTGCGGGATCGTGCCGCCGCCCGGCGACGTTCACGCGATCGCGACCGGCGTGGCGATGCTGCTGCGCGATCCGCAGCTCGCGGCGCGCCTGGGCCAGCGCGGGTTCGCGCGCGTGCACCGCCTCTACACGCGCACCGCGTGCCTGGACGGGTACCGAGACCTGCTGGGCGAGCTGACGAGCCGGGCGATGAGCGCATGAGACGGCGATTTGTCTTCCGTGTCTCGCGATTCCCGCCGCGATTTGCCTTGCTCGCGCCACGACCCGCGCAGGGACGGTCCTGAGCGCGATGGAGCAACCTGGATCCAAATATGCGACGGGTGTGATCGAGGCGCGGCTCGGCCGCGGGGCGCAGGACGTGCTCGAGGCGGCGGTCGTGCTCGAGGCTTGGGGTGGGGTGCGCGCCAACGCGGCGCTCAGCCTGGGCTCGCGGATCGTGCCGCCGAAACCGCCGACCTGGACGCCCGGGCGTTTTACGACCGAGGAGTCGGGCAGCCGCGACAGCATCCTCGCCGAGGCGATCGCGCTGATCATGGCGATCCTTGCCGTGGCCTCGTGGGCGGGGCCGTTGAGCCGTCAGGTCGGCACGTCGGTGCTGGAGCAGGCGATCGCGATCGCTCTGCCGATGACGCTGGCGCTGCAATGGGCGATCCGCAGCCGCTATTTGAGCCGCCGCTCGGGCCTTGCCTGCCTGGCGCGCGATCGCGTCGCGATCGTCGCGCTGGCGCTGATCGCGATCGAGGGGCCGTTGATGCTGCTGCACTCATACGGACGGCTGGCGGGCATGTTCGTCGCGATCTGGGTCGGCGGGACCGTGATGGCGCGCCGGGGGTGGGCGCTGGCGTACGGGTTCTTGCTGGTCGCGGCCGTGGCCGGCTTGGAGCTGAAGGTCTCCGCTTACCCGCTGCTGGAGGGGCTGACGGCGCTGATCGTCGCCAGCGCGGTCTACGCGGTCGCCTCGGGCGGCGGGCGCTTGGACGAACCGGCGGGTCGCGTGGGGCGGGCGCTGTCGGCGGGCGCGATCGGCGCCGCGCTGGGCGGCCTGCTGGTCGGCGACTCGAGCCTGGGCTGGGGCGTGCACGGCGCGTTTCCGGCGCTCGCGCTGCTGCCGTCGGTGCTCGGCTCCTTTTGGGCCGGCTATCACCTGTGGAAGTTCTACGACGCGATCCCGCGCGGGCTGCAGGGCGTCGGGCTCGAGCGGGCGAACGAGCGCGAAGTGCGCGGCGCCGCGATGAGCATCTTCGGCGGGTCGCTGCTGCGCCTGCTGGGCACGACCGTCGCGTTGTCCGGTGTCGTGATCCTGATCGGGCAGTGGACGTCCGGCACGAACCGCTGGAGCCTGTTCGTGGGCTTTGGCTGCGTCGCGTTCGTCACGATGCTCGTCAACCTGCTCGAGTCGCTCGCGTACGCGCGCTGGGCGTTCTTCGCGGCGCTGGCCGGTGTCACGACCGAGCTGGTGTTGAGCAGGCTCGTGCTGACGCGCGGGGCGCCGCCGGGGACGGCGCTGATCGCGGGCGCGGTCGTGGGCATCGCCATCGCGCTGCCGCTGCTGCTGCGGTTGCTGCTGCGGCCGGGACGTGTGCTCGCGACGAGCCTGTGGATTCAATAACCTCGACGTCGCGGGCTGTCCCTGACGGGTAGGCCACGCCCGGTTCGATGAGCGCACTTTCTTCTTCTCCACGCCCGAGTTTTGTCGCAGCCCGCGGGCTGGTGCTCGCGGCGGTACTACCCGTCGCGGCGACTGGGCTGGGCGGCTGTGGCGGCGGCGGCTCGGGCTCGACGAGCACCGGCGGTAGTGCGGCGAGGCAAAGCCCGCCCGCGACCGTCGCGACGGGTAAGGGGTCGAGCGGGAGTGCGCGAGCGAAAATCGGGGCTTCTTCGCGTACGCGCTCCACGCCCGTGCATGAAGCGAGCACGAGCGCGCGAGCGACCCAGGCTCTGGCGACGCCGGCGAAGAGCGCGGGCCCTGTGGCGACTCATCGCATATCTTCAGCGCCGGGCAAAGGGACGTTGCACCGCTTCGTCGGCTCCGGCCACACCCGGCTGGGGACGATCGTCGTGCGCTCGCCGCAGGTGCTTCAGTGGCGCGCGGCGCGGGCGCCGATCCAGATCTTCGCGGCGAACGGGTTCATGCTCGTGAACAGCTCGGCGCCGAGCGGGAGCATCCGCCTGTCTCGCGGCACGTATCGAAGCGTGCGCGTGGCTACTCACGCCAGCTGGTCGGTCGAACTGCGCACCACGTCCTCTCCATGATCATCTTTTTCGTCGCTCAGAGCTGACGGAACCTTCGTGTCGATACGCGACGCCCGAGTGGTGATGCGTAGGCGGGCGCGGGCCGTATAGGGGTAGGGGCGGACGTGCGTCGGTCATGTGTCCAACAATCGGCCTGACCCATGCGCTAACGGCACGGTCACCCGATTCCTTGAGGGCTGCAATAGGGGTTTCCCTTACGCGGCAAATTTCGCTCACTCAATAAGGCGCCGCTCACCACGCTCGCAAACGCGCCTGACACGGAGGTCATCGATGCTTGCTCGAAGCTGTCGAATCGCGAAGCACGTCGTCATGCCGATGGCGCTGTTCGCCGTTCTCGCCTTTTCCACAGGCGTAGCCGCCGCGCGCTCGGCGCGTTACGGGGCCCATCACCACAAGACCGCCACCAGCCAGTCTCACGTCGCCGCGGCGAGCCCCACGACGAAGAGCGCGACGACGAAGAGCGCCACAGCGAAGGGCGGCTCGTCCAAGAAAGGCTCTACGGGCGGGTCGAAAGGCACCAAAGGCAAAGGTAAGGGCACCAAAGGCAAGGGCAGCAAGGGTAAGGGGACCAAGGGCAAAGGCTCGAAAGGCTCGAAAGGCGGCGGATCGGGCGGCTCGACCGAAGGGGCCTCCTCAGAAGAATCCGGCGAAGAAAGCTCTACCGGAGGGGCATCGGGTGGCTCTACCGGTGGCTCTGAAGGGTCTACCGGTGGCTCTGAAGGTTCGACGGGTGGCTCTGAAGATTCCACCGGTGGCTCGACCGGCGGCTCGGGTGGCTCGACCGGCGGCTCGGGTGGCTCGACCGGCGGCTCGGGTGGCTCGACCGGCTCGGGCGGCTCGACCGGCGGCGGCCAATGGGTCATGCCCCAGCACCTGACCTGGTACTGGCAGATTCAGGGCGCCGTCAACAACAGCGAGCCGGTCGCGGCGTACGACATCGACGGCTTCGAAAACACGTCGATCGAGGTCGCCGCGCTGCATGCCAAAGGCATTCACGTGATCTGCTACATGGATGTCGGCACGTCAGAGAACTATCGCCCCGACTACTCGTCGTTTCCGGCGTCGGCGCAGGGCAGCTCCAACGGCTGGCCGGGCGAGAGGTGGCTGGACGTGCGTCAGCTGAGCGTGCTTGAGCCGATCATGACCAAGCGGTTCGAGATGTGCAAGGAAAAGGGCTTCGACGCGGTCGAGCCGGACAACATGGACGGCTATGAAAACAGCACGGGCTTCCCGATCACGGCGGCTGAGCAGCTGACCTTCGACGAGTGGGTCGCGACCGAGGTTCATTCGCTGGGGATGGCCGTGCTGCAGAAGAACGACGGCGAACAGACCGCCTCGTTGGAGCCGCACTTCGACGGAGCGTTGGACGAGCAGTGCAACCAGTACAGCGAATGCTCCAACTTCCAGGCCTATCTGAAAGCCGGCAAGCCGGTGCTCAACGCGGAGTACAGCCTTGCCGCGAGCGCCTTCTGCTCGGCCGACAACGCGGCCGGGATCATGGGAGCGCGCTTTGGCCTCGAACTCAACGGCAACACGTTCGAACCCTGCTGGAGCTGAACTCTCGGGGGCGCGCCGTTGCGGGCGCGCCCCCGGGCCGGTCGTCCTCGGCCCCGGCCGACCGTGGGTGTCGGGAGGATGTGACATGCTGCGCCCGTGCGTACTCGCTCCCCTCGGGTCATGGGGCTTGTCGTGGTCGTGGTCGTGGCTGTGGTGCTCGCGAGCCTCGCGCTCGGCAACGCCTTCGGCGTGCAAGCCGGGCCGCGGTTGACGGTCGTCCCGGCTTCGGGCCGAGCCGGTCAGGCGGTGGTCGTGCGCGGGTATGGCTTGCGGCCGAGGGCCAGGGGGTTCGTCGTCTTCGGCGGGCGCCGCGTGGCGAACTTCGGTGCGAGCGCGAGAGGCAGGTTCAGGGTCGCGCTGGTCGTGCCGGCCGGTGTGCACGGACGGCTGCGGATCATCGCTGCGAGGAGCGTTCGCACCAGGCGCGGCTCGCGGCGGCTGAGCCTTGCGGGAACACGCTTCTCGGTAATCGCGTCGAGGACCGGCGGTTCGACCGGCGGCGGTTCGACCAGCGGTGGTTCTACCGGCAGAGGTTCGGCCGGGGGTGGCTCGACCGGCGGCGGTTCGACCGGCGGCGGTTCGACGGGCGGCGGCTCGACGGGCGGTGGCTCGACGGGCGGCGGTCCGACCGGCGGTGGCTCGACCGGCGCGAAATGGATTCCGCCCGAGCACCTGACCTGGTACTGGCAGCTGCAGGGCGCCGTCAACAACAACGAGCCGGTTGCCGCCTACGACATCGACGGCGTCGAAAACACGTCGATCGAGGTCGCGGCGCTGCACGCAAAAAGCATTCACGTGATCTGCTACATCGACGTCGGCACTTACGAGCCGGGACGTCCCGACACGAGCTCCTTCCCGGCGGCCGCCGTCGGCGCCGAAGTCCAGGGCTGGCCGGGCGAGAGGTGGCTGGATGTGCGTCAGCTGAGCGTGCTTGAGCCGATCATGACCAAGCGGTTTGAGGCGTGCAAGGAAAAGGGCTTCGACGCGGTCGAGCCGGACAACATGGACGGCTATGAAAACAGCACGGGCTTCCCGATCACGGCGGCTGAGCAGTTGACCTTCGACGAGTGGGTCGCGACCGAGGTTCATTCGCTGGGGATGGCCGTGCTGCAGAAGAACGACGGCGGGCAAACGAGCGAACTGGAGGCCCACTTCAACGGGGCTCTCACCGAGGAATGCAACGTATACGGCGAATGCTCGAGCTTCACGCCCTACCTGAAAGCGGGCAAGCCGGTGCTCGACGCGGAGTACGGCCTTGCCGCGGGCGCCTTCTGCTCGGCCGACAACACGGCCGGGATCATGGGTGCGCGCTTCGACCTCGAACTCGGCGGCAAGACGTTCGAACACTGCTGGTAGGGCCCCGGGCGCAGGCCTTGCGTTCAAGCGCCTGAACGCAAGATGGGGCACCCGGGCCATTGGGGAACGGCTCGGAAACGAAGACACTGCTCAAGCATGGAGGCGAGCACACGAGAGAAGGTCGTAGGACGGCTGCTGCGGATGGGGGTCTCCGACAGCGCCAGATCGCCCTCGGGCGAGACGCTCGCGATGGGCGAGCTCGAAGCCGAGATCACGCTGCTGCGGGAGGAAAACGCGCGGCTGAAGGTCGATCGCCACCGCCCGACCGATGCCGGCCACGTGATCGAGCGCATGCGCTCGATCAGGCCGGAGCCTGCGACTGCACGCCACGACGGAGAGGGGACGCCGCCGGCGCACGTCATCGCCGAGTGCCTGGCCGTGCGCGACGGGCTGATGGATGCCTGCCAGGAGGTTCAGCAGGCGATGCAGGGCATACGGGGCAGGCTGGGAGCGCTGGCGGGAGACATACAGGGCCGCACCGGCGATCGACCGCTGCCTGCCAGCCTCGCCGCGTCCGCGGTCGAGGCGATGGACCTCGAGCTGACCGTCGCAGCCGACGCCTCGCCCGAGTTCGCGCAGAACGCGGCCTGAGCGTGCGGACGCGCGCTGTGGGCGATTTGAAATATCGACACGGAAGAAGAGAATGACAACGGAGAGATTTGAGATGCTGCGCAGGGTGACGGTCAGGCCACTCGGGCTGTTGACGGTGGTCGTCTCACTCGCCGCGGCGCTGGTATCGATCGCTCCGGCCGCGGCGTCCGCGGCGCAGCGCATCGACATGAAGGTGCTCGTGCTCGGGACCTCCGCCACCGAGCCTGACCTCGTCTCCTGGCAGTCGGCGCTACAGCGCGAGGGCGTTCCCTACGAAACGATCGTCACGACGCCGGGGCACGCGCCGATCACGGCCGCGACGCTGTCGAACACCCTGCCCAGCGGCACCCAGGAGGCCAAATACCAGGCGATCGTCGTGTCGGTCGGAGGGTTGCCCGAATGCTCCTCGAGCTGCGTCTCGCAGCTGTCGGCGAGCGAATGGACGGCGCTCGAAGAGTACGAGCAGACGTTCAACGTGCGCCAGATCACCGGCGACACATTCCCAGGCGCCGCCTACGGCCTGAACAGTCCGACGACCTCCGGTGTGCTCGACGGAATTCAGGGGACGCTAACGACCGAAGGCAGAGCGGTCTTTCCCTATCTGACGGGAACCGTGAAGATGGATGTCGGCACGTTCGGCTATGAGGCGACTCCGCTCGCCGTCCAGGCGCCCGGCGCGAGCTTCACGCCACTGCTCTCCGGTCCCGGCGGTGCGGCTTTCGTCGGCGTCTACACGCACGCAAGCGGCGTGCAGGAAATGGTCGAGACCTTCAACCAGAACGCCAACCAACTGCAGGCCGAGCTGCTGCGCCACGGTGCGCTCAATTGGGTCACGCGCGGGGTCTACTTCGGCGACCAGCGCAACTACTACGAGGCGCACATCGACGACAACTTCCTGTTCGACGACTCGTGGAACACGACCACTCATGCAACCGACTTCACGCCGGCGGACGCGATCCGCGAGGTTCCAGGCGACGTCGAATACGCCGCCAAATGGGCGCAGGAAAACAAATTCCGGATCGACATGCTGTTCAACGGCGGTGGCAGCACCCAATACGCCGAAGAACACGGCGGCACCGACCCGCTGCTGACGGCGTTCGCGGCCCACAAAAGCTCGTTCGGTTGGATCAGTCACACGTGGGATCACCCGAACATCGACGTCGGCTGCGCGACCCAGAGCTACATCGAAGCCGAGCTGAACGAGAACAACAGCTGGGCGGCAAGCGCGCTCGGGCTGACGCAGAGCAAAGAACCGGCCGCCGCCTACGGCAACAACAACCCGTCGGCGATCGTCACGGGCGAGCACTCGGGCCTCGCGAACCTGATCCCGGGCAATCCCGGGGCGGTCGACCCGCCGGATCTCGACACCGCCGAAGGGTCGGCCACCGGCGGCACGCTCGCGGCCGGCAGCTACGTCTATGCCGTCACCGACGACTTCACCCCCGGTGGCGGACAGTCGCTGGCGAGCGAGTCCGCGCCGGTGGCGGTCACGGGCTCGACCAGCACGGTCACGCTCACCTGGGCAGCCGTCTGCCACGCCGCGGAGTTCAAGATCTACCGCGAGAAAGTCGGCACCACCGAATGGAAGCTGATCGGCACCTCCCCGGCGCCCACGACGGCGCCGCCGAACAGCTGGTTTGGCAATCCCACGGAAAACAGCAAAACCGTCGTAACCGGCGGAGGCGCGCTCGGGCAGACGTTCACCGACACGGGCGTCGCCGGCACGACATCCTCGGGGCCGCCGGCCGGCAACGAAGCGGTCGAGACCGCCTACCCCGAGAACCCCAACCTCGCCGCGGCCTTTGCCGGCGTGGGCATCGAAGCGTTTGGCTCCGACGCCTCCAAGCCCTATCCCAACCCGGCGATCGCCGGCAGCGTCACGCCTTCGTTCTTGGCGGGCGAATCGTTCCTCGACGGGAGCTCCCGCGCGATCCCGCGCTACCCGACGAACATCTACTACAACGTCTCGACCGAGGCTCAGGAGATCGACGAGTACAACCAGCTGTACCTCACGCCCGAAAAAGGCGGCAAATGCGTGAACTCCTCGACCAACACGTGCGCCGAAAAAGCGGCCAACTTCGCCGAAGTCGTGAGCAGCATCGACACGAACATGTTCCAGCACGTGATGGGCAACGATCCGCGCCCTCACTACTTCCACCAGCCCAACCTGATGGGCACCCCGCCGCCCGGGCCGCCCACCACGGGCACGCCGCCGGCGACCTTGCCCTCGAAAGGCGACGGGCTGTTCTACTCGGTGCTGAACCCGCTGCTCGAACAGTACAACTCGTACTTCAACGCCCCGCTCGAACAGCTGACGATGGCGCAGATCGGCGCGCTGCTGACCGAGCAGCAGGCGTGGAGCAAAGCGAGCACGAGCCAGGTCAGTGGCTACATCGAAGGTGGCGTGCTCACGCTTCAGAACACCGGCACCGGAGCGGTCAACACGCCGCTGACCGGTGTCACCGGCGTGGGCGCCGTCTACGGCGGCATCCAGTCGGGCTGGACGAGCGTGCCGGCGGCGAGTTCCACCTACCCGATCCCGACGCCGTGGCCGGCCGGACCTGTCCAGGTCCAACAGGAACCGCAGGGCAGCTGGTTCGGCAAACTGGGCTCGGCCGGCTACCTGCTGGCGGACTGGGACGGCGCGCAGGATGCCGTCAACATGCCGAACGTCACCACGACGCTCGTGCAGGGCAGCCGCTACCAGTGGGCTCCGAACACCAGTGACGTGCGCGCGCTGCAAGGGCCGGAAGGCACGACGCGCAACGCCTCGACCTATTACGACGCCAAAGAAGTCAAGGAGCAGCTGAGCTTCGCCTCGGCCTACAGCGGAGCCCTGCGCATGTATGCGGTCGACTGGGATTCGACCGCGCGCAGGGAGACGTTCGTGGTCAACGACGGCTCGGGTCCGCGCAGCGTGCTTCTGAACACGAGCTTCAACGCGGGTGCGTGGGTGTCGATGCCGATCAACGTCGCCGCCGGCGGGACCGTGACGATCACGGTGCAGAACAACATCGGCCCGAACGCGGTGCTGTCGGGTGTCTTCCTCGGCGAAGCGGGCGCGCCGCCGAGCACCGGTGGGCTGGAACTCTCCAAAGGCGGATGGCTCACCGCGCCGGGGGTCGGGGCGTTTGGCGTGGCGGGCTACGACCTGGCCGGCTGGGACGGATCCACAGGCGACGTCGCATACCTGCCAAACGCTTCGCTGAGCCTCGCGCAAGGGGCTCGCTATCAGTGGGCCGCCCGCACCGAAGACCCGCGCGCACTCTCCGAACCGGGCGCGTTGACACGCAACGCCGCCGGCTACTATGACCCGAATCAAATTCAGGTAAAGCTGAACTTCAATGCGGCGTACACCGGGACACTGCACACCTACGCGGTCGACTGGGACTCCACCTCGCGCCGGGAGACGATCTCGGTCAACGGGCAGACAGCGGTGCTCGCGAGCTCGTTCAACAATGGCGCGTGGGTTTCGTTCCCGATAAGCGTCGCCGCGGGCGGATCCGTGACGATCACGGTCGACCGAACGGCGGGCTCGAATGCGGTGCTGTCGGGGATCTTCCTAGGTGAAAGCGGCACCCTCCCCGCGCCGCCGGTGGCGAGCGCGCCTCAGGGCGCGTGGGTGAACGCGGTTGGCTCGGCGGGCTATGACCTGGCGAGCTGGGACGGCACGCAGGACGTGTCCTATCTGCCGAACGCGTCGCTGAGCGTCGCGCAGGGCAGTCGCTATCAGTGGGCGTCGGCGAGCGCCGATCCGCGTGCGTTGTCCGATCCGACCGGTGTGACGCACAACGCCGGGACCTACTACGACCCGAACCAGATCAAGCTGACGCTGACTTTCGCGAAAGCCTACAGCGGCAATCTTCACCTGTATGCGATGGACTGGGACAAACAGACGCGCCGCGAGATGATCACCGTCAACGGGCAGAGCGTCGTGCTCGGCGATTTCAGCGAAGGCGCGTGGGTGTCGTTCCCGATCAACGTGGCCGAAGGCGCCACGGTGACGATCACCGTGGATCGCACGTTCGGTCCCAATGCGGTCCTGTCGGGGATCTTCCTCGGCGATGGAGGCGCGCCGCCGGCAAGGGCGACCCCCAGCGCTCCCGAAGGAAACTGGGTCGGAACTTACGGTGCCTCTGGATATGACCTGCTTGCGTGGAGCGGGTCCACCGATCTGTCCTCGCTCACGAACGCGAGCGTGAGCCTTGTCAAGGGCACGAAGTACGTGTGGTGGACGACGGGGACGACGACCGAACCGCAGGCGCTCGAGAGTCCCGACAAGTCGGTGCGCACCGCCGCGACCTACTACGACCCGAACCAGGTCGTGGTTCAGATGAATTTCACGTCTGCGTATACCGGAGCGCTCAACCTGTACGCCGTGGACTGGGAATCGGGTGGCCGACGCGAGCTCGTGAGCGTCAATGGGCAGACGGCGGTCTTGTCGAGCGATTTCAGCAAAGGCGCGTGGATGTCGTTCCCGATCAAAGTCGCGGCCGGTGAAACCGTGACGATCACCGTTGACAGGACCGCTGGGCTGAACGCGGTGCTATCGGGGATCTTCCTTGGCTGAGTTCCCGTCCATCCGGTGGCGAGGAGCGGCATGGCTGGGAGCCCTGCTGGCGCTTGCATTGTTCGCGCTCGGATTCGCGGTACCTCAGCTCGCAGGGGCCGCCGGCTACTGGACTGCGCCAGTCAACGCAACGTGGCAGTGGCAGCTGAGCGTGCCGATCGATCAGACCGTCGACGCGTCGGTCTACGACATCGACCTGTTCGAAAACGAAGCGTCCGTGGTCACCTCGCTGCACGCTCAAGGCCGGCACGTGATCTGCTACATGGACGCCGGCACGTGGGAGGGCTGGCGTCCGGACGCCGGCAAGTTCCCGGCGTCCGTCCTCGGTAAAGCCGACCCCGGGTGGACAGAAGAGAAATGGCTCGACATCACGAAGCTGTCGATCATCGAGCCGCTGATGGAAGCCCGTTTCAAACTGTGCAAGGAAAAGGGGTTCGACGGCATCGAGGCCGACAACGTCGACGGGTGGCAGAACAGCACGGGCTTCACGATCACGGCGGCCCAGCAGCTGACCTATAACGTGTGGCTTGCCAACCTGGCGCACTCGCTCGGGCTGTCGATCGCCCTGAAGAGCGACACCCAACAGATTCCCGAACTCGAGCCGTACTACGACTACTCGGTCGACGAGGAATGCCTCGAGTACTCGGAGTGCAGCCTGCTGGAGCCGTTCGTCAAGGCGGGCAAGCCGGTGTTCGCGGTGGAGTACGCGAAGACGCCGAGCCAGTTCTGCGCCGAAGCCAACGCGTTGGGACTGATGTCGATGCAGAAGGGCAAGGACCTGGAAGCGTGGAACGCGCCGTGCTGGGCGCAGGGCGACTGGGTGGGAACGAAGGGCGCCGCCGGCTACGACCTGGCCGGGTTCAGCGGAGCCAGCGATCTGACCAACATGCCGGGCGTGACGGCGACGCTTGCCAAAGGGAGTCGCCTCACATGGGCCTCTCCGACGACCGATCCCCGGGCCCTGGAAAGCCCCAACGGCTCCTCGCGCAGCGCGACCGCCTACTCCGACCCGGCCGAAGTCCAGGTGCAACTGCACTTCACCAACGCCTACCAGGGCAATCTGCACCTGTATGGGGTCGATTGGGACACGACCGCGCGCCGCGAGACGATCACCGTGGGCACGCAGACGGCGAGCCTTACGGGCGGCAGCTTCAACCAGGGCGCCTGGGCCTCCGTCCCGATCAAAGTCGCTGCGGGGGAAACGGTGACGATCGCCGTCAAACGCACCGCGGGCACAAGCGCCGTGCTGTCGGGGATCATGCTTGGCGACGCCACCGCTTCCACTACCCCTCCCCCGACGGTCGCGACCGCGCCCCAAGGCAGTTGGGTAGGCGCCTTCGGCTCGGCCGGATACGATCTTGCCGACTGGAATGGCGTCGGCGACGTGAGCGATCTGCCGGGTGCGTCCGTGAGCCTTGAACAGGGCAATCGGTACCGGTGGGCAGCGAGCACGACCGATACGCGTGCTCCGCAGAGCCCGGATGGCCTGACGCGCTCGGCCGCCACCTACTACGACCCAAATCAGATCAAGCTGACGCTGAGCATTCCGGGCGGCTACACGGGCAACCTCCACCTTTACGCGGTCGACTGGGACTCGACCGCGCGGCGGGAGACGATCACCGTCGACGGGCAGACGGCGGCGCTCTCGAGCGATTTCAGCAAAGGTGCCTGGGCCTCGTACGCGATCAGCGTCCCCGCGGGCGGGAAAGTCACGATCACCGTCGCTCGAACGGCGGGTGCCAATGCAGTGCTGTCGGGGATCATGCTGGGCGACGCGGGCACTCCACCCAGCCCGGTCGCGTCCAAGGCTCCGCAGGGCGCGTGGGTGAACGCGGTCGGCTCGGCGGGCTATGACCTGGCCGGCTGGGATGGCACGCAGGACGTGTCCCGCCTGCCGAACGCGTCGCTGAGCGTCGTGCAGGGCAGTCGCTATCAGTGGGCGTCGGCGAGCGCCGATCCGCGTGCGTTGTCCGATCCGACCGGTGTGACGCACAACGCCGGGACCTACTACGACCCGAACCAGATCAAGCTGACGCTGACCTTCGCGAAAGCCTATAGCGGCAATCTTCACCTGTATGCGGTGGATTGGGACAAACAGACGCGCCGCGAGATGATCACCGTCAACGGGCAGAGCGTCGTGCTCGGCGATTTCAGCGAAGGCGCGTGGGTGTCGTTCCCGATCAACGTGGCCGAAGGCGCCACGGTGACGATCACCGTCGATCGCACGTCCGGGCCCAACGCGGTTTTGTCGGGCCTCTTCCTCGGTGACGGGGGCGCCCCGCCTGCGATGGCGACTCCCAGCGCTCCCGAAGGAAACTGGGTCGGAACTTACGGTGCCTCTGGATATGACCTGCTTGCGTGGAGCGGGTCCACCGACCTGACCTCGCTGACAAATGCCGGCGTGAGCCTCGTCAAAGGCACGAGGTACGTGTGGTGGACGACGGGGACGACGACCGAACCGCAGGCGCTCGAGAGTCCTGACAAGTCGGTGCGCACCGCCGCGACCTACTACGACCCGAACCAGGTCGAGGTTCAGCTCAACTTCACCTCTGCATATACGGGAGCGCTCAACCTGTACGCCGTGGACTGGGAATCGGGTGGCCGACGCGAGCTCGTGAGCGTCAATGGGCAGACGGCGGTCCTGTCGAGCGATTTCAGCAAAGGCGCGTGGATGTCGTTCCCGATCAAAGTGACGGCTGGCGGGACCGTGACGATCACCGTTGACAGGACCGCTGGGCTGAACGCGGTGCTATCGGGGATCTTCCTCAACTAGCAAACGAACATGTGCGCAATCCCGAACATAAGACTGACAAACACCAGGTCAGGAGGACTACGGTGAGTACGAGCAAGGAGCGAGTCATAGTTGCTGGAGCGGGTGGATTCATCGGCGGGCACCTTGTCGCCGACCTTCTCCGCGACGGTTATACGGATGTTGTGGCGGTCGATCTCAAGCCGTTCGACGAATGGCATCAGCGGTTCGAGGAGGTCGAGAGCATGCAGCTCGACCTCTCGCTGAGAGACGCCTGCTACGAGGCGCTGAGCGGCGCACAGTCGGTCTACAACCTCGCCGCCGACATGGGCGGCATGGGCTTCATCGAGAACAACAAAGCGCTGTGCATGCTGTCGGTGCTGATCAACACGCACCTGCTCGAGGCGGCCAAGGATTTGGGCGTCGAGCGCTACTTCTATGCGTCCTCGGCGTGCGTATACGCGGCCGACAAGCAGCTGAGCCCGGACGTACCCGGTCTCAAGGAGTCAGACGCCTATCCCGCCATGCCCGAGGACGGGTACGGCTGGGAGAAGCTCTTTAGCGAGCGCATGTGCCGTCACTTCAGCGAGGATTTCGACCTCGTCACCCGCGTCGCGCGTTATCACAACGTCTACGGGGCCCACGGCACCTACGCCGGGGGTCGCGAGAAGGCGCCGGCCGCGATCTGCCGCAAGGTAGCCGCGGCCGTGCTGTCCGGCGAGCACGAGATCGAGATCTGGGGGGACGGCGAGCAGACGCGCAGCTTCACCTACATCGACGACTGTGTATTCGGCACGCGGGCGATCATGGACAGTCAGATCGAGGAGCCGATCAACCTCGGTAGCAGCGAGATGGTCACGATCAATCAGCTGGTCGACACGGTCGAGCGGATCGCCGGCGTCGAGCTGAAGCGTAGCTACAACCTGTCGGCGCCCAAGGGCGTGCGCGGTCGCAGCAGCGACAACACGATCATCCAGGGGCGGCTGGGATGGCAGCCGAGTATCTCGCTCGAGCAGGGCCTGCGGTCCACGTATCGCTGGATCTTCGAGGAGATGTCTGCCGCCTGGCAGGCACCGGTCGAGTCACCCGCGCTCGTGGGTTCGGTGAGCTGAGCATGTATCAGCACGAATACGACCTGTCCGCGAGTCAGGGCGCTGTCACCGATCTGCACGCTGAGCCGCGCGCAGGGACAGGTTTCGGCGCTACCCAGACGATCAACGGGATCCGCTTCGATCTGCTGGAGCGCTCCGATCTGGCGCAGGTCGTCCGCTTCTTCGTCAACCGGGGTGGCAGCCACGTGGTTCACTTCCTGGCGGTCGACCCGACCGTCAGGGCTGCGCGCGACGCCGAGTATCGCAGTGTGCTGAACGCGGCCGATCTGAACGTCGCCGACGGGCAGCCGATCGCCTGGGCGATTCGCATGAACGGACGGCGCACCGAGCGAATCGCCGGCACCGACGGGGTCAAGCTCCTGTGTACCGATGGCCTTAAAGAAGAAAGGACGCACTATCTGTATGGAGGAAGCCAGGAGGTCAACGATCGCCTGCGCTTCCAGCTTCGCCGCCACCACCAGGGCATCCGCATCGTCGGGACCGAGGCCCCCCCGATGGGCATGCCGGCGGAGAAAGAGCTCGTCGCTTCCGCCGCCCGTATCAAGGCATCTGGGGCTGACTTGTTGTGGATCGGCATCGGTACTCCCAACCAGCACTATGTAGCTCATCGCCTGCGCGAGCTCGGCGCGGCGCCGGTGATCCTGTGCGTCGGCGCTGCGTTCGATTTCGCCTCGGGCACCAAGCAGCGCGCACCCGAGTGGCTGCAGCGGCTGGGGCTCGAGTGGTGCCACCGCCTGGCAAGCGAGCCCAAGCGCCTCGGGCCTCGCTATCTGGCGGGGAATCCCCGCTTCGTCGCGGGTGTGGCGCGCGAGTACTTCGGTCGCACTTCGAGCTAGCATCAAGCGATGCGGGCGGTGAGGTTCGGCGGCGGTTAAGTGACTCAGGGCACTAAGCGGAGATTGATGCGCATGCGCGCCGGGCGCGGAGGGATGGCCCGTCGCGCCGGTTGGGGGTTTGCCGATCAAGCGCTGTCGAGCCTTACCAACTTCGCCATTGCGATCGTGGCGGCACACGAGAGCACACCTCGGACATTTGGGCTGTTTGCCCTGGTCTTCGCCACGTTCAGCCTCGCACTGGGCGCGTGCCGCGCGATCTGTTGCGAACCGCTCTCGGTGCGCTACAGCGGCGCTTCGAAGTCTGAGTGGCGGGTAGGCGCGTCGATGGCGACAGGGACGGCTCTGGCTGTTGGCGCGATCGTGGGCGCCGGATGCGTGTTGGTCGGCCTGGCGATCGGGGGACAGGGCCGAGATCTGCTCGTGGTTCTGGGCATCTCTTTGCCGGGGCTGTTGCTCCAGGACGCATGGAGATACGCGTTCTTCGCTGCCGGAAGCGGCGCGCGCGCGTTCGTCAACGATGGGGTATGTGCGTTCCTGCTTCTGTTTGCCCTGGCCGTGCTGCTGGCGCATGGTCACGTCGCGGTGGAGGGCCTGCTCGCCCTCTGGGGCGCCGCGGCCACGGTTGCGGCGATCTTTGGGATCTGGCAGAGCGGGCTGATGCCGAGCCCACTTCGACTTGTTCTCTGGTGGCGGCGCCAGGCGGATCTCGCGCTGCGCTTCCTGGCCGAGTTCGTCGGACTGACCGGCGAGTACCAGGCGATGTTCTATGCGATCGCGGCGGTGACCGGCCTTGCGACCGTCGCGGCTGTTCGCGGAGGCATGCTGCTGCTCGGTCCCATGAACATCCTTGGTTACGGAGCAATGATCGCCGGGGTCCCGGAAGCCGTGCGACTGTTGAAGGGCGGCTCCCGCCGCCTGCTCCTGCTCAGCGGAGTCGTGTCCGGCGGGCTCATGGCGGTCACGCTGCTCTGGGCGAGCTTCGTCCTGCTGCTCCCGACCCGGCTTGGAGTGTCGGTCATCGGCTCGATTTGGTACACAGCTCGGCCGCTGATCGTGCCGCTGGCCCTCGGGCTGGTCATGCTTGGAGCGGTGATGGGCGCCGTGATCTCGCTGCGCGCGCTGGCGGCGGCGCGACGAAGTCTGCGCGCCCGGCTCGTCGTCTCCCCAGTGGTGCTGGCGAGCGGATTGGTGGGCGCTGCGCTGCACGGAGCGTCCGGTGCGGCCTGGGGGATTGCCATCGGCAACGGCTTCGCGGCGTTCGTCTTCTGGTACCACCTCGTTCGTGCGGTCTCCGAGCACCAAGACGTGCAGCCGGCGGGCAAGGCTGAGGCTGCTCCAAGGACGATGATCGGTCCGGCGGTTCAGCCGTCCTGACGCGCCCTTGCTTTACGGCCAACGATAATGCTGATTGTGGAGCCCGATACGCGAACCGGCAGCCGTCTGCGCCTGCCGCTGGTCCTCGATCGCGTCGCATTCCTGGAGGGCCTCGTCGGCGAGCACCGGCGGATCGCTCATCTGGGTTGCACCGACTGGCCCTACACCGAGCATCGTCTCGCAACCGGAGAGCTCCTTCACGAGCGCCTTTTGCGGTTCGGAGACGTGACCGGGATCGACGTGGATCGCACGGGAATCGATCGGCTGGCACAACTCATGCCGGATGCGCCCCTTCTATGTCTCGACGTGACGGGCGAGGTGCCCCGGGCCCAGCGGGGCACCTACGATCTCGTCCTGGTCGCCGAGACCCTCGAGCACGTGCCCGATCCTGTCTCGTTCCTGCGGGGATGCGGTGAGATCTTGTCTGAAGATGGGACGATCTGTGTGACGGTCCCCAACGCGTGCAGCCCCAAGATCGGCATTCGCACGCTGTTCGGGCGCGAGCGGGTGCACCCCGACCATTTCGTCTACTACAGCCCGCGCACGCTCGAGCGGACCCTGCGGGCCGCGGGCTTCGTCACGTACAGCACGTCGAGCTACTTCGCTGTCCCCAGCCGGTTCGGCAGGGTGGTGGATGTCGGCCTGAAGTTCGCCCACCGGCTGAGCGGAGGCCCGGTCGGAGAGGGCTTGATCGTGCTGGCTCGCGTCTCGGGCCCGCCGGCACAGGCGACGCGCCAAGACCAACCTTGACCACCCGGCATGCGGATCGCCGTCCTCCATTCACGCTATCTCTCCGGACCCGCATCCGGCGAGAACCGGGTGCTCGCCGACGACATCCAGCTCCTCACCGAGGCCGGCCACGAGGTCAGGAGCTGGACGCCCGCGCCGGGCACCTCGCCCGGTGAGCAGGCGCGCGCCGCGGTGCAGGCTGTCTGGTCGATCGAGGCGGTGGCCCAGGTAAAGGAGCTGGTAGGGGCATGGGGAGCGGAGATCGTGCATTGCCACAACCTGTTTCCGCTGCTCTCTCCGGCCGTGATCCGCGAGGCCGACGCGCAGGGGGCGGGCGTCGTCATGACGCTGCACAACTATCGCTTGATGTGCTTGGCAGGCAGCTTCTTTCGAGCTGGGCGAACCTGTGAAGATTGCCTGGGACGGGTGCCGTGGCGTGGCGTGGCGCACAGCTGCTACCGCGGGTCGGCATTGGGAAGCGGCGTGCTTGCGACATCGCTGACCATGCACCGTGGCTTGAAGACCTTCGATCGGATCGACCGTTTTCTCGCCGTCAGCGATTTCGTGCGCAAGAAGCACGTTGAGGCCGGCATCTCGGCCGAGCGCATCGCCGTGACACCGCAGTTCGCCTGGCCAACGGAGAGGCGCGAGGGGCCGGGAGAGTACTTCCTGTATCTAGGGCGACTCACGCGAGAGAAGGGTGCGAACGCACTGATCGAAGCATGGGAGCAGCGTCTCGGCAAGCTCGTCGTGGTCGGCGACGGACCGGAGATGAGCCATCTGCGTGCGGTCGCCTCGCCCGCAGTCGATTTCCGTGGCCTGGTGCCCGGTGACGCCGTCCCGGCGCTGCTGCGCGGGGCGAAGGCACTGCTGGTTCCCTCGCTTACGAACGACCCGGCGCCCAGGTCGGTGGCCGAGGCCTATGCGGCCGGCGTACCGGTGCTGGCAAGCCGTCGCGGAGGGCTTCCCGAGGCGGTCAAAGACGGTGAGTCCGGCATGTTGATCGCTCCTGGGGCCACGCAGGAATGGATCGCGGCGGTCGAGCGACTCGCCGACGAGCGAGAGAGCATGCGCCTAGGTGAGGGAGCTCTGCGTCGCTGGTCTGAGCGACACCGTCCGGAACACAGCCTGCGTCGCCTGGAAGACGTCTACACAGCTGTGGTCGGGCGCACCGGCTGAATGGACACCCAGCTCTTGGTCAGCGGTCCGACACGCTCGGACAGGGCGGGACCGAAGAGGCCCTCCATCTCTGAGCGCCTCAGCAGCGAGATCTCCTCCCACTCCGGGGTTGCGCCCAGACGCCAATAGTAAGGGCGTATGCGCAGTGGCAGCCAGTGTGCGAGCGGCAACAGCGCATGCGGCTCGATCGGGAACGAGAACGCCGGTGTCTGCACGAACCAGCCGCGCGCGACCCGCCGGATCTCCCGTGCGAATGCGGCCCGCTTCGGCGGCTCGATGTGCTCGATGACGCTGTTGCAATACACGAGGTCGAACTCGCCGTCTGCGAACGGCAGTCTGTCCGTGGCGTCCGCGACCACGAACGGGCCGGGATAATCGGGCCGATGCACGAGGTCTACGCCGGTGATGTTCAGGTCGGGCGCAAAGATGCGCAATCCGAGCTCGCCGCAGCCCACGTCCAGCACACGGCCGCCCGCCGGCAAACGCGTCAGCGGAAAGAACCGGGCATGGCGCTTGGCGCGAGCACGCCCCCCCAAACGGTATGCGATCTGGCGCAACGAACCGGTGTCGATGCCGTACAGAGAGTCGGTCGACTTCGTCAACTTGCTTGCTTTCCGATGGGGACAGGGGCTGCTCGACCGAGCGATCCGCTGCCGGCGATGGCCCCGAACGGTCTGACGGCTCCGACCTGACACGCGCGCGCGCTCAGATGGCCGATCGCCCAGAAATAGGGGAGCGCGCCAAAAGGCGACTCGAGCACCACGCCGATGAACGCAACCACGGGGATGCTGGCCACCAGCAACATTGCCAGCACGTCGTCGTCACGCACATGCGGAGCGTGCTTTGCGACGAGGCGTGCGAGGCGCAGCCCGGCGATCAGCAGGGCGAGAACCATGACGACGCCGATCAGCCCCAGCCGCGCCCAGGTTCCGAGCAGATAGTTATGGGGCGAGCGGACGTTTTCCTGTTCGGCGGCGACCGTGCCCAACAGCAGCACGTCGGCGCCCGAGTCGTGCAGGAAGTCCGGTCCAAAGCCGACACCGCGCAGCTCGCGGGTCGGGCTGCGCTCCATGTAGGCGATCAGCGCCTTCCAGGCCTTCAGCCGTGCGTTTGCGGTACCGGTGGCGCCGTGAAAATTTGATGAGGAGGCGCTCCCCGGCACGGTTACCAGCAGGCGTTCCACCGGCCTGCTCTGGCTTGCGCCGACCAGCAGAATCGGGACGATCATGGCGAGCACCGCGATCGCAACGCGCCGGTCGTACTTCCCGACCAGGCGTCGCCGCGCCGGGACCAACAACATGACCACGACCAGCTCCATGATGAACGCGAGCAGGCCGGCACGGTTGAAGAACGTGAATACGAGCACCGCCCCCCACGCCGCCAGCGCCAGGTTGTACGTCGGGCTACGGCCGGCGAGGGCACGGTGCAGGCCGATCGCGGCCAGCAGGCCACAGACCAAGCTGTCGATGTCCGAGCGCAGCGACAGCAGATGCGTGCCTGCGGCGACGATCGGCGTGCCGGCTTCGAGCGATGGATCGAGCTGCGCCAGCGTTACCCACGCCGCATGGAAGATCAGCACCGCCATCAGCGCTCGCGACACGCTCCGCTCGGAGGATTCCGTCGGGGGCCGTACGAGGAAGATCGTGACGACATACAGATACGGCGCGGCGTCGCGCAGCGCGTTCTGAGAGATGGGTCCGAAGGCCATCAGGATCACGCTCCACACCAGCAGGCAGGTGGCGAAGACGCCCACCCACAGGTCGACTCCGGTGGAGACCGCGCGATGCGCCGCGGCTGCGACCGCGCGATCGATCAGGATCAGGGCCAGGACCAGATCACTGAGAAATGGCGGGCCGCCGACGAGGCTCAGGCCGCTCCCCCAGCGGGTCGTGGCGAGCAGATAAAGCGCGATCGCGTAGGGGCCGTATTGCTGCAGGCTGCTGACGGCGGAGCCCTCCGAGGCCTGCTCGGCCGGTCGCGACAGTCTCGTCTGTACCATTGTGCTTGTCAGTTCCATCTGCTGCATCGTCCGGGTAGATTATTCGCGCCGGGCATCAACCTCCGCCCCGGGTAGATAGTCGGTCGGAGCAGCTCATCGCTAAACCATCGAAGCAAACCGACCGACTGGAGATACAGTGACCCTACGTGACTATGCACAGCTGCTGCGCCGTCGGTGGCTGCTGATTGCGCTGGTCACACTGCTGTGCGGAGGCGCCGCGGTCGCGCTGAGCCTGTCGACGACCAAGGAATATGCCTCGAGCGTCAGCCTGTTCGTGTCGGCATCGCAGTCGCCGACCGACGCCGGCACGGTGATCGCGGCCGAGCAGCTCACCCAGGAGCGGGTCGCCTCCTACGCCGATTTGGCCGGCAGCACGAACATCGCCTCCGCGGTCGTGCGCAAGCTGGGTCTGAGCGAGACGGCCAGATCGCTCGCCTCCCGCGTCAGCGCGACGGTGCCGACCAACACGGTGGTCATCGATCTCACCGTGACCGATCCGTCGAAAGAACTCGTGCCGCGGATCGCCAACGCTCTCGGCGAACAGCTCGCACAGACCGTGGCCCATCTGGAGTCCCCTCTCTCCGGACAGCCCTCCCCGATCAAGGCTTCTGTCGCCCAGAGCGCGTCGATCCCGGGCGGCCCGGCGACGCCGAAGACGGCGCGCAACGTCGTCTTCGGGTTGATCGTCGGCCTGGCGCTGGGCGCGGGCCTCGCGATCCTGCTGGAGGTGTTCGACACGCGTATCAAGGATCTCGACACGCTTTCCGATCGCCTCGACCTGACCCCGCTCGGCCTGATGCCGTTCGACCGCGATGCGAAGTCCAGGCCGCTCGTCGTCAGAGATGCTCCCCGCTCGGCGCGCGCGGAGGCGTTTCGCCAGCTGCGGACGAACCTGCACTTCCTGGGCATCGAGCAGGCGCCGCGATCGATCCTCGTGACGAGCACGCTGCCGGCCGAGGGCAAGTCGACGACGACCGGCAACCTCGCGATCGCCCTGGCGCAGTCGCGCGAGCCGGTCACCGTCATCGACGCGGACTTCCGCCACCCACAGCTCAGTCAGTACCTCGGCATCGCCGGTGGCGTCGGGCTCAGCGAGGTGCTGATCGGGCGCGTGACGCTGGACGAGGCGCTGCAGTCGTGGGGCGAGGACGGCATGCTCACCGTGCTGCCGAGCGGCGCGACACCGCCCAACCCGAGCGAGCTCCTGGGCTCGCGCGCGATGGGGCGCGTGGTGGCCGAGCTGCGCTCGCGGGGGATGCTGATCATCGACTCTCCGCCTGTCCTGCCCTTCACCGACGCGGCCGTGCTGACCAAGGTGACCGACACGACGCTGCTGGTCGTGCGCGCGAACTCGACTCGCATGGACAAGCTCGAGCGTGCGCTGCAAGCGTTGCGAACGGTCGACGCCAAAATCGCCGGCGTGGTGCTGAACATGGTGCCGAAAAGTGGGCCGGAGATCGACTACTACGGCTACTACGGCAAGGATCGGAATATCCGAGCCGACGAGCCTTCCGAGCCGGCCGCCGACACGAGCGCCGCGATATCCGCCGCAGAGTCGGAGCTCAGCAGCCGCCGCTGAACGTGTCGTTCAGGAAGCTGCCGAAGTACGGCGGTAGCTGGGAGTACCACGTGCCGATATAGACGTAGCCGACGTTCTGCTTGGCGAGTGAGCTGCACGCCGAAGCGGGCTGCGGCGTGGCGAGCGCTTCGGGCGCGTTGTACACGAGCGCGGCGAAGTCCTTGGCCGGGTAGGCCGCCTCCCAGGGGGCGGGCGTCCAGGTGGTGTAGGGGTTTTCCCCGGGCGTGTTGTAAGAGCCCTCGAAGGTCACGATCAGGTTCGCGTTGTTCGCGGCGCTGCCGCCCAGCATCCACGCGGAGCCGGGGTTGGCGCCGAAGTTGAACACGACCTGCGCATTGGCCCCCTCGTGCGTATGCACATAGTTGGCGAGCGTCTCGTAGAAGCTCTGATTGCTCGTGCTCGTGCCGGGCACAACGTCGGAGACGCCGTCGAAGAAGATCCCCGCGATGTCGCCCGGGTAGTAGGAGTACCAGGCGTTCACCTCGCTCTCGATTCCGGCGATGCTGGCCGGGCCGCCCTCGCCGTAGTCGGTCCACACGTAGCCGACGATCGACGCGCGGCCGTAGGTGAGGCAGTTTTCGATCACGCTCGCCCATGCCGGCAGGCGCGCGCTTCCCGGTCCGGACCCTTCGGCGGCGTCGGCGATGATCAGCGAGCCGCCGCCCGAGCCGTTTGTCTGCGAGCACGCCTCGGTCCAGTCGGCGGGGTTGGCGTTGTCATACAGCGGGATCAGCGTTCCCTGTGCTGCCGGGCTCGGCAGCGGTCCCGCGTCGCCGAGGAAGACCCCGGAGATCACCGCGTTCGCGCCGGCCGTGCGGTCGACCACGATCGTGACCGTTTCCCCGGCGGCGGCGGAGATCGGGAACGTCACCCATGCGCCTTGGTTGAAGGAGCTCGCAAGCATGGCGGTTTGACCGTTGACGCTGATCGTCTCCCGTCTTGCGGTCGAGTCCCAGTCGAGCGCGTACAGCCGCAGGCTGCCGCTGTAGGCGGTCGTGAATTTCAACGCAAGACGCAGCTGCGTCGAGTCGTAGTACGTGGCGGCCTCGCGCGTCACGGTGTTCGGATTCTCGAGCGCGCGCACGTCGCTCGTCTTCGGCGTCCATACGTAGCGACTGCCCTGCGCGAGGCTCACGCTCGCGCCCGGCATATCCGCGACGTCGCTTTCGCCGTTCCACGCGCCCAGGTCGTAGCCCGCCGAGCCGTACGTTCCCACCCAACCGCCCTGCGGCGCGCTCGTCGCCGCGACCGTCGGCGGCGCTCCGGCGTCACCGAGGAACACGCCCGAGATCACCGCGTTGGCGCCGGCCGTCCGGTCGACGGTGACCGTCACCACCGCTCCCGCGGTCACGGAGATCGGAAACGTGGCCCAGGCGCCCTGATTGAAAGAGCTCGACAGGGTGACGGTCTGTCCATTCACCGTGATCGTCTCGCGGCGGGCGGTGGAGTCCCAGTCGAGCGCGTACAGCCGCAGGTTGCCGGTGTATGCCGCGGTGAACTTCAACGCGATCCCCAACTCGTTCGAGTCGTAATACGTGGCTGCCTCGCGCGCAAGACCGTCGGGGCCCTGCAGCGCGCGCGCTTCTTCGCTCCACGGGGCCCACACGTAGCGGCTGCCGCGCGTCACGCTGAGGCTTGCGCTGCCCATGTCCGAGACGTCCGTCGATCCGTCCCAGGCCGCGAGGTCATAGCCGGCCGCGCCGAGCGCGCCGGTCCAGGTTCCCTGCGGGGAGGTGGAGACGCTCGGCGCGCCGGGGGGCGCGCCCGTGTCGCCGAGGAAGATGCCCGACAACACCGCGCCGCTCGGCCAGCCTTCGCCGTTGACGACGATCGTCACGCTCCCGCCCGCGGACACGCTGATCGGGAAGATCGCCCACTGGCCGTCGCTGAATCCCTGGCTGCCCTGGTCGGGGTTGTTCGAGAAGCTCACCGTGCTGCTCGCGCCGACTTTGAGCGACTCGTTTTCTTTCGACCCACCGTTGCCCCAGTAGACCGCGTACAACCGTAGGTTGCCGGTGTAGGCGGCGCGGAACGTCAGCTTCACTTCCACCTGCTTGGGGTCGTAGTAGCCGGCCGCGATCCGGGTCGAGCCGTTGGGGCTCTGCAGCGCGCGCGTGTCGCTCGTGGGCGAGGCCCACGTCGCGCGGCTGCCGTGCACGAGGCTGACGGTCGCGTCGGGCAGATAGCTCACGTCGCTTTCGCTGCCACCCCAGCCCGCGAGGTCGTAGCCTTCGCTGCCGAAGGCGCCCACCCAGCTCGTTCCGGCCGAGGAGGACGAGGGCACGAACACCGCCAGCGGACCATGATTGAGGTCTTCGGTCGCGATCGTGCCGTTCGCGGCGATCGCCATGCTCGTCACGGGATCGGGGTTCGTCAGCCCCTGGGTTTCGGCAAGCGTACCCGTGGGCCCGATCGAGTGCAGATGCACTGCCGAGTTGTCATACCCGGTCGTGGCCACCACGGCGCCGCTCGGGCTGAAGGCGGCTTCCGTCGGGGTGGCCTGGATTTCGCCGCCGCCGATCGTGGTCGGCACGCCAGAGGCGGCGACCGCGTAGGTGCTCAGCTGCTCGCCCTTGGAACCGAACCCGGCGACGCTCAGCGCTTTGCCTCCCGTAGCGAACACCGCCCATTCGCCCGCCTGGCCCGCGGCGCTGAACGGGGATCCTGTGACCGCCGTGAGCGCGCCGGAGGCGGCGACGGTGAACATGCTCACGCCGGCGGAGCCGGGTACCGCGAGCAGGTTTCCCGCTGCGTTGAATGCTGCATGGCCGCTCGCTTTGAGGCTGTGTGGCGAGCCGCTTGCCGCTTTCAGGGCGCCCGTGGAGCCGACCGTGAAAACGTACAGCGATTCGCCGGCGCTGACCTCGAGCAGCTGGCCGTTGGGGCTGAACGCGACCGACGTCGGCTGGGCGCCGACGGTGAACGGCGAGCCGGCCACCGCCGTCAGCGCGCCGGAGGCGGCGACGGCGAACATCGAGACGGTGTGGCCGGCGCCTTCGTTGGCGGCGGCCAGGAAAGACCCGCTCGGGCTGAACGCGACCGCGCGGGCGGAGGCGTCGGGCGCGGCGCCGGCGACGGGGGTCAGCGCGCCAGATGCACCCACCTTGTAGACGGCGGTCCCGTCGGCGAGCAGGTTGCCGGCCGGGTTGAAGGCGAGGCCCGATCCGCCGTTGGTCGCGGAGGACAGCGGCGAGCCGGGCGCCTGGGTGTAGGCGGGTTCGCTCGCGGCGGCGGCAGCGGGCGCCGACAGCGAGAGCGCCGCGATCGCCGCGCCCAGGCGCCATCCCCACCTGCGCACAGGTCTGCGTCGCCGGCGCGTCACAAGCTTTGCGCGCCGCGTTTGCGCGCGCGTATGTGGCAGGCCATCGGGCAACCGTATAGGCGGGAGCGGGCTCGAACCATCCGCCTCGTGGCCCATCCTGGCGTTCAGGAAGCTGAACACGATCGGCAGCGCTGGCCCGTTGCCTCGCTGCTAGGTGGCTGGGTGGGTCTCCGCAAGCGTTCCTCTTCTAGTTACTTGCGGCGTTGAATGGTTCATGCGTGAACGAACTGAAAGAAGGACACTTTCGGCTCCGCGGCGCGGGGCAACCAGATGGGCCGGATTGACATCCCGCTCGGTATGTGATGAGATACCGCTCAGTATGCGAACTACCACGGCCGGAATGGAGCCTATGCGAACCGAAGTCCCTCACACCACCACGGCCATCGCCGCAACTACCTCGCTCCCGCCGGGTCCGCGCCTGCCGCGCGCCGTTCAGAGCCTGATCTGGTACCGCAACGCGCAAGGGCTGATGGACCGGTGCCAGGCGCGGTTCGGCGAGATGTTCACGCTGAAGATCGCCAACGAAGGCACGTGGGTCGTGACGTCGAATCCGGACACGATCAAGCAGGTGTTCACCGGCGATCCACGCCTGTTGCACGCCGGGGAGGCGAATCGCATCCTGCTGCCCGTGCTCGGGCCGGACTCGGTGCTGCTACTCGACGACGCGCCGCACCTGCGCCAACGCCGGTTGCTGCTGCCGGCGTTTCACGGCGAGCGGATGCAGCGCTACGGCGCGCTGATGGCCGAAGTCGCCGCACGGGAGATCGAGCGCTGGCCGCTCGGCGAGCCCTATCCGCTGCGCCCGCGCATGCAGGCGATGACGATGGAGATCGTCCTGCGGGCGGTGTTCGGCGTCTCCGAGGGGTCGCGCATGGATGAGCTGCGCGGCGAGCTGCGCCGGCTGCTCGACGTCGTCACCAACCCCTTCAAGGGGATCGCCCTGGTGGCGCTCGGCCCCGAGCGCGTCGCCCGCGTGCCTGCGTTCCGGCGCGAGCTTCAGCGCATCAACGGCCCGATCTATGCGGAGATCGCCGAGCGCCGCGCCGCCGCGGACCTGGCCGAGCGCGACGACATCATGTCGCTGCTGCTGCAAGCCACGCACGAGGACGGCAGCCCGATGAGCGACTCCGAGCTGCGCGACGAGCTGCTGACGCTGCTCGTCGCCGGGCATGAGACGACCGCCAACGCGCTGTCCTGGGCGGTCGAGCGGCTGTGCCGCCATCCCGAGCGAAGTGGAGCGCCTCACCGCGGAGGTGCGCGCCGGCGAGAGCGCCTATCTGCAGGCGACGATCCAGGAGACGCTGCGGCTGCGCCCGGTGATCTCGATCGTGCTGCGCACCTTGCAGGAGCCGATGGAATTCGGCGGGCGCCTGCTGCCGGCCGGCGCCTCGATCGTGCCCTCGATCCATCTCGTGCATCGCCGCCCCGACATCTACCCCGAACCTGGCGAGTTCCGTCCCGAGCGCTTCCTCGAGGCAGAGGGCGGCCGCGCACCGGGCACATACACGTGGATCCCGTTCGGCGGTGGCATCCGCCGCTGCCTCGGCGCCGCGTTCGCGCAGTTCGAGATGGAGGTCGTCCTGCGCGAGCTCGTCCTGCGGCGTACGCTCGCGCCGTCGCGGCCGCAGCCCGAGCGCAACTACCGCCGCGCGATCACCGAGACTCCGCGGCATGACGCGGAGGTGCTCGTCGGACGCTGTCCGGTGGCCGGTGCGCACGCGCCCGAGGCCGAGGCCGAGTCCGCGCCCAAGGTGGAGTCCGAGTCCGCGCCCGAGCCGAGTCCCGTTTGAGCGCCACTGCGCACCGCGCCCGCAGGCGCGGCGCCGCCGGCCCGACCCGGCTGCAGCGCAGCGAGGAGACCCGCGCCGCGCTGCTTCGCGCGGCTTCGCGCACGATCTGCGAGCTCGGCATACACGGCGCCTCGATCGACCGCATCGCCGCCGAGGCCGGCTACACGAAGGGCGCGTTCTACGCGCATTTCGCCTCCAAGGAGGACCTGTTCCTGGTGATGCTCGACGCTCATTTCGCGACCGAGCTCGCCCGCTGGACTCCGTGCTCACCGGCTCAGGGGATCCTGTCGCGGAGACGCGCAGCGCGGCCGAGGGCTTCCTCGAGCACATCGCCCTGGACCCCGAGTGGCGCCGGCTCTATCAGGAGTTCGCGACTCACGCCACCCGTCACGACGCATTTCGCGCCGAGTTCGCCGCGCGCCAGCGCGCCCTGCGCGAGCGGATCGCGGCGGTGCTCACGCGCTGGGCCGACGACCACGGCCTCACCCCGCCAGTCCCCCCGGAGGACGTCGCCGCGATGGCGTTCTTCATGGCCGACGGCTTCCTGCTCGACCAGATGATCGACCCCGAGCTCGACGCTGCGCTGTACGGGAAGATGTTCGAGGTGTTCATGCGCGGTCTGATGGCGATGACCGGAAGGTCCCAGCCCTAGCCTGCTTTCTGCGTGCGAAGCTGCTCGGCGTCGTCCAGCTGCTTCAGCCGCTCGATCGCCGCGCCGACGTGTGTGAGATATCGCTTGACCGCCGCCTGCACGGACGGCTCGGCCGCGTGGTCGGGAAGCGCGCGCAGCAGGTTGAGCCGGCTCTCGGCCACCCACGCCGAGACGTCGGGCTCGCTCAACCATCGCCCCTCCGTCCTCCATGTGCGGCTCATCATGCGCGGCCAGTCCTCGATGCTGCTGGCGTAGGGGTTGGGTGGGCAGAGCCGGTTCTTGTCCGCGTCGTCGTCCCGGTGGGCCTCGACGAAGCCGATGAGGGCTGCGTTGAAAGCACGGCGAGAGGTGCCGCACCTGCTGGAGCACGATCCGACCGGGCTGGAAGATCGGCGTGGCGGGGGCGTTGTTCAGGCCGAGCGCGGTGCAGTCGACGTGCAGGACGTCGGGGCCGGTTTCGGTCTCCCCGCGCTCGAGCACGATCCGGTCGGCCTCGATCCGCCGCACCCGGCCGAGCCTGACGACGTCTGCGATCTGCCGCAGGGCCTCCAGCTCGCGGGCGCTGAGCATCGTGCCGCGGTACATCGTCGCCGGCCACGACGGGTCGATGCGCACCAGCCGCCCCGAGGCCTCGAGCCGCTCGAAGAGGTCGTCGACGCTCGCCGCCTGGGCGCCGGCCTCGGCATCGAGGGAGATCCCCTCCATGATCGCGCCGACCTGCTCCAGCGGCTGAAAGTGGCTGCGGTCGTAGAACCACGCGTCGCGGGGCCGGATCCAGCGAATCCGGTCCGGCTCCACGCCGTTGTCCAGAAGCCAGATGCACGCGTCCGCGGCCGTCTTGCCGGACCCGAGGACCGCGTAGGAGGAGGCCGATCGCGCGGCCGCCGGCAGATCGTTGACGGGGACGACCCGTGCGCCCGGCGCCACCTCGAAACGGAGGGCATGGGTGGCCGGGATCGACGCCTCCAGATATCGAGCGTCGACGACCTTGCGACGTACAGCGACATCGTGAAGCTCTCCGCGTGCTCAGGTCTCTGACCTGCTCACCGTCGCTCCCGCCGCCCAGGTGCTCGTGGCGGGTGAGCACGCGGACCCGGCCCGTCTGCGTGAGCCGCGCGGCCGCCTCGGCGAAGTACTCGCAGACCTCCTCTCCGGTCGCCCGCTCGTAGTACCCCGCGTTCTCGCCGGCCTGGTCGATGCGATCCTCGCCGAGCGCCAGCGAGTTCACTCCGTAGTACGCGGAGGGGGTATGCAGGCGAACGAACGGATACGCATGCCGCCAATGACCTCCCGGGGCCTGTCGGCGGTCGATCACGCGTCACCTCGACGTCCGCCTCGGCCACCAGCGCGTCGGCGAAGGCAAGACCGCTCGCGCCCGCTCCCACAACCAGATAGTCGGTGTCGATGAGCATGTTCTCTCTTCCTGCCTCGCGCCGCATCCAATAGTCACCGATCCACTCGCCCGGCACAGAGCTCGTGCGAGAGGCGTAGGATCACCGCCAGCCGGTACGTTATCGGCGTGAGCCTCGTGCGCGACATCGCCCGGACGGTGTGGCCGCCGGAGGGCGACGAGCACGGGCCGCTGGCGTCGGCGCTCGTGTCGCTGACGCTCGTGACGGGGCTCGTGGACGCGGTGAGCTACATCAAGCTGGGACACGTGTTCGTGGCGAACATGACGGGCAACGTCGTGTTCCTGGGGTTTGCGATCGCGGGGGCCAAGGGCCTGTCGATCGCCGCGTCGCTGACCGCGCTCGCCGCGTTCCTCGCGGGCGCGCTCGCGGGAGGATGGCTCGGCGCGCGCAGCGCGGCGCATCGGGGGCGCGTGCTGCGAGCGGCGGTGACGGTCGAGCTCGTGCTCGTCACGGCGGCGCTGCTTGTCGCGCTGCTCGGCAGCGACCCGGTCGGCACAGGTACTCAGTACGCGCTGATCACGCTGCTGGGGCTGAGCATGGGCGTGCAGAACTCGACCGCACGGCGGCTGGGGGTGCCGGACCTGACGACGACCGTGCTCACGCTCACGCTCACCGGCGTGGCCGCCGACTCACGCGCGGCCGGAGGCGCGGGAGGAAAGCTCGGTCGGCGCGGGGTCGCGGTCGGCGCGATGTTCCTGGGCGCGCTCGCCGGCGGCCTGCTCGCGGTGAAAGTCTCGGTCGCCGCCCCGCTCGCGCTCGCCGTCGGTGTGCTGGCGATCGTCGCGATCTGCGCGCAGGTGCTCGCCCGCTCGCGCGCGGTATGGACCGGCGTCAAGTCGTAGCGCTCGGAAGCTACGCGGGACGGCTGCGCGCGACGATCACAACTCCAGCTGTCTGAGCAAATCAAGCAGGTGACCGAAAGCGTGATGGCCAGCGGCTCTACGCGGGAGCGTTCGACGGCGGCGCGGCGCTGAGCTGGCGCATGAGGTCGGCCATGTCGTAGAAGGCGCGGTAGTAGGCGATGCGCCCTTCGCGCATGCTCCACAGGTCGACGCCTTCGACTTTGATCGTGGGTCCGCTCGGCGGGCTACCGAGCGTAGCTGCGCCGATCGCCGTGCCCTGCATCGTCCACGCCCACGCGATCTGCTCGTCGCCGGCCGTGAGGTGCGGCGGCTCGCCCTCGCCGAAGCGCAGGTCGGGGAAGCCGGCGAAGTTCATGCGCATGAACTCCTGCACGGCGGGGATGCCACGGGCGGGCTCGGGCAGCACCGGGTCGAACCAGACGATGTCCTCGGTGAGGAGCCCGGCCATCGCGTCGATGTCGCGGTCGTTCCAGGCGGCGGTGTAGCGCGCCGTGAAGGCCGGAAGGTCGAATCCGACGTTCGCTGTCGAGCCGGTGATCGCGATGCGCGGAGATTACCCCGCGGGTGTGCTCGTCGCAAGCGAAAATGCGGCTGCGCTTGCTCACCCCACGGCCGGCGCCACCGTCTCCTCGCCGCGGCGGGCGGCCTCGGCGTGCTCGCGGCTGTCGCGCGAGGAAATCAGGACCGCGGTGAGGATCGCGCCCACGATGGCGAAGCCTGCGCCGACGAGGAAGGCGCGGTCGAATCCTTTGGTCAGTGCGACCGACGTGGTTGTGCGCGCCGGCGTGGAGCAGGCTCTGGGTGCGGCTGTTGGCGACGGTGGCGAGGATCGCGAGGCCGAGCGCGCCGCCGACCTGCTGGGAGGTGTTGATCAGTCCCGAGGCGAGGCCGGCCTCATGGGGTTTGGTGCCCGGTCACTGCGGCGATCGTCACGGGGACAAAGGAAAAGCCGAGCCCGAAGGCGGCGAGCAGCGAGGGCCCAAGCACGTTTGCGCTGGAGGAGCCCCCGGGCGCGGGCACGCGCGAGAACCACAGGAGGCCCGCGGCGATCAGCAGCAGACCCCCAATCAGGACGGGCTTGAAGCCGATCGCGGGTTACGAGCTGTGAGGCGGCCGCCGGCAGAGAGGATGATCCCGACCGCGAGCGGCAGGTAGGAGAGCCCTGCCTTGATCGGCGAGTAGTGAAGGACATTCTGCAGGTAGAGCGAGATGAAGAAGAACATCGAGAACAGCGACATGCCGATCAACAGGCCGACGATGTCCGCGCCGCGCAGCGTGCGCAAGCGGAAGATCGAGAACGGCAGCAGCGGATGGCGCTGGCGCCGCTCGATCACAATGAACGCGACGATCAGGACGGCTGCGCCGGCGAATCGCAGCAGCGTGCCGGTCGGATCCCCAGCCGACGTTGACGGCGTCGACTACCGCATAGACCAGCAGCGCGAGGCCGGCCGTTACTGTCACCGCGCCAGGGATATCAAAGCCCTCGGTGCCATCATCAGCGCGGCTCTCCAGCAGCAGCCGCGGGGCGAGCGTCGCGGCGAGCGATGCCTATCGGGACATTGACGAACAGAACCCAGCGCCAGCTCAGACCACTCGTGAGGATGCCGCCGAGCAGCACACCGGCAGCGCCGCCGGCGCCGGCGACCGCGCCCCAGACCCCGAGCGCGCGGTTGCGCTCCGCGCCTTCGGCGAACGTGGTCGTGATGATCGAGAGCGCCGCCGGGGAGACGATCGCCGCGCCGAGGCCCTGGATCGCACGCGCGATGATCAGCCACGCCTCCGACTGGGCCAGACCGCCGGCCAGCGAGGCGAGCGAGAAGACGACCAGGCCGAGCATGAACATGCGCCTGCGCCCGAGCAGGTCGGCGAGGCGGCCGCCGAGCAGCAAGAATCCGCCGAAGGTGAGCGTGTAGGCGTTTACGACCCACGAGAGGGAGTCGCGCGAGAAGTGCAGCGCCGCGCCGATCGAGGGCAGCGCGACGTTGACGATCGAGGCGTCGATCACGATCACGAACTGCGTCATCGCGAGCAGGATCAGGGCGAGGTTCTTGGCGCGCGGCGTGTCGAGGCTCATCGCTGTGACCCGGTGGCGCCGGTCTGCGTGTGCGTGCCCGGGTGGGTGCTACTCGCTATGTGAGGAGGCGTCGGCCGGATGATCGACGTCAGGATATCGACGGCGGGCTCGTTGCCGGGGTGACCGCGGCCAATAGGATGCCGGCGCGCGGAGGACATGCGGGGCGATCGCTCCGGTGAGGTCTTGCGGCGCATGACTATGCACGTCGATCCCTACATCGTTCTCGGCAGCGCCGTGGTCGGCTTCCTCGTTGGCATGACGGGGGCGGGCGGGGGTGCGTTGATGACGCCGATGCTGATCCTGCTGTTCGGGGTGCAGCCGTCGGCGGCGATCGCGAGCGATCTGGTGGCGGCTGTGGTGATGCGCCCGATCGGCGCGGGCGTGCATCTGCGGAAAGGGTCGGTGAACAGACGGCTGGTGGGATGGATGGTGGTGGGGTCCGTGCCGATGGCGTTCTTCGGCGCTTACCTGCTGAGCCGGCTGGGGAACGCGAAGCAGGCCCAGGAACACGTGGAGCTGCTGTTGGGGATCGCGCTGCTGGTGGGCGCCGGGGCGATGGTGCTGCGCTACCTGATGGAC
The DNA here is from genome assembly GCA_963784875.1 of uncultured Solirubrobacterales bacterium. Taxonomy (GTDB): domain Bacteria; phylum Actinomycetota; class Thermoleophilia; order Solirubrobacterales; family Solirubrobacteraceae; genus Palsa-744. The sequence continues at coordinate 55,755 of CAWATE010000007.1, forward strand.
GTGCGGGGAGGCCAGGCGCGGAGCAGGATGGTCCACGAGATCGTGGCGCGCCCGCTGCCGACGGTGCTGGTGGGGATGGTCGGCGGGGTCGTGGTGGGGATGACCTCGGTGGGCTCGGGCTCGCTGATGATCATCATGCTGCTGTTCTTGTACCCGACACTGGGCGCGAAGCAGCTGGTGGGAACGGACCTGACCCAGGCGGTGCCGTTGACGGCGGCCGCGGCGCTGGGCGCGCTCGCGTTCGGGCACGTGCAGTTCGGCGTGACGGCGTCGCTCATCATCGGCAGTGTGCCGGCGGTGCTGGTCGGGTCGCTGGTGTCCTCGAGCGTGCCGGACAGGTACATCAGGCCGGCAATCACGTTCGTGATCTTTGCGTCGGGGTTGAAGTACGTGGGCCTCGGGACGACGGCGCTCGGATGGGTGCTGTGCGGCGTGCTGCTCGGCGGCGCGGGGGTGTGGCTGGCGGTCGCAAGGCCGTGGGAACGAGCTGCTGAATGATCGGCTCGCTTCTGCGAAGCGCGCCGCTCTCACGCACTGCTCATCCAGAGTGACGAGGATCCTTACCTGTTTGCCTGGGTAGGATGTGGATCAGTAGATCGCAGCCGCGAGGCCTGACCGGCGGGCGATCACCTGGATGGCGGCTCACGCACGATGGTCTGAGCATAAGGCGGGGATGGAACTTCACAACGACGGCGACCCGGTCGCTCCGCATTCGCTTTCCCCGCAAGAGCTGAAGAAGCTGCTTGCGGCCGAGCGGGTGGGTGAGCCGTTCCTTGCCTATCGCGACCAGCATGGCCAACTCGGCCTGTACGCGCTCGGATGGGATGGCGGGACGATCACCATCGGTCGTCGCCGCGAGACGGATCTGTCGATTCCCTGGGATCCTGAGGTCTCAGGCCTGCACGCCGAGCTCCAATGCCTGGGTGGGGAGTGGACGATCGTCGATGACGGGCTGTCGACGAACGGGACGTTCATGAATGGCCGTCGGGTCAGTGGGCGCCAGCGTCTGCGCGACTCCGACCGGGTGCGTATGGGACGAACGATTCTCGTTTACAACGCGGCCAAGGTGTCATCGGCTGGGGAGACGGCCGCCGCTGGGGAGCGCCCGGAGCTGCCGAAGTTGACCGACACCCAGCGCCGGATTCTGATTGCGCTCTGCCGTCCCTGTCACGGGGGCGGGAGCTTCGCGACTCCCGCAAGTAATCAACAGATCGCGAGTGAGGTGTTCCTCAGCGTGGACGCCGTCAAGATGCATCTGCGCACGCTGTTCAATCGCTTCGAGCTGAGCGCTCTGCCGCAGAACCAGAAGCGCGCGAGGCTCTCGGAGGTTGCCCTGCAGTTCGGCGTGATCTCGCCGCGCGATCTCGCCTGAGGTGGATTCAGTCAGACAGCACGGTAGGAGGCGACTCCCCCATCTGTTGACCATCTCCATGAGAGATGCGAGGAGGCGGGGGCGTAGGAGAGAGCGCATCGGAAGCAGCGTGGGAGAACAGGCCAGCGGGGGTGAGATTGCCGACAGATCCGATTCCGAGCGCATGAGCGCAGGCGTGGGCCAGGGCGACTCCCGAGGGAAAGCGCTCGGCCGGGTCCTTGGCCATTCCGCGCGCGATTACCTCGTCGAGAGCCTCCGGTAGATCGGGACGGGCCGAACTCACAGCGGGAGGTGGAGCGCTCACGTGAGCCCACATCGTTGCGGCCTCGCTGTCCCTCGGAAAGGGAGCCTCCCCAGTCAGGCAGTGGTAGAGCAGGCCGGTTAGCGCATAGATATCGGCGCTTGCATCCACAGTCTCTCCACGAATCTGCTCGGGAGGTAGATAGTCAAGCGTGCCGACCCACTGGCCGGCCCTGGTCACGCGCGTGAGCGCCCCGACGTACTTGGCCACGCCGAAGTCAGTGAGATAGGCATGCTCAGGCTCATCCGCGGTGACGAGGACGTTGGCCGGCTTGACGTCTCTGTGCACGAGACCATGGGCATGGGCGGCATCGAGCGCACCCCCGATTTGCGCGATCAACCGCGCCGTCCTCTCCGGTGTGAACCGGCCGCTGTGCGCGAGGAGTTGCCCCAGATCGCAACCCTCCACGCGCCGCATGGCGATGAACAGCAGGCCATCGTCCTCACCGGTCTCGTACACCGGGATGACGTTGGCGTGCTCGATCGAGGCGGCGATCCGCGACTCGACGATGAAGCGCTCCCGGAACACTGGATCTCCAGCGCGCTCGGATGCGATCAGCTTGATCGCGACCGCCCGTCCCAGCCTGAGTTGGGTGGCGCAATAAACGACCCCCATGCCTCCGCGTCCGATGATCTCCTCGAGCTCGTAGCCGGCGATGATCGCCGTCGGCTCCAGTGGACGCCCAGCCGGCTTGTGCAGGACCTGCTCGACGATCCCGTCGGCGTCGGCCGCGAACAGCTTGCGCAGGCGTTGGCGCTCGCGGGTGTCGGCCCACATGCCAAGCATTACCGTTCCACCGGTGCCGAGCATGAGCGCGGCGAGCGGGTCGCTGTAGTCGAGCACCGTCCCGGAGTCGAACGCCAGCTGTGTCGCCAACGACCATAGACACAGGAGGACCAGACCGGCCACGCAGGCGCCGAGCGTTCCCAGGCGCACGCCGGCGAGTGGCGCCAGCCCGGCCAGAAGCACGATCAAAAGGACGGTGACGATCCCCGAGGGACTGCGTAGAGGAAAACCGCTCAGCGCCGTGTAGATGGCGTTCGCCTGCACTTCGGGACCGGACATCGGGCTCCCCGCCGCGGTGCTGTGCATGTCCTGCAGAACCGGTGCGGTCGCCCCGATCACGACCACCTTGTCGCGGACGGCCCGATCCGCGAAGTGACCATGCAGCACTTGCTCGAACGACAGGTGGCCGATCGTCCCCGGAGGTCCTCGGAAGCCGATCCAGCTATCGCGGAGCTGACTTGGAGCCGGGGCGCGGCCGTCGATTCTCCGTGCGACAGCTGCCGCGACAGACGGCAGCCCGTTGACGTCAGCGAGCGTGTGACGCAGCACGCCGTCCGCGTCCGGTATGAGGTCCGCCGCCGCGGCTCGATCGCCGATGCTCGCCAGGTTGGAGTCGCCGCCCAGCACCTGTGTTTTCCCCGAGGGTGAGATCAACGAGGTGGCAAACACCACGGGCGCCGCTTGACCGGCTGCTTCGAACAGCGCCAGGTCGGCCCCTGACGTGGTGGGACGGTCGAACGAAAGGTCGAATACGACGAGGCGCGCTCCGGCGGCGTGCAGGTTCCACAGGACGCGCGCGTCCAGCCGCCGCGAGAACGGAAATCGTGGAAGCTGACCGAGACTGTCATTATCGACGCCCACCACCGCGACGTCTTTGGGAGGCGACTCGTGACCCCGCAGCGAGAAGCGTGCGTCGACGGTGTCACGCTCAAGCCAGCCGAGCAGGTCGGTGGCTTGCACGGTGAGCCCAGCCGCAGCCGCGAGCAGGCCGACGATGAGCAGCACCAGGATCCTTGGCCTCGAGGTCAGCTTCATGGCGTCCCCAGCATGATCCGCGAAGCGTATCGGGAATGTCATACCGTACGCACCCTCAAAATTCCGGATCATGACGACGCTATTCCTATAGAGTGGTCAATTCGAGGGCTTGGTGCCCAGGGGAGGCCGACCGGCGAAATCGTTTGCGCATACAAGGTGAGCATCGAAAGAAATGAAGCTATTGCGGGGCAAATCCGCCAGGTCTTTAACTCTCGTGGTCGCCGTCCTGAGCGCCGCCGCCTGCCTCGTCCCAAATCTCGCCGCGGCCACCCCGACGATGACTCTGATATCTGCCTTCTCGGCCGGCGATCTCGGTGAAGGCGCCATCGCCACTTACATGATCACGTTCACCGGCAGTGAATTCTATGGCCATCCGCAGCCACTGACCAAACTGATCGTGCATCTGCCGGCCGGTGCCGAAGTCTCGAGCGCGGGCTTCCCGACCTGTGATCGGGCGACGATCGAAAATGCAGGGCCAGCGGGATGTCCCGCCGGATCCGCAGCGGGCCCGGTCGGCAGCATCACCGCGCAGGACGTCATCGGTGGAGAATCAGTCGAAGAGCGGGGGACCGTGCAGGCGTTCTTCGGTCCCGGCACCACCCTCAATTTCTACGCGCAGGCCGGTCCCCCCTCGATTTCCAAATCGACCTGGCGGGCACCCTCGGCGCCGCATCCCCTCCGTATGGCCGCTCGCTCGAAGTCGCGGTACCGTTGATCGAGTCCGTGCCGGGCGCTCCCAACGTCAATCTCGCCGCCTTCACGCTTGCGTTTGGAGCTTCCCGCGCCGAGCCCGTCGGCGAAGTCCACAGCGTGACCATTCCTTTGGCGTGTGCGATGGATGGATTTGAATGGGGTGCGGAAGCTGGATTCAGCGACGGCACGAGTGTGCTCACAACCTTCCGCTCGCCCTGCCCGCCGGCCGCCACTCGCATACTGGGGCAGCGACAGGCGGTAAATGTCACGACAGGGAAAGTGTCGGTCCGTCTGGGGGGCTCAACGACATTCGTACCGCTCTCAGGCGAAGGCACGATCCCCAACGGGAGCGAACTCGACACAACTGAAGGCAGCGTGCTTGTCACGGCCGCGACGGTGACACCGGGACAGAGCGAGAGCGCGGAAGTTCACGGTGGGAGGTTTGTGGTCCAACAGGACAGCACTGGCTCCGGCGAAACGCACCTGATCCTCTCACAACCCCTGACTGGATGCTCCCATGTGGCGCTGTCACATGGCTCTGCGTCGGCGATTGCGACTGGCGCCGCGCATCGCTCAGGATCCAAATCGCGCCATCTATGGGTTTCCGACGGAGGTGGCAGCTGGGGCACCAGCGGCCGTTACGTGAGCACGACCGTAGAGGGCACGCGTTGGCTCACGCTCGACGAATGCAACCGGTCCGTGGTACGGGTCGCCGCTGGCAAGGTGAAGGTCCACGACCTCATTCACCACACGATCACGACCCTGACGATGGGGAAGCGCTATGTCGCGGCCCCGTCACCGAAACCACGGCGACGGTAGGTGAAGGGGCCGCGACACGCGCGCTACGCAGGAATGTTGTCGATATCGACCAGGATGCTCGGCGGCCGTTCTTCCCGGCAGGCGGTCACCTGGAGTTCTTGAGGAAGGATCCGTCGATCTGCTGCCTGTGTGGAAACCTGGGAAGGACGAACAACGCGTAGAACGGCGCGGCGAACACGCTGAACAGCACCAGTGTGATCAGCCAATATCCCCTGTTGCGATCTGCTTCAATCCATTCGCTGGGCGAGCGGCGAAGGGCGTCGATGAAGGCGATCACGGCGCCGACGCAAAGGAGGACACCGATCGCGCTCATACCGGCACCGCCTCCCTCGGCGTCGTCTCTGCCGCGGGGTAGGCCGACCAACTGCTGACAGGAAAGTAGTCGGGCATCTGATGGAGAGCGAACTGTTTGGATGCGGGGGCCGGCAGCGAAGGACCGGCGGCCAGGTGCTCGTATTGGGCACGCTGCGCGCTGTCCTCGATCGGTGTGAACGCGAGCCGGTAGCGGGCGGCGCGCGCCACGATCGCTCGCGCGACCTCGGCTGAGTCGACGTTCTTCGGCAGGGCCACGTCCAAGAGCAGCTCTTGCAGGCCGCCGTCCTGTGTCTGAACCGCCACGCCAAAGCGCAGTTCCTCGGCTGAGGTCCATCCGGTCTTCGGTTTAAAGCCGACGCACCGCAGACCATGGGTAGCGTACATGGCCGAGCAGCATCTTTCCGCGCCGACGGTGGGCGGCGCGGACCTTGCTTACGCCGTTCGCGGCCACCGCGAAAAGCACCCCGCCTCCACCAACTCCCCACCAGCCGCCGCCCTTTTCGTACTTACTGCAGGCGATTGCAAAGCGCGAGTCGGTGATCAGAAGATCCAACTTGACATCCTTGACGCGCACTACGGTCTTGAGGCGCCCCGCCACGATCTCGCTGACTCTCAGGGCGCTTCCTGCGAGACGCTGGATCTCCCCGTCCCACTCCTCGAGCGTCACCGGGCTCTGCTGGTCGCCGACTGTCGGATACAGGCGGCCATCCTCCTCCTCGGCCGAGCGGATCGCGAGCATTGAATATCCCATGTCTAAGTGTCCTCCTGTGTTGGTTGCCGGGCAGGCATGTCGCTCCGGTGACGTGCATCGTCGCGGCGTGGGCAACCGCAGTCGAGGCACCCTTGGGGGAGAGTTGCGACACCTTGTGAGCGCCGTCACGCAAGCAGAGCGCGGGCGAGGCGTAATGGGCACGCGAGTTGCCACGTATCGAGGTCGCCCTCTAGGCGCCGGGAGCGCACAGGGTGTTGCCGGCCAAGCCGTGAAGGCGATATCGGCCAGGTTTCGTTAGGGTGGGCTGATTCGACAGCTTGGTGTCCAGGCCGGCGGGTCATGATTGGCTCAGGATGCATGGCGAAGCGGACCTCTGCCAAGGAGCATTATGAGTCTCACGATCAGAACCACTCGCTTGCCTGATTGGAGCGTTACGTGACTACGACGGTCGAGGGCACTCATTGGTTGACGCTCGACGAATGCAACCGATCCGAGGTTAAGGTCGTCGCCGGCAAGGTGCAGGTCGACGACCTCGTTCACAACAGGACCAAGACAATCACGACAGGAGAAAGTTATGTTGTGGCGCGCCCGACGAAGCGACGACATCGGTAGGCAAATGGGGGGCCGCGATCTCCGTGATCGGCTGCGCACGCTGGCGACCCGCGCATGCGTCGCCGGCTTCGCTGCGGGAACGTTCACGATCTGGGTGGCGCCGGGCTCGGGCGCGGCAGAATCCGTGGTGCCCGTCCCCGGGGCGCTCTCCGCCCCGGTTCTCGGCCGCAGCGAGACGCTCACCCTCATCTCCGGCACGGTGAGCGTGCGCGTGGCCGGCGCCACCAAGTTCACGCCCCTGTCCGGCGCCCTCAGCGTGCCCGATCAAAGCGAAGTCGAAGCCGGACACGGGCGCGTGCAGATCACGGTCGCGACCACCGTGCCGGGACAGACCTCCACAGCCGAAGCCTACGAAGGCCGGTTTGAGCTCCATCAGGACCCGATTGCTCCAGCCGAGACTCACCTGATTCTGTCCCAGCCACTCGCGAGCTGCGGTCCGTCAAGTCCCCGCCGCAAGCGCATGCGGGCGCTCGCGACCCAGGCAACGGTCGTGAGCAGCGCTCACTCCTCGAGTAGCGCTCACGCCTCGAAGTCCCGCCACCTGTGGGCGTCGGACAAAGGAGGTAGCTGGGGCACCTCCGGCCACTATGTCTCCACGACCGTCGAGGGCACTCGCTGGCTGACCTCCGACGAATGTCGGCGGAGCAAGGTCAAAGTAGCCGAAGGAGTCGTGCTCGTACACGATCTGATCCACCACTCCACGGCGACGGTCACCGCCGGGCACGAATATGTCGCCATCGCCCCGCCCGCAGAACGCGCGGGATTCGTGCCTCCCCTGGGCGAGGTTCTGACCGGCGAGAGCGGTGGAGATCCCGCCGCATTTCAGCAGCAGGTCGGCAAGCACGTCGCGGTGTTCGGCTATTTCGGATCGTGGGGCGGAGAAATTGGGTCACTGCTGGGTTATGTCCGCAGCCTGCACGCCCGCCTGTTGCTGCATCTTTCGACGGACTTCGGCTACGGGTCAGGAGCCAAGGAGGAAATCTCACCGGCAGAGATCGCCCGGGGACAAAGCGATGGCTACCTCGTCAGGTTGTGCGAAGAACTGGCCACCAGCCAGGCGCCGGTGTACTTGGCCCTGCTGCCGGAGATGAACCAGGCCAACAACGCCTACTCGGCGTTCAACGCCAACGGGTCCTCGCGTGGGCCGTCGAACTCGACCTCCGCGTTCCGGCAGGCCTTTAGGCGGACCGTGCTAGTCCTCCGCGGTGGCGCGGTCTCGACGATTGACCGGCGTCTGCACGCACTCGGCCTGCCGTCGCTCGGCACCTCCTCTGCGGTCCTGCCGCGTCCCAAAGTCTCGTTCATGTGGGCGCCTCAGACCGCCGGCACACCGGACATCCCGGCGAACTCCGCCGCCGCCTACTACCCGGGATCGGCCTACGTCGACATCGTCGGGACCGACTTCTACAGCGCGTTCCCAAACTTCGCAGGATTACAGGCGCTGTACGACGCCTACCCGTCCAAGCCGTTCGGGTTCAACGAGTGGGCGATGTGGAAGAGCGGCGATCCCGGATTCGTCTCGCAGCTGTTCGGCTTCGTGCGCAGGCACCGGCGTGTGGCGCTGATGGCCTACAACGAGGGCCTCACCCCGGACGGACCATTTCGTCTCGAGCGTTTCCCCGCGGCCACCGGCGCTCTGCGCCGAGAGCTGCGGTCGTCGCGATTCCTCGCATATCCGCCGGAATGAGGTGCTCATATCGAGTGAGATGGCAGCGACCATCCTTCCCCGGTGGCGGGCGCGGTGGGCCTCAGAGATCGGGGTGAGAAGGTCGACACCTTGGGTGGGTGGCGCCAAGGAGAGCCCGCCGCCAAGATGGCTGCAATGCCATCTCACAAGGAGAAGACCATGGTCAATAAAGTCATCAACTTCATCAAGGCAGGCGCTGTTTTGCTGGGCTGCATCACCATGTTGGTCCTGGCTCCCAGCAGCGCCCTGGCATTCCATCACGGCCTTCCACATCGTCATACGGTGGGCTCGCATAAGCGCGAAGTGCCGGGACGGGGTGGCGCCGGGTGCGCCGCGGATGGCGGCGGCTACTGCATTGGTCAGTGCGTGGACTTCGTGTGGACCAAGCGGCCGGAACTCTCTCATCTAGGTAACGCGACAGACTGGCTGGGGCACGCGCAGGCGCGCGGGATTCCGACAGGCCACACCCCCGTGGTCGGCGCCGTAGCGTGGTGGTCGGGTGTCAATCGGACCTACGCCGACAGCATTTACGGTCACGTCGCCTATGTGACTGGCGTGGGGAATGGCACGGTTACCTTCGAGGAGATGAACGGCCTCGCCGGGCCAGGAAGGGTGGACACACAGACCATGTCCCTCAGCAGCCGGTACGCCCCTCAGGATTACATCTATGGTGGCCCAGCCGGCAGTGGGCCGGGGTCCGCGACAGCTCCTCCATCGCCCGTCCCAACACCGAATCCCCCGATCTCGACGCCAGCGCCAAGCCCATCGACTCCGGCCCCCACGTCTACGCCTTCACCCACACCGTCGACGCCGACCTCGGTGCCTCCGACTCCCGGGCCCACGTCACCGCCTGCGCCTGCGCATTACGTGTATCACGTGACAGGCACATGTCGAGACGGAGCCTGTGGTCTGACTGTTCGTTCGGGGCCCGGATACACGAGCTACGCCGCCGTGGGTTCACTTCCCGAAAGTGGCGAAGCTGATGTCCTCTGCCAGGCGATCGGGCAGACGGTCTCCAATGGATACGCCTCGTCGGCGATCTGGGACAAGCTCACGAACGGAGGCTGGGTAAGCGACTTCTACCTGGACACCCCCAACATCGGGAGCTGGAGTCCACCGATCCCGCAATGTTGAGCGCTTTATCTGCCCGGGTAAAGAGCTTGACACCAAGGGATGGGTAGCGTCGGAAGTCGGGGCTGGAAGGAAGGCACAAGTGTCACTCCAGAAAGGATAACTCCCATGTATTTCATCAAGACCGTTAGGGCTCCTCAAACCAAGACTCTCCTGCCTCGCGTTGCGCTGGCGATCCTGATCGCCGTTGCGACCATGCTCGCGTGCTCGGGCGCCGCGTTGGCGGACAGTGGATCGATCAGCGTGACAAACACCGCCGGCGTGTCCGATCCGGCAGCAGAAGTGCCACGTGTTTTCACCGTCCACATCGATACACAGGCCCCCGAGTATGTCTACATCAAGTACCGCAATCCCGGCGGGGAACCGTGCGCCGCGACGGCTCACACTGACAGGGGCGCTTGGTTTGAGCATTATGAACCGGGGGGTGGTGCGCCTGAAGCCAACGGTGAAGAGAACTACGCGCGTGCCGAAACGTGGCGGTCCGCGGGAACGTACGTATTCTGCATCTGGATCGCGAAAGGTTCTGAAACTATCGTCACGCCGATCACGCAGACGATCACCTTCCGGTCCCCGACGGGCACGATCACGGCGACCGTGAATCCAGCCACGCCCCGTCCGGGCGAAAGAGCGACGGTGACGGTGACCGGTGTGAGTGAAGCTTCCGAGTACGTGTACGCAAAGATCCACGCGGCGGGAGCGACGACGTGTGCGCCTACTTATCAAGCCGAATCGGGTTCAGAACTGATTGACGGGCAGAACGTGAATGGCTCGTTCTCGGTGCAGGCGACCACGTCTCAGTCGACGGCCAGTCAGTACGTGATCTGCCTGTGGCTGGCATCCTCGACCGGCGATACCTCGCCGATCGCAGGGCCCCAAGCGGAGACGTTCACAGTTGTAGCGCCACCGCCGCCGTGTGTGGTGCCCACGCTCGCATCCGGAGCCAGCCTCGCAAGCGCCGAACAGAGCCTACGCGCGGCTGACTGCGGGATCGGAAGCGTCCGCTACGCGGCCAGTGTCAGTGTCCGGCGTGGCGACGTGATGATACTCACCCCCGGGTCGGGCACGAAGCTCACGCCGGGCGGAGCGGTCGAAATCGTGGTGTCGAGCGGCCCGGTGTGCGTCGTGCCGAGGATCGGTTCGAAGGCCTCGCTGAAGACGGTAGAGAACGTCCTGCTGGGCGCCAACTGTATTGTCGGAAAGCTTCACTACGCGTCCAGTAGAAGCCATCGGCGCGGCACCGTTCTCGCCCTGAGCCCAAGGCCGGGGACCAGACTCTCGCCGAGCGCCGCAGTGGCGATCGTCGTGTCCAGTGGTCGTCCAGTCCATCGTGTGCGACGGCACTGAGCGAACACTCTCATCGTCAGGTCTCTGTAACAACTACGACACGAGGAGGAACGAAATGAAGTTTCGCAGCGCACGCATAAGCATGGCTGTAGTGGGAACGGTTGCGGGCTTGACCTTCAGCTCTTGTGGTGGCAGTGGGCTCTCGACCGCGAGCAGTTGCCAGGATTTCATGAAGGCGTCCGCGACAGAACAGCACGAAATCGTGGACCAGCTGGCCAGTCGCTACGACAAGCCGGACTACGCCACGCCGCTGGGTGAACCCGAGGTCCCGTACTACTGCTCGGCGAGTCCCTCGACCACCCTCGGGCAGTTCTTTGAGAAAGCCGAAGGCTGATGGTACGGGGGGAGAGGGGCATTCCGATACCCGCGCCTACCGCATGGGTTCGCTGCCCAAACCGGCGGCCCCCCCGTCCTCCTGCCGCACCTGGGACGCCGACGCCGACTCCGGAGCAACACAGTGCAGCTCACCGGGCCGCCAACGCACGAGCAGTTGGCCTGACGGCAAGCCGGTCAGCGGCCGAGTAGCGCCGCTGGGCGCTCGGGGGCCGAGGAGCTAGAATGCGCCGCCACTGCGGGCCGTGGGGCCTGCAGCGTTCTCGGGCCGTCTTGTACGAGCCGGCCCACTCGCCAACGAAACGTCGAGGTATTGGATGCCTATTGCACTGGTCACCGGCTCGGGGGGTTTGATCGGTTCGGAGTCGGCGCGTTTCTTTTCCGGGGAGGGTTTTGAGGTGATCGGCCTCGACAACGACATGCGCGCGTATTTCTTCGGCGCCGAGGCGTCGACGCGGCCGAGCAGCGCGCGGTTGGCGGACGAGCTGGGGGACTCGTTCAGGGCGCTCGACATCGACATTCGCGACCAGGCGAGGATCGACCGGCTGTTCGCCGAGCATGGGTCGAGGATCGAGCTCGTGGTGCATACTGCGGCGCAGCCGTCGCACGATTGGGCGGCGCGCGAGCCCCATACCGACTTCGGGGTGAACGCGGTGGGGACGTTGAACCTGTTGCAGGCGACGCGGGAGCATTGTCCGGGCGCGACGTTCGTGTTCACCTCGACGAACAAGGTGTATGGCGATCGGCCTAACTTCCTGCCGCTGGTCGAGCAGGAGACGAGGTGGGAGCTGCCAGAGGATCACGAGTGGTTCGGGGGCATTCCTGTGGAGATGTCGATCGATCGCTGCACGCATTCGGTGTTCGGCGCGTCGAAGGTCGCGGCGGACATCATGGTGCAGGAGTACGGCCGCTATTTCGAGATCCCGACAGTGTGCTTTCGCGGCGGATGCCTTACGGGCCCGCAGCACGCGGGCGCTCAGCTGCACGGCTTTCTCGCGTACCTGATGCGGTGCACGGTGACGGGCGATCCGTACACGATTTTCGGGTACAAGGGCAAGCAGGTCAGGGACAACATCCACGCGCACGACGTCGTCAGGGCGTTTGACGCGTTTCGCAAGGATCCGAAGATCGCGGCGGTCTACAACCTGGGGGGTGGGAGGGAGTCGAACGTGTCGATGCTCGAGGCGATCGACCTGTGCCAGGAGATCGCCGGGCGTGAGCTCGATTACAAGCTGTCAGACGAGGCGAGGATCGGCGACCATCAGTGGTATGTGAGCGATTTCGGGACGTTCGAGGCGGATTACCCGGAGTGGCGGCTGACATACGGGATCGAGGACGTGCTGAAGGACATCTACGAGCACAACGTCGAGCAGTGGCAGGCGCTCGCCTGATCGGTGCGCCGGCTCGGGGCGTTGGCCTGTCGAGGTTGTTTCAGGGGGTGTCGTCGAGCGCTTCGAGCAGCCTGATGTCAGCGAGGTCCTGTGGCCGGCCGGCCGCGCGCTTCATCACGAGCAGGTCGTCGCGATGGGCGATCGGGATCGTCAGGTCGCCCAGGGGTATCTCGTGAGCCCGGGCGCGCATATCGGCAAATGAGCCGAGGTGCGCTGGGAGCGTGAGGATGTCGAGTGGCCCGTGGTCGGTGATGAGATGCCATTGTTCGCTCGAGGCGATGAGGGGTGCGGACGGCACCGATTGGGAGGGCCGGCCGTCGGGGCCGAGGATGCGAGCGTCGAGGTCGAGCAGCGCTTCGGCGAGGCGGGCGACGTTATCGGTCGATGCGGCAATCGCCACGTCGAGGTCTTGTGTCAGGCGTTGACCCCCGTATGCCTGGATAGCGATACCGCCGATCGTCACGTACTCGACGTCGCGGCGTGAGAGCGCTCTGAAGAGCTCGCGAGCGTCGAAGCTGCCGGGGTTGGTCACCGCCCGGGGCTGGTACGGCCGGTGGCGGCAAGGAGACCGGCGCGAAGCTCAGCCGCGACGGCGTTCCAGCTCAATGCCAGCTCCAGGCGCTCTGACATCGGGCGCCGACGGGCGGCAAGCAACGCCTCGCCAGGAACGAGCGGGTCGCGAACGGCATCTGCGTCCACAGGGTCCGGGGCACCTGCGGATTCCAACGGTGTCATGCGATCAGGGTACCGAGGGGTCGAGGGCCGCATGGTGGTGGGTGTGATGGACGTCGAACGTCTACGGGTGTCCGCCGGGTAGTCCGGCGTGACGTAGGAGCCGTGCCATGTCGTAGAACCCGGCCTGGAATTCGGTCAGAGGTCTTGGTGGGCCGCTTATGCGCGTGGGGTCTTGGTAGCGAGCCTCAGCCCATTTGTTGCGCCATGCAGTCATCTGCTCGGCGAGCGGTCCATGGTCGGCGATCGTCGTGCGCGCCGGTGTGTCCGTGTCGAGAAGCAGATGTCCGAGGTGGTTGGCGGCGGCGACGCGCTCTGTGAGCTTGGGGATCTTGCCGTCGGTCTGGCAGAAGCGGGTGAGGATCGTCTTGACGATGGAGGTGTGGTCGAAGTGGAAATCGTTGCCGAGCAGCGTCGTCGACGTGGATCCTTTTGCGACAAGCGGTGAAACGATCAGTGCCGGCACACGAACCCCGAGGCGGCGGAACTCGGGATTCTCATCGTCGGTCATCGGCGGTGGAACGTGGTCGTAGAAACCACCGTGCTCGTCATAGGTGATCACGAGCAGCGTCTTGGACCAGCTGTCCGCAGCGCTGAGAGCGTGATAGATCGTGAGGATCAGGTCTTGCCCGGCGGTCAGGTCGCTCGGAGGATGATCGTCGTTTGAGTCCGGGCCGAGCACGCGCAGGTCCTTGAAACGCGGGTCGATCCAGCTGACGGGTGGGAGGTTGCCGTTGGCCACATCGTCAAGGAACGACGGGCCCTCCTCCATCAGCTTCCCGGCCGCGCGTTCGCCGATGCTGAGCTTGCGCGAGTCGACGAACGCGAAATGGTCGTGATGGGTCAGCCGGTACTTCGGATCGACCGCGCGAAGCGTCGCCGGGTCGAACGAGTACCAGCGCCAGTCGACGCCATGCTGGTCGAGATAGCGCGGAAAACCGGGCAACGCGTAGAGAGGCGGTGACGCGTCGTCACGGGATCCGGCTGACTGCCCCGCGACCGCATACAGCCGGTTGGGCCAGGTAGCTCCGGGGACCGAGCTGAACCAGCGGTCCACCACGCAGTACTCGGCCGCGAGATGGTCATACACGGGGAGGTCCTCGCTGTCGTAGTAACCCATGACGAGACCCGGTTCCGGGGTCTGCTCGTGCGATGTCGAGGCGCGTTCCTTCGATATGCGCGCGAAGTTCTCCACGAACCCCAGGTTTTCGCCGGATAGCTGCTCGTCCACGGATTTGCCGGAGTGGTCGGGATCTTCGGTCTCATCCTTGAACTTGGTGTAGTCGAGGTGGTGGATCGGAAAAGGGGTCCCCTCGAGGTGGTTCACGTTGACAGCCGGTCCCTTGAGGCCATCGACGTCGACGCGACCTTTGCCGCCTTGCTCGACCGGAAGCGACAGGTAGCCGAGCATGTGGTCGAAGGATCGGTTCTCCAACATCACGACGACGATGTGCTCGATCTGCTCGAGTCTCGCCGCAGCCGGGTCGGCCGGCGCCGCGACGGTGTCGTCCGGTGTCTTCGGGATCGACGCGGCGGCGACATCGACGATCTCTCGCCACTTCGATGGGAGGGCGCGCGCTGCCACGCGCAACAGGGCACGCTCATCGTTTGCTGCAAAGTCATTCATAGCGACTCCCGACGATCATGGTGGGCACCGTCTTATCTTGCCATTCACGGTCAATTTGTAGCGACAATGTCGGGCGCCGGGACGATTTCTGCTCACCGGCTCGGCGCTACCGATCGGGCTGACCACGCACTCGGGCGCCGGGCGCATCGTCAGCGTGCGGATGCGCCCGCTCTCGCTCGCCGAGCGTGGTCTCGCTACGCCGACCGTCAGCCTGCGGACATTGCTGGATGGCGGGAAGGCGCCGGTCGAGGGGTACACCGCGTGCGGTCTGGAGGACTACACCAGGGAGATCGTGGCCTCGGGATTCCCCGGTCTGCGCAATCTGCAGGGACGCGCGCGCCGCGCTCAGCTGGACGGGTATCTGCTGCGGATCGTAGACCGCGACTTCGCGGAGCTTGGGCGCCGGGTTCGCAATCCCGCGGCGTTGCGGCGCTGGATGACGGCCTACGCGGCCGCGTCCTCGACCAGCGCGTCGTTCGAGACGATTCGCGACGCCTCGACTTCGGGACACGGGGAGAAGCCGGTTGGACGCCGTCGTCATCACCACCGGCACGGACGCCTACCGCCGCCGGGACGGGATCGCGATCGTTCCCGCCGCGCTGCTCGGCCCCTGAGCAGGCGTCCGGGCAGAGCGCGAGCGAATCTCTCAGTTATCGCGTCGTGGGCGTCCCCGGCGGGGGCGTTGGGCGGCGTCGAAGGGGTGGATGCGGTGGATGAAGGTGGCGAACTGCGGGACGGTGAAGTCGAGCTGGGTGTCGACGCGGCTGTAGATGAGTCCCTTCTTGAGCAGTCCGTCGCGGCGGACTGAGGCGGTTTTGACGGTGAGGCCCATGCGCGCGGCGATGTCGGAGGAGCTGTGGCTGCCGGGTCCGAGGTCGGCCATCGCGGCCATGTAGATACGCTCGGCTTCGGTGGCGGTGTCGTAGCGGTCGCGGAAGAAGCGGCGGTCGAGTTCGTCGGTGACGAGCTCGTGGGCGGTGAGGGCGTCCTGCATGGAGATCGGGCTCTGCTCGGCCTCGTTCCAGACGGCCTCGCCCCATTGCTGCAGGAAGTAGGGGTAGCCTTGGGATTGGTCGAGGATGTAGGTGAGGGCGTCGGCTGCGTAGGTGACGCTCTCGCGGGCGGCCGGGACGGTGAGGGCTTTGGCGGCCTGCGGCGGGAGAGGGTGTCGATCGTGCGGAAGGTGAAGAGGCGCTCGGCGTAGAGCTTGTCCTCCTTGAGCATCAGCGGCAGCTAGGGCAGGCCGGCGCCGGCGATCAGGACGGGGAGGACCTCTTGGCTTACTTGGTGCATCGCCTTGGAGAGCAGGCCGAGGTCTGTCTTTGAGAGGAAGTGCATCTCGTCGAGCAGCAGCAGGACGCCTTCGCCGTGGGCGTTCGCGGCGTGGCCCACCTCGGTGAGCAGCTCGACGATGTCGACCTCGGGGTCGCCGGAGTCGGCGACGCCGGTGACGGCGTGGAGGTCGAGGTTGAAGCGCCATTGGCCGTCCCCGCCGAGGGTGAGGGTGAAGGCCTTGAGCACTCCGAAGGCCCGCCGCAGCGCCTCGCCGGCGCTCCAGCGCTTGTCGAGGTCGCGCAGCGCGCGGTGGCAGAGCTTGGCGACGATGCGGGGGAACTGCTCGCCCTCGTCGCACTCGACCACGCCGGAGGTGATCCAGGAGCGCTCGCGGGCGATGTAGTTGAACTCCCGCAGGAGAACGGTCTTGCCTACTCCGCGCACGCCGTCGAGGATCATGCTGCGGGCGTGGACGCCTTTGCCGAGGCGGGCGAGGGCGACGGTGAAGGTGTCGAGTTCGTGCTCACGGCCGACGAGCGCGGGTGGGCGCGTGCCGGCGGAGGGGATGTAGGGGTTGGTTTCGGGGTTCAAGCGCCGTCGTTCTCAGGACTTCTCAAATCGTCTCAAACGAACCTTAGACGGGAGCCCTGGGCCCGTCAACCCAGGCCACTTTGGACAATCTCAAATGCGTTTGAGAACTCCTTAGACGCCCGCTTGGCGCTCCAGCTCGTCGATCGCAGTCAGATAGAAGCTCATCTTGCCGGTGAACTCGGGCTTGAAGTCCTTGACCTTCAAGTCGATTACCACGAACCGCCGAAGCAGGTAGTTGTAGAACGGCAGGTCGATGAAGAAGTCCTCCGTCTCGCCGGTCTCCTCGTCGACGATTTCGCAGCGGAACTGTCGCCCGACCAGCGCGAAGCCGTGGCCCATCTCCATCAGGAACGACTGGAAGTCGTTGAGCAGGGGCCTGGTCACAAGATGCGGGCGAACCCCAAGCGTCACCGCGAAGACGCTGTACAGGTGGGAAAACTTACCCTTGCCGGAATCCCCTTATAATTACCGCAAATTGCGGGATCCTCTAGATAGCGAATCGCTGGTCGCGTTGTCAAAGCGCAACCGGAGAAGCCATGAGGACGATGAGGATCCAAGTCACCAGCTCACCGAGATGTGGAGTGGATCGCCACGTTCCTAAAGTGCCATCAGATTAATGCGGGATCTTGCCGCCCCGGATAGCCCTAGCCCAAACTCCGACGCGTTGCGTAGCAATGCCGCTAGCAACGGCAAGTCCGCCGCTCAGCCCTAACACTAGCGCAGAACGGGTCACGAAGCCTTCGATGCCATTTGTCGGGGTCAGGGTAACGCCTAACACGTAGACCGTGCTGGCAAGCGCGCAGATCCGCAAGAGCACCGGCCAGTCGAAACTGAATCGCACACCGGCGTGGCGGGCATAGGCGGACATAGCTATGAACTGCACGCAGTAACCGATCGCCACCCCCGCTGCGGCTCCGTCGATGCCGTAGGGGCCCACGAGAATCCAAATTGACGCTACATTCACGGTGGCCGCACCGAGCGTGATGATCCAAACGAACTTGGTGCGTCCCAAAACGAACGTGACACCATTCAGTGGGATAACAAATAGTCCATAGAAAACGTAGCCAAGCGTAATCCAAGGGATCACTGTTCCTGCGGCCCCGTACGAGGGCGGTGCAACGATGGTAACCAGTGACGGCCCGGCGAGCGACAGGGCAACGCCTACCCACGCAGCCATTACCACTTGCACTGTAATACTGGCGCGTAGCTCAGCTGTGTCGTCGGGGCGATGCTGCAGTCGCGCGTAGGCTGGCATAAACCCCTGGTTGAGCGACTGGATGATGATCACGGCGGGCAACGCCAACGTCGCGCCAAGGCTGTATACACCCAGCGCAGCGGCAGCGACCAATCCCGACAAGAGAATACGATCACCGACCTGTAGCGACAAGGCGGCCATCGAGGCGGGAACAAGTGGAAGACCCACGGCAAGGGTCTGTCGCACCATTCGGTAGTCACGGCCCTGGCGCGGAGACCACTGAATCATGAACAGGGCGACGAGCAACGCTAGTGCGTTGGCGCACAGAGTGCCAAGAAGCCAGCCGATGACACCCCATCGCAGGCCAACGACGAAGATGACTGTAAATACAGCATTTGCCACACCACTGACGGCAGTGAGGACGACATAGGGTTTGAGCCGCTGCTGGGCCCGCAGAACGGTTAGCGGGACGGTGGTCGCGACAACGAGAACGGCCGTCGTGATGATCGCGATAGCGACCTCGTCGGGCCGAAACACACCACTACTTGGAGCAAATAAAAGGACGCCGAGCGCGGCGACCAACCCGATCCCGGGAGCCGCCAACATCTGAAAGAGCCAAGCTGAGGAGACGAAGCGAAGTCTTGCATCCGAAGCGCTGTCATGGTGGTAGTACTGACGTATTAGGGCAAAATCAAACCCCGTGCCAAGTACCACATATACGAGGGCCGAGATCGAAGCTAGTAGCGCCACTCTTCCGTACTCTGTGGGTGATAGGACCCTCGTATAGATTGGAAGCAGCAGAAATGTTAGAGCCCGCTGGCCAGCAGCGGCAACGGCGTAAACTCCGCCGCTTGTAACTGAGCGCCGAAGGGTCGGCGTCTCCGTCAACACGGAGCCTCGGACGATCCGCGGCCGCGGCCCGGCCGGCGTACGCCGCTCACCCGCGCCTCGCCAGGAGATGGCCCATCCAGCCCCGGCCGCGCATCTCCGGTAGCAGCTCGGTCGTATACCCCAGCGACCGCATCGTGGCCCCCATCGAGTCTAAGTTCTGATTCGGCCCCTGGTCGTGGACCTCGAAGGTCAGATTGCCGATCCGCGAGCACGAGGCGGCGTCGAGCTGGTCGACGATCTCGAACTCGGCCCCCTCGCAGTCGAGCTTCATCAGGAAGATTGGCTCGGGGATCTGGGCCAGGGCATCCGTGAGCGAGAGCATCTCGATCGGCGTGGTGTGATCGGTTGCTGGCGCGATGGTCGCGGATGCCCGGGGCGAGACGCTCGCCTCCCAGGTGATGTCGGCCTGGATGACGCCGGTTCTGGCCCCGATCGCCTTCGGCACCACGGTGACGCCCGCCAGATCGTTCGCGGCCACGTTCGCCTTCAACTGCTCGACGTTGGCGGCCATTGGCTCGAAGCTGTAAACAGGGAGGGCGAACGTCGCGCTCAGGACGATGGTGGCGACTCCGATGTTGGCTCCCACGTCGACGACACACGCCTCCGCCGGCGGCGCCGGCAGCTTGGCCAGCTGGTAGCAGTCGTAATCGACGATCTCGCGGATCGTGTCGTACAGGGGTGTGGTTTGGTCCGCCGTGACCGAGTAGTCGTTGCCCTTGACGTGGAAGACGAACTCCTGGCGGCGGATCGACGCTGCGCTGTGCCATTGGTATCCCTGCACCCCGAGGGCGCGTTCGGCGATTCTTCTCATCACTCGACGGGGCTGGGTCATCATCGTCCTCTTTTAGTCAGTATGGATGCTGGAGGGGTGGCCGGCCCTCGGTCACAGGTTAGCCTCGCGATTTTATCGACCGCGGCCAGTGCCCATCCGAATGGAGGACCAGCCATGCCTGACGATGGCGAATCGTGCCCAGCAGGCCGTAGACCGGCCAGTCAGAGGGGTGCGGCGGTGAGACTACGCCGCACGGCGGAAGCGGATACACTCCCGCTGCCTCCATGGGTCTCTCTCAGACTGCTCACGACCTTGTCTATCAGCTCCTGACGCGAGCGCGAGGCTTTCCTTCGCTTCGAAGTCTTCGTAAGGCAGGCCTTGACGCTGGAGAGCGCGTCACTGTCGGCTCTCGTACTTACATTGACAGGGCTTTTGCGTGGGCGATCTCGATCGGTGATGACGTGACTATCAGCTGGGATGTGAGTATCATGGCGCACGACGCTGCAGGGTGGTATCACACTGGCTTTACTGAGGTCCGTCCAGTCACGATCGGATCCCGGACGTACATAGGTGCGGGATCGCTCATACTGCCAGGGACAACGATCGGTGACGGCACGATCATCGGTGCCGGATCAGTTGTTCGGGGTGATATACCGGCTGGGTCCGTAGCAGCCGGGGTGCCATGCAAAGTGATCTCCTCGGTGTCTGATTATGTTGCGCGGTATCGGGACGGCGAGTCTTCGGTTCCTCACATCGATAAGGCACGAGTTGACATGACTCCGGAGGACCTCGCAATCGCCGTGCGGGCAATACATGACCACGGTCATGTATTTATTCGGTGACCCTGACTAGCTATACATGCATGGCGACGCGCGCTAGGGTCACGATCAGTGAAATACTCACACGTCGCCAACGGCACCCCGTGCTCGTCATCCGCGGTCTTGGCACGGGGGCGCTTCACAGCGACCCATCCGCCACCCAGGGTCACCTCGCCGTCGGTGCGGGCGTGACGCACCGCGGTGCGCTCCTGGCTCTTGGCGTGCTTGGGACCGACGACCTCCTCCAGCTCGGCCTTCATCATCTCGCTCAGCACGCCAAGCCCGACACCAAGTATGAGCGGCAGCAGCCCGTCCTTCGCGGCGCTGGCGAGATCCCCAGCGCGTCCTGCGCCTCTGGCGGCAAAGCCCTCTCAGGGCGTGTATCCTGCTCTGCTTACGGTGCTCATGGGTGGTTCCTCTCGTCTCAATGGACTGATTTCGCACTCGCCACGGTCCCACGGGACCGGACGAGGCCAGACCACCATCTACGACTTCTACACGCTACGGGACAACCTCTCCGACAGTTGCGGGTCAATCATCACGGCAAGCGCTTCTGAGCGTTGAAGTTCAGAACGTGGTTGAACACCGAACAGCTAAAGGACTCGTTGCGTGAACAACGAGGGGTCGCGGGGCTTTCAAGATCGCCATTGGCCCGCGTATGACATAGTCGGCGGCTGCTACGAAAGGCAGCGCTGGATGAGCTGCCGCAGCTGCTGAAAGTTATCAAGGCAAGATGAGCCTGGTGGGACCGCGTCCGCTGGTGGTCGAGGAGGACCGGCGCGTATAGGGTTGGCACCCTCGATGCCTGGATTTGATGCCGGGCATGACCGGCCACTGGCAGATCAGGTCGCTCTTGACCGACATCCAGATCCTGCTACGCACTGTCCCGTACGTCATCGCCCGTCGCAGGCTATAACACGACCCGATACACCACCCGCACGTTGGCAACTCCGGTCCTCGTGTCAAGACTATATACTCGGCACCCATGCAATCGCTTTCCATATGCATGCTCACCTACGATCTGCCAAGCTCGATACACACGCCTGCCGTGGGCGGAGAAGTGAAGAATCCGTTCAACTTGGTTCGTGGCCTACATGCGGCGGGACACGCGGTTACCGTAGTAAACGTTCCGACGCTCACAAAGTCGGTGTCCACAGTCCGTGAGAGGCCTGGTGCCGCGCCGTGCACATATGATGTTCCGGAGGGCCGGCTGCTTGGGCTCCCGCGGATTACATGGAGGATTTGCAACGTGGAGCGATTTCTAAGCTCCCTTCACGACGAGACCTTCGACGTGTTCCATGCACAAGCTCCAGCATTGGCTGCGGCCACAATTATCGCTCGGCGACGCCATCGTCGCTACAGGCATGTCCCGATCGTAACAACCGGGCACGGAACGGGTTTAGCAGAGGCAGACGCGGACGGTTTCTTTTCATTCCGCCATACCCTCCGGATCGCCAATAGTCGACTACTCGTCCCTGTTGATCGTAGTGCGTTTCGTAGATCAAACTCCGTGATTGCCGTAAGCGAGTTTCAGCGTCGCGAGATGGTTGATCTGTATCGTGTTCCTTCCCATCGGATAGCCATGATTTACAACGGAGTCGACCGGGACCTTTACAGCCCGGAGCCATCGCGCCCGGGGGCCGGTGAGTCATCCGGTGCGGGAGACGGACCTGTAATTCTATTTGTAGGACGCCTTGTCCCGAAGAAGGGCCTCCAGCACCTAATCGCTGCCTTTCCGCGCATTCTGGAGGCGTTGCCAGACGCGCGATGCATCGTAGTCGGAGGCTCGCGCCTATCCGACACTTATGGTTCGCAGCTCCGCGCCCTCGTCGAGCAGGGGGGATTGAGCGCTCGCTTTAGTTGGCTACAGGACGTTCCGGAGGATGAGCTTCCGGCGATCTACGCACAGGCCGACATTTGCGTGTTCCCATCAGAGGGGTACGAGTCTCTGCCCACAGTGGTTTTCGAGGCGATGGCGTGCGGAGTCCCGGTGGTCGCGACAAACCGATGGGGCACACCGGAGGCTCTCGGTACCGACCACCCAGGACTCGTTCCGGAGGCAGACCCGAAGGCGATCGCTCGGGTAGTGGTCGAGATCACCTCTAACAGCGACCTTAGCGAGGAGGTCCGGGCGCAGCAATTGAGCCGGGTGAGTCACTTTGATCTCCTCACCATGGTGTCCGCCCATGAGGCACTGTATCGTGATGTCGTCGCAGCGTAGCGCTCCGCAGGAGGTGCTCTTGCTCGACTTTTGGTCGGACAGAAACCGTGGTGATGCGGCGATGCAGATTGGTTTGGTGCAGCTCCTGCGCGAGCAGTTGCCAACCTGCAGGCTGACGGTCATGACTGCGTTTGGGGTCAACCAGTGGCCGGCATTCGTTGCTGAGCTAGACGAAACAGGCGGGATCGTGGACGATGTTGTTAGCGGCTTTAACCTTACATTCGATCCTTTAGGAAAGGCGCGTGCCGGAGGCCGTTGGGGTCCTCGATTGCAAAAGGCGGTCGGTGTGGCATTCGCCGCGATACTTCTCCCGATCTGGCCGCTTCTCAACCGTCTGAGGTGGCTAGACCGAGCGCTCCCGCGAGCGGCACGGAGTTCGGTCCGCGCGATGCGTTCTGCTGATCTCGTTATTTGGAACGGACGGAACTTCCGCTCCGACTTGGTGAGGCGTGAGCCATACGACATGTGGAACCTACTTTATAATCCGCTCGTAGCTTTGGCGTGTGCCAAGCCCGTAGCCTGCATCGGGGCGTCGTTCTGGCCCCTTAGGAGCGGACTAAGCCGACGCCTCGTCCGGAAGGTCGTCAGCAAGGCATACTTCCTGTCAGTGCGAGAGCCGGCGTCCTATGCTTACGCGTCCGAGCTCTTGGATGGCACGCAGACCACGATACAGTTGCTCCCCGATTTGTCGTTGGCGGTGTTGGCAGATGGCGCCAGCCACCTTGCGTCACCCCGAGACAGTGAGCAGCGCGATCTGCGACGCGTCGGTGTGACGATTGTCGACTGGCCGCAACTGGGCGCATGTGGTCGAGAGCGCTATGTCGAGGCGGTACGCAGAACTCTCGTGCATCTTCTCGAGACCAACGAAGCGGAAGTGATTGTAGTGCCGCAAGTGACTTATGAGATGGAGCAGACAGGATCGCTAGCCGAAGAGATCCTCCGCGACGTCGATCCTCGACGATTCACCGTGATTCACGGGCGGCCGACCGTGACCGAATTAGTACAGATATATGCCAGCCTAGATCTGCTCATCGCCACACGAATGCACTCGGCAATTTTTGCGCTATCACAGGGTACACCGGTGGTCACGATTCCGTATGACGAAGGCGGTAAGTGGGGTATCATTGAGATGATGGGTGCGAGCGATATCGACGTACCCTACGCGCAAATCACCCCCAACATGTTAATACAAAAGGTGGCCGACGTGTGGGAGCGGCGGCTTGAAATCCTAGCGGCTGGGCAAGTTGCTATTCCTGAGCTTAGGGCGACGGTGGAATTGAATGTAAGCGTGCCACTCGAGATGTACGTAGGCGAGGCAGTGCAGTAACATGCGTACGCTGCGCGTAGCGTTTCTGATTTCCGCGCTGCGGGGTGGCGGTGCTGAGCGCGCAACGGCGACTCTGGCATCGGGATTGGATGCGGCAGCATTCGATGTCAGTCTAATACTCGAGCGACACCAGGAGCAGTTATACGAGATCGCGCCCAGCTTGCCGGTGAGCGTGTTAGGAGTCAGTAGTACACGACGCGCCTTGCGACCACTCGTGAGTGTGCTACGTCGGGATCGCCCGGACATCGTATATGCGGCGCTGCCCCATCTCAACGCCCTTGCCGCTGCCGCGGTTCGATTCGTCGTACCAAAACCGCGACTCGTGGTATCCGTGCATAACAACCACGAGCGCGAGTGGGTACACATGCAGGACGGGCAGCGGCTCAAGCACCTTACGCCTTGGGCATATCGATCGGCGGACGCCGTAGTCACTGTGTCGCAGGGTCTTGCGGCGCAGGTCCAGCGCACGCGGGGTGTTGCGAAAGAGAAGGTCCACTGTATCTACAACCCGATTGACGCCGACACCATCGAGCGAGTCGCGATGGACGAGGTCAACCACGAGTGGCTGGATGAAACGCATGATGTTGTGGTCGCGATGGGGCGGCTGGCGCCGCAGAAGGACTATGGATCGTTGCTGCGTGCTTTTGCCGTCATCCGTGAGGCTCGATCTAGGGCGCGGTTGATGGTGCTCGGGGACGGTGAACAGCGGAGGCAGCTTGAGCAGCTGAGTTGTGATCTCGGGGTGGCTGACTCGGTCTCGTTTCTTGGCGTACGCGCAAATCCGTTCGCATACATTGCGCGCGCGGATTGCTTTGTGTTGACGTCAAGCTACGAGGGGTTTGGAATGGCGATCGTCGAGGCCATGACGGCTGGCACACCGGTCGTGTCGACCGATTGCCCCTATGGTCCGGCGGAGATTCTTGGTGACGGACGGTGGGGGCTATTGGCACGGGCGGGATCAATCGAGAGCATTGCTGCCTGCGTGCTGCGGGTGCTGAACGACGGTGCTCTAGGCTCTACGTTGAGGAGCGCCGGTCGTCAGCGTGCGCGTGACTTTCGCGCAGACGTCATCGTGCCACAGCTCGCTAAGTTGTTCTTGGACCTCTCACGGCCGGATGACTAGCCGTGAGTTCTGGGGGCGTGTGTAAGAGCTAGCGGCTTGATGTGGTCTATCGCACTGGCCAGCCAGAGTCAAGAACTTAATCCTAACTTTACAACACGCTATTGTTCATCTGCCATGCCAACACCAGCAGTAATAACACTAACGCGCGATCGATCGCCTGACAAGCTCACCTCTATAGGAGTTTTGGGATGTGTGCTGGCGCTCATCGTCGGCGCGCTGGCCGCGACTCACTATGGGCTCCTAGTCGGTGGTGCTCTCCTCGGGCTGGCTTTCTTCGGCATCGCGGTAATGACATACACCAGAGATCCGATTCAGGCGCTTATTGGGCTTTGGCTTTTCGAGGTCTTTAATGCCCCCCTTTCGGCGATATTTGGGTATAACTCAACTACGGGTCAAGCCGTTCGCCAAGGGGACGAGGTGCTTGTGCTCTTGTTCGCGTTTCTAACGATCCGGCGAGCGTCTCGTACAAACGTCCGTATGCCTCCGCTTCGTTTTATATTGCCTGGCGTTGGTGTGGCGCTAGTCGGGCTCCTTGGGGCGATCATCCATGGGGTGCCTCTAACGGTGACTACGACCGGTACTCTGCTCGGCCTCAAGCTCTGGATCATGGTTGTGATTACTCTTTTACTCCCGTGGCAGGCAAAGGACCTAGCGCGTGTTTACACAAGTATGATGGTTGTGGGGGTTGTTGTGGCCGCCCTTGGGCTATTGGACTATCTGAGCCATGGCGCGGTATCGACAGCGCTTCATACTCGCACTACTGCCGTTCAGGGAGGTGGGTATCGCTCCGAATCGGTTCGCTCTATATTTCCTGGTCCTGGTGAATATAGCTTGTTTATGAGTTTGCTTTTTGGACTTGCATTTTCTCGTCTTTCTAATAAATATAGTAAACGGGACCTTGCGCTTGCGTTGCTGTTCGCGGGCTCGGTTATGCTCTCATTGCGACTGAAGGGTGTTTTGTCGCTTGTAGCAGTGATAATGATAGTGGGAATTGTACAAGGGGCAGCAAGTGGCCGTGGTGCTCTGGTAGCTGTGCTCGTTGGGTCGCTGGTGATAGTCGCTGTGTATAGTGTGGAGGGAAGCATAATCGCCAAGCAGTTTTCTACGTACACATCTTCTGAAACAACCGCTCGGTCACGGCTCTATGGCGTGGGTGATCAGATTGCTGATGACAATTTCCCATTGGGGGCCGGCTTTGGGCGATTCGCGAGTTACCCATCGCGATTGTATTACAGCCCAATCTATTATCAGTACGAACTAAATAGAGTGTATGGTTTGTCGCCTATGTATCCTGACTTCATCGACGATACGTCGTGGCCAAGCGTGATCGGAGAGACGGGATATGCTGGCTTTGCTTTTTACGTCATTGGGCTCATTATGTTGATCCTCGCAGGGATTCGTCAGCTGCGTACGTTGCCGAGCGAGGTGAGGTGGGTGCCGTTGGCGACACTTTGCATGATCGCAGTATTCCTAGTGGATTCACTTGGCGGCGCGACCCTGTTCGCGTGGCTAGCTACGACCATGCTTGCGATGATCTTTGGTCCGATGCTGATTGCGACTCAGACGGCATCGAAGAGCGTAGCTATGGGAAGTGCGCAAAGCCGATGATGCTTGTGCTTTTAAAAAGCAAGAGGTTGAGTTCAGGATCTCTAACCAGCTCGAGGCCGCCTCGGTATGGTCAAAATGGACACCAGTTGGCCATGCTTACAACCGGAGTATTGTCAGGTCGAGTACGGTAGCAGCATGCGGCGCCAGAGGTCATCCAATTACGAATTGTCGAAGTCGATACAGATCGTTCGCGTGATGGGGGCTCCATTCGCCGCAGTAACTGAATCTGAAGCGGCACATATGATCGTCGAGGGAGCACTTGCTAAGCGGGGACATTGGGCTATCACGGCAAACCTTGATCACCTTCGTCGGTATATACGTGAGCCTCTCGCGAGAAAACTTATTAACGAGGCCAGCCTCGTTGTAGCTGATGGTACCCCACTGATATGGGCGAGTAGGCTAGCCGGTAAGCCACTGCCAGAACGCGTAGCCGGCTCAAATATGATTTGGACGGTATGTGACACCATCAGGCGGAGCCATGGATCGGTTTTCTTGCTAGGAGGCAACCCAGGCGTAGCCAAGCGTGCCGCCGAGGTTCTCGAAAGGCGCTATATCGGCCTGGACGTCGCTGGCACATTCTGTCCCGCGCCTGGCTTTGAACATAACGAGGATGAACTCAAACTCATCGAGGAGCGTGTTTGTGAGGTATCCCCGGACGTCGTCCTGGTTGCGCTTGGCTTCCCCAAGCAAGACATTCTGATTGCGCGTCTGAGGTGTCTGTTGCCCACAGCGTCGTTTGTGGGTGTGGGCATCAGTCTTAGTTTTGTAGCCGGTGAGATTCAACGCGCTCCCGACTGGACTCATATGATCGGTCTTGAGTGGGTGCACAGATTGATACGGGAGCCCAAGAGGTTAGCTCGCCGCTATTTGATTCAGGGAGTCCCATTTGCCTTGTTACTTTTGGGATGGGCCGCTAAGCACAGAATACGATCAATACTACAAGTAGAGGATGATGTCACATTCCGGGGTTCGGATATCTCCAATGGATAACCAGGTTGTGTACCATTTTGGGCCTGATCCTAATGACGTTGGCGGCATGGCAAGCGTCATCAGAGTACTCAAGGAATATAGCGTGGGAGCTGATGTTGTTCAAGTTCGACCGACGTGGCGCCCGAGGACGGCTCGTAGCAATGTCCGTCTAACCTTAAGAGCGGCAGTAGAGATATTGAGAATTCCACGCCACCATATTCTCCATTTTCACCTCTCAGAGCGCGGATCTTTTATTCGTGAGGGCATGCTTGTAATACTGGCTCACCGCCGTGGACTGACGACGGTAATAACGATTCACGGGGCCTCTTTCCTGTCATTTGGTAATCGCTTTCCACAGTTAGTATCTGTAGTCCTGAGAAGCAGTAAGGTCATTACGTGTCTCGACCAAGGTGTGCTCGACTTTGTGCGTACGGTTGCGCCTCAAGTTAGGGCGGTAGTTATGCCAAACCCCGTTCCTATGGACTATGATTCACCTACGGCTGACAAGACTGCCGAGTTTGTAGTTTTCGCTGGTGAGATCGGTCTTAGGAAGGGTGCCGACGTTCTGGTCAGAGCGTGGAGACAAGTAGCTAAGCGTCGTCCGGATGCGTATTGCGTGATGGTCGGACCAAACAACGACTTTCATGTACCACAAACCGAGCGCTTAGCGGTACGTCAATCAGTAGGTGCGGATGAGATGAGGGACCTCATACGATCTGCTCGTGTGATCGCGCTGCCGTCACGCGCCGAGGGAATGCCGATGGTCCTTACAGAGGCAATGAGTGGAGGAAGACCGTTTGTGAGTACACCCGTGGGGGGCATCCCCGAACTCGCCCGCGAGGGCGGGATGCTCGCGGCGGTCGGGGATGATGTCGAACTCGCACAGCATTTGATTGATTTGCTTGCAGATCCAATGATGGCCCGGCGTGTCGGTGAGAGGGGGCGACGATTCTGCAAGGATACGCGAAGCGTTGAGGTCATAGATGCTCTACTTAGGCAACTCTATAGGGCAGCTGCGCGGGCATGACAAGGGAGCTGTAGAGGTTGCAGCGGCGCGAGAGGCGCGAGAGGGTCGAGACCGTGTCGTCGATATAGATAGTGCCACAGCTAGTGGGCTGGGATTGTAGGCAGGCGGCTCGAAGTAGACGGTCCTCAATACTGGGCGTCGACCCAAAGGGGCTTTGATGGACGCTGGCTTCGTCCTGCTTACCGCTAGGCTAGGTTACGCTGACGGGGTCCGGTGATGTGAGCCAGTGGTTGTGCGTGTTCGTCATGTCCCTTTGATGGGATGAGAGGATGGACACGATCATGAAGCGGCGTAGGCATACTCCGGAGCAGGCTGTTAGGAAGATCAGGGAGGGCGAGCGTCTTTTGAACGAGGGGCAGGATCTCGTTTAGGTGCTACGCCATCTGGAAGTCTCAGAGGCGACGTTCAACAGGTGGCGAGCGGTCTATGGTGGGATGAAGGCTGATGAGGCCAAGCGCTTGAAGACGCTCGAGGCTGAGAACCAGCGGTTGAAGAAGCTCGTCGCTGAGCAGGCGCTGGACATCGACATGCTCAAGGAGTTGGCGGAGGGGAAATTCTGACCCCGGAGCGCCGTCGCAGGGCTGTTGTGGTTCTGCAGGAGCGTTTCGGGGTTTTAGAGCGCCGTGCGTGCCGTGTGGTCGGACAGAATCGCTCCACGCAACGCAAGCCCAGGCGGCTGCCGAGCACCGAGGAGCAGCGTCTCGCTGCTCGCCTGCGCGAGATCGCAGGGGAGCATCCTCGGTGGGGCTGGAAGACCGCGCATCAGATCCTGCTGCGCGAGGGCTGGAGACTGAACCGCACACCCGTCGTATTTGGCGTCAGGAGGGCCTGCGGCGGCCCGTGAGAACCCGCAAGCGCCGCAGGGTAGGTCCAGGTCAGAAGCAACGGTTGCGCGCCACCCATCCCGGTCACGTGTGGGCGATCGACTTCATGTTCGATGAGACCTCTGATCAGCGCCGGCTCAAGCTCTGCAACATCGTCGATGAGTACACCCGCGAGGCGCTGGCTATCAGAGTCGACCGAACCTGCACCGTCGAGGACCTCGTCGCTGTCATCGAGGACCTAGTCCTCACCTGCGGCGCACCCAGTACCTCCGGGCCGACAACGGCCCCTAGATGATCGCGGGGGCGCTGCGCGACTACTGTCGCCTCGCCGGCACACAGACCGCCTACATCGAGCCCGGCAGTCCGTGGGAGAATCCCTATGTCGAGTCGTTCAACGGCCGGTTGCGAGACGAGCTGCTGAACATCGAGGAGTTCGGGTCGATCACCGAGGCGAAGCTCATCATCGAGGACTGGCGAATCGAGTACAACACCTACAGGCCACACTCAGCACTCAACAGACTCACACCCACCCAATACGCAACCATCAAGACGGACAACAACCAAAACCAGCCAGAACACGCATAACCCCTGGACTCCTCACAAGAACACCGCCAAACGCTCCGTGGCGGTTTCGCCGACGGCCTCGGGCTCGATGTCGCCGCGCATTCGTGGAGGGCCGGTGCGGGCTGGTGACTGACGAGCCTGCCCGATGGGTCCTTGGACTCCTCGGCGTGCCCGGCGGGCTCGACCAGCACACAGGCGAGATCGCGTCGTATCTACTCGCGTCCTGTATTCTGCCTTCCCAATTTGCACACGCCTTTGCACCGACTCAGCCAAGGCCCTATGATAGTGGGCCTTAGACGAGCGCTCCTGAGCGCCACGTTAGGGATCTCCGAGTTCGACCTCGGGGCGGCTTGTGCATCACCTCATGGATACTGAGCAACCCAACCTAAGCGTCGAGCAAATGATGGCCATACTCCGTCGGCGGGGAATCTGGATCATAGTCTGCCTTGTCTTGGCCATGGCAGCAGCCTATGGCGTCTCCAAGCACCAGCCCAAGAAATACACCGCTACGGCCTCACTAGTCTTTAGTAACAATCAGCTCAATCAGCAGGTGGCAGGACTGGCAGCGGTCAGCGGCAATACCCAGTTGGCTCAGCAGAACACCAACCTCAAGCTCGTTCAGCTCGGAGACATGGCCACGAAGACCGCGGCTCTGCTCGGTCGGGAACTAACTAAGGAAAAGGTCACCGAAGCCCTGAGCGTGAGCGCGCAGGGGGAATCGAACATCGTCAACATCGCGGCGACGGCGACCTCGCCCACGCTCGCGGCCGATATCGCGAATACGTACGCCGAAGTGTTCGTCAAGGAGCAGCAGAACGCCAACCATGCCTACTACGCCTCCGCGCTGAAGCTCGTCAACAAACAGCTTGCGGCGCTGTCCCCAAAGGAAAAGGCTGGTACGGCGGGGCTTGCGTTGCAGGATCGTGCGCAGTCTTTGGGGACACTCGCCGAACTGCGTAACAGTAGCGTTCAGGTCGCGCAAGCCGCAACGGTTCCGACCTCGCCATCATCGCCTAAGATTTCGAGGAATGTTGCCCTTGGTGGGATCTTGGGGTTGCTACTTGGCCTGGGCGTCGCCTTCCTGCTCGAGCGCATGGACCGGCGGATCAGGGAGCCGAAAGACTTGGAGAGGATCTACGGCCTGCCGCTGCTCGGCGTCGTACCCGAGAGCTCGGCCCTCTCGGGCGGCTCGGCGCGACGCAGGGGAAGCTCGGCCTTCCTGCCGGCGAGCGAGGCCGAGGCGTTCCACTTGATCCGAGCCCATCTGCGCTACTTCAACGTCGATCGTGAGCTGCGCACGCTGCTCGTCGGCTCGGCCGCGCCGGGCGATGGCAAGACGACAGTCGCGCGTCATCTGGCCTCCGCCGCTGCGCGGATGGGCTCACGTGTGCTGCTGCTCGAGGGGGACCTGCGCCGCCCGACGATCGCCCGGCAGCTCGACCTGCCCTCCGGACCCGGGATCGCGGATGTCCTGATCGGCTCGATTGCGCTCGCCGAGGCGATCCAATCGGTCGACCTCGAGTCGCCCTCCGGTCATGGCGCCTCCGTGCGCGCACTCGACGTGCTCGTCGCAGGCGCCGCGTTGCCGCCGAACCCGGGCGAGCTGATCGAGAGCCACGCGATGGAGCGCCTGCTCGAGCAGGCCAAGTCGACGTACGACCTGATCGTGATCGACACGCCGCCGCTGACCGCGGTCTCCGACGCCTTCCCGCTGCTGCGCAAGGTCGACGGCGTCGTGATCGTCGGCCGTGTCGGGCGCAACCGTCGCGATGTCGCCGAGCGTCTGCACGAGACGCTCACCGGCGCCGGCGCGCCGCTTCTGGGCGTGATCGCGAACGGCTTCAAGTCGGGTGGCCGTGGCTCCTACGGCTATGCCTACGACTACTCCTACGCGCCGGAGCCGTCGTCGTCATCATCCCCCGCGCCGGATGCTCCGTCGGCGAACGGCGCGGGCGCCCTCACGGGCGAGCGATCCGTGCCCAGCGTCGACGGCTGACGCTCTTGGAGGGGTCGAAACGGCTTCAAGCCAAACGGTCGGGGCTTTTCTGGCTGTGCGCGTGACCGCCCCTACGCTCTGGCGCCGCAACCGTCGCCGCTCGCGGCGCATGCTCCGTCGCCGAACGGCGCGCTTGTGGGCGCGTCCTCTGCGCCAACGGCCGCGGGCTGAGCAGCTGTTCCGGGGAACGGATCGTTCGCTGGCGGTCGCCCGCTCGCGCCGCGCGGCACAGTGCGATCGTCAGCAGCAGGACGAAGATCCAGGCGACTAGGATGACGAGCAAGAGGGTCATGGGGCGCGAAGTAGGCTGGTTCGAACTGTGTTCATCTGCAGTTCATCAGTTCTGCACCACTCGTGTCAACTGATGCAATACCTGGCGCCGGCGGTTGTGGTGGCCGGCGCCGGCAGCGCTGGACGAAGCCGCACGCCTACGGGGCTCCCCGAAGACGACCCTTCTCGTTAGAGCAACGGCCCTACCGCGTCCGCTACTCCCACACGCGCGTTTGGAAACCGTGGCTCCCAGCCGAGCTCGCGCTTCAGCTTCGCGTTGCTCGAGCGGGCCGATCGCGTCGCGGCGGCGACCGCCGGGCCGCCGGCGATCAGGCGCGCCACCGCCGCCGGCACACGCCGCGGTCGCCCTACCCCGAGCGCCTTTGCCGTGAGCGCCATGAAGTCGTAGAACGCGATCGGCTCGTCGTCGACCACGTGATAGATCTGCCCCGTCTTCGCCTGCTCGACCGCGAGGACCAGCGCGCTCGCGACGTCGTCGACGTGCACTACATCCCACAGGTTCCTGCCGTTCCCGATCCCCGCCAGCCGCCCGGGCTGGCGCAGCCGCGCGATGAGCTCGTGCGCGTACCACCCACCCGGGCCATACACGTGCGAGGGGCGGATCACCACGGCGGGCAGGCCCGACTCCATCACCAGGCGCTCGCCCTCCTGCTTGGAGCGCCCGTACGCCGTCTCGACCGGCAGTGGCGTCTCCTCCGTCAGCAGCGCCCCGTGCGCGTCGCCGGTCACGACCGTCGAGGCGAACACGATCCGCGGGCCCGCGCCCGGGTCGGCGCCGGCCAGCGCCCGGCACGCCTCCAGCAGTCTCGCCGTTCCCTGCACGTTTACCTCGCGCACCTTGCGCTCACTGCGCTGCGACGCGATCTCCGCCGCGAGATGCACCACGCACTCCGGCTCCTCCTCCTTCAACGCCCCGTTCAGCCCTCCCTCGTCGGTCAAATCCGCGACGATCGCGCGCGTCCCCGGCGGCTCCGATCCCGCGCGGCGCACCAGCGCGCTGAGCTCGTGCCCCCGCTCCTTCAGCTGTCCGCACAGCGTCTGCCCGATGAACCCGCTCGCCCCCGTGACCAAGATCCGCACGCGTCGCAGGCTATCGTCCGCCGCCGTTATCGTCCACGCTGCGGAGTGGTCCTAAAGATCCCCGATTCGGGAGACGATGCATTGCCGATGCCATCGCCCAAGTACCTGCGCGTGGAGCTCGCCTTGGCGGTCGCCGCGCTCGTGCTGTTCGGCCTGGTGGCCAGCGGCCTTGTGTTCGGCGGGCCCGCGTTTGGCGAGGCCAACCACGAAGGCTGGCCGCGCGAAGAACACCACCAGGGGCATCCCAACAACGAAAGCGGCGTCATGCGCGGCCGCGAAGGCGTGCACAACTACCTGCTCGGCGGCGACGGCGAGGACACGATCTACGCCGGCAACGACGGCGACGTGATCTGGGGCGACTCCCACCCGGGCGGTCAACCCACCTCCCAGCGCGACTTCCTACACGGCGGTTCAGGAGTTGACTGGCTCTACGCGAGCTGGGGCTACAACGTGATCTGGACCGGCGCCGGCAACGACCACGTCGCGCTCGTCTACGGCTACGGCACCGTCTACTGCAACGGCCCCGGCCTGAAGACCCTGGTGATGCGCTACCTCCCCGAGAACCGCCACTGGAACCTGGTCGGCTGCGATCACAAGGCGATCGTCCCCTACCGGGCGTAGGGCCTCGCTCAATTCTCGACGGTCACGCCCTTCCAAAACGCGTAGTAGTCCTTGATCTGCGCCGCCGCGTCCTTCGGGTCGGGGTAGTACCACGCGGCGTCCGGGTTGGACTGACCGTCGACGGTGATCGTCTTGTAGCTTGCCTCGCCCTTCCAAGGGCACGTCGTGTGGGTGTCGCTGTCCGTGAAATACCGCGCGTCGATGCTCTCCGCCGGGAAATACTGATTTCCCTCGACCTCGACCGTCTGCTCGCTCTCGGCCAGCGTCGCTCCGTTCCAGACCGCCTTCATCGCTGCCGCTCCCTGTGAGAAGTCTCCTTCCACCAAGCGTAGCGATCCAGGCGCGCCCGACCGCTTGGTCGCGACCGCCGCGACGTCCCCCGCCCGCCCATTGCATGTCGTCCGCCGGCTCAAGGCCGGACGAACGTGTCCGGGTCCGGGCCCGTGCGCTCGCCGCGGTCGAGCTTCTCGATCGCGTCCATCTCCGCGTCGCTCAGCTCGAAGCCGAACACGTCGATGTTCTGCTCGATCCGCTCCGGCGTCACCGACTTCGGGAAGACCACGTTGCCGAGCTGCAAATGCCAGCGGATCACGACCTGTCCCGGGGTCTTGCTGTGGCGCTCGGCGAGCTCCACGATCGTCGGGTCGTCCAGCACCTGCCCCTGCGCGAGCGGGCTCCACGCCTCCGTGACGATGCCGAGCTGCTCGTGCTTGGCGCGCAGCTCGGGCTGCTGCAGCCGCGGGTGCAGCTCGATCTGGTTGACCGCCGGCGTCACCCCGGTCTCGGCGATGATCCGGTCGAGGTGGTCCGGCTGGAAGTTCGACACGCCGATCGCCTGCGCCCGTCCCTCGCCCTGCAGCTCGATGAACGTCCGCCACGTGTCCACGTAGCGGTCGTGTGAGGGCACCGGCCAGTGGATCAGGTACAGGTCGACATGCTCGAGCCCCAAGCGCTCGAGGCTCGCGTCGAACGCCCGCCGCGACTCCCCGTACCCCTGGTCGTCGTTGAAGCACTTCGTCGTCACGAATACCTCCTCGCGCGCGAGACCCGAAGCGCGGATCGCCCGCCCGACCGCCGCCTCGTTGCGATACGCCGCCGCGGTGTCGACATGGCGGTAGCCTGCCCGCAGCGCGCGCAGCACCACGTCCTCGGTGTCCTCGGGCGGGACCTGAAACACGCCGAAGCCGAGCTGAGGGATCTCGCCCCCTCCGCGCAGGGGAACGCCGGGGACGTCGATGCTCGAAGAAGTGGTCATACGCCTATATGTGCCCGAATGCCCGTCGGCGAAACCCCGCGAATGGCCGTCGGCGAAACCCCCCGCCGCCCGGCCCGCCGGCGTCGCCGCTACTTTACGACGACGCCAGGGTTACAGACGCTGGGGGACCGGCCTGGCTTACAGAAGCCGGACACTAGGTAAGAGATCGACATGGAGAGGCGAACAGCATGAACATTCGATTCGTGTTTGGGCGGGGAGCAGCGCACCGCTTGCTGACGACGCTCGCGCTTGTTGTGGGTGCGCTCGCGCTGGTCGTCCCGGGCGCGGCCTCGGCCGCCTCCTCCACGCCGGCTGTCAGCACCGGAGGCTCGTCGAACGCGACCTTCTCCACGATAACCCTGTCCGGCTTTGTCAACGCGCACAGCCTGACAACCACCTTCGCTTTCCAGTACGGCACGACCAGCGCCTACGGCGGGCAGTCGCCGCTCGCGCCGGCCGGCAACGGGACGATCACGCTCAAATTCAGCCAGACCATCACCGGGCTGCAGGCCGCGACCGTCTACCACTACCGGATCGTCGCGATCAACCAGGCGGGGACGACGTTCGGTAAAGACCGCACGTTCACGACCGCCAAGATCCCGCTTGCGGTGCAGCTCGCCGGATCGCCCAACCCGGTCGTGTTCGGTGCCCCGTTCCTCGTCGAGGGCAACCTGTCGGGGACGGGCTCCGCCAACCACCCGATCGCGCTGCAGGCCAACCCGTTCCCGTATACCGCGGGCTTTCAAACCGTCGGCAACCCCGAGCTGACGAACACCACCGGCGGCTTCTCCTTCCCGTTCCTCGGGCTGCTCCAGAACGCCCAGCTGCGCGTCGTCACCGTTGGCAATCCTCTGGTCATCAGCCCGGTGCTGACCGAGAACGTCGCCGTGCACGTCACGTTCCATGCGCGCCGCGTGCACCGCCGTGGGTACGTGCGCCTGTCCGGCACGGTCGCCCCGGCCGAGGTCGGGGCGCTCGTCGGCTTCCAGCTGCTCACGCCGGGCAGGTCGGTCAACGAGGGCGGCACCGTCGTCAAAGCCGGCACCGCGACCGTCTCGACCTTCAGCCGCGTCGTGCGCGTCCGCCACGCCGGCCTCTACCGCGCGCTGATCAAGATCTCAGACGGCGCGCACGTCTCGAACTACAGCCCGCCGATCCTCGTTCTCTGAGCACCGCCTGCAGGTCCTGAGGCGCCGAGCGAGAAATCTTTACTCGCGCGGGTCGGAATTCTCGGCCCACGTTCGTAATAGACAGTAGGAGCTGCTGAGCAGAGGAAAGGACCCGGCATGCGTTCGACGACACGGCCGCGCCACTATGTGGCGCGCCATTGGCTCTTCATTCTAAGGCCCATGCTTCGCTACAGCGCTACACGCGACGCGTTCGTGCTGCGCGCCGTCGGCTCCTCCGTCGGCCCCGTGCTCCGCCCCGATCGCCGCAGCCGTCGTCGCCAGCGGCAGTTCGAGGGCATCGACCGCCGCGACGCCCAGGCGGCGTAGGTCAGGCTTCCAGCGAGCGCTGCAGCCGCTCGAGCACGCGCACGACCCGCAGGCCGCTGTGGCCGTCCGAGCGCGGCGTCGCACCAGTGCGGATGCACTCGACGAAGTGCTCGCACTCGATCCGCAGCGGCTCGGCGTTCGATATCTGCGGCGAGAAGCTCTCGCCCGAGCGCGCGATGTACTCGCCCCACGTGTGCGCGTCCTCGTCAAAACCCTTGTCGTACACCGTCAGCTTGCCGTCGAGCAGCATGTCGTCGAACGTGGCCATCCGCCGCGCGCCGACGACGGTCAGGCGCCGCTCCTTGTGCGGGTCGAGCCACGACAGGTGCAGGTGCGCGACCGCACCCGACGGGAAGCGCAGGTAGCAGAACACCACGTCCTGCACCCCCTCGCGCACGTAGGACTCGCCGTGCGCCACACACTCCTGCGGCTCCTCGCCGATCAGACGTAGCACGACCGACACGTCATGCGCGCCGAGGCTCCACAGCGCGTTCTCCTCCGCGCGCAGCTTGCCCAGGTTCAGCCGGTTGCCATACACGTAGTACAGCCCGCCCAGCTGCCCCTCGTCGAGCAGCTCCTTCAGCCGCTCGACCGCCGGGTGGTACTCGAGCAGGTGGCCGACCATCAGGATCCGTCCCGCCTGCTCGGCGGCGGCGACCGCCTGCTCGGCGTCGGCCGCCGTCGTCGCGAGCGGCTTCTCCACAAAGCAGTGCTTGCCCGCCAGCGCCACCCGCACCGCGAGCGCGGCGTGAGAGGGCACCGGCGTCGCCAGCACGACCGCGTCGAGCTCCGCGTCGCCCAGCAGGTCGTCCAGGTCTCCGGTCGTGCGCGCGCTTGGGAACGACGGCGCCAGCCTCTCGCGAGCAACCTGTGAGGCGTCGCACAGCCAGGCCAGCTCACAGCCCGGAATCGCGGCGAAGTTGCGCGCGAGGTTCGGACCCCAGTAGCCGAGCCCCACCACGCCGACGCGGATCGGCTCGCCGCGCTCCCCGGTGCTCATCGCGGGCCCTGCTCGCTGCCGTCGCGGAGGGGCGTGCGCGCTGTAACGGTCATCGCTTCGCACCGCTCCGTGCGAGGGTCCCGATCGCAGCGACGCACCGCTCCGCCGCGTGCCCGTCGCCGTAGAGCGGCGGACGCTCGCCCGGGGGTTTGCGCGCCAGGGCCGCAAGCGCCGCCGCGGCATCCAGGTCCACGAGCGTGTTCCAGCCGGCGCTCACCGTCTCGACCCACTCGGTGTTCGCTCTGAGCGTTACGCACGGCACCCCGGCAAGGTACGCCTCCTTCTGGACGCCGCCCGAGTCGGTCACGACCGCCCGCGCGTTGCAGAGCAGCGCGCTGAGCTCGACATACCCGAGCGGCTCCGTCGGCCGCAGACCCTCCGTTCGCTCGAGCTTCTGCCATAAGCCCGCGTCGTGCAGTCGCGCGCGCGTGCGCGGGTGGACCGGGAACAGGATCGGCCCCGGCAGCGCCGCGATCAGCCGCACGAGCGCCCGCAGGCGATCCGGGTCGTCGACATTGCCGGCGCGATGCGCCGTCAGCAGCAGGTATCCGCCGGGGGAGAGGCCGTAGGAGGCCACAGCCTCGACGTTGGCGCGCGCGGCGGGCAGGCACCGCAGGGCGACGTCGACCATCACGTCGCCCACGACCTCGACCCTACCCGCGACCGTCTCGTTCCTCAGGTTCTCCGCGGCGACGTCGGACGAGCACAGCAGCAGATCGGACAGGTGGTCGGTCAGCACGCGGTTGAGCTCCTCTGGCATCGTCCGATCGAACGAGCGCATCCCCGCCTCCACATGCACCACCGCGATCCCCGCCTGCGCCGCCGCCAGGCCGCCCGCGAGCGTCGAGTTGGTGTCCCCATACACGAGCACCGCGTCGGGCTTCACGTCAGCCAGCAGCCCCTCGAGCGCTCCCAGCATGCGCGCCGTCTGCGACGTGTTGCTCCCCCCGCCGATTCCCAGCTCGCACTCCGGCGCGACCAGCCCCAGCTCGCTGAAGAACACCTTCGACAGCGAGTCGTCGTAATGCTGGCCCGTGTGCACCAGCACCTCTTCGTGGCGCTCCCGCAGCAGCCCCGACACAGCGGCCGCCTTGACGAACTGCGGTCTGTTGCCTACTACGGTGAGGATCTTCACCGAGGGCAGCCTACGCGGCCGCGCCCACGACAGTCGTCGTCCAATCGATCACCGCTGTCGGCTTGACCACGTGGCGGCTCAGCCCGAGCTGCTTCGGCTCCAGGCCGAGCGCGAGGCCGACCAGCTGGGGGAGATGCAGAACCGGCATCTTCAGATCGCGTCCCACCGTTTTCTCGGCGAGCGGCTGCTGCATGTCGAGGTTCAGATGGCACAGCGGGCACGGCGTCACGAGGCAGTCGGCGTCCGCGTCGACGGCGTCGCCGAGGTGGCGGCCGGCCTGCTTCAGCGACGCCTCCTTGTTCATCGTGATGATCGGAAACCCGCAGCACTTGCGCATCCCCGCGTACTCGATCACGGTGCCGCCGAGCGCGTCGATCACCATGTGCAGGTAGTCGTCGCGCGGGTGCTCCTCGTCGATCCCCAGCCGCGGGCGGGGCCTGACGATGTAGCAGCCGTAGAAAGGGCCGACCTTCAGGTTCGTCAGCGGGCGCTTCACACGCGCGCGCAACGCGTCGAGGCCGATCTCCTCGACCAGCAGCCACAGGAAGTTCTTGTTCGTCAGCCCCTTCTCATAGCTCAGCCCCTCGCTCGCGAGCGTCTCGTTGACATGCCCGCGATACTCCGCGTTGGCGTCGAGGCGTTCCTGGCACTCGCTCTGCGCGCCCTGGCACGTCGAGCAGATGTTCATCATCAGCTCCGCCCCCTCGACCTGCTGGGCGAGCGCGAACGTGCGCGCGTTCAGCGTGTCCGCGAGCTCTTGGTTGTGCTCGGCGATCACGCCCGCGCCTGTGCAGCAGGCGCGATCCAGCTCGACCAGCTCGATGTCCAGCAGCGGCGCCACCTGCGCCATCGAGCCGTGCAGCTCGGGGGTGAAGCCGCGGCTCACGCAGCCGGGCCAGTAGGCGACCTTCATCAGCTCTCGCTCCCTTCCGCTTGCGCGTCCTCGACGTCATCGCCGCCAGGACCTACCTGTGGGCTCTCTCCCTCGGGACCGACCGCCGAAGGCGGCCCGGGGTCCGGCGGCGGCGGCGCCGTCGAGGTGGGGCTCTCGCCGGCGGGCGCCTTGAACTCGGCGCCCGAGGCGGCACCCACCAGTTCCTCGTCCTCGCCCGTGATGTACAGGTTCAGCTCGTACCGCTCCTTGCGGCCCTCGACCTTGTCGTAGATCGCCTGCACGCCCTTCAGGTCCTGCTTCGGGAGCTTGTGGCCGAAGATCGCGATCTTCACGTTGACTTTGCGCCGCAGCACGCCTTTGAGCACGATCGGCAGCGAAGACAAAAGCTCCTTGCCGGCCGCCGGGTGGAACTTGCCGAACCACGAGTTCCCGCCGTAGGAGCGCGGCAGCAGCTCGGCCTCGTGCAGCAGGCCGTTGTCCTTCACCAGCGTCGCATACGCGGCCTCGTGGCGCTCGCCGTTGTTCTGGTCGACGATCCCGAAGTCGCTGCCCGCGATCCGCCGCAAGCGCATGATCTGGCCCATCGGGTTGACGTCCTTCGGGCACGCCTCCACACACTTGAAGCAGTGCGTGCAGTCATAGATCCCCTGCGGGTCTTCGGCCAGGTCGCGCAGCCGGATCTCGTGCTGGTCGTCGCGCGGGTCGCCGACGAAGCGGTAGGCCTTGGCGAGCGCCGCCGGGCCGATGAAACCCGGGTCGACCTCCATCGCCAGGCAGTCCGAGACGCACGCGCCGCACTGAATGCAACCCATCGTCTGGGTCACGTCGACCATCGACTCTTTCGAGACGATGTACTCGCGCTCGGGCACCGGCTGCTTGGCGAGCAGCCATGGCGTGACGCGCTGCACCTTCTTCCAGTGGACCGCGTCCATGTCGACGATCAAATCCTTCAGCACCGGCATGTTGCCCATCGGCTCGATCTCGATCATGCCGTCCTTCGCGCTGCGCTTGGCGGCGTCCAGGTGGGTGTGGCAGGCCAGCGCCGGTTCGCCGTTGACGCGGATCCCGCACGAGCCGCAGATCGCCTGCCGGCAGGAGCAGCGCACGCCGATCGACCCGTCGAAGCGGTCTTTCGCCTGCAGGATCGCCTCGAGCACCGAGCGGTGGGGCTCGAGCTCGACCGTGTGCTCGTCCCAGTACGGGGCCTCGCCCGACTCCGGGTCGTAGCGGCGCATCCGCAGCTTGAACTCCTCGGGCGGCTTGTGCGTCTCGGCCATCAGTACTTCCTCTCCTCGGGCTGCCACTGGGTGATCGTGACCGGCGAGTAGCTCACCTTCGGAGCGCCGTCGCCGTCCAGCGAGATGTCGATGTGCTTCAGCCACTCCTCGTCGTTGCGCTCCGGGTAGTCGGTGCGGAACTGCGCGCCGCGCGACTCCTTGCGCTCGATCGCGCCGACCACCGTCGCCTCCGCGCAGTCGACCATGAAGCCGAGCTCGATCGCGCCGAGCACGTCCTGGTTGAACACCGTCCCGCGATCGTCGATCCACGCCTTCTGAGCCTCCTCTTTGAGGCGGCCGATCGTCTCGAGCGCGCTCTGCAGCCCCGCCTCGTCGCGGAACACCGCCGCGTGGCGGTTCATCAGCTCGCCGAGCTCGTTCTTGATCTCCGACACCCGCCGTCCGTCGCGCGGGCGGGCGATGATCGAGTCGATCCCGGCCGCGTCCTCGCGCAGCCGCACGCCGGTATCGAGCTTCGGCGCCGCCATCGAGGCGGCCCGCGCAGCCGCGTGCTCGCCCGCGCGGCGGCCGAAGATCAACGTGTCGAGCAGCGAGTTGGCGCCGAGGCGGTTGCCGCCGTGCACGGACACGCATGCGACCTCGCCCGCCGCGTACAGCCCCTCGATCGGCGTGCGCCCGTCGACATCGGTCTTGACCCCGCCCATGATGTAGTGCTGCCCCGGGCGGATCATGATCGGCTCGCGCGTGATGTCCACGCCCGCGAAGTCGCGTCCCAGGTTGACGATCTCGCGCAGCGCCTCGAGCGTGCGCTTGCGCTCGACGACCGTCACGTCGAGAAAGATGCCCGAGCCGTTCGGGCCGACGCCGCGGCCCTCGTCGATCTCGATCTGCTCGGCGCGCGAGACCACGTCGCGGGAGGCGAGCTCCATCTTGTTCGGCGCCGATTTCTCCATGAACCGTTCGCCGTTTGCGTTCAGCAAATGCGCGCCCTCGCCGCGCGCGCCCTCGGTGATCAGGATTCCGGTCTCGACCAGGCAGGTGGGGTGGTACTGGACCATCTCCATGTCCATCAGCGGCGCGCCGATCCGGTAGGCCATCGCGATCCCGTCGCCGGTCACGATCAACCCGTTCGTCGTCGGCTTGTACGCCTGTCCCGCGCCGCCGCAGGCGAGGATCACGTTCTTGGCGGTGAACGCCTCCATCCGCCCGCTGCGCACCTCGCGGGCGATCACGCCGCAGCAGGCGCCCGCCTCGTCCGTGAGCAGCGAGGTCGTGAACCACTCCTCGTAGCGCTCGACCGTCTCGTGGTGCTTCATCAGCTGCTCGTACAGCACGTGCAGCAGCGCCTGGCCGGTGATGTCGGCGACATACGCCGTGCGCTTCATCGAGGCGCCGCCGAACGCGCGCAGGTCCATCTCGCCCTGCTCGTTGCGATGGAACGTGACGCCCATGTGCTCGAGGTGCATCACCTCCTGCGGCGCCTCCGAGCACATGATCTCGATCGCGTCCTGATCGCCCAGGAAGTCCGAGCCCTTGACCGTGTCGTAGGCGTGCGAGCGCCAGTCGTCATCGACGCTGATCGCCGCGTTGATGCCGCCCGCGGCCGCCACCGAGTGCGAGCGCACGGGGTGGACCTTGCTCATGATCGCGACGCTCGCTCCCTCCTGCGCAGCCGCCAGCGCGGCGCGCTGGCCCGCGAGACCGGCCCCGATGATCAAAACGTCATGTGTTGGCATGGCCCCTGAGGTCGAGAAAGAGACGGCTGGAGGCGAGACTCTATATACCGGCGGCCGGGCGCGGGCGCAGCGCGTTGCGCACCTGGGCGAGCGTGACGACGCCCTGCAGCACGCCGTCCTTGTCGACCGCGACCATCGCTCCCAGCCGGCCGAGCCCTTCGGCGCCGAGCAGCGATTCCAGGGGCGCCTCTTCGCCGATCCGCACACCCATGTCCTCCTCGAGCACGTCGACCACCCCCAGCGCCGGCCGTCCCGCCGCGATCTCGCTCTCGATCCGCTGCTGGCGCACCACTCCGAGGAAGTGTCGCGCCGGATCGACCACCGCGAACCACGGCCAGCGGTAGCGCAGGAAGAACTGCTCCTGCGCGTCCAGCAACGTCAGCCCCGCCGGGATCGTCACCGGCTCACGATCCATGATGTCGGCCACCTTCACATTCTGGATCCGCTGCCCGACCACGCCCTGCACGACCGCCGCGCCGGCCGCCTGGTAGAGGAAGAACGCGAGCAGCATCGTGATCAGACCGAGCGAGGAGCCGCTACTCGTGAGCTCCCACAGCCCGAGCAGGCCGACCACCAGCGCAAACCCCTGTCCCGAGCGCCCGGTCGCGCGCGTCGCGCGGTTGCGGTCGCCCGTGCGCCACCAGATCGCCGCGCGGGCTATCCGCCCGCCGTCGAGCGGGAACGCCGGCACGATGTTGAACAGGAACAGCACCCCGTTGATGAACCCCAGCCAGCCGACTAGCGCGAGCGCCGGGGTCGTGATGAACCCTTCCTTCGTCAGCGCCACGTCGGTGAAGCGCCCGCTGCTCGCGATCGCGGTGCCGCCCGCCAGGCACAGCGCGAACACCGTCAGCGTCACCGCCGGGCCGGCCGCGGCGACCTTGAATTCCTCGCCCGCGCTCTGCGGCTCGCGCTGCGCTTGGGAGAGCCCGCCGAAGAACCACAGGTCGATGCCGACGATCGGGATCCCCTGGCGGCGTGCGACCAGCGCGTGCCCGAGCTCGTGCAGGATCAGCGAGGCGAAGTACCCCAGCGCTCCGGCCACGGCGACGAGATAGGCCGTCGTCTGCGAGCCGCCGAGCACCTCGTGAAAGTACGTCGACAGGTAGTAGATCAGCAGGAACAGCACGAAGAACCAGCTGTAGCTCACGCCGATGCGGATCCCGAAGATACGGGCGAGCTGGAGGTTCGTACGGGGCCTCATATTTCAATGTTAGGGCCCACAGGGGCCCCTCCTGCGGGTTCTAGGCGTGCGGCAGGCCGCGCGCGATGATGCCCTCGAAGTCGCTGCCCGCCGGCAGCGTGCCGTACTCGAGGCCTCCGTCGCCCGCGAGCCTCGAGGCGCAGAACGCGTCCGCCACCGCCGGGTCGGCGTGGCGCACGAGCAGCGATCCCTGCAGGCACAGCGCCATGTCTTCCACGACCCTTCTTGCGCGCGTCTCGAGCGTCGCCGGGTCGCCTTG
The DNA here is from genome assembly GCA_963784875.1 of uncultured Solirubrobacterales bacterium. Lineage (GTDB taxonomy): Bacteria > Actinomycetota > Thermoleophilia > Solirubrobacterales > Solirubrobacteraceae > Palsa-744. Next base: position 100,056 of record CAWATE010000007.1, read on the forward strand.
CAGTTGTCCCTGCAGCTCCTCCACCCGTGCGTCCAGCCGCGCGTCGGCGCCCTGCGCCTGCTGGACCTCGCCCAAGAACACTTCCCACGAGCGCGGCGAGCGCGACAGCGCGCGCAGCACGTCGAGGCTCATCACGTTGCCCGAGCCCTCCCAGATCGACGCCAGCGGCGCCTCGCGATACAGCCGCGGCATCCCCGACTCCTCGACATATCCGTTCCCACCCAGGCACTCGAGCGCCTCGAATGCGTGGTTCGGCGCGCGCTTGCACGTCCAGTACTTGCCCACCGCCGTGGCCACCCGCTTGAACAGCTGCGCGTCGGTGTCGTTCTCGCCGTTCTCCGCGTCCGCGTGCGCCTCGTCATACGCGCGCGCCAGCCGCATCGCCAGCGCCGTGGCCGCCTCGGACTCGATGCACAGGTCTGCCAGCACGTTGCGCATCAACGGCTGATCGATCAATTTCTTGCCGAACGCGCTGCGATGGGCGGCGTGGTGGGTGGCGTTCACCACTCCCGCGCGCATGCCCGCCGCGGTCCCGATCACGCAGTCCAGGCGTGTGTGCCCGACCATCTCGATGATCGTCGGCACGCCCCGCCCCGGCTCGCCCACCATCCGCGCCCAGGCGCCGTGCAGCTCGATCTCGCTGGACGCGTTCGAATGGTTTCCCAGCTTGTCCTTCAGCCGCTGAATGTGGAACTCGTTGCGTGTGCCGTCCGGCAATATGCGCGGCAGTAGAAAGCACGAGAGGCCTTCCTCGGTCTGGGCGAGCACCAGGAAGATGTCCGACATCGGCGCCGAGCAGAACCACTTGTGCCCCGTGATCTCATACTCCGCGCCCGCCCCGCCGCCGTTCAGCGCCCGCGCGACCGTCGTGTTCGCGCGCACGTCCGAGCCGCCCTGCTTCTCGGTCATCGCCATGCCCGCGATCGCGCTCCCCTTCTCGCTCGCCGGGATCGAGCGCGGGTCATACGTCGTGGCGGTCACACGTGGCTCCCACTCGGCCGCGAGCTCGGGCTGCATCCGCAGCGCCGGCACCACCGCGAACGTCATCGTGATCGGGCACGCGAACCCGGCCTCGGCCTGCATCGCGGTCATGTACAGCGCCGCCCTCGCCGTATGCGCGAACGGCTGCTCGCTCGTCCACGGCAGCGAATGCAGCTCGTTCTCGACCCCCATCGCCATCAGCTTGTGCCACGCCGGGTGGAACTCGACCTCGTCGATGCGGTTCCCGTACCGGTCGTGCGTCTTCAGCACCGGCTTGTTCTCGTTCGCCAGCCTGCCCCAAACTGCTGCGGCAGGCCGCCTACGAACCGGCCCAGCTCTGAGGCGCGCTCGCGCACCCAGCCCGCGCCCTCGCGCTCGGTGGCCTCTACGAGCGGCACGTTGCTCGAGAAAACGTCAACCCCCTCCAGCGGCGGGGGCTGGTTTGCGACCTCGTGCGTCCGCCACGGCGCGCTCGCGTCGGCGCGCGGGTCCTGTGACACGGTGGCCATGTCCTGAAGTTAAGCAGATGGCTGCGTCCCTGCCTGGGTGAACGACAAGCAGATGGTCGCGCCCTCGCCGCGGTGACGAACTCGAAACGCCGGCAACCGCGGTGACCGGCGCCGGCAGCATGGGACGCAGCACAAAGCCCACGCGTCTCCCATATTTCCCGCCTCGATAGCATCGCGCCTGCTTCCCCGCCGCCGACCCCCCGAGAGGACCACACCCACGCGCATGGCCAAGATCAAGGTTCACAACCCCGTCGTCGAGCTCGACGGCGACGAGATGACGCGGGTCATCTGGTCGTTCATCCGCGAGCAGCTGATCGTTCCCTACCTCGACGTAGAGCTCGAGCGCTACGACCTCTCGATCGAGCGCCGCGACGCGACCGAGGACGCGATCACCGTCGAAGCGGCCGAGGCGATCAAACGCCACGGCGTCGGCGTCAAGTGCGCGACGATCACCCCCGACGAGGCGCGCGTCGCCGAGTTCGGCCTGAAGGAGATGTACCGCTCGCCCAACGGCACGATCCGCAACATCCTCGGCGGCGTCATCTTCCGCGAGCCGATCGTGATCTCCAACATCCCCCGTCTCGTCCCCGGCTGGACCAAGCCGATCGTGATCGGCCGCCACGCGTTCGCCGATCAGTACCGCGCGACCGACCTCGTCGTCCCCGGCGAGGGCACGCTGACGCTCACCTACACGCCCACCGACGGCTCTGAGCCGATCGAGCTCGACGTCTATGACTTCCCCGGTCCCGGCATCGCGATGGCGATGTACAACCTCGACTCCTCGATCCGCGACTTCGCCCGCGCCTCCCTGCGCTACGGTCTCGACCACAAGCTGCCCGTCTATCTGTCGACCAAGAACACGATCCTCAAGCGCTACGACGGGCGCTTCAAGGACCTGTTCGCCGAGGTCTACGAGAGCGAGTTCCGTCAGGATTTCGAGGCGGCCGGCATCTCATACGAACATCGCCTGATCGACGACATGGTCGCCGCCGCACTGAAGTGGGAGGGCGGCTACGTGTGGGCGTGCAAGAACTACGACGGCGACGTCCAATCCGACACCGTCGCCCAGGGCTTCGGCTCGCTCGGTCTGATGACGAGCGTGCTGATGACCGCCGACGGTAAGACGGTCGAGGCCGAGGCCGCGCACGGCACCGTCACCCGCCACTACCGCCTCCACCAGCAGGGCAAGCCCACCTCCACCAACCCGATCGCCTCGATCTTCGCGTGGACGCGCGGGCTGTCCGCACGCGGGCGGATGGACGGCACGCCCGAGGTAGCGCGCTTCGCCGAGACGCTCGAGCGCGTGTGCGTGCAGACCGTCGAAAGCGGGCACATGACCAAGGACCTCGCCCTGCTCGTGGGCCCCGATCAGCCATGGCAGACCACCGAGGAGTTCCTCGCCTCGGTCGCCGACAACCTCACCCAGGAGATGAATCAGTGAGCAACCCCGTACGAGTCACCGTCACCGGCGCCGCCGGGCAGATCGGCTACAGCCTGCTCTTCCGCATCGCCTCCGGCCAGCTGCTCGGCCCCGACCAGCCGATCGACCTGCGCCTGCTTGGAGATACCGCCCGCGATGGGCGCGCTCGAGGGCGTCGCGATGGAGGTCGTCGACTGCGCCTTTCCCCTGCTCGCGAACCTCGACCTGCACGACAACCCCGACGACGCCTTCGACGGCGTCAACATCGCGCTGCTCGTCGGCTCGCGCCCGCGCACCAAGGGCATGGAGCGCGCCGAGCTGCTGTCCGAGAACGGCAAGATCTTCACCGTCCAAGGCAAGGCCCTGAACACCCGCGCCGCCTCCGACGTAAAAATCCTCGTCGTCGGCAACCCGGCGAACACCAACTGCCTGATCGCGATGTCCAACGCTCCCGACATTCCCCGCGATCGCTTCACCGCGATGCTCCGCCTCGACCACAACCGCGCGGTCGCGCAGCTCGCCGCGAAGGTCGCAGGCGCCGGTGACCGACATCTCCAACATGGGCGTGTGGGGCAACCACTCGCCGACGATGTACCCCGACCTGTTCCACGCGACCGTGCGCGGCGATCAGGCGGCGGCCGTCGTCGACGACCAGGCCTGGATCGAAAACGACTTCCTCCCCAACGTCGGCAAACGCGGCGCCGCGATCATCGAGGCGCGTGGCTCCTCCTCGGCCGCCTCCGCCGCCTCCGCCGCCATCGACCACGTCCACGACTGGGTCACCGGCACGGACGGCCGCTGGGTCTCGATGGGCGTTCCCTCGCCCGGCGACTACTCCATCCCCGAGGGCCTCATCTGCGGGTTCCCCTGCACCTGCTCCAACGGTGAGTGGTCGATCGTCGAGGGCTTGGAGCTGGACGACTTCTCCCGTTCCAAGATCGACGCTTCCGTCGCCGAGCTCACCGACGAGCGCGACACGGTTCAAAGCCAGGGCTTGATTTAGAACCTTTCAAAAGGGGTTCTTAGGCTTTGGCTTGATCAAGGCATTGAACGGGTGGCAAGCATAGAAGCGGGGGTTGCCGAAGACGCTTGCCTACTGTGGCGGGCAAAGTTCAAGCAGTGGACACAGCCCGCCGATCGGTTGAATTGCGATGTCTCCCCCACACCCGAGCCCAGGGTCGGATGCGATGCGTGTCCCGCTGCCGCCGTCCGCTTCGGCGGATCAGACCGGTGAGGACCTCGCTCGTCTCGGGGAGACGCTGAAGACCCGCACCGAGGATGTGCTCTCAGAGACAGTCGCGAAGACCGGGGGCCCAGACCACGCCGTCGACGCCCTGGTCCAGGGCAGCTTCGAACGGATCTGCAAGAGCTCGACGATCGCGGTGGCCCGCTGGATGTCCGGAGAGGACATGGAGGTCGCGATCAAGGCCGGCCAGGAAACCTGGGAGATCTTCGCCGAGCTGGCGGCCCACCGCGCGGCGTCGCTGAACGAGGTGATCTGGCGCTGCTTCTGGTGGCGCAACGTCACGGCCGAGATCCTCAAGGACAGCGCCGGCCGGCTCGGCGTTTCACGCGACGCGCTCTCAGAGGCCCTGCACATCCTGCAGCTGAGCCTCGAGTTCAGCCTGCTGCGCATGTGCGAGTGCTTCGAGGCCGAGCGCAAGCGCACCGACGAAGAGCTCTCGCGGCGCGAGGACGAGCTTTCGTTCCTGGCGACCCACGACCCACTGACCGGATTGCCGAACCGGACGTTGATCCTCGATCGCGTCGAGCAGATGCTCGCGCGCTCGCGCCGCAACCAAACGCCGGTGGCGGCGCTGTTCGTCGACCTCGACAACTTCAAGAGCATCAACGACACGCTCGGCCACGGCGTCGGCGACGAACTGCTGCGGGCTGTCGCCGCACGGCTGGACGGCGTCGTCAGAGCCACCGACACGCTGGGGCGACTCGGTGGGGACGAGTTCGTCGTGATCTCCGAGGAGCTCTCGCTGGCGGCGGGGCCAGAGCTGATCGCAGAGCGGCTGCTCGACGCGCTCAAGCAGCCGTTCAAGCTCGGAGCGGACGGCGAGACGCGCGTATCGGTGACGGCGAGCGTCGGGATCGCGACGGGAGAGCTCACCACGGCCGAGGAGCTTCTGCGCGCCGCCGACATCGCCATGTATCGCGCCAAGTGGGACGGCAAGAATCGCTACGTCGTGTTCGAGACCGGCATGCAGGACATCATCCAAAACCGCATGGAGCTCGAGATGGACCTGCGCGAAGCGCTCGCGCAGGACCAGTTCTTCCTCGCCTATCAACCCACGATCGACCTGAGTGACATGAGCCCCACCGGAGTGGAGGCCCTGATCCGCTGGCAGCACCCGGTGCGCGGGATCGTGCAGCCCGACGATTTCATCCCGCTGCTCGAGGAGACAGGATTGATCACAGAGATCGGCAAGTGGGTCCTCGAGGAGGCCTGCGCTCAGGGCGCCGCGTGGCGCCGGGCCGGGTATCCGATCGGAATGGCCGTGAACGTCTCCGGGCGCCAGCTCGACAGCGACCAGCTCATCGCCGACATCGAAGGGGCGCTCTCATCCAGCGGCATGGATCCGGAAAGGCTCACGATCGAGATCACCGAGACGACGCTCATGCGCAACGTCGAGGAGACCGCTCGCCGGCTCACTCGGGTCAAGCAGCTCGGCGTGCGAATCGCGATCGACGACTTCGGCACCGGGTACTCGTCTCTCGCCCACCTCCAGCGGTTCCCGGTCGATGCACTGAAGATCGACCAGTCGTTCATCTCCGGCATGGCCGACAACCGGGAGGGCGAGACACTGATACATACCCTCGTGCAGCTCGGCAAGGCTCTCTCGCTCGAGACGTTCGCCGAGGGTATCGAGCAACAGCAAGAGCTCTCCCTCCTCAGGGATCAGGACTGTGACCACGGACAGGGCTTCCTCTTCGCCCGGCCCCTCGACGTTGCCGCTACCGAGGCGTTCCTGCGGAACTGGGCCGAGAACACAAGAGGGCACGGCATCATCCCTGCCGCGCCCTCTTCATTCAGTGTGTGAGCCGGTCCAGCTAGATCAGCTTTTCGGGTGCCAGCCTCTTCCCTGCTTGGCAACTTTCCCTTCCTGCTCGAGACTCGGCAGCACGCGATATAGGTAGTTCTGCTTGATGCCCATCTTCGCGGCCAGCTCGGGAATGGTGATACCCGGCTGTCCCGTCACGAACGCGAGCGCCTCGGCCGCGCGTGTGCCGCTGCCTTTGCGCCGTCCGGCGCGCCGCGGCGTGGAGCTGCTGCTACTGCTGCTGCCGGCGGGGCGGCCTGGTTTTTTACGTCCGGGGGGACGGCCAGGTTTTTTGCGACCGGCTTTGGCCGGTGCAGCAGCCGTGGCCGTTGCCGCCGTCGCTTTCGCGCTCGTCCGGCTGACCGAGCCACGCGGGCGTCCCGGTCCACGGCGACGCGGCGTCGCCCCGGTGGAAGACGCGGATCCACCGACGCCCGCAAGGGCGGAGGCCGCAGCCTCGAGTCGCTGGTACTCGTCCACCAGCGGCTTGAGTTCCCCCAGCCGGTCGGTGATCTCTTTGCGCTTCTCGTCAAGGAAGTCGGTCACGATTCAATCCTCTTCACTAGTGTAAATGCAGCCTTAGGGCCTATCTCAGGCTCTAAGTCACATATTTTCATCCTGACCTTACACGATCTAACCCGAGAAACCCGATCGCACGGCTTTTTGCAGAGCGATCCCCGATTGGTTTTGAGACAAATTTCTAAGAACCCCTTTCAAAAAGAGCGGTGCGGCGGGGCGTTGCTGGACCAAGCTGGGCGTCGTGGGGCGGTGAAGCCCGTGCTGGTGGCACGTGCGAGCCGTCACACGGCGATCCAGCGCCGTGTCCAGGGGCGCATCCGGCGTGCCGCTCTTTTTGAAAGGGGTTCTAAATGCCGGCTGGGAACTGTCGCAAAAAGATCCGACTAACCGCTCTCCATCTGCGCGCGCAAGCGATCTAGTGTGCGGCGGGCCTCGCGCTCCGGCATTCCCCCCACCAGCGCACGGCTGACCACCGCCCCGAGCGGTCCGAGCGGCGGACGAAATTCGTTGCGATAGTCAAAGCGCGTGCCCTTGCCATCGGCCCGCAGGTCGTACTCGGTGCGAGCGTGCGAGCGGGCCGGGCCGCGCCCCTGCCACACAGCGCGTGCGCCGGCGTCGCACTCGATCAGCTTCCAGTGAACTTCGAGGTTGACACCGCGCAGGTGGATCTGCTGGTCCATCTCATATCCCACTCGTGGCGGGCCGCCGTCGGCGTGCACGAGCCGGCGGTGAATCGTGACCCAGTCGCCCAGGCGAGCGGGATCCATGACCATCTTCCACACGTCCCCCGGTGGCGCGGCGATCTGGATCGAGGCTGTGACGAGACTCATCGGACGGGCGCGTTCATAGGTCCCGAACCGTATCGGGCGGCGTGAACGCACAGGGCTCAGCGTGCCGCGAGCGGCTCGTGCTCCTCCCATTCGCCGAGCGCGTGCTCCACCGCCGCGTCGAAGGAGTGCAGTCTCACGTTCAGCAGCTTCGCCGCGCACTCGTCGTCGCACAGCAGATCGCCCTGCAGGCTCTCCATCAACGGCACCATCAGCTCCGGGTCCTCACCTGTGATCGCAGCCACGACACGCGCCGTCAGGGGTGTCACGCTCATTCCCACGCCGAGAGCGGGGCGACTCACCAGCATCAGCTCGGCGATGCGCGCGATCATCTCGCCGTAGCTGAGCACGTCGGGCCCGCCGACGTCCATCGACAGGCCACTCACCTCCGGTACGGTCGCGGCGGCGGCGAGCATCTCCGTGACGTCGCGCGTGTCGATCGGCTGGGTGCGATACCGGCGCCACGACGGCAGCGCGAGCACCCGCAGGCGCTCGACGAGATGGACGAGCAGACGGAACGAGCGCGAGCGTGCGCCGATCACGATCGAGGCGCGCAGCGCCACCGAGTCGGGGATGTGCTGCAGGAGGATGCGCTCCACCGCTTCCCGGCTGGCCAGGTGGCGCGAGACGCGGACGGGCTCGGTTCCCATCAGCCCGCCGAGGTACACCACCCGCCTCACTCCGGCGCGTACGGCCGCGGCGGCGAATGTGTGAGCCGCGGCGGCCTCGCGCTCGGCGAACGGCGAGTCGCCGCTCGCGCGCTCCATCGAGTGGATCAGGTAATACACGACCTCGACCTGCTCGAGCGCGCGCACGAGCCCTCCGCCCGTGAGCGCGTCGCCGCGAAAGATCTCGACGCTCTCCGTGATCTCACCGGAGCCCGGCTGCGCGAGTGCGGCTCGCACCCGCGCGGGCGCTCGCCCGAGGGCGCGCACCTCGTGGCCGTCTGCCAGCAGGTGGGGGATGAGCTGGGAGCCGACGAACCCGCTCGCGCCGGTGACGAGGATGCGCATCTCTAGATGATGACGCGATGCGCCGAGGCCGCCGAAGCGGATGTTTCATGGGCGCCCTGCGGCGGTGGCGAGTGCGGCGGTGGCGAGGAGTCTCCGCGCGGTGTCGCCAGACCGGGTGGTGCATCGAACTTCGCAAAGTGCGGGGTGATCGGCTCATGCTCACAAAAAAGTGACCGGTACCCCGCCGTCCGCGGGTAGAAACCTTTTTCTCTGCGATTTGCGGGATGGCGCTCCACGCCGTCTGGCGGACGGTGCTTTCATGATCCCCGTCGTCCGTTCAGTCAGCGATCAGCGCATGGGGGTGGCAGGTGCAGAGAAAGCCGGGCAAGCGAGCCGCTCGCAAGGTGAGTTGTGACGAATGCTTCTTCCGTTGCAACCTCCTCTGTGCGCTGGACCTGTCCGAGCCCTGCGCGACCTTCCGCCCCAACGAGGCGCAGCTGCAGCCGCCGCAGCAGATGCGCTTCGTCTTCCGCCAAGAGCGTCGCACGCGGGCTGCCTGGGCGTTCCCATCGGCGCAGGAACAGGCCGCGCTCCACGCGTAAGGGGTAGTGCCCCGGATGGCGGGGCTCGGGCTGCACTGCACGGCGCGCGTGGCGGGACTCGGACTCAGATCCCGTTTGCATCCGATCGATCCACGGTGGGTATATTGGGGTGCAGACCAGCAAAGCTTTCGACGGAGGCCACCACCCAACCGATCTGGGCGGGGACCTACTTACCCAGTTTTGATTCGTGGAGGTGACGACGATGGCAGCAAAGGACAGCATCGGCAAGGCCGGCAAGGCGGCACGCGAAGCCACGCAGCACAGCCGCTACCTGCAGCGACTGATCGAAGACAAGGATCTGCGCGAGAACTTGCTCACGGCATACGGCTCGGCGCGCAGCGCCTACGGGCGGATGAGCAACGGCACGCCCGCGACCCAGGCCCTGTTCGAGGATCGCAAGCTTCAGCGTGAGCTGAAGGAGGCCGCAAACGCCCTACGGGACGCGTCCACCTCGTTGCGCGAGCCACCGCCCAAGCGCGGTCGCAGCAGCGGCGGCCTGGGACGCTCGCTGCTCCTGCTGACGCTCGCCGCCGTGCTTGCGCTGGTGCTCAGCGAGGGTCTGCGCTCGAAGGTGCTCGACCTCCTCTTCGGCGCCGAGGAGGAGTTCGACTACAGCTCCACCACCGCCGCTCCCGACTTCGAGCCGACGGGCGCGCCCGCCGGCTGAGCCGGGGGCTCGGGGCTCGTGTCACGGACGACCGTCGCAATGGAGAGCCCGAGCGCGGCGGGCTCGAGCGTGGCCGATCCGAGCGTGGCCGGCCCGAGCGTGTCGGCGCCCGTGACAGGGGCGACCAGGTCGCTGTCCGGCGATAAGGCCCAGCGCATCGTCGAGGCGATGCGCCGCAGCGTCGCGCGCCACGGCGCCGCGGGCTCGACCTTCGACCACGTCTCGCGCGAGGCGGGCGTCTCGCGCGGGTTGCTCCACTACTACTTCGGCACCAAGGAGCAGCTGCTCGTCGAGGCGGTGCGCCGCGACTGTGAGCTGCGCATGGAGATGCTCGAGCGCCAGCTCGCGGGGGCGCGGACCGCCGAGAGCTTCATCGACCTGATGGCGGAGAACCTTCAGCAGACCGTACGCGAGGATCCCGACTTCGTCACCCTCCTGTTTGAGCTGTTCACGATCGCGCGTCGCAACACCGAGGTCGCCGTCGAGTATGCGGACCTGATTCGTCGCACCCGCGAGCAGGTCGCGGAGATGCTCGCCACCGCCCAGCGCGAAGGGGTGCTGCGCCTGCACGCCGAGCCCGAGGTGGTCGCTGAGATCCTCTTCTCCCTCGGCGACGGCTTCGCGCTGCGAATGCTCACCGAGCCCGACCGCGACTTCACCGCCACTGTTCGCGCCGGGATCGCCTGTGCGCGCGCGCTGCTGGTCGACTGATCGCGCGCCCCGGGATCGTCCGCGTGTGCGCTGTCGAGCGGCGATCGCGCTCCGGGACGCCCGGAACGCGCCAGGCAGGCTAGATTCTCCCTATGCCAATCTACGAGTACAGACGTCCCGACGGGACAACGTTCGAGCTTCAGCAGTCCTTCTCCGACCCCGCGCTCACCACCGACCCCGACACGGGTGTGCCGGTCGAGCGTGTGCTGCACGCTCCCGCCGTGCATTTCAAGGGCAAAGGCTTTTACAACACCGATTACGGCACGCGCAACCGGCAGCGCGAGACCGCCGCCGCCGCTGCCGAGAAGTCCTCGTCGGAGAAGGCTTCGTCGGAGAAGTCCTCAGAGAAAGGATCTGAGAAGGCCTCATCGCAAAAACCCTCCGACTCCACCTCTTCCGGGAGCAAGGGCGAGAAGACCGCTTCCAAGCCCAAGGACGCAAAGCCGGCCGCAGCCAAGCGCTGAAGGCCAGGACTCAGCCGTTCATGAAACGCGCGACGTCCGCCCGGCGCGCGCCTTCTGAGATCGTCAAGCCGTCTTCGCCGCCCGGCAGCGTGATCGCGCCGGTCGGGGTCAGCACATGCGTGGGCGGCGTGCCCGTCACCGCGAGCGCCGTGAACATGCCGAGCAGTTCCGGGCCGGTCATGTCCGAGATGATCGTCGGTGGCGCGTTCCACGCGATCAGCGGCAGGCGCAGCAAGCTCGACGGCGAGAGCAGCCGGCTCTTCATGTCGTTGATCAGCGCCTGCTGGTGTTCCTCGCGTTGGATGTCCGTCTCGTTCGGCTTGCACAGGTTCTCGCGCGTGCGCGCCAGCGCCAGCGCCTGCTTGCCGTCGAGGTGGTGGGTGCCCCTGCTCAGGCGCAGCGTGAAGCCACCGTTGCTCGAGCCGCCGTCGAGGCGCGAGACGATGCATCCGCCGGTGTAGGTCACGCCGCCCATCGAGTCGATCAGCTGTGGGAAGTTTTCGAAGTTCACTTCCACCACGTGGTTGATCGGTACTCCCAGCCAGCTCTTGATCGTCGAGACCGACAGCGCCGGGCCGCCGAACTCGTGTGCGGCGTTGATCTTCCGCAGGCCGTGACCGGGGATCTCGGCGACCGTGTCGCGCGGGATCGACAGGCGCGCCGCGTGCCCGCCGCCCGTGCGGATCAGCATGATCGTGTCCGAGCGCCCCGGTCCGGTGGTTTCCGCCCCCGGTTCCTTGCTGTCCTTCTGCCGCCGGTCGGATCCGAGCACGAGGATGTTGCTCGTGCTCGTCAACGGATAGCCGGACGGGTCGAGCACGCCGGCGACGTTCGACGGCAGCGAGGTGCGCTCGAAGTGCGAGCTGATCAGGAACAGCACGAGCGACAACACGAGCCAACCCACCACCAGCGCGAGCAGGGCGAGCGCGACGCGCTTCGGCCGTTTCCAGCGGCGCCAGGCCCGTGCCGCGCGGCCCGGTGCGCGCGTCCGTCCGAGCAGGGGTCCGCCAGGTCTTCCTCGCTCGGGTGTGCTCGCGTGCCGCGGTGAGCGTGTCGGCGGCTGCGGGAGGCCCGGTCGCGCGGCGCCCGACTGTTCCAGCGAGTCGTCTTTGCGCGGCCGCAGGCGGCGCCCGGCGCGGTAGCGGGTGTATTGCGGCGGTTGCTCTTGGCTGTCGTCGGGCATCGGACCCTATATTTGCGACATGTCTGCCGAGAACCCTCCGATTGCCTCGACCGACGGAGGATCGCAGGGATCCGCGATCGACCGGCACGGACGCCTGCTTCGTCTGCCCGACCCCGATCGGCAACCTCGAGGACGTGACCTTGCGCGTGCTCGCCGCGCTCGCCGAAGCCGATGTGGTCGCGTGCGAGGACACGCGGCACACGCAAGCTGCTGCTCGACCGCCATCGGATCGCCGCGGCTTCGCTCGTCAGCTTCCACGAGCACAACGAAAGCGCTCGCGCGCGGCGAGCTCGTGGCGCGGATCGCCGCCGGTGCCGGGTCGCGCTCGTCTCCGACGCGGGGATGCCGCTGGTCTCCGACCCCGGCTTCGCGCTCGTGCGCGCGTGCGTCGACGGCGGGTCTGCCGGTCGAGGTGCTGCCCGGTCCGAGCGCCGTCGTGACCGCGCTCGTCGCCTCCGGGCTGCCCGCCGAGCGCTGGCGCTTCGTCGGCTTCCTGCCGCGCGCGCGCGGGAGCTCGATCGAGCTGCTCGCCGACGCGCCCGAGACGCTCGTCGCGTTCGAGTCCCCCGCCGTCTCGCGGCGACGCTCGCGCGTGCTCGCCGAGCGCGACCCGCAACGGCCGGCGGCGGTATGCCGCGAGCTGACCAAGCTGCACGAGGAGGTCCGCCGCGGGAGCGCCGCCGAGCTGGCCGACCGCTACGCAGGCGCACCCGCCGCGCGGTGAGGTCGTGCTCGTGGTCGGCGCCGGCGCGCGCCGGCGAGCCCGCGCGCGAGCAGGCGCTCGGCGCGCTGCGCGAGCTGGTCGCCGCGGGCGCCAGGCCGCGGCCGGCCGCGGCGGCCGTGGCGAAGCTCACGGGCGTCGCGCGCCAACGAGCTGTACCGCGCGCTGACGAGCAGCGCCTGAGAACGTCGCGTCACAGACGGCAGTAGCCTGGAGCGGACAGTGTCCTTCTACGTGACCACGCCGATCTACTACGTCAACGCGGCGCCGCATCTCGGCCACGCGTACACCACGATCGCCGCCGACGTGCTGGCGCGCCACCACCGCCAGCGCGGCGAGGACGGTGTTCTTCCTGACCGGCACCGACGAGCACGGCGAGCCGGTCGCCGACGCCGCGCACGCGCTCGGGATCGAGCCCCAGGAGCTGGCCGACCGCAACGCCGAGCGCTTCAAGGCGCTCGCGCCGCAGCTCGGCGCGAGCCAACGACTTCTTCATCCGCACGACCGACCCGCAGCACGAAGCGAAGGTCCAGGAGGTGCTCTCGCGCGTGCGCGAGAACGGGTACGTCTACGAGGGCACCTACGAGGGCTGGTACTGCCCGCGCTGCGCGGACTTCAAGGCCGACAACGAAGTCGACGAGGGCAACCGCTGCCCGATCCACCACATCGAGCTGACGCGCGAGCAGGAGGACAACTACTTCTTCAAGCTGTCCGCCTTCCAGGAGCCGGCTGGAGGCGCTGTACGCCGAGCGCGAGGACTTCGTCGCGCCGCGCACCCGCTACAACGAGGCGCTGTCGTTCATCCGCTCGGGACTGCGCGACGTGCCGCTCACGCGCCACAAGCTGACCTGGGGCGTGCCGGTGCCGTGGGACTCCGGAGCACGTCTTCTACGTGTGGTTCGACGCGCTGCTCAACTACTACACGGCGCTCTCCTACGCGCGCGCGGGCGAGGATCTGACCGACGAGCTCTGGCCCGCCAGCTACCACCTGATCGCCAAGGACATCCTGCGCTTCCACGCCGTCTACTGGCCGGCGCTGCTGATGGCCGCCGGGCTCGAGCTGCCCGAGCACGTCTTCGTCCACGGCTACCTGCTGATGGAAGGCGAGAAGATGAGCAAGTCGCTGGGCAACGTGCTCGACCCGTTCGCGGTGATCGAGCGCTTCGGCGCGGACGCGCTGCGCTTCTACCTGCTGCGCGACGTGCCCTTCGGCCAGGACGGCTCGGTCTCGACCGCCTCCTTCGAGCTGCGCTACGAGACCGAGCTCGCCAACGAGCTCGGCAACCTCGCCAGCCGCACGATCGCGATGCTGCTGCGCTACCGCGACGGGCGCGTGCCGCGCGGGCGAGCTGGACCCGGCGCTCGCGGCCGACTTCGACGGCCTCGCCGAGCGCGTCGCGAGCTGATCGACCGCGCCGAGCTGACGCTCGCGCTCGAGGAGATCTGGCAGCGCGTGCGGCGGCTGAACCGCTACGTCGAGGAGCAGGCGCCGTGGCAGCTCGCCAAGGACGAGGCCGCGCGCGAGCGAGCTCGACCGCGGTGCTCGCGCACGCTGCTCGAGGGGCTGCGCGTCGTGGCCGTGCTGCTGTGGCCCTACCTGCCCGCGAGCGCCGAGCGGCTGCTCGCCGCGCTCGGCGCGCCCGACGCTCGACTCGCGGGCGCCGAGCTCGGCAGCGGGCAGCATCGAGCGCGTCGACGCGCGCTCGAGCGCGCTGTTCCCGAAGGACGCGCAGCGACGGCTCGCAGCCGGCGGCCGATGATCGACTCCCACACCCACCTGGACCTGTGCGAGCCACCGGACGCCGAGCTGGTGCGCGGCGGCCGACGCGGCCGGCGTGACGCGGATGCTGACCGTCGGCATCGACGGCGCCTCCTGCCGCGCCGCGCTGGCGGCGGCCGAGGACTTCCCGCAGGTCTACGCGGCGATCGGGCGCCACCCGAACGCCGCGCAGCGGCTTCGACGACGCCGACCTGGCCGAGCTGCGCGCGCTGGCCGCGCACGAGCGCTGCGTGGCGATCGGCGAGACCGGCCTGGACTTCTACCGCGACGGCGCCCCGCGCGCCGACCAGGAGCGCGCGTTCGCCGCGCAGATCGCGCTCGCGCGCGAGACCGGCAAGCCGCTGGTGATCCACACGCGCGCCGCCGAGCGAGCGAGACGCTCGCCCAGCTCGCCGCCGAAGCCGACGGGCGTGAGCGTGGTGATGCACTGCTTCTCGATGCCCGAGCGCCTGGACGAGTGCCTGCGAGCGCGGCTACGCGATCTCGTTCGCCGGCAACGTCACCTACACGAGCGCCGCCGACCTCGCCGCGGCCGCGCGGCGCGTGCCCGACGAGCGCCTGCTGGTCGAGACCGACGCGCCCTACCTGACGCCGCAGGCGGTGCGCAAGCAGCGCAACCAGCCCGCCTTCGTCGCGCACACGCTCGCGTTCCTGGCCGAGCTGCGCGGCGTCGACGCCGCGCGAGCTCGGCGCCGCCGTGGAGCGCAACGCGGCGCGCGTGTTCGGCTGGGCATGAGCGCGGTGGCCGAGCATCCCGGTCCAGCCGAGCCTGCGGCGGATGCGCCGCTTCGGCGTGCGCCCCGACCGCGAGCTCGGGCAGAACTTCCTGATCGACTCGAACATCCTCGGCGTGATCGAGCGCGCCGCCGAGCTCGACCGCGAGGACGTGGTGCTCGAGATCGGCGGCGGGCTGGGCGTGCTCTCCGAGCACCTCGCCGAGCGCGTCGCGCACGTGCACGTGGTCGAGATCGACGAGCGCCTGCGCGAGGCGCTCGGCGACGCGACCGAGCCGCTACGCGAACGTCACCGTGCACTGGGGCGACGCGATGGCGCTCGACCTCGCGCGCGCTGCGCCCCGCGCCGAGCAAGGTGGTCGCCAACCTGCCCTACGGGATCGCCGCCGGCGTGCTGCTGCGCACGATCGAGGAGCTTGCCGAGCGTGCGAGCGTGGGTGGCGATGGTCCAGCGCGAGGTCGGCGAGCGGCTCGCGGCCGCGCCCGGCGAGCGGCGCCTACGGCGTGCCCTCGGTGCTCGCGCAGCTCGCCTGCGAGGTGCGAGGTGCTGCGGGCGATCCCGCGCACCGTCTTCCACCCGGTGCCGAACGTCGACTCGGTGCTGGTCGGCATGCGCCGCGCGGCGCCGGCGGAGCGCGCCGCGGCGCCGCCGGCGCTGCGCGCGCTCGTCGCGGGCGCCTTCGCCCACCGCCGCAAGACGCTGGCCGGCTCGCTCGCGCTGTCCGGCGCGGCGCGCCGGTCGCTCGCGCGAGCAGGTGCGCGCCGCGCTGGTGCAGCTCGGCCATCCCGCCGACGTGCGCGCCGAGCGCCTGTCGCCCGAGGAGTTCCGCGCGCTCGGCGCGCGAGCTTGCTCGGACGCTATGAGCGCTCGCTCGACGACCGCTGCGCGCGCTCGCGCCGGCGAAGGTCAACCTGGGGCTGTTCCTCGGCCTCGAGCGCGCGGACGGCACGCCACGAGCTGGTCACCGTGATGCAGTCGATCTCGCTCGCCGACGAGCTGACGCTCGAGCTCGCGCCCGCGGGGGCGACGCGAGCGACGAGGTCGTCTGCCCGGGCGTGGACGGGCCGCCGGAGGAGAACCTCGCGGCGCGCGGCGCTGCGCGCGTTCCGCGCGGCGACCGGCTGGGACGGCGCCGCCGCTGCGGCTGACGCATCGACAAGCGGATCCCGGTCGCCGCCGGGCTCGGCGGCGGCTCGGCCGACGCGGCCGCGGCGCTGCGCCTGGCCAGCGCACGCGTCGGGGCTGCGGCGACGAGGCGCTGCTGCGCGAGCTGGCCGCGAGCTCGGCGCCGACGTGCCCGCCCAGGTCTCGCCCGGGCGCTGGCTGGCCACGCGGCGCGGGCGAGCGCCTGCAGGCGCTGGCGCCGCCCCGAGCTCCGCCTTCGGCGTGCTCGTGCTGCCGCTCGCGAGCGCCGCTGTCGACCGCCGCCGTGTACGCCGAGGCCGACCGGCTCGGGCTCGCCCGCGCCGCGCGGCGAGCTCGTCGAGCGTCGCGCGGCAGCTGCGCGCGCGCTCGAGCTCGGCGCGGCGCTGCCCGCCGCCGCGAGCTGCTGCACAACGACCTGCAGCGCGCGGCGGTCTCGCTGTGCCCGGCGATCGCCGACGCGCTGAGCGAGGCGCGCGAGGCGGGCGCCGACGTGGCGCTCGTGAGCGGCTCCGGGCCCGACCGTGCTGGGCCTGTTCGCGCGCGCGAACGGGCGCGCGCGGCCGAGCGCGCGGCGGCCGGCGCTGGCCGGGCGCGAGCCCGCCGCGATCTGCGCGCACGCCCGTGGACAGCGCCTTTGGGCGCGTCGGCGACGGCGCCGGGCGCGCCGACCGGCTGGCGCGGGCGCAGCGGGCTCGGCTGGCGCTCGCGCGGTGACGATCGCGCGCGACGACATCGCGTGCGTCACAATCACGCGCTGACGCCATGAGCAGGACGCCGATCAACGATCTCGTCGCCGTCTGCGCCGGCAGTCGTTCGGGCTGGCGCTCTACGCCGGGCTGATCCTCGTGCCGGCCTGGACCGCCTACTCGCGCCTGTGGGAGCGGCTGGCCGCGACGGTCCTGTCGCTGTACGTGCTCGCCGTGCTGGTCGGCGTCGGCGTGCTCGGCGGCGCTCGCCGCCGTCTACTTCTGGGGCTGAGCCGGTGTCAGATCTCGCGGCGCTGGACGCGATCACCGAGGCGGTCGAGTCGGGCGCCGGGCTGCCCGAGGTGGTGCGCGCGGCCGCGCGAGCGCTCGACGCGAGCCTCGCGGTGACCGACGCGTGGGGCGCGACGCTCGCGGTGGCGGCCGCGCTCGCCGGCCGAGGAGCGCTCGCTGCTCGCGCGGCGGCGAGGGCGTGAGCAGCACGCCGCTGCGCGTCGCCGACACCGTCGTGGGCACGCTGCACATGCGCGCCGAAGACCGAGCCGAGCGCCTCGATGCGCAGGCTGCTCGTCGACGATGATCGCCTCCGAGGTCGAGCGCGTGCGGGCGCCCGAGCGCGCCTCGGAGACGGCCGCCGCCGACTTCCTGCGCGCGATGCTGCAGCCGCGAGCTGACCGCGCGCGACGAGCTGCTCGCGCGGGCGCGCGAGCTGTCGCTGGACGTCGAGGACGGCGCCAGCATGATCGTCGCGCGCGCCCACCCGCAGGCGCCCACCGACGAGGGCTGGCGCGGGCGCGTGCGCGCCGTCGCCGAGCGCGGCGCGCGGGCGGTCGCGAGCCGCTCGATCGCCGCGCTGTCCGAGCGCGACGGGATCGCCCGGCGCCGAGGTGCTGCTGCTCGTGCCCGGCGGCGAGGAGGCCGCTCGCGGCGCGCGCCGCCGACGCGGTCCTGCGCGAGATGGAGGCCGGCCTGTCCGGCTACACGTTCGCGCTCGGGCGCAGCCGCATCGCCGAGGACCCCGCCGAGCTGCCGCGCGCCGCCAGCGAGGCGCTGCTGGCCGCCAACGTCGCCCAGGGCTCGCGCCGACGGCGCCGGCGCTCGCGTTCGAGCAGACCGGCGCCTACCGGCTGCTGCTGTCGGCGATGAGCGAGAACCCGAGCGAGCTGCAGCGCTTCTACGCCGAGACGGTCGAGCCGCTGGTCGCCTACGACGAGCAGTACGAGACCGAGCTCGTGCGAACGCTCGAGACGTTCCTCGAGGCCGACGGCAACGTCGCCGGCACCGCCCAGCGGCTGTTCACCCACCGCCACACGATCTACTACCGCCTCGAGCGCGTGCGCGAGCTCTCCGGCCTGGACGTCAGCTCCAGCGACGGCCGCGAGAAGCTCAGCCTCGGCCTGAAGGCGATGCGCGTGCTCGGCATCTCCGCCTCCGGCGGCCCCGCCTCGGAGGCCGGCGCCGAAGGCGGGCGCGTGCCGCGCCGCTCGGGCCGGCGCTCCTGACGAGCGGAGATCCCGTCGATCTCCGATCGGTACGCCACGCGAATGCCCGTGCCCGTCAGGGTCGGTCCTTGTCTCGCTTGCCTCCAGCCGCCAGGAGGCAGATCCCCGTCAGTTGGCGGACGCCGAACTCGACCGCGTAGGTCGCCCCCTGCAGGGACTGTTCGAGCACGGACGGCACGGCGGGGGCAACGCCCGACACCGGCAGTCGCGGTATTCGCCGATGAGGATGATCTCGCGATGCGGCGGCGAGGCCATCCACGCCGCGACCATCTGCGCGGGGGTCGAGTACGGGCCCGTGCCCCAGCCGATGTTCTGCCCGGTCGAGATATTTGCGGTGCGCGCCGGGTAGCGGGTCGACGCGATCAGCGACGCCGGCGTCTGCGCCGGGAGGACGATCGTCGGCGAAGTAGTTCCAGCCGACCATGTCCTCGACCTGGCGGTGGCGACGCTCTGCAGTTCTGCGGTTCGCCCGCAAAGCGGCCGCAGGCGGTAGGCAGCGCGCATGTGGTCGATCAGGCACAGCGTCGCCGCGTCGACGGCCGCGGCGTTGGTGGCGGTGGGAACCAGGTTCGAGCCCGCGCACAAACGCGGTTCGCCAGTGCGGTCGTCTTGATGCTCGCGCGGGACGCCGTGAGCAGCCGGCGCGGACGTCGCGCGAGCTTGCGCGGGCACCGCGAACACGCCCAGCGTGGCGGCCACTACAGCGGCTATGCGCCACTCCGATCTCTCCCGACCCCCAAACAGAGTGCAGGCATCCTTGCAGAAGCAGGAGAACGGCGTGTTGCGAGGTAGTCATGCCCTGTTGCCTGTGGGGCGAGCCGGCCGTCGTCCGGCCGGCCATTGCGCCGCGATCGCCGCCACGCTGCGCCGACTATCCTTGATCGCCCTTGGGGGGTCGTCCAATGGCAGGACATCAGGTTTTGGTCCTGAGAATCGGGGTTCGAGTCCCTGCCCCCCAGCTCGAGCAGGCTTTCAAGCGCAACGCTCGTCGGCGTTGCGCGACCGCAGATCAATAGCATCTGCGCGTGAGCCCCCCCACCGTCCTGATCCTCGCCGCCGGCCAGGGCACGCGCATGCGCTCGAAGACGCCGAAGGTGCTGCACGAGCTGTGCGGCCGGCCGATGGTGCTGTGGCCCGTGCTCGCGGCGCTGGAGGCCGGCGCGGGCGCGTCGTCGTCGTCGACTCTCCCGAGCGGGCGCTCGCGGAGTGCTGCCGGAGGGCGTCGAGCTCGCGGTGCAGGCGCGCCCGAACGGCACCGGCGGCGCGGTCGTGGCGGCGATGGCCAGCTCGACGCGGACTCCGGCGGCGACGCCTCGAGCGCGATGCGCCGGTGGTGGTGCTTAGCGGGGACGTGCCGCTCGTGAGCGCCGAGGCGATCAGCGGAGCTGGTCGAGGCGCACGAGCAGAGCGGCGCGGCGGCGACGATGGCGACGACGATGCTCGCTGACCCGAGCGGCTACGGGCGCGTCGTGCGCGACGGCGACGGCGCGGTGCAGCGGGTGGTCGAGACCAAGAAGCGAGGGCGACGCGACCGCAGGCCGAGCGCGAGATCCACGAGGTGAACACCGGCATCTTCGTCGTTCGCCGCGGCCGCGCTGCGCGAGGCGCTGCCGCGGCTGAGCGACGAGAACGCGCAGGGCGAGCTGTACCTGCCGCAGGTGCTGGACCTGCTGCGAGCGGACGGCGCGACGGTCGCCGCGCACGCCGTGGAGGACGAGCGGCTCGTGCTCGGCGTCAACGACCGCGCCGCGCTCGCGCGCGTACGCCGACTCGCCCAAGCAGCGCGATCCACGAGCGCCACATGCGCGCGGGCGTGGGCATCGTCGACCCGGCGGCGACGGTGATCGACGTCGACGTGGAGATCGGGCAGGACACGGTGATCGAGCCGTTCACGCACGATCAGCGGCGCCACGCGCATCGGCGAGGGCTGCACGATCGTGAAGCACTCCTACCTCCTCGACTGCGTGCTCGAGGACGGCGTGAGCGTCGGGCCGTTCGCCTACCTGCGACCGGGCGCCGTGCTGCGCGCGGGCGCGAAGGCGGGCACGTTCGTGGAGGTCAAGAACTCCGACATCGGCGCCGGCGCGAAGGTCCCGCACCTGTCCTACATCGGCGACGCCGACGTGGGCGAGGGGACGAACCTCGGCGCGGCGACGATCACCGCCAACTACGACGGCCGCGAGCAAGCACCGCACGACGGTCGGCGAGCGCGTACGCGGCGGCGTCGACACGACGCTCGTGGCGCCGGTGACGGTCGGCGACGACGCGTACACCGGTGCCGGGTCGGTGATCACCGAGGACGTGCCGCCCGGCGCGCTGGCGATCGCGCGGGCGCAGCCAGGAGAACGTCGAGGGCTACGCCGAGCGTCGCCGGCGAGCGAGACACGCCGTGACCGATCTGGCGGCCGCTCTACACTGCCATGGGAGATGAGCGCGATGGACACGCGCACGCAGTCCTCGCGGGCGAGCCTGCCGATCGATTACAACAAGCGGCTGATGCTGTTCAGCGGGCGCGCGAACCCGCAGCTGGCGATGGACATCGCGGACAAGCTCGGAGTCGACCTCGGGCCGGTGACGCTGAAGACGTTCTCCAACGGCGAGGTGTACTGCCGCTACGAGGAGTCGATTCGCGGCGCGGACGTGTTCATCGTGCAGCCCACCTGCGGCAACCCGAGACGGGGGTGACCGCGAACGACTCGCTGATGGAGCTGCTGTTCATGATCGACGCCGCCGTCGGCGCCTCCGCGCACAGGGTGATCGCCGTGACGCCGTGGTTCGGGTACTCGCGCCAGGACAAGAAGTCCGCGCCGCGCGAGCCGATCTCGGCGCGGCTGGTCGCGCGCATGCTCGAGGCGGCGGGCGCGGACCGGGTGCTGACGATGGACCTGCACGCCGGTCAGATCCAGGGGTTCTTCCAGAAGCCGGTCGACCACATGACGGCGCTGTTCATGCTCACGCAGTACTTCGCCGACCTCGGCCTGCCGGACCTGGTCGTGGTCGCGCCGGACGCGGGCAGGGTCAAGCTGAACAAGAACTTCGCCTCCAAGATCGGCGCCGAGCTGGCGATCCTCGACAAGGAGCGCCCCGCCCAGCAGGTCGCGGAGATCGGCTACGTGATCGGTGACGTGAAGGGCAAGACGGCGGTGATCGTCGACGACATGATCGACACCGCCGGCACGCTCAAGGCGGCCGCCAAGACGGTCATGGAGGAGGGCGCCGCGCGCGTGTACGCGGCGGCCACCCACGCCGTGTTCTCCGGCGACGCGTTCGAGAACCTGCGCACGTCCGGCTTCGAGGAGATCGTGGTGACGGACACGATCCCGGTCCCCCTGGACCGCCCGAGAACGTCCGCGTGCTGCCGTGCGCGGAGCTGCTGACCGACTCGATCCGGCGGATCTTCGTCGACGACTCGGTCAGCGAGGTGTTCGGCGGCGAGAACCAGCTGTTCTGAGAATTCGTCCTGAAACGCGTCGTCCTCATCGCCGTGGCCGTCGTGCTGTTCCTCGCGATCAGCGGCCTGCTGGCGCGGTTCCTCTCGGTCGAGAACGTCGAACGCGACGACGACCTCGCGCTGGTGCAGGCCGAGGCCAAGGGCGACGTCGCCGGCATGCTTGACCAGCTCAGTGGCTGCCGCGCGAGCCCGGCGTGCGTGGCGAGCGTGAAGGCCAACGCGAGCGATCCGCGACTGCGCAGAGCGGGCGCGGTGAAGATCCTGCAGCTCGAATCGAAGACCGCGTACTCGCTGTTCGGCGCCACCGGCAAGACGCGTCTTGCATGGACGGTGATCGGCAAGCTGCCGGTCGTGCAGTGCGTGGACGTGCGCCGCACCGGCAACTTCTTGGCGGGCATCCACGTTCAGCTGGTCGGGCTGAGCCCTCCGATCGCCAACGAAGGGATCTGCTCGAAGCGCACGCAAAACGAATTGGAAGAAGAATCGAAGAAGGCCTGAAGTCGCCGGCGGGAGAACGATGAACGGCGATTGCTAGAGTCTGCACCCGCTCATGGCTGCCACGACGACAAAGCTGGACGTCAAGAGCCGCGCTCGGGCGAGGGCTCGCGCGCGGCGCGGCGCCTGCGCCGCAGCGGGCGCGTGCCGGGCGTGCTGTACGGCGGCGGCGGCGAGCCGGTCGGCTTCGACGTCGACGCGCGCGAGCTGCGCCACGCGCTCGCGGGATCCGGCGCGGTGCTCGACCTGAGCGTCGACGGCGAGAAAGCGACGCCGGTGGTGCTCAAGGAGGCCCAGCGCGACCCGGTGCGCGGCGAGACGTCCACGTCGACCTGCTGCGGGTGAACCTCGACGAGGCGATCCACGCTGTCGTGCCGATCGAGCTGACCGGCGTCGACGATTCGCCGGGCGTCAAGGAAGGCGGCGTGCTCGAGCAGATCACGCGCGAGCTGAACGTCGAGGCGCTGCCGACGGCGATCCCCGAGTCGATCGTGCACGATGTCGAGGAGATGCAGATCGGCGAGACGATCCTGCTGTCGGCGCTCGAGATCCCCGAGGGCGTGACGCTGCTGGACGATCTCGAGGAGACGGTGGTCGCGACCCTCTCCCCGCCGCGCTTGCAGACCGAGGCCGAGGAGGAGATCGAGTCCGAGACCGAGCTCGTCGGCGAGAGCGCGGGCGGCGAGGCGCGAGGACTCCGAGAGCTCCTCTCTCCGAGGAGTAATTCCCTGCGACGCCCCTTCGGCGGTGGCGGCGCGCCGTCGACTGGTTGATCGTCGGGCTGGGCAATCCCGGCCGCGAGTACTCGGGCACACGCCACAACGTCGGCTTCATGGTCGCCGAAGCGCTCGTCGAGCGCTGGGGGCTGGGGCGCGGTCAAGGACCGCTTTCGCGGGCGCATCGCCGAAGGGCGCGCCGGCGGCCCGGTGGCGAGCGCGATCGATGTGGGCGCGCCGGGCGGGAAAGGTCCGCGCGTGGCGGTGCTGTGTCCGCAGACATACATGAACGACGCCGGCCGCTCGGTCGGCCCGGCGCGCGGCGCGTTCAAGCTGGCGCTCGAGCGGGTGGTGGTAGTGCACGACGAGATCGACCTGCCGTTCGGCGAGGTCCGCACCCGCCCGGCGGTGGGCTGGCAGGTCACAACGGTTTGAAGTCGCTCAAGCGCGAGCTCGGCGGCGGCGACTTCATGCGCGTGCGCGCCGGCGTCGGGCGCCCCGACTCGACCGACCCGGAGATCGTCTCGGCATACGTGCTCGGTCGTTTCCGCGAGAGCGATGCCCAGGTCGAAGACCTGCTCGCGCGCGCGTGCGAGCAGGTCGAGAAGGTCGTGCTCGGCACCGATGAGACCGTCGCATGAGCTGGGATCCGCGACGACGACGCGGACGCGGCAGGATGAAGAGGTGACATCGAGCACCGGCGACACGGCCACCAGGCGCGCGACAACGGACGGCGGCGCTCGACCGAACGCGCCCGCGGCGGCCGGACTGCGCACCCTGCTGGGGCTGATCGAGGATGACGAGTCGGCCAAGCGGCTCGCGCGCGAGGGCGGTCATGCGTTCGTGTCGAGCGCTCTGCGCGCGTACACGATCGCCGCGCTCGCCGACGTCGACGCGGCCGCTCGCGCGCGACCCACGCTCGTCGTGGTGGGCGACGACCGCGCGGCGCGCGACCTCGCAGCCGACCTGCGCGCGTGGCTCGCGCCGCGGCCGGTCCGCTACTACCCCTCGCGCGGCGTGGCTTACGAGTCGCACCTCGCTCCGCCTCCGCATCTCGTCGGCCTGCGTGTCGCCGCTCTCGACGCGCTGCTCGCCGCGCACGACGCCACCGACCGCGAGCGCGCGCAGAGCGAGCAGCCGGTGGTTGTGGTCAGTGCGGTGGCGCTGTCGGAGAAGGTGCCCGACCCGGCTCTGCGCCCTCATTCGTTCACGCTGCGCGTGGGTGAGCTGCTGGACCTGGACGAGTGCGCGGAGGAGCTCGTCGGCGCGGGCTACGAGCGCGTCGACCAGGTAGAGGAGCGTGGCCAGTTCGCGCTGCGCGGAGGGCTGCTCGACGTGTTCCCCGCGACCGAGGAGCGGGCGGTGCGAGTGGACATGTTCGACGTCGAGATCGAATCGCTGCGCTGGTTCTCGACCTTTACGCAGCGTTCGCTCGGCGACGTCGCCGAGGTCGAGATCGCCCCGGCGGCGGAGCTGGCGGCCGAGCACCGCGAGCTGGCGGAGATCGCCGCGGCCACCGGCGCGTTCACGGGCGGCGCCAGCAGCAGCGAGGACGGAGATGCGGACAGGCGGCCGGATATCGCCGAGCTCCTGCCCGGTCGAGCGGTTCGGCGCGCTGCTCGACCTGATCGGCGCGGAGACCGAGCTGGTCGTGGCGGCCGAGGAGGAGCTCGCACCGGTGCTGAGCGATCATTGGAGCGACGTGTGCGCGGCGTTCGCCGACGCGGACGCCCACCACCTGTATGTGAGCCCGGAGCAGATCCAAGCCGCGCTTTCCTCCCGCGCGCGGATCTGGTTGTCGGCGCTCGCGAGCGGGCAGGAGATCGAGCTGCGCGCGCAGGCCGCGAACACGGCTGCACGCTCGCTGGGCGAAGCCGAGCCGGAGCTCGAGAAGCTTGTGCGTTCGGGCTACCGCACCGTCGTCACCTTCCCGCGCCGCGGCGAGGGCGAGCGCGCCGCCTACAACCTCGGCCGGCTGAAAGCGGCGTGGATGGGCGAGGGCACCGGTGTCGCCGGGGCGCCGCTCGAGCCGTCGCTGCGCTTCGCCACGGCGTCGCTGCGCGAAGGGTTCGTCGCGCCGCAGCTGAAGCTGGCCGTGTATCCCGAGCACCGTCTCCTGCGCCGCCGCGCGAGCGAGCGCGCGGGCGGTGCGGGCGCCGGGCGCGGCGGCCCGGGTGGCGTGCGCCGCGGCGCGCTGCGCTCGTTCACAGAGCTGCGCACGGGCGACATCGTCGTGCACGAGGATCACGGCGTCGCCCGGTTCGCGGGCTTTGAGACGCGCACGGTAGCGAGCATCACGCGCGACTACCTCTACCTCGAATATCAAGGCGACGACCGCGTGTTCGTGCCTACCGACCAGCTCGCGAAGATCTCGCGCTACGTCGGGGCCGGCGGGGAGCACCCACCGCTGAGCAAGCTTGGCGGCACGCGCTGGGAGACAATGAAGGCGCGGGCCCGGCGCGCCGCGCAGGAGCTGGCGGGCGAGCTGCTCAGTCTGTATGCGGAGCGGCGGCGGCGGACGGGACACGCGTTCGCGGCGGACTCCGACTGGCAGCGCGAGTTCGAGGAGCGCTTTCCGTTCACAGAGACGCCCGACCAGCGCGAGGCGATCGAGCTCGTCAAGGCCGACATGGAAGCGCCGCGGCCGATGGACCGGCTGATCTGCGGAGACGTCGGCTACGGCAAGACCGAGGTCGCGCTGCGGGCGGCGTTCAAGGCGGCGAATGACGGCAAGCAGGTGCTGATGCTGGCGCCGACGACAATCCTTGCCCAGCAGCACTACGGCACGTTCTCCGAGCGCCTCGCCGATTACCCGTTCACGCTCGAGCACGTCTCGCGGTTCCGCACGACAGCCGAGCAGAAAGCGGCGATCAAAGGCTTCGCCGAAGGACGCGTCGACATCCTGATCGGCACCCATCGCGTGCTCTCACGCGACGTGCGCGCAAAGGACCTCGGTCTGCTGATCATCGACGAGGAGCAGCGCTTCGGCGTCAAGCAGAAGGAGCTGCTGCGCCAGCTGAAGCTGAAGGTCGACGTGATCTCGATGTCGGCCACGCCAATCCCGCGCACGCTGCAGATGTCGCTGGCCGGTCTGCGCGAGATCTCCGTGATCGAGACCCCGCCCGAAGGGCGGCGGCCGGTCAGGACGTATGTCGGGGAGTACGAGGAGGAGCTCGTCAAGCGCGCGATCCTGCGCGAGCACGAGCGCGACGGGCAGGCGTTCTTCATGCACAACCGTGTCGAGACGATCGAAGAGACCGCAGAGCGGCTGCGCGCGCTGTGCCCGGACGTGCGCTTCGCGGTGGCCCACGGGCAGATGGGCGACGGCGAGCTCGAGGCGGTGATGATGGACTACCTACGCGGCGGCGCCGACGTGCTCGTGTGCACGTCGATCATCGAGTCGGGCATCGACATCCCGCAGGCGAACACGCTGATCGTCGAGCACGCCGATACGTTCGGCCTGGCCCAGCTTTACCAGATTCGCGGGCGGGTGGGGCGCAGCCGCGAGCGCGCGTATGCCTACCTGCTGTACGACTCGGCGGCCTCGCTCACGCCCGAGGCGGCGCAGCGGCTGTCGGCGCTGTCGGACTACACCGAGCTCGGCGCCGGCTTCAAGGTCGCGATGCGCGACCTCGAGATCCGTGGTGCCGGCAACCTGCTCGGCGACGAGCAGTCCGGGCACGTGGCGGCGCTCGGCTTCGAGCTGTACATGCAGATGCTCGACGAGGCCGTGCAGGCGGCCGAGCCGCAGGCGGAGGGCGAGGAGCTCGCAGAGCCCGTGCGGCTGGACGTGAACGTCGACGCGTACGTGCCCGCCGACTACGTGCCCTACGAGCAGGCCAAGATCGAGGTGCACCGGCGCGTCGCGGGCGCGGTGGAGGTCGCCGACGTGGAGCGGTTGCGCGAGGAGCTCGAGGACCGCTTCGGCCCGGTACCCGAGCCGCTCGGCAACCTGCTGGCGCTGCAGCGGGCGCGGATCAAGTTCGGTCAGGCCGGGGCGCGGATGGTGAGCTTCCGCGGCGACCGGCTGGCGGTGACGCCGATCGAGCTTGACTCCGCGCGCGCGCGTCGCCTGCACGAAGAGCTGCCGGAGGCACTGTACGAAGGCGGCCGCTCGCAGGTGTCGGTGCGGGTGCCGAAGGACGGCGAGCGAGCGCTTCCCGACAGTGACCAGGGCCGCGGACGTGCTGCTCGCGCTCACGCGCGAAGCGGCATGAAGTCCATGCATGACCCCGGTTTGGCTGGTATTCGCCGTGGGTTGGAGACGTCTTAAGGAACTCCTTAAGCACAGGGTCCGCGGTTTCCGCTAGAGTGCCCGCGTCGTGTCAAAGTCACTTCGCTACATCTCGGCGCTAGGCGCCGTTTTCTTTGCCCTCGTCGGGTCTGTCCGCTTGCGGTAGCGGAGGCATTCCCGGCAACGCCGTGGTAAAGGTCGGCGGCACGCCGATCACCAAAGCGACGTTCAACCACTGGATGTCGCGTCGCGGCGGCCTCGAGTGCCACGACGACCGGGACTGCGGCCAAGCCGGTCGTGCCGGAACCGCCCGCCTACACGGCCTGCATCGCGCACTGGAGGCGACCGCCCCGAAGCCGGCCAAAGGGCCAGGCGAAGCCGACCGCGACGCAGCTGAAGACGCAGTGCGAACAGCAGTACAAATCGCTTCAGCAGGAGGTGCTCGGCTTCCTGATCTCCTCGCGAATGGGTGATCGGCGAAGGCGACAGCCTGGGCGTGAAGGTCAGCGACAAGGAAGTCAAGAAGCAGTTCGAAACGATCAAGAGCCAGCAGTTCCCCAAGGCCGCGGAATTCGAAAAATTCCTCGCCACGTCAGGGCAGACGGTCTCCGATCTGCTGCTGCGCGTGAAGCTGAACCTGCTCTCGACGAAGATCCAGCAGAAGATCGTCAAAAGCAAAGGCACGCCCACCGAAGCGCAGATCGCGAAGTACTACAACGAAAACAAGTCGCGCTTCGGCACGCCGGAAAAGCGCAACCTGCGGATCATCCTCACGAAGACCGAAGCCCAGGCGGCGAGCGCCAAGAAGGAAATCGAATCGGGCAAGAGCTTCGCGAGCGTCGCCAAGAAGGTCTCGATCGACCCGACGAGCAAGGCCAACGGCGGGCTGCTCTCGGGCGTGGTCAAGGGCCAGGAGGAGAAGGCGCTCGACGAAGCCGATCTTCGCCGCCAAGAAGGGCGTGCTCAGCGGTCCCGTCAAGACGCCGTTCGGCTACTACGTCTTCGAGGTGCTGAGCTCACGCGCCGGCAGCCAGCAGAGCCTGGCGCAGGCCAAGGCCTCGATCAAGCAGCAGCTGACTGCCACCCAGCAGCAGACGGCGCTGAGCAAGTTCGTAAAAGAATTCAAAAAGAAGTGGACAGCCAAAACGGAATGCCGCACGGGCTACGTGGTGCAGGACTGCAAGAGCTACAAAGCGCCGAAGACATCCACTGCTCCAGCGCGCCGCAAACGGCACGCCGACGACGAGCACCCCGGCGCAGACGACCAAAGTACCCGTCACGCCGACCAAAAAATAGGGTCGCGTCCCGGTCATGCCGAGTCGGCGATGGAGGGGTGCTGAGATGAGCCAGATCGAGCGTGTCCACGCTCGCCAGATCCTCGACAGCCGCGGGAACCCGACGGTCGAGGTCGAGGTCGGGCTGCGCTCCGGCGCCCACGGCCACGCGGCCGTGCCGTCTGGAGCGTCGACGGGCGAGTTCGAGGCGAAGGAGCTGCGCGACGGCGGCCAGCGCTGGCAGGGCAAGGGCGTGACGCGCGCTGTCGGCAACGTCAACGGCGAGATCGCCGCGGCCGTGGCCGGCCTCGACGCCGCCGACCAGGCGGCCCTCGATCGGGCGATGATCGCAGCTCGACGGCACCCCCAACAAGTCGCGGCTGGGCGCCAACGCGATCCTCGGCGTATCGCTCGCGGCGGCCCACGCACAGGCGGCCGAGGAGGGCCTGCCGCTGTGGCGCTACCTCGGCGGCGAGGCGGCGCGGGTGCTGCCGGTGCCGATGATGAACGTGCTCAACGGCGGCGCGCACGCCGACAACAAGGTCGACTTCCAGGAGTTCATGGTCGTGTCCGTGCGGCGCGCAGACGTTCTCGGAGTGCCTGCGCATGGGCGTCGAGGTGTTCCACGCGCTGAAGGGCACTCTGCACGCGCAGGGCCTCGGCACAGCCGGTCGGCGACGAGGGCGGCTTTGCGCCCGACCTCGGCTCCAACGAGGAGGCGCTGCAGATGCTGACCGCCGGTATCGAGGCGGCCGGCTATGACCCGGGCAGGATGTCGCGATCGCGCTCGACCCCGCCACGAGCGAGCTGTACCGCGACGGCGGCTACGTGCTCGAGCACGAGGGCCGCACGCTGAGCGGAGCCGAGCTGGCCGACTACTGGAGCGAGCTCGCGGCCCGCTACCCGATCGTCTCGATCGAGGACGGCATGGACGAGGAGGACTGGGACGGCTGGAAGACGCTGACCGAGCGGCTGGGGGAGAGCGTGCAGCTCGTCGGCGACGATCTGTTCGTGACGAACACCGATCGTCTGCGCCGCGGCATCGATCTGGGCGTGGCGAACTCGATCCTGATCAAGGTCAACCAGATCGGCACGCTGACGGAGACGCTCGCGGCGATCGCGATGGCGCGCGAGGCCGGCTACACGGCCGTGATGAGCCATCGCTCGGGCGAGACCGAAGACGTCACGATCGCCGACCTCGCGGTCGCGACCGGCTGCGGGCAGATCAAGACCGGTGCACCGTCGCGCTCGGACCGCGTGGCGAAGTACAACCAGCTGCTGCGCATCGAGGAGCAGCTCGGCGCCGACGCCGAGTTCCCCGGGCGCTCCGTCTTCTCGCGATAGCTCGCCGGTCACGGAGACTGAGCGTCCGCCGGACCGGTCGGCCTTTGGGGTCAGACGGGCCTGCATAGCCAGATCGCTTGCAGGAGGTTCGCGCGCGAGCGCGAATGCGGGGACATGCAGTCCAAGACACGCGTGCGCTGGGATCGGCTTGGGCGCATCGCGATGGGAGGCGTGCTGGTGGCGCTCGCCTACCTGTATCTCAGCGCTGGGATCCACATGTTCTCGACCTGGCGGCAATCGCACCGAGACAGCGCCACAGTCGCCGCGCTGGAGCGCGAACACAAGACGCTCACGCGCGAGCACGAAAGCCTCGGCAAGCAGGACACGCTCGAAGCGGAGGCGCGGCGGCTCGGCATGATCAAGAAAGGCGAGCGGCCCTACATAGTCAGCGGCCTGCCGAACGACTGAGTCGCGAGAGGATCGCCAGAGGTTTGAACGCTCCGGTCGCGAGGCGCGCGGACTGGGCTAACCTCGGGGAAATGCCGTCGTATCGAGAACGCGATCTACCAGTGGCGCCAGGGCGAACGCCGCCTGGGCGCGGCGTCGGCCGAGCGGGCTGCACAGATGGAGCGGGTGACGGATGCCCTCGTCGCGGAGCTGCGCCGACGGCTGGGCGGGCGCTTTTCGACGGGCGAACTGGCCGAGCTCTACGAGCAGGGCGCCGCCTGGTGCCTGCAGGTGGCGATGAAGACGGCTCCCGCTGAGCCGTGGGCCTGGGAGGCGGGTGTGGTCGTAGACGCGGCGTTCGGCCGCTACCTGCACGAGGCCGCCGATTATGCCGGGGGCCGTACTGAGATCAACGTCTGAGCTAGTCGTCGTCGCCTGCGTTGACGCGGCGTATGACGATGCGATCCTCCTCGACCGTCACCTCTACCGGACGGTGGCCGGCCCAGTGCTCGGCGTAGATCGGGTTGTCCTGCACGGCTGGGTCGAGCCACAGGCCGTAGCCCTCCTCGCCGTGGTCGAACGTGCCCTCGAGCGGGCCGGCGTTACGTGCGCCTGCGCGCGAACGCCCGCGGCCGCCGCGACGGCTGCGCCGGCGGGTGCGGGGAGCGCTCTCCCCATCCTCGTCCTCAGACTCCTCGGTGTCCTCGCCTCGCGCCTCGGCCTCCGCCTTCGCGCGCTCGTCCTGGAGCTCCGCGGCCTCCAGCTCGGCAGCGATCAGCGCGTCGTCCTCGGCCCGCAGGTCGATCTCCTCGTAGTCCGCGGCGACCGTGCCATCGGCCGTGTCTCCGTCGCTGACGAGCTCGTTCTGACGCTTGAACTGCTCGATGTCACGCACGGTGACCTCGAGTTGGTGAGCGACCCAGGCGTCGGTGCGACCCTGTCGCACCCACGCGCGGATCTGGTTCAAGTGCGGACGCAGTGATCTACGAGGCATGAGCGGTCCGGGAGACTAGCGCAAAGGGTGCGTTCACCGCGCGACGTCGCACGGTCGCGTGGCCGGCCGAACGATTACGACAGCGCGATCGCACGGTTTGGGGCGCCGCCGGAGAGTCCGCCGTCGATCGACGACGCCGGGTTCCCTGCGCCGGGGTCGCTTTCCTCCGATGGTGTGACTATGCTTGCCAGACCGGCGGGGGCAGCAGAGCCGGTCGCCCGTCGGCAAAGAGGAAGGTCACCCGCATGTTGGTTCTTACGCGCAAGTCCAACCAGAGCATCATGATCGGCGACGATGTCGAGGTGTCGGTGCTGTCCGTCATGGGCGAGAAGGTCCGCATCGGTATTCAAGCGCCGCAGGACATTCCCGTGTTCCGCAAGGAGATCTACCTGGAGATCCACCGCGAGGACGGCGACGGCGCACCCGCGGAGGATGTCCGGGCCGAGGTGACCGACGCGCTGCAGGAGCTCGGCGAGGGGCCTGCTTAGAACCTGTCTCGAAGCAGGCGGTGCGGTCACGGACGGTCCGGACGTGCCGGATGTTTTGAGAGACAGGTTCTTGAGGCGTTACCCCAGCAGCAGGTAGAGCGTGCGGAACATGACCACGGTCACGATCGCCGCGGTCAGGATCAGCGTGAGGACGAGCAGGACGAAGCGGAACGAGCCGTGCTTGTGGCGGCGGTCCAGCTCGCGTTTGTGAGCGCGCTGCTCGGTCGTGCGGCGCAGTGAAGCGCGCCGCCGACGATCGAGCGTGATCTCTTTTACAAACGCCTGCTCCCACTCAGCCAGGCTCTGGCGCATCTTCATGACGGCGCCTCGTCGTCCCTGGTGGCGTCCTCGGTCGCTCGCGTGCAGAGCACGCCACGCGAACTGCCTGTGCCCGTCAGGGTGCGTCCTTGCCAGGAACGACGATCCGCCGTCATGAAGAGGGCTTGTTCGAAGAACTTCACGAGATGATTTTGCGAGGGCCTTGCATCTACCCCACCGGCGTCTCGGCCTCGGCGCGCTCATAGACCTCGACGAAGCGGAGGAAGTTCTCGGCGATCTTCTGAGCGCCCGCGGCGCGGTCGATCTTGCCGTCGATGTAGGCCTTCAACGGATCCCACCAGATCGAGCGGCCGATCGCGAAGCCGACGAAGCCGTCGACCGGGGCCGCTGCGCCGAGCCATTGGTCGACCTTGGCATTGTTGGCGCCGCGGCCGAGCACGACACAGACGACGTCCTCGCGGCCGCCGGAACGGGCCTGCGCGACCAGCATCTCGCAGTCGGCGCGCTCGTCGACACCCTCGATCTTCCAGATGTCGACCTCGATGCCGCCGTCCTGGAGCTCGGCGATCGCGCGGCGCATCAGCTCGGGACGCAGCTCCGCGTCGTAGCGGTCCGAGTCGCCGCCCACGGCCTCCAGCTGCGCGGGCTCGGCGGGGACGAGCAGCTCGAACAGGAACTTGCGCTCGTGCTGCTTCAACCAGTCGCTTAGCCTCTTCAGCTTGCCCAGCTGCTCGCGGTTTTCGGGACCGTCGCCGTCGGGGTTGTAGCGGACGAGGACCTTCGTGAAGTCGAGGTCGAAGCTTTCGATGTGCGCGCCGAAGTCGTCGCCGTACTGGAAGTCGAACATGTTCTGCCCACTGCGCTCGGCCGGCATCGCGAGCTTCAACCCGTGCTCGCGCGCCTCCGTCGGGACCGTCGAGCCGAACTGCTCGTCCACGAGCACGCCGGTCACCTCCGGGTCGGCGCCCGCGTCGACGGCGCGCACGATGCCCTCGAAGATCAGGTGCTTGGCGTCGGCGATCATCGCCGTCTGCTCGGCGTCGGGTTCCCCCTCGATGCCGAAGAACTTCTTTTGAAACGACCCGCGATGATCGAACGCGAGGATGTATAGCTTCTCGTCATAGCCTGTTTTCATGGGGTCCAGTATTCCAAAGGCGGGCGTGGACGGACGCTAAGGGATCACGCAAGCGTAAATGTTGGGTTGATGCGGCCGTTTCGCGGCGTCAGGCGCCACCCACGATGCTCGACGTGCCACCAGCACGCCTACCGATCGGAGATCAGATGCGATCTCCGATCGGCCAGCGTGCGGCGCCTGCCATCCACGGCCCCGACCACCTCAACCCACCATTTACGCTGGCGTGATTCCTCGGGTCCGTGCCAGAATGATTCGACGATGTCTTCCGGCGCCGATCTGTTCGTGGTGTGCAAGCAGTGCGGCTCAGAGGTAAGCCCGTACATCACCGAGTGCCCCTACTGCGGCCATCGGCTGCGCCGGCGCGCTCCAAAGCTGCCGCCGAAGCAGCCCTCGGCTCAGGAGTCGGCTCGGCGCGGGCGCAGGCCGTGGCCGATCTTCGCGCGGCCGCGGCCGTTGAAAGGCGTACGGCTCCACCCCACCAAACGCTCCCGCTCCCAGGAAGGTCACTGGGCCGGCGCGACCCCCTACGCGACGATCGCGCTGGTGGCGGCGAGCTGCGCGGTGTGGGTGGCGTGGCGCGGCGGCTTCGTCGACCTCGGCGAAGTCGCGATCATCGGGCCGCTGCACGGTGACTGGTGGAAGCTCGTCACGACGCAGCTCGCCTATGGCAATGGCCTGTACGAGCTCTGCACGCTGGTCGCGGTGGCGCTGTTCGGCTGGCTGCTCGAGCGCCGCCGCGGACCGGCCGTCGTGCTCGCGCTGTTTCTCGCCACGGGCGTCACCGGCGCGCTGGTCGCGCTCGCCGTCTACCCCGAACCGATCGCGATCGGCGCCAACGCGGGGGCGATCGGCCTACTGGCGGCGTGGGCGATCCCCGACATCGAAGCTTTCCGCTCCAACTACTACCGCGAGGGCGATCTGCTCGGTGTGCTGGCGATCCTCGCGGTGCTGCTGGCGATGCCTTTCGCGACCGCGGAAGCGAGCTGGCTGGCGGGCCTCGCCGGGGGCGCGCTCGGCCTTGCGCTCGGCACCGGCCTGCACCTGATCGATCCGCCCGAGTTGTAAGAACCTGTCTCAAAACCTGGGAGCGCGGCGGTATCCAAGGACGCATCGCTCGTATCATGGTTGGCTCCCGCCCCGCTACAGCAGAGGAGCAGCGACATGGAGATCCGCTTTCTGGGCCATGCGGCCTTTGAGCTCACCGACGGCTCCACCTCGATCCTGATCGACCCGTTCCTGACCGGCAATCCCAAGGCGGCGGTCGCCGCGGAGGAGCTGTCCCCGCAGGCGATCCTGCTGACCCACGGCCACGGCGATCATCTCGGCGACACGGTCTCGATCGCCAAGCGCTCGGGCGCCGAGGTCGTGGCGATCGTGGAGATCGCCAACGAGCTGTCCGCCGAGGGTCTCGAGCACGTGCACGACCCGAACATCGGCGGGACGGTGAAGCTCGATTGGGGATCGGTCAAGCTGGTGCCTGCGTGGCACACGTCGACGACGCCGAGCGGCACCGCGAACACGCCCGCCGGGCTGATCGTGAGCTTCGCCGGCAAGACGATCTACCACCTCGGCGACACCGCCCTGTTCGCCGACCTCACGCTGATCTCCGAGCGCGCCGGCGAGATCGACGTCGCGCTCGTGTGCATCGGCGGTCACTACACGATGGATCGCTTCGACGCGGTGCACGCCGCCAAGCTGGTCGGCGCCAAGCAGGTGATCCCCTGCCATTACGACACGTTTCCCCCGATCGAGACCGACGCGCAGGCGTTCAAGGCGGACGTCGAGGCGGCGTGCTCCTCGGAGGTCGTGGTGCTGGCCCCGGGGGAGGTGCACTCGCCATGACGATGACCAACGCGGTGGTGCTGATCGAGGCCGAGCGTGACGCGCTTTCCTCGCTGGGCGGCGCGCTGGCGGACATCGACGGCGTCGCCGAGGCCTACTCGGTGACCGGCGAGTGGGACTTCGTCGCAATCGTCCGCGTGCCCGACCACGAGCAGCTCGCGGACGTCGTCACCGGCGAGATCGGCGAGCTCTCCGGGGTCATCCGCACGCAGACGATGGTCGCATTCGCCGCCTTCTCCCGCCACGACCTCGAATCTCTCTTCTCCATCGGCGAATAGCCTGTTGTCGCGATGGCCGCGATCCCGCTGAAGCCCGAGTACGGCCCGACGCTCGGCCGCCTGCTCGCGCCTCGCTGGCAGGCGGCCTCCTCGGCGACGCGCGCGGTCGCGATCGTCTGCGGCGTGGGGCTGCTGGTGGCGCTGATCGCGGCGGGACTCACGCTCGAGGACGCCAAATACTCACACGGCGGACCCGTGCGGTTCAGCTTCGCCTATAGCGATCTCTACCGCGCGGCGCCCGACCCGGGCGATTACGTCAAGGTGCAGCGCCGCGCCGCGGACGGCCGCCTGGATGACTCCTTCGCGGTCGGCCCCCTCCGTCTGGCGCCCTACTCGGGCGGGCTGTCCGGTGAGCTGCCGCTATACGCGTCGGGCTACATCCGCACGCTCAGCCACCGCTACGCGGGCTTCGTGCTGCGCGGCGAGGGCAAGACCCGTGTGAACAAGGTGCCGGCCTACGACATCCTCTACACCGCGCTCGTGGCGGGGCACGAGATGTATGGGCGTGACGTGCTGCTTTTGCCGGAAAGAGAAGGAGTGCGCAGCGGTGTCGACATCGCGATGCTCGCGTACAGCGCAAAAGGCTCGCATGTCGACTCGCCCGTGGAAGCCGGCGGATCGGGCGTTCTGTCCACGCCGCTGAAATCGTTCTCGTTGGAATAGCCGCGCCCGCTCGGGTGGCCGTTGCAGAGAGCGCGAGGCGACGGCGTCTCGGCGGCGCTCAGCCTCCACTGATTTCGACGACGGGCGGGGCCTGTGTGGTCGGCGAGACCGGCGCGGGCGCGGTCGGTTCGCTGGATGTCGTCGTCACGGGCGCAGCAGCCGGCGTTTCGCTCTGCGCCGTCGGCGTTTCGGTGCTCGTCGCGGGCGGAGGCGAGGCGGGCGGAGGCGTTTCGCTCGGAGTGGTCGTTGCGACGGGCGTTTCCTCAGGAGTCGGGCTCGGCTGGGCGGTGGCCGCCGGAGGGAGTTCGGTCGACTCGGTCGTGACCTCCGTCACCGGTGGCGCTTTGGGAGCGAGCGGCTTGGTCGCGACCGGCGGTATGACCGCGGCGACGGGGATCGCGGTCGCGTCAGGCACGGTCGACGGGGCTATGGCAGCTTTTTTGTGCAGCGCGATCGCGGCCCCATGGCGGGCAGCGCGCGGCGTCACGACCCCGCGGCGCGCCGGCGCGCGCACGCCCGAGCTGATCGGCTGTGCCCTGGCCTGCACGACGACCGGCTCGTCCACGGTCCGCGCGGGCGGCACATACGCCGAGGCTCCGGCGGCCGGCGCGTGACGGTGATGAGCCGCACGGCCGGTGGTGTGGTCGGCCGCGACGGCCCCGGCCGTGACGATCGCGGCGGCTGCCAGCCCGGCGACGGCCTTGGTCGCAAGCGCGCCCGCCCCGACCGTGAACGCGCTGCTGGCCGCGCTCGCGCCACCGACCGCTCCCACGCTCGCGGCCGCCCCGGCGCCCGCGCCGACGGTGGCCCCGGCGCTACCGGCGACGTGCGCGCTGCCGGCCGAGGCCGTGGTGCCGAGCTTGGTCAGCAGTAGCTTCTTGATCAGCAGTAGTGGCCCCACGGGCAGGATCGCGGCGAGCGCGTGGTTGTTCTCCTTGAGCTGCTTCTTGAAGAAGCGGCAGTTCTCACACCCGCGCACGTGCCGGCGGGCGGGCGAGCTCAGCTTGGCCAGCCCCTCGGCGACCTCGCCGAGTTCCATGCGCACTTCGGCGCAGCTCAGCTTGCGCGCCTCGGCTGCCTCGGCGAGGGAGATGCGCGCGCGCACGAGCAGCGACTTGACAGACGGCACCGTGGTCTCCATCGCATGCGCGATCTGCTCGTATGAAAGCGCGTCGATCTCGCGCAGCAGCAGCGCCGTGCGCTGCGTCTCGGGCAGGTCTTGCACATCGGCCAGCAGCTGGCGGAAGCTCTCGCGCTTGATCACCCGGTCGCCGGTCGACAGACCGTGGTCTGAGAAGTGCACGTCCATCGAGTCCACCCCGATCGCCGAGGCGCGGCGCAGGTGGTTGAGCGAGCGGTTGCGCGCGATCCGGTACAGCCAGGGGCGCACGTTGATCTCGCGCTCGTCGCCCAGCACCGCGTTGAACGCGGCGGTGAACACCTCCTGCAGCACGTCCTCGGCGTCCTCGCGCGAGCCGAGCATATGCCGGCAGAACGACAGCAGCCGCGACTGGTAGCGCGAGAACAGTGCCTCGAACGCGGCATGTTGCCCGCGGCGGGTCAGGGCGATCAGGCGCTCGTCCGACTGCAATCGCAGCAGCGGGCTCGGGCCTCGCAGGCCCGACATGCTGCTCGTGTTTGTTAGTGCGGAGGCCTCCACGGACGGTCCCTTCGCTGCTGTTCGTGCTCTTACCCCTACCGACACGGTAGCAATCGGGTAGTTGCGGTCCCTCGCGTGCGCTCGCCGGGCTTGCTCGAATGTTTCTCACGCTGCGTCGAGCGCTACGATCGCTGCGCCCGGGTGGACAAACTGGCAAAGTCAGCGGACTTAAAATCTGCCGCTCTAAGCGAGCTTGCGGGTTCGACTCCCGTCCCGGGCATATGTGCGTCGCATACGACGTGTACTGAGTCGATAGAGTCGCGCCGCGATGGCCACCGAGGCGGGCACCGAGGAGAGCGCAGCGACCTTTCACGGCGGGCGGCTGGTCGCGCGCCGGCTGAAGGCGCACGGTGTCAGCAAGCTGTTCACGCTGTCCGGCGGGCACATCTTCTCGATCTATGACGGCTGCCGCGCGGAGGGGATCGAGATCGTCGACGTTCGCCACGAGTCCACCGCCGCGTTCGCGGCGGAGGGCTGGGCAAAGGTCACGCGCGGGCCCGGCGTGTGCGCGCTGACCGCCGGCCCGGGCGTGACGAACGGCATGAGCGCGATGGCCTCCGCCCAGGCCAGCCACTCGCCGATCGTCGTCCTCGGCGGCCGCGCCCCCGCGCTGCGCTGGGGGCAGGGCTCGCTGCAGGAGATCGACCACATCCCGTTCGTCCGCCCGCTCTCGACGCTCGCGGCCACCGCCCAGAGCACTGCCGAGATACCGGGGCTCGTCGACGAGGCGTTCGCCGCTGCGCTCGCTCCGCACGGCGGCCCGGCGTTTCTCGACTTCCCGCTCGACTACGTCTTCATGGAGGCCTCCGAGCCCGACTCTCCCCTGTCCGACGCGGTCGCCGACGCGAGCCGGGCCGCGAGCCTGCCGGCGGCCGACCCCGCCGCGATCGAGCACGCGGCCGAGCTGCTACGCGGCGCCGAGCGCCCGGTGATCATGGCCGGCACCGACCTGTACTGGGGCCACGGCGAGGTCGCGCTGCTGGAGCTCGCCGAGGCGCTGCGCATACCGGTCTTTCTGAACGGCCTCGCCCGCGGGTGCGTGGGAGCCGACCACGAGCTGTTCTTCTCGCGCGTGCGCTCCCAGGCGCTGAAACTCGCCGACGTCGCGCTCGTGGTCGGCGTGCCGATGGACTTTCGCCTCGGCTTCGGCGCGTCGTTCGGCGAGGACACCGAGATCGTCGTGCTCGACGTCGCCGAGCCCGCTCGCGCCCACCCGCGTGCGGTCGCCGCTGAGCTGTACGGGGCGCTGGCACCGACGCTCGCCGACCTGCGCATCGGCGCTGCGCCGTCGCCAGGCGGGGTGGAGGGTTCTGCGGCGCGCGCGCGCGAGCGTTGGGTTGGGGAGCTGCGCGCTGCCGAGACCGAGCGGCGCCAGGCGGAGCAGGCCGAGCTCACCGACGCGCGCGCGCCGCTCCACCCGATGCGGTTGTATGCCGAGCTCGCCTCCGTGCTCGACCGCGACGCGATCGTGATCGGCGACGGCGGCGACTACGTGTCATACGCCGGTCGCATCGTCGACTCCTATCTCCCTGGCTGCTGGCTGGACCCCGGCCCGTTCGGATGCCTCGGCACCGGCGCCGGCTACGCGCTGGCGGCGAAGCTCGCCCACCCCGACCGCCAGGTCGTACTGCTGCTGGGCGACGGCGCGTTCGGTTTCTCCGGCATGGACTTCGACACGCTCGCCCGCCACGGCGTAAACGCCGTGGCAGTGATGGGCAACAACGGGATCTGGGCGCTGGAGAAGCATCCCATGGAGTTCCTCTACGGCTACTCCGTCGCCGCCGAGCTGCGCCCCGGCACGCGCTACGACCAGGTCGTCGAAGCGCTCGGCTGCCACGGCGAGCTGGTGGAGCGTCCCGACGAGCTGCGCCCCGCGTTCGAGCGCGCGCTCTCCGCGGGGAAGCCCGCGCTCGTTAACGTGCTCACCGACCCCACCGTCGTCTACCCCCGCAAGTCGAACCTCGCCTGAGGTCAGCCGAGGCCCGCGAGGCGCAGCGCGCCGCCGAACAGGATGTCGTGCTCGGAGACCTCCACCTGCTCGAGCTCGAACGCGCGCAACGCCTCGCCCAGCAGGATCATCCCCGCGACGATCGTCGGCGCGCGGTCCGGGTGCAGGCCGACGACCTCGCGTCGCTCCGCTTCGCTCATGTCCGCCAGCCGCGCCAGCAGCATCTCGACCGTCGCCAGCTGCAGCTCGTAGCCGTGCACGCGCGCGGGGTCGTACGGGTCGAGCTCCTGGTCGATCGCCGCGGCCGACGTCGCCGTGCCAGCCACCGCGATTCCGCGCGTCACCGGCGCGCGCTCCTGTGGCGGGAGCCCATCGAGGAAGACCGTACGCACGTCCCGCGCGAGCTCCTGCAGCTCCTGCGGCCGCGGCGGGTCGGAGTGGATGTGGCGCTCGCTCATGCGCACCACACCCGCGTGCAGCGACACGTGAAAGCCCGCTTCGCGCCCACTCCCGACGATGAACTCCGTCGAGCCCCCGCCCACATCGATCACCACGGTCGGCGCGCCCGTTTCGCCGTCCGCTCGATCGGACATCGCTCCGAGAAACGTCAGCTGCGCCTCTTCCTCGCCCGACAGCATCCGTGCGTCGAGGCCCTGCTCGCGCACGCGCGCTAGGAAGTCGCTGCCGTTCTCGGCGTCGCGCACGGCCGAGGTGCACACCGCCAGGTTCGCCTCGCACCTGTGCTCGTCGATCTCCCTGCAGTACGCGCCGAGGGTGTCCAGCACGCGTGCCACCGCCGCCTGCGACAGCACACCCGAAGCGTCGACCGCCTGGCCGAGACGGGTAACCCGCGAGCGGCGGACCACTTCCTCCACTGCGCTCGTCTGACGATCGACGTCGGCGATCAGCAGGCGCGTTGAGTTCGTTCCGATGTCCACCACGGCCACGCGCACGATGGGCGAGATGCTAGAGGTGTATGCCTCGACAAACCGATTTGAGGAGTGGGCCGATGCAGGCAGGCGAGAATCGAAGCACCGTGGCGCTCGTGACCGGCGCAAACCGCGGGATCGGCCGCGAGGTCGCGCGCCAGCTGGCCGAGCGCGGGTATGAGGTGCTGCTCAGCGCGCGCGACGCGGAGAAGGCGCGCACGGCTGCGGCAGAGCTGGTGGAGGACACCGGCGCGGCAGTGCGCGCGCTGACGCTCGACGTGGCGGACCCCGCGAGCATCGCGGCGGCGGCCGAGCAGGTTCGCTCTGACGGGGGGCGGCTCGATGTGCTCGTCAACAACGCCGGCATCGGCAGCGACTTCGGCGTCGCCGGCGTCGCCCCTGACTTCGATGCGATCCAGCGCGCGCTCGACACCAACTTCTTCGGTGCCTACCGCCTGACCGTCGCGCTGCTCGAGTTGCTGCGCGCGAGCGACCATCCGCGGATCGTGAACGTCTCCAGCGGCATGGGCGGCGTGGCTGAGATGGGCGGCTGGTCGCCGGGATACCGTGTATCCAAGGCGGCGCTGAACGCGATGACGCGGATCCTCTCCACCGAGCTTGCCGGCGAGGGATTTCTCGTCAACTCCGTCTGTCCAGGATTCGTCAACACCGACATGGGCGGCCCGATGGGCGCGCAGAAGCCGGTGGCTGATGGTGCAGCCGGGATCGTCTGGCTGGCGACGCTTCCGGATGACGGGCCCACCGGCGGGTTCTTTCGGGACGGTCAGCCGGTCGCGTTCTGAGCGACTCGCGCGGGCGCGGGCTCGGGTATGACCGGCCACGCCCACGACTGTGCCGGTCGGAGGGGAGGGTTTTTTGCTAGAACATGTATAGCGACGCGGGGTGGAGCAGTCTGGTAGCTCGTCGGGCTCATAACCCGAAGGTCGCAGGTTCGAATCCTGCCCCCGCTACTAAGGAAAAGCCTGCAAAGCGCAGGCTTTTCTGTTTCTTGGGGAAGTGCGTGGCACAACTTCCTCCCGAGATTTCCTCCCAGATGTGTCAGGCGCTCGCAAGTTCAGTCTGCCTGTGCGAGTAGGGAAGCTGCCCAGCGGTAGGCGTTCTCGGCTGCTGCGAGCGCGGCCTTGCGGTCGAGCGCGACCGGCTCCTCATAGCGCAAGTCCGCGGCCCAGGGCGTGAGCCACTCCGTGCCCTCGATCTCGGTTGGCAGCTCGGTCTGGGACTCGCGGATGAGCTCGGTGAGGATTCAAGATCGTGGGTGTGTGGGAGTTCTACGTCCGCGAGCACGAGCGCGACCTTCAGGGCCTTCTCGACGGTCTGCTGCGCATGAAACCCGATGATGTTGTCATCGACCTCGCTGTCCTCGGCGAGCGCCCGGCAGACATACAGATCGCCCGCAGCGCGGCGCTTGAGCATCTCGGCATACTCGATCTGCTCAGGACTCGGCGACAACGCGTCCCTCGCGCAGCGCGCGATCGACCATCGTGCCCCGGACCTTAGATCGCCGTTCGACAAGCGCCTCGTCCATCACGATCACATCCACCGGAGCACCGAAGCCGCGCAGGACACGACGAAGCCTGACCTCCTCGGTAAGACGGTTCTCCACCTCGCGCTCGATGACCAGGAAGTCGAAGTCGCTGCCCTCGTCGGCGTCGCCACGAGCGTGCGAGCCGAAGAGGATCATCTTGGCAGGCGCCGGCGCCGACCGGCAAACCCCACGTCCCACACCACTACTGACGAATGCGGGCTAGGGTGCTCACTTCTCTTGTGCTTCGCGACCCTCCGTCTCGTCTTTCTTTTCACCTTCTGCTTGATTTTGGGGCAGCCGGTGACGGCGATCGCGGTTGACCGGTGGATTTCCGCGCCGTTCTGAGCAACGAACGCGGTCGGCATCGCCAGCTTGCTCTTGCAGAGGTTCCCGTTCGCGGCGAGGGCCGAGAACTTGCCCTCGGGTAGGCTTAGTTCGAAGGTGCCGACGGGGACGTCGGGGACATTCTTGAACGTGCTGGTCGTGATCCCGGCCTTGGAGATAAAGGTGCTTCCCACGAGGTCCACCGTGACGCCGTAGCCCTGCAAAACCACGATCAAGCTCGGGAACGCTTCTCCGCCGTGGCTCACGAAATACGCGGGGCCTTCCAATGCGACCGGGAGGATCGGCGTGATCGCCTTCGCGTGCCCGACGACCGACGCTGCGGGGCAGCCCGCGGGGTTCGCTTCGAACTGCGCCGCGGTGCACGCCTTCTGCAGCGTCGTCAACCGTGACGGGAGCTGCTTCGGGAGATCCACCTTCACACGGGCGATGTTCGCCTCGGTGCCCTGCGGCGTCTTCGGATAGGTCAGCTTCACCGACAGGCTCGCGCCCTTCAAGCGCGAGGTCCTCCCCGAGCTCGTGACCGCGAACTTCGGCTGGAACTTCAGAGCCGCGCAGTTCGTGACTTGGAACGGCGTGGTAACCGACGCGGACGCACCCTGGGCGCTACCGATCGTGCCGATGATCGCCATCTTGTTGCAGTCGGTCGGGTTGAACGTGAAGCCCGCGCGTTCGACCGTCACGTTGACGTGCTTGATCTGCAGCGGTATCCCCTCGAGGATGTGCGGGATCGCATACGGCCCCGAGGTGTCCGTCGTGATCGTCAGCGCGGCGGTGTGCGGGTCGACTTCGATCCTCGCCCTGACCACCACCTTGCCGAGGTTGTACGGGCCCGCGACAGCGGGGTTGACGATCGACAGGCCGAACGGCGCGCCCCCGTAACCCTGGGTGAGGAACACCTGCCCGCCGGTCACGCTGAACGGATCGCCGCCCAGCCCGACGCTGACGATCGTCGAGCCGATCAGGCTTTCCGAGCCGCACGTCCCAGCATTCGCCTGCGCTTCCGGGCACAGCTTCACGCCGGAGAGGACGCCGGACAGGCCGGGCGGGTAGTGCAGCTGCACGGACTGGATGTCCTGGTTGCCGTCTTCGCGGGTGATCGTCGTCGTCAACGGCGTGAACGAGCCCGCGTTGACGTTCGGGCTACCCGAGGTCAACGACGGCGCGAAAGGCAACGGGTCCTGGCACGCGCTCCCGTTCGGACCCGAGATCACGTCGAACGTCGAAGACGGCTGCGCCGGCTGATTACCAGACCACGGCGCGATAGACGCCGTCGTGGTGTAGGCGCCACACAGGCCCGGGGTGCCCAACGGCGCGCGATCCCCACCGAAGAAATGCAGCTTCAGGTCTTCGAAAGGCAGCTGTGGCGTGTTCTTGAACGTCGAAACGAGCTGCCCCGTCACGGGATCCGGCTGGACTTCACCCGCGAGCTTGATCAACGTCCCAGACACCGGATCCTGCGCCACCAAATACAGCGCGACCAAGCTCCCGAACGGGTTCGCGTTCTGCGCCGCCAGATACGCCTCACCGACAAGCGGGTTCGGCAGCAGCGGACTCTTGATTTCCAGGGTCGCGACCTTCGACGCTTCCGGACACGACGCTTTCGCATCGAGGCTGAGCGCGATCTGCGCTTCAGAGCACGCCTGCAACCCATCCGCCGCCGCGGGGTTGAGCGCGACACCGGCGGGCAGCGCAACGGTCGTTTCCTTCACGTCGGCCTCACCGAGTCCTTCGGCGTCGAGACTGACTTCCTGGGGGACGTGGATACCGACGGTCAGCCCCGTCGGAGTGCTGCCGCCCTGCCCGTCGGGAGTGACGCTGATCGAGGGGTTGAACGGCAGTGCGTTACAACCATCCAGGGCGGGCAGCGGCGAGATGGGCGCCGCCGAGAGGA
The DNA here is from genome assembly GCA_963784875.1 of uncultured Solirubrobacterales bacterium. Lineage (GTDB taxonomy): Bacteria > Actinomycetota > Thermoleophilia > Solirubrobacterales > Solirubrobacteraceae > Palsa-744. Next base: position 144,429 of record CAWATE010000007.1, read on the forward strand.
AGGTACCCTCCTTCTGCCAGGAGTCCGCTTCCATCGTCGTCTGCAGGGGACCGGTGCAGGAAGTCGGCAACTCAAGCAGGGACGGCGGGGCGCTCGCGTGAGTCGCCGAGCACCCATGACCGATAAATAGGGAGAAGAACCCGTCATACTCACAGCCCCAGCCACGGGCCTGATCGTGGCGAGCGTCGCCGGGAACGCCCCAGAACGTCACGCGACTGGCGACGAACACCGTCTGCTGAGTGATGTTGGTGACTTTCACGGTCACTCCGTAGTCTCCTCCCGTGCGCACGGAAGTGTCGAGGAACACCGGGAGTCCACGAACCATGAAACCGAACCGAGCGGGCTCTCCGCGCGATGGCGCGAGGTTGAACAACGGTACGGGAATCGTGTAAAAGCTGAAACCCGTGGCCGCGTTCACGGAGATCGTCACCGCCGCCACGCCGACCGCTGTATCGTCCGGGCATTCGTTCGCGCCCGCACTAATCGCGTGATCGAATTGTGCGAGAGGACACTGTGGAAAGGGCGTCGGATTGCCGATCAAACCGGGCGGCAGCTTGAATACGAGGTCCTTGGGCATTTCCGACGATTCAGGAACATATCTGCCGTTGCCGTTGTTGACCAGCGTGTCGTTCAAGGTAAGCGTCGTGGTCAGCTGAAACGGGTGGGAGCCGGCCTGCGTGTCGACGGCGCCACCTTCTTCTTCGGGGGCCATGTCGTAGCTCTCTACACCGTACGCGGAGGATGAGCTGCCGATGCTCATCGAGCGAGCGACAGCGGCCGGCGCCGCGTCTCCGCCGCTGGCGAGCAGTTCCACCTTTTCTCCCGTCGTCGCGCCTGGCAACATGTCCACGGGAACGTACATCTGCACCTGGTCGTAGGGCGCTATCTTGCCGGTGTAGGTGCAGGTGAGCGCGCCCGCGGAGCAGGCGAGCGGGATGGAATCTTCCAATCCGGTCGCGCCGCTGACCGCAGGGAGGGCTCTCATCCCGGGCGGGAGCTTGACCGATATCGTGACCGGTCCAGTCAGGTCGACGTCGCCCACGTTCGCCGCGGTGAGGATAAGGGTCGCGTCGCTGCGTCCCGCCTTGATCTGGCTGACTTCCACGTGACTGTTCCCAGTTTCGAAAGCGACCTGGAGGGTAGGGATCCGCTCGTCGGCCAATTCTCCCGTCCAGACGATTCTGAACGAGGCGGCGCCCGGCGTGCTTCCCGCTGCGCTGGACACCTCCACGTTACCCTGGCCGAACATTGTTTCAAGACCTTCCTGCAATTCCTGACGGGTGACGTTGCCCGGAAATTCGCGCTGCACTTCCGTCGGAGTCCTGGTCCTCAACACAAAGGTCCCGCTTGTCCCCTGAACCGTGAGTTCCTGGACCTCACTGACGGCCAACCCCGGCTGCATCGTCGCAGGCGCGGTATCGACGTGCAGCTTCCACCAGGGCTGCGCGGCGACGGCCGGCGTTGCGATGCAAGCGAGGATCGCAAAGGCCAAGACACCGGTAATGATTCCAGCTACGCCATGAGCGTGTGGTGAGCGACGACCAGTGAGCTTGCCTGCAACTGGGAGTTGGAGCACTCGGGTTTTCATCAGTTGCCCCTCCGGCCGTTGGTGGCTCTCTTTGCTGCCTTCCTAGCTTTCGTTTTCTTTTTCTTCCTTGCCTTAATGCACTTTCCGTGCTTGCTACGGGCCTTGCCTTTGGGACATTTGGCCCCCTTCGTAACCTTTTTTGGCGTAGGCGCCGAGGTCACGTTCCCCGTGCCCGAGAACGTCGCGCTCGCCGGTGAGCCGAAGAGCGAGGGCTGGGGCGAGGGAGCCGCCTTGCACGCGTCGCCGCTTTCACACGGGGGCGCGGCGACCGGCTGGCGCGGAAAGCAGCGCGAGTGATCGACGCCGCATTCGCGGGCATCGTAGATGTCGCGCGCGCCATCGAGATCTTGTTGCGCGAGGCCCGCGGAGGTCAGGAAGAACACGTCGCTTCCCGATTCGCTGGCGTCCAGGAACGCCGATTCTTCGCTGGATTCACCCGAGGAAATGAGGCTGACGCAGCCGTCGGAGCGAGGACTATAGTTCGATGATTCGGTGCTGCACGTATCGTTTGGAGGCGCTTCTTCGACGCTCTTAGGAGGCTCGTACTCATAGACGTCCTGTGTGCCGTTCACATCCTGTGGCGCCAGCGCATCGTGGCTGTCGAAGAACAGGCGGCCGCCATCGGACAGGTAACGCGACTGGTAGGCGTCGGCGGTCAATTCAAAGCGTGTCACCGGCGGCACGTTCGACGCAATCCATGTGGAAGAGTCAAAGACCCGGTCACCGGTCACAAGGCGCGGCGTCGACCCGTATTCCTCCCCGGAGGGCCGTGCGCCGGTCGGGTTACAAGACGCGCATATGAGCCTGTCAGCACCCGCGTGATACAGGTAGACCTCCTCGTCTTTGTTACCGCTCACCGCGTCCGTCGTGTCATAGCCGGCCAGTTCGCGATTGGACATGAAGGCAAACCAGCGGCCATCAGGAGATACGCGCGCGGTCAACTTGGAAGGGAGGATGCGCCAGTCGGGCGAATCGTCGCCGCTCAGCGCGGCGACGAGCTTCGTCACACCGGCATGGCGGACATAGACGTTCATGCATGGCCGCCCGCCGTTGCACGGCGCCCGCACGGCGCCCGGCGTGAGCGCACCCGTCGCCGCGAAATAGACGTACGACCCGTCTTCGCTTGCGCCGATCACGGAGGTGACCCCCGCTTGTTCCCCAGTGTTCTCGGCGACGCTGAGATCGGTCAGGCGACTGCCCACCGGCGCGCTGAGATCGTACTCGTAGAGCGAGCGTTCGCTTTCTTCGCCGAAGCCGTGAGGTGGCCCATCGGTGAAGAAGACCTTCGACCCGTCCGCGCTGGCCGTTTCAAATTCCGGCTGACCGGGAGACGCCGGCGGCACGTCGAGGCGGATTGTTTCGCCCGTCGCCGCGTCGCGCATCAGCAACCCTTCGACGCCTTCATAGGACCCGTTGATGAAGACCCGTGAGCCGTCGTCCGAGATCGCGTGCCTCACCATTTTCTCACCTTCCAGCGCTGACCCGATCGTTCCTTTGCCGATGAACGCAAGCTGGCCCGCGGACCACTCATACAGGCCCCCTCCAGCAGGCGCGTCACCCGTCAAATCGGCCGGAGAGGCGAGCAGCACATGACCGAGATCGGGAGTGGCCCCGAGCACTTCCGGGCCACAGCGTGGTCTCTTGCACGCCCCGGTGGTTTCCCCGCCGTACGGCGTTCCCGGCGGCACGTTCCCGTCTTCGACCAGCGGCTTGAAGCAGCCCGTGGAGCACAGATCGCCACGATCCCCGTTCAAAAAGTTGGTGCGCAGATAGACGGTTGTCTGACTCACGTTCGGCGCAAGCGGCGGCGTCTGCCCGAACGGCTGGAGGATCGCCTTCGACAGATCCTGGGAGAAGAAGCGGTATTCCTGTCCGTTGCCGACCGGCACCGTTCCCGCGGCGCTGTGGGGCGGTGTGATCGTGCGGGACACCCACCCGGTCGAACCGCGACCGAAGAAATCATCCTCAAAGAACCCATACGCGCTGACCGCTTCGCCTTCGATCGGCTCAAAAGCGCTCTCTCCGCTGAACGCTTCCCCGTCCGCGGCCGCCTGGATGATCCCTTCTGCAAGCGGTTCGAGCTGCGCCCCCTGTTTCTGCGGCGGCGAAACCATTTCCCATTCGCGCCCGTCCGCGAGCGAGAACGGGACACCCGTCCGCTGCGTAGTGAACGACACCGGTTCGCTGGTGACCGTTTTGACCGAGTTTCCCACGACCACCTGGAACAGGTATTCCGAGCGTGGATTCAAGCCCTGCAGATGCGCGCTGACCGGCACGCTCGTGGCCCCTTCGACGGTCCCGCTGCCGCCGGGCACCGCGATGAACGAGCCACCGGCGGGCGCGTATTCAAACGTGTAGGTGGTGAGGGCGCCGCCCGGGTCGATCCGTGCCTGCAGCGTCGCCGAGGTGTCCCTCACATCGCTCGCGCCCGCGCCTTCGATCTTGGGTTCGGCCGCGCCCGTCGTGAACGTTTCCTGCGCGCCGAGGGCGGCTTCCGCGCCGGACGCGTCGCGGACCAGCAGGCAGAACGTGTACTGGGTCCCCGGTAGCAGGCCCGTCGCTTCGGCTTTGACCGGCTCTTCCTTCGCTCCCGTCGCCGCTTCCGAAGCGGTGTTCTTGTTTTCCGCGGCCTTGGCGCGGTCTGCTTCCAGTTCGGCCGTGCGGTGTTCTGCTTCCAGTTCCCGTTCTTGGCCCGCGCTCAGCACGTAGCGGCATTCCGTGGCCGACTGCCGGTATAAGAATTCATAGGAGCCCGGTTCTTCTTTACGTTCGCCTTTCGGGTTCAGGACCCCGTTGAATATCGCGGTGGCGGCCCTCACCGCGGTCGCTTTCTGCGCTTCGGGGGTTTCAAAGGTCTGGAAGACGCCTTCTTTGCTCGCCGGCCCAGCTTCGTTTTTGACGAGGATCCTGTATTTGTAGGTCGTGCCTTCCGACAGGCCAGCGATCGCTTCCACCGTTTGCCCCTGTTCGTTGAGCTTCGTGGAGCTCACGCCCTGGCCGCCGAAACCCTTCAGGAGTTCCGGCTTGCACGGCCAGGTGTTTTCAGAGACGCTCACGGTGCCGTACTGGAACTCGCATTCCGTGGCCTCGTTGTTCGGGTTGACGACTCCTTCGAGCGTCACTTCAGAAGTCTTGACGTTCGCGGCGGATAGGCTTTCGATCGCGGGCCGTGCAGGAGGTGTCGTGAACGGCACGGCGTTGCCGACGGTCCATGCTTCTTCGCCAGGGTTGCGCGCCGCCAGGCAGACCTCATAGTGCGCATTCGGTTGCAGGCCCGCCAGGGCGACTTCGACTTTTTCTGCTTCTTTGCCCGTCGCCATCCCGAGAGATTCCGGAGCCACAGACCCTTCGGTGCATGCCGCGCCACCCGGAGCGTAGAAGAAGATGTACTCCACCACGAGTTCCGTGCTCGCCGCGTGGGGGTCCAGCACCCCGTGCACGGTCGCTGTCGTCGCCGTGTCGACGGTCGCCGGCTTCGTTTCCGGGGCTTCCGGGGCGGCCGCCAGCGCTGGGGCGCCAGTAAAGGCAAGGAGCCCGACCACGGCGCAGAGCAGGACAGGGACGCAACATTTCAGCCGTGAAAACGGATGAAATGCTCGCCCTGACCAGCGCACGGAGAACACCCCCATCCCACGTCCGATTTCAGACGCACCACTCCCTTGCACACAGAGCAGACCACCGAGCGACACGCGCAGACCTGCCTTCGCCGTGGAAGCGGGGGTCGCGGTCGTCAGCTCTGTGGGTCTCACTGTAGTTCCCTTCTTTTGTGGGTGGGACAGACGCAGCTTCCCTGTATTTCGGCCACCTGGCTGCCCTCGTCGACCAGCAGGTGTTCGTCGGTCGGATCGATCGCGACGCTGAGCGACGCGTTGGCGTCGACCACGCCGGCCGAGCCGTACGTCGTGAGCGGGAAAGATAGACGGCGAAAACTCTTCCACCGGCCCGTTTGGAGCGCTGGCGTACACGTCTCCCTGCGCGTTCACGGCCAGGTTGCAGTGCCCGGCGGCCGCCGGGATCGCGGTGAGCGGTTCGCCGGCCGCGGTGAAGATCTGAACGCCGGTCGAGACTTCGCTCACATAGCAGCACGTTCGTACCGGCCGCCGGACCGGCCGTGAAGTTCGCCGGTTCGCCGCTCGCCTGGTAGGCGGCCACGCCCGGGGAGCCGCTCATGACGTAGAGATCGTGGGTGCTCGAGTTCACGGCGAGCTGGTTGGCGATCTGGGAAAAGCTGAATGCGGCGAGTTCGCCTTCGACGATCGCCGCCGAGGAGCCGCTGAACGGTTTCTCGTTCGTGCGCCGGTTCGTGCCCGCCGTCGAAGCACTCGATGCGATTGTCGAGACTGGCCACGTAGAGGCTGTGAGATCCCTGATCGAAGGCCAGCGACCATGGAACGCTTGGATGTCCCGTCGGGGTCGAAGCCGGTTTCGACCGACCTCGTCTCGAGGGCCCCTGCGGACGAGGAGAGCATTGCAAACGCGCCGGTCAGGCCAAGGATCACTGCCAGAGCGCCTGCACGCCGCCGCCCACGGCCTGGGGCCGCCATTTCTCATCTGCCTCACGCTGTGACCACTTCTCCTAGTTCCTCTCGAACCCGGTAAGACTGCATTCCTGCAAGCGACAGAAGAATCCGGGGCCGCCGCGATCGCGGCGGCCCCGGTGTCGCGTTGAGGCGCTCGGCGTCAACCAGGCACCATCCTCTTGTACTTTACGGCGATACCAGTAAGAATTTTCCTTGTCCTGCTGTCGCTTTGACAGTCGCACTGCCAGATTGCCCTGATTTTTCGAATGCTCCGCCGTTAATAGAGCTTTCCTCGAACTGGTTTTCCAACGTGGTGCTACCGAGTAAGAACTTGGTGAATTCCTGCTCGCCTTTGGTCTGTTTGAACGAGACGCCCAGTTCTTCCGATGCTGTATTCAGCGCTGGTTTGGTGATTTCTCCGATTACCGCGCCCCTTACTTTGGAGTTGACGAAGCCGGCGCATGTGAATTCGAAGCCGCTCGGCACTAACAGCAGCTCGGCCGGCTTGTTGCCCGGATCGGCGAACCCGAGGTGCGCCACGAGGGTGGTTAAGATCGTTTCGGATTTGCCATCATTACCACAGGGAAAAAATCCTGATTTCGCTTTTAAGAATTCGATGCGAACGTCCGCTAAGGTCGAAGTTAATACGAGCGTTAACACGTCCGTGCTCGCCGCTTCAACTGTTGTACCACTTAACGTTTCCAGGATGGCTGCGCCACCCGTGCCGGTCAGGTGATAGGGGAATTTGCCGCTGTGCGGTACGAATAACAATGACGCAGCCGAAGCGCTCCCGGCCGCCCCAAATGCGAACACCGCCATCAAGCCGAAGCTCATCAGGCAGAGCCCGCCGATCTTGACGCGCTTTATGGTTTTCACGCTGCACTACTCCTTTTCCCTAAGAGTTAGTCAACCACCGCCAGCCCGCCCGTCTTCAAGCAGAGACGCGCCAGCGTGGCCTTCCCTGTATTCGCAGCCACAAGCCAGGATGTCCTACCCCATCCATGCGGGCCGACAACTGCCCGGCAGCTACAGAAATAGGGTACCCAGCTACCAGCGGGAAGTAAATCAATGTTTCCCACCCACTATTGATGCGGGCCCCAAGCTTGCGTGGATGTTTCCGTTAATGGGACGGATCCGACCATCTGCTCGCGGTTATAATACAGCTTCGGTGCGCGGTCACCGCTTTTCTGGAGCTCTGTATCCTGAGGGTGCCTCTGTACCGACGCCGTGAGCCGGCGCGCGCCGATCGCCATGGCAAAGCGGCGCCATTGCTCTGCTTAGCAGGCATTTTGGCTATGATGGGCCTACCCAGCCGGCTCCGGGCCGGTGAGGGTTGGTTACCGACGCCGGGGCGCTCGTCTTCAAGCGGAGACGCCCCGGCGCCGGCCTTTCCTCCGCCACGCGAAGGCTCCAGGGTCCTAGCAGAAGCCCGTCAGTGAGGCAAGCGATCGGAAGCGCAAGCGCTATTTGGAACGGTTGGCGCCGAAAGCCGCCGCCAGCCATCGGCCACTCGCTCTACCTGCTCCCCGCGTAGCCCCGGGAAGAAAGACAGTGCCAGCGAGCGCGCGGCGACGTCCTCGCACACATCCCCCCTCGCTCGTCGTGCGACGTCCCGACGCGCGCGGCGAACGCCCGCTCGAACTCCCCCACTCGCGGTCCCAGCGAGAGCTGACCGGAGCGCAGCGCCTCGATCACCGCGCGCTCCTCCGCCTCCCCGAGCACGGTACGCGCGAGCGGGATTGGCTCATCCACGGACGACCTGGCTTCCTTTACCGGGATCGGCTCAATCACTACGCCGCGTCGGGGTGAATCGGAACGATCTCCGCCAGGCGCGCCACCGCCGGCGCCGTCAGCCTGCACTCCGTACTCCAGTGAGTCCACGAGCGCATCCCACGAGCCTCGATCACGTTCTCCAAGACCCCAATCTTGCCCCACACACGCTGCCCATCGGAGGCATCGATTAGCACGCGCGTAACCGCGCCTGTGCCCTTATCCTCGTCCAGGATCCGCACCTTGAAGTTAACCAACTCGATATCGCGCAAATGCGGGTGCAACTCACCAATCGAGTCGCGCAGCGCACGGTCGAGCGCGTTAACCGGCCCGTTGCCCTCAGCCGTCCGCACATAACGGCGCTCCTCACCATCCTCCATGTGAACGAGGATCTTGATCGTCGCCTCTGCCGACGCGCCCGTCGGCGCGCTTCTCCACGATCACCCGCCATGACTCAGCCGGAACAGCGGCTCGTACTCACCAGCCTCGTTGCGCAGCAGCAGCTCGAAGGACCCATCCGCCGCCCCGAACTGAAAGCCGCGGTGCTCGAGTTGCTTGACGCGCTCCGCCATGCGCAGCGCCGTGTCGTCGTCAAGCTCCAATCCCCTTCGCGCGCCTTCTCGATCACCGTGCCCTTCCCGGATAGCTCGGAGACGAGCACGTCGCGGCGGGTGCCCACGAGCCCGGGCGCATGCTCGAAGATGCAGTGTCCGCGCGCACACCCGCCGCGTGCAGCCCGGCCTAGTGAGGGAATGCGTGCTTGCCCACAGGGTCTTGGGCATCGGGTCTCCTTTTTCTAGCTGCGGCGCAGGCCCGCGCTGACGACGGCAAGGAAGCTCGCGTCAGCGCCGGTGGGGTTCTCGAAGTGGTGTGGCGGATCCGCGTCGAACGTCACGCAGTCGCCTTCGGCGAGATCGTGGCGCTCGCCGTCGCAGACGAGAATCACCGCGCCGCCCTGGACGAGCGCGGTCTCGCGGCTGCCGGGCTCGTGCATCGGCGGGTCGTCGAGCGCGCCGGTGGCGCCACCGGGGCGAGCGTGTGCAGAGAGAGCTCGGAGCGCTGTCCCGGGCGCGCCGCGGCCATGACCTCGTAGCGATGTCCGCGCTCGGCGTTGCCGCCGTGCTGACGGTCGTGGGCGCGCACGATCGTGACAGCGCCGTCCTCGTCCAAGCGCAAAAGCTGCGAAAGTCGCAACTCAGGCCCGCGGCGATCTTGGCGCGACCGCCAACGTTGGGCTCGTCTCGCCGCACTCTACCTGGGAGAGCATCGGCGCGCTGATCTGGCTGCGCGCGGCCAGGTCGCAGCGAGAAACCCGAGGACTCGCGCAGCGCGCGCACGCGTGTCCCGATGGTCGCAGACTCGATGCTCTCGCTCATAGCTATGTACGCTATCACATACGATCGTTTGCCATCTTCGCCTTGCCGAGCTTACTCCCAGCCTATGTCGATCCAAGGGTGGAATCGGAAACAGTCGATTGTCGACCGGCGGCGGCGAGCGTAGCCGGCCGCTCGGGACCTCAATCCGCTTGCTCTCGGCGGTTCAAGCAAGCGCGCTCCAGGGCACAGTGCTGTCGCGCGGGCATCAGCCGCTCACAGCGGATGCGCCCTGACCCGGGATCTGGATAATCGCACCGATGACGAATGGATCACCGACCTCGCAGGACACCGAAAGACGTCCCCACGGTGGCCGCTACCCTGCGCTCGCATCGCTGCTCTTCGCGCTCGCGTGCACCGGGCTGGCGGCATGCGGAAGCACGTCCAACCCGGTTACGCAGGCATCGGCGCGGGAAGCGAAGCTCGCCCGACAGGAGCATTCGGAGCTCGTGGAACTCGTCGATTGTGCACGCCGGCACGGAATCCACCTGCCCCCACCGACCGCCGCGAACAAGGTCATCACACGCGGCGTCAACCTGAAAAGCCGGCGCCGCAAAGCCGCCCTCAGCGCCTGCTACCACACCGTCATCGGCAAGGCCGCCAAAGAACGCGAAGCCGAAGGGGCGCGTGAAGGAACGAGCGCCAAACCAAGCGAAGAACCGCCGCAGTCCCCCACGCAAGCAGCGGCCGCACCGGCGAAAGAACACGACCAGCTCATAGAGGTCGTGACCTGTGCGCGCAGGCACGGGATCCACCTCCCGGAGCCAGACGCCCACAACCACGTAAGCACGCGCGGCGTCAACCTGAAGAGCCACAACCGCAAGGCGATCATGAACGACTGCCTGCGCAAAGTGGTGAGCCAGGCCACCAAGGAACAGGAAGAGGAAGAACTCGCGCGTGAACACAAAAAAGGCCCCCGACGGCTGGGTGAAGAACCTGCGACGCCATAGCGGCCCGCGGCTCAAAGCCGCCGGAACCGCGTGCGAGGGTGTCCGTCTATCTGTGTAGGCGGGGGTTGATGGTTTTAGTCGGGTAGCCGGTCTCCGAAGTGGATCTTGAACGCGAGTATGGCCGTCGTCCAGCCGTGGGTCCTGGTCCCTTGCGGCACGGCGTTTCCGATCGCGAGGTAGATCCCGAAGGTAGGGCGGCGACTGTCTTTGCGGCAAGTATCAACACGTCCACAAAGTGTCCCGATTGACGTTGCCATAGAGATGGTGAGGACGGTACTCGCGTCCAAGCTTCCCCGAGCACTTCAGACAAACCCGCCGATTGAGATTCATGGATGGCCAGGAGATACCCGGCGATATCCCAGTTCGCGTCGCTTGGGGGGACAGAGATCGGATCGCCCGTGCTCGCACGTCGCGCTTTATCGATCAACTCCCCGAGTGCGCGATCATAGAGACGTGGCCAAGCTGTGGCCATATGCTCATGTGGGACGCTACAGAGCGAGTAGTTGGAGCAGCCTTTGCCTTGCCAGCCGGCGGTCGCGGCAGCTACATGGCTATTCAATGACGACTCCGAGATTGTGCTGACCTCGGCATTCTTGAAGCTAGTCAAAGCTCTTGCTGCTCGTGCGGGCCGCGAAAGCCCTCGCCGCCGGTCTTGCGAGATAGGCTAGTTGCCGAGTCCTGACGAGCGTGATCTTGCGTCGTTGCTTGTGCGCAAGGCCGAGGGCGACGAGGCGATTCTCGACAGGCTCCTGGATGATCTAGAGGCCACTGCCCAGAAACGACGGAGCCCTAGGGGGATCACCGCCGACGCGGGAGAGCCTTACCTGGGGCATACACCAGCAAGTTTAGCGCACGCCCGCTTTGAACTCTACGTCTGCCGATGCAGCCAGCGCAAGTAACGAAATGGATCACCGAAGCTCGCTTCGAGCCGTATCTCGCTGAGGCCGGCGGCGATCACGAGCGAGCCATCGCGCTGTACGTCTGGAACGCGCGGATCTCGGCGGCGATGTTCGAGACGCTTCATCACGTTGAGGTGGCGCTGCGCAACGCGATCGATGCTGTGTTTGAGCCCGCGGTCGCCCCCGCTGCTTTCGGCCAGACATGGCTCTGTGACTCTGCCATCCTCAATGAAGCGTCCCGCAGACGTCGAGGAAACGATCGCCGGATACGCCGGGAACGCAAGGAGCCGACGCGGGGTCGCGTCGTCGCTGGATTGGGGTTCGGCTTCTGGCGCGCGCTCTTTGACAAGAAGTACGCCCGTCTATGGGTCTCCCATCTGCATCATGCGTTCCCAGCCGGGTCCGGCGACCGCGCTGAGGTCGCGGCGCTCATGTCCAAGCTCGTGCCGTTTCGTAACCGCCTCGCCCACCACGAGACGATCATCCGCAAGCCCTTGGCGGTCCACTACGTAGACATGCTTGCCCTCGCAGGGCTCATCGACCCTGACGCGCCCGTATGGATCGAAAGCGTCTCACGGGTCGCGCTGTCCTCGATGGCCACTCATAGAGTTCTTATCGGGGGAGACCGACGCTCAACCATTCGCCACCGTGCAGTCGGCCGTTGTTCCAATCGTCGTTCCAATATGAGCGGATCTGGGCCACAGCATGAGTACCGAAACCCAGCAAACCCGGGCCTCCAGGACCCAGTCAGCCCCGGTCCGGGCGATCTCATAACCCGAAGGTCGCAGGTTCGAATCCGATGCTACGACCCAGGCCAGCCGGGCACGGCTCGACCGACGGGCACCGCAAGGTCGCTAACGGGAGCGGATCGTTCCCCCGCTATAGCCGCATTAGCGATCTTGCTCAGCGCCTATAACAGCGAGCAGGCGCTCGATAACTTCTTGCAGATCGCGCCATGTGTCGTGGGTTGAGCGGCCGGCGTCTGTGGGAATACCGACGAAGGCTAGGTCGCTGCTCATGATTTCGAGTAGATCATTGGCCCGGCTTGAGCGTAGATAGTCAGACATGGTTGCGAGCTCGGGTTGCTCGGCCCACCGCAGCACTTGCCTGAGGACAGTTAGCAGCTGTGACCAGTCACGGTGAGCTGGCAGCTCGTCGGGTCTGGTGCCGAGCAGGGCCGCCCAAGCGGAGCGATCAGCGGTGTAGCGCTGTTCGGTGCCGACGGTGAAAGCCGAGACGACCCCTGCGGAGCTCAATCCCGCGAGTGCATCGTGGACGTTGCGCTTGGAGTATCCCGTTGATCGGGCCAGCGCTTGGGCGTTGACCCATGGGGCCTCTGTGCTCAGCAGAACGCGAACGACCTCGGCTCGAATGCCTATGCCAAGAATCTGGCGGAGCCGAAAGGCTAGGTTGATAGGTCTGGTGGTGTCGGGATGCTGAGACTTATGGGAGGGTGAGAGCACCGGACGCAACCAGCCTGCGGCGGCAAAATCCTCGTCGGGTTGGTTTATTTGGATCGCGTGTTGAAACAGCGGTTGGAGCTTTGCTGGGGCGTGTGTCTTTGATCCGTTACCGAGCCTGGCTCGCGGACGGTGGCGAGTAAGCCACGTCAGCGTGGCTGTCGTGAGCGTGCGGTCGGTCTCATCGATGCACATTGCTCGCAGGCGCCGGACGCTGAGCAGTGGCTCGTTGAGGAGCATCCAGTCGAGAAGCTCGTCAAACAGGCGTGGCTCGGCTCGAGCGATCTCGAGCGTAAAGACGATCAGAGCCTCGGGGTCCTGTGCCCAGGGACTGCGTCTGTGCGGTGTGGCGAGTAGGCCCATCTGTGCCCACTCGGCCCATGCGAAGGCAACGAGTTGGTCGCTCAGTCGCTGTCTAAGGGCCGAGAGGTCCATCGTCAATCCCGAAGTAGTTGAGAACGCGAGCAAGCACGCTGCGATACCCGTCTGAGGGATCGTGAGTCTGACTCCAGCTGGCGGCGTCGAGCAGCTCTCGCTCGGTTGGGTCCAACGCCTGGAGGTCTTTGAGGTGCTTGCCGGTGCCTTGGTCGACTGTGGCGTAAAGCTTGAGGTGGATTTGGTCGACACGCGACGCGAACAGGACCTCCAGCCCGGGTCCATAGTGGCGGTGCTGCGCACGTTCGAAGAAGCCTTCGGGCAGTCCGAGATCAAGTAGCGAGGTAGGTCCTGGATTAAGCCAGTCCTTGGATAGCCCGAAGTCGCGGGCCACCGTCTGCGCAGCGCCAACCAGAGCAGCAGGAAGCGGCTGCGCTGAAGTGAGCTCTTCGCCGTCGACGATCGCAAGGACGTCTACATCTCTTGTTGCGCGAGAGACAAGTCCGAGCGCGAGCAGTGCAGAGCCGCCGACTACTGCAATGGTGAAGCACTCTCGCTGTGCCGCAAGCTGTTCGCCAAGCGCATCGAGGAGATCGTCGGCTGCCTGGGTGCTATCAATCGAGATGTCAGTCATCGCAATCCAGGATGTTATACATCTTGCCATGGGCGGTCAACTGTATGGCGCGATGCTCCAAGGCTTGCCCGCGAAGGCCATCCTGAGACGGCTCGCACAATGGGCACGACGAGGTCGCTAATAGGAGCGAATCGCTCCCCCGCTATGCCAAACATCAGCGACCGCCCCTCCGGGCGGTCGTCGTGGTTTTCGGGTGGAGGCAGCAGGCCGGGGCCGATGGTCGCCGTCAGCGTGAGGCGCCGGTTTGGCTTGTCGTAGCTGATCGTCACGTCGAACGCTGCGAGCAGGTCGGCGAGTTCCTGCTCGGTTGCGTTGTGTAGCGAGGGGCGTCCCGCTCGCGCCAGGTTGCCGTGGTGGCGTTGGCGAGTTCCGCGTGCAGGAGGCGCAGGCGGTCGGGGCCGAAAATCCGTAGCGCGAGGAAGCTGAGAACGGGGTCAGCACGTTTGCTTCCTTGATGCCGAGCACGCGCGGGTGGTCGGCTATGTCTGCGGCGATTGGGCCTCGCCGTGTGACGTACTGGCAGCGATACCTTGGAGCCATCCCTGAGAGTTCGATCCGATTCCTGCGGCTTCTGCCCTCCCGACTAGCTGGGCTCGGAGCGTGCGCTCTGCTCGGCAGGCGCCTGGCGTGCTCGCCACGCCGACCAGCTGCGCCCGAGCGCATAGGACACGGCGCTGCCGGTGCCGACGAAGAACCCGACCGGGTAATCAGTTTCGTAGGAGGCGGCGATTGCGACCCACACGATGAGCAGCGCGAAGACGATCGAGAGCGCCATCGCGACGAGTGGCCGGTCGGTAAACGATCGGGCAGCGGCGGGAGCGCCGATCATCAGGCTGAAAATCAGCAGCGTCCCCACGACGGGTACCGTCATCGCGGTCGCCACCGCTAGCACGACGAGGAATAACATCTCCATCCTGAAGCGGCTAACGCCGTGGGCCTCTGCGATCTCGGGGAGGACCGAGGAGATCATCAGGGGCCGATACAGCACGGCGACTGCGGCGATACAGAGAAGGCCAAGGATCGCTGTTGGGGCGATGTCGTTGCTAGAGATGCCGAGGACCTCTCCGAAAAGGAGCGAGTAGACGGCGGGTGCGTACTCTTCGCTGAAGCTTAGGAACAGCGCGCCAAGGCCGAGCATCATCACGAGCGCCAAGGCGGTTGCGACATCGTGACGACCACGGCGGCCGAGCAGCCCGATTCCAAGCGCACCGGCAAGCGAGAACACGCCGAGCCCGAGGAGGGTGCTCACCCCGATCAGGCTCGCGCCTGCCGCGCCGGCGAAGGACCCGTTAGGGATCGCGTGCGCCGCGAACGCCGATCCCCGAAGCACGGTGAAGAAACCGACGACGCCCGCCACGACCGCGACGATGCTTGCGACCTCCCAGGCATTGACCATGAACCCGGAGAACACGACTATCGGCTCTCGGGGACAGCATCCAGGGGTGGCCGGGCATAGCGAGCATCCGTGCTGTGTCTGCGTCGTCGCTCGGGCAACCCGGAGAGGAGGTAGAGAAGGAAGACGATGGTGACGACGAAGAAGCTAATCGGCCAGCCGTGCCCTGTGGGCGGCCATTCGTAGCTGTCGTAGGCGAACACGACCCCGAGCCACATCGCGGCGATCCCAAGGCCAGCGGCGGTGAGCATCGCCATCAGCGGACGCTTGGTAAGCCGTAGGGCACTGGCGGCCGGGCCGACGAGCAGTGCGGTCCCAAGGATCGAGCCAATCGTGATCGCCGCGAGCGCGGCCGCGAGCGCAAGCGCGAGCAGATAGAGAATCCCGATCGTGCGGACAGGGATTCCGCGTGCGGCTGCCATCTCTGGGCTTACGGTGGCGAGCAAAAGTGGTCGGTAGAGCGTGAGGATCAAGCCGAGCACGAGCAGGCTTAGGAGCAGTATCAGTGGGACGGTTGAGCTGGCTATCGCGAACGCCGAGCCGAACAGGATCGTGACGGTCGCCCCGGTGGTGCTCTGTTCGGTGGTGGTGAGGTAGAGGAACAGCGCGGCTAGCCCGATCGAGGCGCCGAGCACGATCCCGGTGGCGAGGTCGCGACCGCGTGTGCGCTGGATACCGATCGTCTCCATCGCCGCTGCCGCGAGGAGGTTGCCGACCACGAATCCCCACAAGGGGCCGACCCCGACGAGGAATGCCCCGGAGCCGCCGGTCGTGCCGATGTCACTGAATGCCTCGCCCGCGAAGGACTGTCCTCGCATGACGGTGAACACCCCGACCGTGGCGGTTACGATCGCGGCCAGCGCGCCCACACCGAGCGCGATGTGTACCGCTTCGCTCTGGAAGAACCCTGGTGCGAACACAGGCGTCAGGAAGTGGCTCACGAGACGATCTCTGTGTCAGGGAAGGCGACCTCGTGCCCGGCCAAGTCTGTGTCCTCGCCGGCGCCTGCGACGATCAGCACCCGGCCGTGGACGTTCAGCACATCGACGTGGTGGCCGTAGAGCTTGCTGAGCACGTCGGCGCGCACGACCTCATCGGTCGTCCCGCTCACAGCCCGGCCCGAGGCGAGGTAGACGATGCGGTCCATTACCCCGAGCAGGGGGTTTATCTCGTGCGCTGAGATCAACATCGCGATCTGATGCTCGCGCGCGATATCGGCGAGCAGCGCGACGACCTCGTGAGCGCTGCGCAGATCGAGGTTCGCCAATGGCTCATCGAGCAGCAGCAGTCGGGGGCGGGCGATAAGGGCGTGCGCGATCAATATCCGCTGCTGCTCGCCTCCCGAGAGCCGCCCGACACGGGTATCGGCGAACCGTGCGGCATCGACCGCCTCAAGCATCTCCTCGACTAGCGCACGGCGGGCTCGGGAGGGACGGGGCACTCCGAGGCGGTGCGCGTCAAGACCGAGGCCCACGAGGTCGCGCGCCCTGAGTGGTAGGTCCGGGTCGAGCAGGAACTTCTGGGGGACGAAGCCGACTTGTTGGTGTCCACGTGCGCGGGAGCGTCCTGCAATAAGAACGCCTCCCGCGCTCGCGGACTGCAAGCCGAGGATCACACGGAACAGCGTCGTCTTGCCTGCTCCGTTTGATCCGATCAGCCCTGTGAACTCGCCGGGCGCGATGTTGAAACTCACCCGGTCGAGGATCGTGCGGCCTGACAGCCGCACGTCCACGCCCTGCACCTCAAGGATGTTCTCGCTCACCGTGGCGCCCGCCGGGTTCACAGTTTTTCAGTCGAGACGTGTTCAGATACCGCCTTTTCCAGCGCCTTGACCTCGGCAAGCATCCACGACTGGTAGTCATAGCCGGGGGTCGGCATCGTCTCGTACACACCGACGACCGGAATCCCGTTGCGGGCAGCGGATTTCAGGAATGTCTCGGTCAGTGAGGAGGTGACCTGCCGGTTGTAGACGAACACCTTGACCTTGTGCCCGGAGAACAGGCTTTCCTGGAGGCTCACGTTCTGCGGCGCGGGGTCGGTGCCGTTCATTATGTCCGCCTGGAAGCTGAACGGCGTCAAGTTCTTGATCCCGGCCGTTTCGAGCATGTAATCGCTCACAGGCTCGGTCGTCGCGACCGTCGTGCCCGGATAACGCTTGCTGAACTGCGCCAGTGCCTTCAGCCACGGTTGCAGGGACGCTTCAAACGCCGCGTCGTTGGCCTGGAAGTAAGCCGCGTGCGCGGGGTCGAGCGCGGAAAGGTCGCTCACGATCGCCTTCGCGACCGCGGGCATCGTGGTCGGCTTGTACCAAAGGTGCGGGTTGGGAGTCGATTCCGGCAGGCCGAGCAGCTTCTGGACGTTGATGACCTTCCGCGAGGAGCCGGGTGAGGCCGACCCGATCTTTCCCATGAAGGTGTCGTAGCCGACCCCGTTTTCGATCAGCATCTTCGCAACCGCGACGGCCTGTGCGGTGCTTGCGCTCGCCTCGTAGGTGTGGGGGTCGGTGTTTGGGTTGCTCTCGATCGCCGTGACCTTCACGTATTTGCCGCCGATCTGTTCGAGCACGTTCGCGTACTCGTTCTCGGCCGCGACAGCCGTGATCGGAGAGGTCGAGGCGGCGCCGCCCGAGGACGCCGAGGCAGAGGAGCTTGCCCCGGAGGAGGAGGAGCTGCTGCCGCAGCCAGCGACCAAGAACACGAACAGCAGGAGCATCGCTCCAGAGACAGCGAGAAGGCGTAGGCGGGGCAGAGAGCTTCGTGCGGCGATCTTCATCGGCGACCTCAATCAGGTGGTGGATAGCACTCGAATGGCACCCCGGTGGAAGCGCGAGCGCAACCATAACATAGTATTGAGTCTGAGTCTTATTCTTGACGGCTACGCGTGACAGGCCGAGCAATCGCCGCGGAGGATGACCTCGTGCTCATGCGTATCGAACCCCAGGCGACGAGAAAGCCTGTCGATCGAGCGCTCCAGGTCCCCGTCGTCAAAGGGCACCAGCTTCCCGCAGGAATCGCACAACAAGTGATGATGGTGCGCGCCGGCTGGGTCGATCAGCTCGTAGCGCGTCATGTTCTCGCCCAGCTCTAGATGCGCTACCAGGCCCCGATCCTGAAGCAGATCAAGGATTCGATAGATACTCGCGCGAGCCACACCGCGCTTGCTTTCACGCAGCCGGTCTTCGATCTCAATCGCGCTGAGCGCACACGTCTGTTCGGCCAACAGGTCGATGATTGCGTTCCGCGCGCCGCCCTTACGATGCCCAGCCTGGCCGAGCACAGCGCGAGCGTGCTCGGCCCACTCCGATGCACTTGCGGATGACACGACCTCGATTCTAGCCGCTCAAGAGCAGATAGTAAGACTCTTTCTCGCTACTGAGCCGGGAGCGTTATCGTAGGGAGATGTGCGCTTGGTGTGGCACGGGCTTGGCGGGTGGTCTGGTGGAGCCGCTTAGCCCGATCGACGAAACCAAGACGGCGATAGCGAACAGCGTCACCGTCGCTGCTCGCATTCGGCGGGGAGTCAGCCAGGTCAGGTGATGCGCTTGAAGCCAGGAACGGACTCCAGACGCGCCTGCCATTGCCGCCATTGCGCATCCTGCACACATCGACACCAATTCTATGCGACTCAGTCGGAGTAGTTGCGGTCAGGAGCCAACGATCCCGTGGGCTTCGGCGGTCGCCGGGTAGAGCAAGCGCGACTGCGCAGAGCCCAGATCAGCGACCACCGAAGACGACGGGAGGCGACCATCCTCTACACAGTGCTCTTGCGACGCGAGGCCGCAAGCGCTCCGAGGCCGGCTATGAGGCCGAGCGCGCCGAGGATCAGCGCGGTGATGCCAAGGCCCTTGCTCGCGCCGCTACTCGCTGACTTCACGACAGCAGGTGCCGGTGCGGACGTGGATGAGCTTCCTGCCGTTTGTCCCGCTGTCGGGCCTGCCTCGTCGCCCGCGATGTCTTGGATCACGCCGCCCTTGGCCGTGACGTTGATCCGCGGTGAGGGATGTTCGGCTTCAAGCGACGGTGATATCCAGTGGACGACCTGTCCGTTGCTGTAGGTCTGGACGGTCCTGAATTCAAGGGCCTTGCCGGTCGCGTTATCAGGGATCGCCAGTGAGAGCGGGAACTGGATGAACTGGCCGTTGTTGACCTTCCCGAGCGGACCGACCCAACTCCACACGATCTGAGAGACCTCTGTGTCGATCGTTTCGCCGTCTTCTTTGATCGGGGTCGCCAGCTTCGTTTCAATTACCTTCGTTGACCAGCCGGGGACGTTTTCGTAGTCAACGCCCGTAAAGCCCTGCGGGAACAACACATCGACCTTCTTGATGTAGGCGCCTTCCTGCTCGCCAGGCACGCGCATGTCGAGCGTCGCAAACGCGCCCGCAGGGATCGTGTTGGGATGCAGACTGATATGTGCCTGCGCGCTAGCAGGGACAAGTAGTGCTCCTGCCGTGAGCAGCATGGCGAACTTCTTGGATTTCATGCTTGATGTACCTCCTGAGTAAGTGCCTGAAAAGAAACTGGACTAACCAAGGCTCAGGGGTGGTGCGCGCTCTGCGAGCGCCGACGCAAGTAAGCTGCCGCCCCGAGGCATGTGCCCCAAGGCGAGGCGGGGCACCGTGAACGTCGGGGTGCCGTGCCGTCGCTCGGTGCGGCGCGAGAGCGCCACGAGCAGCCGCTCGCCCGGATAGTGCCCGAGCCATAGCAGCACGAACACGAAAAAGGCGGGGGCGAGGTAGCCAAGCCCGAGCGTCAAACCCGGGACGTGTGCGAACGAGACGCCTACAAACACCACAACGCCGACGATCAGCGCAATGTTCAGATGTCTTCGATTCGGCGTGTTCATCCGATTGGCACCTTCACCGTGCGGCTGAACTGTTCAAATTCGGAGATACGGTCGATGATTTCGATATCCCACGTACCACCCGGGCTCAGCACCGCCGAGTTCAGGACGTAATGTCCCGGCCCCGCCACGATCGGCTTGAGCACCAACGGCCCGATCCCCTTAGCAGGCAGCTTGGCGGTGGCTGTGAGTTCCTTGGTTGCTGTGAGCTGCGCGCCGGTCTTGGCGTTGATGAGGTAGAGATGGATCGTGTTCAGCCCGACCTTCGCGGGTTCGACGGTCATCTCAAGCTCAGCCGAGCCGATCGAGGTGTTCACTGAGAACGGCCCCGTCGCGGCGTCGATCGGCGGCGCATAGCTGATGAGCGCGGCAGTCACGCCGAACACGCACAGCATCAGCGCGAACTCGCCGCGCATCGTTCGGCGAGCCAACGCCCCGATTCCACCGGGCGACTGCCCGTCGCCCACCAAGCGTTCAAGTGCCGGGATGACACGTTCGCGGTTGATGAAGCCGAAGCCGATCAGGCAGGCCAGCAGCACGACCTTGACGATGATTAGCGCACCGTAAGTCGTGTGCAACAGCCCGTGAATGCTGCGCACGTCGATGTATGCCTG
Organism: uncultured Solirubrobacterales bacterium; assembly: GCA_963784875.1. Lineage (GTDB taxonomy): Bacteria > Actinomycetota > Thermoleophilia > Solirubrobacterales > Solirubrobacteraceae > Palsa-744. The sequence goes on from CAWATE010000007.1 coordinate 164,847, forward strand.
GATCACACCCGTCACGGCAATCACGACCACCGCACCCAACGCGATCGGCGAGAACCGCACGAGCGTCGCAAGCAGCAGCCGGCTACGCTCACCGCCCTCGAGCTGGTGAGTTGCACCAGGCAGCGCAAGCAGCAGGCAGGCGATACCTCCGACCCACACGCTGCCCGCCAGCACATGCAGAGCGTCGGACGGGAAGAACACGGCGACCGGGCTCTCGATGCTCGCATGGCCCGCCAGCGCCGGGGTGATCGCCAGGTATAGAGCACCGATCCCGAGCAGCCCGAGAATCACACGCGGCGGGCGCGGAGTCAGCGCCAACTCATCGGTGCCCCGCGAACTGGCTCCTAGCTTCGGGATCGCGTCCTTACCCATAGCCCTCGCCACTACCAATACGGCGCCGAGCAATAGCCAGTCGATCGCGCGCAGACCCCACACCTTGCCGAATCGGCTTTCCAGTGTGTTTTCGATGATCGAGCTTTTCAACGAGGCCCACAGCGACACTCCCGCCGCGCTCGCGCCCTGCAACAGCACCCCGAGCACGCTTACGATCACCCCGAGCACGATCGCCACTACGAACAGCCGCCAAAGCCGCGAAGCGAACACGCGCGAAGCCAGCGACCAGCGCTCCTCAGCGCCCGCGACCGCCACCAGGCCCGGCATCCAAGCGAAGAACAGGAAGACCAGTCCCCCCACCATCAGCGCGAGCGTCAGGTAGTTCAGTCCACGCACCACGCCGAAGGCAACCTTGGTGACTGTGCCGCTCTCGTTCTTGCCGATCAGCCCGGCCACTGTCACCTTCGAGGAGGCGCTTGGATGGCCGATGCTGAACACCAGCCCGCCGTAGACGATGTGCGTATCGGCAGAGATCACCCGGTATGTGCCCGTATAGGTGCCGTCGGGTAGGCCGGGCTTGAGCCCGACGCCCATCCAGTGCTCGTTACCGTCGGGATGCGAGACGTTCAGGTCATCTACCTCGTCGCCCTGCGCGTTATAGACCCGCACCGCGCCGAGCGTCCCGCCAACGTCCTGGTTGAACTCGAAGACCACCTCCTTCGGCTGGACCTTCACCGTCGCGCCCGACACAGGAGAAGTGCCAAGCAACTGCGCGTGCGCCCACGCCGCCGGAGCACTCCCAAGCAGACCGCCCACAACGAGTACGGCCACCAATGAGCCGCTAAGTCGGCGACTCTGGCGCGGACTCGCCGTCGTGTTCTCCTTATTGGTCACGGGACTCACCACGCCTCCCTCACAGAGCTATCGGACTCGCCGGGCGAGCCTCGATCAGGCGCCGCCCCCGCTGCTGGGTCCGCGCCGGGCAGCCCGTGCCTGCGCCTGCGTACCGCGAACACGAACGCGAGTCCAGCGAGCACGACCACGACCAGCGCCACGATCGCGGCGAGAGGGGTCTTGGTGCCTTCCTCGGGCACCCAAAACAACTGACCATCCACCGTCCCCGAGGTTGCCCCGACCTTGATCGGCACCTGCCAGTTGAAAATCTTGGTGCGCTTGCCCTTGTTCTTGACCTGCGGCGGCGGCGCCGGGGACATCCAATGGATGCGATGGTCATGCCATTCAAGCTGCCCGGTGCGATCAATCACCGTCCAATTCGGTGTCGCGGTCGGTGACGCCGAGGACGGCACGTTCACATCGCCGTAGAAGTTCTGATTCAAGTAGTAGGCAGGCGAGCGAGTGTTGACCTGCACCGTCCCATCAGCCATGACCCGTGCATACGCTTCGCCCTGATAGCCGTAAACCGTGACCGTCTTGCCCGTGTGATTGGTCAGCACCAAGCGGTCGGCGAACTCCAACACTTCGAGGCTCAGGCCGTGAACGCTCGGCACGATCTTGGTGATGTTCGAGCGGTAGTTGTAATTGCTGCCCTGATCGTTGATCGGGTTGTCGCTCTCCTTCGCGGGAGTCGGTGTGCTGCTTTGTGCTTGCGCCACGGCACACAGCCCCAGCAGGGCGCCGAGCGTGGCGGCGATAAGACGACGGGACATCGAAAGCTCCTCGCATACGTGCCTATATGGGCCAACCGAGAACCGCACGACGCGCGGACGCGCGTTCGCGGCAGAGGCTCTCCAGGGACGAGCAGCCGACCCCCGAACAGGGGCAAGAAGGATCTAGCTCGCCGAGAGCTGGAACGGCGGAGGGCGCACAGCTAGCGAGGAGCCCATCAGGCGACCCCCACGCGCAGCCAACAGCACCACGCGGCGATGCGGGGCCACACAAGACCGCACGCGCGGCCACCGCGTCGGCTCCACACGCCGTAGCGCGAGCAGAACACGCTCACCGGGATAATGCCGCGCCAGCAGCGGTATCGCCAGCACGAGCGCAGGCAACAGACACAAGACAGCGTGAAGCACGAGGCCGCACACACTACTCCACTCCTCGCATCCCGGTCGTCCTACCATTGGCACAACGGCGGCGACTTCTCGGTGTCGTGGCAGTGGCTTGTCTACCGCGCTGAGAGCGACCGTGCCGGTGGCGATGAAGGCGAGGCCGTCGTAGCGGTGGTGAAAGCGGTGGGCAGGCCGCGACGCCTGTCTCGTGTTGTTGTAGGCCGGCTATGTCGGCATCTCCCAACGGAGCTTCTTGCCGAGCGGGTGTGTGTCGGATGCGGGGCGTCCGGGCCGGTTCCACTTTCCGCCGCCGGCCGCGGCGTCAACTAGCGTGAAGCCGCTGGCACGTAGGGAAGCGCCGCCCTCCTCGGGCAGCGTGATCGGCCAGCGGATCGGGCTCGTGGGCGGTCTTGCATGGAGCCGGCAAGAAAGCGCGGTGGTGCCCTTCGATATGCCGGCGGTCGCGTCCGTAAAGGCTTGGACGCCATGGGTCTTCTGTTCGCAAGACTCCTCGGCTGGCGCTGCATAACTCGCAGCCCGGCGCCGAGGTTGGAATCACCATCCTGATGGAGTCGAAGGGAAGGCAGACGGCTTTGGCCAGGACGGCAGGCCATTCTTCTGGATCGAGGATCGCCCGCCGGCTGCTGCTTACGATCAGGTCGTAGGGACTAGCGACGTAGCTCTGCTTGTAGCCGGGTGGCGAGGCGGACGGAGGCCTCGATCTCGACTTGGCGGATCGAGACGCTCTCGACGCTGAGCCCAAATGGAACTCCCACGCGCCGGCAGAATGCGATGAGCTCGACGGCCGTGGCGACGGCTTGATCGTAGGACGCGTCGAGGGTGTTGTCCGCGTGGCGCAACTCGTTCTCGATCCAATGCGGCACATCTACACCGAGCCACTGAACGAACTCCAGTGTCTTCAGCGAGCCGCAGACCGAGAACGTGAACACGATCGGTGCTGGCTTGACGTCACGAGCGGCGCACTCGTAGTGATAATCGGAGACCAAGTTCTTCGCGGCATTGACGTCATAGATGATCTGGGTGACAAAGAACGAGCAACCTGCCGCCTGCTTCGCCAGCAGACGAACATGCTCCCCGCGCCCGCGCGTGTGCCGCTCTGGGATCGCGACACCTCCGAGAAGGAGATCCGGGCGCACCTCGGTCCTGAGTTCGTAGGCTCGCAACAGAGAGGTTGCTACCGCCTTCTCACGAGAGGACGCGCCTACGAACACCGACAGCGCGTGTGGGGCTTGTTCGCTGAGCCACGAGCGAAGACCTTGCTCTGGATACTTGCTGACAGCGCGGTACACGATGGCCGGCACTTCCAAGCCGACGAGATAGCGAGCGAGATAGTCGGCTGGGTCCATCGTGGGTAGGAACGGAAAGGGGCGTTCCTCGGGATTGCGGTCGCTCTCGTCATCAATGTCGTAGAGCACGAGGCCGTCGAGGCCCACAGAGCGCAGGCGCTCCAGCGTTTTCGCGGCGATCTGACCGGCTTGCTCCGGATCGGTCGTCAGGCGCGGTGGGGTCAGCGCGAACAGCAAGAACTCACCCGCCCCCTCCGCTATGCGCCGCTGCAGCTCCACGCGCCGAAGCGTAACTAAACGCCTATGCACGACGGCTGGGCGCTGGCGGTTGTGAGCTTCGTGCGTCAGCGTCTTGGTCGGACGAATCGCAGTCTGCGATAACGAGCACTTTCTCGTGCGGTACGGTGCTCGCGCTTGCAAAACGCAGCTGCATGGAGGACGCCGATGCCGGACACCACGTGCCACATGTCGATCTCGCTCGACGGCTTCGTCGCCGGGCCGGACCAGAGCCGGGAGAATCCGCTGGGGAGGCGCGGCGGGGAGCTCCATAGCTGGCACCTCGGCGACGAGCGCGCGAACGACGCCGACGCGACGGCAGAGGGCTGGCTCATGCGACCGCGCGGAGCCTACGTCATGGGCCGCAACATGTTCGGGCCGATCCGCGGGGAGTGGGAGGAGGACTGGGATGGATGGTGGGGCTCCGAGCCGCCCTACCACGCGCCGGTCTTCGTCCTCACCCACCACGCCCGCGAGCCGATCGAGATGGAGGGCGGCACCAGCTTTCACTTCGTCACCCGGGGCTTCGACGCCGCATACGCGCAGGCGCGTGAGAAGGCCGGCGAGGATGGCATCGACATCGCGGGGGGCGCCTCGACCGTCCGTCAGGCGCTCGCCGCCGGAGTGATCGACGAACTCACGCTCGACGTGGTCCCCGTCCTGCTCGGGTCCGGCGAGCGGCTGTTCGACGGAGTCGAGTCCCTCGGGCTCGAGCCGGTCGAGGCGCTCCATTCTCCGCTCGCCACGCACATCCGCTACCGGCGGGCGGGGTGAGGAGCCGCGCCGCAGCGGGTGCGTTCGGCGACGATCACAGCATGAGCGGAGTCGAAATGCGAAGCACAGCGCATCGCGAGCGCGCCTTGATCCTGCTCGGCGTCGCCACCGTCGCGTTCACGGTGATCCTCGAAGTGATCGATCCCTCGCATCTCTCGCATGGGCCAACGATCCTCGACTTCGAGTTCGCCGGCAGTCATGCTCGTGCTGCGCAGATCATCGCTGAATGGGGACCGAAAGGCCGCAGCGCAGCGCACCTTTCGCTGCTGCTCGACTACGGCTACATGCTCTCCTACGGCCTGTTCTTCGCGCTCGCTGGCTTTGCTGTACGCGACATGGCACGAGTGCGCGATTGGCGGCGCCTGGCCGCTATCGGCGCTGTCGTCCCGTTCTTCGCGCTCGTCGCTGCGGTCTTCGATGCGAGCGAAAACGTTGCACTGCTGCTTACGCTCGCCGGCAGCAGTGGCAGCTTCGCCCCTCCGTTCGCCGCCGTTTGCTCGGCGATCAAGTTCACACTCATCGCCATCGCCATCCTCTACGCGCTGTGTGGCTTCGTGCTCTGGCTCAGGGCGCGCCGCCTACCGCCCAGCCGAGCTGCATAGGCCGTCACGTTGACCGCCGTGCAGCAACCGCGAAGAAACATCTCGAGCAGCTTGGCATCGCTCAACGCTCCGTCGGCCGCGCTGCATACCTTGGTGAGCGTGGCCGACGGAGCATTGCAGTGCAGCTACGGCAGCGTCTTCGACCAGGTGGCGGACGAGTACGACCGGCACCGTCCCACCTACCCCGGGGGGCTGATCGACCGTGCCTGCCGGCTCGCCGGACTCGAGCGCGGCGCTGCGGTGCTCGAGATCGGCTGTGGGACGGGACAGCTGACTCGCAGCCTCCTGGCCCGGGGCTTGCGCGTCACGGCGATCGAGCCGGGCGCTCAGCTGGCGGCGCTAGCCCATCGGCGACTCCAGGGCTCGGGCCAGCTGGAGATAATGAAAGCCAGGCTCGAGGACGCAAGCCTCCCCCACGAGCACTTCCGGGTCGTCTTCTCGGCCTCCGCGATCCACTGGGTCGATCCCGACGTCGGCTGGCGGCGCGTAGCGGACGCGCTCGTGCCCGACGGGACGCTTGCGCTCATCCAGTACTTCGGGTTGCAGGAGTCGCGCAGCGCCGAGGACCAGCAGGCACTGTCGAGCGCGATAACCGAAGTCGCGCCCGAGATGGCCGAGGGCTGGCCGCGCTATCGAGAGCTCGAGGCCACGCTCGCGGGCGTTCGCGAGCGCAGCGGGAACATCTCAGAGGTGTGGGCGTGGCTCGGCGGCTACGAGCTGGCACGCGACTACGCGGCCGATCTGTTCGAAGACGTGCAGATCGCCGCGGAGCCGACGCTGGTCGAACACACGGCCGCTGAGCTCAACGCTCTGCTCGGCACCATGTCGTTCTGGGCGCAGCTCTCGCCTGGGCAGCGCGAAGCCATTGAGAGCGCGAACGTGACCTTGTACGAGCGGCTCGGGCGGCCGATCCGCTCGAGTATCCTCGCCTGTCTCGTCACCGCTCGGCGCGATCGTTGAGGTCTGGATTCGACGTCGATCGCGGCCACTCGCCCGGCTGCTCGAGTCGCCGCCCGCGTCGACCGGCCAGACCCATGGTTTGATAGATCGCTTTAGAACACGATGCCCCAAGTCACTTTCTACTTCGACCTCGGATCGCCCTTCGCCTATCTCACGGCCGAGCGTTTGCACGAGGCTCTCGCGGCACAGGCCGTCGCCTGGCGACCGGTGTCGCTTGGCGCCCTGTTCAAGCTCGCCCGCCGATCGTCCTGGGCGCTTGGCGATCCCGATGGGCGCCAGGCCGGGATGGTCGAGGTCGAGCGTCGCGCGCAGTCCTACGGCCTTGCGCCGATGCGCTGGCCGGACCCCTGGCCTACGAACTACCTGTATGCGATGCGCGCTGCGACCTACGCCTTCCAGGTTGGGCACGGTCACCCGTTTACGATCGCGGCCTTCCGCCACGCGTTCGCGGGCGGGCACGATCTCGCCGTTACTGAGCACGTCCTGCAGGCCGCCGAGCAGGCCGGCCTCGACCGGCGCGCAGTGGATGAAGCGACGCGCGACCCCGAGATCAAGCTCGCGCTGCGAGCCGCCACCGACGCCGCCCACGAGCTTGGCGTGTTCGGCGTGCCCACGATCGCGATCGACGACGAGCTCTTCTGGGGCGACGATCGCCTGCAGGCCGCCGCCACCGCTCTTGCGCAGACGAGCGGTCCGTAGGCGGCTCAGCTAACGTCCACCGCAGCGGCGCGCCCGGCCGAGCGGCCGGAGAACAGGCAGCCGCCGAGGAACGTGCCCTCGAGCGAGCGGTAGCCGTGCACGCCGCCGCCGCCGAAGCCCGCGACCTCGCCCGCCGCGTACAGGCCGGGCAGCGGCTCGCCGGACGCGCCGCAGCACGCGGCTCGGAAGGTCGGTCTCCAGGCCGCCGAGCGTCTTGCGCGTGAGGATGTTCAAGCGCACCGCGATCAGCGGGCCGGCCTTCGGGATCGAGGATGCGGTGGGGGGCGCGACGCGGGTGATGCGGTCGCCGAGGTAGCGGCGCGCGCCGCGGATCGCCGTGACCTGCAGGTCCTTGGTGTAGGGGTTGGCGATCTCGCGGTCGCGCGCGACGATCTCCTGCTCGAGCGTCGGCCAGGTCGAGCAGCGGCTCGTCGGTCAGCGCGTTCATCCCGCGCACCAGCGCGGCGAGGTCGCGCTCGACGACGAAGTCGGCGCCGTGCTGCTTGAACGCCTCGACCGGGCCGGGCGCGCCCTTGCCGACGCGCGACTGAGCACCTCGCGCACGCTCTTGCCGGTCAGGTCGGGGTTCTGCTCGGAGCCGGACAGCGCGAACTCCTTCTCGATGATCTTCTGGGTGAGCACGAACCACGTGTAGTCGTGGCCGGTCTGCATGATGTGCTCGAGCGTGCCCGAGCGTGTCGAAGCCGGGGAACAGCGGCACCGGCAGGCGCTTGCCGCGTCGCGTCCAGCCACAGCGACGAGGGCCCGGGCAGGATGCGGATGCCGTGTCGGCCAGATCGGGTTCCAGTTCTGGATGCCCTCGATGTAGTGCCACATCCGGTCGGGGTTGATGATGCGTCCGCGCCGGCGGCCTCGGCTGATCGCGAGCATCCGCCCGTCGACGTGGGCGGGGACGCCGCAGATCATGTTCTTCGGCGCCGTTCCCAGCCGCGCCGGCCAGTTCTTGCGCACGAGCTCGTGGTTGCCGCCGATCCCGCCGGAGGTGACGATCACCGCCTGCGCCTTGAGCACGAACTCGCCGGTCTCGGCCCGCGAGCTCGCCTGCCCGCGCGCGACGGCGCTCGGCTCGAGCACATCGCCGGCACGCCCGTGACCGCGCCGCCGGTGACGGTCAGCTCGTCGACGCGGTGGCGGAAGCGCAGCTCGACCAGGCCCCGCTGCTCGGCCTCGCGCACGCGCCGCACGAACGGCGCGATGACGCCCGGGCCCGGTGCCCCAGGTGACGTGGAAGCGCGGCACCGAGTTGCCGTGCCCGGTCGCGCAGGTAGCCGCCGCGCTCGGCCCAGCCGACGATGGGGAAGAAGCGCATGCCCTGCTCGTGCAGCCACGCGCGCTTCTCGCCGGCGGCGAAGTCGACGTACGCCTCGGCCCAGCGGCGCGGCCACTCGTCCTCGGGGCGGTCGAAGCCGGCCGTGCCCAGCCAGTCCTGCCAGGCCAGCTCGCGCGAGTCGTGGATGCCCATGCGGCGCTGCTCGGGGGTGTCGACGAGGAAGAGGCCGCCGAACGACCAGAACGCCTGACCGCCGAGCGACGCCTCGGGCTCCTGGTCGAGCAGGATCACCCTGCGGCCGGCGTCGGCACAGCTCGGCGGTGGCGACGAGCCCGGCGAGGCCCGCCCCGACCACGATCACGTCCGCGCTGCTGCTGCTGGATGCTCGCTGTGGCAAGAAGGTCCCTTCACGATCGTATGTGAAAGCTCGCGAGGAGCTTCAGGGGAACGGAAACCTAGTGGAGATGAGCAAACCGGGGGACGGGGTAGGGACATTCCCGATTGCCCTGGTGGCCCCACCGGCCGAGACTACGTGCGGATGGCCCGCATCCTCGCCTACACCTCGCCCGGTCGCAGCCACCTGTTCCCGCTGACGCCGATTCTCGACGAGCTGCACCGACGCGGACACGAGATCGTGCTGCGCACGCTCGCCTCGCAGCTCGCTTGATGCAGGCGCGCGGGTTCAACGCCGCGCCGATCGACCGCTCGATCGAGGCGCTCGAGCACGACGACTGGCGTGCGCGCAGCCCGCTTGAGTCGGTGCGGTTGAACGCGCGCACCTTCTGCGCCCGTGCCGAACACGACGCGCCCGACCTCGCGCTGGCGATCGCCGAGACCGAGCCCGAGGCCGTGCTCGTCGACATCAACAGCTGGGGAGCGCTGATGGCCGCCGAGGATTGGGGCGGGCCGTGGGCGGTGTTCTGCCCCTACCCACTCGCGCTGCGCTCGGCGACGCACCGCCGTACGGCCCGGGGTTCGCGCCCGCGCGCGGACCGCTCGGCCGAGCGCGCGACCGGCTCGTCCGCCCGCTTGTGTTCGGCACCGTGGAACGCCAGGTGCGTCCGGCGCTCAACTCCATCCGCGACCGGGTCGGGCCTGGATCCGCTCGCGAGCGTGGAGGAATGGTTCGCCCGCGCGCCGCTGCTGCTGTACATGACCGCCGAGCCGTTCGAGTATCCGCGGCGCGACTGGCCCGAGAACGTGGTCATGATCGGTCCCTGCGCGTGGGACCCACCGGCCGAGCCGCCGCCGTGGCTGGAACAGACGACGCAGCCGATCGTGCTGGTCAACACATCTACCGAGTTTCAAAACGACGGGCGGCTCGTGCAGGTTGCGCTGGAGGCGCTCGTCGAGGAGCCGGTCACCGTCGTGGCCACGCTGCCGGCCGGTGACCCGGCCGCTGTGCGCATCGCCCGCCAACGCGCACGTCGAGCGGTTCATCTCCCATCGGGCCGTGCTCGAGCGCGCCGCCTGCGCGATCACCCACGGCGGAATGGGCTCCACGCAGAAGGCGCTCTCTCACGGCGTGCCGGTTTGCGCGGTCCCGTTCGGCCGCGACCAGCTCGAGGTCGCCCGCCGCGTCGAGGTCGCCCGCGCCGGCACGCGTCTGCTGGCCAAGCGCCTGCGCGCCGACCGCCTGCGGGCAAAGGTAAGAGAGGCGATGACGTGCAACGAAGGAGCACGGCGGATCGCCGCCGCCTACGCCGCCACCGGAGGAGCCGGCACCGCGGCCGACGCCGTCGAGACGCGCCTGCTGGGCTTGCCGAGCCTGCCGGCGGGCATCCCATAACCTGCCGGTCGCGTGATCGGACGACCGAGAATGCCCGACGCAAAGAACGCGCAGCGTGTGCCGATGGCCGCCGCGCTGTTCGTGATCGCGGCTGGCTCGGCGTACCGGCTCGCAGACCAGCACGGGTTCCAGGTGGCTGAGGTATCGAGCCCTTGAGCGGACGTGCCGGATAGTCGTGTCTGACCCTCTGCTCGGCGCCGTCTTCGTGCTCGCCGCCGCGGTCAGCATCGGCGCGAGCTGGGTGCTCGTGGCACGGCTCGAGCGCGTCGGAGCGCGCCTCGGCCTGTCCGAGGCACTGCTCGGCATGCTTGCGGCACTTGCAGCCGACGCCCCCGAGATCACCGCCGCGGTCACGGCGCTCGTCCGCCACGATCGACGCATCGGGGCGGGAGTCGTGGTCGGCTCAAACGTGTTCAACCTCGCGGCTCTGCTCGGCCTCACGGCGATCGTCGCCGGTCAGGTCGCTCTGCACCGTCGCGTGATCGAGCTGGCCGGCGCCGTCGCCGTTTGGGTCTGCGCCGCGACGCTGGTCGTCGTCACAGGGACCGTCTCCCCGGCGGGCGGCCTACTCGTGGTGCTCGCGGTGCTCGTGCCGTACGCCCTGGTCCTGGGCGTACGGCACGAGCGGTTGGCCCGTCTGCGACTGCCGGCGGCGTGGACGAGCTGGCTGGTGGCGGCGGTCAGCGAGGAGGAGATGGAGCTCGACGTTGCGATCCACCCCGCACAGGGGCGCGCCCGCGACGCGCTGATCGCGACCGGCGCCGTGGTGGTCGTCGTGGGCGCGAGCGTGGCGATGGAGCGCGTCGCCGCTGAGCTCGGCACCCGTCGCGGGGTTTCCGAAATCGTCGTCGGCGGTCTCGTGCTCGCCGCCGTCACGAGCCTCCCCAACGCGGTCGCGGCCGTGTATCTCGCCACGCGCGGGCGCGGAGCGGCCGTGCTCAGCACGGCGTTGAACAGCAACATGCTCAACATCCTCCTTGGCCTGTTGATCCCCACTGCGATCCTGGGGCTCGGCGCCCCGTCCGGGCCGACGACGTTCGTGGCCGCCTCCTACCTCGCGATGACCGTGCTCGCGCTCGGCTTGGCGTACGTCAACCGCGGGCTGCGCCGCTCCGCCGGCATCGCGATCGTCACGGCCTACCTCGTGTTCACAGTCGTCCTGCTCACGATTGTGTCCTGAACGACGGATAGCCTTCGCCTGTGCGCGCAAGAGGCTCGATGCGAAGGGCGTTGCTGCTCTTCTTGGGCGTGCTCGCGGTCGTGGTGGTCGCGCTCAACTGGACCTATGGCCGGCTGCCGGCCGAGCCCGCGCCGGCCGGCTCGTTCGCGCAGATCGGCAAGTACCGCCTTCACTACGTCGAACACCCCGGCGCCGGCACGCCGGTCGTGCTGATCCACGGCTTGCCCGGCACCGCCCAGGACTGGGAAGACGTCACCCCGCTGCTCGCCGGGCATCGTACGATCGCGATCGACCGGCCCGGCTTCGGCTACTCCTCCGGCGGCTACGTACCGTTCACCCGCCAGCTTGAAGTCATCAATGCGCTGCTCCACAAGCTCCACGTCGTGCGTCCGATCCTCGTCGGCCACTCCTACGGCGGCACGATCTCCATCGGGTTCGCCGAGCGCTACCCGAGCGAAGTAAGCGGCCTCGTGCTCGTCGACGCTGCCGCGGCCGGACAGCGCCTTGGCGCCTTCGGCCGCGCGCAAGCCCACCTCGTGAAGTTCCTGCAGCTGCCGGTCATCCGCCAGGTCGCCAACGCGACCTTCGGCCAGCTGCTCATCACCGTCTCCGTCAAGCAGGCTGAGGCCGAAGCGTTTCACCCGCTCCCCGTGACTGCGGCCCATCATCGCCGCGTGCTCGCGATCAACATGACCCACGGCAACCTGCTCGCATGGGCGGGCGAGAGCCTCGCCGCCAACGGCGTCATTCCTCAGATCGATCGCCGCCTCGGCTCGATCCACGTCCCAGCGATCGTGATCCAAGGCGACGGCGACGAGCTTGTCGCCCCCGCTCACGGCCGCCGCCTCGCGGCGTCCGTCCCCGGCGCTCGTCTCCTGATGGTCCACGGTGGGCACATGCAGCCCTACGACCATCCGGCCAAGATCGCAGCGGCGGTGGCGAGCCTCGCGGGCGTCACCCCGCACAGCCCGGCGACGCGCGCCGGATAGGACGCTCTCGGCGTCACACGCTGTGGGTGTCCGGAGACGACCGGGCTGATCCGGCCCGGTCGTCCCCGGAGAAGCTGGGGGAGCCTCGAGCCACACCGCTACCGTGAAACGCATCCAAGCGGAGGGGCAACATGCGAGTTGAGTGGTACGGCCAGTCCTCGTTTCATCTGAGCACACCCGAGCACGCGGTGATGATCGATCCCTTCGCCGACATGTCGGCGCCGGCGGTGAGTCGCGGGATGCTGTTCGACTACCCGCCGATCGCGGGCGTGGAGGCCGACCTGCTGCTGGTGACGCACGAGCATGGCGATCACAACGGCGTCGAGGCGATCGGCGGCGACCCCACGATCCTGCGCTCGACCGCCGGCACGTTGCAATCGCCGCTCGGCGAGGTCGTCGCGATCGCCTCCGAGCACGACGGACAGGCCGGCACCCTCCGAGGGCCCAACACGATCTTCGTGTTCGAGCTGGACGGGCTGCGCGTCTGCCACCTCGGCGACTTCGGCCAGAGCGGGCTGCGCTCCGAGCAGGAGGCTGCGATCGGCGCGGTCGAGCTGCTGATCGTGCCCGTCGGCGGCGGTCCCACGATCGGCGCCGAGCAGGCCGCGCTGGTCGTCGAGCGCATCTCGCCGCGCTGGGTCGTGCCGATGCACTACCGCACGCCGCGCATCAACTTCCTCGACACGGCCGACGCCTTCCTGGAGCGCTTCGCGCACGTTGAGCGGCTCGCACAGAGTGCGTTCGAGACCGGCGCGCTGCCGGCGAGCGACGGCCCGCTAGTCGTCGTGCCGGCGGCCCCGTAAGGTCGTTGTGCCGGGGGCCCCGAGATCGTCTTGGGCCGCCTCTGATCCGTGTGAGGAGCATGCGTAAGGATGCGTCGAGGAGGTAGCTGATCAGCCGATGGCGCGCAGGGAGATCAACCGGGGTGTCCTACGATGGTCCCGTGGAGGGTCAAGCCCTTGCCGCCACACCCGCCTTCGGCGACCTCGAGCGCCATCGCCGTGAGCTGACCGCCTACTGCTATCGCATGCTCGGCTCGCCGTTCGAAGCCGAGGATGCCGTCCAGGACACGCTGCTGCGCGCGTGGCGTTCGATCGAGCGCTTCGAGGGGCGCTCCTCGCTGCGCTCGTGGCTGTACCGGATCGCCACGAACGTCTGTCTCGACATGCTGTCCGGCAAGCAGCGCCGGGCGAGGCCGATGGACCTCGGCGGTGCGCGCTCCCCCGATGGCCCGATCGGGGAGATCCTGCCCGAGGTCACCTGGATCGAGCCGATCCCCGACGGTCTCCTCCTCGCCGAGCAGGACCCCGCGGCGGTCGCGCAGTCGCGGGAGACGATCCGCCTCGCGTTCGTGGCGGCGCTGCAGCACCTGCCCCCGCGCCAGCGCGCTGCGTTGATCCTGTGCGAGGTTCTGCACTGGAAGGCGTCCGAGGTTGCCGAACTGCTCGACACGAGCGTCGCGGCGGTCAACAGCGCGCTGCAGCGCGCCCGCGCGACGCTCGACGCGACCGAGGTACACGACGCGAGCCATGGCCGGCTGAGCGAGAGCGACAGCGAGCTGCTCGACCGTTACGTCGACGCCTTCCAGCGCTACGACATGGACGCGCTGACCGCGCTGATCCACGAGGACGCGACCCAGTCGATGCCGCCGTACGAGCTGTGGCTCCGTGGCCGCGATGACATCTTCGGCTGGTGGGTCGGGCCGGGCGCCGGCTGTCGCGGCTCGCGCGTTGTCCCGGTCGCGACCGCCAACGGCTCGCCGGCCTTCGGTCAGTACAAGCCGAGCGAGTCCGGCGACGGCTACGAACCGTGGGCGCTGCAGGTGCTCGAGATCTCAGGCGGGCAGATCGTCGAGCTCACTTTCTTCCTCGCCACCGACACTCTCTTCCCGCTGTTCGACCTGCCGCCGCTGCCCGCTTAGGACGCCGGCTGCCGGCTGGAGACGCTTGCCGTGAGCTGCATCCCCTTACTCCAGCGTCTCGGCGTTCAGCAGCACTTCGGCAAGGCCCATGAACGTCACCAGCGCGCGCAACTCCTCGGAGGCGCCGTAAAGCTCCAGCCGGTCACCCTGGCGCCTGAGGGTGAGCGCGAGACGCGCCAGAGCGTCGACTGCGACGGCGTCCGCAGCCACGTCGGTGAGATCGCAGCGCAGCGCATCGCCCTTGCGCACGCACGCGCCGGGCCCTTGAGACTCCGGCCTTTGCCGGCCATCCTGCGGCCTTGTCATAAGATCTAGACCGGACCTCGACTCAAAACTCATCCTTCGCCTCCGACCGATGAGTTCCCTGGCCGCCGGGCGTCTCAGCAGTAACCACTCCAACCCGACGACGAGGAGGCTCGAGAACCATGGAGGATCGCAAACGCTGGATCGCGCTCTACGTCCTGTGCGCCGGATGCTTGATGATCGTGCTCGACGTGACCGTCGTCAACGTCGCGCTGCCGTCGATTCAAAATGACCTCGGCTTCTCCACCGCGAGCCTTGCCTGGGTCGTAAACGCCTACCTGATCGCCTTCGGCGGCCTGCTGCTGCTCGCGGGACGGTTCGGCGACCTCCTCGGTCGCCGCAGCATCTTCCTGGCCGGGCTGGCCATCTTCACAGTCGCCTCGCTCGTCTGCGGCTTCTCTCAGAGCCAGGGCATGCTCGTCGCCGCTCGCTTCGTGCAGGGGTTCGGCGGCGCGATGACCGCCGCTGTGATCCTGGGGATGATCGTCACGATGTTCCCCGAGCCGCGCGAGCAGGCGAAGGCGATCGGCGTCTACGCGTTCGTCGCCTCCGCCGGTGGCGCGGTCGGCCTGCTCGCCGGCGGCGTGCTGACCCAGGCGATCAACTGGCACTGGATCTTCTTCGTGAACGTTCCGATCGGCATCGTCACGGCAGTGCTTGCGATCCGCCTGCTGGACCGCGACGAGGGCATCGGTCTCGGCCACGGCGCGGACGTCCCCGGCGCGCTGCTGATCACGAGCGCGTTGATGCTCGGCGTCTACACGATCGTCGACCCCGCTGCCAAGGACGGCTGGGGGGCGGCCCGCACGCTCGAGCTGGGCGCCGGCTCGCTCGCGCTGCTCGTAGCCTTCCTCGTGCGCGAGGCGACGGCGGCCAAACCGCTGATGCCATTGCGCATCTTCCGCTCGCGCAACGTCGCCGGCGCGAACCTGATCCAGGTGCTGTCGGTCGCGGGCATGTTCGGCATGTTCTTCCTCGGCGCGCTCTACATGCAGCGGATCCTCCACTACGACGCGCTGCAGATCGGCCTCGCGTTCCTGCCGGTGACGCTGATCATGGGCACCCTCTCGGTGCGCTACGCCGAGCGGCTGGCGATGCGCTTCGGCGCGCGAGCCCTGATGTTCCCCGGGCTCGGGCTGATCATGGCCGGCCTGCTCCTGTTCGCCCGGGCGCCCGTCCACGGCGACTACGTGCTTCACATCCTGCCCGTGATGGTGCTGTTCGGCACCGGCGCCGGCATCTGCTTCCCGGCGCTGATGGGCCTCGCGATGTCGGGCGCGACACCTAGCGACGCCGGTCTCGCCTCCGGCCTCGTCAACACCACAGCGCAGGTCGGCGGCGCGCTCGGCCTGGCGGTGCTCGCCACGCTGTCCGCATCCCACAGTCAAAACCTGATCCGCGGTGGGACCTCGACCGCGGCCGCGCTCACCGGCGGCTACCACCTGGCGTTCGTCATCGGCGCCGTGCTCGTCGGCTGCGCCATTCTCGTCGTCTTGACCGTCGTTCAGCCGGTGGTCGTGGCGGGGCATACACACACAGCCGTGGCCGAGCAGGATCTCACCGCGATCGAGCCTCCCGTCGAGGTCGTCTACGCCGAGACGATGTAAACGGCTCGGCTCCGCACGGCCGGGTGGTGGAGACGATGTAAGCGGCTCGGCTCCGCACGGCCGGGTGGTGGAGACGATGTAAGCGGCTCGGCTTGGCACGGCCGGGTGGTGGAGCGCCCGGGATAATGGAATACATGGAGCCGGAGCAGATCCCATCGACCATCGAGCTCTCGGCCGTGGTGATGGACGCCCTCGCCGAGGCGGTGACGATCCGCGGCCCGGAAGATCGGCTGGTCTACGCCAACCGTGCGGCGCTCGATCGACTCGGGTTCGACACGGTGGAGGAGCTGCGCAACGCCGACCCGCAGGCCTTGATGGGCCTCTATGAGATCGCGGGGGAGGATGGGCGAGAGATTGGCATGGAGGATCTGCCTTCCGTCCGGCTGCTGCGCGGCGAAGAGCCCGAGCCGTTGCTGCTGCGCTTCGTCCACCGTGCTACGGGCGAGGAGCAGTGGGCGCTTCTGAAGGCCACCGCGGTGCGCGATGCCACGGGCGCGGTGGAAGCCGCCGTGACGATCATCGAGGACGTGACCGCGGCCACGCGCGCGGCGCTGCGCATGGAGTTCCTGGCGCGGGCGAGCCAGATCCTCGCCGCCTCGCTGGACTATCAGGAGACACTGCGCAACGTCGCTGGGCTGACCGTCCCCCAGATCGCCGACTGGTGCGCGGTCGACCTGTTCACAGCGGACGGTGCGCGCGAGCCGGTGGCGGTCGCGCACAGCGATCCCACGAAGCTCGAGACCGCCAGCCGCCTGCGCGCGTACGAACCGGAGAAGCTCAACCCCGACCGAGGGATCGGGCGGGTATGGAGCACGGGCGAGTCGCTGCTGTATACGGAGGTCCCCGACGAGCTGCTCGTCGCGGCGGCGGTCGACGACGAGCATCTGCGACTGCTGCGCGAGGTGGGGATGCGCGCTGTGCTGATCGTGCCGATGAAGGCCCGCTCACGCACGATCGGCGCGCTGACCATGGTCAGCGCGGAATCCGGTCGCACGTTCGATCGCGCCGATCTCGACTTCGCCGAGCAGATCGCCGAGCGCGCCGCGCTGGCGGTCGAGAACGCGCGCCTCTACCGCGAGCGCTCCGAGGTCGCGCGCACGCTCCAGCGCTCCCTCTTGCCCGAAGCCCTTCCTGAGATTCCCGGCTGGGAGATAGCCGCACTGTATCGCCCGGCGGGCCATGGCAACGAGGTCGGCGGGGACTTCTATGACTTCTGGGAAATCGACGGCGAGTGGCTGATGATGATCGGCGACGTCACCGGCAAGGGCGTGGGTGCCGCCGCGCTCACCTCGCTGGTGCGCCACGCCGCGTGGACCGCCTCGGACTTCGACCCTCGTCCTGTGCAGGTGCTCGCCCGGGTCGACGCCGCACTCAAGCGGCGTCCCGCGCTATCGGTGTGCACCGCGCTGTGCCTGCGCATCTCGGGGGATCGCGCGACGATCGCGGCCGGCGGCCATCCGCTGCCGATCCGTCTCGGCATGGGGGCTCGAGTCAGATCGGCAGCCACGGAACGCTGCTCGGAGCCTTTGAAGACGTGACCCGGTCGGAAGTCGGCTTTCAGATGCAACCGGGCGAGACGCTGATCGCGATCACCGATGGCGTGACCGACACGGTCGGTGGGCGCGGCGAACGCTTCGGCATCGAGCGCGTGTACGACGTCCTCGCTCCCCTGCACGGACAGGGCTCCGAAGCGATCTGCCAACGGTTGCTGAGCGCACTGGAAGCCTTCCAAGTAGGCAGTCAGACCGACGACACGGCGATAGTCGTCATGCGCTTCCTAGGCGAGCGCGCCGCCGCTGCCGAGGGCGAAGATCTCAAGGGAGTCGTTGGCGCCCGCGCGGCCGGGTGAGAAGACACGGTATTGGGGGTGAGGAGGTGCGATGGATTGACGATCGGTCGGCTCAGAGCGCCGGTCGGTGGCTCTGTTCGAAGCGCACGCCCCCACGGCCGATGTTGCGGATCATGCGTGCGATCAACGCTCCCACGATCAGATAGACGAGCAGCGCGATCCCCCAGTCGACGGTGATTGCCCGCTTGGGATGGCCGTTGAACGTGATCAGACCGGTGAACGCGCCGGCAAAGAAGTTCGCGCCTTCGTGTATCCCTTTCACGATCGTATTGCTCGCGTTCGCATCCACATCGCGCAGCACGATCGCGAGCGCGATCAGCAGCGCGATCAGGGTGGCCACGGTGAGCACCAGACGGGCAACCAAGATCACACCTGCGCCGGCCGCTCCGACAGCCGCGGCGCTCGCATCGCGTGCTCGCCAACCGATGCCTCTCCTACGCCGAGCCCCCCTCGTGGGGGCGGCCGCTCCGCGTTCTGAGCGTCCCACCCGTTCGCGACGCAGACCTCGACGCTTGCCAACCGTCCCTTGTTCTCCGGACGGCTCGCCTTCACCGACAGGAGGGCGTTCGCCGGCGGGTGAGCGTTCGCCGTGCGGATATTGTTCGCCGACCCGCTCACGCGCTGGTTCCTGGTCTGGAAAGGGCCTATCCGATTCAGGCATGAGGTCGGTCTACCCCGATCCCATCCTGTCGAAACTGATCAGCGTAAGCGAGCGTGCGGCTCTCTCCGCCGACGTCGGCTCCTCAACGCCGGCGATCACGAAGCGCAGTCACGCGCGTATCTCCGCCAGCGCGGGACGCTCCTCGACCGTGACACGGCGCGACTCCATCGCGGGCTCGCCGTCGATGCCGGGCAGCAGGATCGAGTCGCGGGCGTGCGCGCGGGCGAGGTCATGGCCTGAGAAGCGACTTTGGGCTGCGATGAGCACGGCGTAGGCCATCGTCGAGAGGTCGCGCAGTGACTGATGAGGGTGGCGGCGCACCCCGAGATCGACCTGCGCCAGCCCGTCCAGGCCGGTCAGGCGCCAGGCGTCGATCAGCATCGCGATCTCCACGCCGTAGCCGGCGCTGAACGGGATCCGCTCCAGCAGCTCGCGCCTGGCGGCCATTTCGCCGGCGAGCGGCTGGTCGAAGACCGACAGCTCCGGCGCGTGCAGGTTCAGCAGCGGACGAGCCATCAGCTCGGTGACCCGGCCGCCGCCGCTGGGCGCGAGCGTGTCGCCGGCCCGGAACGGCCGCTTGAAGAACCCCTTGACCAGCTGCACCTCTGGCTCGCAGATCAAGGGGCCGAGCAGCCCTGTCAGGAAGTGGTCGCCGAACTCCTCGGTGTCGGTGTCGGCGAAGGCGACGATTTCGGTGTCGAGCGTCCGTAGCGCCCGCCACATAGCGTCGCCCTTGCCGAGGGCGGGGCCGAGCTCGGGGGAGAGCTCGCTCTCCTGAAGCACCGTCAGGCCGGCCTCGGCCGCGATCCGCGCGCTGGCGTCGCGCGAGTCCGCATCGATCACGAGCACCTCGTCGAGCAGCCCCGCCTCGCGCAGCCGTGCCGCCCGTCGGGCGATCGGAGCGATCGTCGCGGCGACCTCGCGCGCGGGCAGCACGAGCGCGATCGATGCGCGCTTGGCTTGCAGCAGGCGCTCGAGCGGGAACTGATCGGCGCGGTAGGAGCGTCGCGCGCGCCAGGTCGAGCGCGCTGGATCCTGCTGGTGGTCGTCCACGCCGGGGACGTTAACGCCTGCCTCACTCGTGCCCCAGCTGTCAATCGCGTTTTCAGCTCCCACCGTCCATGGCGGACGCCAATCAAGGGCTCACGGCGCGATCCCGGGGGCCGGCACAAGCGGCCGGCCCCCGGGAAGGATTCTTGCGCAAGCGGGTTACTTCACGATCTTGATGATCCGCTCCATGCCGAGCACGCTGTGGCTGCGCCTGTCCTGAGTGTCCATGAAGCACACCTCGACGTAGATGCCGGGCTTGGCGGTGATCGTCTCCTGCTGGAACGCTTCGTGGGAGACCGGCCCGGCAAAACCCGCGGGCGGGCCGACGATCAGCTTTCCGACCGCCTTTTCCTTGCCGGCGAGCAGGTCCTTGATGGCTTGCCTTGCGGCCTTCATGTTCTTGACGGGCGCCGCGACGTCCATATGCACGAGGAAGCCTTCGTTTTCAAAACGGACGAGCTCGCCGTCGTGCAGCGTGCTCGGCCCGCGAAAGCCGAACTCGATCGAGCGAATCGTGGCTTGCGGAGTCGGCAGTGCGACGGGGGCCGCGGAGGCGGTCACCGTGAAGAGCGCGTGAGCCTTGGACCCCTTTTGGCCTGCGCCTCCGGGGAGCACGGCGACGTAGTTGCCGGGCTGCAGGTATGTCTGCGCTTCATTGCTCTGTCCGGGAATTACTTCGGCGTTGAACACGAGCGAGCCGTACTTGCCCGTCACGTTGATGTCGCCGTTGGCCTTCTGAATCGCGGCTTCCACCTCTTCGAAGGTCGCGCCGGGCTTCAGCAGGAACAGGATCGCGCTTGCTTCCCCCTTGACGCCCGTGGCGGTCGTCACGACGTTTACCGCACCTGACTGCGTGGCGCCCCCGACGGTGATCGAGGAGTTGGTGATCGTGAGCGTGAGATTGGGAAGCGTCGCCGCCTGGGCTGAGCAGACGGCGGCGAGGGAGGCCATCGTGGCCAGTGCGGCCACGAGCGTCGCTCGCAGGGTTGTGTTATTCACTTTGTCTCCTGGCTGGTAGATGGGCGCAACCCTCAAACAGGGCGCGAACCGCGTAATTCTAGGGATTTTGCTTCGGCGGGGAGAGCGTCGCGATCAGCTCGAGCTTCCGTGAGCGAGGCAGCATCTTGATCCTCGCCTCCTCGCGACGCGCCGCGGTGCGGTCGCCCATCGGCAACGCCAAAGCCAGCTCGACCGGCAGACGGCTGGCGGTGTAGCGGCTGGCCTTGCCCGTGCGATGGCGGGCCAGGCGGCGATCGAGGTCGCTCGTCCAACCCGTGTACAGCGTGCCGTCACGGCAGCGCAGCATGTACACCCAGGCGTCGGGCACAGGCGACTGGGACTCGGCTCGCAAAACCGGCATCGTGATCCCATCGCAGCACCAGCCGAGAGGGCCTAGTGTCCCGACACTAGCTGCCGGGCGCCTCGGCCGGCTTCTGACGCTTGCGGCCCTTTTGATCGGTGCGCCCCGTGCCGATGCACTCGCGGCAGACCACCCATTTGCCCTCCTCGGTGGACGTGGCGTCCGCGGACCACCACGTCCATCCCCCTCCGCCGCAAATCGAGCACCGATCCTTCTCGGATATCTGACGATCGCTCATGGTCATGCGTTAAGCGTACACCGGAGCCGGGCTCCAGCCGCGCCGCTCCGCGACGGCGAGCGCGTGTTCGGCGCAGATCTTCTCCGTGTAGGCCACCGAGGTCCCTTGGGTGGGGCTACTCGGATGGTTGAGTCTGCGCAGAACGGGAATATGGACAGAACGGGACTATGGATCCAGTGAGACGCGAACGAGAGAGGACCCGACAATGCCAGCCATGAACATCGCCTCGCCCCCACGGTACGAGTCCACCGACTCGAATAACGGCGTTGGATTCCTCGCAAACGTCCATCCCCTGGGCGGCGCGAACGAGCGCGACCACCTACTCGAGCGCCTGCATCGCCTACGCACGATCTTGCCGGTATTCGCCCAGGAGGTCGCGAACTCCCGCCGGCAGGCGGCTGCGCTTCGTGTCGAGAACCGTGGGCTGGTGGACGAGGTTCGCCGGCTTCGGCGCGAGCGTGGGGAGAGCGCCCGCTAGCGCAGCAAGGCTCTCTCACACCGTTGCCGGCGCGGGCTGTTCCTCGTGCGGGGCGACACTCGCGGCTGCGTACGCGTCGGCCGCGTCGAGCGTCTCGGCTTTGAGCAGCGCTTGGGCGAGGCTCTCGAGCTGCTCGCGCCGGTCGCTCAACAGGCGCGTCACCTCCTGGTGGGCCGTGTCGATCAGCCGGCTGACCTCCTCGTCCACCAGTCGCTGCGTCGACTCTGAGGTCTCGCTCGCCCCGGGAAGGAACATGCCCTGTGCCTCGTCTCCCAACACCGCGATCGGCCCGATCGCCTCGCTCATACCCCAGCGGCCGACCATCTGCCGCGCGATCGTGGTCAGCTGCTGGATGTCGGACTCGGCGCCCGTCGTGATCGTCCCGTACATGACCTCCTCCGCCACGCGACCGCCGAGCGCGACCATGATCTTGGCCTGCAGCTCCTCGAGCGAGTAGGACACGCGATCCGCGTCGGGCGTCGACAGCGTCACGCCGAGCGCCATCCCGCGGGGGATGATCGAGACCTTGCGCACCGGGTCTGCGCCCTCCGTCAGCATCCCCACGAGCGCGTGCCCGGACTCGTGATAGGCGGTGCGCTCGCGGTCGGCGGAGACAGCAGGATGCCGCGCGGGGAGCCGAGCATGATCTTCTCCAGCGAGTCGGTGAAATCGCTCATCCCCACCTGCTTGTGCCCGCGGCGGGCGGCGAGCAGCGCCGCCTCGTTGGCGAGGTTCGCGAGGTCGGCGCCGACCATGCCAGGGGTGCTCGACGCGATCGCCTGCAAGTCGGCGTCGGGCGCGAGTGGGATCGAGCGCGTGTGCACCGCGAGGATCTCCGCGCGGCCTTTGCGATCGGGCGCCTGCACCGTCACCCTCCGGTCGAAGCGCCCGGCGCGCAGCAGCGCCGGGTCGAGCACGTCCGGGCGGTTCGTCGCCGCGAGCACGATCACGGCCTCGGAGGACTCGAACCCGTCGATCTCGGTCAGGATCTGGTCGAGCGTCTGCTCGCGCTCGTCGTTTGCGCCCGTCACCGACACCTGCCCCTGGCGCGAGCGCCCGATCGCGTCGAGCTCGTCGATGAACACGATCGCCGGCGCCGCCTCCTTCGCCTTGGCGAACAGGTCGCGCACGCGCGAAGCGCCGACGCCGACGATCGCCTCGATGAACTCCGACGCGGAGATCGAGAAGAACGCTGCGTGCGCCTCACCGGCGACCGCGCGCGCGAGCAGCGTCTTGCCGGTGCCGGGCGCGCCCGAGAGCAGCACGCCATGAGGCATCCGCCCGCCGAGGCTGCCGTAGCGCTCCGGGTTGCGCAGGAAGTCGACGATCTCCGACAGCTCGCGCTTGGCCTCGTCGATCCCTGCGACGTCGTTGAACGTGACCCGGATCTTTTCCGGGTCCACGCGGCGCGCCTGCGATTTGCCGAACGAGCCGAGCGCGCCCATGCCGCCGCCCGCTTTCGCGGCACGGCGGAAGATCAAGAAGAAGATGCCGACGATCAAGAGCGTCGGGCCGAACCCGAGCAGGATCTCCTCGAGCAGCGACTGGCTCGTGCTCGTCGATTCGGCGTTGATCTTCACGCCCTTTTCCTGCAGCAGCGTCGACAGCTGGCTGCCGTTCCAGAAGCTCGGCACCTGCGTCGCGAACAGCTTCGTCTCCTTCGCCTGCTTGTCGCTCGCCGGATAGCGCTGCTTGGCCTTGAACCTGCCCTGAATCGTGTCGCCCTTGGATGCGATCGTGCCCACCGTGCCGCCCTTGACCTGTTCCAGGAAGTAAGGGCTGAACGGCACCGTCACTCGCTGTTCGCCTGCTTTGGGCTGGAAGAACAGGACCGACAGCCAGTTCAGCGCGACCAGCACCAGCAGGAAGTACCAGAACCCGCGCATTTTGTGCGGCGGCGTCCCGCTCGGCGCGTGCTCGGGCATGCCGCGACCGTCGGGCGCCGGCGACACCTGCCAGCCGCGCTTGTCGCGCGGCATCGGCGGGTGGGCATCTCGGCGGTAGGACATCCGTCGAGGATGACAGCCACAGCGTGGACAGGTC
Organism: uncultured Solirubrobacterales bacterium; assembly: GCA_963784875.1. Taxonomy (GTDB): domain Bacteria; phylum Actinomycetota; class Thermoleophilia; order Solirubrobacterales; family Solirubrobacteraceae; genus Palsa-744. The sequence continues at coordinate 188,566 of CAWATE010000007.1, forward strand.
GCCCCGACGGTCGAGGAACGGCGCATGGGTGTTACGCGCCAGGCTCGCTCGGGGCACGAGGCCCATCGCAAGCGGGAAAAGACGAAGGCCAAACACCACGCCAAGCATCACAAGAAGCATCACAAGCGCAAGCGCACGCTCAAACGCAAGCCGCACCACACGGTCGCCGCCGTCCCGCCTGCGCCTCTGCCCGTGGCGCCCAGCTCGCCGCCCGTCTCCTCCACCGCGCCGCCGCCGTCGGTCGGCTCGCCGCCGATCACGCTGGCGCAGGCGCGCCGGCTGCTGTGGCGCGCGGGCTTCGGGCCGGCTCCGGGCCAGGCGGAGGCGCTCGTCGGCCGGCCGCTGGATCAGGTCGTCTTCGGCCTCACCCGGCCGTCGGGCGAAGCGACGCTGAGCGGTCCGGCGCCTGTCGAAGAGAACGGCCAGCCGATCGATCCGTACGACGTGTGGGGCGACGATCACTGCTGGTGGCTCGATCGCATGGTCCGCTCCGACCAGCAGCTGGTCGAGCGGATGACGTTCATCTTCCACGACTGGTTTGCCAACTCCAACGAGAAGGTCAACAGCCAGCGGATGATGCTCGAACAGAACGAGCTGTTTCGCTCGATGTGCTTCGGCAGCTTCCACGACCTGTTTCTCGCCGTCACCGGCAATCCGGCGATGCTCGTGTTCCTCGACGGGATCGACAACGAAAAGCGCAACCCCAACGAGAACTACGCGCGCGAGATGATGGAGCTGTTCTCGCTCGGCGCCGACCGCGGCGCCTACACGCAGGACGACGTGAAGGAAATGGCCAGGGTGCTGACGGGCTGGACGGCGGAATGGGGAAGCCAAGGGCTGCACGAATTCGAATTCGACACCGCCCGCCACGACAAGACCGAAAAGACCCTGTCCGCAGCGTTCGGAACGTCGGGCAATCCGATCAAAGGAAACTGGGACTGGGAAGACGCGGTGCGCCTGTGCGTCGAACATCCCCTGCACGCCTCGTTCTTCGTAACCAAGCTGTGGGGTTACTTCATCCCCAGCCCGCCCGACGAAGCGACGCTCGCCTCGTTGCAAGGGCTCTACACGAGCTCGGGCTACTCGATCCGCGCGGTGCTCGAGGCGATCCTGCAACACCCCGACTTCTATGACGGCCCCGAGCTCGTCACCCCGCCCGTCGTCTACAACGCCGGCCTGCTGCGCTCGATCGGCCGTCCGATCGACACGAACGTGTGGACGTGGCTGTCGGCGAACGCCGGCCAGCAGCTGTTCTATCCGCCAAACGTCTCCGGCTGGGACTTCTCGAGCTGGCTCGACACCTCGACCACCAAGGCGCGCTGGGAAATGGCCAGCTACGTCACGTCGAAGACTTACGAGAACCCCTGGCCGAAAGCAGGCGAGGAGAAATACAGCGAAACCGAGGAACCGGCCGCTGCGTTCGCGAACGCGATGAGCTACTGGGCAAACCCGCTGCTGTCGAGCGAATCGAGCGAGTGCATCGCCCGCTTCTCGGAAACCTGCCCGGCCGGCACGAGCAAGACGAAATGGGAGCTGAGCCCCTACCGGGCGATGCGCCAGAACGCGCTGCGGATGCTGATCGCCACATCCCCCGACATGCAGGTCAGCTGACGATGCGCTCCCGCGGTCGGTGTCGTGCCCGGCAACTCGCCCTCCCCGGGCAAACCCCCGTTCGCAAGGAGAGCTGACGATGGCCAGGAGCTGCTCGTGCAACGACTTCAACCGCGCCGCGCTGCTGCGCCGCGGCGCCGCGGTCGCCGGGAAGGGATTGCCGAAGATCGAGCCGGGGATGCCGATGCCGGCCGGCACCGGTCTCGATCGACGCACGTTCCTGCTTGCGTCGGCCGGCACGGCGCTGTCCGTGTACGGGGCATCGATGCTCTCGCCGCGCCACTTCGAAGAGGGCATCGCCGAGGCCGCGGCCGCCTCAGGACCGAAAGAACCGGTGCTTGTCTCGATCTTCATGGAAGGCGGCTGGGACGCGCTGTCGGTGCTCGCGCCGGTCAAGGAAGCCGCTTACAACGAATTGCGGCCCGGGCTGGCGCTGAAAGAAGGCGAAGAAACGAACGGTAAAAAAGGCAAGCCTTTTATCGAGGACACCAATCTGATGTGGCATCCGTCCGCTGAAGGTCTCGCCCAACTGCACGAAGAGGGCAAGGTCACCGCGTTCCCCGCGATCGGCTACGAGCCCCAGGATGAGAGCCACTTCACCAGCCGCCACTACTGGGAGGTGGGCCAGCTCGATACGAACGCGCGCACCGGCTGGCTTGGGCGCTACCTCGACCTGCCCGGTGTCGGCGAACCGAACAACCCGCTGCAGGGGCTCTCCCTCGACTACTCGCTCGCGCCCGCGCTTGCGACCCGGACGATGCCCGTAGCCGCGGTCTCCTCACCGGCCGACTACACGATGTGGGCCGAGGGTCTCGGCTCGCCTGTGATCGAACCGGCGCTCGAAACCTTCGGTGCGCTGGGCGCGCTCTCGGCGCCGTCGCCCGCGTACGCGCAAGCGCGCGCCGCCTCCTACGACACCAACCTCGTGCTCGACACGATGGCGAGCTTCGTAAAGTCCGAGAAAGAATCCGGCGACAAATCGGCGGTCACCTATCCGAGCGGCGACTTCGCCGAACGGCTCGCGGTGCTCGCGGCGATGCTGCACACCGGCATGCCGATCAAATGCGCCTCTTTGAACGGGGTCGGCTCCTACGACACGCACTCCAACGAGGCCGGCACGCTCGCCACCAACCTCGCCCAGACCGTCACGGCGGTCGTCGCCTTTCAGCGCGATCTCGAAGCGCGCGGGCTGGACCAGCGCGTGCTGATCCAGCTGTGGTCGGAGTTCGGCCGGCGCCCGCGCGAAAACGGCTCCGGCACCGATCACGGCGCCGGCGGTAACGCGTTCCTGATCGGCACCCGCGCGTCGGGCAAAATGGTCGGCGAGTTCCCCGGTCTCAGCCCGCAGAACCTCGACGAAAACGAAAACGTCGTCAGGACGTCGGACTTCCGTGGGATGTACTGCGCGCTGCTGGAGCAGTGGTTCCAGACCGAAGCCGGTCTGGTGATCCCCGAAGCATCGTCGTTCGAACGGCCCGTGCTGGTGAAATGAGGGTTCGCGTCACGATGCGGATCCCGAGGATCTCGTCGGCGAGGCTTCGGCCCGAGGGGCGCTCTCCCCGCCGTCCAGCCCGTCTGCTGCTCGGCATGGTATGCGCGCTGTGCGGGGCGGTGATCGGTGCGAGCGCCGCGTCCGGGTACCGTCCGCGCGAGCGTCCTTCGCATGGCACACGTGCCTGCCGGCGCCACGTGAGGCATCGCCGTTGCCCGGCGGCTCGTGACGGAAGCCGGGTGCGTCACGGGCGCTCCGGTGATAGACGCAGACATGGCCCGCTCGCGAAGCCCAAGGTGCCCTCCGGTTCCACCGTGGGCTCCGGCTCTCCGAACCCCTCGGGCGCGCCGTGGACGGCGGCGCCCGCGCCGGTCATCCCCGGCTCGACGGCGCCCGGCTCCGGCGCATCGTCTTCGAAGGGTCCATCCGGCCCCCTCCCACCCACGCAAGCTCCCGTCGTGCCGGCGGGGCCTGAACACGTGCAGGTGATCGCCGAAGACGGCAACGGCTACCGCTTCATCCTCTCGCGCGCCAGCGTGCCCGCGGGCCCGGTGGTGATCGAATTCGTCAACCACGGCGAAGACGAACACAACCTGAACGTCAAACCGGGCGAAGGGCCGTTGGAAGGCGCCCTTCCCGACACGACGCCAAAAGCCCACCCGAGCCTGTCGCTCGACCTGCGCGCGGGCTCCTACACGCTGTTCTGCTCGCTGGCCGGGCACGAGGCGAAAGGCATGAAAGCCACACTCACGGTCGAATGAGATCGGGCCGCTACCCGGCGCGCTCCGCTGCGCGCAGCCCGGTCAGCAGCCACACCGAGAACGCGCAGATGAGCGCCACTGCGCAGATGAAGGCCAGGCCGGTGTGGTCGTGTGCGCCGGAGATCAGCCCGCGGCCGGCGTCGAGAAAAGCGGTGGCTGGGTTGACGCTCGCCACGCCGTGGATCCAGCCTTTGAGCAGTCCGAGCGGCACGTACACCGGCGCCAGGAACAGGATCAGGAAGACCGGGGTCTGCATCAGCGGGCCGGCCTGGATCGAGCGGAAGCGGAAGGCCACGCCCGCGGCCCAGCCGTAGCCGACGAGCACGAGCAGCGCGGCGAGGGAGTACAGGCCGAAGATGTCCACGCCGCTGCCCGTGATTCGCATCCCGGCGATCAGCGCGACCCCGGTTACGACCGTCAGCGTGATCACCGAGCGCGTGAGGGCCACGAGCGCGTAGCCGAGCACGATGCCGCGCCGGTCCTCGGCGGCGAGCATCAACCGCCGCGCAAAGCCGCTCTCGAAGTCGAACGCGAGCGTGAAGCCGGTGAACAGGCCGCCGAACATCGCCGACTGGCAGAGCACGAACACGAACTGGAACGCGGTATAGCCGGCGGGGAAGTGAAAGCCGGGGACCGACCCGAGCGCCGAGAGGCCGCCGGCGAAGCTCGCGAGGAAGACGAGCGGGAACACGAGCGAGGGCACGAACAGGTCAGGGCGGCGCACGTATGTATGCAGGCTGCGCCAGGCGATCGCCCCCGCGACCCGCCACAGCCCGCCGTGTGAAGGCGTGTCGTTCATGTGCGCTGCAGCCTGAATTTCAAGGCTCCCGCGACGCCGAAGAGGCCGACGATCAGCAGGCCGATCGCCACCGCGAAGCCACGCCACAGCGCGGTTCCGTCCCAGCCGGAGATGAACAGCGAGCGGAAGCCCTCGATCAGGTAGGAGATCGGGTTCCACGTCGCGATCGTGTGAAACCAGCCCGTCTTCAGCAGTTGGCGGGGGAGGTTGCTGGAGGAGAGGAAGATGAACACGAAGAACAGCGGGAACAGCCCCTGCACCGACCTCGCCCGAGCCGGTGCGCAGAGCCGCCACGCAGCCGAGCGCGCCGAAGCCGACCGCGGCCAGCGAGCCGAGCACGATCACCACCAGCGCGCCTCCGAGCCCGGCCTGCAGGTGGGCGCCGAAGATCAGGCCGATCGCGATGTAGACGGCCGACTGCAACGCGCCGAGCGCCGCGACGCCGAGCAGCAGTCCGGCGATCAGCGAGATCCGGCGCATCGGCGTGAGCGCGAGCCGGTCGAAGAAGCCACTCTCGATGTCCTCGGCCAGGTTGGTGCCGGTGTTGATCAGCGAGAACATCCCGCCCTGGATGAACGCCACCGCGATCGCGAAGGAGATGTAGGAGTGCGTCGGAAAGCCCGGAAGTCGCGTCGCCGCTTTCAGCCCGCTGGCGTTCACGGCGAGCAGCATCGCCGGGAAGAAGACGATTGGGAACATCTGAAACGGCTGACGCAGCGTCTTCAGCGTCGAGCGCCTCGCCAGCGCGCCGACTTGGGTGAACAGCACGGAGCTCATCGCGAGGCGAGCGGCTCGGCGGTCGGTTGCTCGTCCTCCTGCCTCTCCACGCCGTCCTCGGCGGCGCCCTCGAGCGAGCGGCCGGTCTTGGCCAGGAAGACGTCGTCGAGCGTCGGTGTGTGCAGGCGCAGGTCGGCGATGCGCAACCCCTCGCCATCGAGCACGCGCACGATCTCGGCGAGGTCGCCTACTCCCTCGGGCAGGCGCACAGCCACCCCGCTCGAGGAGGCGGCTGCCTCCTCGCCGAAGCGGGCGAGCGCGGAGGCCAGGCGCTCGCGATCGCCGGGGTCCGCCGGGATCGCCTCGACGGAGGGACGCCCGATCCCGGCCTTCAGCTCGGCGGGCGTGCCCTCGGCGACGATCTTGCCACGATCGATGATCCCGACCCGATCGGCGAGCACGTCTGCCTCCTCGAGATATTGCGTCGTGAGGAAGACCGTCACGCCGTCGTCGGCCAGGCGGCGAACCTCGTCCCACAGCGCCGCACGGCTCTGCGGGTCGAGGCCGGTCGTGGGCTCGTCGAGGAACAGGATCCGCGGGCGGTGCACGAGCGCCAGCGCGAGGTCGAGCCGGCGCTTCATGCCGCCGGAGTAGCCGCCGACCTTGCGCTCGGCCGCATCGGTCAGCCCGACGCGGGCAAGCAGCTCGCGCCCGCGCTGCTCACGCTCTGACTTGCCCAGCCCGTGCAGCGCGCTCTGCAGGCGCATGTGCTCGCTGCCGGTGAGGAACGGATCGAGCGCCGACTCCTGCAGGGAGGCGCCGATCGCGCGCCTGACCTGCGCACCCTGGTGCACGACGTCGAGCCCTGCCACCCGCGCGGTCCCCGATGTCGGCGGCAGCAGGGTCGTGAGCACGAGCACGGTCGTCGACTTGCCCGCCCCGTTGGGACCCAGGAAGCCGTAGATCTCCCCTGGCGCGACCCGCAGGTCGATGCCGTCGACCGCCCGCACGCCGCCCTTGAAATCCTTCACGAGACCCTCGACCTCGATGCCGTTGTCGGCGGCGACGCCAGCGGGGCTCGCCGCACCGCCGCCGGTGACAGCGGCGGTCGCTCCGTCGGCGCCGGGACCCGTCACAGCGATCCCCCCTCGACCTCGGTCGCCAGCCGTGGCGACGGCGAGGGCTCGACGCGCAGCAGCCGCGCCGGCAGATGCGGCAGCCACCAGTTCCAGCGGCCGAACAGCGAGATCACCGCCGGCACGAGCAGCGCCCTGATCACCGTCGCATCAAGCAGGATGCCGGCCGCGAGGCCGGTCGCCAGCACCTTGATTTCGGTCTCAGGGCCCGAAGCGAGCGAGACGAACGCGAGGAACAGGATCAGCGCGGCGCTCGTGACCAGCCGCCCGGTGCGCCCGATGCCACGCACCACCGCGGTGTCGGTCTCGCCGGTGGCGTCGTACTCTTCGCGCATGCGCGCCAGGATGAACACCTCGTAGTCCATCGACAGGCCGAACAGGAACGCGAACACCATCAGCGGGATCCAGGCGGTCACCGAGCCCGTCGCGGCGATCCCCCAGATCAGGCTCGAGCCGTGGCCGCGCTGCCACACGAGGTCGAGCACGCCCCAGGCGGCGCCGACGCTGATGACGTTCAGCACGACCGCCTTCAACGGCAGCAGTAGCGAGCGGAACGCGCGCGCGAGCAGCACGAACGTGATGATCGCGATCAGCGCGATCATCAGCGGGAAGTTGCCGTAGACCGCTTCGATGAAGTCCTCGTTCTGGGCCGCCAGGCCGCCGAGACGCACTTCGCTGCCCGCGGCGTGCGCCGCAGAGCGCACGCGGTCGAGCGTGTCACGGCCGCTGGACGACGACCCGTCCGGGGTCGAGAAGGCGTCGACGACGGCAACACCACGGTTGCGCCACTGTGGCGAGCTGGGCGCCACCGCGCCGTGCACGCCGGTGACGGCTCCCATCGCCTGAGCCACCTTTTCAGGAGAGGAGCCCGGCCCGACCAGCGCCTCGTTGGGCAGCAGCGCGCCCGAGCCGATGCCCGAGCGCTCGAGCGCCAGCAGACCCTGCTTGGCATCGCCCTGCTTGGCGATCGTGTTCACGTTCGGCAGGCCCGGCTGCAGGTTCGTGGCGGCGAGCACAAGTGCCGCGAGCACGAGCGCCGCGCCGATCGCGGCCACCCAGCGTCGGCGCACGATCAGCTGCGCCCAGCTGGTCCACGAGCGGCTCGCCTTGTCGTCGCTGCGCACGTGCGGCCAGTCCAGCCGCGGGCCCAGCTTGCTCAGCACGACCGGCAAGAGCGTCGAGGCGACGATCACGCTGATCAGCGGGATCAACATGCCGCCGTAGCCGACCGAGCGCAGGAACGGCAGCGGCAGCGCCACCAGCGCGAGCAGGCCGATCGCGACGGTGGTGCCGCTGAACACGACAGCGCGCCCCGCGGTCTCCATCGCCCGCTGGATCGCCTCGTCGCCTTGCAGGCCGTGGGCGCGCTCCTCGCGCCAGCGCACGACGACGATCAGCGCGTAGTCGATCGACACGCCCAGCCCGATCAGCGCGATCAGGAACTGCACGATCGGCGAGATTTCGGTGACGCTCGTCAGGCCCCATACCACCAGGAAGGTCGTGAGGATCGAAACGATCGCCATCATGATCGGGACGATCGCCAGGAACGAGGCGAACACGAAGGCCAGCACGAGCAGTGCTCCGACACCGCCGAGGAGCGCCTCCACGAGCACCCCCGGGCCGTTGCCGCCGCCGCTCTGCAAAGACAGCGCATCGAAGCCCGTGAGGTGGACCGGCGCCCCCGCGATGGTGGCGCCGGCGAGCGCCGCGGTCGCTTTCTTGGCCGCTTCGGGGTTGTCTTCGAAAGCCTGCTTGGGGTCGGGTCGCGGGTAGGCGACGAGGAAGGTGGTGCGGCCGTCCTTGGACACGAAGGCGCGGTTGTGCGTGCTGGCGTAGCTGGCCAGGCGCGTGCCGGGGAGCGCCTGCTCCAGGCGCGCTTCCACAGCTCGCAGGCCACTCTGCACCCCGGGGGAGTCGACCGACTGGCCCGCCGGCAACGTGACTACGGGCAGCAGCGGGGCGCTGTTGCCGCCAGTGCCATGCAGATCGCGCTGGATCTGCTGGTTGGTGACCCAGCCTTCCTTGCCGGGCACCGAGAATTTCTGTTTGAGCGCTTTGCTGGCCGAGCCGGCGGAGCCCATGCCGATCAGGGTCAGCGCGACCCAGAAGACGACGACGATGCGCTTGTGCGCGAGAACCCAGCGTGTCAGCGATGCCATGTTGTGCCCTTCCTTGCGTTGCGTTTCGTGGTGCGTTTGTCGTTTTGTCGATGTCGCGTGTGCCCGTACGAAAGAGCTGTTCTGCGTGCGAGGAGCTGTTTTGGGTGTAGACGACGTGCCGGGTCAAAGCTCATCGGTTGCCGGACGCCGTGTGACGGCGGGTGGCAGGGGCGGCAAAGTCTTTGTTCTTTGTGCACACCTTCCAGACTGAAATAGTTCACGCGAAGAACGATTCTTATCAGAAATCTTTCACGCGGGCTATGATCTTCGAAATGGAGAGCAATGATGGGGAGAGCAGAAGCGAGAGCGCGGTGAGGGTCAACGCCGGGAACAGGGCCAACCCCCGCGTGTGGCCGACGAGCGAGGCCCCGGCGGTCGAAGGATTGGACTCTTCGCCCGACGCGTCGGTGCCGTTCCATTCGGTTGGGTTCTCTTTGTCGACGACGGGCTATGCGGTCTCTCGCCGCTTTCACGAGATCCTCGATCCGCTTGACATCGAGCCTCGCGACTTCGCGCTGTTGCGCGCGGTGAGAGCCGCCGAAGGGCTCTCCCAGCAGGCATTGGCTGAGCGCATGCGGATCCAGCCGAGCCGGATGGTGGCTTTCATCGATGCGCTCGAGGCGCGCGGCCTGCTGGAGCGCAGGCAGCGGTCGGAGGACCGGCGCCTGCGTGCGCTGTACCTCACGGACGCGGGCCGGGAGCTGCTCAGCCGCGCGTTCGCGCGCGCTGTCGAGCACGAGCGAGATCTGTGCGCGGACCTCAGCGAGCAGGAGCGCGAGCAGCTGCTCGTCTTCTTGCAGCGGGTCGCTCTACGGCTGGGCTTGCCGTTCGGCGTTCACGCCGCTCACAGTCATCCCGCGCTCGCGGACGAGTAGGCGACGGCTCGCGCTACGCGTGCCCGTGCGTCTCACGTCGGGCAACACGCTCGAGGCCAGGCCGGTGACGGCGGAGCTGCGCGGGCTATCCGCGCCCGCCGGCGAGGCCGCGGCGGAGGCGGTGTACACGGCGCAGCTCCTGGACGTCCTCGTCGATGCCGCCGAGCGCGCCGTGGGTGTCGGCGGCGAGCAGTTCGGGCTCGAGGCGGTGGCGGACGAGCTCGCCGGCGATCGCGTCGACGCGCTGGGCACCCCCGCCCGGGCGCGAGCTGACGGTGCGCTCGAGCTGTAATCCGGCGAACAGCAGCCCGACGCCGTCGTCGACCGCCCAGCCGCCCGGCAGCGTGCCGTCGCGCACACTCGCGAGCCACATCGGCAGGCGCTCGGGCTCGCCGTCGGCGTGCACCGTCAGCGACCCGTCGAGCAGGCCGAGACCGGCGATCGGCTCCGGTGGCCCGCTCGAGCGTGTAACCCCGCCCGCGAACCAACACATCGCGCCGGCGCTCAGCCCGGCGAGGACGGTCCCCCGCCGCCACGCCTCGATCAGCAGTCGATCGAGGTCGTGCGCGCGCCAGATCGCGAGCAGGTTGCGCATCGAGCCGCCGCCGACGTAGACGATGTCCTGGCCGAGGACGATCTCCTCCAGCGGGCGCGCGTCCGCGAGGTGGAACAGGGACAGGTGCTCGGGTATGCACGGACGGTCGGCGAAGCGCGCACGAAAGGCGTTGATCTGCGCGGTCGTGTCGCCCGCTGCTGTCGGCAGGAACAGGATGCGGGGCTCGACGATGCGAGCCTCTGGGGGCGGGGGCTCTACGACAGTCGGGATGTGGGCCTGTCGTGCGAGCGAGAGCACGAAGTCGTCGAGCAGCGGGTTGGTCGGCTCCATCGTGAAGCCGCCCCCGCCCATCGCGAAGATCCGCCGCTCGTCGAGCGGCACGTGCACCGGGGGTTGCGGCGGCGATGGGCTCACGCGGCGACGGGCTGTGGCGCCACGGCCTGGGGGGCGGCAGGGGTCGCAGGGGGCGTGGCGGGCAACTGACGGTCATCGACGGAGGGCGGCGGGGGCGGGGGTGTGATCGCGCCCGGCGGTGGGGTTGGCGGCGAGACGGTCTGGGCACCGGTCGCGGAGGTGGGGGGGCGGGCGCCGCGCCTCTCGCCGAGGTAGATGGCCTGCAGCTGCGCCTCCATCACGCCGTTGTCGGCCGGCTCGACCAAATAGGCATGGCCGTCCGGGCGCGAGCTTACGACCTGCTCCAGGCGCGTACCGCAGAAGTGCAGCGCGACCCCATCCTCGACCGCGAAGCCGGTGCGCATGCCTTCGCCGACGAAGCGGTGGTACTCGGCGCGCCGCGCCGGCTCGGCATCGTAGTGGACACAGTTGGAGTAGGGCAGCAGGCCGAGCCCGCGCACGCTGCGCGGCGCGCCGTGAAAGGCCGAGAGTGCCTGCTCGAACCAGCACAAGGACCCGGCTGAGGGCCCGCACAAGACGATGCCCTTGCGCCACGCCTCGCGCAGAACCTCGTCGAGCCCGTGCGCGCGCCACGCGCCGAGCATCGAGACGACGTTGCCGCCGCCGACGTAGATCACATCTTGCGAGAGCAGGTGGGTGGCGAGATCGTCCTCGACCCCGCCCGTGCCCTGGTCGCGGCGGAACAGCGATACGTGGCTCGCGTCGCACGCCGGCGAGAAGCGGCGGTAGAAGCGCACCACGTAGTGATCGGCGTCACCGGAAGCTGTCGGCAGGAAGCAGATGCGCGGACGGCCGGACGGGGAGACGCCGGCGCCGGTGTCCCCGTACCGGCCGGCGTTTGCGAGCGAGAGGACGAAGTCGTCGAGCAGCGAGCTGTCTTTCTCCATTGAGAAGCCGCCGCCTCCAAGGGCAACGATCTGGGGAGTTGCGGATCGCATCGCTCGCCTCGCTCTGTGTGTGGGCAGCCCAAACAGCTACGTCAGCTTGCCCGGGCGGCCACATCCGCGGTATGGACTTTCGTCGGAGATCGTGCGCCGCGGGCTGGACATCCGACCATGCCGGGCTGCGCTTGAGAAGCCGTTCGCAATACGCAAACGGCTTCTCACGCGCGCGCGTGCAGAGCCCGCTCAGAATGCGATGACACAAGGTTGGCGCCCTCGAGGTCCCTACAGTGTCCGTCGATGACTTCGACGACGAACGACCTCGACAGGACGCGCGCGCCTGCGATCTCGCTGAAGGCCGTGGTGAAGCGCTTCCCCCATGCGGGGACAGGCGGTGCGATCACGGCGGTGGACGGCCTCGACCTCGAGGTGCCGACCGGCGTGTGTTTTGGCCTGCTCGGGCCGAACGGGGCGGGGAAGTCGACGACGATGCGGATGCTGACCGCGCAGACGATCGCCGACGAGGGCGAGATCGCCGTGCTCGGCTACGGGCTGCCGGGAGAGTCGAAGCAGGCGCGGATGGAGATGGGGGTCGTGCCGCAGCTGGACAACCTCGACGTGGAGCTGACGTGCCGGCAGATCTTGACCATCTTCGCGCGGCTGTATCGCGTGAGCGGCGGCGAGCGGGCGGCGGCGGTCGAGCGGGCGCTCGAGCTCGCGAATCTCGAGCCGCGGGCGGACACGATCGTGAGGGAGCTCTCAGGCGGAATGCGACGCAGGCTGCTGGTCGCGCGCGGGCTGATCCACCAGCCGCGGCTGGTGCTGCTGGACGAGCCGACGGTCGGCCTCGACCCGCAGGTCAGGCAGGAGCTGTGGTCGCTGATCGACGGGCTGCGGGTGAGCGGCGTGACGGTGCTGATGAGCACGCACTACATCGAGGAGGCCGAGCGGTTGGCGGACACCGTGGCGGTGATGTCGCACGGGAAGATCATCGCGCGGGGCACGCCGGGCGAGCTCGTGCGTGCGCACGCGGGCGAGCAGGTGCTCGAGGTGTACGGTCCGCCCGAGCGTCTGGCGGAGGTGAGCGCCCTGGCGGGCAGCGAAGGCTGGGTGAGCCGCCGCAGCGGGCCGGCGGTCGCGATCATGCGCGCGGAGGGGCTGAACGGGCGCGCGCCCGAGGGCGTCCGCCGGCCGGCGAACTTGGAGGACGCGTTTGTCGCGCTGACCGGCGAGGAGATCGAGTGAGCGTTCGGCGGGCACCGACGGGGGAGGGGATCGAGTGAGCGCGCAGCCGGCGACGCCGTCGCGCGCGCCCGCGCCCGCGCGCGAAGAAACGCGGCGCGTGCACCGGCTCGAACCGGTCGCGATCCGGGCGATCATGAGCAAGGACATGGTGATGTTCGGCCGCTATTGGAAGGCGACGACGTTCTCGTCGGTGATGCAGCCGACGATCTATCTGCTCGCGTTCGGGCTGGGGTTCGGATCGCTCGTGTCGCACATCGGGCACGTGAAGACGGTGGAGTACGTCGGGACGGGCGTGGTCGCGACCGCGGTGCTGTTCTCGTCGGCGTTTCCGGGGATGTTCAACACGTTCGTGAGATGGCAGTTTCAGAGGACCTACGACGCGATGCTCGCGACGCCTGTGGATGTGGAGGAGCTGATCACCGCGGAAGTGCTGTGGATCGCGATACGCGCCGGTGTGTATGGGATGGCGCCGCTGATCGTGGCGATCGCGTTCGGGCTGGAACCGAGCGCGGGCATGCTGCTGGTGCCGCTGATCGGGTTCGTGACAGGGTTCGGGTTCGCCGCGTTCGGCGTGGCGATCGCGGCGGTGGCGAAGACGATCGACAACTTCAACTACGTGACGAGCGCGGTGCTGACACCGATGTTCCTGGTCGCGGGCACGTTCTTTCCGGTCTCGTCGCTGCCCGTGGGGATCAGGACGATCGCGCAGTTCAACCCGCTGTATCACTGCGTGCAGCTCGTGCGCGACGCCTCGCTCGGGCCGCTCGGAGCGGCCGACCTGGGCCACGCCGCGGTGCTGGTCGGGTTCGCGATCGTCATGTGGCGGGTGGCGATCTGGCAGCTCGGCAAGCGCCTGATCGACTGACCGCCGGGTCCTTTACACAACATTGAGGTCCGTCTCACGCTGGTCCTACGGGCGGGGGCGATGCTGCCCGCATGAAAAACTTTTGGGAGACACGTTTGGGCCGTCCACCGACTGCGCTGTTGACGCCGGTCACGACAGCTGTCGGCAACGCCTGGCCTGCGCGCATGCGCGCGAGAGGGGGGAAAGGGGCATCGGGCGTCTCCGGGTCGCGGGCGATCGCGATGCGGCTGCCGCGTCCGGAGCTCATCGGCCTGATCGTGCTCGCCGGCGCACTGAATTTGTGGGCGCTGGGAAGGAACGGCTGGGCGAACCAGTACTACGCCGCGGCGGTCCGCTCGATGAGCACGAGCTGGCACGATTTTCTGTACGCGTCGCTGGACAAGGGCGGGGTGATGACGGTCGACAAGCCGCCGCTCGCGCTGTGGGTGGAGGCATTGTCGGTGCGCGTGTTCGGCTATCACTCGCTGAGCGTGCTCGTGCCGCAGGCACTGATGGGTGTGGCGAGCGTCACGCTCGTGTACGACCTGGTGAGACGCAGGTTCGGGCGGGTCGGCGGGTTCGTCGCCGGGCTGGTGCTCGCGACCACGCCGATCACCGTGGGGATCTCCCGGCACAACAACCCGGACGCGCTGCTCGTGCTTTGTACGGTGGCGGCCCTGTGGTGCGTCGTACGCGCGCTTGAGGCCGATCTCCTCCATCCCCGCACGCGCTGGCTGGCGGGGGCGGGCGTGTGCGTGGGGCTGGGCTTCGAGACGAAGATGGGCGTCGCCCTGGCGGTCGTGCCTCCCCTTGCCGCCGCATGGCTGTGGGTAGCGCCGGCGGCGCGCGGACGTGTGCATGCGCTACGCCAGTTGCTGGTGGGCGGCGGCGCGATGGCGCTGATCGGTGGGGCGTGGCCGCTGCTGGTGGAACTGACCCCGGCGGGCGACCGTCCGTGGGTGTCGGGCACGAGCGACAACCGGGTCTTGTCGCTGATCTTCGAATACAACGGGCTTGGCCGTGTCGACGGCCAGACCGGCGGCCCGGGCGGTGCAGACGGCGGCACCATGTTCGGCGGCACGGCCGGGCCGCTGCGATTGCTGAACTCCGCGCTCGGCGGACAGGCGGGTTGGCTGCTCGGGTTCGCGGTGGTGAGCGGCCTCGGTCTGCTGGCCGCGAGTCGTCTGCGGCGGGTCGACCCGCGCACGGGCTGGCTGATCGCGGTCGGCGGCGCGTTCGCTGTGACGGCGGTGCTGTTCAGCGAGGCGAGTGGCATCTTCCATCCGTATTACGTCTCGCTGCTCGCGCCGTTCACGGCGATGCTGGTTGGCGCGGGCGCGGCCGAGATCCTCGGCCCCCAGCTCCTCGGCCCGCGCGCGAGCGTAGAGCTCGCGGTGAACCACGTCGGCGAGGCCGGCGCCGGCACGGGCGTTACCGCTGGCGCGCGCGCCGCTACCGCGCGCGGCGATGGGATGGGGCTCGCCCGCGTGGTCGGTCCGCTGGCGGTGCTCGCGGGCGTCACGACCGAGCTCGTGGTGCGCAGCCGCTATCCGGGGCAGCTGACGTGGCTGGCGCCCGTGCTGATCGCGGCCGGTGTGCTCGCGGCGATCGCGCTGGCCGCGTTCGCCGACCCGCGCGTGCGCAGGGTCGCGCTCGGCGCGGCGCTGGTCACATTGCTGCTGGCGCCCGCGGTGTGGGCGGTGGACACGCTCGGATACGCAACCAGCCCCACGTTTCCGTCGGGCGGGCCGCAGAACGTCGCGACCGTCGGCGGCGGTGGCTTCCTCGGCCGCCCGGGCGGTTTTGGCGGTCGGATCGGAGGGCGAGGGTTCATGGGAGGACGCAGGGTGGCAGGCGCCGCCGCCGGCGCGGTGCCGTTGTTCGGACCGGGCGGCTCCTCGAACGGCGGCGCCAGTGGTGGCGCGGCCGGTCCCGCTCCCGCGGGTCCGGGTTTGGTGCCAGGCGCGGGTGGTCCAGCCGTTACAGGCGGTGTAAGCGGCGCTTCTGCGGGCGCTCCTCCTGGATTCGCGGGCGGCTTCGGTCGCCCAGGTGCCGGTGCGGGACCGGGCGGTGCAGGCGGCGGGCAGTTCGGCAACGATGCCGAGTTGACGAAGGTCCTCGCGTATGTGAAGCAGCATGGCGGCGGAACGATCGCGGTCTCCAGCCAATCGAGCGCGGCTCAGGCGATCGTCGAAAAAGGCGCGAACGTGGCCGGGATCGGCGGGTTCTCGGGAAGGGAGAGCGACGTGAGCGTGGCGTGGCTCGCGCAGGAGGTCAAGGCGGGGAAGATCCGCTCGGTGCTGGCCGAGGCACAGGGCGGCCGCGGACCGGGCGGCGGTGGTAGCGGAGGGTTGCCTGGCGACACACGCGCGGGCGCGAAAGCGGCGATCGCCGCAGTTGAGAAGGCCTGTCAGCGGGTGATGCTCACCGGCACGGGCTCGACCGAAGCGAATGGGGTCGGGGCGGCGGGGACGGGCACGCTCTACGACTGCCAGGGTCGCGCCGGGCAGCTGCTTCGCGTGACTTCATAAAGCGCTTGTCTTCGTCAGTCGTCTCCAGCGACGACACCCGGCTCTGGCTCATCCGGACCCAGCGGCGGCAATGCGTCATTGAGTGTGACCGCCAGGCGCGGTTTGAGCAGGTCCTCGTCGGCCGAAAGCAGGATACGCCCTGAGCGGTTGGCGATCGCCGGGTAGGAGGCGTCGTAGAAGGTCAGGCCATGCTCGAGCGTGAGTTGAGCAATGGCGTGGTGGTCGGCTGGGGTGAGCGGCAGGGGGTCGCCGCAGATCTCCTGCAACAGGTCGAGCGCCGCAGTGATCTGGTCTGCCTTCCAGCCGGACTGCCGTACGAGAATATTGCCTACCTCGTAGGTTGCCAGTGTGGTCGTGCGCATTGCAAGTTGCCCGATTGCCGACCGTGCGAGCTCGCCGTCCGGCTCGCGCTCGACGGGCAGAAACCATTTCAGCGCGACGCTTGCGTCCACGAGCCACCCTGCGCTTCCCGCAGGGGAGGTCACCCGTCGCGCAAGCGGTCGGCGCGTATCAGCGCCGCGGCATCGACCGCGCCCTTCCATTTGCCGCTGAGCGCATCCAGATCGCTCAGTACCGCGCCGCGCTCGCGTCTCAGCAGGCCGATCTCGCGGCGGGCTCCCGCCTGTAGCAGTGCGCTGCGGCTCATCTTGCGCCGCCGTGCCTCGGCGTCGAGCGCGCCGAGCAGGTCGTCGGGAAGGGAAACCATAACCTTGGCCATAAAATCAAGTATAGCTCAGCAGCAATACTCAGCGCAGGACTTCCTACCGGCGCAGGAATCCCGCCTGATAGTGTAAGGTGGAGTTTGCAATGGATATGCATGCGGGGTCCGAGGTGTTCGCTACATTGAAATCTGCCCTATGGATTCGTCCAGTGGGAATTCTCGGTTGACCGCAACTTTCGGGGTTACGGGGAGTCAAAGCGGGGTATAGAAGCCCCGGTTCTACAGGGAGGATTCGCATGAGGTCCCACGTTCGCTTTTCGCTCGTCGCGCTGCTCGTCTTCGCGTCCATCGCTGTCGCGGCGCCTGCGGCGCAGGCTGCGGTCCCGTTCGGCATCGAAAAGGTCTTCGCGGCGAACTGCAAGGTCTCAACGTGTGGCGAATTCCCTGAATACGGGGGGAAACCTCTCGAAAACTCAGAACTCTTCACCCAGGCGGCAGGGCACCCCCCATATGGGATTACGGCGTTCAAGGTCAACACCGAAGGAACCTTCCCCAACGAGGTGCCGGCCGGTATCGCGACGGGCGGAGTCGTGACGCACGTGCGTACCGACGTCGGCGTCGGTGTCGCCACCAGCCCCGAGGCCGTCGGGAAGTGCACGATGGAACAGTTCGGCGACAAAGAAGCAGTCCCCGGCACGGGCTTCTACCCGGCGCCCAAATGTGTGGAAAGCGGCGCCGAAGATTCGGTTATCGGGGTCAACAAGGTCGTCGTCTGGATCGGGCCGGAACCGTCTCCAAAAGGTGGCGACGTACCCGTCGAAGGCACGACCTACAACCTCGTACAGCCTGAAGGAAGGGCTTCGGACTTCGGCGCCGCGCTCAAACTTCCGATACCCCTTACCGCGATCGCGCTGAAAAAAGGCTTCGAAGAAGCCGAAGCCAAAGGGGCGAAACCGGGCGTCGGAGGCTTTCCTTCGCTACCGGAACAGGGGTTCGTCGAGGCGCAGCAGTACTACGCCCACACCCTGATCGAAGGCGGCGTCGAATGGGGCGCCGAAGCGGCCGGCACGGGCAAGGCCGACTATCACGATTACTACGAAATCAAGGTCTCGCCGGCGCTGCCGGTCATCAGCTCGCGCCTGATCCTCGAAGGCACTAGAGGAACGACCGGCAAAGGCGGGTTCATCACGAACCCCAGCAGTTGCACCGGGACTGGGCCGCAGACAACCACGACGATCACTTTGACCCCCGAGGTCGGGGCTCCTGCGCAACGGGGATACAGTGGTCCTCTGGGCACAGAAGGTTGTAACGGCGCCCCGCCCTTCGAACCGGTTCCCTTCGCACCGGCATTCAAGCTGAGCCCTGAAAAGACGCAGTCCGACCTTCCGGACGGCATCACGACCGAACTGAGCTTGCCTCACAATCCCGGTCCCACGGAAATCGACTCTTCGCAGCTGAAGACCGCAAGCTTCGCGTTGCCCGAAGGCATGACGCTCAACCCGTCGGCGGCGAACGGCCTGGAAGCATGCTCGCCGTCGCAGGCGAGAATCCACAGCGGCACCTTCGGGGTCGCCTGCCCAGGGAAATCGAAGATCGGCGAAGTCTCTTTGGATGTCCCAACCCTGCCGGAAGGGTCGCTGAAGGGGAACGTCTATCTCGGCGGACCTGAATCGGGGCCGATCACGGGCCCGCCCTATGTGGTTTACATCAACGCTGAATCGACTAGGTACAACGTCGACGTGCGCCTGAAAGGCACGGTCACGCCCAACGAAACGACGGGGCGGTTGACGGCGACGTTCACCGAAAATCCCGAACAGCCGTTCAGCAACATCGCTCTGCGCTTCAACGGCGGCGCGACCGCGCCGATCGCAAACCCGCTCGCGTGCGGCACGGCCAAGACCGAAACCAGCCTCACGCCGTTTACCGGCACGGCCGCGCAGTCGCCGAGCAGCAGCTTCACCGTCGACAGCAACGGCTCCGGGGGCTCGTGCTCCTCGCCGCTGCCGTTCACGCTCAGCCAGAGCACCCAGAACGCGTCCTCGGTCGCGGGCGCGAACACCTCCTACACGCTCAACCTCGCTCGCAACGAAGGCCAGCAGTACCTGTCGCGAGTCAAGACGGTGCTGCCGGCCGGGCTCGTCGGCCTGATCTCGACGGTGCCGCTGTGTGGCGAAGCGGAAGCCAACGCCGGGACCTGCGCAGTGGGCAGCCAGATCGGCTCGGTGACGGTCTCCGCCGGCTCAGGCTCCTCGCCGTACACGTTCTACGGGCAGGCCTATCTCACCGGCCCGTACAACGGCGCTCCATACGGCATGTCGATCGTGGTGCCCGCGGTCGCCGGCCCGTTCAACCTCGGCTCGGTCGTGACCCGCGCGAGCATCGCCGTCGAACCGTACACCGCGCGTGTGGTCGTCACGAGCACCATCCCGACGATCGTCAAGGGTGTGCCGCTGCGCCTCAGAGGCATCAGCATCGCGATCAACCGAACCGGCTTCATGCGCAACCCGACGAGCTGCGGGGCGCTTGCAACCGAATCGACGCTCAGCGGCTTTACCACGCTCGGCGTGACGGGGACCGCGACGCAGAGCCTGTCGAGCCCCTTCCAGGTCGTGAACTGCGCCGCGCTGCCGTTCAAGCCCAAGTTCGGGGCGGCGACCGGCGCCAAGACCTCGAAAGCCAACGGCGCGAGCCTTGAAACGACGATCAACGTGGGAACCGGGCAAGCGAACGTCAAGTCGGTGCTCGTGCAGCTTCCTCGACAGCTGCCGTCGCGGTTGACGACGCTTCAGAAAGCGTGCCCGGAAGCGACGTTCGCCGCTAATCCATACAGCTGCCCAGGCGGCTCGTTCGTGGGCGGCGTGAGGGCGAACACCCCGGTGCTGTCGGCGAAACTGAAAGGGCCGGCGATCCTCGTCTCACACGGGGGGCAGGCGTTCCCCGACCTCGACCTGCTGCTCGAAGGCAACGGCGTGCGGGTGATCCTGGTGGGCAACACGAACATCAAGAATGGGATCACCACGACCAACTTCGCGGCGACCCCGGACGTGCCCGTGACGAGCATCACCGTGAACCTGCCGATCGGTGGACACTCGGCGCTGACCGCCAACGGCAACGTCTGCGCGAACAAGCTCCTGATGCCGACGACGATCGTCGGGCAGAACGGAACCTCGTTCAAACAGAACACGACGATCAAGATCACCAACTGCCCCGTGCGCGTCGTCGGGCAGAAGGTCGTCGGGAACACCGCCTACATCACGGTGCAGACCTTCTCTGCCGGGCGCATCAGCGGCAAAGGGGCGAACATCGGCACGGCCTTCCGCGGTCTGAGCAGGGCGGCGAGAACCGCGACGCTCAAGGTCTCGCTCACACGCGCTGGACGCGGCCGCCACCACCCGCTACGGGTGAAGCTGCGGGTCGGCTTCGTGCCCAAGAAGAAGGGCACGCCGAGCTCCGTGACATTCACCACCGTCACGTTCCGCTGACCGTCCGATAACAAGAAGCAGAGAGCCTCACTCGGGGCGGCTCAAGGGCCGCCCCGAGTGCTGCATGGCCGTCGCGGGATCACGCGCGGTGAGCTTGCGGCCTTCGCAAGGATCACACGCGCGGTGAGCGGCTTGCCGGCAATCGCAAGAGTCACGCGCGAGCTGAGCGGCAGCGTCCGAGGATTACGAGCGCGGTGAGTGGGTATACAAGTCTTGGGTTCCTAAAAGGAGAGGTAGATACATGAGGCTTCACGGACGCGGTTTGCTCATTGCCCTGTCGATGAGCGCACTCATCGGGGTATCGGCGCCCGCCGCGCAGGCGGCGTTCGGCCCCGCGAGCTTCGAAGCCGGCACCTGTATCAACACGACGTGCAGCTACGCGAGCATCGAACACAACAAGAGCGAAGCCTTCACCCAGGCCGCCGGACACCCGCCGTGGGGGATCACCAAGTTCGAACTCAACCACAGCGGCAAAAACGTCGAAGGAGCTGCGCTCAGGCGCCTGCGCGTGGACATCCCACCGGGACTGGCCGCCGATCCGCAGGCGCTCTCAAAGTGCTCGCAGGCACAGTTCAAAGCGAACACCTGCCCGCCGGAAACGCAAGTCGGCACGACCGAACTGGATGCTGTAGCGGAAGAAACTTTGACGCTCAACGGCCTGAAAGGCAAGGTCTACAACCTCGAAACGCCCCCCGGCCTGCCGCTCGACTTCGGCATCGACGTCGAACCGGCCGGCGCTCTCACCGCACCGGTGCAGCTCTACCTGGAAGGGCACGTCGACTGGAGCGGCGACTATCACGAGTACTTCGAAATCAACAACGTGCCGGAAGAAGCCGAAGTCAAACTCCTGGTCGTCCCGGTGAAAGCAAAGCTCAAGGTGCTGATGTCGCAGCTGAACTTCAACGGCAACGCGGGCCAGGGCAATTTTCTCACCATTCCCAGCGTATGCTCGTCCAGCACTACTTCGCGCCTCGAACTCGAATCCTATTCCGGCGAAATCGCGACCACGGAAACCCATACCCCGGTCGGAGTCGAAGGCTGTGGCAACGTGCCGTTCAAACCGCAGGCCACGATCACGCCCGAAACCGCGACATCCGACCAGACCGACGGCGCCACCGTCGAAGTCAAGGCCCCGCAGAACGTAGGCGCGGGGGAGATCAACACCGCCGACATTCAAAACGCGCGCGTCACGCTACCCGAAGGGTTGACGCTCAATCCCTCCGCGGCGCACGGGCTCGCAACCTGCACGGCCGCCCAGATCGGGATCGGCACGACCAATCCCGTCAGCTGCCCGGCGGCCTCGAAGGTCGGCGAAGTGACGATCGAAACCGACCTGCCGCCGAACTCGCTCACAGGCCCCGTCTACCTCGGCTCTCCCTCCGGTCGGACGATCACCGGGCCGCCCTTCACGATCTACATCGACGCCGAGAGTCCCGCCTACGGCGTGTCGGTGAGGCTCCAAGGCAAAGTCACCCCCAACCCGAGTACCGGCCGGCTCGAAGCGACCTTCACCGAAAATCCCCAGCTTCCGTTCAGCGACCTGATCATGAAGCTGAACGGCGGCAAGAACGCGCCGCTGGCGAACCCGCTCGCGTGCTCCACCGCCCATATCGAAGCGTTGTTCAAGCCCTACACAGGCGAGCCCGAAGCGCTCAGCTCCAACCCGTTTGCCGCTACCGGTTGCGCCAACCCGCTGCCGTTCTCGCTCGGTCAGAGCACGCAATCCGCGAACGCGACCGCCGGCGCATACAGCTCTTACACCTTCAACCTAACCCGCGCCGACGGGCAGCAGTACCTTTCGCAGGTCAGCACCACCCTGCCCGCCGGCCTGCTCGGCGCGATCCCCTCGGTCGCGCTGTGCGAAGAACCGCAGGCCGCGACCGGAACCTGTGCGGAAAGCGCGAAGATCGGCACCGCGTCCGTGACCGCTGGGTCCGGGCCCGAACCGTACGCGTTCTCAGGGCCGGTCTATCTGACGGGCCCCTACAACGGCGCTCCCTACGGGCTCTTGATCCCTGTGCCGATCGCTGCGGGACCGTTCAACTTCGCCACGATCACAACCCGCGCCACGATCGCGGTTAACCCTTACACCGCACGCGTAACCGCGACTACGACCAACCTGCCGACGATCGTCGACGGCGTTCCGGTGCGGCTGAAGTCGCTCCACGTCGAAGTCGACCGGCCGAGCTTCATCTTCAACCCGACCAACTGCTCTCCCCTTGCGACCGAATCGGCGCTCACCGGGTTCGCGCAGCTTCCCTCGAGCTCTGGCGCGACCCAAAGCCTGTCGAGTCCGTTTCAAGTCGGTGCCTGCAACGCGCTCGCGTTCAAACCCACCTTCAAGGTCTCGACCAGCGCCAAAGCCTCGAAACCGATCGGCGCCTCGCTGCAGGTCAACCTGCTCCAGGGTGCCCACCAGGCGAACCTGCGCTCGGTCTACGCCCAGCTCCCGATCCAGCTCCCTTCGCGATTGACCACGCTGCAAAAAGCATGTCCCGAAGCGACGTTCGCGGCCAACCCCGTCGCCTGCCGGCCGCTCGGCTCAGAAGTCGGTACAGCGATCGTTCACACCCCCGTGTTGCCGGGCGCGCTGACGGGATCGGCCTATCTCGTCTCCCACGGCGGCGCGGCGTTCCCCGACCTCGACCTCGTGCTCGAAGACGGCCTCGTACGGCTGATCCTCGTCGGCAACACGAACATCAAGAAGGGCATCACCAGCTCCACCTTCGCCGCGATCCCCGACGCTCCGGTCACGAGCTTCGTGCTCAACCTACCGACCGGGCCACACTCGGCGTTGACCGCAAACGGTTCCCTTTGCGCCAAGCCGCTGATCATGCCGACTGTGATCACCGCCCAGAGCGGCGCTCAGATCAAGCAGAACACGCGAATCTCGGTGTCGAGCTGCCCCGTGAGGATCGTCAGGCACAGAGTGCGCGGTCACGTGCTGATCCTCAAGGTGCAGGCGTTCGCGGCCGGGCGGATCAGCGTCAAAGGCAAAGGCCTGCACACAGTCCACAAGCGCCTTACCAAGGCATCCACATTCACGATCAAGATCCCGCTCTCGCGCGCCGGGCTGCGCACCCTGCGCCGCCACCCCCGACTCAAGCTGCGTGTAAAAGTCGGCTTCGTGCCCAAGTCCCGGAGCGAATCCACCTCCTCGGCCGCGGTCACGGTGCGCTTCCGCTGAACTCGCGCGTCGGCCCTTTCGGGCAGTAGGTGTGGTCCTCTTCGGGCAGATGCCCTAGATTTAGAGCATGTACATAGACGGAGCGGGCACAGGTACGGATACCTCCTCGCCGCCTACGGGCGGCGATCCCCTGCTGGCCGGCGTGCGGCGCCTGACGCTGCTGGCCGACGAGGCAACCGACTCCGAGGCGATCTTCCGTGCGCTCGCGCACGAGCTGCTGCACGCGCCGGGCGCCGAGGAGGTGCACGTCCATCATCTCAAGCCGGGAGCTGCCGAGGAGCTCGTGGCGGTCTACATGTTCGACGGCGACGGGCGGCTCAGCTACCTCCTGCCTAGCGCCGAGCGCCCGCAGGGCGTGGAGCGGGTGGCGAGCACCGGTCGCCCCCTGCTCGTTGCCGACCCGCGCGAGCTGGCCGCCGCCGTGCCACGGGTCGCACTCGTGACGAGCCCGCCCACCCCGGCGGGGTGCGCGCTGCTGCTGCCGCTCGCCGAGCGGGGCGAGGTCGGGGCCGTGGTGATGCTCGTGCGCAGGCTCGCCGTCGCCTTCACCGCCCCCGCGATCGAACTGGCCACCACGCTCGTCGACCAGGGGGCAACCGCGCTTGCGCTCGTGCGCGCGCGCGCCGAGGCCGGCACCGATCCGGTCACGGGCTGCATGAACCACCGCGCGATGCGCCGGCGCCTGCACGAGGAGATCGGCCGCGCGGCGCGCACCGGCAGCCCGCTGTCGTGCCTGCTGATCGACCTCGACGACTTCAAGCTCGTCAACGACCGCCACGGCCATCAGGCGGGCGACGCGACGCTGCGCGGCGTCGTGCAGGCGCTGGCCGGCGAGTTTCGCGCGTTCGATCGCGTAGCCCGCTACGGCGGCGACGAGTTCGTCGTGATCCTGCCCAACGCCGCGCTCGAGAGCGCCGCCGCGGCCGCCGCCCGTGCGCTGCAGCGGCTGCTCGAGATGGGCTCGCCCGGGACCGCGCAGGGCGCAGTCTCGGCCTCGATCGGCGTCGCCCAATGGACTGAGTCGATGAGCGCCGACGCGCTGCTCGAGGCATGCGACGCAGCGCTGCTGCGCTCCAAGCGCCAGGGCAAGGGCCGCGTCACGCAGGCCTCGATGATCCGCTAGGCGGGCGGCTGCGAATACAGCAGTGAAAGCCAGGCGGACAGATGTAAACAGCGTTCGCCGTGTCTCCTAAGCAGGGCTATCGGAGGTTAAAAAAATGCCAGGTGATTCTGGAGCGGATAACGACGCCCTGCAGCCGGCGGGCATCGTCGAGCGGCTGGTGCGCGATGATTCGGACCGCAAGCGCTTTCTCAAGATGGCGGGCAGCGCTGGCGCCGCGAGCTTTGGCGCGTTCGTGCTTGCAGCCTGCGGGAGCAGCAAAAAAAGCACTGCCGCTACGACCGCGGCGGCGCCCGCCACTACGACGACGAGCAGCTCGGCGTCGAGCAGCTCCGGCGACGTAAGCATCCTCAACTACGCGCTGACGCTCGAGTATCTGGAGACAGAGTTCTACTCGAAGGTCGTCGCCGCGGGACTGTTCAGCGGCGCGGTGGGCGCGCTGCTGAAGGAATTCGGCGAGCAAGAGGAATCGCACGTTACGGCGCTGAAAGCTGCGGTCACCTCGCTCGGGGGAACCCCGGCGACGAAGCCGGAAGGGAAATTCCCGATCACCACCGCCGCCAAGGTCGCCGAACTCGCCTACACGGTCGAGAACCTCGGCGCCTCTGCATATCTGGGTCAGGCGGCAAACATCCAGAGCCCGCAGGTCCTGGCCTCGGCGCTGGCGATTCACACCGTCGAGGCGCGCCACGCGGCGACGCTCGGCACGCTGGTCAAAAAGTCGGTCACCCCGGATGGCGCGTTCGCCAAGCCGGCTGACATGTCCACGGTCCTGGCGGCGGTCAAGCCGTTCCTGGCCTGAGTCGCGAAAGGAGCCAACGGAAATGTCTGACACCAAAATGGCAAACCCAGATCGTAAATTGATCAACCCGGATCGCAAACTGGCAAACCCGGAGCTGACCGGGTTCGAGGTGCACGGGATCACCCGCTCGAGCTTCATCCTGCGCGGCGCGCTGGCGGCCGGCGCCGTCTACGGGACCTCGGCGGTCGCGCCGTTCGTCTCCCAGGCGCTGGCCGACGGAGGCGGAGGCGATGTGGCGATCCTCAACTTCGCGCTCACGCTCGAGTACCTCGAGTCCGACTTCTACGAAGTCAAGGGCAGGCAGGTCGGCCTCAGCGGGCAGGCCAAGGCCTACGCCAAGCAGTTCGGCGCCGAGGAGGGCGAGCACGTGGTCGCGCTGACGGCCGCGATCAAGCAGCTCGGCGGCGTGCCTGTGAAGAAACCGACGTTCGTGTTCCCTCCGACCGACGAGCGGTCGTTCCTGGCGCTGGCCTCGGTGCTCGAGAACACCGGCGTGGGCGCCTACAACGGCGCGGCGCCGTCGATCAAGAGCAAGCAGGTGCTGGCGTCCGCCGGCAGCATCGTCCAGATCGAGGCCCGCCACGCCGCTGCGATCGACCTGCTGATCGGCAAGAGCCCCACGCCGAACCAGGGCTTCGACAAGCCGCTGACCGAAAAGCAGGTGCTGGCGGCCGCCGGCCCGCTGATCAAGGCCTGAGCGCTGATCCAAGGCCTGAGTGCCGATCAAGGCCTGAGTGCCGATCAAGGCCTGAGTGCCGATCAAGGCCTGAGTGCCGATCTGAGGCCTGAGTGCTGACCAAGGCCAGAGGCATCTGAGGAGCCTGAGGCATCCGAGCTTGCTCCGCGTCTCCTCGGCGGCTTTGAGAGACTGAACCCCACGTCAGTTTCGATTAGACCGCCGAGGAGGCGCATTGACAGAGAACAACAGCTTTGGCGCGAAGAGCACGCTCGACGCAGGCGGGCACGAGTACGAGATCTTCCGTCTCGACGCGCTCCAGCAGCGCTTCGACGTGGCGCGGCTGCCGTTCTCGCTGAAGGTGCTGCTGGAGAACCTGCTGCGCACCGAGGGCAACGGCTCGGTGGACGCGGCCGATATCGAAGCGCTCGCGAGCTGGGACGCCAAGGCGCAGCCGGCCAAGGAGATCGCGTTCAGCCCGGCGCGCGTGCTGATGCAGGACTTCACCGGCGTCCCCGCGGTCGTCGACCTCGCCGCGATGCGCGACGCGATCGCCGAGATGGGCGGGGACCCCGCGAAGATCAATCCGCTCGTCCCGGCAGAGCTCGTGATCGACCACTCGGTCCAGGTCGACGCGTTCGGCACCCGCGACGCTTTCCGCGTCAACGCCGAGCGCGAGTTCGAGCGAAACCAGGAGCGCTACGCGTTCCTGCGCTGGGGTCAGGGCGCGTTCGACGACTTCTCGGTCGTCCCGCCCGACACGGGCATCGTCCACCAGGTCAACCTCGAGTACCTGGCCCGCGTGGTGTTTTCCAACGAAGGATCCGACTCCCACCCGCCCCAGGCATATCCCGACACGCTGGTCGGGACCGACTCGCACACGACGATGATCAACGGCCTCGGCGTGCTCGGCTGGGGCGTCGGCGGGATCGAGGCCGAGGCTGCGATGCTCGGCCAGCCGATGTCGATGCTGATCCCGCAAGTGCTCGGCTTTCGCCTGCACGGCGAGCTGCCCGAGGGCGCGACCGCGACCGATCTCGTGCTGACGGTCACCGAGATGCTGCGCGAGCGCGGGGTGGTCGGGATGTTCGTCGAGTTCCACGGCGCCGGCCTGGCCGGCCTGCCGATCGCCGACCGGGCCACGATCGGCAACATGTCGCCCGAGTTCGGCTCGACCTGCGCGATCTTCCCGATCGACTCAGAGACGCTCACCTACCTGGAGCTCTCCGGGCGCCCGCCGGAGCAGATCGCGCTCGTCGAGTCCTACGCGCGCGAGCAGGGCCTGTGGCACGACGAGCACTCCGACAAGCCCGTCTACTCCGCTGAGATCGAGCTCGATCTCGGCACGGTCGAACCGAGCCTCGCGGGGCCCAAGCGCCCGCAGGACCGCGTCGCGCTGAGCGACGCCCAGGGCAGGTTCCGCGAGGCGCTCGGCGACTACGCGCCCAGCGACGGGGAACAGGCGGACGCCCACGACGAGGCGGTCGCCGAGTCCTACCCGGCGTCGGACCCGCCCGCGAACGGGGCGCCCGGCCATGAGCCGCCGAAGCAGACGACGGCGTCGCGACCCGCGGACGCCAGCCTGCGCGCGTCACGGCGGCGGCGGGCGGAGGCGTTGAGGGTGGAGCGGCGCCTGGCGCGCACGGCCACGCCGCCGCCACCGTGACGGTCGACGGCGAGACGTTCGAGCTGGACCACGGGCACGTGGTGATCGCGGCGATCACGAGCTGCACCAACACGTCGAACCCGTCGGTGATGGTCGGCGCGGGCATCCTCGCGCGCAACGCGCTCGCTCGCGGCCTGCGCTCCAAGCCATGGGTCAAGACCTCGCTCGCGCCCGGCTCGAAGGTCGTCACCGAGTATCTCGACCGCGCCGGCCTGACCGAGCCGCTCGAGCGGCTCGGCTTCAACCTCGTCGGCTACGGCTGCACGACCTGCATCGGCAACTCCGGCCCGCTCGCGCCGGAGATCTCCCAGGCGGTGAGCGACGCCGACCTGGCGGTCGTGTCGGTGCTTTCGGGCAATCGCAACTTCGAGGGCCGTATCAACCCGGACGTGAAGATGAACTACCTCGCCTCGCCACCGCTATGCGTCGCCTACGCGCTCGTCGGCACGATGGACGTCGACATCGTGCGTGAGCCGCTCGGGCAGGACGAGCACGGCGAGGACGTCTACCTGCGCGACATCTGGCCGTCCGAGCAGGAGATCGCAGAGACGATCGGTGAGGCCGTCCGCGCGGACATGTTCCGCAAGAGCTACGGCGAGGTGTTCGCAGGCGATGAGCGCTGGAACGGTCTGAAGGTGCCCACCGGAGAGCGCTTCGCATGGGATGAGAGCTCCACCTACGTGGCGCTGCCGCCCTACTTCGAGGACATGCCCCCCGAGCCGCCGCCGGTGCGGGACGTGCAGGGGGCGCGCGTGCTCGCGCTGCTTGGAGACAGCGTCACGACCGACCACATCTCGCCCGCCGGCGCGATCAAGCGCGACGGCCCCGCGGGCCGCTACCTGCAGGAGCTGGGGGTCGCGCCGCGGGACTTCAACTCCTACGGCTCGCGCCGCGGCAACCACGAGGTGATGATGCGCGGCACGTTTGCCAACATCCGCCTGCGCAACCAGCTCGGGGGTGGGTCGGGATCGCTGCCCGAGGGCGGGGTGACGCGCTATCTGGGACCGCCGTCGAACGGGAACGGCGGGCGCGACGGCGGCGGGACGGGCGGGAGGAGCGGCGCCGGCAACCGCGGTGGATCCCCGGCCGGGGAGGAGATGTCGATCTATGACGCCGCGATGCGCTACATGAAAGATGGCGTCGAGCTGGTCGTGCTGGCCGGCAAGGAGTACGGCTCCGGCTCCTCGCGCGACTGGGCCGCGAAGGGCACGAAGCTGCTCGGCGTACGCGCGGTGATCGCGCAGAGCTTCGAGCGCATCCACCGCTCGAACCTCGTCGGCATGGGCGTCCTGCCGTTGCAGTTTCCCGAGGGCGATAGCGCGCAGTCGCTGGGCCTGACCGGCGAGGAGGTCTTCTCGATTACTGGCCTCGCCGAGGCGATGGGGGCACCGCGCCCGGACGGCGCGGTCGGCGGCGCGCCTCCGCGCGAGGTCACCGTGCGCGCGGGCGAGCAAGAGCTCAAAGCGCGCGTGCGGATCGACACGCCGCGCGAGGCCGAGTACTTCCGCCACGGCGGCATCCTGCAGTACGTCCTGCGACAGCTGCTCTGCGCATGAGCCGCGCGGATCGGCAGAGCAGCTCCTCGCGGAGCCCCAAAAGCTCGAAAGCACGGGGCCAGACCGCGAAGCGCGCGAGCGCGGAGAGGACCGGCAAGGGCGCGCCGCGGCTCCTGCTCGATCTGCTCGCAGCGCGCGGGCCATCGGGCTATGAGACGGCGCCTGTGGCGGTCTGGCGCGAGGCGGCGAGCGCGTTCGCCGAGGTGAGCACCGACGTGCTCGGGACTCCGCTCGCACGCGTCGCTCCCAAGCACGGCTTCGAGCGGGAAGCGCGACGGCTGCTCGTGATGGGCCACATCGACGAGATCGGCCTGATCGTGACCCACATCGACGACGACGGCTACCTGTGGTTCGGGCCTGTCGGCGGCTGGGACGCGCAGATCCTCGTCGGCCAGCGTGTGACGGTGAACACGCGCGGGGGCCGGGTGCTGGGCGTGGTCGGCAAGAAGCCGATCCATCTGCTGCGCGAGGAGGACCGCAAGAAGGTGGCTGAGGTCCGCGACCTGCACATCGACATCGGCGCGCGCGACGGCGACGACGCGCGGGAGCGCGTGCGGATCGGCGACGTCGCGGTGATCGACGCCGACCCCGCCGAGCTGCCGAACGGCAGGCTGACGTCGCGCGCGCTCGACAACCGCCTGGGCTCGTTCGTCGCGCTCGAGGCGGCACGGCTCGTCGCCGCGGCGGGCGGCGCCGAGTGGGAGCTCGCGGCGGTCGCCGTCGCGCAGGAGGAGATCACCTTCGGCGGCTCGAGCACGAGCGCCTTCTCGCTCGAGCCCGACGCGGCGATCGTCGTCGACGTCACCCATGCGACCGACGCCCCGGGGATCGAGATCAAGGAGATCGGCAAGCACGAGCTCGGCTCAGGGCCAGTGCTGAGCCGCGGCTCGACGCTCCACCCGCAGCTGTTCGAGCTGCTGCACGAGACCGCCGAGCGCGAGACGGATCCCGTTCACGGTCGAGGCGACCGCGCGCGCGACCGGCACCGACGCCGACGCCGTGCACATCAGTCGCGCGGGCGTGCCCACCGCGCTGGTGTCGATCCCGATCCGCTACATGCACTCGCCGGTCGAGCTCGTCCAACTCGACGACGTTCACGCCTGCGCGCGCCTGATCGCAGCCGCTGCGCTGCGACTGGATGCGGATACCTTGTTCGCGCGCTGAGCACGCTCTTGCCGATCGGAGATCCCATCGCTCTCCGATCGGCGAGGAAACGCAGCAGCGCGGCGCTCAGCGGCGCCTTTAGGCCGCGGTGAGCTCCGTGTTGGGCGAGATCGTGTATGCCTCCCCGGGGCAGCCGCCGATCGCAAGCAGGCGCAGGCCTTGGGGTCCGGCGTTGACCTTGCGCCTGGCCTCCGGCGCGACCCGCACGAACGTCTCGCTGTCGATCTCGACACGCTCGCCGTCGATCTCGATCCATCCCGAGCCGCCGATCGCCAGAAAGACCTCCTCCTGACCGCTCTCGGCGTGGTCGTGCTCGGGGTAGTCGCCGTAGTCGGGCGGCAGCTGGATGACCTGGAACCCGAAGGCCGTCACGCCCAGCTCGGCGCGGGCCTTGACGAACGCGCCGCCGAACCCGGCCTCCATCTCGTCGATTCGCTTCGCGGTGTAGTTGCTCATCGGTTGCTCCTGTCTCGATGTGGTCGTATTGGTTTTCAAGTGGGTGGGTCGCCGAGCGCTGGACAGTGGTCAGGTCACGAAACGGGGGGTCGAACGCGTCCTC
Organism: uncultured Solirubrobacterales bacterium; assembly: GCA_963784875.1. GTDB lineage: Bacteria > Actinomycetota > Thermoleophilia > Solirubrobacterales > Solirubrobacteraceae > Palsa-744. Next base: position 219,460 of record CAWATE010000007.1, read on the forward strand.
GCCGCGATCAGGCGGCGCCCTCGTCGCTTGTGATCGCGGCCGGCTGTAGCACGGGCTTGTCGGTCGGCATGATGATCCCGAGCTGGCGCGACTGTGCGAGCACCGCGCCGTCCGGCGCCCAGATCACGCCGTCCTCCTCGAACAGGCCGTCGTGGAGCAGGCGTGTTTCGAACACGCCAAGGCACAGCGCCGCCGGATCGCAGTCGCACGCGGAGATCGGCTGGCGGAAGTGGATCGTGAGATCGATCGTGGGGCTGACGGCCGGGGAGTCGAGCGCGATGAACGACGGCGGGAACCACGCGTCGCAGAAGAATGCGAGCGCGAGCGCGTCCACCGGGCGCGGCTCGGGCAGGCCGGTCCAGCCGCCGATCCGCATCGGGGCGCCGCTGGCGGCGAACGGGACCGCACCGACGCGCGGCTGCATCACGAGCTGCTTCGTGAACTCGGGCGCGCCCTTGAACAGCTTCGGCGTGGAGCGCCGTTCCGCGTCGGGCTCACCCAGCTCGGGCATCGGCAGCTCGTTCGCGCCGGGCGCCTGCCACGGCACGGAGAAGGCCGCGAGCGCGAGCGCCATCACGCGGCCGTTCTGCTCCAACCGTGCCGACAACGTGCTCAGCGAGCGCCCCGCGCGCTCGACCGTCGTGCGAATCTCGACCGGTCCGAGCTCGGGGGAGGCGGCGTAGTGGATCGTCAGCGAGCGGGGTGTGCGCTCGGGATCGTCGACCGTGGCGATCAGCGCACGAAGGATGATTGCCGCGAGATAGCCGCCGTGGGGGCCGCGTCCTGCTCGCCAGCCGGGGACGATCGTCGCCGCGTAGGCGCCGTCCGAGGTCTGCGTGACGGCCGTGTCGCGGTCAAACACCGTGTCCATCCGCCCGCGAGCATATCCGGTCATCCGCCGGCCTGGCTGTCTGGCCAGTCGGTTTGCTGCGCGAGCTCAGCGTGTAGCCGGTCAGGCTTCGACCGGGCTCAAACGGCTTGCGGCATGGTTCATCTTCGCGAGCCGGGCCGAGCCGGCCGTGCGCTCAGCCGCGTACGAGGCGCTTGTAGGTGATGCGGTGCGGCCGGTCGGCCGCCGCGCCGAGCACCGTCCGGCGATGCTCCTCGTAAGCGTCGAAGTTGCCCTCGAACCACGTCACCTGCGAGTCGCCCTCGAACGCCAGCACGTGCGTGGCGACACGGTTCAGGAACCAGCGGTCGTGGGAGATCACCACCGCGCATCCCGGGAATTCCAACAGCGCGTTCTCCAGCGCACGCAGAGTGTCGACGTCGAGGTCGTTGGTGGGCTCGTCGAGCAGCAGCAGGTTGCCGCCGCTGCGCAGCAGCTTGGCGAGATGCACGCGGTTGCGCTCGCCACCGGAGAGCTTGCCGATCCGCGCCTGCTGGTCTGAGCCCTTGAAGTTGAACCCGGCGGTGTACTGGCGTGAGTTGACCTCGCGGTCGCCCACCTTGATGTGGTCGTGGCTGTCGGAGATCTCCTCCCAGACGGTCTTCTTTGGGTCCAGCGAGTCGCGCGACTGGTCGACGTAGGCGAGCTTGACCGTGTCGCCGAGGACGAGCTTGCCGCTGTCGGGCGTCTCCTCGCCGGTGATCATCCTGAACAGCGTGGTCTTGCCCGCGCCGTTGGCGCCGATCACGCCGACGATGCCCGCGCGAGGCAGGTCGAAGGACAGCGACTCGATCAGCAGGCGCTCGCCGAAGCCCTTCGACAGAGACGTCGCGGTCAGCACCTTCTCGCCGAGGCGCGGTCCGGGCGGGATGTGGATCTGGACCTCGTCGAGCTTGACGTTGCGCTCCTCGGCGATCAGCTCCTCGTAGCGGGCCAGCCGCGCCTTGGACTTCGTGCGTTTGCCCTTCGGGTTCGTGCGCACCCATTCGAGCTCGGCGGCGATCGTGCGCTCGCGGCCCTTCTCCGAGCGCTCTTCCTGGGCTAGCCGCGCCTGCTTCTGCTCGAGCCAGCTCGAGTAGTTGCCCTGATAGGGGATGCCCTTGCCGCGGTCGAGCTCGAGGATCCAGCCGGCGACGTTATCGAGGAAGTAGCGATCGTGGGTGACGGCCACGATCGCGCCTTTGTACTCGGCCAGGTGCTGCTCGAGCCATGCGACCGACTCGGCGTCGAGATGGTTGGTGGGCTCGTCCAGCAGCAGCAGGGCGGGCGCGCGCAGCAGCAGGCGGCAGAGCGCGACCCGTCGGCGCTCGCCGCCCGAGAGGGTGCTCACCTCGGCGTCGGGTGGGGGCAGGCGCAGCGCGTCCATCGCGTATTCGAGCTGCGTGTCGAGGTTCCACGCGTCGGCGGCGTCGATCTTGGCCTGGATGTTGCCGAACTCCTCGGCCGTCTCATCGGAGTAGTTGGCGGCCAGCTCGTTGAACCGGTCGAGCAGCGCCTTGGTCTCTGAGACGCCGTCCTCGACATTGCCTTTGACGTCCTTGCTCTCGTCCAGATGGGGCTCCTGCTCGAGCATCCCCACGCTGGCCCCGGGCGCGAGCGCGGCCTCGCCGCGGTACTCCTGATCGATCCCCGCCATGATCCGCAGCAGCGTGGACTTGCCCGAGCCGTTGTACCCGAGCACGCCGATCTTCGCGCCGGGGTAGAACGCGAGCGTGATGTCGTTCAGCACCGTCTTCTCAGGCGGGTGCAGCTTGGACAGGCGGTGCATCGTGAAGATGTATTGCGAGGACATCGCCGATGAGGATAGGCGGTCGCTAACGTATTCGGGTCATGCCCACGACCGTTCTCGATGTCGAGCAGCACCTGCTCCTGCTGGAGCTCGACGCGCCGTTCGACAAGCGCGACGTGCAGCTCGCCCGACGCCGAATGGCCAAGCGCTGGCATCCCGACGTCGCGCCGCAGGGTCGCCAGTTCGAGCACGAGCGCCATTTGAAGGCGATCAACGAGGCGGCCGACCAGCTCGAGCGTCTGGCCGAGGGCTTCACCGGCGGGCGCGTCTCGCGCACCGCCGTGCGCGCGAGCGCCGCCGCCGCCCGCCGCGAGCGCGAGGAGGCCGGCCGGCGAGCTTACGAAGCCGAGCAGCGCGCGCGCGAGCACGCGCAGGAGCGCGCCAAGCACGACCCGTTCGGCTCGCGCGTGCCCGATCACTCGGTGGTGCACCGCTACGCGCGCTGCCTCACCTATCCCGAGTGGGGCGTGGGCACGGTGGCGGGCATCTACTTCTCCGGCGACCCCGACGGCGAGGAGGACGTGCAGCAGTGGGCGCGCGTGCGCTTCAGCCACGGCGTGCGCACGGTGCCCGCCGGAAGCATGCGCTTCGTCGACTTCTCCAAGCCCGACCCAGCCGAGGAGCGCGTCGAGCGGTTCATGCTCGCCGCACAGCGCGCGATGGCCGAAGGCGAGTACCTGCAGGCCGCCCAGCGGCTGATCTACGCGCGCGACGCGGAACCGGACAACGTGCCGGTGCTGCGCCTGATGACGCTCGCGTTCTGGCAGGCGGGCATGCTGGAGGAGGCGGCGCGCGCGGTGCGCGACTGGGCGCGTGTCGACGGCAGCCGTCCGGCGGCGCACCGGTTCGCTGCGCGTATCTACGAAGACATCGGCGCGATCGATCTGGCCGAGGAAGCGGCTGCGCGCGCGGTCGACCGCGGGCTCGAGGACGCCGGCGCGTGGGAGCGTCTGGGGCGGCTGCGCCTGCGCCTGCTGGACCGCGAGGGCTCCCTGCGCGCCTTCGAGCGCGCGCTCGAGCTCGGCCTGAGCTCAGAGGCGGCGACCGAGGTGCGCGAGCTGGTGGCGCGGGCCTTGGCGTTGGAGCCGCGCGCCGCCTCGGTGGCCTGACTCGCCGATCGATCGAGACTAAGGGCCCTAAAGGATGTTGATCGCCCGCGAGACGATCAGGCCGATGGTGACAAGCGAGACGAGCGACTGCACGCCCATGATGATCTTCGCCGTCGGCGTCAGCGGCATCGTGTCGGTGGGAGAGAAGGCGGTGGCGTTGGTCAGCGACACGTAGAAGTAGTCGACGAACTTCGGTCGCCATGCGAGCGGCTCGATGCGATCGTCGCTCATCTGGGGGAAGAGGAAGTCCGGGGGTCCGTCGTGTCCGGCTGCGCGCCGCCCCGGACCCCCGCGGTCGATCTCCCAGTACCACAGGGCGAAGATCAGAAAATTGGTGAGCCAGATCAGCACACCGGAGACGATCAGCTCGCGTCCTTTGGTGACGTTGTGGTGCAGCAGGAAGTGGGTGAGCTCGGCAAGTGAGAACACGTTGGCGGCGCTTACGAACGCCGTCAGCCCGAGGGCGATGCGACGGCGTCCGGTGTGCTCTTGCTCGAGCTGGCGCGGCGTCGCGAAGAACATCCCCACCAGCAGCGCGCCCTCGAGCGAAGGGATCAGCCACGACGGCCCGGCTGTCAGCCGTGTCGGCAGCGACAGCTGGATTCCGATCGCCGCGAGCACCGTGAGCTGCGCGGGCCAGAACGGCTCGGCGGCGGCGGGCGGCGGATAGGGGCGACCGGGCTGGCGGGATGGTTCCTGCGCCACGCGTTGCAGCGTACGCGCCGGCACGGCGGTAGGCTGAGGTTGATCGATTATCGCGATGAGGACGTAGGAGGTTGTATGGGAATCGAGAGTCCGGTCCATCTGATCTTCATCGCCGTGATCGCGCTGATCGTCCTCGGCCCCAAGCGCCTCCCCGACCTTGCCCGTTCGCTGGGTCATGGGATGCGCGAGTTCCGCGAGGCGATGAGCGGCGCCATGGACGGCGAGGAGCACGCGCACGCTCCCGCGCCGATGCCCGGGCAGGCGCAACTGACGGTCTCGGCGGAGTCGACGCAAGTCCCGGCGAGCCCGTCCGGCGGAGTAGTTACGGCGACCCCGACGGAGCCGGTTCGCGCCGAGCCCGATGGGTCGCCGCCGGCCTCCTCGGAGCCCGCGCCTCAGTAGATCCGGAGCGGTCGATACGGTCCGGCGAATGCGTCTGATCGTCGCGCGCTGCGAGGTCGCCTACATAGGTCGCACCAACACCGTCCTGCCGGAGGCGGTGCGGCTGCTGATGCTGAAGGCCGACGGCACGTTCATGGTCTGGGCCGACGGCGGCAGCCCGAACGTCAAACCGCTCAACTGGATGACGCCGCCGACCGTGCTGGAAGAGGAGCGCGGCTCGGCCGGCGGTGGCGGGCGCAATGACGGCGACGGCGACGGCGGCAACGATGCGAGCGGCGACCTTGCGGATGGCGACGGCCCGCTGACCCGTCTCGTCGTGCGCAAGCAGCGCGACGACGAGCGCGTGGAGATCTCGATCGCCGAGGTGCTCGCCGACATCGAGCACGAGGTCGACGTCGTCGCCTCGCTGGAGAAGGAAGGCCTCGAGCGCGAACTGCAGGAGCTGCTCGCCGACGCGCCCGAATGGTGCGGCGAGGGCTTCCGGCTCGTGCGCCGCGAGTGGCCCACTGACATCGGCCCGGTCGACCTTATGTGTCGCGATTCCAAGGACGAATGGATCGCGGTCGAGATCAAGCGCATCGCCACGATGGAGTCCGTCCAGCAGCTCACGCGCTACCTCGAGCGCATTCGTCTCGACCCGGCGCTCGCGTCCTGTCGCGGCGTGCTCGTCGCGAAGTGGATCAAGCCACAGGCGCGCGTCCTTGCGCAGGCGCGGGGAATCGACTGTGTCGAGGTCGACATCGAGGTGCTGCGCGGCGAACGCGAGCCCGACCTCACGCTGTTCGCCGCATGAGCACGCTTGGCTGCACTGGATCGGCGTCCTCGACCGCTCGCTCACCTGCGTAGGATGCCCCGTATGAGCGACTCCGAGGCGGTTCTCACCGAGCGGCGCGACAACGTCCTGTTGATCACGATCGACCGGCCCGCGGTGCGCAACGCCGTTAACGCCGCCGTTGCCCAGGGCATCGCGGGTGCGCTCGACGAGCTCGACCGGGAGGACGCGCTGTCGGTCGGGGTGCTCACCGGCGCCGGCGGCTTCTTCTGTGCCGGCATGGACCTCGGCGCGTTCGTTGCAGGCGAGTCTCCCTACTTCGGGGACCGCGGCTTCGCCGGCATCGCCCAGCGCGCCTCACGCAAGCCGCTGATCGCCGCGATCGAGGGCTTCGCCGTCGCCGGCGGCATGGAGGTCGCGCTTGCCTGCGACCTGATCGTCGCCGCGCGCGGCTCAAAGCTCGGGATCCCCGAGGCCAAGCGTTCCCTGGTCGCCGCCGGCGGCGCGCTGCTGCGCCTCCCCCGCCGGATGCCCTACCACGTGGTCATGGAGCTGGCCCTCACCGGCGACCCGCTCGGAGCCGAGCGCTTCCACGAGCTCGGCATCGTCAACCGCCTTGCTGACCCCGGCGCCGCGGTCGACGTCGCCCTCGAGCTGGCTGGCGCGCTAGCCAAGAACGGTCCTTTGGCGCTGATTGCCTCCAAGCGGATCCTGCAAGAGCAGCTCGACTGGTCCTCCGCCGACATGTGGCAACGCCAAGGCGAGATCTCCGGCCCGGTGTTCGCCTCAGAGGACGCGAAAGAGGGGGCGGCGGCGTTCAAGGAGAAGCGGCCGCCAGCCTGGAAGGGGCGCTAGCGACGCAGGCTGTGGTGGCCGGCGCCGGCAGGGCTGTACGCAGCTCCCCGCTCACGTGTCTCCCCAAAGGTCGTTCAGTAGCCGCGGCGCTTGCGCTTGCGCTGCTGCATGATCCGCCACAGGCGTTTAATCAGCCAGAACATCAGCGCTGGCCTGGCACCTTGCGCGGGTACTGCGAGATCGGCTTGCCCAGGTCGATCGCCGTCGTGACGATGCGGTTCTGTTCGGCGATGTGTGCCGCTGGATAGCCCTCGCCCGGGCTGGCGCGCTCGGGACGCCCGATGAAGCCGAAGTGCATCTTCTCCGGCATGATCTGCATCAACCGCGGGAACATATGTGCGCGCGCTCCCACGTTGCGCGGCTCCTCCTGCACCCACACGACCTCCTGCAGTTTCGGATAGCGGCCCATCAGCTCGAGCAGCTGCCCTTCCGGGAACGGATACAGCAGCTCCACCCGCGCCACCGCCAACCCCTCGTGCGCCGCGCGATCGGGGTGTCCCACAAGGTCGTAGTAAACCTTTCCCGTGCACAGCAGCAGTCGCGTGACCAGCTCGTCCTTGACCCCCGGCTCCGCCAGCACCGGCTGAAAGCGCGTGCCCTCGCCCATGTCCTCGACCGAGCTCGTCGCCTGCGGCAGTCTCAGCAGCGACTTCGGCGTCATCACGATCAGCGGGCGCTGCTTGGCGATCCGCGCCTGGCGGCGCAGCAGGTGGAAGTACTGGGCCGGCGTCGTCGGGCTCGCCACGCGGATGTTCCCCTCCGCCGCGAGCGCAAGAAAACGCTCCAGCCGTGCGGAGGAGTGCTCGGGGCCCGAGCCCTCATACCCGTGCGGCAGCAGCAGCGTCAGCCGTGAGGTCTGTCCCCACTTGGCCAGACCCGAGACGATGAACTGGTCGACGATCACCTGCGCCGAGTTCACGAAATCGCCGAACTGCGCCTCCCACAGCACGAGCGTCTCCGGCGCCTCCTGGCTGTAGCCATACTCGAACCCCATGCACGCGAGCTCTGACAGCGGGCTGTTGTGCAGCTCGAGCGGCGCCAGCGCCTCCGGCAGGCTCTGGATCGGGCAGACCGTCTGGCCGGTCTTCGCGTCGTGCAGCACGAGATGGCGCTGGCTGAACGTCCCCCGCTCGGTGTCCTGCCCCGTCAGCCGGATCGGCGTGCCTTCGGTCAGCAGCGACGCGAACGCGAGCGCCTCGCCGTGCGCCCAGTCGATCCGTGCCTGCGTCGAGCCTGCGTCGCCGTTCCCGGCGGCGGTGTGCTCCTCGCTCAACGCCGCGCGCCTGCGCTCCAGCTGTTTCACCAGCTTCGGATGCACCGTGAACCCGTCTGGCGTTTTCAGCAGCTCCTCGCCCAATGCCCGCAGTCTCGCCGCCGGCACCGCCGTGTCCACGTCCGGGCTCGGCGAACGGTCGAGCTGGTACTCGCCTGTGATGTCCCCATCTTCGCCGCCGTGCTCGGCCGCCGCGGCGATCTTCGCCTTCAGCCGCTGATGCAGGATCGTCAGGTTGTCCCACACGCCCTGCCCGAGCTGGTCGACCTTCTCCTTCGTGACCACCCCGTCGGCGATCAGCCGCTCGGCCCACAGCTCTGAGACCCGCTTCTTCGTCTTGATCTTCGTGTACATCTCCGGCTGGGTATAAGCCGGCTCATCCGACTCGTTGTGCCCGAACCGCCGGTACCCGATCAGATCGATCAGCACGTCGTGCCCGAACTCCTTGCGAAACGCGAACGCCAGCCTGACCGCGCTCATGCACGCCGGCACGTCGTCCGCGTTCACGTGCACGATCGGCACGTCGAACCCCTTCGCCAGATCTGACGCCCATCGCGTCGAGCGCGCGTCGTCGGGGTCGGTTGTGAACCCGACCTGGTTGTTCGTGATGATGTGCACCGTCCCGCCAACCTTGTACCCGTCGAGCGCCTGCAGGTTGAGCGTCTCCGCGACCACCCCCTGCGCCGGGAACGACGCGTCGCCGTGGATCACGATCGGCACGGCCGCGTTGGTGTCCTGGTGGGCGTGCGGGCCCTGCCGCGCCGTCTGCGCCGCGCGCGTGGCTCCCTCGACCACCGGCGAGACGTACTCCAGATGGCTCGGGTTCGACTCGAGGTTGACGCGAATCGTCTCTCCATCCGGCAGCTGATAGGAGCCCTGCGTGCCGTGGTGGTACTTGACGTCGCCGGTGCCTCCCTGAGGGATCGTCGTCACCGCCTCGAGCGTCGAGGCGCCCTCGAACTCGGCGAAGATCGTGTCGTAGGAGCGGCCGAGGTTGTGCGCGAGCACGTTCAACCGCCCGCGATGGGCCATCCCGATCACGACCTCCTTGCCGCCGTGCGCCGCCGAGAGCTGGATCAGCTCGTCGAGCATTGGCACCGTCATGTCCAACCCCTCGATCGAGAACTGGTGCTGGCCGAGGTAGGCCTTGTGCATGAACCGCTCCATCGCGTCGACCTCCACCAGGCGCTTCAGCAGCGTCGTGCGCTCCTCGCTCGTCAACGGCTGGCGAAACGCGCCCGACTCGATGTGCTCGCGCAGCCACACCCGCTGGCGGTGTGACGCGATGTGCTCGATCTCATACGCGATCGTGCCGCAATACGTCTCGCGCAGATGCGGCAGCGCATCCGCGACCGTCGCCCCCGGCACGTACATGTGAAAGATCTTCGCCGGCAGCTTCGCCTGGATCTCCGGCGTCAGCCCCAACGGCTCCGGATCGAGCCCCGGATCGCCCTCCGGCTCTGTTCCGAGTGGGTCCAATCGCGCCGCGAGATGCCCGTGGCTGCGATAGCGGCTGACCAGCGTGCTCGCTGCCTGGACCCCCTGCAGCAGATCCTCGCTGGGCGTCGCCTCCGGTGATGTCGCGCCGGCCGACGTCGTGGCCGCCGCGGCGGCCGATGCGGCGGCGACCGGGGCCGGCAGCGCCGGCAGCGGGCCCAGCTCGGCTCCCAGTGACGCGAACACGCCGTCGTAGAACCCGCGCTCGCCCTGCAGATACTCCTCGATCCGTCCCAGAAACCGGCCCGACTCGGCCCCCTGGATGATGCGATGGTCATACGTCGAGGTCATCGTCATGACCTTCTCCGCGCCGATCATCTTGCCGATCGCGCCCAATCCCGGGGGATAGGCGATCGAGCCCGTCGCGACGATCGTGCCCTGCCCGACCATCAGTCGCGGCACTGACGCCGCGGTGCCGAGCCCGCCGGGGTTCGTCAGCGTGATGTTCGCTCCCTGCAGGTCATCCGCCGTCAGCGCGTTCATCCGCGCCTTCTCCACCAGCGCGTCGTACGCCTGTACGAACCGGTCGAACGGCAGCTTGCCCGCGTTTGCGATCACGGGCACCATCAGCGTGCGCGTCCCGTCCTTCTTCTCCACGTCCACCGCCAGCCCCAGGTTCACCTGGCCGTCCTGTATCCGCTGCGGTTTGCCGTCGACCTGCGCGAAGTGGTCTGCCATCACTTCCATGTCCTCGCCCGCGCGCGCGATCGCGTACGCGATCAGATGCGTGAACGACACCTTCCGTCCCGACTCCTTCAGCTCGCGACGGCGCGCCTCGAGCACGGTGACCGTGAGCGTGCGAAAGCTCGTCGCCGTCGGTATCGACCGCGACTCGTCCATATACCGCGCGAGCACCGCCGCCGCGCCCTTGATCGGCTTTGCGCTCGCCCCGGCGGGCGCCGCGGATGCGGCCGTCGGTCGTGGCGTCGAGCACGTCCCCCTTTGTTATGCGTCCCCTCGGGCCGCTTCCCGACACGCTCGCTAGGTTCACGCCCTCGACCGCGGCGGCGCGGGCGGCGACCGGAGAGACCTTCATCCCATCCAGGGCCTGGCCGTTCGGGGCCGCGTCCGTGGCGGGCTCCGCCGCCGGCGCCCCACCATTCGTGGTGCTCGTCTTGCTCGCCTGCGCGTCGTCACCGACCGCTATCCGCGCGATTACCTGGCCGACCGTGACCGTGTCTCCCTCCTCCACCAAGATCTCCGTAACTGTCCCGCTCGCGGGGGACGGCAGCTCGACGTCAACCTTGTCGGTGGAGATCTCGACGATCGTGTCGTCAACCTTGATCTGCGCGCCGACCTTGGCGTGCCATTCGAGGATCGTTCCCTCGGTCACCGACTCGCCCGCAGCAGGGGTCACGACGTCTACTGTCTGCTGAGCCGTGGTGCCCGTCGCCATGTCCATTCACTCTATCGCGCTCGTCCGCGTCGTCCGCGCCTGCTGCTGCTCAGTCCATGGCGGCTCGCGCTATCGGCGGACGCGCGCGCGCTGCTCGCGGATGAACTCATAGCTGCCGAAGAACGGCCCGATCCCGCCGAGCACCGCCACCGCTACAGCGAGCCTCAGCGAGACGATCCGCAAGTCGCGCAGCCGTGATGCACGCCAGCGACATCCCGATCCACAGCAGCCCGTGCGTCAGCCCGAGCACGAACGTCAGCGGCTCTGGCTTGCCGGCAGCGAATGCGCAGATCAGCAGCGCCGTGTACACGCATGAGTGGGTGAACGAGTCCACTTCAGACGCGCTCGAACGTGCAGGCGGCCCGGCGCGTCCGGCGCGAGCGGTGCGCTCACTCCGACAGCCAGCGAGCCATGCGGGGCAGCGCCTCCCCGGCCTCCGGCGGCCACTCCTCGATCTCGCGCGGCCACCACGCGAACGCGTCGTGCTCGTGGTCGGGCGTCACCTCGTCCTCGACTCCCTCGGCGAGCCACGCCTGCCCGACGAACATCACCATCTGGTGGGGCAGGCGCACGAGCGCCTCGCCGGTCACCCGCTCCGGCGTCACCGACCACTCCTCCTTCAGCTCGCGCACGAGCGTCTCGGCCGGGCTCTCGCCCAGGTCGACTGCTCCGCCCGCCCCCAGCGCCCAGCGCCCGGCCCACGATGCGACCCACGGCGCCCGCCGCCCCGCCAGCCAGCGGCCGTCGGCCGAGCGCGTGACACACATCGCCGCCACGCTCTGCGACGCGTCGCCCGCGACCAGTCGCAGTGCCCAGCGCAGCGGCTGCAGCTCGATCGTGAGCCCGTCGCTCGTCCTCCCCGTAGCCCACCAGTCGCGCCGCCACCCCGTCATGGCTGGGCGAGCCGCGACTCTGCAATCGCTCGATCGCCCTGTCGGCTGCCTGCGCGTGCGCCGGCGAGGGCTCGAACTGCTCCTCGCGCCAGCGTGCTCTCACCTGCTCCAGCTCCACGGCCCGCGCGCGAGGACCTCCGGCTGCTCCTCTGCTGCTGCGGGCTTGGGCTGAGCGGGCACGTGCCCTCGAAGGCTAGTGCATCGTTTGAGGCGCTTAGACTCGCTCGCCAGTGGACGATTCGCCGGCGCAAGCACTGGGGCTGGGGTTTCGAGGACCAGCAGCCCTCGCTCGGCGACGTGCGCGCCGCGCGCCGGCGCGCTGGCGACGCGCATCGGGGTCGCGTTCGACGGGGAGGTCGAGCGAGCCGGTCGCGCTGGAGGCGCGTCGAGCTGGCCCGCCGCGCGTGGTCGCGCCGTCCGCGCTGCGACCGATCTGCGCGGACGACGCGCACGCGCGCGCGTCGCCACGCGCTCGGCAAGTCCTACTCCGACGTCGTGCGCGGCTTTCGCGGCCGCTTCGAGCATCCCCCGACTTCGTCGCGCGCCCGCGCGAGGAGCGTCGATCTGGAGCGCGTGCTCGAGTGGTGCGCCGCCGAGCGCGTCGCCGCGATCCCGTTCGGCGGCGGCACGTCGGTCGTCGGCGGCGTCACGCCGAACGTCGGGCCGTCGTACAACGGCGCGGTCTCGATCGACCTGCGCGCGCTCGACCGCGTGCTCGAGGTCGACGCGGTCTCGCGCGCGGCGCGCATCCAGGCGGGCGCGACCGGCCCCGCGCTCGAGGCGCAGCTCGCCGAGCACGGCCTCACCCTGCGCCACTTCCCGCAGTCCTTTGAGTTCTCCACGCTCGGCGGCTGGATCGCCACGCGCGCGGCGGGCCATTTCGCGACCGTGTGGACGCACATCGAGGACCTCGTCGAGTCGGTCCGCGCGATCACGCCCGCGGGCGAGTGGGAGTCGCGGCGGCTGCCGGGCTCCGGCGCCGGGCCGAGCCCCGACCGGATGCTCGCCGGCTCGGAGGGCACGCTCGGCGTGATCACCGAGGCCTGGGTGCGCGTGCAGCCGCGGCCCGCCCACCGGCGCTCGGCGGGCGTGCGCTTCCAGTCTTTCGCCGTCGGCGCCGAGTGCGTGCGCGCGCTCTCGCAGTCGGGGCTGCACCCGTCCAACTGCCGCCTGCTCGACGCCCGGCGAGGCGCGCCTGACGATGGCCGGCGACGGCTCCCACGCCCTGCTCGTGCTCGGCTTCGAGTCGGCCGACCATCCGGTGGACGACGCGATGCGACCGGGCGCTCGCAGATCTGCGCCGAGCACGGCGGCCTGGTGAGGGAGCGGCGCGGCGCGAGCGGTCGGTGGAGGCGGCGACGCGGTCGGCGCCTGGCGCGAGGCGTTCCTCGGCGCGCCCTACCTGCGCGACATGCTCGTCGCGATGGGCGTGCTCTCCGAGACGTTCGAGACGGCGATCACCTGGGAGCGCTTCCCCGCGTCTCCACGCGCGGGTCACGGCCGCGGCGCGAGGACGCGTGCGCGAGGTGTGCGGCGAGGGGCGCATCTTCTGCCGCTTCACCCACGTCTATCCCGACGGTCCGGCGCCGTACTTCACCGTGCTCGCGCCCGCCCGGCGCGGCGAGGAGGTCGAGCAGTGGGCGGCGATCAAGCGCGCCGTCTCCGAGGTGCTCGATCGCCGAGGGCGGCACGATCACCCACCACCACGCGGTCGGGCGCGACCACCGGCCCTGGTATGACACGCCAGCGCCCGGCGCCGTTCGCCGCGGCGCTGCGCGGCGCGAAGGCGGCGGTGGACCCGCAGGGCATCATGAATCCCGGCGTGCTGATCGATCCGCTGCGCATGAAGATCGCCGTGCTCGGGCCCGGCGGCGTGGGCGGCCTGGTGGCCGGCGCGCTCGACCGCGCCGGGGAGCGGTCGTGGTCGTCGCGCGCGAGTCGACCGCCGCAGACGATCGCCGAGCACGGCCTGCGCGTGAGCAGCGTGATGCTCGGCGACTTCGTCGCGCGCCCGCGCGCGGTCGCGCGCCTGGACGAGCCCGTCGACGTGCTGATCGTCGCCACCAAGGCCGCGGGGCTCGCAGCCGCGCTCGAGCGCGTCGACGCGCAGCCGCCGCTCGTGCTGCCGCTGCTCAACGGGCTCGACCACATCGCCGTGCTGCGCGAGCGCTTTGCGCCGGAGACGCGTGCTCGCGGGCACGATCCGCGTCGAGGCCGACCGGCCCGAGCCGGGCGTGATCGTGCACACGAGCCCGTTCCTGCTCGTCGACATGGCGAGCCGCTACGCCGCCGCGCAGGCGCCGATGCGCGGCGCTCGCCGACGCCCTGCAGCGGTGCCGGCGTGCCGGTCAGGGTGCTCGACTCCGAGGCGCAGGTGATGTGGTCGAAGCTCGTGCGCCTGAACGCGCTCGCGTGCACGACCAGCGCCTACGACAAGCTGCTCGGCGAGATCCGCTCGACGCCCGAGCTGCGCGCCGACTTCGTCGGCGGCGATCGAGGAGGCGCTGCGCCGTCGGCGCGGGCCGAGGGCGCCGAGGACGTCGACCCGCAGACCGCGCTCGCCGAGCTCGAGCGCGCGCACGACGACGCTCGGCAGCTCGATGCAGCGCGACATCGCCGCCGGGCGCCCGCCCGAGCTCGACGCGATCCCCGGCGCGGTGCTGCGCGCGGCGCGCGCGCCACGGCCTCGAGCTGCCCGACGATCGAGCGGCTGGTCGCGATGATCGCCGCGCGCGCCGGCGTGCCCGTGCCGGCCGTCTCCGGCTGAGGGCCGGATCGCTCGCGCGGCGATCGTCTCCTGACGGGGACGGCGCTGGACGGCGCTCCTACTCGCCGAACGGCCGGAACCGGGGGACCTCGGGGGCGATGGCCGGGACCGCCTGCGTCGCGACCGCCTCGACCGCCTCCTGCTCTGACTCGCTCGCGCTCCTCGTCGTGCTCGCCGTCGCACAGCACGCGGAAGTTCCCGGTCACCCCGCTGTCGGCGTGGATCGTGATGCCGGGCAGGATCTCCTCGCCCTCCTCGAACCCGAGCCGCTCCATGTCGAAGTGCGCCAGGCCGATCCCGTACGCGGTGTGCGTCGGGTTCTCGCGGTCGTGCGCCGCCACCGCCTGCGCGAAGCGCTCGAGGTTCTTGGCGATCTTGCCCGTGGTCTCGGTCATCGCTTCTCTGGAGGTTACATCGCGGATTCGGCGCATGAATCATTTCACGCGTGAATGAACTCAAAAGAGCAACACTATCCCTGCTCGATCAGCTCGATCCGATACCCGTCGGGATCTTTGACGAAGCACAGCCGCGAGCCGCCCTCGCGCACCGAGTAGGGCGGCTTCTCAGGTTCGATGCCCTGCTCGGCGAGCCGGGCGAGCGTGGCGTCGAGATCCCCGGCCGTGATCGCGATGTGGCCGTAGCCGGAACCCATCGGTGCTTTCATGGACCTATACAGCTTTTCCTGGTGATACAGGCAGGCTAGACCACGACGCGGCGCTCGCCGCAGGAAGGTCGGGAGGCATGAGGCTCGATGAATACCGGCGCGTCTCTCAAGTCGGAGGGCGCGAGGGCGATGGATTCCAGAGCCCGGAGCTACAGGCGAAGGGGATCAGGGACTACGCGCGTTCGCACGGACACACGGTCACGGCGAACCCCGAGGAGCTTGACGTTTCGGGCGGCAAGCTCAGGCGTCCCGTCCTAGACACGATCGTCGAGCGGATTCGCAAAGGCGAATCCGACGGGATCATCGTCAACGATCTGGACCGCTACTCGCGCGACGTGCTCGGAGCGAACGTGCTCCTGGTCGAAATCAAGGAGGCGGGGGGAACGCTCGTAAGCGTCCACGAGAACATCGACATCACCACGCCGGACGGCAAGATGATGTTCGACTTCCGCATGGCGATCGCGGAGAACTACCTCGCGCGCTCGCGCGAAAAGTGGGCCGAAGCGCAGCGGCACGCAGTCGAAAAGGGCATCTACACCGAGCCCTACATCCCTGCGGGCTATGAAAAGCGCGAGGACCGGCGTCTCTACCTCAGTCCCGGTGCTCCGATCATCAAGCAGGCATGGCAGATGCGGATTGCGCGCGAGCCCACGCGGCGCATCGTCCACTATCTCAACGAGAAGCTGCCGCGACCGAATGGTGGTCTGTGGCTCGACGCGACGGTCGAGCTGATGTTTGCCAAACGCATCTACGTCGGCGAGCTGAGCCGTCGCGGCGTGACCAACAAAGAAGCGTGCGAGCCGCTTGTCAGCGAGGCGGAATGGCAGGCCGCGCAGATCACGCGCAAAAAGACTGGCCCACGGACACAGAAGGAGAACCTGTTGACGGGCATCATCCGTTGTGCAGGTTGCCGCTATGCGATGACGCCCGCCGAGACATCCGTCAAGCGCGGCAGCGGGCGGACCTACGTCGCCGTCTACCGCTGTCGGCCGGAACATGCCCCCGGCCGTTGTCCGTCGCCCAGCTCGATCACGCGCAAGAGCATCGAGCCGTATGTCGAAGATGCGTTCCGGTCAGAGATGGCAGGAACACGCTTGGTCGCTGCGGAGACCGGCACCAAGATTGAGCAGGCGCAGGATCAGCTCGCGCGTCTCGAAGCGGAGCTGGCAACCTTCGCGGCCGACACTACGGTTCGGGAAGCGTTGGGCGCCGCCGCGTACCACGCGGCGATTCAGAGCCGAGCGGACGGCGTAGCCGCTGCCAGAGAGACGCTGCGGTCGCTCTCAACGAGTACGACAACTCTGGCAGGCGTTGAGACTTGGGACAGCTTGTCAGTCGATGAGCGGCGACGGATTCTCGGCGGTGCTATCGACGCCGTGTTTGTCCGCCGTGGCTCGGGCGCCGATGACCGAAGCCTCATCGTTTGGGCCGGTGATCTCAAAGGAGACTTGCCGACCGGAGGGCGAGGCAACGGGCCGATCACGTCCTACGCCTGGTAGCGGCGTGAACCGATAGGCGGGGTGACGAGCATGAAGCACCTGGGCCAGCGTCCCGGCCGCCTTCTCCTTGGCACGCTGCGGCATCCTTGAATAGATGCCTCCGCTGAGCATGGAATCCCACACAGCAACAAGCAAGCTAGCAGGTTTGCGCACCTTTCCGAGTTGGTTCGATGGGCTCCGAACGCGCGCCGCAAATGCCGACGCTCACAATCAGACGCCAAGATGTGCGGACGGTATGGAGACGCCTTTGACGAGCACCATTTCCTAGAGCGATGGGCGTTCTCCCGGCCGCACGGCGCCCGCGTTGGTCCTCAGATCGCGCCGACCGACCCCGTGACCGTCATTGACGGCGAGGGCGCGCGCGTTGTGCGTTGGGGATTGCTACCTCGTGCAGCAGGGTCGCTCAAGGACGCAAAGCGCGGCTCGAAGATCAACGCGCCGGTCGAAGCGCTAAGTCGTCATCCCATGTATGTCCACGCGGCACAAGATCGCGTGTTGGTTCCCGCAACGCATTGGTTCGAGTGGTGTGCGGTCGATAGCGCGAAGGTTCCACACGTACTGCGCCGCCGCGACCGCGACTACATGGCATTTGCGGGTGTACGCGATACGTGGATCGACCCCGAAAGCGGGGACAAGATCGTATGCGCCGCGATAGTCACGCGCTCGGCCTACGCGTGGATGGCCGACGTACATAATCGGATGCCGCTGGTGCTGTCGATCGAAACCGAACAACGGTGGCTTGACACATCGCTACAAGTAAAGGTATTGCGCGACGAGGCGTTGGCGATAGACGTGTTGCCAGAGTTGACTGTATATCCGGTCGCACCGATTACCAGCCCGAAAGCGGATGATCCCGAAATGTTGGCGCCGGTTGGGGCGGCGCTCGTATAACTGCCCGGATGCCGCCTCGCGCACGTTCCGCGCGCCTATGTACGTGCGCCGCGTCACCTGAGCCTTCGTGGCGCCGCTCAACCGCCACCACTCGTCAAACGCTGCGCGACCTATCCTTGGCAGATGGCTTTCGACTTCCTCGATGAGGACAAGGACGAGACGACGGCCGATGAGGTCGAAGCGATGCGTCGCGGCGAATCATCCTTGCCCGACGCCGAGGCCGCGCAAATCCTGGCCGACAAGGTGTCGTCGTTGATGATTAGCGTCGCCACGGGTGGCCCGCAGATCAAGTCTGTCGATGCAACCTACAAGCGCGAGCATCGTGCGCTGAGGGCGGTGCTCCGTCGGCTCGAAATCGAGTATCCCAATAATCTCGATGACCTCTGGCGTTGGTACGGGCGTTGGAGCGAGGGCGACATGCCGCAGTACCGCGATCGACGGGTATTCATAGCCGAGCTGTTTGCGCCTGTACGTCGAGCACTGGCTGACCTTGATGCCGCTACACACGAGCTGGCCGAAGGCGTTGCCGATGGTCCGACCGGCTGGCCTCAAATCGACGACCAGATGCGGCGACTGCGCAAGCTGTTCCGCGAGGCGCACGACGCCGACGCCTTCAACGGTGTCGGCTTGCAGTGCGTGAAGATCCTCACCTGGCTCGGTCGCATGGTCTTCGATCCGGCGCGAGACCTACCGACCGGCGAGGATGAACCCGGCGTAGACGATGCGAAGGCACGCATAGCATTCTTCGTTCGCCGCTGCTCGCCGGGCTCGAACGGCGAGAATCTTCGCAAGCTCGTCAACGCCGCCTATGCACAAGCGAACGCCGCAAAGCACCGGCACACCGCGACGCGGATCGACGCAGGCGTAGCGGCGAATGCGACGACGCTGATCGTCTCGACTTTGCGCCTTCTAGATGAGGAAGACCGGGGCGGAAAGACGAGCGAAGACATCATGTCGAGCGTCGCCGGTAGCTGATGGCAACCCCTGAAACGCCTGCCGAGAAGGACGACGTTCGTGCGTACGTCGAAGGCCAGCTCGGCGAGGTGGTTGTGCATCTAGAGAAGGTCGGCTCGGAGCTAGTGGGTTTGAGCCGTCACGACATTTGGGACGTGCACTGCGCCGATGGACGCTGGTGGGTGGTGACAAATCCGACCAACTATTACGACCAAAAGGACTTCAAGAGCCGTGATGTAGTGCTGACGTTCCACGTCGGGCTCATGCTGCGCGTATCGTCGGAAAGAGATCGGCAAGTGCCAGTCCAACCGGGACCGGCTACGCTTCTGCCGGGATCGTGGCGCCGCTGGCAACAGGCGTTCGAGGCTTACGACAGCGGCGATGAGGCCGAGGCGTTCCAATCCGTGGGGGTCCGGCTGCGGGAGTGCCTTGTGTCGTTTGTCGGCGAGACGCGCAGCGACGAGTTGGTGCCCGAGGGCGAGATACGACCCAAGGACGGAGATTTCAAGGGCTGGTCTGAGTTGATCGCAAACGAGTTGGCTGCCGGGGCAAGCGCCGATCAACTTCGGTCGTATCTAAAGAAGCTGGCCGTCGAGACGTGGGCGTACGCGAACTGGTTGACACATGCCAAGAGCGCGATTCGTTTGGACGCCGAGATCGGGCTAAAGGCGGTCGAGCATTTGCTCGGCACGTTCACGGCTGCGCGTATGCGCATGACAGGGACGAACACACGATGCCAGGAATGTGAATCGTACGCTGTAGTCGCTGGCACCTGCGTTCACTGCGGTTGGGTCGATCCCGATTACGAGCCGATCGAGCTTCCCGAGCTTACTGATGACGAGGTTGCCAAGCGCCTGACGGAGCCTTGCACGCCAAGCTCCGACATTTCCACGTTTATATCGCCTCACGACATGCTTCCGTAGGTACGGGCGCTCGGGCCTCGTACGACTACACAGGTAACGCTGCGGCCTCTGACAATCGCGGTAGCTGTGCCCGTTGCCCCGTTTCCCTGCGTGTCGGTTCGACCCCATCCGTTGTGCCAGCGCTTCCGTTGAGCTGCGGTCCTAAATGCACTCGCTCTGCTCGGGACACTCCGCGCCGGTTATCTCTGGCGTGTCGGTGGCGTCGAATCCACCACGGAGGAAAACCAATGGCAACCAAGGCACATCGACACTCGCGGCACTCTCGCCGCGTCCGCAAGGCGGTCTGCGGCCAATGGCTGCTTGCGCTGATCGCGCGTACGCTTTCGACCGTCATCTTGATGGTCGTCGCGCGTCTGCTCGACTTGCCGACGCCCCCGCGTTGACGCTTGCGGTGCTGCGCCGGTTTGGATCGTCCGTCCCTTCCAGGCACCTACCGGCCCACGCCTGCAACCGTGAGGCCGCGTGGCGCAGTCCTTCGCACTGGCCGACGACAGCCGCGTTTTGCTCAACACTCCCTCCCATCCGCTTTTTACTGAATCCCCTCTCGGCTTCAATTTGCGTCGATTCATCAGAAAGTTTCTGTGCAGCCCTCGTCAGTGCCGCAGCCATCCAACGCCTTTCGTCACGAGACGGATGACGACGATTGAGCAAGTGGACTAGATCATCGTCCACGCCCCGGATAGTCATTCTGTAACGGTAACTGCTCAGACCTTCGCGCTCAAGCCGTTGCACGCGCATACTCGGTTTTGGCAGAATCGCTCGTTGAGATGACACGGACACTACTTGCAAAGCACACGCTGAAATGCAGCGGGTCTTTGGACTGAAGCGCTCGGGTCAAACTCAAAACCTCAAGGTACCTGGCCGGACGGCGAGACGCCTGCATGGCATGCAGGAGGTCGGCGGTTCGATCCCGCCAGGCTCCACTTTGAGCAACTTTGAGTTTGGCAAGAGTGCTTTCGTGCAATGCAGGCGCTCTGCTCCGGTGAGCGAAAGCCGTGGTACATATAGACATGCAACCGCTCCGGGGCAGCGGGTTCGTACAAAGTCCGTACAACTAGGACGGGCTTACGGAGGACCCCGGAATGCCCGACCTTAGAGTGGCTTCGACCGATCCCGTCTCTCACCTGGAAAGCCTCGTAGACGACTACTTCATGGCCTGCCGCGCTCGCGGTCTGTCTCGCTCAACAATCGTCAGCTCCTATGGCTATCCCGTTCGCAAGCTCTTTCTCCCTTGGTGCCAACGTAACGGAGTGACCGACCTGTCCCAGCTCACGTCGCGCACGGTGAACGAGCTGTCCGTGAGCCTCGTTGAGAATGGCGGCAAGGACGGGCGCGCACTCTCGAAGGCCACCGTGCATTCCTACACGCGCGGTATTCGTAGCTTTCTTCATTGGTGCGAGAGTGAAGGCGAGGGCAAGGCGGCGCTGCCGTCCCTCCCCCGCTTGCCGCGCCTTCTACGCGACGTGCTCGATCGAGACGAGATCGACACGCTTGAAGCTGCGGCCGAAACTGAACGCGACCGGCTGATGATCCGCTTACTTGGCGATTGCGGCTTGAGATCGTATGAACTGTGCTCGCTCCGTGCGGAGCAGATTCTTCGCCACCACAATCAGGCCAACCTGCACATTCACGGCAAAGGCGAACTCGACCGCTTCGTCCCGCTCCCGCCTGCGATCCTACGCAGGCTAGAGCGCTATATGCGGTCGGGCCGTCCGAGGGATACACGGTGCGAGCAAATCTTCATCAGCTTGCGTCGCGGCCGGTCAGGCGACTACGAACCGCTAACGCCTAGCGGAGTGCTTCAACTCGTGAAACGGGCGGCGGATCGCGCTGGCATCGAAAAGCGCGTCTACACGCACCTACTGCGACACAGCTTCATCACGAACTGCTTGCGCGCGGGCATGAGCCCAATCCTCGTCGCCAAGATCGTCGGCCATAGCTCGCTTCGGATGATTGAGCGTATCTACAGCCACCTAACAAATCAGGACGCCTACAACGCGATGATGGAGATGATCGCGGCGACCGATCGACGGCGCCCCGCTAATCCCGCAGTAGAGCGTCCACGCCCGGTAGCGGCGGCGTGGAGTTGAGGGCGGCGGCGATTCGGCTTATCGAAGTGGCCGACACTGGCCGACCGGCGTGCGCCGCCGTGACTGTCGCGTTGCTGATACCCGCAGCTCGTGCAAGGTCGGCGTGGTTCCAACCGCGCCGCGCGACTTCTCGCGCGAGAACGTCAATGCGTAAGATGATGCCCATTCATGCACCTCTGCTCGCATTGACACACGGAGCGTTCACGCGGCGGACTTGACTTAGCTGTGTCATCGGGTTGCACTCACTGAATTGCAGCCCCGTTATCTCAAGAATAGAACAGTGCCTAACTCGCGCTGCGCGCTGTCATTGTTCCGTAGCAGCGCATGATTGCTTGCGAAACGGCGACGTAAAGACAAAATACCCTTGTGTAACAAAGCATTTGCGTTACTGACATCCTTGTCGTAAAGGTCTAAGACTTGAACTGACGGGCGTCGCATAGCCCCGTCGCGGCGTCCGTCTTATCAGACAAGGAACGCCAGATGACAGTCCGACTTCAAGCGATGACGCGTTACGCGAGCACTCTGGAAAAGCGTCTGCTAACACAAGTCGATGCTCGACACCAGCCACGGTCGGGCGCTGATGCACGACAGACGCGCCCACGGCTCGCCAACGTAGCCGTCCCGTTGTCGGTCGCCGCGTCGATCATGTCGGAGCAATGGTGGGCATTGCTCCCTCTTGGCGTGTGCGCGTGGTGGTGGGCGCCGCGCAATAGCGGGTGGGAATGGGCCGTGGCGATCGGACGTGGCCTCATCACCGCAGAATGGGCAATCGTTGGCGCATACGCACTTGGAGCCTTCCCCGAAAGGCGCGTGATCGTCGGAGCGGTGTGGGTGCTGGCGGCTGTACTGCTCGCCGTGAGTGCGAAGCTGGCGCGGTAACAATTAATCGTCGCTGCTCGCCTCCGCGTCCAAGAATTCAAGACGGAACTCTATAGGTGGATGGGTTGCGGCGATCACGTCTTCCCATCCGGTGCGGGGTCGCTCCCACGCCGACAGCTCATCGAGCGCGCGGCGTAGACCGAGACGGTAGTCGTCACCGAGGCTAGCGGCTCGTGCGTCGGCCTCGTACTCGTAGCGCCGTGAGCGGTGCGTCATCAGCGGGACGATGACGAGCTTCGTGGACACCCAGAAAGGCCACAAGAATGCCCAGAGGATGACTGCAAGCCACTGTGCTCGCACATTCACCCAAGAGATTGCGTTGATGATGAGTGCAATGGGATACAAGCAGGCGAAGACGACAGTGGAGCCAACAACGTGACCCGCGTCCCAATGGTGCAGCTCGTGAGCGAGTATGGCGGTAATGGCGGCATTGTCGAGGTCGGGAAGTGGCGGGTCTTCGGTGGCGCTGTAGGCGCCAAGTAGTCCTCGCGTCACGACAATGCCGCGCATATGTGCCCAGGCGCCGGGCTTCTGCTGGTCGCTGATCCAGAGAGCGGGGAGAGTTTGTAGCCCCATCCGGCGTCCGGCGTCCCTCAGCATGGGATGTAGTAGCTGCTTCTCGCGCTTGCTCAACTCACGATATCCGCGCAGCCGCATCAGCCAAGGCTCGGCACGAATCATGACCGCAAGAATGACGGCACTGAGGACGGCACCCGTGGCGATTGCGGAAAGAAGTATCCACGGGTGGAGAACAAGATAAATGTAGATCAGGGCGAAGCCAACAACTGCTCCTACGATTGCCCAAAGTACGGCGGACGCCAAACCAGCCCCCGGTTCAATGCCAATGCCAATTTCGCCAAGTATTGATGTAAGTCCCAATTCGGAAATGTCAAAGAGACCTGCAAGTGCGCCGATGAACGCAAATACCACCATGCCCCACAGTGCAAACGGAAGACCTGTCCAGGCAACGACGAGAGCGCCTATGGCGGCCGGTGATTGACGCTTTGCGCCTGTCAGCATCCATCGTCTGCGAGTTTGATATCTAGCAGGACGCGCGTGTGCCCGGATGCGTGGTTCGACCGATGGAAGGCTTGCGGAATCCACGTCCATGCTCTACTCGCGGTAGACCTGGACGATCGTATACCGCTGTTTAGGCACTGACTTGATAGCAACTTGGCCGGGTCGGAGATTTCGCAGTTCGTTGGGATGAACGTTGAACCTCTCTACCCGTCGAATGCTGCCCTTCTCTGAAAAGCCTGTCCCGTAATCGACTTGATGCGTAACCTCAGTCGCACGGCGCGTACCGAATTGGGCCGCAATCAACTCGGCATCTTCGGCCTCAACGCGGTGCGCGATCAGGAGCCCCGCACCGAGACATGCCTTGCGCAGCGATACCGTCACGGGTATGTACTGCGTGGATATGACAGTCGGCATGAGTGCTTCACGGGCTTGGAGCAATAGGTCTGAGAGCTGTTCCGCCTCTCGTAGCGCCGCGAACTCATCGAAGATTGCCAACACGGGGACCAGATCGTCGCCGTGGTCGAGCTGGCGCAGACGGAGTGCCGCCATCTGCTTCAAGTCCTGAGCGACCACACGGGCCATCAGCTCTACGTCCTTGTTGCTCCCCAGCGTGCTAAGCGCAACGTGTGTGAGCGACTGCTTTGCGAAGGCTCGATCCCATTCGAGTGCGGGTTGCAGTCGGAGCAAGTCACCGAACTTGCCCTCCAAGAGTGCGCCGAGACGCTTTTGCATCCCTGCCCGGCCGCTGCTACCTAGCTTGTCGCCATTGTCAAGATCGAGCAGGCGTCCACGTATGCGATCGTCGGGCGGAAGTTTGTGCGCGATGTTCGCTAGACCACGAACGCCAAGAGCTGCGTAGAGCGATTCGAGTGTGACGGGCTCACCGGCTGCTTGTAGACCGCGCACGATAACCGGCACCGCCTCCATTGCGATGTTCTCGTATATCTCTGCGTCGGGTCCGTAGGTAAAGGCGCCGACGAGCTTGTTGGCGATGGCTGGGGCGTCGCCAGTGCACGGGTTGTAGCCGAGCGAATCCGAGGCGTCCGGGTCCACGAGATTGAAGGGCACCGCATACCGGGTTGCGAGCCGACGCGCAACACTTCCCAGCCCGCCCGCCTTGGCGTCGATGGTGACGACGCTGTAGCCGTTGGCGAGCGCGCCATCAACAAGGCGAGCTAGCGTGGTCGTCTTCCCGCTATTGCTCGCGCCGGGAAGGAACACATGGGCGGCCAGATCGGCGGGCAGGTTGAGGTCGAGGGGCTTGTTGGTCTCCGCGTCGACTCCAAGCCGGACGCATCCCGGCGGATGCGCGGGACTGGAATCCAAGCGTGATGTCTTCGGGCTGGGCAACATCGGCTGTTGGCGCCCGCTGATCGCCCGCCATCGTCGCCTGTCGAGGCGGTGGTCCCGGCGCACCTGGGCGGGAACACTACGGGATTTCAGGTGTGCGGCAAGGACAGCTCCCTCGAACCACACGGGACCGCCCATCGCCTCGGCGTAGAAGCTGCGCATGGCAAGCCGACCGTCCACGGCCGAGACCTGAGCCTGGGACAACAGATGCGAGAGCAAATCCCGCCACGGCCAGCCCCATATAAGAAAGGAGTGCAGCGCGAGTAGCGGAGCGACGAGCAGCGCAGCAAAGGCAAAGCGCCCGACGCGCGCCGGGCGCTCAAACCAGCACCAACCGCCGAACACGGCCGCGCCGAGCAGGACGCCTGGGTTGAGCAGCGCGACGCATCCGAGCGCGACGGCGAGCATCGCCGCCAGTTCTTGCACCCGATGCTCGGTTGGTCCTTGGACGGCGGGCGCTGCCTGCGATTCGATCGCTAGTCGCGCCATTCGCGGACCTCGATGCGGTCCTCGGCGCGCAGTTCGCGCACAAGCGCACGCGTGCGATCAAGGCGCGCTGGCGTGACATACCACCAGACGCGATCCACCCTCTCATAGTCGTACTGGCGCACCATGCGCTCCATCGCACGGCGGTCCTTGCGCGTCAGGTCAAGCTCAACCGCAACGGTCACGACACCTTGCGCGCCTGGGCCGTGGGTCGGTATGCGCAAGAGCGCGTCCGGGGCGCGGCCTTCCTCGACCTCGCGCGCTCCGTCGCGCAGATCGCGGTATCGCTGCGCGCGCAGCTCGCGCTCGGTGGTCAGCTCGGCGCCGGCGTTCTCTGCGAGCAGGTCCTCCGTGAGCTGCACGACGGCGAGCGAGTGGCGCAGCTCCGAGAGGACAAGCGGCGCAGGCCGCAGGCCAACGTCGGCTATCCTCGCGCCCTCGCGCGTCACGCGCAGGACTGCGGGACGATCCGCGAATGGCTTGTTGTTGAGGATCAACCCAAGATCGCGCAATGCGCGGACGCGACGGTATGCCGCCCACTTGCCGTAATCCTTCTTACTCGGACGCCAGAAGAAACGGCGCCCAACCAACTCCGTCGTGACGACACCATGCCGCGTCATCCATCGGAGGATTTCGCGGTCGCGCTCGGTGAGCTGTGGGCCGCGAACGCGCCGCCCCGATGCGAGGCGACCAATCGGTTGCCGAGCCCCGTCAGGCTTGTCGTCGGGTGGAGTGCTCACGCGATTCCCGCTCAAGCTATCGCGCTTGATGCAACCCCGTCGCACGCCTAACGTACCGCCGCGTGTACGCGATCGGCTTTACATTCCTGCAACGGATTGACGATCGAGGCGCCGCAGACTACACCCACCGGATCGGCTACGTGTTATCCATTCTACTAACGTTGTCTATATGTCAGAGAGAAACGCCTGGAATAAGGAGCGCGCGAGCAAGCTAGAGAGGGCATACCTCGCAGCTACGGACGCCATTTACGCGATAGCCATGCAACGTCGTCGCATGGAGATCCCGCTTGAAAAAGGCGAGAGTTTTATCTTTCGGCGGGAGGCAGACCTGCGCTTTCTGCTACTAGCCTCTAGGTGGCTTAAGGAAGCCTGTATTAACGCAGCAGAGACAACCGATGAGCCAACTCTGCACAGTGCCAATAGCGCCTTTAACGAAACGTGCCCAAATCTGAAGGACATACGAGATGTCTACGAGCACTTGGCCGCGTACATAGACGATAAAGGCCACCTTCAGAACTCCCAACGTGTAGAGCTTGACCAACAAATCCAAAAAGAGTGGCTTTTCACCAGCTCATTTGGTGTTACCGATGAAGGCGATTTGACTTATCAGTGGGTCAAGCAAGAGATTAACGTGGATCAACTGGTCAGAGCTGCCAAGCAGCTATACGCCTCACTACTCGATGCAAGGACGCGATACGCAGCCCTGCGCGAG
Organism: uncultured Solirubrobacterales bacterium; assembly: GCA_963784875.1. Taxonomy (GTDB): domain Bacteria; phylum Actinomycetota; class Thermoleophilia; order Solirubrobacterales; family Solirubrobacteraceae; genus Palsa-744. The sequence goes on from CAWATE010000007.1 coordinate 246,015, forward strand.
GTTTAGTCTGAGGCATCAAACAGTGGGATCAAACACGTAGACGGTGTGATGGTCGCTCTGGGCCGTATATAGCTCGATGTCGAGATCGCGCGTCAGCAAGTCGATATCCACGACCACATAAGACGATCCCGACTTCTCGGCCGCGTCGTACAGACCGATGTCGTCCGCAAAGTTCTCGGCATAGGCACGCAGCGAATCCCATTCACCACGGTATGCGTCCTCAAACGCGCGCATGTCCGTCGCGTCTTGCGAATCATCATACGAAAGCCATGCACTGAAAGCGTCGCCATGCTTGGCAATGCCCGCTGCGATTGCGGACACGCGCTCGAACGATTCCCACTCGCTTAGGCGCAGCTCGCTAAAGCCCTCGTAGTCGTGGATCGCCCACTCCTCCGCACCCGGCTCAGGCGATGCCACGAGCATCCGCTGAACGTCCTCGTACAGCTCGTCCGCCGATTGATCCGCGTCGATCCATTCGCCATGCAGTCGGCCATTGTTGTAAGCAGCGAGACAAGCGACGTAAACGCGTGGGTTAGTGCTCATTGGTCGGACCCTCCGTGAGTTGTGTTCCCTGGTGTTCCAGGGGGTGCGCCAGCACCCACAGGTGCCCGTCCCGTTGGCGCTGGCGGGTCTGTCACAGGGACGGCCGGAGGTTCGGCCGGTATGGAGGGAGGCCGTCCCGACCCCTTGTGGGTTGACTGGCCCGACAGTGCCAACGGTTTGCGCTACAGGGAGCGAACCGCGCTCAGGTGGTCACGACGTTGTTAGCGGCTGCGCACGATCTGACGGATTCGATGAGCCTCGGCTTCGCGGGCAAGAGTGGAGACGGGAATCTCTAGCGCTTCGGCCACGTCGGAGAGCTTGTCCCAGGTCGGATTGCCACGTCCGCGCTCGATGACCCCGAGATAGGTCGGGTGCATCCCCGCTTCGCCTGCCAGAGCCTCGATGCTCCGCCGACGTGCTTCGCGCCGAGCCCGGATGACCGCTCCAAGCTCGGCGCCTTCGACACGCCAGAACACGGCCAGCGGTAGAAGTTCAACGGGACGTGCAGGCTGTCGGGCTCGCTCACGGTAATCGTGCTAACGGCTCGTCTTCGGTCACATCGAGCCCTTGCACGAACGCCTCTGGCGGCACGCCGATACCTTGGGCGAGGCGCAGGATCGTTCCAAGCTGCGGGTCGCGTTCGCCCAGCTCCAACTTGCTGATCGTAGTTCGATGGAAGCCCGTGATGTCCGCAAGACGATCCTGCGAGACATCATGCTCGACCCGCAGCTTGCGCAGGCGGCGTCCGAACGGAGAACTCTTGCAGCTTGGGTCCGTTCTCCCGGCGCGGCTAACAAGCACCGCGGGCTCGATGCCGAGCCCGCGTGCCAGCGCCAGTAGTACGTCGTATGGAGGATCGGATTGGCCCGCCTCGATCGCGTCGAGGCGTTCTCTCTCGATGCCTGCGGCGGCGCCGAGGTCGTCCGGGTCCATGCTGCGCTCAACGCGCACTTCACGGATTGCGCGCCCGAGCGCAATCAACGCCTTCTTGCCATGAACGGTCATGCGTCTTTCCTTCCCGTGGCTGGTGGCGCCTGCCGGTCGGCGCGGCGTCGTTCCGTCTCGGCCCACTTGCGCGCCTTGACGGTGGGCGGCGACCCTCTCAGGCCGAAGTCGCGCGCCAAGATTTGACGCACACGCTCGGCCTTGATGCCGACGCGTTCTCCGACCTCCTTGAGCGTCAAGCCCTCCACGATCCGCAAGCGGAATATCTCCCGGCTGCGGTCGTTGGGCATGTAGATGTTGCCGCCCGAAAACGACGGCAGCGAAGTCCCCTGCGTATTGAGCTGGCAGACGACCTCGTACAACTCCAATGCTCCAAAGCCTTTGCGGATCAACTCGTCTGCTGAGTGCTGGATGAGTTGGTCAACGTCGGCGATGTCGGCTGCCCGCAGGCAGACGACGAGCAACAGCGCTTAGATCAAGCTCCGTGACACGCATGGCATACCCCGCGCGTCACAGAGACATGATTTGATCGAACCGGGCCGCCGCTGCCGAGGCGGCGACCTCCCCGCCACTACGGCCGACCAACCCGGCGCCTTCGAGCCGGGCCAGCGCATCGGTCACGGCTAGGTCGTTGCTTTTGTCGCGGGCTCGTAGTTTGGCCCGCAGCAACCCCTCCTTGATGCCAGTGCCCACGTCCAGCGTGAGCAGGAGAAACAGAATCAGGCGCTCCCAATCATGCTCGACCGAGCTATCAGCGTCGTCGGCCTCCGTGATTTCGTGGCAACGGATCGCCGCGTGCGTGGGGCAAACGAACTCGTCCCACGAGTGGAGAAGCCCGGCCTCATCTAGCCGATGGATTGCTGGTGGAACGCCGGTGCTTTCCGCGCCGATCTCGCGTTCGATCTCGTCCAGCGTCCAGGGGTGGCGTTGCTTGTCAACGAGAAGCCCGAGGATCGCCCCGTCAAGTCGAGCGAACTCCCCGGACTTCTCTGGACTACGCTGCTCGTGCATGGGAGATAGAACCTCCTGTGTCACGGCCGGGGGACAGTTAGCGCTGTCGCCCCGGCCAACTTGTTTTGCGGGCAGTGCTCGCAGCCTCCCTACGCGCGAGCGCCGATGCCGCGTGCGGCTCGGCAACCCGGCGAACCTTCATTGGGCACCTTGAGCGCGCGGGACTCTAGCAGCGAATCCCCCGGATAGTTCGTGGACGAACAGGAAGCCGTCCGACAGGGTGCGCGGATGCTGCCGCTCAGTCCCCGACACCGCGCCTTCGGCGCCGCGATACGCTCGCTGCGCGACGATCGCAAGCTGACCCAAGAAGCGCTCGCCGACCTCTGCGGCCTCACGACAAAGTACGTTGGCGACGCCGAGCGTGGCGAGCGGAACATCAGCCTTCGAGCGCTATGGCAGCTCGCGGACGGTCTTGGCGTTCCTGCGTCTGCGCTTCTACGCGAGGCCGAGCGCCACGCGACCGAGTAGCGAACGACGATCGCCCATCCCATCGTCGGAGGAAGTAGCCGAGCCTTCGTGACCACTTCTTTTGCATATCCGCGACGGCTCGGCTACTTCCTCCCCTAACTTCCTTCTTTTTCTTCTCTGTAGTTGTTCTCCATCATCTGCCCGCCACCCACCCCGCCCCACAACAACACAAACGCCTCACGCCCCTGGTCTGCTCCCGCATCCCAGTGTCTCAACTATGTTGAGGCGGTGGGATGCGGGAGCGAAAGGGCGTCCAAAGGACAACCGAAAAGAGCAGGGGCGTGAGGCGTTTTCCCTAGCAAAATCGGGCGGGGTGGGTGGCGGGCCAGCCGCGCGAAGCGCGGCTGCGTACCTGTCCAATCGCTTGTGATACCCCATTGGACGGCTTGGGCTTGCTGCGGGCCGCTTCGCCGCAACTTATCCGATGGGGCGGACGCCATGCCAGCTTTGTCTGCTCGATGTCCGTCGCCTGCTGGCAGAGTTGCTATTGATGGCGGACTTCATCAGGGTCATGGACGTGCAAGGGATCGTGCACCGCGTCAACACGAGCGCGATCGTGCAGTATCACCCCGTGCCCGACGCTGATTACGTGGGCGCCGCGATGGTGTTGAGAGAGGACAGCTTCGACGTGCGTAACACGTCGGAAGCGATCGACAAGGCGGTCGAGGCGCCCGGTCGCATTGTTGACGCTGAGGTCTCGTCCGATATCTCCACGCTCGGCTGATTGTCGCGCGGGCCGCTGATCCGTCGAGCACGGCGGCCAATTCGACGGGCCGCCGACGCTCAGCTCATGTCGATGATCTCGACGCGGTACTGATCGGGGTCGCGCACGAATGCGATCAGGTTGCCGCCCTCGCGCACCGAGTACGGCTGCTTCTCGGGCTCGATGCCCTGGTCGGCCAGCTTTGCCAGCGTCGCGTGAATGTCGTCGGTCGTAATCGCGATGTGTCCATAGGCCGTGCCGAGGTCGTAACCTTCGACGCCGTAGTTGTAGGTCAGCTCAAGGCGTGGCGTGTCGCCGTCGCCGGGCTGGTTCATGAAGATGTTGACGGCCTCGTCGCGGATCGGGATGCGTCCTACCTCCTTGAAGCCGAGGGCTTCGTAGAAGGCGACGGAGCGGTCGATGTCGGTGATTCGGTAGCAGGTGTGGATCAGGGCCATGCGGGCCACCCTCCACTCATTGTCCCGCGCGTAGGTCGCCAAGTTCCGTCCGAAGCCCGCGCTAGGCTGTATAGGTCCAAGTTTGCTCCGGTGCCGAGCTCGTAGGAGTCGACGCCGAAGTTGTATGTCAGCTCCAGCCGCGGCATGTCGCCGTCGCCGGGCTGGTTCATGAACACGTTGACCGCCTCGTCTTTGATAGGGATGCGGCCGATCTCGACGAAGCCGAGCGCGTTGTAGAACGCGACCGAGCGGTCGATGTCGGTGATCCGGTAGCAGGTGTGGATCAGGGGCATATTCGGCCCTACGCCTTCGGCGACACGTAAACGATCCCGTTGCTGAGCACGACGTGCTTGGAGTTGGTGCACGACTGTCCCTTGAGCTTGGCGCTGAAGCCGCATTTCCAGCCGGCGGGAGAGACGCCTTTGCCGGGAGAGGTGACGAAGCTCTTTTCGCGCTTGTCCATCACCCGCTTGGCGACCGCGCAGGAGATCTTGCCTTTGACGATGAAGGTGTGGATCTCGGGTTTCGCGTCGGCGGGTACGTTCGAAGGCGCCGGGCCGCCGAAGCCGCCGACGAGGGTCGCCTTGCCGCAGTCGTGTCCGGCCGGCTTTTTGTAGAGGTAGCCGGAGGCCGTGGTGGCCAGGATCAGGATAAGCGGGACAAGACCGAGCAAAAGTCCTGTCGCAATGGGCCGCGTGCGCATCGCTGTTCTCCTCATATCTGCGGGTTGGGCGGGCGAGCCGGGGATCGAAGGGCGTCAGCCTAGCGCGGATCTTGGGGTTGCGACATGTCGTCGCTGCCGATATGCCGCGGCAGCGACGATACTTCGCAGCAGCGCTTCCGCGCAGCAACGCCGACGTAGCAATGCTCCGCGCCCCACGCACGCACGCACGCACACGTGCAAGGATGGCCGGCGATGATCGTCGAGCGCGCGATGCACAAGCAGTTCTTGTCGAACACCTATCTCGTCTCTGACGGCGAGGGCGGACCGGCGTTCTTCATCGACGCCGGCGGGCCGGTGAAGGGGCTGATCGCGACCGCCGAGCGGCTCGGGCTGCAGCCCACCCATGTGTTGCTGACGCACCATCATTTCGACCACGTCAGCGAGGCGGCCGCGCTGCGCGAGCGCTGGCCGAAGATCGAGGTGCTGATCAGCTCGACCGAGCGGGAGCTGCTCGCGGGCGCCGCGGGGGCGGGAAAGGATCAGACGCTCGCGACGGGCACCGTCGAGGCCGGGCAGACGCTGCGGTTCGGCACGCTCGAGGTGTGGCCGCTGCACACGCCTGGGCACACGGTCGGGATGCTGTCGTTCCTGGTCGGGGATCGCTCGGCGGTCAAAGCCGCGGGTGACCCCGCCGGCGGAGGGGGCGGCCGTCCGCGGCGCGCCTCGGCGAGCACGGCACCCGGCGGGTTCACGGGTGGCGGGGCGGTGGTGTTCACCGGCGACACCCTGTTCAAGGGCTCTGTCGGCGGGGTGAGGGCGCCCGGCCACACGACGTACACGGACTTGCGGGACTCGATCATGGGCACGCTGATGGAGCTGCCCGAAGGCACGGCCATCTATCCGGGCCACACCGACGCGAGCACGGTCGGACACGAGTGGGAGGAGAACGGGTTCATCCGCATCTGGCGCGGATTGGACTCTGAGGGCACGGAGCCATGTACGGCATTCGGCGAGCCGGCGACGCTTGTGCTGCTCGGTGAGGACTACGATGGCGGCAAGAAGGCGTGGGTGCGGTGGGAGGACGGGAAAGACGACATCGTGCCGGGGTCGCAGGTACAGCTGCCTTGAAGCAAGGGCAGGCGCGGTTGGCCAGGCGGCGCGGCGTTGGCGCGAGCCGCCGCGCCGCGTGATCGTCGTATCGGCCTCATACAGGCAAACCGCCTGAAGCGCAGCGTGATCGCAGGCGAGCACGCCTAAGATGCACGGTATGGCACGCGACGAGAGCGAGAAGATCCAGACGTCGCGCGTACGACGGACCGCGACCGTGGGGAAACTGGCGGCGAGCGAGGCGGTCAAGCAGTTCGGGACGCGCGCGGCGAACGTGACGCGCGGTGAGCAGGCCTCAGAAGAGGCGATGGCCAGACGCCAGCTGGAGACCGCGAAGCAGATCGTGGCCGTGTTGGGGACGATGAAGGGCGCCGCGATGAAGCTCGGACAGGTGATGTCGTTCCTGGACGTCGGCATCGTGGGGGAGGAGCACCGCGAGGAGTTTCAGCGCGAGTTGGCGAAGCTGCGCGACGCGGCGCCGACCGTGTCGTTCAAGCAGATGAAGCACGTGATCGAGGACGATCTGGAAGACACGATCGCAGAGGTGTTCGAGACCTTCGAAGAGGAGCCGATCGCGGCCGCGTCGATCGGACAGGTGTACAGGGCGACGCTCAAGGACGACGGGCGCGAGGTCGCGGTCAAGGTGCAATATCCGGGCGTCGCGGCGGCGGTGCGGGCGGACATGCAGAACCTGGACATGATCATGCGACTGTTCAAGCGGATGACGCCGGGGATGGACGTGAAGGCGATCGCGGAGGAGATCCGGGCGCGGATCGACGAGGAGCTTGACTATGAGCTCGAGGCGCAGAATCAGCGCTCGCTCGCGCGCATCTTCAAGGGCCACCCGTTTATCGTCGTACCGGATGTCGTGGGCGGCCTGTCGCGTGAGCGCGTGCTGGTGAGCGAGTTCGTGCGCGGCGTGGGGTTCGAGGAGATCAAGGGCTATTCCCAGCCCCAGCGCGACCGGATCGGGGAGATCGTGTTTCGCTTCTTCCTCGGCTGCCTGTACCGTCACCGGCAGTTCTCGGGCGACCCGCACCCGGGCAACTTCCTGCTGCAGGAGGACGGGCGCGTGGCGTTTTTGGACTTCGGGCTGTTCAAGCGCATGGACGCGCCCGCGGTGGAGATGGAGCTCGCCGCGCAGCGGGCGGTCGTGGAGGGCGACGCTCAGGCGCTGCACGCGCTGCTGGCGGAGTCGGGTTTCCTGCCGGAGCCGGAGCGGGTCGATCCCGACAACCTGCTGGCGTTCGTCAACGACGCGATCTGGTGGTACACGACGGCCGACGAGACCGTCGAGCTGACCCCGGAGATCGCGACGCAGGTGATGATCGAGAGCTCGGACCCGCGCTCGAGTCACTTTCGCGAGATGCGCCACCAGGACATGCGCCCTGAGCATCTGTTCGGGAGGCGGATGGAGATGTTGACGCTGGCCGTGCTGTCGCAGCTGCGGGCGAAAGCCAACTGGCACAGGATCGCGCGCGAGTGGATGTACGGGGATGAGCCGGTGACGGAGCTGGGCAGGGAAGAGGCGGAGTTCTACGGACGTGCGGGCGTGCGCGCCGCGGGCTGAGAAGGACGACTTTGGGAGACGCGTGCGCGCGTCTCCCATACAGCCCAGCCGGCGCCGGTCAACGCAGCCGACGACGCCGCGAGGGGGGGCTGGTTTCGATCAGAGCGTCTGGATCTGGATCAGGCTCGTGGTGCCAGGCCGCCCGGACGGTAGGCCGGCGGTGATGCCGACACGAGCGCCAGGCTGACACCAGCCGAGCTCGACCACGCGGCGGCCGGCGTCGGCGATCAACGCCTCGGTCGTCTCGTGACGTCTCATGGAAGCGGCCTGGACTCCCCACATCAAGCCGCAGCGGCGGACCGTCTCGCGGCCGGGGGAGAGCGCGTAGATCGGGACGGTAGGACGATGCGCGGAGACCAGTCGCGCGGAACGCCCGGACAACGTCGGGATCACGAGCGCCGCCAGATCGAGCTCGCGCGCGGCCACGCACAGGCTGTGGGCGAGCGTGTAGGCGGGGTCTGAGTACTTGCGGTGCACGCGCGAGGTGTTCCAGTCCTCGTACGGCGCGATCGCCTCGGCCTGTTCGGCGACAGCGGCCATCATCGCGATCGCCCCGACCGGATAGGCCCCGACGGCCGTCTCCTGGGAGAGCATCACGGCGTCGGTGCCGTCGAGGATCGCGTTGGCCACGTCGGCCACCTCGGCGCGGGTGGGGCGCGAGGAGGTGACCATCGAGTCGAGCATCTGCGTGGCGGTGATCGACGGCCGGGCGAGGCGGCCGGCCATCTTCAGGAGCTCCTTCTGGACGATCGGCACGCGCTCGATCGCCAGCTCGATGCCGAGATCGCCGCGGGCGACCATCACGCAGTCGGCCGCTTGCAGGATCTCTTCGGCGCGCTCGACCGCCTGCGGCTTCTCCATCTTGGCGATCAAGGGCAGGCGCGTGTGGTCGCGCACCAGCTCGATGTCCTCGGGCCGGCGCACGAACGACAGCGCGACCATATCGACGCCGATCGACTCGCCGTGGCGCAGCAGCTCAAGGTCCTCCTCGGGGACCGATGGGAGAGAGTCGACTGGCCCGGGGATGTTCAGGCCCTGACGGGATGCGACGGCGCCCCCGATCTCGACCTCGGCGTCGACCTCGCCGTCGCCCGGGCGAACCTCGACCACGCGCAGGCGCACCGATCCGTCGGCGAGGTACATCACGTCCTCGAGGCTCATCGAGTCGGCCATGCCCGCCCAGGTGATCGTCATGTGACGGGCGTCGCCTTCGCGGTCGTGGCCGCCGCCGGAGAAGGTGATGCGGTCCCCGGGCTTCAGCTCGACGACGTCCTCGCGCAGCGGCCCGATGCGCAGCTTCGGGCCGGGCAGATCTTGCAGGACCGCGACGGGCCGCCCGGCGCGCCCGGCCGCGTCGCGCACGCGTTTGACGGTCTCGGCGTGCTCGTCGAGGGTGCCGTGGGAGTAGTTCAGCCGCGCGACGTCCATGCCCGCCTCGATCATCGCAACGAGCGTGTCCGGCTCGCGCGAGGCGGGGCCGATGGTGGCGACGATCTTCGTGCGACGTGACATCTGAGCCCAAGGTATCGATCGACGGGACCGCGCGCGTCGGGGGCGTAGCATCGGGATGTGCTCGGCCCGTCTCGACCCGTCCCCCGAGTGGGCGCTCGCGCGCGCATCGCCCATTTCGGCGGCGGCTTCGAAGCAGGCGTGGTGGTGGCCGTGCGCGAGGAGGGACGGCAGGTGCGGGTGCGCGGCGCTGACGGGGAGGAGTGGGAGTTCGTATTGAGCCCGGCCACGGCACGATTCATCGCGGCGGGAAGCTCTCACGGCGCGAGGCTGGAGCTGCTTTGAGGGCCTGTCCTGACGATCAAGTGGTGGCGCCCGCGGCGTCGAGCGTGATCAGTCGGTGGCGTCGCGCTCCTGCGCTTCGCCGTCCAACATGTGCGCGACGGCGGCGATGTAGTCCGCGGCCCCGGCCACGATCCGCTCCGCCTCGCCACGATCAGGCGTGATCGCCTCGTAGTCGCCCCGCTCGCGCGCGCGTTGGGCGTCGTGAGCCAGCGCGTGGAGGTGCTGGTCGAAGACGCCGGTGGTCACGTAACGATCATGGAAGAGATGCCAGGTGCCGCTGTGCGTGCGGGCGTACTCGTCGCGCTCGGACAGTGCCGCGCGGGCGGCGTAGAGCATCGCGTAGTAGGCGGTGCTGACGGCCGTCTCGAGGTGTCCGAAGCTGAGGATCTCACGCGCGGTTGCGGCGCGGTCGCGAGCCTGGTCCATGAACTCCCCCGAACGTGGGCTCACTCGAGACCGCTCCCGTAAAGCACGAGCTTGTCGCGATCCACCTCGGCGATGAAGAACGAGCGGATCTCGCGCCGGCCGCGCAGCCACTCGGGGGTTCCGACCGAGAACGAGAACCATGTGGGACCCACCCCCTCGGTGGGGGCGATCTCGTGGGCCAGTTCGGTCGCCATCAGTCCGACTTGCGAACGACTCTCGTCGACGAACACCATCAGGTCGATGTCCGACTCGGGGTGTGGCGGCTCGCCCCGTGCGCGCGAGCCAAACAGCCAGATCGCGTGCAGATCGGAGCCGAGCTCCGCGGCCAGGCGCTCGACGAGGCGTTCCACGACGCGCTGCTCCCCGGGTGTCAGCGAGGCGGGAGCCAGGACGTCGGCGAGCTGGGCGACCATCGCTGTAGAGGATACGCGGCACCTCGGAACCTCTTGCCGGCGTTCTTATGGCGCCTGCACGTCGGGAAAGTGCTCGGCGCAGTGCTCGCGCAACACGTCACGAATCCATGCTCGCTCCGCGGCGGACGCGGCCCGGAAGCGCGCCAGCAGCTCGCGCGGACGCTCGATCGGCGCGCCCGAGATCTTCCAGCTCAGGGCGAGCCGCTCGAACAGCAGCTCGCCGGCCCGTTGCCAGGCGTCCTCCTGGGTCGCCGCCGCCGCTACGCTCGTGCCGGCGAGCGTCTGCGCGTACTCGAGCCGCGCGCGCGGTGTCAACGAGCCGCGCAGCCTCAGCACGTTGCCGTCGCCGTCGGTGTAATCGCTCGTCGGAGCAGTTTCAATCTCGGCGCCAGCCGTTCCCTCGGCCTCCCGCCGACGGCTGCGCCTACCCACGTCGCGGATCCGATCGGATGTCGTCTCCGCTCGAGCGGTCGACGCGAGGCTCGACCACGCGCGCGCTCAGCCCGCGTCGGCCGCGCGCTCCAGCCGCTCGCGCACATCCGTGCCCGTCACCGGCTTGGCGTGGCCCGGCCACGCCGCGGCGGGCTCGAGCGCGGCCAGCTTGCGCAGGCTTGCGCGGGCCTGGTCGGTGTCGTAGTTGTAGATCGGCTCCGGGATGTGCGGGTCGCAGCTGCGTCCCCACATGTCGAGCGTGTAGAAGCAGTCGCTCACGAGCGCGAGACGGTCCGACTCGCGCCAGAGACCGATCAGCCCGGGTGCGTGGCCGGGGAGGTCGATCACGCGGAAGCCCGCGATCTCATCGCCCTCGCTGACGGTCCCCGCGATCTTCACCGGGCCGCCGTCCCACGCGTAGCGGTGCAGCAGGCGGTGGATCTGACGCTGGGGAGCCGGCAGCCCGGCGAGGCCCTCCGGCCAATAGCGAAAGCCACCGCTTCCTTCGGCGTCTGCGACCTCATCGGGATGGCACAGCACGGGCGCGCTCAGCGCGGGCGCCACGCCGCGATGGTCGGTATGGCCGTGGCCGAGCACGATCCGCTTGACGCCGCCGAGCTTCGCGGCGGCGTTCGCCACCGCGCGGGTCATCGTGCGCGCGCCCGCGTCGTACAGCGTCACGCCATCGTCGTCCTCGATCAGGTACACGTTGCATCGCCCGGGCTGGCCCTGTACGACCCACACGCCCGTGGCCACCAGCTCGGCCTCGCCGGCGCCGAGGCCGCTCGTCAGGCGGGTCTTCATGTTGAACGCTCCCAGCAGCCGCTCCTCCGCGGAGGAGCCGAGCGCAGGCATCATCCCGATCTGGCGGGCGAACGTCATCGTGTCGGTGAAAGCGTCGTTGGACTGGATCAACCCGTCGCGCACGGTCAGCAGGTCGATCCCTTCGAGGACGACGGGAGCGCCGTTGGGGGCGACGCCCCCGAAGCTTCCGGGCCCGGCGAACGTGCCGGTGAAACGCCATTGCAGCGCGCAGCGATCGTCGTCGGTCGTGGTGGAGAGGATCTCGACGGTCAGGTCGGGCAGCGCGCCGAGCAGATCTTCGACGAACGCGCGCACTCCCTCCGGCGCGACGACGTCGACCTGGCCGCGCACGTGCTCGCGCGCTCCGTCCGACCACATCGCGACGGCATCGTCCACCTCGCGCGCGCCGATCGCCTCGAAATAGCGCCGCGCGACCGACTCTGCCTGGCTGCTTCCGGAGATGCGACCCCGGCGCGCGCTCGCCTCGCGCAGGCTGGCTGCGACCTCCTGGACCTTGCTGGTCGTCGCGCTGGTCGCGCTCTCGTCCTCCTCGGCCATGTGCTCATCTCCCTGTCGCCGACGCCCATCCGATCTGCTCAGTGTAGTCCTGCACGACCCGTGTGAAAACCGTAGTCTCCAGCGGGGTGGCCGAGACGATGAGCAAGCCGATCCTCGGTCGCGGCGAGCGCGTGCTCCCAGGTGTCTTCCGTCTGCGTCTGCCGCTGCCCTGGCCGGGCGTTCCCCACTGCAACGCCTGGGCGGTTGCGGCCGGTGACGGGGTCGTGCTGTTCGACACCGGCATGCATCAGCCCGGCTCGCTCGCGCACCTCGAACGAGCGCTTGCGATGTGCAACCTCAGCCTCGAGAACGTGCGCCTCGTCGTCTGCACGCACGCTCACTCCGACCACTATGGCCAGGCGGCGTCGATCGTCGAGCGCACAGGGTGTGAACTGTGGATGCACCCCAACCACGAGCACATGCTGCGAATGGCCGAAGATCCGGCGGCCAACCTCGAACGGCGCTTGGAGGTGGGCCGCCAGAGCGGCGTGCCGGAGGAGCCGTTGCGCCGCTATGCGGCCAGCCGCGACCCCGATGAAACGGGGATCGCCGCCGTGATCGAGCCGGACAGGGCGCTCGTGCCGGGAATGGTCGTCGATACCGATCTCGGCCCGTGGACCGTGCACGAGACGCCTGGACACGCGCCCTCGCACGTCTGCCTGTTCCAGCCCGAGCGGCGCTTGCTGATCTCCGGCGATCACCTGTTGGGGCGCATCTCGCTGTACTTCGACTACGGCTCCTCGCCCGATCCCGTCGGGGAGTTCCTGCACTCGCTCGACGTGGTCGAGCAGCTCGATGCGCGCCTGTGCCTACCCGGCCATGGCCGCACGTTTGCCGACGTTCACGCGCACATCGAAGGCAATCGCAAGCTCGTCTCGGAACGTCTGGGCGCCGTGCTGCGCGCGGTGAGCGAGCAGCCGCTGAGCGCGTTCGAGATCGTCCCCCACGTCTACGGCCAGTCACTTTCGCAGCTGAACGCCCACTGGCTGCTGTCGAAGGTGCTCTCCTATCTGACCCATCTGCGCGCCGAGGGACAGGTAAAACTGATGCCGGGCGAGCCCGAGCGCTGGATGACATTGGCAGGCACAGAGCCGGCGTAGGCCGGCGGACGGCGGCAGAGCCCACGTAGGCCCGTAGAGGGCGCAGAGCCGCCGGGCGCAAGGCGCGGCGTTCATAATCGCAAGATGCGTATCGACGACATTCTCTCCGCTCAGGACCAGGACCCACCCACCCCGGTGTTCTCGTTCGAGTTCTTTCCCCCGAAGACCGAGCGAGGCGAGCAGAACCTGTATGCGGCATTGAGCGAGCTGCGCACGCTCGAGCCGTCGTTCGTGTCGGTCACCTACGGCGCGGGAGGGTCGACGCGGGAGAAGACGATCGAGATCGTCAAGCAGATCAGGGAGCGCTATGGCCTCGAGGCGATGGCCCATTTCACCTGCGTCGGCGCGACCGTTGCCGAGCTGCGGGAGACGCTCGAGGAGATGGAGCAGGGAGGGATCGACAACGTGCTCGCGCTGCGCGGCGACCCGCCGGCGGGGCGGGAGGGGTGGACGAAGACCGACGGAGGGCTCGAGTTCTCGCGCGAGCTGGTCGAGCTGATCCGCGCGGACTATCCGTTCGCGATCGGCGCCGCGTGCTTCCCTGAGACGCATATCCATGCGCAGAGCCCCGACGCGGACCTCGCATATCTGGCCGAGAAGGTGCGCGCCGGCGCGGACTTCCTGATCACCCAGCTGTTCTTCGACAACGCTGTCTACTTCGACTTCATCGCGCGCGCGCGCGGCAAGGGCATCGACGTGCCGATCATCCCTGGCATCATGCCCATCACCCAGGTCGGCCAGGTCGAGCGGATGGCGGAGATGTGTGGCGCGTCGATCCCAGACGGGCTGCGTCGCGAGCTGCACGCGCGCGGGGACGATCCCGAGGCGGTGCTCGACTTCGGGGTCGCCTATGCCACGCTGCAGTGCGCTGAGCTGCTCGCCGCCGGCGCACCCGGGATTCACTTCTACACGCTCAACCGCTCGCCCGCGACGCGCGCGATCCTGTCAGCGCTGAAGCTGGCCAAGCCTTGGCAGAACACGTCCGTTCAGGCGGTGTCCACCACTTCGATCTCGAGCCCCTCGGCCACCCGCGGCGAGCCGTCGGCCGCCTCGTAGCGCACGTCGATCGAGTCGTTCTGCCGGTAGGTGCCGACGCCCCAGGCGCCGAGCAGCCAGCGCCAGCCGCTGATCTTGTCCTTGCGCAGCTCCCGCTCGAACACGAGCGCCCCTTCGCGCACGGTGAAGTCGATTCTCGGCCGCTGGGCTACGCCGTTCAGGTAGACCTCGTACGGCTCGCGCACCCCGCGCGGCAGCCTCGCCTTGGATCTGGCCATCGTGTCTCGATTATGTCGAGACGCCTCAATAGTCTCCGTGGCCGGCATGTCAGACACCCTCGGCATCTCCTACACGATCCGTCGCTCCACCCGCGCGCGGCGGGTGCGGGTGAACGTGCACGCGCATACCGGCGTCGAGGTTGTGCTCCCGGCACGGGCTCCCGAGCGCGCTGCAGCCGCTGCGGTCAGAGAGCTGCGCCCCTGGATCGAACGCCGGTTGGACGACGCCCAGGACGTGCTCGCGCGGGTCGCCGCTCGCGGCGGCACCGTGCCGTACCTGGACACGTCGCTGGAGCTGGTACCCCAGGCGGCGCGTACGCGCGCGCACCGCTCAGGTGAGCGCCTGCTCGTGCCCGCGGGCGATGCGCGCCCGGCGATCGAGCGCTTCTACCGCCGCGCCGCACGCGCGGAGATCGCGCCGCGCCTGGACCGCGCCGCGGCACTCGCCGGCAGCAACTACAGCGGGCTGTCGATCCGCGCGCAGCGCACCCGTTGGGCGTCGTGTTCGGCAAGCGGGCGGATGAGCTTCAACTGGCGGTTGCTGCTCGCACCCGAGCGTGTGCTCGAATACGTCGTCTGGCACGAGGTCTGCCACCTGCAGATCCTCGACCACTCACCCCGCTTCTGGGCGCTCGTGCAGCGCCACTGGCCGACCTGGCGCGAAGACCGCGCCTGGCTCAGCCGCCACGGCGCGACCCTGATTCTCTGAGACCGCTAGCGCTGGTCGATCGGCACGTAGTCCAGGTCCCGCTCGCCCGTGTAGATCTGGCGCGGGCGGGCGATCTTCTGCTCTGAGTCCTCGACCATCTCCTTCCACTGGGCGATCCAGCCGGAGGTGCGCCCGATCGCGAACATCACCGGGAACATCGCGACGGGCAGGCCGAGCGCCTCGTAGATCAGGCCGGAGTAGAAGTCGACGTTCGGGTAGAGCTTGCGCGAGGTGAAGTACTCGTCGTCGAGCGCGCGCTTCTCGAGCTCTGAGGCGACGTCGAGCAGCGGGCTCTTGCCGCGCACCTCGAACACGTCGTCGAGATATTTGCGAATGATCCGCGCGCGCGGGTCGTAGTTCTTGTAGACGCGGTGGCCGAAGCCCATCAGGCGCTCGTCGCCGGCCTTGACGCCCTCGAGGAAGGCGGGGATGTTCTCGACCTTCTCGATCCGCGCGAGCATCCGCAGCGCCTGCTCGTTGGCGCCGCCGTGCAGCGGCCCGTACAGCGCCGCGACACCGGCCGCGACGGCCGAGTACGGATCGACGTGCGTCGAGCCGACCGAGCGCACGGCGCTCGTCGAGGCGTTCTGTTCGTGGTCGGCGTGCAGGATGAACAGCACGTCGAGCGCGCGTGCGAGCCGCGGGTCGGGCTCGTACTTGAGTTCGGTCATTTTGTACATCATCCCGAGGAAGTTGCCGGAGTACTCGAGGTCGTTGTCGGGGTAGACGTACGGCTGGCCCATGTTGTGGCGGAACGCGAATGCGGCGAGCGTCGGCATCTTCGCGAGCAGGCGGATGATCTGGATCGCGCGGACGCGCTCGTCTTTGATCTTGTTCGCGTCGGGGTAGAACGTCGAGAGCGCACCGACGGAGGCGACGAGCATGCCCATCGGGTTCGCGTCGTAGCGGAAGCCCTGCATGAAGTCCTTGACGTTCTCGTGCACGAACGTGTGGATCGTGATCTCGTCGACCCAGTCCTCGAGCTCGGCCTTGCTGGGCAGCCGGCCGTTGATCAGCAGATAGGCGACCTCGAGATAGGTGGAGTGCTCGCACAGCTGCTCGATCGGGTAACCGCGGTGCTGGAGGACGCCGGCCTCGCCGTCGATGTAGGTGATCGCGCTGCGGCAGGACGCGGTGTTGGTGAACGCCGGGTCATACGCCATCAGCCCGAAGTCGTCGTCGTCGACCTTGATCTGGCGCAGGTCCATTGCCCGCACCGTTCCGTCGGCGATCGGCAGCTCGTAGGTCCTGCCCGTGCGGTTGTCGGTGACGGTCAGCGTCGGCTCGTCGCTCATCACCGCGATTCTTACACGTCCGCCCGCGCGCGGCGCTGCGTGGGTGTTACCGCGGCTTTCGACCGCGTCTGCGCGCGGCACTGCTCGCTTCGATACCGCGTCTCGCGCGGCGCTGCTCGCCTCGATACCGCCGCTCGCGTCGGCTGAACGTGTAGGCCGTGCCGTGTCGGTCAGTGCTGCACGAGCCGTCCGCGCGCCACGACCGTGCGGACGCGCGCGGGCGAAGTGGGCACGGGATCGCCGTGGGGGCCCCGACGGGGGGCGCGGGGAAGCGGCGAGCGCGGATGATGTGGATGGCGCGGGCGGGACACGGGCCCGGTGCCGCCGTCCTCGCTCGTCTCGGCCTCCGGTTCACGCACGGCCCAGCGGACCAGCAGGAACAGCGCGACGATCGGAATCTTCAGAAGCACCATCAGCCAGATGAAGGTCCATGTGGTCACTGTCTTCGATCGTATACCCGTCTACGCCTACGTACAACCGCAAACGGAGTGATCCGCTCGGCGCTCGCGTGCGAATAGGCCAGTGGAGTTCCCACATATACCCCCGGTAGTCCCCACCTCCGGGGGTGCGAGCAATGGGAGGGAGCTCGTCCCGACGGGCGGCTCCCTCCCTCGCATCGATTGAACGTCGCGAGCCCTCAGCGACGCAGGGTGAGCGGGGCGCCGGAGAACTCTGTGATCGCGCGCAGGCCGTCGACGCGCACGGCGATCTCCTCGCTGCCGAGACGCTCGACGCGCTCGGTGCCGAACTCTTCGACGTTGAACGAGGCGAGCGCGGTGGCGTGGGCCATCGCGCTGCGCAGCAGCTCCTCAGACAGCGTCCCGTCCTGCTCGGACGGGCGCTCGGGGTGGGCGGCGATGTAGCCGACGAAGCCCCCGGCGAACGTGTCGCCCGCGCCGGTCGGGTCGATCACGGTCTCCAGGGGGTAGGCCGGCAGTGCGAAGAAGTGATCGCGCGTGACGAGCGCCGCGCCGTACTCGCCAAGCTTCGAGACGATCACGCTCGGGCCGCGCGCGCCCGACGCGGACGGCCGGGTGGGCGGGCTCTCGGAGGACTGTGTGGGCGGGCCCCAGGAGAGCACCTCGCGCGCGGCGGAGACCAGGTTGGGCTTGCCGGTCAGCTGGCGCAGCTCTGCGTCGTTGAGGATCACGCAGTCGACTTCGCGGATCGCCTGTACGAGCGAGTCACGCGCGATGTCGATCCACAGGTTCATCGAGTCCAGCGCGACGAACCGCGCGCCGGGGAGCTGGGCGCGCACCTCGCGCTGCAGGTCGGGCTGGATGTTCGCGAGGAACAGCACGTCGCTCGCGCGTGAGGTGTCCGACAGCTTCGGCTGGAAGCCCTCGAACACGCCGAGCTGGGTGTCGAGCGTCTCGCGGGAGTTCAAATCCCAGCCGTACTCACCGCGCCAGAAGAACGTCTTGCCGCCGCTGACGCGCTCGACGTCGGAGACGTCGACCCCGCGGGCGCGCAGCGTCTCCAGGTCGTCCTCGCCGAAGTCCTCGCCGACGGGCCCGACGACGCGCACCTCCGCGAAGAACGAGGCGGCGAGGGCGAAGTGGACGGCGGCGCCGCCGAGCATCCTCTCGCGCTCGCCGAAGGGCGTCTTCACAGCGTCATAGGCGATCGATCCGACTACGGTGATTGGCATGGCCGGGCACCTTAGCGCCTGATCTCACCGTGCCCGGTCTCGGTATAGCCTGCTCGGCGAATGCGCGCGATCCAGATGACCGAGTTCGGTGGCCCGGAGGTGTTGAAGCTCGCGGAGCTGCCCGTGCCGGAGCCAGGGCCGGGGGAGACCCTGATCAGGGTCAGCCGCGCGGGGCTCAACTTCGCGGATACGCACACGCGGACGAACTCCTACGTGCGCAAGGCGACGCTGCCGCTCGTCCCGGGGGGAGAGGTCGCGGGCGTGCGCGAGGACACCGGCGAGCGGGTGGTCGCGCTGGTGGGCGACGGCGGCTACGCCGAGTACGCGGTCGCGCCCACGGAGCACGTGTTCCCGATCCCGGAGGGGATCGACGACGGGACCGCGCTTGCGCTCGTGGTGCAGGGCACGACCGCGTGGCACCTGTATGAGACCGCCGGGCGCATGGCGCAGGGGGAGAGCGTGGTCGTGCACGCGGCCGCGGGGGGCGTGGGCTCGCTGGCGGTGCAGCTCGGCCGCGCGCTCGGCGCGGGACGGGTGATCGCGACCGCGTCGAGCGAGCACAAGCGCGCGCTCGCGCTCGAGCTCGGCGCCGACGTGGCGATCGACCCCGCGCCGGAGGGACTGACGGAGCGGCTGCTGGAGGCCAACGGCGGCGAGGGTGTGGACGTCGTGTTCGACATGGCCGGCGGTGAGGTGTTCGACGCGTCCTATCGCGCGCTCGCGCGGTTCGGGCGGATCGTGGTGTGCGGGATCGCGAGCCAGCAGCCGAACGAGGTCAGGACGGGCTCGCTGCTGCGCCATTCGCGCGCGGCGATCGGCTTCTACCTGTTCCACTGTCTCGAACGGCCTGGCATGTTCGGCGATGCGCTGGCCGACCTGTTCGCGCGCGTGCGACGTGGCGAGCTGAAAGCGATCGTCGGGCACACATACCCGCTTGGAGAGGTGGCGCAGGCGCACATCGACCTGCGCGGGCGGGGCACGACAGGCAAGCTGCTGCTCGACCCAACGGCATAGCCGGCCGCGGACGTCACCCATAACGCTCGACGCGGGGTCCCCGACGTGGGGTCGATCTGGACGATCGGCGGCTCGGTGTCTGCCATTCACGGCCCGGCGACCTACGTGGGCGCTTAGCCGGATAGGCTGCTGGCGCACATGAGCAAGACCTTCGCCGATCTCGGGCTGTCCGAGGCAACGTTACAAGCCCTGCGCGACGTCGGGTACGAGTCGCCGAGCCCGATTCAGGAGCAGGCGATCCCGTCGGTGCTGGAAGGCCGCGACGTGATCGGCCAGGCGCAGACCGGCACGGGCAAGACGGCCGCGTTCGGGCTGCCGATCGTCGAGTATGTAGACCCTGAGGTGAACGAGGTACAGGCGCTCGTGCTGACCCCGACGCGCGAGCTGTGCATCCAGGTGACGCAGGCGCTGCGCACGTACGGGGCGCACAAGGGCGTGGACATCGTGGCGGTGTTCGGCGGAGCGCCGATTCGCACCCAGCAGGGACAGCTGCGCGCCGGCGGGCACGTGGTCGTGGGGACGGTCGGGCGCGTGCTCGACCTGATCTCCAGGCACTCGCTCGTGCTGCACGACTGCCGGTTCGTGGTGCTCGACGAGGCGGACGAGATGCTCGACCTCGGCTTTCTCGAGGACGTCGAGAAGATCCTCTCGCTGACGCCGTCGAGCCGCCAGACGGCGCTGTTCTCAGCGACGATGCCCCCGCCGATCAGGAAGCTCGCCGACCGCTACATGTACGACCCGACGATCATCCAGGTCGAGGCGGCGACGCTGACGATCGACACCGTCGCCCAGTTCCAGCTCCCGGTGGAGACCAAGGCCAAGCCGGACAAGCTGGTCGAGGTGCTGCGCGCGGAGAAGCCCGAGCAGGCGATCGTGTTCGTGCGCACGAAGATCCGCTGCGATCAGCTGTTCAAGACGCTGCGCGACCGCGGCATGAACGTCAGAGCGCTGCACGGCGACATGAGCCAGGGCTCGCGCGACGGCGTGATGCTGGCGTTCAAGGGCGGCCGCGTGCCGATCCTCGTGGCGACCGACGTGGCCGCGCGGGGGCTTGACATCTCGACGGTCACGCACGTGATCAACTACGACGTGCCGACGAGCCCTGACACGTATGTGCACCGCATCGGGCGCACCGGGCGGGTGGGCCGCTCCGGCCGCGCGATCACGTTCGTGGAGGATCGCCAGAAGCGCGAGCTCGAGGCGATCGAGCGCCACATCGGGATGGCGATCACGGCGTGGGAGGCGGGTGTGGAGAGCGCGCCGACGCCGGTGAAGGAGCGTCCGCGCCGGCATTCCAAGCCGCGCATCACGCGCGACAAGGACGAGCGCTACGTAAAGCTCGTGCTCGGCGGCGGGCGTCAGGCGGGGCTGCGCGTAGCGGACATCGTCGGCGCCGTGACCTCGTCCGCCGGCCTCGACGGCGAGGCGGTGCGCGACGTGCTCGTGCTCGACCGCTTCTCGTTCCTGTCGGTCCCCGAGAACGAGGCCGACAAGGTGATCGACGCGCTCGACGGCCACGACGTGCGCGGACGCTCGCTCAGCCTCGAGCGCGTTACGGGTTAGCCGGCTCACCGCACCCGTCGGCGCTCGCTATCGTGGCTCGCCGTCCATCCCGTCAAGTTGAGGAGACCGCCGATGTCAACCGCCACCATGCAAACCACCGAAGGCGCGATCGCGTTTGAGCTGTTCGACGAGGAGGCGCCGAAGACCGTCGCCAACTTTCGCAAGCTCGCGAGCGAGGGCTTCTACGACGGGCTCACCTTCCACCGCATCATCAAAGACTTCATGATCCAGGGCGGCTGTCCCCAGGGGACGGGCACGGGCGGCCCGGGGTATCAGTTCGAGGACGAGATCAACCCGCACAAGATCGTGCGCGGCGCGCTTGCAATGGCGAACGCGGGCCCGAACACGAACGGGTCGCAGTTCTTCATCGTCACGACCGCCAAGGCGCCATGGCTCGACGGCAAGCACACGGTCTTCGGGCAGGTGACCGACGGGCTGGACGTCGTCGACAAGCTCGAGGGCGTCGCCACCGACGGCTCTGACCGGCCGATCGAGCCGATCGGGATCGCCTCGATCGAGCTCTCCGACTGACCTTGCGTTTCGTTTAGGGAGACAACTACGCGTCGTCCCCGCACGGCGGTCGGTGTCGCCGGTCCCAGCGCGGGGCGGGACGAGCCGGCGCAACGCACCGCCGATGTCAAGAGACGTTCTGAGCGGGCCTCGAACATGAGCTAGCCTTGTCTGTTACGAGCGAGCGATAGAGAGCAGGGGAGACGAGACAATGGCCACCACCGTCGAGCAGCAGCACGCGCCGCATTCAACGAACGGGGCGGCCGCCGCCGGCCGTGAGGGCGTTCCCGTCGAGAATCCCGCCACCGGCGAGATCCTCACGACCGTCCCCGACCTCGACGCGTCGGCGGTGGCGGAGATCGCCGCGCGCGGCCGGGCCGCGCAGGCGGGCTGGGAGGCGTTCGGCTTCGACGGGCGCGCGCGTGTGCTGTTGCGCGCGCAGAAGTGGGTGATGGACAACGCCGAGCAGGTGATCGCGACGATCTGCTCGGAGACGGGCAAGACCTACGAGGATGCTCAGCTCGCGGAGATCGGCTACGCCGGCAACGCTTTCGGCTTCTGGGCCAAGACCGGCCCCGAGTACCTCGCCGACGAGCGCGTCAAGTCGAGCCAGCTACTGGTCAAGGGCAAGAAGCTGATCATGCGCTACCGCCCGCTCGGGCTGATCGGCGTGATCGGACCGTGGAACTACCCGCTGACGAACTCCTTCGGCGACTGCATCCCCGCGCTGATGGCCGGCAACAGCGTGATCCTCAAGCCGTCCGAGGTCACCCCTTTGACCTCGCTGTTGATGGCCGAAGGGCTCGCCGAGTGCGGCCTGCCGGAGAACGTGCTGCAGATCGCGACCGGCCGCGGCGAGACCGGCGCGGCGCTGATCGAGCACGTCGACATGATCATGTTCACGGGCTCCACCCGCACCGGGCGCAAGGTCGCCGAAGCCGCCGCGCGGCGGCTGATCCCGGCCTCGCTCGAGCTCGGCGGCAAGGACCCGATGCTCGTCCTCGCGGGCGCCGACGTCGAGCGGGCAGCCAACTTCGCGACGTACTACTCGATGCAGAACGCCGGCCAGACCTGCATCTCGATCGAGCGCGCCTACGTCGAGGCGCCCGTGTACGACGAGTTCGTCGCGAAAGTCTCCGACAAAGTTCGCGCGCTGCGCGTCGGCAAGGGCGACGGGCCCGGCACGGTCGAGGTCGGCGCGATCACGTTCGCGCCGCAGCTCGACACGATCAAGGACCACGTCGCCGACGCGACCGGAAAGGGGGCGCGCATCCTCACGGGCGGCAAGGAGGCTCCGGGCGCGGGACGCTTCTACGAGCCGACCGTGCTCGTCGACGTCGATCATTCAATGAAGTGCATGACCGAGGAGACGTTCGGGCCGACGCTGCCGATCATGAAGGTCGCCGACGCCGAGGAGGCCGTGCGACTCGCCAACGACTCGCCCTACGGTCTTGGCGCGTCGGTGTTCAGCCGCGACTCAGAGCACGGCGAGGCGATCGCGCGGCGGCTGGAGGTCGGCGCGGCGAACGTGAACGACGCGATGATCAACTACACGGTGCTCGAGCTGCCGATGGGCGGCGCGAAGGCGTCGGGCCTCGGCTCGCGCCACGGCGCGGGCGGCATCCGCAAGTACTGCTCCCAGCAGGCGATCGTGATCACGCCGAAACTGGCGATGAAGAAGGAAGTCTTCATGTACCCCTACAAGCGCCGCACCTCGCGCTTGCTGGCGCGCATGTTCAAGTTGCTGTACGGACGTGGCAGCAGGGACTAGCAGCTCGAGGTTGGGCAACCGCCCGGCGCGAGGCTGCATCCTTGCCTCGCTTGGTCCACGGCCGCCTCAGCGCGCGGTGGGAGAAAGCTCGAGCCCGAGTAGCCGTTCGAGCGCCGGAACGGTCGTCTCGGCGCTCGTGTGATGCACCGTTGCCATGCCGAGCTCCTTCGCCGGGTCCAGGTTGTGGGGCAGGTCATCGACGTAGACGCAGCGCTCTGCTGCGATCCCGGCGCGCTCCGCGCCCAGCTCGTACATCCGCCGCGAGGGCTTTCTCATGCCCTCCTCGCCGGAGATCACGACGCCGTCGAAGATCTCCGCGAACAGCTCGTGCGGGTAGCGGTGCGTGCCCCACGAGTTCGACACGAGCGCCGTCCTCACGCCTCCATCGTGCGCGTGCCTGACGGCTTCGATCATGGCCATGTCGGGGCCCACGCCCGCGAACAGCCCGTCGACCAGGCCCTCCGGCGCGATCCCCAACAACTCGGCGAAGCGCAGCTCGAACCCGGGCTCGTCGAGCTCCCCCTTCTCCAGCGCGATCAGCAGCTCACGGAACTCGGGGTCCGATTTGAACCGCCCCGCGAGCATCCCCGGGTCGAGCTCGACCGCTATGCAGTATTGGTGAAAAGACGCAAACAAGTTGGTCGTGAGCACCCCGCCCCAGTCGATCAACAGACCTTCCCTTGGCGTTTCCTCGCGAACTCCCGCTCCCCCTCCCTCATCCACCTCGACGGTTGTCCCGGCCGTCATCTGTTGCTCAGGCGCCACGAGTCGCCTCCTCTGCCTGCCGTGCCAGGTCGAGCACGCCGTCGCCGAACTGCTTCAGGTAGGGGTCGTCGGTCGAGCCCGCGATCGCGCGCTTGTAGTTGCCCTCCATGAACACGATCGTCTTCCACACCGCGAGCGTCGTGTACCAGCGGATGTCTTTCATCGAGCGGCCCGAGCGCTGCTCGTAGCGCGCGATCAGCTCCGCGCGCGTGGGAAAGCCCTCCGCGCGGGTGACCTTGCCGAGGTGCTCGCGCAACCCGTCTGACGGGTCGTCCCTCTCGGTCCACATCATGCACAGGTAGCCCAAGTCCGCCAGCGGATCGCCGATCGTGGCCATCTCCCAGTCGAGCACGGCCTCCAATCGCGCGGGCGCGTCGGTGGCGAACATCGTGTTGCCGAGGCGGTAGTCGCCGTGCACGATCGTCGCCGCCGGAGACTCCGGCAGGCGCTCGGCCAGCCACGTGCCGACGCGCTCGACTGCCGGGATCTCACGCGTCTTGTTCAGCTCCCACAGCCCGCCGAACCGCCGCAGCTGGCGCTCCAGATAGCCCGTAGGTTTGCCGAAGTCCTCGAGCCGCGCCGCGCGCCAATCGACCGCGTGGATCTCCACCAGCGCGTCGATCAGCTCCTCGCCGATCCTTGCGCGCTCCGCGGGCGTGTCGAGCGCGGGTGGCAGACTCGAGACGATCGCCTCGCCGCGGATCCGCTCCATCACGTAGAACGGACACCCGATCGTCTCTGGGCCCTCGCATACCGCAAGCACCTCCGGCACGCGCGCGGGCGTGCCCTTCAGCGCGCGCAGCAGCCGCGCCTCGCGCAGCACGTCGTGCGCGCTGGGCGGCAGCGGCGGCCGCGGCGGGCGGCGCAGCACGACCTCCGCGCCCGCGCGCTCGATCAGGTAGGTCACGTTCGAATGGCCCTCGCCGATCGGCTGCGCCGCGATCGCGCCCGTGCCCGCTCCGAGGCCGTGCTCGTCGAGGAACCGTTCCAGCGGCTCCACCACCAGCAGCGGCGGGCGCTCGTTGGCGGCTGCGTCCGCGTGCGTGCGGACGATGTCGTCCGGTGCGACTGATGCACTCATCGACCGCACGCTAACGGACCGCAACCCTTCCCGTCCCGAGGTGTCTTAAGCGACCATGCTCAGAAACAAGCTCCTCCCACGGTTCCTCTCCGCTCTGCTCTGCAGCCTGACGCTCGGCGCCCTCGCTGCGGCCGCCCCGGCCGGGGCCTCCCACGGCCAGACCGTCTACTTCGAGGCCTCCACCGACCTTCTCAACCCGGCGACGCGCGCGCACGCGATCGCGCAGATGCAGGCGCTCGGCGTCAAAGCGCTACGTATCGAGCTCCCCTGGTACGAAGTCGCGCCCAGCCCGGAAATCGCGACGCGGCCGAACTTCGACGAGACGAACCCCGCCGCCTACAGCTGGGGCCAGTACGACGCCGTGCTCGCCGAAGCCCAGCGGCTGAAATGGCCGGTCCTGCTGACGGTGACCTCGCCCGTTCCGCGCTGGGCCACGTCGAACAAGAAAGCGCCCTACATCACGCGCCCGGACGACCTCGACTTCGAACAGTTCATGACGGCCGTCGCCAAGCACTACGGCTCGGAGGTCTCGGTCTACTCGATCTGGAACGAGGCCAACCATCCCGCCTTCCTGCTGCCGCAATGGAGCTCCAACGGCACGCCCGCCTCGCCGCGGATCTACCGCGGCCTCTATCAAGCCGGCTACGCCGGGCTGCAGAAGGCCGGGCTCACACACCCGCGCATCCTCTTCGGGGAGACCGCTCCGACCGGCTATGACTCGGTCAAGAGCCTGCTGCGCAGCGAAAGATCGAAGGCGCTCCTGCACGACGTGGCGCCGCTCGCGTTCCTGCGCGAAGCGCTGTGCCTGAACGCCAAGTACAGGAAATCCGGCTCCTGCGGGGAGCTGCAGATGACCGGCTACGCCCACCATGCCTACCCGACGCCCGCCGGGCCCTACTACAAGACGCCCGGGGCGGACAACGTCACGATCGGCGTGCTCTCGCGCCTCACCGCCGCCCTGAACCGCGCCGCCGCCGCGCACGCGATCCCGGGCGGGCTGCCGATCTACCTGACGGAGTTCGGGGTGCAGAGCTTCCCGAACAAGTTCCTCGGCGTCTCGGCCGCGCAGCAGGCCGAATTCGACGCAATCTCCGAGCACATCGCCTATAACAACCCGCGCGTCGCGGCGTTCTCGCAGTACCTGCTCAAAGACGACCCGCTCGGCGGCGCCCCCGGTTCGAGCGCGCGCGGCGGCTTCGTCGGCTTCCAGACCGGCCTCGAGTACGTGAGCGGCAAGCCCAAGCCGCTCTACTCCGGCTGGCCGGTCCCGCTGACCGTCTCCAAAGCCGGGCACGGGTTCTCGCTGTGGGGGCTCGTACGACCCACGATCGGCGCCACGAAGGTGACCGTGCTCGTGCGGAGCAAGAGCTCCAAGCGCTACCGCACGCTGAAGACGCTCGCCACCAACTCGCTCGGCTACTGGTCGCTGCGCTCCTCCACCCAGGGCGCCTACTGGCGCGTGCGCTGGACTAGCCCGACCGGAACCAAGAAGTACGAAGGGCCGCCGATCAAGGCTTCCTGAGACAGCGACCCGGTTGTCGTGACTGTAGGTGGCCCCACGGCTCCTGTCCGGCTCAAGGTGTGTCGCGTCCCTTGGTCCGCAGGTTCTTGGCGGTGGTCTCCCGCCGTCGTGCGTGGGCAATGTCGTAGACGGTAGGTGCGTGCGAATCCTGCGGGTGATGGCGCGCGCCGAAGGCTAGGAATTGCAGACGTGCGCCGGTCTCGTCGATCACGAGTTTGAAGACGATGCCGAAGCGGCCGTCAGGTGGCGGCAGATAGACCTTCAGGCATCCCGGCAGGATCGTCCCGTCGAGGCCCTCGTCCTGAACCCGGCGGAGCTCGCCGACCGGTACGCCATCGCACTCGTATGCATGACGGGTGGTTTCGGCGACTTCACGCCCTCCACTGCCGACGCGGGCGATGTCCTCGTCAAAGGCATCGTCAGCGAAGGCCACGGGAGCGTGGCTGGGCCGCGGTGTCTTGGGCATGACCTACCCCTCGCCGTCAGGCGGCAGGAAAGGCCCGTACTCGGCCTCGAAGGCTGCGAGCTCCTCTGGAGTTGCGTCCCGTCCGCCGGAGCGTTTGAGCATTGCTGCCCAGGTGACGGAGGGGTGGGCGTCGTCAGGGTCGGGGACGAGCACGAGGCCCCCATCGGGGCGTGTGTCCTCAACTACGTACTCGCCGACGATGTCGCCGCTGAGCGTCACATGCGGTCGCGTTGCCACGGCATTCATGGTCGCAGATCCTCCTGTGGTAGTGAAGTGTCTTGGGTGCTTTCCCACGGGGCGCTGATGGTCCCTGTCGCCTACTCCGACGCGATCCTGAAAAAGGGACACCGGAACCGGGGATACCCAGGCATACACCTACGATTACTAGACGATGCCAGAGCTGCCCGAGGTCGAGATCACCGCGCGCCTGCTTGATGGGGCGCTGAAAGGGGCGACGATCGAGTCGGCGCAGGCGCCGGGGATCAACGCGCTGAAGACGTTCGACCCGCCGCTGTCGGAGCTGGACGGGCGCGAGATCGCGGGGGTGCGCCGCCGCGGCAAGCACCTGATCGTCGAAGTCTCCGGCGAGCTGGCGCTGCTGATCCACCTGATGTCCGCCGGGCGGTTGCAGCTCTACGACAAGCGCGCCGGACCGCGCGACCGCACCTCGCGGCTGCTCGTGCGGGTGCGCGGCAGCCAGGAGCTGCGCCTGCGCGAGTTCGGCACCAAGCAGCGGGCGTGGGTGAAGCTCCTGCCGGCCGCCGCGCTCGAGGAGGACGAAGCGCTCGCGACGCTCGGCCCCGAAGCGTGGCCGGACCCGGGCGACGGGGAGCGGGTGAAAGAGCTGCTCGGCGCGCCGCGTCCGCTGCACACGCTGCTGCGTGACCAGCGCACGATCGCGGGCATCGGCCGCTCGTGGGTCGACGAGATCCTGTGGGTCGCCCGCCTCTCGCCGTACAAGCGCGGCTCAGATCTAGACGCGGGCGAGGCCGAGCGGTTGCGGGAGGCGATCGTTGCGACGCTCGGCGCGGCGATCGCCCACTACGAGGACGTCCTCAGCCTGCCGCTCCCCGACAAGCTACCGCTGCCGCTGCGCGTGCACCGGCACGAGGGCGAGCCCTGTCCGCGCTGTGGGGGCACGCTGCGCGCGGTCCACTTCGAGGACTACGTGATCGCTTACTGCCCTGCATGCCAGACGGAAGGGCGCGTGCTGAAGGACCGCCGGCTGTCGCGGCTGTTGCGGTAGCCGGCCACGGGGGCGCAAGACGACGGACTACGTTCATGCGACTCCCGGATTCCGGGCTGTGCGCCGCATTGACGCGACAGGCGGCGGATCGGCTTTCCAGAGCGGTTTGTGTGCCAGTTGACAGTTTTGACTTGCATAAGTCGCCGTTCTGTGTATATATTTATGAGTAGAGGTGCTCCTGAGTCTGGGGACACGGAAAATAGACTGGGTTTGGGTTAAGTTTTTATTTGTTGACGTCAGCGCTTGTAGCAAGGGATGTATGGGAGGGGGACCGGGTCGGATGAAGAGGGGTTGTGTTCGCGTGAGTCCGTTTGGGACAGGTGTGAGGGGGATCGTTGCGTGCCCGGAGGGGTCCGTAGCTAGATGCGTCAGCGTCGCTGACACATCTCTCTCTCTCTCTCTCTCTCTGCACCGGGTCTATTAGGCGATAAGCCTGGCTTTGGCGCCTTTTCTGGCGCTGTTCTCGATCGTCTAGCAGGTAGTCGCCGCGCTTTTGAGCGTGGTTTTCGTGGTTCCCGGCATGTTCCTGTCGTGGGGGGCGTGTGATGGCTACGGCCAAGCCCCACACCGGGAGTGCTCGCGCTACGCGTGCCGCGCAGGGCGATGCACGCCGTCGCAGCGTGACCGCGGGGAAACTTCCTTCTGCTCGTGGCCAGGTCTATGAGATGCAGCGTGCTCGCCTGATCGGCGCAGCTGTCCCGGTCGTGGACGAGCTGGGCTGGTCCGGTGTCACGGTCGCCGACATCGCGGCACGGGCACGCGTGTCGCGGCGCACGTTCTACGACCTGTTCGCCAATCGCGAAGAATGCCTGCTGACGATGCTTGACGACACCGTCGCCCGTGTCGAGCAGGATCTCGCTTGCGCAGGTCTCGAGCATGCACCTTGGGTCGAGCGTGTCCGCATCGGCCTGTGGAGGATCTTGTGCTTCCTCGACCGTGACCCGGTCTTGGCGCGGGTGTGTGTGGTGCAGAGCGCGCGCGGCACACGCCGGGTCCTGGAGGTCCGCGAGGCGCTGCTGGCACGGTTGGCGAGCGTGCTCGACGAAGGGCGTGCACAGAACACGCGCGCAGCGCAGCCCCCTGCTCTGACGGCCGAGGGTCTCGCCGGGGCGGTGCTCGCGATCTTCTACAAGCGCCTGTTGATCGGGGAGCGAGCGCCGCTCACCGACCTGCACGGCGAGCTGATGGGGATGATCGTGCTGCCCTATCTCGGGTCGGTGGCTGCGCGCAGGGAGCGCAAACGTCCCGTGCCACCCGCAACGACGCCGACACCCCCTGACGCCTTCCGGTCCGGGAGAACGCGCCAGGAAGACCCGTTGCGTGATGTCCCGATGC
Organism: uncultured Solirubrobacterales bacterium; assembly: GCA_963784875.1. Lineage (GTDB taxonomy): Bacteria > Actinomycetota > Thermoleophilia > Solirubrobacterales > Solirubrobacteraceae > Palsa-744. The sequence goes on from CAWATE010000007.1 coordinate 275,213, forward strand.
GCCTGACCTACAGGACCGCAAAGGTTCTACAGGCCGCCTCCGAGTATCCCGGCGCGAGCAACCGTGCGATCGGTGCACACGCCGATCTTTACGACCAGGGCCAGATCTCAAAGCTCCTCGCCCGCCTGCAACGTCTGGGACTGCTCGAGAACAGTGGCGAGGGGCAGGCCCGCGGGGAAAGCAACGCCTGGCAACTCACACCGCTGGGGGAGCGCGTCACCGAGCAGCTCAGCCTCGGCACACAGCTTCAGGAGGACGGGTCATGACACACGCCAGAAGCCGGCCCCGGGCGAGCACCAAGAGAACTTCATCCCATCACCCGGGCACACAGGTGTCCTCGAAGAACGGAGTGAGCGCGATGCACGAGACAAGTACGGAAACCGGGGGAGCCATCAAGGGCCTGAAAACCTGGATCGCGGTCTCTGTAGCACTCATCGCGCTGGTCGCCGTCCTTGGGAGCGGTGCGTCCCCCGCCTCGGCCGCGCTCGTCCGCCCCTCCAAGGGCCAGCTCACCAAGGCCGACGGCACCACCATCTTCCCCTTCTCCAGCCCCACCGGCCTCGCCACCGACCCGTCGGGCAACATCTGGGTCACCGATCCCGGCGCCGGCGTCGTCGACAAGTTCGACCCGGCCGGCCGCTTCGCGGCTGCCAACAACGGTGCCGGCTCTTTCACGGGCTCCCCCTACATCGAAAGCGTTGCCTTCTCTGCCGCCGCTGAAAAGGTTCTCGTCTCCGATTCCAACGCCGATGACATCTGGGGTCTGAAGCCAGACGCCACCTACGCCGGCATCGATCTGAAAGAAAGCCCCGGCGCCGAATGGGGCCATGGTTGTTGCTTCATTCGCGTCGCCGCCGACAACTCCACCACCGCGACCGGTGGCGTCCTCTACGTTTTCTCCAGCAACGGCAAGATCTTCCGCGTCGATGCCGCCGGCGTCCCGGTGGATCCTTTCATCGCCGGACCGAACCCGGGTATCAGCGAACTCACCGGCGCCCAAACCCCCGCCAAATCCTTCGCCCCTTTCGGCGAACGCAAGGGGGGCGGCATCGCCGTCGACCCCGTCAGCGGCAACCTCTACGTCGCCGACGGCGCCCATCACGTCCTCGACATCTTCTCCACTTCCGGTGAATTGCTCGAAACCGTCGAAACGGGTGAAGCCGGCAAACCGCTCGGCGAAATCTCCGCCGTCACGGTCGATCCGACCAACGGCAACCTCCTGGTCGCCGATCCCACCAATCGCGTGATCGATGAATTCGCCCCCAGTGGCGCCTTCATCGCCGCGATCAGCGAAGCTAACGGCGCTGCCTTCGGCACCCTCCAAGGCGTCGCGGTCGATCCCAGCGGTCGCCTCTATGTCGCCGATGGCTCCAACCACGTCGTCGACGTCTTCGGCTCGAAGGTGATCGTTCCCGACGTCACCACCGGGCTTGTGTCCAATCTCGGGGACTCTCAAACCAGCCTCACGCTCAACGGCACCGTCAACACCACCGGCGCCGCACCCACGACGGCCCTCACCGACTGCCACTTCCGCTACGTCTCTGACGCGGCATTCAAAGCATCCGGCTTTGTCGATCTCAGCTCCGGCGGCGAAGCGCCATGTGTGCCGGCCGCCGCCTCGATTCCCAACGACGGCGCAAACCACCCCGTCAGCGCCGACATCTCGGGGTTGACGCCCGGCGTCGTCTACCGCTACCAGCTCGTTGCCTCCAACTCGAACGGGGCCAATCGCGGGGCGGTCAGGGCTGCTCCCCGGCTCGTCCTCGCCGACGTCATCGCGAACGTCGCCGCCACCTCCGCCGACCTCGGTGCCGAAATCGACCCCAGCGGCGTCCTCACCAAATACCACGTCGAATACTTGACCGAGGCCGAATACGAGGCCAACGGCAACTTATTCTCCGGCCCCAACCTCCCCACGAGTCTTCCCGACGGCTCGATTCCCGCGGGCGAATCGCCGGTCGGCGTCCTCCAACACGTCCAGGGCCTCACCCCGGCAACCGTCTACCGCTTCCGCGTCGCGATTGCCAACGCGTTCGGCGCGGTCCACACCTTTGGCCGCACCTTCACCACCCAGGCGAGTGGATCCACCGGTCCCTTCGCCCTCCTCGACGGACGCCAGTGGGAGCAGGTCTCCCCGCCCGAAAAGCGCGGCTCGCTTCTGGGAGGGGGATCCCAGGCCTCGGCCGCCGGCGACGCGATCGCCTACTTCTCCAGGAGCGCAACCGAAGCCGAACCCGAAGGCGCGTCCTTTGATATCAAAGTGCTCTCCGCCCGCAACTCCGCCGGTTGGGCCTCGCACGACGTCACCCTTCCCCATCGATCGGCCTCCGGACAGACGACGGAGATCCCCTTCTTCTCTGCGGATCTCTCACTCAGCGTCATCGCGCCATTCGGCCCTTCCGTCAACCCATTGCTCTCCCCCGAAGTCAGCGAACAGACTCCCTACCTGCGCACCAACTTTCCTCCCGGAAATCCCACGCAGTTCTGCGCTGCCTCTTGCTACCGGCCCCTCCTCACCGCTGCCCCCGGCGTCGCCAACATCCCCCACGGTACCGTCCTCGTCCCGTGTGATCAGGCTGGCAGAGAAGAAGAACGCTGCGCATCCCCTCAATTCGTTGATGCCTCTCCCGACGGTAGCCACATCATTCTCACTACCGTCAGCTTCGGCGGGGGCTTCAGTGGGGGCATTTACCATGTAGCGCTCACCTCGACGCCTGGCGACGAAGGCGGCCTCTACGAGTGGTTTGACGGCAGCCTGACCCTGGTCAGCGTCCTTCCGGGCAATGCTGGGCCTGCACTGCCCGCGACCGATCCCGTGCTCGGCTCTGAATTCCTCGGCGGGGGCAACGTCAGCACCTCCGTCTCCGCCGACGGCTCTCGCATCATCTGGGGCGAAGGAACGGGTGATGGTAATCCTCACCCTCACCATCTCTATCTCCGCGACCTCGCCGCCGCAGAAACCGTCCAGCTCGACGCCGTTCAGGGTGGCACCGGCGCCGGACAAGCTACGGCCAAGTTCCAGGTCGCCTCCGCCGATGGCTCCGTCGTGTATTTCAGCGACGAACAGCAACTTACCCCGGACTCAGGGGCCGCCATCAACAGTCCCGACCTCTACCGGTGCAAGGTCGTCAAAGAAGCGGGCAAGCTCACTTGCCAGCTCACCGATCTCACTCCGCAAAGCTCCGGCGAACCGGGAGGCGCCGTCGGCAGCGTGCTCGGCTCCTCCGAAGACGGCTCCTCCGTCTACTTCGTCGCCAACGGCGTCCTCGCCGCCAACCAGGTCTCAAACGGCGCCGGACCAGAACAGGCCCATCCCGGCAACTGTCATCCTATGGGAGGGGGCGCTGAACCCGGCACGACCTGCAGCCTCTACCGTCGCCAAGACGGCACAACCACCTTCATCGCCACGCTCTCCGGCGAAGATGAGCCTGCTACGAACCAGCAACCCAGAGAGCGCCCTGCCCGGGTCTCCCCCAACGGTCAGTGGCTCGCCTTCATGTCCCAGCGCCGCCTCACCGGGTATGACAACACCGACGCCGTCACCGGTCTCCCCGACCAGGAGGTTTTCCTCTACCGGGCTGGAGGCGACGAACTCGAACCCAAGCTCATCTGCGCCTCCTGCAACCCAACCGGCGCCCGCCCGCACGGGGTCAAGTTTGTCGGCAATAGCGTCAACGAACCGCCCGAAATTGAAGGTGGCCTAGAAAACTTCCAGGGCAGACAGGGGATCGCCGCCACCCTTCCCGGCTGGTCCTATAGCGGTCGCTACCAGTCCCGCGCTCTCTCCAACTCCGGCCGTCTTTTCTTCGACGGCGCTGACGCCCTCCTTCCCAATGACTCCAACGGCCTCGCCGACGTCTACGAGTACGAGCCCGTGGGGATCGGCGACTGCATCGGATCCAGACCCGCCTTCACTCCGGCCTCAGGCGGCTGCCTCGGCCTGATCTCCTCCGGCACCTCAAAGCAAGAATCGGTCTTCCTCGACGCGTCCGAATCGGGCAACGACGTCTTCTTCACCACCACCTCCCAGCTCGCGGCCACCGACACCGACTCCGCCCCAGACGTCTATGACGCCCACCTCTGCAGCGCCGCGGTGCCCTGCCTGGCGCCGCCTCCCCCGCCCCAGCCCGCATGCGAGGGCGACGCCTGCCAGCACCCCGTCGCTCCCCCCAGCGATGCCACCCCCGGCTCGTTGACCTTCAACGGTCCCGGCGACGTGAGCCCGCCGCTGCCTGTCATCACCAAGAAGACCGTCAAATGCAGGAAGAACCTTGTGAAGAACAAGCAGGGTGCGTGCATAAAAAAGAGATCCAGATCAAAGAAGAGAGTCAAACCAAAGACGCATAAAGCGAAAAAGTCTGCTCACACCAACCGGAGGACAGGCCGATGACCTTCAAAGCTCTCCAAAAAATCGGCCTTGCGCTCGTGGGCACCCTCGCCTTCTCGGCCACCCCGGCCGCCGCCGCCCCCAGCTCCTGGTGGCAGCTCAGCTCCGGCGCTCGCCCGGCTCGCATCCAGCCCGGCACGGCGCGCAACGAGATTCAAAAGCTCACCATCCTTGCCACCTCCGGCGTCTACATCCTTGAAGAACCGATCGCGACCTCCAAGGGCGAAGCGATCGAAAACGTCACCTACGTCGAACTGCCGTTCAACGCGGACGCGGCGGAAATCCAAGCGGGGCTCGAAAAACTCTACGGCGCCGGCAGCGTCGAAGTCGGCGCGGGACCGAGCTCGGCCGAATTCCTGATCACGTTCAAGGGCGCGCTCGCCGATCAGGGGATCTATCTCACCGGCAACGATAAGGTGCATATCGGCCAGGTTCAGCTGGGTCACGGCGACGGCGAGATAGTCATCCTCGCCGAGAACCTAGGCGACGCCACGATCGACGCCAAAGCCGATCCAGTCACGATCACCGACGTCCTCCCCCCAGGCCTCAGGGAGCTGGCCATCTCTGCCTCCAGCCTCGATGGCTCCCTCGACCGCGCTTCCTTTCCCTGCGCCCAGCCTCCCGCCGCTCCCACCTGCACCTTCCCCGCACCGTATGCGCCAGCAGGCCCGTTCGCACTACTCGCGCCCTACGACCAGCTCGAAGTGCGCGTCGCCGTCGTCGCCGAACCCGGCGCTCGTACCGGTGAAGAAAACCGGGTCACGGTCAGCGGCGGCGCCACCCCGTCCGCCTCACTTTCGCGACCGGTGACCATCAGCTCCACCGTCACTCCCTTCGGCTTCGAAGACTTCCGCATGAGCCTCGAAGAAGAGCGCGGAGCCCCCGTCACCCAGGCCGGCTCCCACCCCTTCCAGTTCACCACCACGGTCGCAATCAACGAGGGCCGAGCGACCGGTGGGCTCTTCCAATCGCCGGCAGTCCCACAAGCTGGCCGCCTCCTTGCCCAGAAGGCCAATGCCGAAGTCGCCGCCCTCGCAAAGGACGTCTACACGAAGCTCCCGGTCGGCCTGATCGGCAACCCGACCGCGTTTCCCGCCTGCAGCCTCGCGCAGTTCTTGACCTACAGGGGCGTGGGCGAAAACCTCTGTCCCTCCGGGTCCACCGTCGGGGTCGCCTCCGTCACCGTCTACGACCCCAGTACCTTCGGCCAGGTCGTCTTCGTCTACCCCCTGCAAACTCTCGAGCCCGCCTTCGGCGAGCCCGCCCGCCTCGGCTTCAACCTCGTCGCCGCGAACCAGCCGGTCATCCTCGACACCTCGCTGCGCTCTGGTGCCGGCGAAGGCGCACTCCCTGGTCAGAGCGAAGACTACGGGATCGACGTCAACGCGACGAACATCTCCCAGATCGCCGGTCTCTCCAGCGCCCGCGTCACTGTCTGGGGCGTTCCCGGTGACTCCCGTCATGACAAGTCCCGCAACATCCCCTGCCTCCAGGAATCTCGCGGATATGCATTCGAACCCCAGCTGGAACTGCCTCCCTGCAGGCCCGCCGAAGAACCCCACGCTGCCGCCTTCCTCACCCTCCCCACCTCCTGCTCGGGCCCGATGCAGGGATCGGTCGAAGGCGACGCATGGATCGACCCCAAGCCTCAGGGCCAGGGCGAAACTGTGCTGCCCGCCGAACCGCTCCCCGCGCTCGATGGCTGCAACCACCTGCCCTTCAGCCCGACGATCCAGGCGCAGCCGACGACCGACTCAGCCTCCTCGCCGTCGGGCCTCGACTTCAACCTCGATTTCCATGACGAAGGCCTCACGAGCGGTACAGGGCTCGCGCAGTCGCAGCTGAAGAACACGGTCGTTACGTTGCCCGAAGGCTTCACGATCAACCCCTCCGCCGGTGTCGGTCTCGTCGGCTGCACCTCCGCCGACTATGCCAGGGAGACCGTCAACTCCGCGCCAGGGGCGGGTTGCCCCAACGAATCGAAGCTCGGCACCGTGGAAATCGAAACGCCGGTGTTGACGCAGAAGATCCACGGGTCGATCTTCATCGCCCAGCCCTACGAAAACCCGTTCTCCTCGCTCGTGGCGTTGTATCTCGTGGCGAAGAACCCAGAAACGGGGGTGCTGATCAAACTTGCCGGGAGAGTAACGCCGAACCCCCTCACGGGCCGGCTCACAACGACGTTTGAAAACAACCCGCAGCTGCCCTTCAGCCACTTCAACTTCCATTTTCGTGAAGGTCAGCAAGCACCGCTGATCAGTCCCGCCACCTGCGGGACGTACGCCACGCAGGCGCAGCTCACGCCGTGGTCTGACCCGACTACGGCCCTCACCGACGTCTCGCAGTTTACGATCACGAAGGGCTTTGACGGTGGCGCGTGCCCGTCGGGTGGTGTCCCGCCGTTCCACCCGGGTATCCAGGCCGGGATGCTGAACAACAACGCCGGCTCGTTCAGCCCGTTCTACCTCCACCTCACCCGCACAGATGGCGAGCAGGAGATCTCGGGCTTCTCCACGAACCTGCCGCCGGGTCTCACCGGCAACCTGACGGGGATACCATTCTGTGGAGAGGCCGCGATCGCGGCCGCGCGCACGAGGACCGGGGGAGAAGAGGAAGCCAACCCCTCCTGCCCTGCGGCCAGCCAGGTCGGCCACACGCTCGTCGGCACCGGCGTGGGCGCCGTCCTCGCGTATGTCCCCGGCAAGGTCTATCTAGCCGGTCCGTTCCATGGCGCCCCCTTCAGTCTCGTGTCTGTCACCTCCGCGAAGGTCGGGCCGTTCGACCTGGGGACTGTGGTGCTGCGCTTCGGGTTGGACATCGACCCCTATACAGCACAGGTCAGCGTCAGTCCCACGACCTCAGAACCGATCCCGACGATCATCGACGGGATCGTCACCCATGTGCGCGACATCCGCGTCTACGTCGACCGGCAGAGCTTCACGCTGAACCCCACGAGCTGCAACCCGCGGTCGATCGGCAGCACGCTGACGGCCAGCGAAGGTGGGAGCGCGACGGTCACCAGCCCGTTCCAGGCGGCGAGCTGCGCAAACCTCAAGTTCGCCCCCAAATTCGCGGTTTCAACGAGCGGCAAGACCTCCAAACAAAACGGAGCGTCGCTCCATGTCGACCTCACCTATCCACAGGCTCCCACGGGCACCTACGCGAACATCGCAAAAGTCAAAGTCGAACTCCCCAAACAGCTCCCTTCCCGCCTGACCACGCTGCAGAAGGCGTGCACGAACGCGCAATTCGAAGCGAACCCCGCAGGCTGCCCCGCACCGTCGGTGATCGGCACCGCGAAGGCGGTCGTGCCGAACATCCCCGAACCGCTGGCCGGGCCCGTCTACTTCGTCAGCCACGGTGGTGAAGCCTTCCCCAGCCTCGAGGTCGTGCTGCAGGGCTACGGCGTGAAGGTGATCCTCGTCGGCGCGACGTTCATCAGCAAATCAGGGGTCACCTCCACCACATTCAAGGCGATCCCCGACAACCCCGTCAACAGCTTCGAGCTCACATTGCCCGAGGGCAAGTACTCCGCGCTCGCGGCCAACGGCAATCTCTGCACCCAGAAACTCGTGATGCCCGCGGACTTCACCGCGCAGAACGGCATGACCGCCAACTACAAGACCTCGATCGCGGTCACCGGCTGCAAGAAGACCAAGGCCCTCAACCGCGCACAAAAGCTCAAAGCGGCGCTAAAGGCCTGCCACCGCAGGCACAACAAGGCCAGGCGGCAAGCATGCGAACGCACCGCCCGGAAAGCCTACGGCGCAAGATCCCTCAAGACCTCCAAGCGCAAACGCTAGCGGGGCCCGGAGAGCATGGCCAGACACAGGCTCACGATTGTGGCAAGCCTCGGATGCCTGCTCGTCGCTCTGATCCTGGCGGCGTGCGGCCGTGGCTCGACCACATCCTCAACGCCGGCGGGTGCGGCTGGAACCGCAGGCGCCGCGACGGCGGCGCAGAGCACCAGCGCTCACATCGAGCCGCCGCCGGTACCCGCGGCTGTGAGCGCCGTGCTGGTGCGCTTCACGGCCTGCATGCGCGCGCATGGTGTGCTGGGCTTCCCGAGGCCTACGGGAGCGCACTTCAGCCTCGCAGGTACTCATCTGAACCCGGCCGGCCCCCGGTACAAGGCCGCCGAAGCGTACTGCAACCAGATCCTGCTGGTGCTGGATTCCCGCAAGTTGAAATAGAGACAATTGTCCTCGCTTTCCAAAAAAATAAAAACAAGAGGAGGAAGTTAATGCTCAAGCATCGAGTTGGGGACGCCGCCGGTACTCCAAGGCAGGGACTCGTGATGGGGCTGGCGTTGGTCGTGCTGGGTCTAGGGATCACGTCGTCGGCGTCGGCGGCGCCGAAGGGCATCTTCGCGGTGTTCGCGCAGTGTCCGACGAGCACGCCGGGTGACGCGCTGTGCACGCACGCAGAAATCACGAGCGGCGAATTCGCGATCGGCTCGACGAAAGTTCCGATCAACAAGACGCTCACGTTGCAGGGCGGGGCGGTGAAAACCGGCAGCTCCAACCCCAACGAATACTTCCTGCTGCCGGCGAAGAACGGCGAAAGCCTCTCCAAGACCGAACTGAACGTGCCGGGCGGCCTGCTCGACTTGGTCAACTGCGAAGAAATCAAAGGTAACGGCTTCGGCGAAAAACTCAAGCGACGGCTGTGCAAAGCGTTCTTCGAAAACAATAGGACCGTCCTCACCGCGACGACCGAAGTCGTGGCCAATGCGAGCAGCCCCGTAATCCTCAACCTCGCGAGCGTCTTCCTCGAAGAAGGTGCGGCGCTGACATTGCCGGTGCGGGTGCACCTGAAGAACCCGCTGCTCGGCGAAAGCTGCTACATCGGCTCTGAATCCAGCCCGATTGAGTTGCATCTGACAACCGGCACGACGAATCCGCCGGCGCCGAACAAACCGATCAAAGGTAACGTCGGGAACATCTTCGAAGAAGAAGAAAAGGGCCAGGAACTACTCGTCGATACGAACAACTCACTCGTAGACAATGCGTTCTCGACGCCTGTGGCCGAAGGCTGCGGCGGTGTATTCTCGTTCCTGGTCGACCGGATCGTGGATGCGAAACTCGGGTTGCCCTCGGCGGCCGGGAAGAGCACGGCGGTACTGACCGGGACATTGAAGATGGCGACGAGCTCGGCGGTGGTCGCTAGCGAAAAATTCTAGAACCGCGATGAAGTGGTAGCGCCTGGAGGAATCGTAGGCAACGCGTACGGGGTCCGCCGCTTGGATGCGGCGGACCCCGTATCTATTTGCGCCACGAGGACGCAATCCCGCTGTATCGTCCGGAGCTGTGGGTGTGTGAACCGCTCGTCGCGCTCGCCTCCCAAGGGGTTGGCTCGGCAAGAGGCTAGGATCCAACCCATGATCGAGCCAGGAGACGCAGCCCCCGACTTCGAGCTGCCCGACCAAGACGGTCGCGCGGTGAAGCTCTCGGACTTCCGCGGCCGGCCCGTGGTCGTCTACTTCTATCCCAAGGCCGACACCCCGGGCTGCACGACGCAGGCATGCGGGGTGCGAGACCACCGCGCCGACTACGCCGCTGCGGGCGCGACGGTGCTTGGGATCTCACCCGACCCTGTCGCGAAGGTGAAGAAGTTCCACGACAAGCAGAGCCTCGACTTCGCGCTGCTCGCCGACGAGGGCCACGCGGTGGCGGACTCATACGGCGTTTGGGTCGAGAAGTCGATGTACGGGAAAACCTACTTCGGCAACGAGCGCACTACCTTCGTCGTCGACGCCGACGGCAAGGTTGCCGAGGTGCTGCGCAAGGTCAAGCCGGCCGAGCACGACGCGCTGGTGTTGGAGGCCTTGGCGCAGGTTTGACCCCGGCGGTGCGCGCCTTCCTGGCCTGACGCGCCAGAGCGACGCGGCGCCCTCACGACGCAGAACCGCGCGCAAACCCTCCGACGAGCATCCCCCGCCCGAGGTGGGCGCCGAGCACCGGGCCGACCTCGGTGCAGAACAGCGGCTCGTGCTCGAAGATCGCGGTGCCCTCGGCCACCAGCCGCGCGCCGTCTTCGGGCGCCTGGGCGTGCTGGATGAACCAGTCGGTGGCGCCGCGGTCGTGCAGCTCATGTAGGTAGGCGACCATCCGCTCGAACGCGCGCCGCTGGGTGCGGACCCGCCCGACGGGGGCGATCTCGGTGCCGAAGGTGAGGATCGGCTTGACCTTCAGCGCGGTCCCCACCATCGCCTGTGCCGCCCCGATCCGCCCGCCGCGGTGCAGGTACTCGAGCGTGTCGAGGCAGAACCAGATGTCGAGGGTCTCGCGGGCACGGCGCACCCCGTCGATCGTCTCCTGCAGCGTGGCGCCCCGCTCGGCCAGGTCCGCGGCCACGAGCACCAGGCAGCCGAGCCCCCCGGCGCCGGTCTGCGCGTCGAGGACCTCCACGCGCCCGGAATGCCCTTCACCGGATGCGATCCGGGCCGCTTCGCGCGCGCTCTCGCACGTGCCCGACAGGCCGCTTGCGAGATGCACGGAGAGGATGTCCCGGCCGGCCGCGAGCAGCGGCTGGTAGCAGGCGAGGAAGTCCCCGACCGACGGCTGTGAGGTCGTCGGCAGGCGCGGGGAGTCGCGTAGGCGCTCATAGAAGGCGTCGAGGTCCTCGTACTCGTGCTCGGGCTTCAGATCGCCATCCCAGCCGACGTACAGGCTGACCTGGCGGATGCCCCACCGTTCGATCAGCGCCCACGGCAGGTACGGGGTGCTGTCGGTCACGACGGCCGGCCCGGAGCCCGCGTCCGGTGTGGGGATGTCGCCAGAATCGCTCATGCAGGTCGTAGCCTACGACTGACGGCCGATCGAAGCGATCCGGCATGACCGGGACGGCCGGTTGTGCATGACCGGCGCAGCCGTTGGGTCCACGTGAACCCCCTACCTGACGAAGCGGTCCATCCGGGCGGACGCGATCGTCTCGCGCAGCGTCTGCAGGGCGTCGTGCCGCGGGCGCCAGCGCAGCTCGCGCCTGGCCTTGCCTGTGTCCATGATCACCGGCTCGCGGAACGCGGCGATCCATTGCGCCTGCGCCGGCAGGAAGCCCAGCCGCCCGACCATCTCGGCGACCGTATCGACGGCGAGGTCGGGAACCGGGATCGAGTACCAGCCGAGCTCCTCGGCGAGCTGCTTGACGGTGAGCTCGCCGACGCCGGCGAGGTTGTATACGCCGGGAGCGCCTCGGCCGAGCACCGCGGCCCGAATCGCGCCGGCCACGTCGTCGTGGTGCACGAGCTGGAAAGGGACGCCCGGATCGGGCAGCACCGGCTTGAGGATCGGCACGCCGTCGAGCAGGCTCAGGACCGGGCCGGGAAGGCGCTCGGAGATCTGGGTGTAGGGCAGGCTGTCGATCAGCAGCGGCGCGTCGCGCCCGGCGACGATGCACGGGCGCAGGACGTAGGCGCCCGTCGCGCTGCCCGCGAGCGTGTCCGCCAGCAGCCTCTCGACCTCGGCCTTCTGGGCCGAGTAGTAGTGACCGGCGGTCCCGCGCGCCGGCGTCTCCTCGGTGAGCGGCTGGGGGTTGTCGCGGTGAAAGCCGTACGCCGCCACCGAGGAGGTGTAGACGAGTCGCTTCACGCCGGCCGAGACACTCGCCGCGAACACGTTGCGCGAGCCGTCGAGGTTGACCGCTCGACTCTCCTTCGCCCCGCCCATGATCATGAACGCCAGGTGCACGACCACGTCGGCGTCCCGTACAAGGTCCGCGACGGCCTCGCGGTCGAGCACGTCGCCGCGTCGGTAGGAGACCTTCTTCCAGCCCCGCTCGGCGGGGTCGAACGGCCGGCGCGCCATGCCGATGATGAGCCCCACGTCGCGCGAGCGCTCGAGCGCCGCGAGCACGGCGTGTCCGATCTCGCCGGTGGGGCCGGTCACGGCGACGGTCAGGCCTGCAGATGGGGCGGAGCGGGATGCCACCGTTCGGTTGTAGCGCATGGCCGGCGGCGCGTCTGCCGGCGCCGATTACGATCCTCGGCGCGGAGACGGTCGCGGGCAGCTGTGAACCGGTAGCGCTCCACGTACGCTTGCAAGCGTGTACACGCTCCTCGCGGCGACCTCGATCGGCCAGAGCCTCAGCTCGTTCTTCGACGCGGTCGGCCAGTTCTTCGCCGACCTGGCTGCGGTCCACTGGGGCGCGCTGCTACTGGGGCTCGCGTTCTTCGGGCTGAACCTGACGCTGCGCTCGCGCGCGTTCTTTCACAGCCTGCGCGCCGCCTATCCCGCCGTGAGCTTTCAATGGCGGCGCATCTGGGGCGCGTACTTCGCGGCGGTGGGCTTCAACAACGTCGTGCCGGCGCGGGGGGGAGACGTGATCAAGCTGTTCCTCGCCCGCTCCTCGATCCCAGGGGCGAGCTATCCGACCGTGGCGGCCGCGTTCTTTGTCGAGTCGATCTTCGACGCGAGCGTCGGCGTGCTCGTGCTGATCTTCGCGTTTACCCAGGGCGTCTTCCCGAAGCCGCCCGACTTCTCAAAGCTCAACTCGTTCGAAATCTCCTATCTGGCCGAGCACTTTCGCTTTACGCTGTTCCTGATCACGGCGCTCGCGGTCCTCGGCCTGGTCGTGTTCGCGCTGCTGTCGGTCCGCGCGCGCGCGTTCTGGGCGCGCGTGCGCCAGGGCGTGACGATCCTCGGCGATCGTCCTCGCTACCTGCGCGAGGTCGCCGCCTGGCAGGCGGCGGGGTGGCTGTGCCGCTTCGTCGCGTTCTGGTTCCTGCTCGACGCGTTCCGCGTCGGCGGCTCGGTCAAGAACGTGCTGCTCGTGTTCGGCGTCAACCAGGTGGCGGGCGCGGTGCCGTTCACACCGGGCGGCGCGGGCGTGCAGCAGGCGCTGCTCGTGAAGGTCTTCGCCACCAGCGCGCCGACTGCGGTGGTTGCCGCCTACTCGGTCGGGCAGCAGATCGCGATCGCCGCGTTCACCGCGCTGACGGGGCTCGGCGCGGTCGTGTTCATCTTCCGCTTTCGCTCCTTCAAAGAGGTGCTCCACGCCGGGCGCGCCTCACGCGAGGCGGAGCGTGCGGCCGAGCGCGCCGGGGTGCTGATGGTCGAGGACGACCCGTCGTGGGAAGACGATCCTCCCGCGCCGCAGGCTCGCCGCCCGCGCGCGCAGCGCTACTGAAGCCCCTCGCGCGCCTCGCGCACGAGTGCGACCGCCTCGGGGAAGATGCGGGCCATCACCGTGCGGATCTCCTCGGCCTGCGCCTCGGCGTTGCCCTGCAGGTTGACGCGCTGCACCGCTGCGACGGTCATGTCGACGGCGAGCTTGATCGCGTTGTCGGCCCACGCCAGGCGCTGCTGGCCCTGCATCTGCTCGGCGAACTCCGCCAGACGCCGCTGCAGCTCCTCGGGGTCGCCGAACAGGTCTCCGAAGCCGCCGCTCTCCATGCGCTCATCGTAGCGTCGAAACCGTAGACTGCGCGCCGATGCCCAGCGCGAGCGAGATCTCAAAGCAGGTCGCCCACGAGAGCGAGCGGCGCGCGCGTCTGGGCGTTCCGGCGGCGGCCGGGGGCGTGCTGTTCCTGCTCAGCGCGATCGTCGTCAACTCGGTGATCGGCGCGCTGCCCTCGGTCGGGCTGCTGCAGGGCTTGGAACCGGCGTTGCGCGGCACCGTGAACCCGGCGGTGAGCGCCCGCACGGGAGAGGTGAGGTACCTCTCCCATCACGCTTTCGGGCTGATCGCGGGCAGCGTGCTCGAGGCGATCGCCGCGGTCGCGCTGACGCTCGTCCTGCTGTTCCTTCTGTCGGCGACCCGTTTTCGCCGCGCCGAGACCCCGCGCGCGGCCGGTCCGCTCGTGATCGCCGGCGGCGTGGGCCTGGCGGTGTTCGGGATCGCGAGCCAGGTCGTGCGCGCGATCCGCACGCACGAATTCGCGACCGGGCACAACTTCAGCGAGGCGGCGGTCGAACACGCGCTGACGAAGGGCGCCGCGAACCTGGCGATCGGCTATCTCGGCCTGCTCGCGCCGCTGGTCCTGGCGCTCGGCCTGATCATGGTGCTGCTGTCGGCCACCCGGGTCGGCCTGATAACTCGCTGGCAGCGGGGGCTGGGGATTGCCACGGCGGTCGTGATCCTGCCGCTGTTCGCCGGCATCTTCTACCTGCAGCTGGTCCCGGCGGCGTGGATGGTGTCGGTGGGTTTCCTCCTCCTTGGACGGCTGCCCGGCGGCGATCCGCCCGCATGGGCCTCGGGCGTCTCCTGCCCGTGGCCTTCTCCGGCGGAGCTCCGCGCCGCCAAGGAAGGGACCGGCACAGGCACGGTGGCCACGACCACGGGTGGTGCGGACGTGGCGCCGGCACCGTCGGCGAACGGCCGCTCATCGCGCAAGCGCCGCCGTAAGCGCGGCGCTCGCAGCTGACACATCGTGCAGCCGGCCTCTCGCGATCGGCGATTAGGTTGTTCAACGCTTGGGTAACAGGTAATTACACAAGCATTGTCGACGCCGTCCCGGCTGCGGGCGCGGTGCGTGAGGAGGGCTTCATGGAGGCAGCGACAATCCAGCGCCGGGATGCGGCGCGAGGGCAAGACCCCACACGGGGGGAGGGAGAGCGCGCCACAGGCTGGAAACCGGCCGACCCGGGCCCGCTGGGGCTCGGCGCGTTCGCGATGACGACGTTCGTGCTGTCGATGTTCAACTCGAACCTGGTCGATCCCAAGGGCACGGCGGTCGTGCTCGGGCTGGCGCTCGCCTATGGCGGGATCGTGCAGTTGATTGCGGGCTTGTGGGAGTTCCGCACGGGGAACACGTTCGGCGCGGTGGCGTTCTGCTCGTTCGGCGCATTCTGGATCTCGTTCTGGGCGCTGAACGTCTTCTACGCCAAGGGCATCACCGGCAACGTCGGTCACGCTCTCGGTGTGTACCTGTGGGCGTGGGCGATCTTCACCGCCTACATGACCGTCGCGGCGCTGCGCGTCAGCGGAGCGGTGCTGCTCGTGTTCGTGCTGCTGACGGCGACGTTCATACTGCTCGCGATCGGCAACACCGGCCCGCACCCGAGCGTCCTTCACTGGGGTGGCTACGTCGGTCTCGCCACGGCGGCGGCGGCATGGTACGCGTCGTTCGCGGCGGTCACCAACTCGACGTTCGGACGCACGGTGCTGCCCGTGATGCCGCTCAGCGGAAGATAGGGTCATAGGGCTATGGCAAGTGAGCTGGAGTCGTCAACCACCGGAGAGGCGCTCGATAAAGAGCTCGCGGAGCTGCTCGAGGTCGAGACGTTCGACCCGCCGAGCGAGTTTCGCGAGCACGCGCTGCTGAACGATGCGGCGGTGTATGAGCAGGCGGCGCGCGATCCACAGGCGTGGTGGGTGCAGCAGGCCGAGCGGCTGCACTGGTCTCAGAGGTGGGACACGGTGCTCGACGACTCCAACCCGCCGTTTTACAAGTGGTTTCAGGGGGGGACGCTGAACGTGTCCTACAACTGCCTCGACCGCCACGTCGAGGCTGGCAGGGGGGAGCGGGTCGCGTTTCACTGGCGCGGCGAGGACGGCTCGGAGCGCGACATCACCTATGCGGAGCTGCTGGCCGACGTGCAGAGGTTCGCCGGCGCGCTGAAGGATCTCGGCGTGGAGAAGGGCGACGTGGTGGGGATCTATTTGCCGATGATCCCCGAGGTGGTCGTGTCGATGCTCGCGTGCGCGCGCATCGGCGCGCCGCACAACGTCGTGTTCGGCGGGTTCTCCGCGGAGGCGGTGCGCGAGCGGATGGAGTTCTCTGAGGCGAAGGTGCTGATCACTGTGGACGGCGCCGCGCGCAAGGGCAAGACGGCGCCGGTGAAGGCGCGCGTGGACGAGGTGATGGGGGATCTGCGGACGCTCGAGAAGATCGTGGTGGTCAGGAGCAAGGACTCGCCGCACGAGATGAAGCAGGGGCGCGACGTCTACTACGACGAGATCGTCGCGGCGGCCGCGGCGGAGTGCCCGGCGGAGCCGCTTGACGCGGAGCACCCGCTTTACATCCTGTACACGTCGGGCTCGACGGCGAAGCCGAAGGGGATCTTGCACACGACCGGCGGCTACCTGACGGGGGTCTCGGCGACCCATCGCTACGTGTTCGATTTGAAGCCCGATGAGGACGTGTACTGGTGCGCGGCCGACGTCGGCTGGGTGACCGGTCATTCGTACATCGTGTACGGCCCGTTGTGCAACGGCGCCACGTCGGTGATGTGGGAGGGCGCGCCGGACTACCCGGACAAGGGCATCTGGTGGGAGCTGGTCGAGCGCTACGGCGTCACCATCCTGTACTGCGCGCCGACGGCGATCCGCGCCTGCATCAAGTGGGGCGCGGACTGGCCGAACAAGCACGACCTGTCGACGCTGCGCCTGCTGGGGAGCGTCGGCGAGCCGATCAACCCGAAGGCGTGGCTGTGGTACCACAAGGTGATCGGGGGCGAACGCTGCCCGATCGTGGACACCTGGTGGCAGACCGAGACGGGCGCGATCATGATCACGCCGCTACCGGGCATCACGCAGACGAAGCCCGGCTCGGCGACGCATCCGTTCCCCGGGGTGGCGGCGGAGGTGCGCGACGAGTCGACCGGCGAGCCGATCGAGGAGGGTCAGGGCCTGCTCGTGCTCACACAGCCGTGGCCGTCGATGCTGCGCACGCTGTACAAGGAGGACGAGCGTTTCGTCGAGACCTACTTCAAGCGCTACGGCAAGGAGACCTACCTGGTGGGCGACGCCGCGCGGCGCGACAAGGACGGGTATCTGTGGGTGATCGGCCGGATCGACGACGTGGTGAACGTGTCCGGGCACCGGCTGTCGACCGCCGAGGTCGAGTCCGCGATCGTGGCGCATACCGACGTCGCGGAGGCCGCGGTGATCGGTCAGCACGACGAGGACTCGGGCCAGGCGATCGTCGCGTTCGTCACGTTGCAGGGCGACCTGCAGGGCGATGAGCGCACGGTCGAGGGTATTCGCGCGACGGTGGCCGAGCGGATCGGCAAGTTCGCCCGCCCAAAGCGGATCATCTGGGCTGAGGACCTACCGAAGACGCGCTCGGGCAAGATCATGCGCCGGCTGCTGCGCGACATCGCCGAGGGCCGCGCGTTGGGCGACGTGACGACGCTGCGCGACCCGACGGTGACGGCGCAGCTGGAGGAGCGGGTGAAGGAGCTGCAGGCGCAGGAGGACTGATCGCGCGGGCGGGATCGTCGCCGGGCGGGGATTTTTGAGGGAACGGCCTACCGGCCGTGGCGTGCGCGTGGAAATCCGGGGGCCGTGAGTGGCGTGCGCGTGGAAATCCTGGGGCCGTGGCGGCCCCAGGACGTCTCACCGCCCGTGGATCTCATTTAGGCCCTCTCATCTGATCTTTATGTGGCTCTGGGAGGCTACGACTCTTGCCGCCCCCGGATTCCGATCAGACTTCGGCCGCCGCCTTCCCCCCGGCCTCGCCGCCCGCGTCGGGCAGGTCCGCGATCGAGACGCGCGGTCTGGCCAAGCGCTTCGGCCAGCGCGCGGCGATCGACGACGTCGACCTGCACGTCCCGCGCGGCAGCGCGTTCGGCTTCCTCGGCCCGAACGGCGCCGGCAAGACGACGATGATCCGCATGCTGCTCGGCTTGACGCACGCGAGCGCCGGCACGATGAGCCTGCTCGGCCATTCCGTGCCGGCCGAGCGCGGCGAGGCGCTTGCGGCAGGGTCGGCGCGATCGTCGAGGAGCCGCGCTTTCACCCGCATCTGACCGGCCGCGAGAACCTGCGCATCGTCGCCGCCGCGCGCGGCCGCGAGGCGCCCGCGCGGATCGCGCCGGCGCTCGCGCGCGTGGGGCTCGCGGAGCGCGCCGACGAGAAGGTCAAGAAGTACTCGCTGGGCATGCGCCAGCGCCTCGGCGTGGCGCGCTGCCTGCTGGCCGATCCGCTGCTCTTGATCCTCGACGAGCCGACGAACGGCCTCGATCCCGGGGGATCCAGGAGTTCCGCGAGATGATCAGGGAGATGGTCGAGCAGGAGGGCCGCACGGTCTTCCTCTCCTCGCACCTGCTCGACGAGGTCGAGAAGATCTGCGACGCGGCGGCGATCGTCGATCGCGGCAAGATCGTCACGCAGGGCGCGATCTCCGACCTGGCCGAAGGCGGGACGCGTCACGAGCTGATCGTCGGCGTGGACGACCCAGAGCGTGCGCTGGGCGCGCTCGACGGCCTCGATGCCGTGCGCGAAGCGCGCCACGGCGACGGCGGCCTGCGCGTCGTGCTCGCCGGCGGTCCCGCCACGCGCGGCCGAGATCAACGCGAAGCTCGTCGGCGCGGGCCTGCGCGTGGCTCGCCTCGAGCCCGTGCGCCACAGCCTGGAGCAGCGCTTCCTGGAGATCACCTCGCGGCTGGACGCCCCGTCGGTCGAGCAGCGCGAGGAGGCGGCGGTATGAGCAGCGCCGCGCTCGGACAGGAGCGCTCGGCTCCACGCCCGCAGCACCGGCACCCCCCGCGCTCGGGGCTCGCGATGGCGATGCAGATGTTCGGCGCGGACGTGCTCAAGCTGCGCAAGAAGCGCGGCACGCTGATCTGGGCGATGGTGTTGGCGATTGCCCCGATCGTGATCTTCTTCGCCGTAACCGCGATCCAGCACTCGTCGAACCCGGCGAAATACGAACCGGCCGGAGGCCTACACGCCTTCAGCGACGGGCTGCGCGTGCTGGCCCTGTTCTTCGGCCCGCTGGCCGCGATCCTGATCGGGGTGGAGGCCGGCACCGGCGATGCCTCGGCGGGGGTCTTTCGCGATCTTGTCGTCACCGGCCGCTCGCGCCTATCGCTGTTCCTCTCGCGCCTGCCCGCCGCGCTCGCGCTCTGCTGGGCGGTGATCCTCACCGGCTTCGTGCTGCTCCTCGCGGGCTCGTTCGTGTTCGCCTCGAACCTGCCGACGCCGGGCGGGGCACTGATCCTCGAACGGTCTGCCTATTCGCGCTGTTCGCAACCGGCGTGCTCTGCGCTGGTCGCGGTTGGGCTCGCGTCGCTGACGACCTCGAAGCCCGCCTCGATCACCGCCCTGATCGGCTGGCAGCTGGTGGCCAGCCCGCTGCTGGTGAGCATCAGCTCGCTCGGCAGCGCCCGCAAGGGGCTGCTCAGCCAAGCGCTTGCCCACTTCAGCCCGGTGCATATCGACAGCGGTGGACACGGAGCCGCGGTCTCGCTCTCGCAGGGCGGCGCGATCCTCGTGACGCTGGTCTGGCTGGCGGTGCTCCTCGCGCTGGGTGCATGGCGCACGCGCGCGATGGACGCGTAGGACCTGTCTCAAGAGGTTCAGAAGATGTAGGGCCACCGCCGAGTGGTCACGGCTGACGCGATCCCGGTCGCGGTCGCGCCGCGAGGTGAGCTTGGAGGAGGCTGTGGGGCGCGCCACGCTGGCGGACCAGCGGCAGGAGCTCTTCCGGTGGCCGTCCCACGGCCAAGCGCTTGGCGCGGACGAAGGAGGCCATCAGCCGGTCTTCGGGGTAATCCCACGGCACGGTCAGCCGACGACCGAACAGGGTTAGGTTGACCCCTCCTGGGAGCGCGGCCGACGGCGCGAGCACGCCGCGCAAGCCATTCGCGCGGAGCCGTTCGGCCTCGCTCTGGCAGCGCTCGTAGTCTTCGTCGACGATCGCCTCAGGCGGGAAGCCGGCTGCCTGTGCCAGCTCGAACGTCGAGTAGTCGGCGAGGTTCGTCTCGCGGACTCTCAGAACCCACATCGGCATGCTGAGGAAGCGCAGCTCCTCCGGCGTACGCAGGCGCTCGGCTCGGATCAGCTCTGCCCAGGAGCCCTCGGGAGTGAGGCTCAGGTATTGAGTGGATTCCTGGCGCGCGCGGTTCCAACGCAACGGGCTCGTGTTTGGACGTGTCCACAGCGGGACGTCATAGTCGCTCCAGCGGAAGGCGACGTCGTCATAGGCGATCCGCCGGGGATCAGGAGCCGTGTTGCGCGCGGCCATGCCGGGCCAGCTCGAAGATGTCCTGCTCGAGGTCCCCGTCGTCGATCGCCTCAAGCACGCTCTGCTCGCCGAGCTCGACCCGAGGGCGATGGAACCATGCCACCACTCCCTCCGGGGTCCAGCCGCGTCGCAGGAGGGCTACAAGCCGGGCGACGATCCACAGGCGGCGGCTGGGCTCGATCCGATCCGGGTTGGCGAGGATCCGCTGGATCGACCGATCGCTGGTGCCGAGCAGGTCCGCCAGGTCCCTACGCCCGATGTGGGGGAGCGCTTCCTGCAGCCCGTTCAGCAGGCTGAGTGCGTCGCCCTCGCCTGGTGCCTGCTGATCCAGCGCGTCACGAACGATGTGTCGGATCGCCTCCAGGCCGAGCAGCGCGGTCTCGATCGAGTCCAGCGGACGCTCCGGATCGTTGTCGGCCACACGCTGGAGCATCTCCAATAGCTCTCCACGGATCTCGGCCAGCTGCTGAGGGTCGAGGCTGGGAGGGGCCGAGCGATTGATCGCGTCGGAGAGCCGGCTGGCCGTGTGTTGCCAGCGAGCGAGGTAGTCGTCCGGTATCGGCGTCTCGTTCAGGGCCTCCAGCAGCTTGCGCGCCGACTCCGCCACAAGCTCCTCGAAACGCTCCAGCTCGCCACGCTCTCCGGCGAAGGTCGCCATCACACCCTCCTAATCTATGTCGGGCATCTGTCGGTGACAAGCGACAGTATAGCGACAAGTGACGCGAAATCGTGACGGGAAATCGTGACGCGCGAAGGTCCTAGACCTTGTGGTGCTCGGGCACCCACGACCCGTCGTCCTGACGGGCGAAGTCTTGAAAGAGGTTGGGAGCCTCTGACTGCATGATGCGGGCGATCTCGTCGAACACCAGGCGCAGCTCCTCCTCGGCGCCCTCGGCGGTGCGCATCTCGATCACATGGCGCAGCGTGCGCGCGTTCGCCGTCCAGACGATGTCCGTGGAGAGGCCGATCGGAGCGAGCCGGCGCAATGCGGAGGTGACCTCCTTCTTGACGTGGAACGGCACACCCTCCGCGTCGATGCCCAGCTCGGCGGCGGCGCTGACCTGGAACTCCTCGAGCCGCTCGACGATCTGAAGCACCTGCTCGCGCACGGGCTCGAGCGCGGGGGGACGCGAAAGCCGATGTCCGCGAGGCGCACGTAGCGCAGGCTCTCCTGGCTGAAGGCCGAGCCGGCGCGATGCCTGACAAGCTCATGGGTGAATACTCTCGAGCAATTCCGAATAGCGAAAGAATAGTTAGCGTGCTCGAGCACGCTGCCGTGACCGCTGCGCAGGATGTTGGCGAAGTACTCGCGCCGGTCGGTGCGGATCCGGGTCACGTTCGGGTTCAGGCCCGGCTCCCAGCTGCGGTAGCACGCGCGGCCACCGAACTCGAGCAGCAGTTCGCCGGCGGTCGGGCCCTCCTGCTCGTCCTCACGCAGGTCGAGCCACGACTCTCCACCGACCGCCTCCAGGTATGCACGCATACCTGCGACGTCGATCGAGGGGCGCGCGATCAGGAAGACTTGCGGGGTGGTCTCGTGCATCGGGCGGAGGATGCTAGGGCGTCTTCCGGACGGCGCAGAAGCGCGCCGGGCGTTCTCCTAGACTGATCGGAGTGGATCCAACAGTCGCCCAAAACGGCTCTCGGAAGATCGTCGAGGCCGAGGATCTCTGCCGTCGCTACGGCGAGGGCGAGGCGGCCGTCGATGCCCTAGTGGGGGTGAGCGTCGGGTTTCCGACCGGCCGCTTCGCGGCGATCATGGGCCCTTCGGGGTCGGGCAAGTCGACGCTGATGCACACCCTCGCCGGTCTGGACAGGCCCACCTCGGGCGCCGTCCGCGTCGGCGGGGTCGAGCTGACCGCGCTCGACGACAAGGAGCTCACCCAGCTGCGGCGCGAGCGGATCGGGTTCATCTTTCAAACCTTCAACCTGCTGCCGGTGCTGAACGCCGAAGAGAACATCCTGCTGCCGCTGTCGATCGCGGGGCGCAAGCCCGACCGCGAGTGGTTCGACCGCCTGATCGACACGATCGGGATTCGCGACCGCCTCAGCCACCGTCCCGCCGAGCTGTCCGGGGGACAGCAGCAGCGCGTCGCGGTGGCGCGCGCGCTGATCTCGCGCCCCGCCGTCGTATTTGCCGACGAGCCCTCCGGCAACCTCGACTCGAAGTCCTCGAACGACGTGCTCGAGCTGCTGCGACACGCGGTCGACGACTTCGACCAGACGGTCGTGATGGTCACCCACGATGCCCATGCGGCGTCGTTCGCCGATCGCCTGCTGGTGCTTGCCGACGGGCGCATCGTCCACGACGGCGACGCCGCCACGGTCGAGCAGGCGCTCGACCTGATGAAGGACATCGGCTGATGACGGCGGTGGGAGCGATGCTCGCAGTCGTGCGCTCAGCGGAGGGCTGAGATGTTGGCGCTGGTGCTGCGCGGCTTCTTGCAGCGCAAGCTGCGGGTGTTGCTGACGGCGATCGCGATCGCCCTCGGGGTCGCGCTGATGGCGGGTACCTACATCCTCACCGACACGATCAACCACTCGTTCGCGAACATCTTCGGCACCGCCTACAAGGGCGACGCCGTGGTCGTCAGCCCGGCCGAAACGCTGGGGCGCGAAATCAGCTCGGAAACCTCGCCGATCACCGAACGCACGCTCGCCACGGTGCGATCTGTGCCGGGCGTCGCTGCGGCCAGCGGGGGGATCTTCAGCGAAGCCACGCTGCTCGACACCCACCGCAAGCGACTCTCGACAGGAGGAGCCCCGGCGTTCGTCGGCTCGGTCGAGCCGAAGCGCTTTGAGTCCTACTCCCCTGTGCAGGGCCGCTTTCCCGCGAACGCGAGCGAGGTCGACGTCGACCAGGGAACCGCCAAGCGCGAGGGGCTGAAGCTCGGCGGCCAGCTCGTGGTCGCGGGATTGGCGCCCGCTCGGCGCTACACGATCGTCGGCATCGCGAAGTTCGCCGGCAGCCAGTCCTTTGGCGGGGCCGGCACGGCGCTCCTCACGCTGGGAGAGGCCCAGCGGGTGATGAACAAGGAGGGACGCTATGACGCGATCGACGTCGCCGCGGCGAGTGGCGTCAGCGCCGACGCTCTGCGCGCACGGATCAGGGCGGTGCTGGCGTCGACGATCAGCGTCCGCACCGGCGCAGCGGAAGCCGCCAAGCAGACCTCCGATCTCGAATCGAGCCTCGGCTTCCTGCGCACGTTCCTGCTGGTCTTCGCCTACGTGGCCCTCGTCGTGGGCGCGTTCATCATCTTCAACACCTTCTCGATCACCGTCGCCCAGCGCACCCGCGAACTGGGACTGCTGCGCACGCTCGGGGCCTCTCGCCGACAGGTGCTCGGCTCGGTGATCTACGAAGGCCTGATGCTCGGGGTGGTGGGGGCCGTGCTCGGGCTGCTGCTCGGGCTCCTGCTGGCGCCGGCGCTGAACCAGCTGTTCATCGCCTTTGGAGCCGAACTGCCCACCAACGGCACCGTGCTCGAGGCGCGCACGGTGATCGTCTCGCTGCTCGTAGGGATCGTCGTGACCGTGCTCGCCGGCATCTTCCCGGCGGTACGCGCCACGCGTGTGCCGCCGCTGGCGGCGATGCGCGAGGGGGTGCAGATTCCTCCGCGCCCGCTGCCCTCCCGCAAGGTTCTGATCAGACGGTTCGCCGGCCTGTTCGTGATCGCCGTCGTCGTGTCCGTCATCAGCGGCGCCCTCGGGTTCACGTTGATCGTCGTCTTGACGATCAGGCTGGCGGTGCTCGTCGCGCGCATGAAACGGGCCGGACAGCCCAAGCGCTACCGACTGGTGCCGGCGCTCGGCTCAGCGATCGGCCTGCTCGTCAGCTGGCGCGGCATCACCGGGCGCTTGGCGCGGGAGAACTCGATCCGCCAGCCCGGGCGTACGCTCGTGACGGCGCTCGCGCTGACCGTCGGGCTCGCGCTGGTGGCGTTCATCTCCGTGCTCGCGGCCGGCACGAAGGCGACGATCAACGAGGCTGTCACGCGCTCGTTCGCCGGCGATCTGATCGTCGAGAGCTCTGCATCGGGCAACCAGCAGGGCATCCCGCCTGGGGTCGCGCGGGCCGTCGCGCGCGTTCCGGGGGTCTCGAGCGTGACCCCGATCTCCTTCACGATCGGCCGAGTACGCGACCTCTCGAAACCGTCGGCTGCGCCGATCGCCGAAAAATCCTCGATCACCGCGATCGAACCGGCCTCCTTCGCCAGGGTCTACCGGGTCGAATGGGAGAAGGGCTCGAACGCCATACTGCTCGGGCTGGGCAGCACCGGCACGGTGCTGACGAAGAGCTTCGCCGGCGCCAACCACCTGAAGGTCGGTAGCAGGCTGTCGGTACTCACGCCCTCCAACGAGCATGTCCCCCTGACGGTGATCGGGATCGCCAAAGACAACGCGCGGCTGCTCGCCAACCTCACGATCGACCGCGCGCTCGCGCAGACCTCCTTCGGGCAGCGCGAAGACGGTGTCGACTTCGTCTCCTACGCCAAGGGCGCCAATGGTCATCAGGTGCAGTCCTCGGTGAATCGGCTGCTCGCGAGTCAGTTCCCGCAGGCGCGCTCGCGCACGCCCGCCCAGTTCAAGAAGGACCAGGAGGGCAAGATCAACCAGCTCCTGCTGCTGATCTACGTGCTGCTGGCGCTGTCGGTGATCGTGTCGCTGTTCGGGATCGTCAACACGCTGATCCTCTCGATCTACGAGCGCACGCGCGAGCTGGGGATGATGCGCGCGATCGGCACCTCGCGCCGGCAGGTGCGCCAGATGATCCGCTACGAGTCGATCATCACGGGTTTGATCGGCGGCGTGTTCGGGCTCGTGATCGGGACCGTCGGCGCGGTGCTCGTGAGCACGTTCGCGCTCTCCGGCTCGGGCTTCGTCCTCTCGATCCCCGTCGGCACGCTGATCCTGTTGCTCGTCGTCGCGGCGCTCGCCGGGCTGATCGCCGCCCAGCTCCCCGCCCGCCGCGCGGCGCGGCTGGACGTTCTGCAGGCGCTCGCGGGCGAGTAGGGGAACAGCATCCCCATCCGTGTCATCGCAGCTAAGCTGCCAGACGAATGGCGACCGCTGTGAGCACCTCCGAGCCGAACGACCCTGAGCTGGCCAAGACCGCTTGGGATCTCGAGCCGCTTGTCGACGGCGAGGGGACAGAGGGCGTTGAGAACAGGCTTGCTGACGCGCTCGCGCGTGCGAAGACGTTCGCCGTGCGCTACGCCGGCAAGCTCGACGACCTCGACAGCACCGGCTTGGCGGAGGCGATGGACGAGCTGGGCGCGATCTCAGAGCTGATCGGACGGGCCGGCTACTACGCGGCGTTGCGCTTCTCGACCGATACCGCCGACCCGGCCAACGGCGCGCTGTTGCAGAAGGTGCAGGAGCAGGAGACGGCGATCGGAACGACGCTGCTGTTCTTCGAGCTGGAGTGGGCGGCGCTGTCCGACGAGCGGGCCGAGGAGCTGCTCACGGGCGACGGGCTCGACTTCTGCCGCCACCATCTGCGCAGCACGCGCCGCTACCGCGAGCATCTGCTGTCAGAGCCCGAGGAGAAGATCCTCACGGAGAAGGCGCTCACGGGCGCGGGCGCCTGGACGCGGCTGTTCGAGGAGCTGACCTCGGCGATCGAGGTCACCCTCCCCGGCCCGGACGGCGGTGCGAGTGCGGACGGCGGTTCGGGTGCGGACGGTGGTGGTACGAACGGCGGTGGTACGAACGGCGGCGACTCGGGCGGCGGCGAGAAGGCCGCGCTCGACGTTGCGCTGAGCCGCCTGGCGCTGCCGGACCGCAACGTGCGCCGGACCACGGCCGAGGCCGTGACCGCGGCGCTCGCGCCGGGGCTGCGCACGCGTGCGTTCCTGTTCAACACGCTGCTCGCCGACAAGGCGACCGACGACCGCCTACGCCGCTACCCGAGCTGGCTGGCGGCGCGCAACCTCGCCAACGAGGCGAGCGACGAGTCCGTGCAGGCGCTGATCGAGGCGGTCCGCGCGCGCTATGAGATTCCGCGTCGCTGGTATCGCCTGAAGGCGAAGCTGCTCGGGGTGGAGCGGCTGGCAGATTACGACCGCATGGCGCCCGTGACAGAGGATCAGGTCAGCTTCACGTTCGCGGAGGCGCGCGAGATCGTGCTCGACTGCTACTCGTCGTTCTCGCCGGAGCTGGGAGCGGTGGCGAAGCGCTTCTTCGACGAGCGCCGGATCGATGCGCCCGTGCGACCCGGCAAGCGCGGGGGCGCTTTCTGCGCCTCGGCGGTGCCGTCGGTGTTCCCGTACGTGCTTCTCAACTACACCTCGCGTCGCCGCGACGTGCTCACGCTCGCCCATGAGCTGGGACACGGCGTTCACTTCGCGCTCGCGGCCCGACAGGGCATCTTCCATCAGGGCACGCCGCTGACGCTCGCCGAGACCGCATCGGTGTTCGGCGAGACGGTCGTCTTCGGGCGCTTGCTCGAGCAGGACTCGACGCCCGCCTCGCGGCTGGCGCTGCTGGCGGAGAACCTCGAGGACACGATCGCCACGGTCTTTCGCCAGGTCGCGATGAACCGCTTCGAGGATCTCGTGCACACCGCGCGGCGCGAGCAGGGCGAGCTGTCGGTCGAGCGTTTTGGCGAGCTGTGGTTCGAGAGCCAGGAGGAGCTGTTCGGCGACTCGGTCGAGCTGACCGAGGGCTACCGCAGCTGGTGGTCCTACATCCCGCACTTCATCGGCTCGCCGGGCTACGTGTACGCCTACGCCTACGGGCAGCTGCTCGCGCTGTCGGTCTACGAGCGCTACGAGCAGACCGGCGCAGAGCTCGTGCCGCGCTACCTGGAGCTGCTCGCCGCGGGCGGCTCGCGCAGTCCTGAGGAGCTTGGCAAGATCGTCGGCATCGACCTCTCCGACCCCGGTTTCTGGGACGCCGGGCTCGACCTCGTCGAGCGCCAGCTCACGGACGCCGAGGCGGCCGCGGAGGCTTCGCTCGCGGCGTAGGCCTCGATCAGAGCAGCCCCAGCGTGCTGCCGACCCCGTGCACGAGGTTGAACAGCGGCTGGGGGATCACGCCGAAGAAGAGCGTGGCGGTGCCCGCGAGCACCGCCACGAGCACGACCTCAGGCTGGGGACCGCCCGCGAACGCCTGTCCCTGCTCGTCTAGCTCGGATGAGCCGCCCGCGAGCGCCGGCAGCGCGCCCACCGTGGGCTCGGGCGCGCTCGCGAAGGGACCCGATGGGCCGGGGAGGCCCTCGCCGGCCGGCGCCTCGCGCATCCACATCGCGGCGATCACCGGCAGGTAGTAGCCGAGCGAGATCATCGAGCCGATCACGATCGCGACGCCCAGCCAGGTATAGCCGCCGGAGACGGCCGCGTCGATCAGGTAGAACTTGCCGATGAAGCCCGCGGTCGCGGGGATGCCGGCGAGGGCGAGCATCGAGATCGTCATCGGCCACGCCAGGTAGGGGCGCTCGCGGCCGAGGCCGCGCAGCGCCTCGATCGAGTCGCCCAGCTCGGTTTCGCGCTCGCGCGCGACGATCACCGCGAAGGCGGCCATGTTCATCAGGACGTATACGGCCAGATACAGCACGGTCGCCTGCACGCCGAGCGCGGTGGCGACGACGACGCCCGCGAGCATGTAGCCGGCCTGGGCGACCGAGGAGTAGGCGAGCATGCGCTTCAGCGAGGACTGGCTGAGCGCGCCGACGTTGCCGACGAGGATCGTGATCGCGGCGAGCACCGCCACCGCCGGGCCCCAGCTCGCGTGGGCTTCGATCAGGGCGACGTCGAAGAGGCGCAGGAACACTCCGAGGGCGGCGACCTTCGTGGCGACCGCCATGAACGCCGTGACGGGCGTCGGGGCGCCCTCGTAGACGTCGGGCGTCCACTGGTGAAACGGGGCGACGGAGGCCTTGAAGCAGAGCCCGGCGACGCACAGCGCGATCCCGGTCAGCGTCAGCGGGTCGCTCGCGAGGCCGTTGCTCGAGAGCGCCGTTGCGATCGCAGAGAAATCGGTCGCGCCGGTCGCGCCATAGATCATCGCGAGTCCGTACAGCAGCGTGGCCGAGCCGACCGAGCCGACGATCAGGTACTTCAGTCCCGACTCGAGCGACTGCTCGCGACGCATTTCCATCGCGCACAGCACGTACAGCGGGATCGACAGGAGCTCGAGGCCGACGAACAGCGCGACCGTGTTCTGCGCGCTCGTGAGCAGCGACATCCCGCCGATCGAGCTGAGCAGCAGCGCGTGAAACTCGCCGTGGCCGGATTCGCGCGCAGCCAGCGAGCGCCAGGCGAGCAGCACCGCGCAGGCGCCGCCCGCGATCAGCACGAGATTCAGCACGAGCGCGAGCGAGTCGATGCGCAGCGCGCCGGAGACGATCGACTTTTGCGCGTGCCACTGCCAGATCGTCAGGCCGAGCGCCGTGCCGAGCACGGCGAGGGTGAGCGTGGGAACCGCCTGCGCGCGGACCCAGCGCGCGCCGAGCAGGCCGACCAACAGCACGATCGCCGCGCCGCCGAGCAGGGCGATCAGCGGCGAGAGGCCGGCGAAGTCGACGTGCGGGCCTTTGAGGTGGGCGGTCGCCAGCAGATTCATGGTGTGCTTTTGTGGGCGGATGGGATCGAGACGGCGGTGTTGACCCTTTCGAGGTGGCTCTGTGCCGCGGCCGTGCTGTCCGTGCCGGCGAAGTAATGGAGCTGGGCGTGTGGATTGGCCGCGAACGCCTCCGCGGGGAACACGGCGCTCTTGACCGAGCCTTCGCTGCGGTGCAGCGCGAACTGGGGGTAGAGCGCGAGGAACACGATCACCGCGATCAGCGGCACGAGCACCGCGCCGTCGCGGATCGAGATCTCGCGCGAGTCCACGTGCGAGCCGACGCGGTTGTGCATCGCGCGGATGAACAGCCGCAGCGCGTACACGCTCGCCATCACCACGCCGCTGAAGGCGATGATCGCGATCACGAGCTTGGCTTTGAAGACGCCGAGCAGGATCAGGAACTCGCCGACGAAGTTCGACGAGCCGGGGATCGCGAGCGTGGCGAGCGCGACGATCAGGAACAGCGAGGCGAGCACCGGCGCGCGGAACGCGATGCCGCCCATCTCGCGCACGTCCTCGGAGCCGCCGGCGCGCTTGGAGAGGAGCAGCACGATGAACAGCAGCGGCGCGACGACAAGCCCGTGGTTGACCATCTGCAACAGCGCTCCCTGGGCGCCCTGCGGGTTCAGCGCGAAGATCCCGAGCGTGATGAAACCGAGCTGCGCGACCGACGAGTACCCGGCGATCAGCCGCGCGTCGGTCTGCGTGAACGCGAGCGCCGAGCCGTACACGATCGAGGCGAGCGCGATCAGCAGCATCAGCGTTTGGAAGTGGGCCGCGCCCTGCGGGAACAGCGGCAGCACGATCGCGAGGAAGCCGTAAGCGCCGACCTTGGAGAGCACCCCGGAGAACACCATCAGCACCTCGATCGGCATCGCGCGATAGCCGTCGGGCATCCAGCCGTGCAGCGGGAACGCGGGCATCTTCACGAGGAAGGCGGCGGCGAAGAACAGGAAGATCCACTCCTGCGAGCCTCGGCTCAGCGGCAGCGCCTGTAGCGAGGAGAGCACGAAGGTGATGTGCCCTCCGCCCTGCTGGGCGGCGAGCACGCCGGTGGCGATCGCGGCGGCGAGCATCAGCAGCGAGCCGACGAGCGTGTAGATCACGAGCTTGATCGTCGCTTTGACGCGCTCCTCGCGTGTTCCCCGGGGGTGGGCGGGATTCCAATCGATCCCCGTGAGGAAGTAGAACGGGATCAGCATCAGGTCGAAGAACGCGACGAACAGCGCGAGGTCCTGGGCGAGGAACGCGCCGAGGACGGCGGACTCGGCGAGCATGAAGAACAGCCAGAACAGCCGCGGGTTGGCCGGGCGCGAGCGCTCGTCGCGAAAGTTCGTCGCCAGCGCGGCGGCGGCGAACAGCAGTGTGGTGAGCCCGACGAGGAACGCGTTCAGCCCGGTGATCGCGAGCTTGTAGTGGATGCCGAGCGAGGAGATCCAGACGACGTCGGTCACGTGTTGCAGCCCGCCGTCGGATTTGTAGTCGGCGATGTAGCCGATCGCGAGCGCCAGCGCGAGCACCGAGCCGAGGAGCGCAAACGCACCGGGGATGCGCGAGGCGGAGGCCGGCTCCGATGGTTCCGCCGCGCCCTGTGGGGGTAAGGGCGCGGCGGAGAAACCAGAGTCTATGACAGCTGTCTGCGGTCCCGCATGGGCACGGCCGGCAAGCGTGCACAGGATCGCGCCGAGCGCCCCGCACGCGGCGGGCAGCCAGAGCATGATCGAAAGCGGCATCGCGGCTAGCTCCGCTCGGTGGGGAAGTGGGAGGGCATCATCAGCGCGGTGAGCGAGGTCATGACTGCAACAGGAAGTAGAAGCTGACGGCGGTGACGCCTAGCACGAGCAGTGCTGCGTAGTAGCGCACGAACCCGCTCTGCGCGGCGCGCACCGCGGCCGAGCCGGCGCGCACGAGGCCGGTGGTCCCGCCGATCAGCGTGTCCTGCACGAACACGCGCTCGAACGTGCTCTGAGCGAATCGGCCCGTGGCGGCGGCGGGACGCACGACGAGCAGCGCGATCGCCTCGTCGAAGTACCACTTGTGCACGAACAGCTCATACAGCGGGCGCAGGCGCGCGCGCGCGCTCACTGCGATGCTCGGCTGCTGGACCCAGATGCGATAGGCGACGGCGATACCGGCGAGGCCGACGGCGGTGCCGAGGATCAGGCCGAGGACGAGCAGCCCGTTCTTGGTGTGCGGTTCGTACAGTGTCGAGCCGGCGAAGCTCGGGCGCAGGAAATCGTCGATCACGAAGTCCACCTTCGGAATCTGCAACAGGCCGGCGCCGACCGAGCCCACCGCGAGGATGCTCATCGCGACGCGCATCGGCAATGCTCGCTCGGCGATCGTGTGGTGCGGTCCGGGGAAGCCCACGTCGGTGTCCTCGATCTCACCGTTGGCTGGATTGATAGGCGGCGCCGCATGGTGCAGGTGGCCTTCTTCCAGCTCGCGCGCCTCCGCGACGGGGTCGCCGTGGAAGGCGCGGAAGATCATGCGGAACGTGTAGATCGCGGTGAGGAACGCGCCGAGGTAGCCGACCACGTACAGCGCCCAGTGCCAGCCGCCGAGCTCGCCCGTGTCGAGCAGGATCTCGTCCTTGGAGAAGAAGCCCGAGAACGGCGGTATGCCCGACAGCGCGAGGCCGCCGACGATGAAGCAGCCGTAGGTGAACGGCATCGATTTGCGAAAGCCGCCCATCTTCTCGAGCGACTGCTCGCCGCCCATCGCGCCGATGACCGAGCCGGCGGCCATGAACAGGAGCGCCTTGAAGAACGCGTGCGTCATCAGGTGGAACAGCCCGGCGGCGTAGGCGCCGACCGAGACGCCCATGATCATGTAGCCGATCTGCGACATCGTCGAGTAGGCGATCACGCGCTTGATGTCGGTCTGCGTGACCGCGATCGTGCCGGCGACGAGCAGCGTCAGCGCGCCGATGCCCGCGCCGACCTCCTGCGCGGCGGGCGCGAGCTCGAACAGCGGGTGCATGCGTGCGATCAGGTACACACCGGCGGTGACCATCGTCGCGGCGTGGATCAGCGCGCTGACCGGGGTGGGACCCTCCATCGCGTCGGGCAGCCACGTGTGCAGCGGGATCTGGGCGGACTTGGCGAACGCGCCGACGAGCAGCAGCAGGCAGCCGGCGGTGAGGTCGCCGCTGCCGCTCGCGCCGCCGCCGGCGGTGTGGCCGAAGGCGCCTGCGCCGACGGCGTGGAAGGTGTGAAGGAAGTCGAGCGTGTGGGTGTGCTTGAAGATGAAGTACGTCCCCAGCACGAGGCCGACGTCGCCGACGACGTTGATCACGAACGCCTTGATCCCCGCTTTCGTGGCCGTGGTACGCCGGTACCAGAAGGAGATCAGCAGGTAGGAGGCGGCGCCGACGAACGCCCAGCCGACGATCAGCAGCAGGAAGTTGCCCGCGAGCACCAGCAGCAGCATCGAGAAGACGAAGAAGTTGAGATAGGCGAAGTAACGCGCAAAGCCGCGATCCTCGGTCATGTAGGAGACCGAGTAGAGGTGGATCAGCGTGGAGACACCGGTGACGATGAGGATCATGAACACCGACAATGGGTCCACCAGGATCGACATCCGCGCGTCGACGCCGACGGTCGAGGCGTAGTTCCACAGCGAGGAGACGATCTGGCGGTGCGCGGGCGCGTGGCCCTGCAGCGCGATCAGCGCGCCGAGCGCGCTCAGGAAGGCGAGGAAGATCGCGCCTGTCCCCACCCACCCGGCCGAGCGGCCGGGCAGCGCGCGGTAGCCGAGGCCGATCACGAGCGTGCCGAGCAGCGGGAACAGCAGCACGAGCCAGCCGTACGTGGTCGCGCTCATCAGCCTTGCAACTCTCTGAGCTCGTCCACGTCGATCGGGAGGTTGCGGCGGTAGATCGCGACGATCATGCCCAGCCCGATGCAGACCTCGCACGCGGCTACGGTCATCACGACGATCGCGAGGATCTGCCCGTCGCCGTTGCCCCACATGCGCGAGAACGCGATCAGCGCGAGGTTCGCGCCGTTCAGCATCAGCTCGAGGCAGAGCAGCACGACGAGCGGGTTGCGGCGCGTCATCACGCCGATCGCGCCGAGCGTGAACACGATCGCCGACACGGCGAGATACCAGGCGATGCTCATGGCCTGCTTCCGGCCTCCTCATGCGCATGCGAGGACGTCATGGCCTTCTGCCTACGCCCTCGGCGGTGGTGCCAGTGGAGGCGGGGCGGATGAGGTCGAGCGGGGTGAGGATAAGCGGGGCTCGCGCTCGTCCCCGTCGAGGCCGGCGCGGCGGCGGGCGAGCACGACCCCGCCGACGGCGGCGATCAGCAGCAGGAAGGAGGCGACCTCGAACGCGAGCAGGAAGCGCGTGAGCAGGAGCTTGCCGATGTAGGCCGGGGTGCCGAACGCCTGCGGGCCCGGCGCATAGCCGGCGCCGTAGCCGTCGACCGCCTCGAGGCCCGTGCCGAGCAGGGCGATCAGGAGCTCGACGAGCAGCGCGCCGCCGAGGATCGTGCCGCCGACGCGCAGCCCCGAGCCGACGGGGCCCGGGCTGCGCAACCGTTCGCCGATCGTGTCGCCTTCGCCGCCGACGTAGGCGACGACGAACACGTACAGCACCATCACCGCGCCGGCGTAGACGACGACCTGCACGGCGGCGACGAACTCGGCGCGCAGGAGCAGGAACAGCACGGCCAGCGAGAGCAGGTGGCCGACGAGCGCGAGCACGCTGTAGAAGGCGTCGCGCAGCACGACCACGCCGACGGCGCCCGCGATCACGCCGCTCGCGGCGATGAAGAACAGAACCGCGCTCACTCGCCCTCGTTCCTCAGCGGCGTGCGCTCGAGCGGCTCGGCGAGCAGCATCTCCTTGGTGAAGATCAGGTCCGTGCGGTCGTAGTCGGAGAGCTCATAGTCCTGACCCATCGTGATCGCGTCGAACGGGCAGGCGATCTCGCAGTAGCCGCAGAAGATGCAACGCGACAGGTTGATCTCATACACCGCGGCATAGCGCTCGCCCGCGGAGACGCGGTGCTCGGGCGTGTTCTCGGCGGCGACCACGCGGATGCAGTCGGCCGGGCAGGCGGCGGCGCAGAGCGAGCAGCCGACGCACTTCTCGAGGTGAGAGTCCTCGAAGCGGTGCAGCTTGTGGCGCCCGCGGAAGCGCGGGTAGACGGGCGTCTTCTCCTCCGGGTATTCGAGCGTGACCACCGGTTCGGCGAGCCGGCCGAAGGTCGTCATCAGACCGCGCACGGTCTCGCGGAACGTGCGCCACGTGCCGCGTGCGGCGCCCGGCGCGGGGGGGCGCTGGACCTCGGTCACGTCCTCGCCGGGGCTCCAGGCGACGATCTCGATCGGGCCCGTGGAGGCGGGCGGTTGGCCGGCGCCGGCAGGGGGCGCGTCGGTGTCCGCCGGCTGGGTCGTGTCGTCGGGGGCCATGTCAGTCGACCGCCACCACGACGATGGCCGTGACGAGCGCGTTGAGGGTGGCGAGCGGGAGGAGGATCTTCCAGCCGAAGCTCATCAGCTGGTCGTAGCGCAGGCGCGGCAGCGTAGCGCGGACCCAGATGAAGAGGAAGGTGATCAGCGACATCTTGAATAGCACGACGAACGGGTCGACGAAGCCGGGAGGGTGGATGCCGAACGGCAAAAGCCAGCCGCCGAGGAACACGGTCGTGACGATGCCGGAGACGACGAGCACGTTGAGGTACTCGGCGAAGTAGTAGGAGGCGAAGCGCCCGCCGCCGTACTCGGTGTTGTAGCCGCCGACGAGCTCGGCGTCGGCCTCGACCAGGTCGAACGGCGCGCGGTTGGTCTCGGCGAAGCTCGCGGTGAGGAAGATCAAAAAGCCGAAGAACTGGGGGACGATGTACCACAGGCCTTTCTGGGCGGTGACGATGCCGGTGAGCGAGAGTGTCTGCGCGGTCATGATCACGCCGACCAGCGCCAACCCCTGGGAGACCTCGTAGGAGATCAGCTGCGCCGCGCCGCGCATCGCGCCGAGGAACGAGTACTTCGAGCCCGAGGACCAGCCGCCGAGCATGATCCCGTAGAAGGCGACGGCGCCGAACGCGAACAGGTAGAGCGGCCCGATCGAGACGTCGACGCCGTAGAGGCCGACGCGCGTGCCGAAGATGTGCTGGACGTTGCCGAACGGGATCAGCCCGAACGCCGCGACGGCCGTGACGATCGAGATCAGCGGGGCGACGGCGAACAGGAAGCCGATCGACGTGCGCGGGCGGAACTGCTCCTTGGTGAGCAGCTTGAGGATGTCGGCGAGCGGTTGTAGCGCGCCATAGGGGCCGACGCGGTTGGGTCCGTAGCGCGACTGGAAGCGCCCGAGCAGCTTGCGCTCGGCGAGCAGCACGACCGGCACGAGCTGCAGGCCGACGGCGAAGATGATCAGCGCCTTGAGGATCTGGATCCACCACGCCTCGTAGAAGCCGACCGTGGCGAGGACGCTCATACGCGCTCTCCGGCTGGGTAGGCGCTCGCCGCGTCGCGGTCCTGCCAGCGCACGCCGCGACCGCCGATCTCCTCGAGCGTCAACCCCTCATAGAAGGGCACGGCATCGAACAGCTGCCGGGAAGCCACGCCCGGGGTGAGCACGCCCAGGTCGAGGTCCAGACCCGCGGCGACGTCCGCGAGCACGCTCCAGCCGGCGCGCGTCGAGCCCGGGTGGGCGATCGCCTGACGCAGGCGCTGCAGGCGCCCGTCGGGGTGGACGATCGTGCCCTCCTTCTCGCCGTAGCTCTCGGCCGGGAAGACCACGTTTGCGTGCGCGCGAATGCCGCTCGTGAGGAACGTCGCGTGCGCGATCACAGTGCTCGCGCGCTCGAGCGCCTCGTCCCATAGCTCCGGGTCGGGCAGGTCGAGCAGCGGGTCGGACTGCAGCAGGTAGACCGCCGCCAGCTCGCCCGTGACGAGCGCCTGAGCGATCCCGCTGGCGTCGAGCGCGCCGTTTTTGGGGGAGACACTGTCGCCCGGTCCCTCGCCGGCGTTGTCGGCGCCGGTCAAAGCAGCCGGCACGCAGAGTCCGGGGCCCCCGTTCGGCAGCACACCGGCCTCGCGCAGCCCGCGGCCGTTCGAGCCGGACGGGATTTCCAAGAGGCCTGCGCCGTCGACTCCGGCCAGGGAGAGCGTGTCCGCGAGGTCGAGCAGCGCCTGCGCGGCCGCCGCGCCGTCGGGGCCGGCGGTTAGGCGCTCGTGCCACAGGACTACGACCTCGTCGCCCGCGTCGTTCAGCTGCGCGACGAGCTCGCGGACGCGATCCTCGGCGAGCAGCTCCGCGGCGGTCGCCGCGACGAGCCTGACGCCGTGGCGGCGCGCGCCCTTGCGCAGGCGCAGGTCGAGGATCGGCGCGTCGGCGATCGGGTCGCAGTCGAGCACGAGCACCGCGTGGGCGAACTCGAGGTCTGTGACCTTCGCCTGCAGCGCAGGATCGTTCAGCGCGCGGTGCAGCTCCAGCGGGAGCGTGCCCGCCGCGCGCGAGTCGAGGTGCGGCGAGGAGAGGCCCTCGCGCAGCAGGCGCGCGAGCAGCAGACCCTCCTCGTTGGTTGCCTGCCCCCCGGCGATCGCGCCCGTGCGCTGCCCGGCGCGCTTCAGCCCGGCGGCCGCCTCCTGCAGGGCGCGCTCCCAGGAGACGGGGCGCAGCTCGCCGCCGTCGCGGACCATCGGCTCGGTCACGCGGTCCGCCGGGTGCGCGGGGCCGGAGGAGCCGTTGATCGGGGCGACGCCGCCGAGGGTGGGGTAGGCGAAGCGGCCACGGTCGCACAGCCAGCCGTCGTCGACCTCGGGATTGTCGCGGCCGAGCACGCGCTGCGCGCGTTCGTCGCGCACGGTCAGCTTGACGTTGCACTGCGACGGGCACAGCGTGCAGACCGAGCCTGAGTCCTCGACGTCCCACGGGCGCGCACGAAAGCGATAGGCGCGCGAGGTCAGCGCGCCGACGGGGCACAGCTCGATGATGTTGCCGCTGAACGGTGCCACGTAGGGGTGGCCGTCGAAGGTGGAGACGTAGGAGTGCGCGCCGCGCTCGAGCAGCACGAGCTGGTTGTCTTCGGAGATCTCCTGCGAGAAGCGCACACAGCGGTAGCAGAGGATGCAGCGCTCGCGGTCGATCGCGATCGTGGGGGAGAGGGCGAGCGGCTTGACGAAGTGACGCTTGGGCTCGATGAAGCGCGAAGTGCCGGCGCCCCAGCCGAAGGTGATGTCCTGCAGCGGGCACTCGCCGCCCTTGTCGCACACGGGGCAGTCGAGCGGGTGGTTGATCAGCAGGAACTCCACGACCGCCTGCTGGGCGGTCTTCACGCGCTCTGACTGCGTGTTGACGACCATGCCGTCCTTGACCGGGGTCGAGCAGCCCGTTTGCAGCTTGGGGATGCCCTCGATCTCGACCAGGCACATGCGACAGGCGCCGACCGGGTTGCCGAGCTTGGGCTCGTAGCAGAACACCGGGATCTCGACGTCGCCGTGCTTGGCGGCGTCAACGAGCATCGTGTTCTCAGGGGCCTGGACCTCGCGGCCGTCGATCGTGAACGTGATGACTCTCTGCTCCGGGCGTGGCATCAGACACCGCCCCTGTGCGTTCCCGGGGCGCCCTCGTGGGCTCCCGGGGCCTGGGGGCCTGCGCCCTGGCCGGCCAGCTCGCCCTTCGGCTCGAGCGCGCCCTGGGCCTCCAAAGCCGCGTCCGAGCCTGCTTGCTCGCCCAAGCCGGAGCGGGCGCGGGCGGCCTCGATGTGGGCCTCGAACTCTCCTCGGAACTTGGCGATCAGCGAGCCGATCGGCATCGCCATCGCGTCGCCGAGCACGCACAGGCAGTTGCCGATGATGTGCTCCTGCACGGAGGCCATGATGTCGAGGTCCATCGGCGTGGCCTCGCCCGCGTCGATCCGCTCGAGCATCTTCACCGTCCAGTTCGTGCCCTCGCGGCAGGGGGTGCACTTGCCGCAGGACTCGTGGCGGTAGAACCTCGCGACCTTCATCGCGACGTCGAGGATCGGGGTCGAGTCGTCGACGACGATGATCGCGCCCGAGCCGAGCATCGAGCCGGCCTTCGCCAGCGAGTTGAAGTCGTAGGGGACGTCGAGGTCGTCGGCCGTCAGCACCGGGGCGGAGGAGCCGCCCGGGAACCAGCACTTCACGGAGCGGCCCTCGGGCGGGCCACCCGCGAGGCCGTAGACGATCTCGCGCGAGGGGATGCCCAGCTCGATCTCGTAGTTGCCGGGGCGCTGCACGTGGCCGGAGATGGAGACGAGCTTCGTCCCGGTCGAGGTCTCGACGCCGAGCTTCGCGTACTCGGAGCCGCCCATTCGCATGATCGCGGGCACGGTCGAGAGCGTCTCGACGTTGTTGATCAGCGTCGGGCCCTGATACAGACCCTGGTTGGCGGGGAACGGCGGCTTCAGCCTTGGGTTGCCGCGCTTGCCCTCGAGCGAGTCGAGCAGGCCGGTCTCCTCGCCGCAGATGTACGCGCCGGCGCCGCGGTGCACGACCAGCGAGAGCGAGTGCCCGGAGCCGAGGATGTCCTCGGCGATGTACCCCTGCGCGGTGGCTTCGTGCAGCGCGGCGTCGAGGATGTCGGCCTGCAGCGCGTACTCGCCGCGGATGTAGATGAACGAGCGGCTCGTGCCCGCCGCGTAGGAGGCGATGATCAGCCCCTCGATCAGCATGTGCGGGGTCTTTTGCATCAGTTCGCGGTCCTTGAACGTGCCCGGCTCGGACTCGTCGGCGTTGCACACGAGGTACTTGTCGATCGCGCCCTTCGGCAGGAACGAGACCTTCTTGCCCATCGCGAACCCCGCCCCGCCCCGCCCGCGCAGGCCGGAGGCTTCGAGCTGCTCGAGCACCTGCTCGGGGGTCATCGCAAGCGCCTTGCGCAGCGACTCGTAGCCGCCGCGGCGTTCGTAGACCTCCAGGGTGTTCAGCCCCGGCTCGTCGATGTCGGCGAACAGCAGTGTGCTCGGCGCGGCGGCGGCCATCCTCACTCCCCCTCTCGCTCGTGCGCCGCGGCGGGGTCCTCGCGAATCTCGGGGCGCTCGTGCGCGGTCGCGGAGCCGGGCCGGTCCTCGTCCGCCATCGCCGGGCCGACAGCGGCGCGCTCCGGCGCGATGTACGGGTTCGCCGCGCCCGCACGGGCGGCGTGCGCGACCTCGGGCTGGGGAAACTCGCGCGTGTTCGCGCGCGGGTCGGCGACCGCGCGCCGCGCGAGCTGGCGCTCGGGCAGCACCGGGCGCCCCGCGCGCACGTCGTCGAGCAGCTGCGGCACGTCCGCGGGCGTGAGCGGGCCGATGTACACGCCGTCGACGGACGCCATCGGCGCGATGTCGCACGCGCCGAGGCACTCGAACGCGCGCACGTTGAACTCCTGCGGCTCCCCCGCGGCCGCGTCGCGCACGGCCGCGTACAGCTCGTCGGCGCCGCACAGCGAGCAGGAGATGTTCGTGCACACGTAGATCGCGTGGCGCCCCACCGGCTCGGTCTCGAGCATGTCGTAGAACGTCGCCACCGCATCCAGGTAGGCGGGGGTCAGGCCCATCACGCACGCGACCTGCTCGATCGCCTCGGGCGAGCACCAGCCGTGTACCCGCTGCGCGGCCTCGAGCGCCGGCAGCGTCGCCGAGCGGCTGTCGGGGTACAGGGCCATGCGCGCCTCGATCTCCCTGCGCAGGTCCTCGGGCACGTCCGTCGTCGCGGGGTCGGGGATCGTCGCCGGCGCCTTCTCGAGATCTGCGGGCTCGTCCCAGCCGGACGCACGCGTGCGGGGGGGCGGTGTCATCGGTCGATGCCTCCCAGGATCGGATCGAGCATCGCCGTCGTGGCGATCATGTCGGCGATGTAGGCGCCTTGCGTCATCGGCCCGAGCGCCTGCAGGTTGACGAAGCTCGGATCGCGCATGTGCACTCTCGCGGGCTTCGAGCTGCCGTCCGAGCGCACATAGCAGCCCAGCTCGCCGCGCGGCGACTCGATCGGGTTGTACGCCTCGCCCGGCGGCACGCGGAACCCCTCCGTGACGAGCTTGAAATGGTGGATCAGCGCCTCCATCGACGTCGCCAGCTCGTGCCGTGGCGGCAGCGCGACCTTGCGGTCCTCGGTGATGTGCGGCCCCTCCGGCAGCCCGTCCAACGCCTGTTCGATGATCTTCACCGACTCGTAGATCTCCGCCAGCCGCACCGCGAAACGGTCGTAGTTGTCGCCCACGGTGCCGACCGGGATCTTGAACTGGAAGTCGCCGTATGAGCTGTACGGCGCGGCCTTGCGCAGGTCCCACGGGTTGCCCGCCGCGCGCAGCAGCGGTCCCGTCACGCCCAACCCCAGCAGCGTCTCCGCGTCCAGCGGGCAGACGCCGCGCAACCGTTGCAGAACGATCTCGTTCGCGTTCAGGATCGCGCCGTACTCGTCGGCGCGCTTGGGCATGATCTTCAGGAACTCCCTCAGCTTCGCCGCGAATCCCGTGGGGATGTCCTCGATCACGCCCCCCACCTGGAAGTAGCGCGTGTGCATGCGCGCGCCCGAGGACATCTCGAACAGGTCGAGGATCAGCTCGCGCTCGCGCAGGCAGTACAGGAAGATCGAGGTCGCGCCGAGATCGAGCACGCTCGTCCCGAGCCAGATCAGATGCGAGGCGATCCGGTTCAGCTCGAGGTGGATCACGCGCAGGTACTGCGCGCGCCTGGGCACCTCGACCTCGACGAGCGTCTCGACCGCGCCGCAGTAGGCCATCGCGTTGAAGTAGTAGGCCAGGTAGTCCATCCGCTCGACCACCGGGATCACCTTCCAGTAAGCCTTGTCCTCCGCGGTCTTCTCGATCCCCGTGTGCACATATCCGATGATCGGTTTGAGGTCGCGCACGACCTCGCCCTGCAGCGTCACCAGCAGCCGCAGCACGCCGTGCGTCGCCGGGTGGTGCGGCCCGAAGTTGAGCGTCAGCAGCTCTTCGCTGGACTCCTCGCCGGCTGACCCGCCCGGACGCTCGACCGGGGAGAGCGTGATGCTCTCCTCCTGCTTGCGGTACTCGGAGATGGTCGGCGCCGATCTGGCCGGCACTCGCGCGCCTCGAGCCATTTCGTCTCGTCGCGCGTGAAGATCACCGGTTCGCCCCCGATCGGGAAGTCGCGCCGCTGCGGATGGCCCTCGTAGTCCTCCGGCATCAAGATCCGCCGCAGGTCCGGGTGGCCCTCGAACACGACCCCGAACATGTCGTACACCTCGCGCTCCTGATGGTTGGCCGTCGGCCAGTCCGCCGTCACCGACTCGACTCTTGGCGCGTCAGCTCCCACGCGCAGCTTGACCGCTGACCCGGTCGACCCTGGCCATGTCGAGCAGCTCGTAGCACCACGCCCAGCCTGGGCTCCTCCGGGTAATGGTCGACGCCGTGCAGGCTCGCCAGGAACCCGTACCCCTTGCCGCGCAGCGTCCGCAGCACCTCGCGAATCCGCGCCGGATCGACCACGACGCTCGCCCGCTCGCGGAAGTACACGGTCTCGATCGCCGCGTCCCCAAGCTCCTGGGCGAGCAGCTCCAAGCCCGTGGCGTCAGGCATTTAGAACCTCTCGTCTTGCCTGCAAATGTGTTGACCGGCGCCGACCGCGCCGATCGGTGGGACCCGCCTGCGTGCTCCCCGCAAAAACCCGCGTGTTCGACCGCTACGCATCCGCAGGACCTCCTCGGTGCCGACCGCGCCGTAGCGCTCGCGCCAGCCCACGTCCGGGTCGTCCTGCACCAGCTTGCGCAGCTTCAGCACGCCGTGCATCAGCGCCTCCGGGCGCGGCGGGCAGCCCGGCACGTGCACGTCGATCGGCATGAACTTGTCAGCCGGCACGAGCGCGTAGTTGTTGAACACGCCCATCGAGCTGCAGCACGCCCCCATCGAGATCGCCCACTTCGGCTCGAGCATCTGGTCGTACAGCCGGCGAATGATCGGAGCCATCTTGATCGACACCCTTCCCGCCAGGATGATCAGGTCCGACTGGCGCGGGCTCGCGCGGAACGCCTCCCAGCCGAAGCGCGCGATGTCCATCCGCGGCCCCGCCGCCTGGAACTGCTCCATCGCGCAGCACGCCAGCCCGAACCCGAGCGGAAAGAACGAGTTCGACCGCGCCCACGCGACCGCCTTGTCGACGGTCGTCGTCATCACCCGTTCCTGCACGTAGCGTTCGAGCTCCTCGCCCTCCAGGTGCGCCGGCCGATTCGCGCCTTCGATCTCCCCGCCGCGCAGCAGCTGGTGCGCGTTCAACCCGCTCACGCGCAGGTCAGGGCGTCCGGCCGGCCGGTCCTTGCCTTTGCTGGCCGGTCCCAGCCGCTCGCGTTTCACCTCCACTCGAGCGCCCCCCTCCGCCACACGTACACGAGGGCGACGAACAGCAGCACGATGAACGTGATCGTCTCGGCCAGCGCATAGCTCCCGTACGCGCGCAGCTCGATCGCGATCGGGTACAGGAACACCACCTCGATGTCGAACAAGATGAACAGCATCGCCATCAGGTAGAAGCTGATCCCGAACCGCATCCCCTGCCTGACCTCTGAGGGCAGCCCGCACTCGTACGGGTCCTGCTTGTGCCGGGCCGCGCGGCGCGGGCCGATATACGTGTTCAGCACCGCAAACGCCACGCCCACGGCGCCGCCGAGAAACAGGAAGACGATCGCCGGGAGATAGCTGCGCAGCACCGCCGGCTGTTATATCACCGCTTGTGTCAGAGTGTTACATAGTGGCAATCGGCGCTGGGCATGAGCGCGCGCGAGCGCGCAAGCTTTTTCTTCGATGTCTGCTCGTCGGGTTTGCCGGCGCGTTCGCGCGACGCCGCCCGCAATGACGCTACCCGGGCCTCGCTCGGCGCGCTGCGCGCTGGTCGCGCGGCCTGCGGCACCCTCCCATCCCGGCTTCTGGATCCTGCTGCGCGTCGGCCAAGGCTCGGCGCTCGCGCTCGCGATCGCCGTCGGCTCGCTCGCCGCCGCCGGCCACTACTCGAGCGTTCATCTCTTCTACCTCTACGCGCTGCTCCC
This sequence comes from uncultured Solirubrobacterales bacterium, assembly GCA_963784875.1. Lineage (GTDB taxonomy): Bacteria > Actinomycetota > Thermoleophilia > Solirubrobacterales > Solirubrobacteraceae > Palsa-744. The sequence goes on from CAWATE010000007.1 coordinate 318,059, forward strand.
GCTCGCCGTCGCCTTCGTCGCCGAGCAGCTGCGCGTCGCCTCCGCGCAGACGATCCTCGACCACCGCGACCTCCCCGACGCGCAGGCCGTCGGCGCGCTCCCCGAGTCCGAGCAGCAGCTCGTCGTCGCCGCGATCCTCGCGCGCGAGATGGGCGTCATGACGCTCTCCGCGCTCGTCGTCGTCTTCCTCGCGCTGCGCGCCGCCTGACCGCGCACGGCTTCTATGGCTTCTGACCGAGATGCTCGCCGGGGTGGTCGGCCTCTGAGAAGGCACGGCCTCTGAGGGGCTATATATTCCCGGCGCATGAAGCTCGCCGCCACGACGCCGATCCTGCTCGCCTGCGCCGTCGGTCTTCGGCGCCTGCGGCTCGCAGGGCATCTCGATCGCCAAGACCAGCCCCTACCACCGCGGCGCGGTCCTGTTCCGCGACCACTGCTCCGGCTGCCACACGCTGGCGGTCGTCGGCGCCGAGGGCTCGGCCTCCTCGATCAAGAACCGCGTGCGCACGAACGGGCCGAACTTCAACACCCGCAAGGAGGACACCGAACAGGTCCTCTACGCGATCCGCAACGGCGGCTTCTCCGGCGCGATCATGCCCGAGAACATCGTCCTCGGCGACGACGCCCGCGACGTCGCCGCGTTCCTGGCGCGAGTACTCCGGGCGCCAGGCACAGCACGTGCCGGCAGTGAACATCACGCTTTCCACCAAATAGGACTCATGCCGCCAACGGGGGTACGGAAGGTAGGCTCCCAAGCGTGCTCGACCTCAGGCTGATCCGGGAAGACCCCGACGCTGTGCGCGGCGCGCTCGCGCGGCGTGGGAGTCGAGGTCGCCGGCGGCCTCGATCGGGTGATCGAGCTCGACGGCCGGCGCCGCGCGCTGATTCCCGAGCTCGAGGGGCTGCGCGCCGAGCAGAACGACGGCCAACGCGCGCATCAAGGGGGCGACGGACCCGGGCGAGCGCGAGCAGGAGATCGCCGCCATGCGCGGGGTGGCTGCGCGCGCGAAGGAGCTGGAGCGCGAGCTGGCCGCGGTCGAAGAGAGTCTTCAGGCGGCGCTCGTGCCGCTGCCGAACCTGCCCGATCCTACTGCTGCGCCCGGGCCGCGAGGACGAGCTCGTGCGCGAGGTGGGTGAGATCGTTGCGCCCGACGTTCGAGCCGCGCGACCACCTCGAGCTGGCGGGGAAGCGGATCGACATGGATCGCGCCGCGCGGCTGTCCGGGTCGCGCTTTGCCTATCTCAAAGGCGATCTCGTGTTCCTCGAGCTCGCGCTCGTGCGCTGGGTGCTCGAGAAGCTGCGCTCCCACGGCTTCGAGCCGGTGATCCCGCCCGTGCTCGTGCGCGAGCAGGCGCTCTACGGCACCGGCTTCCTGCCCGACACCGAGCAGCAGATCTACTCGCTGCCCGCCGACGATCTCTTCCTCGTCGGCACCTCCGAGGTCGCGCTCGCCTCGCTGCACGCCGAGGAGATCCTCGACTCCGAGCGGCTGCCGCTGCGCTACGCCGGGTTCTCGCCCTGCTTTCGCCGCGAGGCCGGCGCGGCCGGCAAGGACACGCGCGGGATCTTCCGCGTGCACCAGTTCGACAAGGTCGAGATGTTCAGCTTCGTCGCGCCTCAGAGCTCACCGAGCACGAGCGCATCCTTGCGATCGAGGAGGAGATCCTCGGCGAGCTCTCCCTGCCCTATCGGGTCGTCAACATCGCCGTCACCGACCTTGGCGCTTCCGCTGCGAAGAAGTTCGACTGCGAGGCGTGGATGCCGAGCCAGGCGCGCTACCGCGAGTTCAAGAAATTCACGTCGACCGATGACGAGGATTTCAAGCGCGTTGCCGAGGCCTACCGCCTGTCGGCGTCCGGATCGGAAGCGAGCTTTGCCTTCGCCCTCGCCAAGGCGGCGGACGACATCAAGGACTATTCGCGGGCTTTCGATGCCTATCGTGAGGGCAACGCCATCAGCCGAAAGTCCGTGCCGTTCGACATGGAGCGGGAGGTGCGACAGTTCGAGGCCATCGAGAAGGCGTTCAACAGCGAACTCCTCTCACGTCTGAGCGGCCATGGACATCGCAGCGCGGCGCCGATCTTCATCGTCGGCATGCCGCGCTCGGGCGCGACACTTACCGAGACGATCTTGTCACGCCACCCCAACGTCCACGCTGCTGGCGAACTCGAGACCCTGCGAACCTCCGCGAACGGAATCGTGGGCGCGAGTCCAATGTCCGAGGCGCGCCGCTTCGTCGAACGCCTGAAGCCGCGCCAGCTCAAGGAGATCGGATCCGCCTATCTCTCGCAACTGAGCGAGGAGGCTCGCAAATCTCCGCGCTTCACGGACAAGCTGCCGCACAATTTCGAGTTGCTCGGGCTCATCCGGTTGGTGTTCCCCAATGCCAGCATCGTCCACGTCCGCCGCGATCCGCTCGACAATTGCCTGTCGATGTTCAAAGCGAATTTCGCCGCCGAAAAACTCGCCTTCACCTACGACCTCACCGACCTCGGCCGATATCACAATCTCTATCGTCGCCTGATGAACCACTGGCGATCGGTCATGACCGGCCAGTTCTTCGAAATCGACTATGAGGCGCTGGTGTCGGACCCCGAGCCCGCGACCCGGGCCCTGTTCGACTATTGCGGCCTTGATTGGTCACCCGATGTGCTCGCCATCGAAAAGAGCACCCGCGAGGTGCAGACCATGAGCTTCGCCCAGGTCCGTCGGCCCATCCACACCGGCTCGGTCAGCGCCGCATCGCGTTACGGCGACCGGCTCGACCCGCTGCGGGCAGCGCTCGCGGAATACGAGGGCTGAATGGTCACCCGCTGCGCCAGTTTTTCGTAGAGCCGCGCATGGTCCTCGCCGACCCGCGCCCAGATACTCACCGAATCGATCGGCGTCCGCGTCGGGTGCTCGCGCGCGTCCAACCAGCGCATCGGCGATAGCGCCGGGCTCCGCGTCCGCCGGTACGCAGGCGATCGAGCCCTCGCCGATCTGACGCTCGATATCGGGCCAGTCTTCGAACTCGTCAGCGCGCAGCGGCGTCGTCGTCACCACCGGGCGATCAAGCTGGAGGCAGGTCAGCAGGCTCGATCGCCGAGCGCTGGCGCCATCGGAGAACAAGAGCAAATGCACGTCCGCCTCAGCCAGCGCCGCGAGCACATCCGCGCTCGCCTCGATGCGGCCGCGGAAATCGATGTTGCCGGTGATCCCCAGTTCGTCTGCGAGCTTGAAGAACTCATCCCTGTCCTGCGGCTTGTCCGGCAGGAAATCGCCGCACACCATGAACGTTACATTGGAGATGCGCGTCTTGAGCTGGGCGATCGTGCGCAGCATCAGGTCGGGCTGCTTGGAGGCATAGAGCACGCCGAAATAGCCGACGACGACCCCGGTCCGCGCAACAGCACGTGCCGGCAGCGTCCAGCCCTCGCTCTTGATGTTGGCGCCAATGGGGATCAGCGCCGCACCGTCGCGTAAGCGCTTGGGCGGGCTCTTGGATGCGCGAAACGCTTCCCACTGCTCGCGCGATACGAGCACGACCTGGTCCGCTGACCAGAGGTCGGGCAGCTGCGACAGGAAGCGCAGCAAATTGAGCGACTTCCACTCGTGCAGCGTCAGCGCGATCTTGCCGCGCCGAGTGAAAAGCCGTGCGAGAAACAGCGCCAGTCCCGGCAGCAGGCTGTTGCCCCAGCCTTCGATCGGCAGGTTGAGATGGACAATGCCATCACCGCGCAAATGCTTCACGAGCCGCGCGACAAACGAAACCGGGTTAGCCGTCTCGAGCCGTACCGTCTCGAACTCGACGCCATCCCGGCGTTCGAGCAAGTCCGCGAGGCTCTCGACATAGTCCGTCACCCCGCAGGTCACGTTCTTGCCCGACACCGGCGTAATGACCTCGATCATCGATAGGCTGTCCTTGAAACGCAGTCGCCAGTAGGTCGGGACGACGAAGTCGTCTTAACGTTCGCCCTCCCCCCGCCAACCGCAGCCTCTGATCATCGTTACCGGCGTCTGCTCATTCTGAAGACCTCAGGCGTCGTAGCGCCTTGGCGCGGCCGGCTTGTTGCCCAGGATATCCTCGATCCGCTGCAGCACCTCGGGCGTCATCTTCGCCTTGCTCTTCGAGCGCCTTGATGTTGTCGAGGAGCTGGCTCTTCTTGCTGGCTCCCAGGATCACAGTCGAAACATGCGGATTGGCATTGCACCACAGCAGCGCCATATGGTGGATCGGCAGACCGACGTCCTTGGCTAGCACCGCCAGCGCCTTGACCTTCTCGATCTTGGCCTTGCCTTTCACGGACTCGAAAGTCCGCATGAGCCATTCATAGCCCGGCAAATTCGCCCGGCTGTCGGCTGGAACACCGTTATTGTATTTGCCGGTCAACAGGCCCGAGGCCAGCGGCGACCAGATAGTCGTGCCGAGCCCGTACAGCGAATAGACCGGCACATAGTCCAACTCCACCTTCTGCCGCGCGAACATATTGTATTCGGGCTGCTCCATCGTCGGCGGCGTCAAATTGTACTGTCGCGCCACCGCATAAGCCTCGGTCAGCTGCTGGCTGGTCCATTCGGACGTGCCCCAGTAGAGCACCTTGGCCTCGTTATGAGGTTGTGCATCGCCCACACCGTTTCTTCGATCGGCGTGTCGAGGTCCGGCCGGTGGCAGAAATAAAGGTCGAGATAGTCGACCCTCAACCGCTTGATCGCCGCGTGCGCCGCGTCGGTTACGTGCTTGCGGCAGAGCCCGCGGTTCAGCGGTCCGTCACCACCCCAATAGAATTCGACGACACCGCATAGGTATCGCGTGGCCAGTTGAGCCGGCTCAGCGCCTCACCCATCACCAGCTCGGCGTTGCCGCGCTCATAGCCTTCGGCATTGTCGAAGAAATTGATGCCGTTGTCATAGGCCGCGGCCATGATCGAGGCGGCGTCGTCTTCGCCCACCTGCTTGCCGAAGGTCACCCATGCGCCGAACGGAAATTCACTGACCTTGAGGCCCGAGCGGCCCAGGCGGCGATAATCCATGATGTCATCCTTGTTCTCGATGCTTCTTCCGCCGGGGTAGGCGGGCGCCGGGTCTGCCGACTGCATCGTCAAGTGACGATGTATCAGCTTCGGCGGAACACCGCCACCGTTTCCTTGTTTCCGTCGCCCCCCACAATCGGGGAGGGCAGGGAGGTTCAGGACCGCAAACCCCTGGCCCGTCACGAACCGGACAACGGCCTCCACCGCTGCCCCACTCGCGGCTGGATCACTGACGATTCCGCCTTTGCCCACGTGTTCGCGACCGACCTCGAACTGCGGTTTGATCAGGATGACGGCATCCTCGCGACAAAGCCCCAGTGCCGGTCCCAGCACCTTGGTCACCGACACAAAGCTCAGATCGCACACCAGAAGATCGACGGGCTCCGGGATCATGTCGGGCTCGTCGGAATCCCTTCCGTATTGATGCCTTCAAGGCTGACCACCTGCGGCAGCGCGGCCACCCGCCGGTCGAGTTGCCCGTGCCCCACGTCCACGGCATAGACGCGCCGCGCGCCGCGTTGCGCCAGCACCTGCGTGAACCCGCCCGTGGAAGCGCCGACATCGAGGCAAATATTCCCCGACACGTCGATCCCGCCGCGGGTCAAGATCCCCGCGATCAGCTTCAGCGCCGCCCGCGACACATAGCGGCCAGCCGGATCATCGATCTCGATCTTGTCGTCCGTCCCGACCAGCAGGCCGGGCTTCACGGCTGGAACGCCGTTCACCTTCACCGTGCGGCGCAGCACCGCATCGCGCCCGCGCCCGGCTTTGCACCAGCCCGCGCTGCTCCAGGGCGATGTCGAGCCGAACCCTGTCCACCG
>CAWATE010000008.1:0-175252 GCA_963784875.1 uncultured Solirubrobacterales bacterium
TTCTAGATGGCTTGGTTTTCAATTAAAATGCACGATAGGACAACATTTGTGCCAAGATCCTTTTTTGTCTTTTTCTTTTCTTGCGTTCGCACTCCTGTGCACGGCTCAAATATCAGATCAGAAGTTTGAAGGCACGCTGGAACCAATTGGCACAGCGGTGGATACGCGCCGAGTTGGGACCTACCGGTTTACAAGCACATCACGGTTTATGGCCCGGACGGGAAGCCAGTCTATTCGCAATTGCTACACGCAGGCGAATATCTCCAGTACGGGCGTCTGGGCTGTCGATTCGGGAATGGCGTGTTGGCTCGGGTTCTTACGTCATACGCGAGCGACCACAAAGGTGGCCGGATTGATTTGCTTGATCTCACCGGCAAGGTCATTTGCACAATCAGTATGGGTAACAACACCACCGTACAGAATTCCTGGCATTTGCTCCGCAATCACACCGTCTGGACCGCAGGCTACGACATGGTCTACGCACTCTAACACCCGATGGAAGCGCGACCCGAGGACTTTAACGTGCTCGACATCACTATGACCGCACCGGGAAAGAGATCGGTAGTCAGGGTTTCCTCTGGTCGCAGATCGCCGGAGGCCATAATCCCGCAAACAGCGATTCAACTTTGTCTTGCTGGCAGGTTTCTTTTCGCGACAAACGACCGTATTGGCTTTATATCCTTCCCCGTCGAGGACCACAAGGACCTGGATTGAAGCCAGTCCTGAAGGCAACCTTCTCGGATGTATCCTACTTAGTACTGATCAAACTCGTGGGATACCAACCTGTGGCCATGACTACCAGTGGTGGGAGCGCGTACGCCAGAATGTATGAGGAGCACAGAAACACCGGCTGGGCTGTTCCTCCACAGATCGAAGGAAGCCTGGGGAGAAGGTCCCTACCGGCTGTCCGAAAGGTGAAATCATCGGATCTGACGGCGATAACGTTATCTTCCCCGACCACGAAGGCGGTTGGACCGTCCTGCATTCGGTCTCATCCGGATCATTAAGCGTTGAACTAACGGAGAGAAAAAAGTCGCTGCGTTGAATAAATAGAATCACAATCCAAGGAATCTCAGATACAGCATGGACTGTTGGTGAAAGGCTGCCAAGCCGCTATTGAGAAGTGGCATAGCTTCTCAGTCGAGAACGGTAGACGCCCTTTGTCGGAAAATGACGGTTTGGCCGCGCCTTCGGCCAAAAATCGGTAACTTCCGTCACTGGTTTCGCCCGGCTAGAGTGAAAGCAACCGATCGACTGTTGACCGATGCTTTCGACAATCAGCCCATGTTCGGTAGCTACTTCGCGAACTGCCATGTACCCCAACGCTTAACTTAGTCCCCTGTACCGGAGGTAGTCAGAACAAATCGCGTTCCGCCATCCGCAACTGAGCCAGCTTCCTTCGGAGGACTTGGACATCCTGGACACCATACTGCTGGATCTTTGCTTGAACGTGGCCGTCAGACCATGCGCTGATATTCACATCGACCGGGACTTCCGGTGCCATTGCTTGATGTCCTCGCGTTGCGGCCCTACCGTTAGCTTCTCTAGTTCTGTTACTTCCTCATTGCTTAATAGCCATGCCTGCGCTTTACCAAGCGATTCCACCAGAATAAACTGGAGGTTGATGGCATCGGACCGTTCGCGGGACATGCCGGCACGATAGACTAACTCGTTTCCACGGTGCGCCCACTGTTCATGAAAACTTCGCATACGACACCAAATTGCCGCCTTGGCTTTCGTAGTGCCATAGCGCGCCAACGTTTCCGCCGCCTGGCGTGAACGATTCGAGTCAGGCTGATTCAAACCGGCGATGATGCCAGGCTCTACTTCACCCCAATGATTCATGCGAATTACGGCACGTAGCGAGTTCTCCATATAGTAAAGCACTTGGTGCCGAGGCCAGACGCCGCACGCCATAATCGGGCTGCACGCGCAAGAAATAGCGAACGAAGCCATCTTCTTCGACGCAATCCCATTGGTTCAATCGGTTCTCATATGTTGCTTTTACCCTTGCCAGAATTGCGCCAGTGGAGTACCGCCCGATCAGTTGGGCATCCAGTTCCATCGTCGGGTCGTTCTCTCTGGCGGAACGCTCGTCCAGTAGATCGTCAAATTGCGGGGAGCGTCTCGTCTGGCAATACGCTGAGGGTTTTGTCCTTGACGGTGAACATGCCATTGTCTCTGTGTGGGTGACCGTTAACCCGGTCGAGATGATCACGACGCGATCGTCGGGCAGGTCTGAGATCTCGCGATGCCCAACGAGCATCCCGTCGGGGACCTCGATGTGGCCGAGCGTTGCGCCCGATGCCGACGTTCTTGCGCATCGAGCGCCCGACCAGCGCAACCTTGCGCCCGAGCGCCTGCGGCGGCGTCCACGACCTGCTGCACACGGTGGATGTTCGACGCGAAGCTCGTCACCACGATCCGGCCTTCGCAACGGGCGAACACCTCCTCCAGGTGCGGGCCCACGACCGACTCCGACGGCGAGAACCCCGGCCGGTCGACGTTCGTCGAATCGCCGCACAGCAGCAGCACGCCCTCGCGCCCGAGCTCGGCCAGGCGCGAGACGTCGGCCGGCTCGCCGTCCACGGGGGTCTGGTCGAACTTGTAGTCGCCCGTGATCAGCACTGTCCCGAGCTCGGTCCCGAGCGCGACCGCGGAGGAGTCCGGGATCGAGTGCGTCATGTGCACCATCTCCAGCTCGAACGGCCCCAGCTCGAACGCCTCACCGGGCGAGACCTCGTTCAGCTCGACGTCACGCAGCTTATGCTCGTCGAGCTTCGACCTCGCCATCGCGATCGTCAGCCCGCCCCCGTAGACAGGCGGGACATGACCCTCGGCGCCGAGCTCGCGCAGCACCCACGGCAGCGCGCCGAGATGGTCCTCGTGGCCGTGCGTGATCACGATCGCCTCGATGTCCTTCGCGCGCTCGCGCAGATATGAGAAGTCCGGCAGCACGAGATCGATGCCGACCATCTCCGGGGTCGGGAAGCGTAGGCCCACGTCGACGACCACGATCCGGCCGTCCTGCTCGAGACCGTCATGTTCTTGCCGATCTCCCCCAGCCCCCCGAGGGGCAGGACGCGCAGCGGTGAGACTCACGCGGCGGCGCCCCCCCGCTGGGCGACTCGATCGAGCCCGTGGCGCTCGAGCATCGCGCGCACCGCCGCAAGCTCATCCTCCGTCGCCTCGACGATCGGCAGGCGCACCCCGCCGACATCGTGGCCGAGCAGGTTCAACCCCGCCTTCACGCACGTTGGGCTCGACGTCAGGAACAGCGTCTCGTACACGTCGCGCAACGACTCGTCGATCTCGGCGCGACGCTCGGGCTCGTCGACCATCCGCCGCTGCTCGCGCCCGACGAAATGGCTCGCGACGAGGATCCCGCCGGCGCCCCGATGTCGAGCGTGCGCGCGAACGTCGCGTCGTCGCCCGCGTAGATCTCGAGACCGTCGATCGGTTGCAGCTCGGCCGGGTTGGCCTGCTTGACGCCCTCGATCCCGTCGATCTGGGCGAGCTCTGAGAGCAGCTCGGGCGGGATGTTGGTGCCGGTGCGCCCGGGATGGTTGTAGAGCAGGATCGGCTTGTCGGTCGCCTTCGCGATCTCCGCGTAATGGCGCTTCAAGCCAAGCGGGCTCGGCCTGTTGTAGTAGGGCGTGATCGAAAGGATCGCGTCGGCGCCCAGCTCGGTCGCGCGTTCGGTGAGCGCGACCGCGTGGCGGGTGTCGTTCGTGCCGGTGCCCGCGACGATCGTCGTGCCTTGCGGGCGCTCGGCCACGGCCAGCCCGATCAGGCCGAGCTGCTCCTCGTCGGTCAGCGTCGAGGCCTCGCCGGTCGTCCCCGCCACGACGAACCCATCTGATGAGTTCTCGGCCAAGTGGGCCATCAGCGCAACGAACGCGCCCTCGTCGACGTCGCCCTGCGCGTCGAACGGGGTGACGATCGCCGTCAGCATCTTTCCCAGGTCCAGCATCTCCTGCAGTATTCCATGCCCGCGTGCGACGGGATGAGCGTGAGTGCCCGCGTCAGGAGAAATGACGGGTTGAGAGCCTGTCTCGAACAGCAGGCTCTCCAAGCCGATCAGCGGAGAGGTCTCAAGCGTGGGGACACGCCGCACCGCGAGCAACACGCCCGGCATGAACGACTCGCGGCTGATCGTGTCGTGGCGGATGCTCAACGTCTGACCGACGTCGCCGAGGATCACCTCCTGATGGGCCACGAGGCCGGGCAGCCGCACCGAGTGGATCGGCGGCTCAGGGCCGCCGGAGGCTTGTGCCATCAGCTCGGCGGTGCGCTTGGCCGTGCCGCTCGGCGCGTCGAGCTTGCGGTCGTGATGGAGCTCGACGATCTCCGCCTTCTGCATGTGCCGGGCAGCCTCGGCGGCGAACCGCGTCATCAGCACCGCGCCGATCGCGAAGTTGGGGCGATCAGCACGTTCGCGCTTGGGCGAGGAGTCGTGGTCTGCTTCGGCCGCGCCTGTTTCAGCGGCGCCGGGTCGAACCCGGTAGTGCCGATCACGACGTGCACGCCAGCGCGCACGCACGCGAGAGCGTTGCCTAGAGCGGTATCGGGCTGGGTGAAGTCGACGACCACCTCAGGCGGCTCCGATTCCGTCAGGATCTCCTCGAGCGTGGTTCCGAGCGCCGGGTCGGCGCGCCCCACCAGCTCCATGTCCGGGGCGCCTTGCACCGCCGCGCAGACCGTCTCCCCCATCCGCCCGGCAGCGCCCGCCACGGCGACGCGGATCATGACGGCGCCATCCGGCTCGCTTCCGCAAGCACGGTGCTCACGCCGCCACCCCCGCGAGCGGGGCGGCGTTCTCGAGTCCCGCGCGGAACACCTGCTCATCGGGCCCCACGCACGCGACCGACAGCTCCCCCGGGCGAAACAGCTCGTCGGCCAGCTCGCGCAGATCGGCGATCTGCACCGCGTCGATCCGCTCGATCACCTCGTCCACGGACAGGATCGCCATGTCGTTCAGCACCGACGAGCCGAGTCTGCTCATGCGCGCCCCGGTGGACTCGAGCGCAAGCACCACGCGACCCTTCAGGTTCTCGCGCGATCGCGTCAGCTCCTCTTCGCTTGCGGGATCTTGCACGCACCGCTCGAGCTCGTTCGCAACCACCGTCAGCGCCTCCGCGAGGTTGTCCGGACGCGTGCCCACGTACAGCCCGACCTCGCCCGTGGTGGCGAACAGGCTCGAGAACGAGAACACCGAGTAGGCGAGGCCGCGCCGCTCGCGCACCTCTTGAAACAGCCGCGAAGACGAAGTCGCGCCGAGGATCCCTTCGAGCACGCGCAGCGCAAAGCGGCGCTCGTCGTCGCGTGCGAGCCCGGCGCCGCCGAGGCACAGGTGGTACTGCTCGGTGTCTTTCTCGACAAAGCGCACCCGCCGCTGGAAGTCCGGCTCGCCGAGCGCAACGGTGACGGATGAGGGCCGTGGGTGCTCACGCTGCTGCTCGGCTTGACGCGCCATCGCGACGACCGCGTCGTGCTCGACCGAGCCCGCGGCGGCGATCACGACGCGCTCCGGCACGTAGCGCTCGTCGTGGAACCCGCGCAGCTGCTCGCGCGTGGCCCCGCCGACCACCTTCGCGTTGCCGATCACCGCCCGGCCGAGCGGATGAGACCCGAAGACGGCCTGACCGAGCACGTCGAAGACCTTGTCCTGCGGGTCGTCTTCGTACATCGCGATCTCCTCCAGCACGACCTCGCGCTCGGCCTCGAGCTCTTCGAAACGGGGCCGCCAGAGCATGTCTCCCATCACGTCGAACGCGCGCTCCAGATGGCGGTCGAGCACGCGCGTGTACAGCGACGTCGTCTCCCTGTCGGTGCCCGCGTTGACCTCGGCGCCCATCGCGTCGAAGATCTGGTCGATCTCCTCCGAGCCGAAGCGGGAGCTGCCGCGGAACAGCATGTGCTCGAGCAGGTGGCTGATCCCGGCCTGGCTGTCGTCCTCCGCGGCCGAGCCCGTGCCGATCCAGAACCCGAGCGCCACCGAGCGCACGCTCGGCACGCGCTCGGTGACCACCCGCACGCCGCTGTCAAGCGTCGTGATGCGATGCTCTGCCTCGGTGCGATTCTCTGCGGGACTCACCGGCGCGCCGCCCGACGTCTCTCGGCCGGCGCGCCCAGCGGGCCTGTGTACTTGTCAGGAACGGTCACTGCCGCCGTGGCGCGGGCGGCCCGAGCCGCGCTCGCCTTCACGACGCGGTCCCCGGTCGCGACTGCCGTTGCGGCCCCCGCCGCCGTCGCGATCGCGCGGGGGACGTCCACCGCCACCGCCACCGCCGCCGGCGCTGACGCCGACCAGTTCCTCGGCCGACTTACCGGCGATGTCGGGATCCTCGGTCAGGCGCAGGCCGATGCGGCCCCGCTCGCGGTCGACCTCGACCACGCGCACGTTGACCTCGTCGCCGCGGTTGAGCACGTCCTCGACCGTGTCCACCCGCTGTCCGGGCGACACGTTAGAGATGTGCAGCAGCCCGTCCGTGCCCTTGGCGAGCTCGATGAACGCGCCGAAGGTCGTCGTCTTCACGACCTTGCCGACGTACTCGTCGCCGACCTCGACCTCCTTCATCATCATCCTGACCCGCTCGACGAGCGCGTCGCCGAGCTCGCCGTTGGCGGAGTAGATCAGCACCTGACCGTCGTCGTTGACGTCGATCTGCGATTCGAACTCATCGGCCAGGCCGCGGATCGTTTCGCCGCCCTTGCCGATCAGCAGGCCGATCTGCGACGGGTCGATCTGGATCGTCTGGATTCGCGGCGCGAACTGGCTGAGCTGCTCGCGCGGCGTCTTGATGACGTCCGCCATCTTGTCGAGGATGAACGTGCGCGCCTCTTTCGCCTGCGCAAGCGCGTCGCGCAGGATGTCGAAGGTCACACCCGTGATCTTGATGTCCATCTGCAGCGCGGTGATCCCACGCTCGGTGCCGGCGACCTTGAAGTCCATGTCGCCGAGATGGTCCTCGACGCCGGCGATGTCGGTCAGGACGATGTAGTCCTCGCCCTCCTTGATCAGCCCCATCGCGATACCCGCCACCGGTCGCTTGATCGGCACGCCCGCATCCATCAACGACAGCGACGATCCACAAACCGAGGCCATCGAGGAGGAGCCGTTGGACTCGAGGATGTCCGAGACGACACGGATCGAGTAGGGGAACTCCTCGATCGAGGGGACCATCGGCGCCAGCGCGCGCTCGGCGAGCGCACCGTGACCGATGTCGCGGCGCTTGACGCCGCCCATACGGCCCGCTTCCCCGACCGAGAACGGCGGGAAGTTGTAGTGGTGCCAGTAGTACTTTTTCGTCTCCAGCCCGAGCGTGTCGAGGCGCATCTCCTCCTTCAGCGTGCCCATCGCGACCACGCTCAGCGCCTGTGTCTGCCCGCGCGTGAACAGCGCAGAGCCGTGCGTGCGCGGCGTGACGCCGACCTCGATCGCGATGTCGCGGATCTCGTTCTCGCCACGACCGTCCGGACGCCTCTTGTGGATCGCGATGCGCTCGCGGATGATCGACTTCTCGAGCTTGTCGAACGCCATCTGCACAGCCGAGCGGAGCTTGCGTGCGTCCTTGATCTGCTCGTCAGATGCGCCCTCGGGAGCAGGTGTCGCGTGCTGCTCGATGATCGCGGCCTCGACGGCCTTGGTCGCGTCCTGGCGGTCGAGCTTGTCCTCTACCTGCGTCGCATCCTCGAGCGCCGAGCCATGGGAGGCGCGAATCGCGTCGAGGATCGCCGGATCGACCTGAATCGTCTCGAAGACTTTCTTCTCCTTGCCGACCTTCGCGGCCAGCTCGCGCTGCAGCGCGCAGATCTTCTTGATCTCGGCGTGGGCGATGTCGAGCGCGTCGAGGATCTCGGCCTCGGGGATCTCGTTCGCGCCCGCCTCGACCATCAGGATCGCCTCCTCGGTGCCGGCGACGATCAGATCTAGATCTGAAGCGTTCTCCGCATCCGGCAGCAGGTCGGGCTCCTGCGGGTTGACGACGAAGTTGCCGTCGATCTTGCCGATCCGCACAGCGCCGACGGGCGTCGGCAGCGGGATGTCGGAGATCATCAGCGCCGTCGACGCGCCGTTCATCGCGAGGATGTCATACGGGTGGACGTGGTCGATCGACAGCGGGATCGCGACCAGCTGAGTGTCGTAGCGCCATTCCTTGGGGAACAGCGGACGGATCGGACGGTCGATCATGCGCGCCGTGAGCGTGCCCTTCTCCCCGGGGCGGCCCTCGCGCTTGAAGAACGAGCCGGGGATTTTCCCGGAGGCGTACATGCGCTCCTCGACATCCACCGTCAGCGGTAGGAAATCGACGTCGCGCAGAGAGCCGGCCACCGCGGTGCAAAGGACCATCGTGTCGCCCTGGCGGACCACGACTGCGCCCGAGGCCTGCTTGGCCATCCGGCCGGTCTCGAACGAGATCTCGCTACCCGCGATCTCCACGGAGACCCGTGTAACAGCTGCATCACTACTCATATTTACTGCCTTCCTGATCCGCCCGGCCCAGCCGTGCCGGCTGTGTGCCCTCGGCGGAACATGTCTTTTTCTTTATATTCCGTACGGACGGAGCTTAGCGAACCGGGCCTGCGACAGGCCTGGAAGCGCCCGCCGGCAGGCTTCCGAGCCGGCTCGATCAAGAGCCGGTCGCGGCCAAGCCCTCGCGCAGCAGATCGACGGGCGGCAGCTCGCCCGGGGAGGGCGCCTCATAGCTGAAGCGCACGACGCCGTCTGCTCCGGTGATCACGAGCGCCCGCTGCGGAAAGCCACCCGGATGCAGCACGCCGAAGGCGGCGCACGCGGCACCCTTCGGCTCGAAGTCCGAAAGCTGCTCGCTGCTCACGCCTAGCTTCTCCTTGAACGCGCTCTGCGCCCAGCTCGAATCGCACGAGACGCCGTACAGCGCGCCCCCCTGCTCTGCGAGCTCGTTCACCACCGGCTCATACAGCTGCAGCTGATCGGTGCATACCGGGCTGAACGCGAACGGGTAGAACACCAGCACCGTCGTCGCACCCTGCAGGTCCCGCTCGGTGAAGCTCTCTCCGTCGGCACGCGCGAGCGTGAAGCTCGGAGCAGGCGTGCCTGGCGCGACGACGCTCATCGACCGTGCCGCTTACTTTCTCAGGCCGAGCTCTTTGATCAAAGCGCGGTAGCCCTCGAGGTCGCGGCGCTGCAGGTAGTCCAGGAAGCGACGGCGTTTGCCGACCAGCATCAGCAGACCGCGGCGCGAGTGATGGTCTTTGCTCTGCTCGCGCAGATGCTCGGTCAGATGGTTGATGCGCTCGGTCAGCAGCGCGATCTGCACCTTGGTCGAGCCCATGTCCTGCTCGTTGGCCCCGAACTTCGCGGCGATCTCCCGCTTGCGCTCTGTTGTTATCGCTGCCATCGCGGGGCAGGCTAGCAGGCGCGAGTGATTTCCCGGGTGCGCTCCACGTCACGGTGCATCTGCTCGATCAGCGCCTCGGGGGTGTCGAAACGCCGCTCGCCGCGCAATCGCTCGAGGAACTCGAGCCGCAGCTCGGTGCCGTACAGATCGCCGTCGAAGTCCAGGACGAAGGCCTCGATCAGCTCGCCCCGCCCGGTTTTGAAGGTTGGGCGCACGCCGATGCTCACCGCCGCGGGCACCGTTCCCTGGAGTGGTCCGCCGTCCACCAGGCACGCGTACACGCCATGCCCGGGGCACGCCAGGTCCTCGTCGGGAACGAGGTTCGCGGTGGGAAAGCCGAGCTCGCGACCGCGCTCGTCGCCATGGACGACCTCGCCGCGCAGCTGGAACGGCACGCCGAGGAAGTGCGTCGCCTGGGCGACCTCGCCGGCGAGCAGGAGGCCGCGGATGTGGCTCGAGGAGACGATCTCCCCCTCGACCTCGAGCAGCGGATGCACGACGGTGGTGAAACGCCCGTCCGCGGCGAGCAATCGCGGATCGCCTTGTGCCTTGTGGCCGAAGCGGAAGTTCTCGCCGATCGCGACCTGGGTGGCCCCGAGCGCCCCGACGAGCACGTCGTCGACGAACTCGTCCGCGCCGCGCGCCGCGAACTCACCGTCGAACGGGATCACGATCAGCTCCGTCACCCCAAGCGAGGCGATCAGCTCCGCCTTGACCGCGAGCGTCGTCAACAGCTTTGGAGTGTGCTGTGGCGCGACCACCGAGACGGGGTGTGGCTCGAACGTGAGCACGCTGTCGGAGCCGGCGATCACCTCGCGATGGCCGCGATGCACGCCGTCGAAGGTGCCGACCGCGACACGTCGCTCCCTGCGCTCGACGTCTGGCAGGCGAGTGATCTTCACGGCCGCAAAGCTTATTGCGATCGGTGCGTGTTCGCCGACTGCGGACGATCTCGATCCGGACAGTCGCTCCGCGGACGGCGGCCGTTGTGCTCGAGCATCGTCAGGGCGCGCTCGAGCGCGATCAACGGCGGGTCGCCCCAGGGGACGTCGCGTGCGGGCGGAGCGACCGCGTCTGCGACCTCGAACGGACCGATCGCCGTGCGCCTGAGCTGCAGGCAGTAGGCGTCGTTCAGGTCTGCGATCAGCGAGCGCACGTAGGTGCCGGCGCCGCATTCGATCTCATAGCCCGCTCGCTCGCCGGTATGCCAGAGCTGCTCGAAGCGATAGACGGTGACGATCCGCTCTGGCAGCTCGAACTGCTCGCCGCGGCGCGCGCGCCGGTAGGCGCGCTCCCCGTCGATCTTCACCGCCGAGTGCATCGGCGGGCGCTGGCGAATCTCGCCCGTGGGCAGCGGCGGCCGGCCGAGCTTCGATCGATCGGCGGGCAGTCGTCCCGTCTCTGAGATCTCCCCTCGGTGTCGCCGGTGCTCGACACGGCGCCGAGCCGGGCTTCGGTTACGTAGCGCTTGGGCAGCCTCATGAACCTCTCCTGCGCCTTCGTCGCCCTGCCGACGAGCACGACCAGCAGGCCGGTGGCGAACGGGTCGAGCGTGCCCGCATGCCCGACCTTGGTGCCCCGCCCAAGCGATCGCCGGACCGCTGCCACGACGTCGTGAGAGGTGATCCCGGCCGGCTTGTCGATCAGCAGGATGCCGTCCGTCGAGCCTGGCAGCGTCTGCGGTCTCACGCGGAAAAGCGGCTCAGGGCGCCTTAGGCGAGCGATGGGGCGGCGTGACCGTTCGACGCCGCGTGCAGCTGTGCGGCGATCGCGCGACGCAAGAACTCCGTCAGCTCCTCCAGCGCGAGCGTCGTCGAGAATCCCGCCGCGCGGCGGTGTCCCCCACCGCCCTGCGCGCGCGCGATGATCGACACGTCGACGTCGTCGTCGGTCGCGCGCAACGAGACTTTGTGCTGGCCCTTGCGCGGGCCGCCGGACAGCTCGCGCACGAGCACCGCGACCTTCGTGCCCTGCACCGCTCGCAGATGGTCGATGATGCCCTCCGAGTAGCTTTCCTCGGCGTCGGCTCGCTCGAAGTCGCCGGCGCTCAGCGCCGCCAACGTGAGCTCGCCGGAGTCGAAGCGCTGCAGTTTCTCGAGCGCGAGCGCGAGCAGCGTGAGCTTTGCCAGCGGCGTCTCCTCGTACAGCCGCCGGTACACGGCCTGCACGTCGACGCCCGCTTCGATCAGCTCGGCGGCCATCTCGTGCGCGCGCGGCCCGGTGTTCTCATACATGAAGCGCCCCGTGTCGGTGATCAGCCCGACATACAGCGCCTGCGCCACGATCGGCGTCGGGCTGACCCCCAGCCCGTGCATCAGGTCCCAGACGATCTCCGCCGTGCACGAGGCGTCGGGCACGACATGGTCGAGCGTGCCAAAACGCGTGTTGTCGTGGTGGTGGTCGATGTTCAGCAGGTGGCGCCCGTCGCGCAGCACGCTCGCCGAGTTGCGGTCGATGTTGCCGCAGTCCAAGAACACGACGGTGCGCTCGGCGACGTCCGCCGGGGGCGCTTGGATCAAGCCATCCAACGGCAGCACGCCGTACTCGCGCGGGAGCGGCAGATCGTCGGGCGCGATGAACATCCGGGAGTCCTTGCCGAGCGCTGTCAGCAGCCCCTGCATCCCCACGAGCGATCCCAGCGCATCGCCGTCGGGGCTCTCGTGCGCGGCGAGCACGAAGCGCGAGTCCGCGCGGATTCGCTCGAGCACGAGCTCGCGGGTGACCGTCGTGGAGCTCTGGCCGTCGCTGCTCAAGAGCGCTCGATCTCGTCGATCAGCGCATCGACGCGGAGCGCACGATCGGTCGTATCGTCGTAGGCGAACTCGAGCGTTGGCGTGCGCTTGAGGCGCAGCTCGGCGGCGAGCCGCCGCTGCAGGAAGCCGTGCGCACTGTCCAGGCCGTCCATGCTCGCCTGCCGTACATCGGCGTCGCCGAGCACGCTCACATACACGCGAGCATGGCTCAGATCGGCGCTGGTTCTGACGTCTGTCACGGTCACAAATCCCACACGAGGGTCCTTCAGCTCTCCTGCCAGCGCATCCCCCAACACCTGGCGAATCGCCTCATCGACACGACGTATACGTCCAGTGCTCATCCTATCCATCCGCCTTCCGACGGGAACCGACGCTGCTCGAGCCTCTAGACCGAGAGCTCGCGCTCGACCTGTCGCGTCTCGTAGGTCTCGAGCACGTCGCCCTCGCGCAGGTCTTGGAAGTTGGCCAGCACGATGCCGCACTCGAAACCGGAGGCGACCTCGCGCGCGTCCTCGTTGAAGCGGCGCAGGCTGCCGATCGTCGTGTCGTAGATCACGGTGCCCTCGCGCACGACGCGCACGCGCGCGCCCCGCGTGACCTTGCCCTCGGTCACGAACGAGCCGGCGATCGTGCCGATGCGCGACGCTTTGAACAGCTGGCGCACCTCGGCCTGTCCCAGCGTGCTCTCGACCTCGGCGGGCTCGAGCATGCCCTGCATCGCCGCGCGCAGCTCGTCGATCGCCCGGTAGATGACCGAGTAGGAACGGATCTCGACGCCCTCGCGCTCGGCGATCTGGCGCGCGTCGCCGACGGGTCTTACGTTGAAAGCCATGATCACGCCCTCGGAGGCGGCCGCGAGCATCACGTCGGACTCGTTGATGCCGCCGACGCCGCGGTGGATGATGTTGACCTTGACCTCCTGCTGAGGAAGCTTTGCGATCTCGTCCTCGATCGCCTCCAGCGAGCCGGCGACGTCGGCCTTGACGACCAGGCCGAGCTCCTTGACGGTGCCCTCCTGCGCGAGCTTGAAGACGTCCTCGAGCGAGACCTTGCGCCCGGAGCGCCGCGCCAGCGCCTCGGTCTTCAGACGGTTGGCGCGCTCGCCCGCGAGCTGGCGCGCGCGACGCTCGTTCTCGACCACGCGCACGAGCTCGCCCGCCTCCGGCACGCCGTCGAAGCCGAGCATCTCCACCGGCTGGCCTGGGGTCGCGCGCTTCACGCGCGCGCCGACGAAGTCATGCATCGCGCGCACCCGCCCGAAGTGCGCGCCCGCTACCAGCGCGTCGCCGACCTTCAGCGTGCCGCGCTGGATCAGGACCGTCACGACCGGCCCGCGCCCGGGATCGAGCTTCGACTCGATCACCGTTCCCGAGGCCTCGACGCCGCTGTTCGCCTTCAGCTCCTCCAAATCGGTGACCACCTGGATCGTCTCCAGCAGCGTGTCCAAGCCGTCGTGGGTCTTCGCGCTGACGTCGACGAACTCGATCTCGCCGCCCCACTCGGCGGGCTGCAGGCCGCGCTGGGTCATCTCGGTGCGCACTCGCTCCGGCTGGGCGCCCTCCTTGTCGATCTTGTTGACCGCCACGATGATCGGGACTTCAGCCGCCTTGGCGTGGTCGATCGCCTCCTCGGTCTGCGGCTTGACGCCGTCGTCGGCGGCGACCACGATCACCGCCAGGTCGGTCACGCGCGCGCCGCGGGCGCGCATCGCGGTGAACGCCTCGTGGCCCGGGGTGTCGAGGAAGGTGATCTCTTTGCCGCCGTGGTGCACCTGGTAGGCGCCGATGTGCTGGGTGATCCCGCCCGCCTCGCCGGCGACGACCTCGGTCTCGCGGATCGCGTCCAGCAGTGAGGTCTTGCCGTGGTCGACATGGCCCATGATCGTGACCACCGGGGGGCGGTCGACGAGATCCTCCTCGGCGTCCTCGAACACCGGCTCGACTTCGACGTCGTCGGCGGCATGGACGATCTCGATCTGCTTGTCGAACTCGTCGGCCAGCACCTGGATCGCGTCATCGGAGAGCGTCTGCGTGAGCGTCGCCATCTCCCCCAGCGTCATCAGCTTCTTGATGATCTCGGGCACGGGGACGCCGAGGTACTCGGCGACGTCCTTGACGGTCGAGCCCGAGTTGACGCGGATCTCATCGGTCGCCTCCAGCGCGGCCGCGTCGATCGGGGCGATCGTCTCGTCGTAGGTTCCACGCCGGCGACGCCCGCGGCGGGGACGGCGCTGGGGCTGGTTGGCCGGACCGCCCTGCTGACGGCGCGAGGCCTGGGAGTCGATCACGACGCGCCTGCGCCCCCCCGGCCCGATGTCCCCGGGCGTACGCTCGCCGGTGCGCGAGTCGCGCGTCGGTCGCACCCGCTCGCCTGCCGCCCCGGCCGCCGCACCCGCGGCAGGCGCACCCGCGGCGGTCGCGCCGACCGGGGAAGCCGCGGCGTCACCGGTCGGGGCCGCGGTGCTCGAAGCAGCAGTAGTGGGGGACGCGCCCGCAGCGATGGGCGCGCTTGCTGGAGGGGATTGCGCCGCAGACGCGCTAGCCGGGGCTTGCGCAGGCGTAGCCGGCGGTGGGTTTGAGGACGCGGCCCCCGGAGCTGCCTGAGCCGGCGTGGCCCCCTTGGCAGGCGCGGCCACGGTGGGCGCAGCTGCGGGAGCGCCATTCGGGCTGGTCGACCCGGCTGAGCCGGCCTGGCCGAGCGCCTTCAGCGCCAGCGCCTCCTCGACCGAAGACGCGGCCGCCTTGGCCTCCACCCCGGCAGCGTGCAGCTTCTCCAGCAGCTCCTTGCTGGAGAGACCGTGCTCCTTGGCCAGTTCGTGTACTCGCTTCTTGCTCATCGATTCACCGATTCTACGAGCTTGGGTGAGCCCTTGGCGCTCGCACCGGGCTCGTCGAGCGCGAGCGTCACGGCGCAGCGCAGTGCACGCGCGACGCCGCCACGACGCGCGGCGAGCGCGAAACACTCGGCCACCGGCTCGCCGGTTGCCTCGCCGCCGCGACAGAGGTAGGCCCCGCGTCCGGGCAGCGTCCCGGCAGAGTCGAGCACGGCACGGCGAAAGCGCCCTTCGCGCTCACCCACGGCCGCGATCCGTAGGAGCTCGGGCTTCGGCGCGATCCGCCCACAGCCGACACATCGGCGGTGCGGCACGTGCGCCCCTATGTCGTCTGCTCCTCTGCGGTCTCGGCGGCCCCGGCCGGCGCCTCGACCTCCGCGGCAACATCCGTCTCGCCGCCGGAGGACAGGTCAGCGATGTTGTCGCTCGCGATGGAGGCGAGCGCCTGGTGGCTCTCCAGGCCGCAGTAGCGCGAGCCGGGCAGCGACGCGTTCGGGCAGCGACGGCCGTTGGAGAGGATCGCGGCGCAGCGGCCCTGGACCTCCTCCTCCTCGTAGCCGTGCTCGGCCTCCTCGGCCGCGAACTCGGTCTCCGAGCGGATGTCCACACGCCAGCCGGTCAGCCGCGCGGCCAGGCGCGCGTTCTGGCCCTCGCGGCCAATCGCCAGGGAGAGCTGATCGTCGGGCACGATCACGGTGGCCTGCTTGGCCTCGTCGTCGACGAGCACCTCACGCACACGCGCGGGCGACAGCGCCTTGGCGACGAAGCGCGCGGGCTCGTCGTTGAAGGGAATGATGTCGATCTTCTCGCCGCGCAGCTCGGAGACGACCATACGCACGCGCGAGCCGCGCGGCCCGACGCAGGCACCGACCGGGTCCACGCCGTCGGTGTGGGAGATGACGGCGATCTTCGAGCGGTAGCCGGGCTCACGGGCGACGTTGGCGATCTCCACGAGACCGTCGGCGATCTCCGGAACCTCCAGCTCGAACAGCTTCTTGATCAGCTCGGGGTCGCGCCGGGAGACGATGATCGCGGGACCTTTGGTCGACGGCGAGACCTCCTTGATGACGGCCTTGATCCGCTGCGAGTGGTCGTAGCGCTCGCCCTCGACCTGCTCGGACTTCGGCAGCAACGCCTCGACGCGTTCGCGTAGCTGCACGAGCGTGTAGCGAGAGTCCGACTGCTGCACGATGCCGGTGATCAGCTCGCCGACCCGGTCGCGGTACTCCTCGTACATCATGTCGCGCTCGGCCTCACGGATGCGCTGCAGGATGACCTGCTTGGCCGTCTGCGCGGCGATCCGGCCGAAGTCCTCGGGCGTGACGTCGCGCTCGTCGATCTGGTCGCGATATTCGGCGAACTTGGCCGGATCGATCTCCGGTTCCTCCGGTTCGCGCATCTCCCCCGTCTCAGGGTCGACCGTGGTTTCCTCGTCGATCGTCTCGACGATCAGGTGCGCCTCCAGGCGCTCGGGGATGATCAGCTCGATGACGCGGAAGTCGGCGGTCTCGCGGTCCATTTCCACGCGCGCGTACTTGGCCGAGCCGGGCTGCTTCTTGTAGGCGGACAGGAGGGCGTCCTCGAGCGCGACCATCAGCTTCTCGGGCTCGATCCCCTTCTCGCGCGCCAACGCGTGCATCGCCTCGAGTATTTCGCGTGACATACCTGGGGCTCCCTACTCCTCGTCGATGAGGTTAGAACGACGGATCTCCGCGTAGGGGATCGCGATGACGCCCCCATCGGCGGCCAGCGTGATCTCCTCGTCAGAGGCCCTGAGGAGCTCGCCCGTGAAGCTCCGCACGGGCCGGGAGCCTTCGGTCGGCGCGATCGGACGAGGATGGCGCGTGCGTACCCGCGCGCGCCGGCCGACGAAGCGGCGAAAGTGGGCGGGCTTGGTCAGCGGGCGATCCGAGCCGGGCGAGGAGACCTCCAGCGAGTAGCGCTCGCGCTCCTCGCTGAGCAGCGCGGTCACACGCTCGCACAGGGCAAGCGTGACACCGTCCGGGTGGTCGACATACACGCGTAGCAGCCGGCCGCCGAGGACCTCGGCGAGCAGCACCTCGACATCCGGCTCGCTCTGAGCCAGACGCCTCTCGATATCGGTCTGCAGTGCGGTCATCTCGTTCCCTGACTGGATCTTTACGCAAAAAAAGCGGGCGGGCGCCCACTCTCGGTACGACTGTGAACGTCTGCTGGCCGATCTCCGATCGGTCGGCACGAAAGCTCTCGATCGAGCATAGCATCGGCGCGACCGATCAAAGATCGGCCAGCATAACGTCGGCGGCTGCGCTCACGCTCCGTCGCGCAGGTCCGCGCGTAGGCGCTCCACGGCGTCGAGGATCGCCTCGGCGACCTGCGCCTTGGGGGCGCGCGCCACGTGCTGCCGACGGTTGCTCGAATGCCCGGCCGCGGCCGTCACGATCGTCACCTCGTTGGCATCCACCTCAAAGCCGATGTCCGCGCGCGAGATGTCGTTGACGACGACCGCGTCGAGGGCCTTGGCGGTCAGCTTGCCGCGCGCGTTCTCGACCGCGCCCTCACCGTGCTCGGCGGCGAACCCGACGAGCGTCTGGCCTGCGCGGCGACGTGCTGCGAGACCGGCGAGCACGTCCGCGGTGGCCTCGAGCTCGAGCTCGAAGCTCGCGCGGCCCCCCTTCTTGATCTTGCCCTCGGACGGCGCCACGGGCCTGAAGTCGGCCACCGCCGCGGTCATCAGCAGCACGTCGCAGGCGGGGAACTCCTGCTCGCAGGCCTGCTGCAGCTCTGCGGCCGTGCCGACCTCGCGGCAGCTCACACCGGGCGGCACGGGCAGCGACACGTTGGCCGCAATCAGCGTCACCTCGGCGCCGCGCGCATGTGCCGCCTGGGCGAGGGCGAAGCCCATCCGTCCCGAGGAGCTGTTGCCGACGAAGCGCACGCTGTCGATCGGCTCGCGCGTGCCGCCGGCGGTGACGAGCACCCGCAGTTCGCTCCAGCTCGCGAGCGTGCCGTTCGCGGAAGCGTCCATCGGGACATCACTCGCGCCGGGCGCGAAGTCGGGCTCGGGTGCGAGCCGAGGCGCGGGCGCGCCCGCGAGCGCGGTCTCACACGCCGCCAGGATGCGGGCCGGCTCGGCCAAGCGACCGACGCCGTGCTCCCCTTTGGAGGCCAGCCGGCCGCTGTCGGGGGCGACGATCTGCGCGCCCCGTTCGCGCAGGATCTCCAGGTTGGCCTGTGTCGCGGGATGCTCATACATGCGGTTGTTCATCGCCGGGGCAAGCACGAGCGGGCAGCCGGCGGCCAGCGCGCAGCTGCTCAGCAGGTTGTCCGCGAGGCCATGAGCGAGCTTTGCGATCGTGTTGGCTGAGGCTGGAGCGATTACGTAGACGTCGGCGTTGGCCACGAGCTCCAGGTGGCTGAGCGGCTCGTGCGCCGGGAGCGGCTGTCCGGGGAACGCGCCGCGCGCGGGGTCGCGCTCGAACTCGCCGACCAGCACCGGCGCACCGGTCAGCGCCGCGAACGAAGCCTCGCCGACGAACCGCCGGCTCGCGGGCGTCTGCACCACGCGCACCGCGTGCCCGGCGGCGGTCGCCAAGCGCACCAGCTCGAGCGCCTTGTACGCGGCGATGCCGCCGCTGACGCCGAGCAGGATTCGGGACATGACTTGGTTTTAGAGGGCTGGGCCATGACCGGCAAGCGCCGGGTGCAACATTGCGCCTCTTAGCGGTAGTGGTACTTGATCTTCCCCGCTGCTACCTCCTCCAAGGCAATGGTGAGGTAGTTCTTCGAGCCGGTCTCGATCATCGGCGGCGGGAACTCGTCGAAGGTGCCCTCGCCGAGGTTGTGGTAGTAGCTGTTGATCTGACGCGCGCGCTTGGCGGCGACGAGCACGCTTGCGTAGTTGGAGTCGACGTTCTCCAGCAGGCGGTCGATACGAGGGGAGATCACGGGGGGGAGCCTTTCCTTGTTGACCTTCGAGTGTAGTGCCTCTGCCGGCCCCGCCGGCCTTGAGCTCCTGCGAGACGATCGCGGTCAGCCGCTGCAGCGCGTCCTCGAGCCGGTCGTTGACGACGACGTGGGTGAACTCGGGCTGAGCTGTGAGCTCGTCTTCGGCGACGTGCAGCCTGCGCTCCACCTCCGCCGGATCGTCGGTCCCGCGACCGACAAGCCGTGCACGCAAAGCTTCGAGCGAGGGCGGGGCGATGAACACCTGAACGGCGCCGGGAACCGAGCAGCGCACCTGGCGGGCGCCCTGCACCTCGATCTCGAGCACGACCGGCACGCCCGCACGGACCCTGTTCTCGAGCTCCGAGCGCAACGTCCCGTAGCTGCGCCCGGCATAGTCGGCGTGCTCGACGAACTCGCCGAGGGCGACCCGCCGGTCGAACTCGGCGCGGTCGAGGAAGTGGTAGTCGACCCCGTCGCGCTCGCCCGGGCGCGGCGCGCGCGTAGTGGCCGACACGGACAGCTCGAGTGAGGGCAGCTGCTCCATCAGCCCGCGGATGAGCGTCCCCTTGCCTACGCCCGAGGGCCCGGTGATGACAAACACTTGCGCCACGGCGACCACCCTAATGGCGCGGTCGGTGGAACATTGATACCGAGGTATATGCGCCGCGCCCCCTGCTGCGTCGATGAGCAAGCGAGACAAGGACGCAAGGAGCGTGGCGTGCTTCGCACGCGAGCGACTGAGGACGCAGTATCGCGCCGCTCAGCGGCGTAGCAGGGGCTCAGCGGCGTAGCAGGGAGACGAGCTCGCTGCGCTGGCGCTCTGAGAGCCCGCCGATCGTCTTGCTCGGGGAGATGCGGCAGTGCGCGAGGATCTTGTTCACCTTCACGCGCCCGTACTTGGGCACGGCGAGCAGCATGTCAAAGACCTTGGCCGTCTCCACATACTCGGGCGGGCTGAGCAGCAGCGTGTGGATCGACAGCCGGCCGGACTTCAGGTCGCGCTTGAGCTGCGCCCGCTTGATGCGGATCTGGTTGGCCCGCGCGAGGGCGTCCATCCTCTGATTGAGGGATCGCTCGGGGGCCATCGAGGTGGGTGAGGACGTCGTTCGGGTCGCCGTCGCCATGGGCGGCGAGTCTACACACCGGCGAGCCCCGAGCAAAGCAAACACGATTAATTCATCTAAACCTCGACTCGAGGTTTAGTCGTGTCGAGGCTGGTGGATAGTGTCATGTCGTGTTTGCAGGGATTTTATCGAGCGCTCCTTGGCCAGACGGCCAAACGCAAGGACTGAAGGCTATACAATCCTCAACCCGCGCAAATGCGGATCTATGCCAGGTCGCGAGCGATGCGAAGGCCCGCCGAAGGGTCTCGAAAGCTCTCGGTGCCGACGGCCACGAGCGTCGCGCCGACGTCGATCAGCGCGCGGGCATGCGCAGCGCTCTGCACCCCGCCCATCCCCACGATCGGGATCGACACGCGCCCGGCCACAGCCGCCACCTGCGCGAGCGCGACGGCGCGGATCGCCGGGCCCGACAGGCCGCCCCCGCCACCGCCCAACCATGCTCGCATGGCGCCTCCGGGGCGCTCCACCGGCGCCAGCGCGAACGCGCGCAACGTGTTGATCAGCGAGACCGCGTCCGCGCCCCCCGCCTCGGCCCCCTGCGCGCACGCCGAGACATCGGCCGTGTTCGGTGTCAGCTTCACGATCAGCGGCTTCCTCACGCGTGCGCGCACCGCGCGCACGACGCCTTCGAGCTGCCCCGGATCGGCGCCGATGTCCAGCCCGGTCTTCACGTTCGGGCACGACACGTTCAGCTCGATCGCCGCGATCTCCGTCCGCTCGTCACATGCCTCGAGGAGCATCGCGATCTCCTCCGCGGTGGAACCCATGACGTTCGTGATCAGCGGTGCCGGGAGCGTCGCCAGCTCGTGCAGGTCCTCCATGAGATAGCGCTTCAAGCCCTTGTTCGGCAAGCCGATCGAGTTGACCATCCCGCCCGCCGCCTCCCACAGCCGCGGCGGCGGGTTGCCGCGCCGGGGCTCGAGCGTGATCGTCTTCGATACGTAAGCCGCGAACGGAAACTCCTCGTCGAGCGCCGCCCCGAACGCCGCGCGTGCCGCGAGCGCGTCGAACGTGCCGGAGCCGTTGACGACCGGGTGCGCCAGCTCGAGGCCGCAGAACTCGACGCTCATGCGGGCGCTCCGGCGTGAGCGTCCACGCTGTCGAGCGCCGCCGCGTCGATGACCGGGCCGTCGACGCATACGCGCAGGTATGTGCCGTCGCGCTTGGGCACGACGCATCCGTAACAGGCCCCGAACCCGCACGCCATCGGTGCCTCCAGCGCGAGCTGGGCGAGAACTTCGCGCTGCGCGCACAGTGCACGGACCGCCTCGAGCATCCCTGCCGGCCCGCACGCGTAGACGACCGCCGCGCCGGCACGGTCGAGCTCCCATTCGAGCAGCTCGGTGACGAGGCAGCCCGGGCCGACCGAGCCGTCGTCGGTCGTCACCTGCGCTCCGCGCAACAGGCCCGCGCTCTGCGCGCGCGCGCGATCGCGAAAGCCGAGCAGCACGACGACCGCCCGCTCGTGCGCTCCTCGACGGCGACCTCGCGGCGAATCGCCGCTCGCACCGGCGCTTTCCAGTGAGTCCTGCAGGATCGCCAATGGCGCGATCCCCA
This sequence comes from uncultured Solirubrobacterales bacterium, assembly GCA_963784875.1. Lineage (GTDB taxonomy): Bacteria > Actinomycetota > Thermoleophilia > Solirubrobacterales > Solirubrobacteraceae > Palsa-744. Next base: position 21,578 of record CAWATE010000008.1, read on the forward strand.
CGCCGCCGCCGACGAGGATCGCGCGGCGCCCCGGCGGCGGCTGGGTAAAGCCTGTTCCGAGCGGACCGAGCGCCCACAGAGGATCGCCTGCGCGCAGCTCACACAGCCTGTTCGTGCCCGGTCCGACGTCCTCGAGCAGGAAGTGCGCCTCGCTGTGAGCCCAACGGGCGAAAGAGCACGCGCGGGGCAGGTACGGCCGCTCGTCCTCTCCCCCGCCCCAGCGCTCGGCTGCGGCAAGCATCGCGAACTGCCCGGGCTCGGGCTCGGGACCGTCGGGATCGGCGACGCGCAACAACCGGTAGGCGCCCAGCGTCTCGGCGCCCGAGACCGTCAGCAGCCGCCGGCCGAAGGGGGCCTGGGCCACTAACGTCCCACCTCGGTGCCGTCGCGGTCGGCGCGGGAGCGTTGCTCGTGGGCCCGGGCGGCGGCGCCGTGGAGCTCCTGCAGGCAGAGCACCTCCGGGGCGCCGTCGCGCCGTGCGGAGGCGATCGCGCGCGCGGCGGAGACGCCGGCTGAGAGCGTCGTCAGGCAGGGGATGCCGTGAGAGACGGCGGCGCGACGGATCTCCCAGCCATCGGTGCGCGCGCCCGAGCCGGTCGGCGTGTTGACGACCAGGTCGACGTCCCCTCGCTCGATCCAGTCGAGCACGTGGGGAGAGCCCTCGCCGATCTTGTTCAGCCGCTTGACCGGCACGCCCATGCGCGCGATCGCCTCGGCGGTACCGCGCGTGGCGAGGATGCGAAAGCCGTTGTCGTGCAGGATCTGAGCGACCGCGAACGCACCCGCCTTGTCGGAGTCGGTGACGGTGATGAAGGCGGTGCCCTCGCTCGGCAGCGGCACCCCGGCGGCGGCCTGCGCCTTGGCGAAGGCCGTGGGGAAGTCGCGCGCGATCCCCATCACCTCGCCGGTGGAGCGCATCTCCGGGCCGAGCACAGCGTCGGAGCCTTCGAAGCGGTCGAATGGGAGGACGGCCTCCTTGACCGAGACGTGCTCGCCGTGACCGAGCCCTTCACGCCCCTGGGGCAGCTCGAGGTCGGCGATCCGCTCGCCGAGCATGATCCGACAGGCGAGCTTCGCGAGCGGCACGCCGACCGCCTTCGATACGAACGGTACGGTGCGCGAGGCGCGCGGGTTGGCCTCGATCACGTACAGCTCGCCGCCGTGCACCGCGTACTGCACGTTCATCAGACCGACCACCCCGATCGCCAGCGCGATCTCGCGGGTGGCGGTGCGGATCTGCTCGAGCATCTCCTCACCCAGCGAGTGCGGAGGCAGCACGCAAGCGGAGTCGCCGGAGTGCACGCCCGCCTCCTCCACGTGCTGCATGATCCCGCCGATCCACACGTCCGTACCGTCGCACAGCGCGTCTACGTCCATCTCGGTCGCGTTCTCCAGAAAGCGATCGAGAAAGATCGTGGGCCGCGAGGGCCCGGGCGGGGGAACGCTTTTTGAGAGAGAGCCCTCCGGGCTCTGGGGCGGGGCAGCGTCGTTGGAGCTCCCGGCGGCCTCGCGCCGCAGGTAGTCGGCGAGGCCGTCGCGCGAGTAGACGATCTCCATCGCGCGCCCGCCGAGCACGTAGGACGGGCGTACAAGCAGCGGGAAGCCGACCTCGGCGGTCTTTGCGAGCGCCTCGGCCGTCGAGTGAGCGGTGGCGTAGGGCGGTGCTTTGTAGCCGAGGCGATCGAGCAGCGCGCCGAAGCGCCCGCGATCCTCGGCGAGGTCGATTGCCTCGACGCTCGTGCCCAGCAGGGGCACGCCCGCGGCGGCGAGCCCGGCGGCGAGCTTCAGCGGCGTCTGGCCGCCGAACTGGACGATCACGCCCTTCGGTCTCTCGACCTCCACGACCGCGAGCACGTCCTGCAATGTGAGCGGCTCGAAGTAGAGGCGGTCGGAGGTGTCGTAGTCGGTCGAGACGGTCTCGGGGTTGCAGTTGACCATCACCGCGTCGCAGCCGGACTCGCGCACGGTCATCGCTGCGTGCACGCAGCAGTAGTCGAACTCGATCCCCTGCCCGATGCGGTTGGGGCCGGAGCCGAGGATCACGACCGAGTCGCGCTCGCCGCGGCGCACCTCGCTTGCCGAGCGACGTCCTGCGCCACCGGTGGCGCTCGTGACGGCGCCGCGCTCCCAGCCGGAGTAGTAGTAGGGCGTGCGCGCGGGGAACTCGGCGGCACAGGTGTCGACCGAGCGGAACGAGCGTTCGCCGGCGAACGGCGCCGCGGGGTCGAGCGCGAGCGATTGCAGCTCGCGCAGGAACCACGGGTCGATCAGCGTGCGCTCGCGCACCCGCTCGATCTCGACGCCCCGGGCCAGCAGCTCGAGCACGACCTCGAACCTGTCAGCCCCCGGCACGCGCAGGCTCTCGAGCAGCTCGGCTTCGCCGACCGCGTCGAGACACGGTCGCTTGTCCAGCTCGCGCGAGCGCAGCGCCTTGGCGAACGCCTGCTGGAACGTGCGCCCGATCGCCATCGCCTCGCCGACCGACTTCATGTGGGTCGTGAGCGTGCTCTCCGCGCCGGGGAACTTCTCGAACGCGAAGCGCGGCCACTTCACGACGACGTAGTCGATCGTCGGCTCGAAGCACGCAGGGGTGACGCCGGTGATGTCGTTGTCGATCTCGTCGAGGCGATAGCCGACGGCGAGGCGGGCGGCGATCTTCGCGATCGGGAAGCCGGTCGCCTTCGACGCGAGCGCCGAGGAGCGCGAGACGCGCGGGTTCATCTCGATCACGAGGATCTCCTCGGTGTCGGGATTGACCGCGAACTGCACGTTCGAGCCACCGGTCTCGACGCCGACCGCGCGGATCACGGCGATCGCCTGGTCGCGGAGCTGTTGATAGAGGGAGTCGGTGAGCGTCTGCTGCGGCGCGACCGTGACCGAGTCGCCGGTGTGCACGCCCATCGGATCGACGTTCTCGATCGAGCAGACGATCACGACGTTGTCGGCGTGGTCGCGCATCACCTCCAGCTCGAACTCGCCCCAGCCGATCACGGACTCGTCCAGCAGTACCTGCCCGATCGGCGAGGCCTCGATCCCGCGCGCGACGATCCGGAAGAACTCCTCCTCGGTGTAGGCCACTCCTCCGCCGCGGCCGCCGAGCGTGTAGGCGGGACGCACGACACACGGCAAGCCGACCTCGGGGAGCGCGGCCCGCGCGTTCGTCAGCCCCAGCTCGACGTCGACCCGCCCCGTCTCCCCCGCGCCCGTTGCTTCTGCGTCCGGCTCGACGAGCCAGCCGCTGACGATCGCGCTCTTCGGCATGCGTAGCCCGGCGGCGGCCATCGTGGCGCCGAAGCGCTCACGGTCCTCCGCGCACGCGATCGCCTCGTAGTTGGCCCCGATCAGCTCGACCCCATAACGCTCCAGCGTGCCGTCCTCGTGCAGCGCGGTGGCGACGTTCAGCGCCGTCTGCCCGCCGAGCGTCGCCAGCAGCGCGTCGGGGCGCTCGCGCTCGATCACCTGCGCGACCGGGCCGGGCAGCAAAGGCTCGATGTAGGTCGCGTCCGCGAACTCCGGGTCGGTCATGATCGTCGCCGGGTTGGAGTTGACGAGCACGATCTCATAGCCCTCCTCGCGCAGCACCTTGCAGGCCTGTACTCCGGAGTAGTCGAACTCCGCGGCCTGCCCGATCACGATCGGGCCGGAGCCGAGGATCAGGATCTTGTGGATGTCGCTACGACGCGGCAATTCGATCCAGGAAGCGGTCGAACAGGTAGAGGCTGTCATGAGGGCCGGGACCGGCCTCGGGGTGGTACTGCACGGTCCCGCCGGGCACGTCGAGTAGCTCGAGGCCCTCGACCGTGCGGTCGTAGAGGTTCACGTGCGAGAGCGCGGCCGCACCGAAGTCCGTCTCCCAGCGCACGGGCTCGTCGGCGTCGATCGTGCGCGCGCCACCAGGACCGACCGCCGCGAAGCCGTGGTTCTGGGAAGTGATCTCGACACGCCCCGTCTGCAGGTCCTTGACGGGATGGTTGGCGCCGTGGTGGCCGAACGGCAGCTTGAACGTCTCGAGGCCGACCGCGCGGCAGAGCAACTGGTGGCCGAGGCAGATGCCCCATACGGGCTTCTTGCCGACGAGCTCACGCACGGTGCTGACGACGTAGTCGAGTGCCGCCGGATCGCCCGGCCCGTTGGACAGGAAGATCGCGTCGGGCTCGTCTTTCAGCAGCTCCTCGGCGCTGCTCGTGCAGGGGTGAAGCGTCACGCGCGCGCCGCGCGCCACCAGCTCGCTCACCATCGACGCCTTGATCCCCGTGTCGAGCACCGCGATCCGCGGCCCGTCGCCGTCCTGTCCGTGGCGGGTGACTTCGCGCGGCGTGACCTGCGCTGCCAGATCCTGTCCGGCCATCGGCGGCTCAGCTTCGATCAGCTCACGTGCCTGGCGTTCGTCGATGCTCGCTCCGAACACGCCCCCGCGCATCGCGCCTGCCTCGCGGATGTGCATCACCAGAGCGCGCGTGTCAACCCCGCTGATCGCGGGCACGCCGCAGTCGGCCAGCCAATCCAGCCAGCCGCGCTCTGAGCTGGGCGCGTCCTCGCGGTTGCACGCCTCGCGCATGATCGCCGCACGCGCCCAGGCCCGCTCAGACTCCATCGCGGCGGAACCCGCGCCGTAGTTGCCGATGTGGGGGTAGGTGAACGCGATCAGCTGTCCCGCGAACGACGGGTCGGTCATCGACTCCTGATAGCCGGACATGCCGGTCGTGAACACGATCTCCCCGACCGCGTGCCCCTCCGCCGCGCACGCCTCGCCATCGAAGCGCGTGCCGTCCTGCAACAGCACGTATCCCGTCGCCTCGGTCATCTCAGACGATCAGCTTCTGGACGGCCTTGAACTCCGGCGTGCCGGCACGCTCGAGCAGCTCGAACAGCACCGCCTCGACCGTGGGGACAATGGCGCCCGCACGCTCCATCCGCTCGACGCCGCGCCGGTAGTCGACCTCGTGGCGGGAGCCGACCGCGTCGGCCGGTACGTGAACTTCGATGCCGCGGCCGAGCAGGTCGTGGACGGTCTGGCTCACGCATACGTGCGCCTCGATCCCGCACACGATCGCCTGATCGCGTCCGACCCCGAGGTCGAACCCGTCGGCGCGCACGGCCGAGAACACGGTCTTCTCGATCCGCCGCTCGTCCTGCAGGCCGACCTCGGGCGCGGTGTGGCCAAGGCCTTTGGGGTACTGCTCTGAGACGAGCGCCGGCACGTCGAGGATGCGCGCTGCCTGCACGAGCTTCGCGCAGGCAGCGGCGACGGCGTCGAAGGACGCGTAAGGACGAAACCCTTCCTGGACGTCGACGACGACGAGCGCAGCCCGGCCGCGGTCGAGCAAGCTCACGATGAACCTCTCTCTTTTTGCCTTGACCGCGCGCGCGCATACGCGAGGGCGCGCACGCGCGCGCGTCGAAGCCGATCGCGAGACGTCTTCACATCGCGAGACTTCCCGTCCGCCGGCGCGCTCAGACAGCCAAGCATCGTCACGAGCTCACCACCGTAAACGCCCGCTCGCGGTACACGACGCCTCCGGCGGCGAGCGTAAGCAGCACGCGAGCTTTGAGCGGCCGGCCGGCGAAGCAGCAGTTCTCAGAGCGGCTCTCCCAGCCGCGCTCGCCGGCGACCCACTCCCCGTCGAGATCGATCAGCGTCAGGTTCGCCGGCTCGTCGACGGCGATGCGCGGGACCGGCAGCCCGAACAGGGCTGCGCCCGCCGTCATCCGCTCCACCAGGACGCCGAGGTCCAGCTCGCCGCTGAGCACGAGCGCCGAGTAGAGCGCCGCGAACGCCGTCTCAAGGCCGGTCGTGCCCATCGGGGCCTGCTCGAACGGAACCTCCTTCTCGTCGCGCGCGTGTGGTGCGTGGTCGGTCGCGACGCAGTCGATCGTACCGTCGCGCAGGCCCTCGAGCAGCGCCAGGCGATCGCCCTCGGTCGCGAGCGGCGGATGCATCTTCATACGCGTGTCCATCCCGCGCACGTCCTCCTCGGTCAGCAGCAGGTGGTGGGGCGAGACCTCCGCGCTCACGCGCCAGCCACGCGCCTTGGCGGCTGCCACCGCTTCGACTGAGGCGGCGCAGCTCAGGTGCTGGAAGTGCACCCGCGCATCCTCGTAGCCGGCGATCGCGGCGTCGCGAGCAACCATCGTGGACTCGCTGATCGTCGGAATCCCGGCGAGGCCGAGCGCGGCCGAGACGGCGCCCTCGTGCATGCTGCCCCCGCGCGAGAGCGTCACGTCCTCCTCGTGCAGCGCGACCACGCCGCCGCAGAGGCGCTGGTATTGCAGTGCCTTGCGCAGCATGCCCGCGCTCTGCACCGGACGGCCGTCGTCGGTGAAGCCGACCGCCCCCTCTTGGCGAAGCTCGGCCATGTCGGTCAGCTGCTCACCCGCAAGCCCACGGGTGATCGCGGGCAGGAAGCCGACGGGGATGCGCGCTTCGCGGGCCGCCGCGTCGCGCAGCGAACGCAGCAGCGGCGCCGAGTCGAGCACAGGATCGGTGTTCGGCATAGCGAGCACCGCGCCGTAGCCGCCGGCGGCGGCCGCGCGGGTGCCGGTGTCGAGATCCTCCTTGTGCTCCTGTCCCGGCGTACGCAGATGCACGTGCGGGTCGAAGAAAGCCGGTAGGAGCATCCGGCGCTGCTCGCCACGGCTCGCGAGCGTCTCCTCACCCGGGTCCTCGCTCAGCTCACCTGGCGCGCCGAGCTCGGTGATGACGCCCGCGCGCACGCGCACGTCGTGACACGCTTCGATCCCGGTGCGCGGGTCGAGAACGTGGACCTCGCGCAGCAGCAGGTCTGCCGGCCGGTGGGGGCCGTGGAGGAGCGATTGCGCGGCCATCACGCCAGCTGCCTGGGGAACTCTGAGCCGCCGGGAAGCGGACCGGGCTCGCGCGAGCCTGCCGGACCGGGAGACGCGCCCTGCGGCGAACCGGGAGACACTCCCTTTGCCGAACCGGGAGACACTCCCTTTGGTCGCGTCCCCGAACCGGCCAGCGTCCCCGAACCGGCCAGCGTTCCCGAACCGGCCAGCGTTCCCGAACCGGCCAGTAGCTCGTAGAGGACCGCCATACGCACGACCACCCCGGCCTCGACCTGCGCGGTGATGACGGCCTGGGGCGAGTCGACGACCTCGCCGGAGAGCTCGACGCCACGGTTGACCGGACCGGGGTGCATCAGCACCTGGCGGGGGCCGAGGCGCCGTCCGTTGATCTGATACCACGCTGCATACTCGCGCAGCGAGGGGATCCAGACGTCGTTCATGCGCTCGTGCTGCATGCGCAGCGCGTAGACGATGTCGGCGGACGGCAGCTCCTCGAGGGTGTAACGAACGTCGCAGCCGAGCGACTCGATCCCGCGCGGGATCAGCGTCGGCGGGCCGGCGACGGTGACGCGCGCGCCCATGCGCCGAAAGGCGATGATGTTCGAGCGCGCCACCCGTGAATGGGCGAGGTCGCCCACGATCCAGATCGAGGCGCCGTCGATCCCGCCGAGGCGGTTGTGCAGCGTGTACACGTCGAGCAGCGCCTGGGTGGGGTGCTCGCGCTTGCCGTCGCCGGCGTTGACGATCGCCGCCGAGCACCAGCCCGAGACGAGCTCGGCGGCGCCCGCCCACGGCGTGCGCAGGACGATCGCGTCGGGCTTGTGCGCGCTGAGCGTGAGTACGGTGTCCTTCAGCGACTCGCCCTTCTCGACGCTCGAGCCGGACGCGGCGAAGTTGACGACGTCGGCAGACAGCCGCTTGGCGGCCAGCTCAAACGAGCTGCGCGTGCGCGTGGACGCCTCGTAGAACAGGTTCAGCACCATCCGCCCGCGCAGCGCCGGCACCTTCTTGATCTCACGGTCTGAGACCTCCGCAAAGCGCGCGGCCTGCTCGACGATCCGCTCGATCGCGGGCCGATCGAGGTCTTCCATCGAGAGGAGGTGGTTCACGCCTCCACCTCTACAGATGCAGGGGCGATCGCGACCTCGTCCAGCTCGTCGAGCTCGGTGACGCGCACATGGACGTGCTCGGCGCGCGAGGTCGGCAGGTTCTTGCCGACGTAGTCCGGCCGGATCGGCAGCTCGCGATGGCCACGGTCGGCGAGCACGGCGAGCTGCACGCGCGCGGGACGGCCGTAGGCGAACAGAGCCTCGATCGCCGCGCGGACGGTGCGACCGGTGTAGAGGACGTCGTCGACGATCACAATCGTGCGGGCGGTCACGTCGAAGTCGATGTGCGAGGCGTGCAGCACGGGCATCGCGTCCGACCGTCGGGCGACGTCGTCGCGGTAGAAGCCGATATCCAGGTCCCCGAGCGGTATCTCGGCATCGAGCAGCCCTGCGAGCAGAGCCTGCAGGCGGCGCGCGAGGAAGGTGCCCCGGCGGTGGATACCGACGATTGCCGGCGCCTGCGCGTCGGGATTGCGCTCGGCGATCTCATGCGCGATGCGCATAAGCGCCCGCTGGATGTCGTCCCTTCGCAGGACGACCTTCTCGCTGCCCATCTATCGCGCTTCCTTCCTGGCCTCGCGGGACCGGATTAAAGGATCGCCCGGACTGTATCAACGGTCGACGACGGGAGCTCGCCGCGCCGCCAACAAGCATGCGCCGGGGCCCCTCAGCTCTCCCACTCATCTCCCGGTCGAGCCTGCACAATCACAGTCACAAGCCACGGTCAGCCGGCCGTGACCGGCTCCGCCGGCGTCTCGCGCGCCTGGCGCTCAGACCAGCGAACGAGCGTGGCGGCGGAACGCTCGGGGAAAGGAACCTCGATCGTGTCGAAGTCGCGGGGCGCCTCGGTCGCGGCGAACACGGTGCGCGCCTCGTCGCGCAGCTCGCCGCCGGCATAGCGGGAGGAGATGTGGGTGAGCGCGAGCATCCGCACCTCGGCATCGCGCGCCAGCTCGGCGGCCTGGCGAGCGGTGGAGTGCGCGGTCTGGCGCGCGCGTTCTGCCTCCTCCTCGGCGAAGGTCGCCTCGTGCACGAGCACATCGGCTTCGTGCGCGGCGAGCGCAAGCGCCTCACACGGGACGGTGTCGCCGGATATCACGACCTTGCGACCCTCGCGTGCAGGGCCCATCACCTGCTCGGGCTCCACCCCGGCGACGGTCTCACCGCGCTGCAGCCGTCCGAAGTCGGGCCCCGGCGAGACCCCCAGCTCGGCGGCGAGCCGCGCATCGAGATGGCCGGGGCGAGCGTCCTCGACGAGCGCATAGCCGAACGAGGAGTCGCTGCGATGGCGCACGGGGACAGCAGCGATCAGGTAGCCGTCGCGCTCGACGGTCTCGGCGGGTGCGAGCTCGACGAGGTTGAACTCGTAGGGAAGCCGCCCATAGACGATACGCATCGCTTTCATGAGATCCTTCAGCCCGCGTGGCCCGTATACGGTCAGCGGCTGGTCGCGTTCGCGCAGGGCGAAGGACTTGAGCATCCCCGGTAGCCCCAGCCAGTGATCGGCGTGGAAGTGGGTGATGAAGACGGAGTCGATGTCGGCGAGCCCGACCGACCGCACGAGCTGGCGCTGGGTCCCCTCGCCGCAGTCGAACAGCAGCCGATCGCCGCCCCGGCGGATCAGGATCGCGGGCAACCCCCGCCGCGCGCTGGGCACAGACCCGCCGGTGCCGGCGAAGAACAGGGAAAGGTCCATTCAGGCAACGGTAGCGGCGAGGGCCCGAATGTGATGCGCCGGGGCCAGGATTGGCGCGCTGTAATGACGGGGCCGGCGAGCGCGACGGTAAGCTCTCTCGGCAGCGTTGCCGCGCAATGCGACATCGTCGGCGCCCGTAGCTCAGTGGATAGAGCGCTCGCCTCCGGAGCGAGAGGTCGCAAGTTCGAATCTTGCCGGGCGCGTATTGGAAGAGGTACAGGCCTAGCCGCCTCTTGCGCAACTCGCCCCCCGATCGGCGGGCGCGCTCAGACTTCCAGATACCGCAGCACGACCCGCCCGAGCACGAGTACGTCGCCGTTCTGCAGGTCCGCCTGCACGATGCGACGGCCGTTGACGAACGTGCCGTTGGAGCTGCGATCGTCGAGCACGCGAATGCCGTCGCGGCGGTGCACCAGGATCGCATGGCGGCGGGAGACCGAGGCCTCGTCGAGATGCAGGTCGGCTGCCAAGCCACGACCGATGTGCGTCACGCCCGTGCCCAGCGGGATCAGCAGCGTCTCATCCGAGCCTTGAACCTCGATGTAGCGGCCGGGTTCGGCCGGGCAGTCCGGCGTCGCCCGGCGGCGGACGCGCTCGTCCAGACAGGCGACCGGGTCGACCCGCTCGGTCAATCCTTCCACCGCAGCACGGTTGGGAGCTTGCGTGAGCATGTCAGTAGCTAACTCCATGCTACTCACGCCCTCCTCAATGTTAGTTAAGAAATGTCGAAACCCTCATCTCGCCGTCACGCACGGTGTTTGGCAGCATGTTGGTGGCACGGGCCGTCACGCGCCGTGTTTGGCAGCGTGCAGTGGCACGTAGCCCGGCGGCGGCGGACGTCAGATGCAGGGCATGACAACGCCCGCCAAATCGCAAGCTTTCAGGGCTGAGCGCCCAGCGGCGTGGCGAGCCTCCCTGCTCGCCACGCCTTGCGCCGGACTCCCCCCGGGCGGCCCTCCCGGCTCAGCCGCCCACGATTGCTACCAGCTCGAGGACGCACTCCCTGCACAGTCTGCCTTGCCCGCCGCGCTTTTGCACTGACGCGAGACTTCGCCTTTCGAGTTCCGCGTGATCGTGAATTCGTCGCCGTTCTCCGACGTGGCAGTCACCGTGTATTCGTTCTTTCCGGGGGTCGTGCTGCTCACGTACGCTTCGCCGCCGCCGGCAGAGGTGCGAATCGTCGGTTCGTACTTGTGCAGTTCGGTCGTCGTGACCTTTTCATATGCGCCGTTGTTGTCGGTCGCGACCGTCTCGGCAGTGGTCTCTGCCGTGCGCGCAAGCCCCTTCGCCTGCGCATCCCACGCCTTTGACTTCTGGCCGAGAAACGACGGGATCGCGATCGCCGCGAGGATGCCGATGATCAAAATCACGACCAGCAGCTCGACCAGCGTGAACCCGCTCTCCTCCGCCGCCGAGGCCCGGCCCTGCCACTGCGACATCCGGGCGCGACGTGGTCCAGCACTCCAAGAGATGCCCTGTGGTGCGCGTGCAAACAAGATAGTAGCCCTCCATGGCGTTTTGCCTGGCAGCCGAGCTATCTCGTAGAGACCCCTGACTTTGCGCCCCCGCCTCGCGACTGGTTTGCCTTTTCAGTAATTGAGTTGAGCGATCCTGCGGGAATATACGCAGATATCCAGCCCGATTGGGGAAATTGGACGGATGTACTAGTACATGCGCCCAGCAGGCTCTAAGCCGAGCTGGCCGAGCCGGTGCTTCCCGGCGGGGTCTTGCGCCGCGACATCCGCTTGGTGCTCCACCAGCCCCACCCTCCGACAGCGAGCACCGGCACGACATACAACATCGAGATGTACCAGTGCGTCAAGCATGCCAATGGGGCCATTCCGACGAATCTATCACGAGTGCCCCCCGGCCTCTACCGACCTCGGTCCGCCGGCGGAGCTCCACCCCGGATGCCCCTCTACCATGCCGCTTGCGGCGGATCGCCCGACCCGGATGTGGAGGCCCCAGCGACCGTCCCCCCGGGTGTCCGTGCGCGCCGCCTGCGCACGAGCAGCACGAACAGCAATCCCGCCACCGTGATCGCCACGCCGAGCAGGATCACCCCGATCGACGCCTTCGAGCTCTCCGGCGTCCAGTACAGCTGGCCCGAGATCGTGCCTTTACGCATCCCCACCTCGATCGGAACCTGCCAGTCGAAGATCAGCGTCAGCCTGCTCTTGTCCTTGACCTGCGGCGGCATCAGCGGCGACATCCAGTGGATGCGATGGTCGTGCCATTCGAACTGCCCCGTGCGGTCGACCACCGCCCACTTCGGCGTGGCGCTCGGGCTCGCGCTCTGCGGGACCGTCACATTGCCGTAGAAGCTCGTGTCCAGGTAGGTCGCCGGCGAGCGCACGTTCAGCTCCGCCGTCCCGTTCGCGAGCACCCGCGCGTACGGCTCGCCCTGATAGCCGTAGATCGTGACCGTCTCCCCCGTGCGGTTGCTCAGCAGCAGGCGGTCAGCGAACTCGAGCACCTGCACGCTCAACCCCTTCACCCCCGGCGTCACCGCCGTGACGCCCGAACGGTAGTTGTAGTTGCTGCCCTGATCGCTGATCGGGTTGTCGCTCTCGCTCGACACCCCGGCGCCCGTGACGCTCGACGCCAGGGCATCGCCGCCGGCCGGCGGCGCCAGCAGCGCAACTGCCATGAGAGCGAGAATCGCGGACCGAGGCACGCTCAGAACCGTATCGTTGAGCGCCACACAGCCCACCTTCCAGACGCCTGCAGGTGCGGTGACCGGCGCCGCCACGGCTCGACGAAGCCTCGCGCCCCGGGTCTCCCAAAATCGGCCGCTCGCGGACCGCGTCGCTCATGGACCGCCTCCGCTCATACCGCCCGCTCCGCTCAAAACCGCCCCGCTCAAGTACCCACTGAGGAGAGCAGCCACAGCCCGAAGCTCGTGAACGCGACCATCACCGCAAGCATCCAATACTGGCTGCGCACCGCCTCCTCCGGGTCTTTGTACAGGACCAGCGCACGGTCGTGCGCGAGCATCAGCCCGCCCACGTGCCCTCCGACGAGCACCGCGACCTGCACGTACCAGATCCCCGCATAGGAGATGATGTGGTAGTTGATCTCATAGCTGCCCGTGCCAAATATGTTGGCGCCGTCGCCAAGCGGATCGGACGCCAGGTAGATCATCGCCTGGCTCTGCCAGATCAGCAGCGAGAAGTAGTGCGCGACCACGTACGCAAACCCGATCGGCACGAGCATGTGCGCGAACGTGCGAGCCAGCTCGTCCCGTCCGTAGTGCACGCTGACACCGTGCACGCCGCGGATCCCGAGCCGGTAGACCGCGATCACCAGCAGGATGCACGCTACCAGCCCGACCGAATAGGCCAGCTCGAGAGCAACCGTCGGCCCGAAACCAAGCCCGGAGAACAAGCTCTGCACGCTCGGCTCGTTGTTGCGCCAGATCCCGCCGTTGCTGAACCCGTCGAACGTCGTCGTGCCGATCAGCGTGCAGATGAAGCTCACCGTGCCCGGCCCCACAGGCAGATCCGTGAGCCCGCTCAGAGGACGGCGCACATACACCGCCCCGTCCTCTCCGCGCACGAGCGCCGACAGTCGTGACAATAGGCTGAAATACACCCCAAAACCGTCCGCCCGGTCTCCCCACTCCTCCACCCCGAACAGCCCCATCCCCACGAGCATTGCCACGAAGTACCCGACCGACAGGGCGGCGAGCGTCGACGGCCGGTCGCGCAAGCCCGGTTCGTACACCAGCTCGAGCCACGCGAATCCAACGATCCCCGCCACCGCCGGCCATGACCCGAGCGATCGCGGATAACGCAGCGGCGCCGCGCCTTTCCCGTCACGACGGATCGCGCGCACAACCAACCCGATCGCGCGCGCGCTCGTACGCCACGGGTTGAGCGCTCTGAATATGTCGCCGAACAGCACGCTCGCCACGGGCATTCCGACCCAGAACACGACGTAGACGAACGTCACCGCGAAGTTCGCCTGCGACACCTGCGCGCCCGCGAACCCGCTGTACACGACGAGCGCGAACAGGCCCACCCCGACCAGGCCCGCGAGCCTTTCCAGCGGCCGGGGGATCCCGATCAGACGCCGCCGGTGGCGCTCCTGCAGCTTTGGTGCCGTCCACATCGTCGACAGCGCCACGAACGACACCACCAGCACGATCGCCGCCGCCCAGCTGAACAGCCACACCGGAATCGGCAGATCGGCCTTGCCGACGATCCCGTGCGCCTGGGCGCTTGCGGGCAACGCCAGCGCCGCGCCGCCGAGGCCGCCGAGCAGGGGCGGCAGTGTGCGGCGGAAGGAGGCCTTCATGCCCGCGCCAGTCTACGCATCGTTCTGGCTCCACCCGCGCGGTTAGAGCCCCAATAGGGATCTGATCGATGCTTTAGGACCTGCCCAACCCGTACCCTCCAGATGCATGCTCCCCCTCCCACTCGCCGTCTCGGCCGACCTCTCCGACGCCTTCCAGCTCGGCCCGCTCGCGCTCGTCGGCATGCTGTACGCGCGGCGCGTTCGTACCCTCGCACTGGAGGACCGACCGGTCCCCGGCTGGCGCCAAGCCTGCTTCTATGCCGGCTTCGTCGTCATCGCCGTCGCGCTCACATCGCTCGGCGCCGCCAGTCAGGACCTGCTGTTCGCGCACATGATCGAGCACCTCCTGCTCGGCGACATCGCCGCGCTGTTGATCGTCCTCGGCCTCACCGGCCCGATGCTCGTGCCGGTCCTGCGCATTCGCGCGTTCGACCGCCTACGCGCGCTCACCCATCCCGTCGTGGCCTTCCCTCTGTGGACGATCGACCTGTACGTCTGGCACCTGCCGGTCCTCTATCAGGCGGCCCTGCGCCACACGGGCATTCACGCCCTCGAGCACGCGATGTTCCTCGGCTTCGGCATCAACATGTGGATGTGCCTGTTCGGCCCGCCCCCACCCCTGCGTGGTTCGGCAACCTCGGCAAGCTCGTCTACATCATCGCCGTGCGTCTCGCCGGCACCGTCCTCGGCAACGTCTTCCTCTGGTCCGCCACCGTCTTCTACCCGTTCTACATCAGCGGCGACGCCCACTTCCACATCTCGCCCGTGGCCGATCAGAACATCGCGGGGGCGATTATGATGGTCGAGGAGTCGATCCTCACGATCTGCCTGTTCTGCTGGCTGTTCCTGCGTACCGCGCGTGAGGGCGAGGAGCGCCAGGACCTGCTCGACTTCGCCCACGCGCGCGGCCTCGAGCTGACCGAGGCCCGCGCCGCGCGTGCGGTCGCGGCCGGCCGCGGGGCCGAGCTACGCAAGCGCCTGGAATCGCGCGTCACCGCCGAGCGCTGAGCAGCCCTCCGGCGTCAGCCGCCCGCGACCGCCGGCAAGATCGTCAACTCCGCGCCGTCTACGACCGGTGTGGCCAGCCCGTCCAGAAAGCGGATGTCCTCGCCCGCGAGATAGACGTTGACGAAGCGCCGCAGCGAGCCGTCGTCGTCATATAGACGCGTGCGCAGCTCGTCGTGGCGCTCGAACAGTCCGTCCAGCACCTCCTGCACCGTCGCACCGTCCACCTGCGTCTCGGCCTCGCCGCCGGCCGCCGCCCTCAGCTGCGTGGGGATCTTCACGACCACGCTCATCAGACCGCCACCGCCGAGCCGGCCGGCGCACCGCGGCTCACAACCGTCTCGGAGACGCCCGCTTCGAAAGCCTCCACGGTGGGAGCGATCGTGTGGGTCTCGAACGAGCCACGCACCGCGTCCAGTGTCTTCAGCCCCTCGCCCGTGATCACCAGCACCACACGCTCATCCGGGTCGATCTCACCGCGCGCGGCGAGCTTGGCTAGCACCGCGGTCGTGACGCCGCCGGCGGTCTCCGTGAAGACGCCGGTGGTCTCGGCCAGCAGCCTGATGCCAGCGCGGATCTCATCGTCTGAGACCGCATCGACGCCGCCACCCGTGCGCCTGGCCAGGTCGAGCGCGTAAGGGCCATCGGCGGGGTTGCCGATCGCGAGCGACTTGGCGATCGTGCTCGGCTTCACCGGCCGGCACACGTCGTGGCCGGCGGCGTATGCGCTGGCCACGGGCGAGCAGCCCTCGGCCTGAGCGCCGTTCATCCGCGGCAGCTCGCCCGCGAGCAGCCCGATCTCGCGCCACTGCTCGAAGCCCTTGGCGATTTTCGTGAACAGCGAGCCCGAGGCGACCGGCACCACGCAGCGGTCCGGCAGCTCCCAGCCCAGCTGCTCGGCGATCTCGAACGCCAGCGTCTTGGACCCCTCGGCGTAGTAGGGGCGCAGGTTGATGTTCACGAACGCCCAGTCCCGCTCGGCGCACAGCTCCGTGCACAGGCGGTTGACGTCGTCGTAGTTGCCCTCCACGCCCACGAGCTTCGTCCCGTAAACGCCTGTCGCGAGTATCTTCTGCTCCTCGAGATCGGCGGGGATGAAGACGTATGAGTCCAATCCCAATGCCGCTCCGTGGGCAGCTACGGAGTTGGCGAGATTGCCTGTGGACGCGCACGCGATCGTCTCGAACCCGAGCTCGCGCGCCCGCGCCGTGGCGACCGACACGACCCGGTCCTTGAACGAGTGCGTCGGGTTGGCGGCGTCGTTCTTGACCCACACCTCGCGCAGCCCGAGCCGCTCTGCGAGCCTGTCGGCGCGGATCAGCGGCGTGCAGCCCGCCGGCAGCCCCACGCGCGACGCCAGCCGGCCCGACGGGCCGGGAGGGCCGCCCGCGAGGGGCAGGAAGTCGGCGTAGCGCCAGATGTTCTGCGGACCCCCCTGGATGCGGCGACGCAGCTCCCCGACGTCGCCCTCGAGACGACTGTGGTCGTAGGCGACCTCGAGCGGCCCGAAGCAGCGCTCGCACACGTACAGCGCCTCCAGCGGGTACTTCTCCTTGCACTCCTTGCACTCCAGATGACTGACAGCCATTGCGCGTTCCCTTCGTTCTAGTCTTCGCCGTGTCACCGGTGTGGCGAAGAGCACGAAGGCCCGCCACACATCTCTCTGGAATTGGCACCTTCCCGCTGTGACGTGACGGTGGTTGCCGGGGTTTCGTAGGGCCAGTCCCTCCACCCCTCTGGATGTGTCCAGCTATGTTCGCCGCGAAGTTTAGCAAGCATCTCGGCGAACGCGAAGAGAACGGTAACGCCTCCCCGCGCGCGGTGTACGCCTAGGCGATGAGCGTATCGCCCAGGGTCAGCGACTCCCCACACGAGACCAGCGACGCCCCCGAGGACTTCGAGCCCGCCCTGCCCGCGCGCAAGCGGCGCATGCTGATCATCGTCAATCCCTACGCCACCACGGTCTCCGACCGCCTGCGTCACCTCGTCGTCTATGCCCTGCAGGGCCGCTTCGAAGTCGACGCCGTCGACACCGAGGCCCGCGGTCACGCCACCGAGCTGTGTCGCGAGGCCGCGCACGAGGGCTATGACGTCGTCGTCGCCTTCGGCGGCGACGGCACCGTCAACGAAGCCGCCAACGGCCTGCTCGGCTCCTCCACCCCGCTCTGCTGCCTGCCGGGCGGCTCGGCCAACGTGTTCGGCAAGATGCTCGGCATCCCCGGCGACGTCGTCGACGCCACCGAGCATCTGCTCGCGATGGCCGACGACTGGCGCCCTCGCAAAGTCGACCTTGGGGTCGTCAACGGGCGCTGCTTCACCTTCGCCTCCGGCCTCGGCCTGGACGCGAGCGTAGTCGAGCGCGTCGACTCCAACCCGCGCATGAAGGCCCGTTTCGGGCCCTACTTCTTCACCTGGGTCGCCGTCAGCACCTTCGCCCGGCGCTACCTGCTGCGCCCGCCCGCGTCTGGAGGTGCAGGCCGGCGGCGAGACGCTTGCCGGCGTGACCGCGATCGTCCAGAACGGCTCGCCCTTCACCTACTTCCAAAACCGCCCGATCGAGATCGCCGACGGCGCCGCGCTCGACTCGGGCACGCTCGCCGGAGGCGTCCTGCATCGCGCGACGCTCGTCTCGATGCCCTTCATCGCCTGGCGCGCCTTCTCGCGCCGGGCGCGTGTCGTTCGCCACCGGCAGGTGACCGGGCTGCCGGCGGCCGACGAGCTGACCGTGCGCAGCGCCGACGAGCGCACGCTGCCTCTGCAGGTCGACGGCGACTACCTCGGCGAGGTCCTCGAGGCGCGCTACTCGATCATGCCCGCAGTGCTCTCCGTGGTCGCCTGAGGCGACTACGTCGCGCCGCCGGGCGTCACGCGATAGGCATCGAACACCGACTCGATGTTGCGCATGCGCGTGATCGCGCCCTTCAGCGCGTGCGTGTCGGCCACCTCGACGACGAAGCGGTTCTTGACCATCGGCGGAGTCGACAGGCAGCGAGCTTCGAGGATGTTCGCGCCGGACTCCGAAAACACGCGCGAGAGATCCTCGAGCAGGCGGTGGCGATCCCACGCGTCGATCTGGATTTCGACGACGAACGCCGTGGACTGATCGCCTTCCCAGGCGACGTCCGTGAACCGTTCGGGGTCCTTGCGCAGCAGCGCCGCGTTGGGGCAGTCCTCGCGGTGGATCGTGATCCCCCGGCCGAGCGAGATGTAGCCGACGATCTCGTCCCCGGGCACCGGCCGGCAGCACTTGGCCAGGCGCAGCATCACGTCCTCGACCCCCTCGACCCTGATCCCGTACTGCCCGGAGGACTTCGTCGGGCGCCGCCGCGAGCGTCCCACCTGCAGCAGGTCGACGGCGCTCGCCTCGCCGTCGGCGGCCTCGCCCTGCTTCAGGCGCTGCATCACCTTGTTGACGACGATCTTCGGCGAGACCTTGGCCGCGCCCAGCGCGATGTAGAAGTCGTCGGCCTTGCGATAGCCGACCTCGCGGATCACGTCGGCGAGCAGCGCCGAGCCGGTGATCTTCTGCGCCGGCAGACCCTGCTTGCGCAGGTGCTCCTGCAACAGCTCGCGGCCGGTGTGCTCGGTGTCCTGGCGGGACTCCGCCTTGAACCATGCCTTGATCTTGTTGCGCGCGCGGGTCGTCTTGACCATCGCAAGCCAGTCGCGCGAAGGACCGCGCTCGCGCTTGGCGGTGAGGATCTCGACGATGTCGCCCGAGCGCAGCTCGTAGTGCAGCGGCACGATCTTGCCGTTCACGCGCGCGCCGACGCAGCGGTGGCCGATCTCGGTGTGCACCTCGTAGGCGAAGTCCAGCGGCGTCGCGCCGGCCGCCAGCGACTTGACTTCGCCCTTGGGCGTGAACACGTAGACCTCGTCCTCGAACAGGTCGGTGCGCAGCGTCTCCATGAACTCCTGTGGATCCGACAGCTCCTTCTGCCAGTCGAGCATCGAGCGCAGCCACTTCAGCTTGGTGTCCTCTCCGCGTCCCGAGCGCCCGCCGTCTCCTCGTCGGCGGCGCCCGGCGGCTGCTTATACATCCAGTGTGCAGCCACGCCGAACTCGGCCATCTCGTGCATCTCCTGCGTGCGGATCTGGATCTCCAGCGGCCGGCCCTCGGGCCCGATGATCGTCGTGTGCAGCGACTGATACATGTTGAACTTCGGCATCGCGATGAAGTCCTTGAAGCGCCCGGGCAGCGGCTTCCACAGCGAGTGGATCACCCCGACCGTGCCGTAGCAGTCCTTCACCGAGTCGACGATCACGCGCATCGCCGTGAGGTCGTAGATCTCGTTGAACTCGCGGCCCTTCTTCGTCATCTTCGAATAGATCGAGTAGAAGTGCTTGGCCCGCCCGGCGATCTGAGCCTGGATCCCCAGCTCCGCCAGCTCGCGCGACAGGTACTCGCCGGCCTCGCTCACGTAGCCGCTCGCGGTCGTCTCGCTGCTGGGCGACCAGACCCTTGATCTCCTGGTACTTGCGTGGGTGCAGCGTCGCGAACGCCAGGTCCTCGAGCTCCCACTTCATCGCGTGGATACCCAGGCGATGGGCGAGCGGCGCGTAGATCTCGAGCGTCTCGCGCGCCTTCTCCATCTGCTTCTGCTTTGCCATCGCCTCGATCGTGCGCATGTTGTGCAGCCGATCGGCGAGCTTGATCAGGATCACCCGCACGTCGGTGGCCATCGCCACCATCATCTTGCGGTAGTTCTCCGCCTGCGCCTCGTCGCGCGACTGGAACGTGATGCCGGTCAGCTTCGTCACGCCGTCGACGATCGCCGCGATCTCCTCGCCGAAGCGCGCGCGCACCTCCTCGATCGATGCCGAGGTGTCCTCGACCGTGTCGTGCAACAGCGCCGCGCACAGCGTCTCGGTGTCCAGCCGCATGCCCGGCGCAGATGCGCGCCACGCCGACCGGGTGCACGATGAAGTCCTCGCCCGACTTGCGCCGCTGCGCGGCGTGGTGCTCGCACGCGAACACGAACGCGTCCTGGACGCGTCCGCGGTCGATCTCGACGGCCGAGTCGGCCGCGTGCTCTGAGACGATCGCGAACAGGTCGCCCAGCAGCCGCCGCTCGGGCTCGCTCAGATCCAGGCGGCGCGTCCGCGCGCTGCGATCCGCGCCGAACCTCGCGGCGCGGGGATCGTCCGGGTCGCTTCGGCGGCGCTCCGCCACAGGGCGCTCTGGGAACCCGTCGCGGATTGCCAGCGGTCCGCTCGTGGAGTCGTGGCCACCGCTCAAGAGGAAGAGGACGAGCTCGCCACTCAGGGCTCACGCGGACAGCCCCGAGCTCTTCTCGGCTCCGCGGACGGAACCGCCGTCGCTCGATACTGCGGCTCGGCGGTCGAGCTCCTCCAGCGGCCGCTCGGCGCGGCCTGCGCGT
Source organism: uncultured Solirubrobacterales bacterium (assembly GCA_963784875.1). GTDB lineage: Bacteria > Actinomycetota > Thermoleophilia > Solirubrobacterales > Solirubrobacteraceae > Palsa-744. Next base: position 41,875 of record CAWATE010000008.1, read on the forward strand.
GGCGCAGCACCAGCCGGGGCTCGCTGACGCCATTCCACTCGTTGACCTCGAGCGCGAACGTCGCCTCGACCGGCTCGCCCTCCCCGACCGGCAGCCGCCCGCCGTTCCGAACGCAACCGCACGCGCGCGCGCGCCGCCGGACTCGACCGTGAAGCGCGCGTGCTTGCCTTCGCCCATCGGCCGCACATCGCTGAAGGTCGCGTCCGCGACCAGCAGCGAGACAGCCGGGTTGCCCCTGCCGAACGGCGCCAGCGCCTGCAGCTCCTCGGCGAGCTCCATCCCGAGCTCATCGCCGCCGACCACGGCGTCGACCCGCTCGACCGGACCTGTCCTCGGCGCGAGCACGTGCTCGGCGTGTGCGCAGAGTGCCTCGGCGAACTCCTCCACGCGCGTCGCGCTCGATCTCCAGGCCGGCGGCGGCGCGATGGCCGCCGTAGCGCCGCAGGTGCGCCGCGCAGGCGGTGAGCCCGCCGAGCAGGTCGAAGCCCTCGATACTGCGCCCCGATCCCTTCCCGCGTCTCGCCGTCCAGCGCGATCAGCACGACCGGGCGGCGGTGGCGCTCGGCCAGGCGCGAGGCGACGATCCCGATCACGCCCGCGTGCCAGCCCTCGCCCGCGAGCACATAGGCCGGCGCGCTCGCCCAGCTGCGGCAATCTGCGCTTCGGCCTCGAAGCGGATCCGCATCTCGGTCTGCCGGCGCTCGCTGTTGGCGCGGTCGAGCTCCTCCGCGATCTGCGCCGCGCGCACGGGATCCTCGGTCATGATCAGCTCGAGGCCCGCGTCTGCGCGGTACAGGCGTCCCGCCGCGTTGATCCGTGGCGCCAGCGCGAATCCGACCGACGCGCTCGTCGACGCTTGCCGGGATCTACGCGCGCGACCGCCATCAGCGCGCGCAGTCCCGGCTTCGCCGTGCCCGCCAGCGCGCGCAGCCCGCGCCGGACGAGCGTGCGGTTCTCCCCCACCAGCGGCACGACGTCGGCGATCGTCGCCAGCGCTACCAGGTCGAGATCCTCCTCCAGCTCGCGCGCGGATCGCTCCCGCCGGCCTCCCACAGCGCCTGGGCCAGCTTGTAGGCAACCGCGGTCGCGCAGAGCTCCGCGCATGGATAGCCGCAGATCGCCGGGTGCACGATCGGCGCCCGCGGCAGCACGCCGTCCGCACGCGGGGCATGGTGGTCGGTGACCACCACCTCCATTCCCAGTCGCCGCGCCTGCGCGACCTCCTCCACCGCGGTGATCGCGCAGTCGACGGTCACCAGCAGCCGTGTGCCCCGCGCCGCGAGCCGCTCGAACGGTGCTCGCGTTCAGCCCGTATCCATCGCTGGCGCGGTCGGGCAGGTACCAGTCGACGTCGGCTCCGAGCCCGCAACGCCCGCACGAGAATCGCCGTCGAGCACACCCCGTCGACGTCGTAGTCGCCGTGGATCGTGATCCGCGCGCCGCGACCCGACGTGCGCGCAGGATCGACTCGACCGCCGTCGCCGATGCCGGCGAACGCGCTCGGCGGGTGCTCCTCGTCGGCCGCCAGAAACGCGCGCGCGCGCTCCGGCTCGGCGAGCCCGCGACGCACGAGCACCTGCGCGAGCGCGCCCGCTCACCCCCAGCTCGCGCTCGAGCCGCTCGACGTCCTCGCTCGGGACAGTCGGGAATCTCGAAGCGGGCAGTCTCCATGCGGCCACACTACGGCCTTGCGGGACGGAACATGCGCAGGACCGGGTCCGCTCCCGACCAGAGCTCCGCGGCCTTCTTAGTCGGGAGCGAAGACCGGACCTGCTTTGCTGATTTGATCTCTCGCTGCGCGTTCGCGGCGGATGCCCTCGAAGTACACGAGCGCGATGCCGATCAGCGCACCCGGGACCGCGTACAGCACGACGCCCACGTCGGTCGCCTTCTGTCCCGGGACTTGCAGCGCGGAGACCTTCACGCCGTAGATGATCAGCCCGACGACGATCGCGCCGAGCAGCGAGCCGACGAAAGCGCCGACGATCCCGCCCCAGAAGCGGTCGGGCAGGAAGATCGTGAAGTGCCAGATCGCCAAGCCCATGATCACCCAGCCGAGCAACCCCATCAGCGTGACCTCCCGTGGCGGCGGTTGCGCGGGCGTTTGCGTCTTCTCGCGTCGTTTCGGCGCATCCTTGAGCACGAGATCCTCCGGCGTGAGGTCGGCCGTGGGGTCGCGCTGGGGCGCCGCCTGCGACCGCGAGCTCATCTCCGCTGCGCCGCGCGGCGTGCCCGGCTCTCCTTGGCGGTTCTCGACGTCGAGGTCGCGGACGAGCTCCTGGAACTCGTCTCTGGAGATCTGCTCGCCCGGCTCCTCCGGCGCGATGATGCTGCCGCGGCGCGTGCGCCTGCGCTTCTGCTCCGGCTCGACGTCGGCCGGCGCGCCCGTGGCGGTGGTCGCATAGGCGGGCACCTCGCCGAGTTCGCGCGACGATCCGCGCGCGCCGGTTGCGGTAGGCGCCCTCGCGCTCCTTCCAGTGCGTCAGCACCGGTGAGGCGATGAAGATCGAGGAGTACGCGCCCGAGGCGACACCGACCATCAGCGCGAAAGCGAAGTCCTTCAGCGTTTCCCCGCCGAACAGCAGCAGCGCGGCCACCGGCAGCAGCGTGCAGAAGCTCGTCGCCAGCGACCGGGTCAGCACCTCCGACATCGAGCGGTTGACGATCTGCGAGAACGCCGCGCGGGGCATTCGCGGCACGTTCTCGCGCACACGATCGAACACGATGATCGTGTCGTACAGCGAGTACCCCAGGATCGTCAGCAGCGCCGCGACCGTCGCGGTCGTCACTTCACGGCCCGTCAGCGAGTAGACGCCGGCTGTGATCAGCAGGTCGTGCATCAGCGCGATCAGCACCGGGATCGCGTACTTCCACTCGAAGCGAGCGCGATGTAGACCGAGATCACCAGCAGCGAGGCGATGATCGCGATGATCGCGCTGTTGGCGACCGTTTTGCCGAACGTCGGCCCGATCGAGGTCGAGGAGAAGTTCTTCGTGCCGGGCGCGCTCGGCCGCTGCCGAACCTCGCGTCCAGCGCCGCCTGGACCTTCTTCACGCCTTCCGGCCCGAGCGTCTTGGTCGAGATCTGATAGCCCTGGCCGCCGATGCTCTTGTTCGTGAACTTCTGGATCTGCGCGTTGCCGTAACCGGCGCGACTTCATCGCTTCGGCCACCTGGCTCTCGCTGACCGGCTTGACGAACGCCGTCTGGATGCGCGTGCCGGACTTGAAGTCGATGCCGAAGTTCAGGCCTTTGCCGCCGATCGCGAGCGCGCCGATCAGCAGGATGTAGCCCGACAGCGAGAAGAACCACTTCGAGGCGCCCATGAAGTCGAACGTCCAGCCACGGCCTCGCCGCGCCGAGGCGCCGAGCGCCGCGGGGTGGGAGACCATCCGCGAGCGGCCCATCGTGCCGAGCGCCGCCTGCGTCGCGAGCACCGCCGTGAACAGCGACAGCAGCGTGCCGATGCCGAGCGTGAAGGCGAACCCCTTGACTTCCGCGGTCGCCAGCGCGAACAGGATGAACGCCGTCATGAACGTGACCACGTTGGCGTCGACGATCGCGGCGAAGCCGCGCCTGTAGCCGGTGGCGATCCCCGAGACGATCGAGCGTCCCCCGCGGATCTCCTCCTTGACGCGCTCGAAGATCACGATGTTCGCATCCGCGGCGATGCCGATCGTCAGGATCAGCCCCGCGATCCCGGGCAGCGTCAGCGTGATCGGGATCAGCTTGATCAGCGCGAAGTAGTAGATCCCGTAGATCAGCAGGCCGCCGACCGCGATCGCCCCGAGCACGCGGTAGAAGAGCAGCAGGAACAGGCACACGACCGCGAAGCCGACCAGGCCGGCGATCAGGCCCTGGTTGAGCGCCTGTTTTGCCGAGCGTCGCCGACACCTGCGAGCGGGAGATCAGCGCCAGCTTGATCGGCAGCGCGCCCGACTGCAGCTCCTGGGCGAGGTTCTGCGCCGAGGTGATCGTGAACCCGCCGGAGATCTGCGAGCCGGTGGAGGAGTCGATCCCTTCCGGGTACTTCGTGAAGTCGATCGACGGGGTCGTGATCAGCTGGTTGTCGAGCACGACGGCGAAGTGCTGCAGGGCCGCTTCCTTGGTCACGCCCGGCAGCTGCGCTTCCTGGCCGCGGTGGGCGATTTCCTTGGTTACCCGTTCGAAGACGCCCTTGCCGTGCGAGGTGAAGCCGAAGGTCACGTTCGGGGCGCCGGTGCCCCCGCCGCCTTCGTCGAAGCCCTGCTGTCGGGTTGGTGACGTCTGAGCCGCGTCAGCACCGGATTGTCGTTGAGCACGAACCAGCTGTTCGGCGACTGGTTGGTGACCTTTCCCGTTTTTCGTTTTCCAGCGGCCGGGCCTGCGCCAGCACCGTGCCGGGATTGACGCGCACCGCCTTGATCTTGGCCCCCGGCGGCGGTTTGTAGCCGTCCGCGTAGAGGTTCTGTTCGGTTTCCTCGGCGGGCAGATCGGCTTGCCGCCGCTGCACAGCACCTTTTCGTGCGTGTGTCGAGCAGGTACCAGCTGCCGTAGATGCAGCCGCCTACCTGCTGCGGGGTGCATCCTCGCGACCACGTCGTGTCGGTCTTGCGCAGGATCGGCGGGCGTTTGGCCGCGCGCAGGACGGCTTTGTACTCGGGCAGCCCGAACGTCGCTTCGCCCGCTCGCTGCCCGCCGGTGACCGTGGCTTCGCTCGGCGCGGGCGTGCCGGCGGGGCCGATCACGTTCGGCTCCCAGTCGTAGAAGTACAGCTGCGCGGTCTTGCCGACCTGATCTTGCGCGCGCTCGGCGTTGGTCACGTCGGGCAGCGCGACGTCGATTTCGTCCGCGCCCGAGCGCTGGATTTCCGGCTGGGCCACGCCCAGCTGGTCGACGCGCTTGCGCATGATGTCGATCGCGCGGTTCAGCGATTCGGTGTCGACCTTCGACTGGGCCGTCGGCTTGCCCTGGTAGACGAGCTCGCACGCCGCCCTTCAGGTCGAGCCCAAGGCGAGTCTTCTTCGTGGCGATCACCGCCACCGACGCGGCGATCAGGCCGAGCACGATCAGCAGGATGAGGGCGTTGCGGCGACGGTCGATCATCGCGTCATGAGCCTACTTGTCTGGGGTCAGCACGAGCAACAGCCCGCCGTCGTCGTCATACGCGGGGAACATGTCGGCCTTCGCGTTGGCCGCGTAGTCGCGTTCGCCGCAGACCTCCACCGGCACCTCGAGCGCCCGCACGCCCCACTCCAGCACCGTGGCCACCGGATCGTCGCCGTTTGCGAACTTCAGGCCGAGCACCTGCTCGACGCGCTGGCCGATCACCTCTTCCTCCTCGAGGCCCGTGAACGAGAACGAGTTCTTCCCGCAGCCGATCACGCGACCCTCGCCGTCGCATACGAAGAACGCCGCGTCCGGCGCCGGGTAGTAGTCGTCGAGCAGTTCGAACAGGAACGCGAACCCGCACTTCGCGCAGCCCTTGCGCTGGCGCGTGAAGCCGAGGTTGCGATCCAGCTCGGAGGTGCGGTGGCCGCAGTTTGGGCAGATGAACGGGTGGGCCATAGGTGACCAACAGACTACGCAAGCGGGACGGCAGAAGGGGGCGGTGACGCCGCGAGTGCGTTCGGAAAGACGCGGTCGGCGGCGATCCTTTCGACTCTCAGAACAGCGACGGTCCGTCGGGCGCCGGGGGCTCCAGCCCGAGATGGACGAACGCCGCCGGGGTCGCGGCGCGGCCTCGCGGGGTGCGCTTGATCAGGCCCTCCTGCAGCAGATAAGGCTCATACACGTCCTCGATCGTGTCCCGCTCCTCGCCGACGGCCACCGCGAGCGTCGAGAGCCCGACCGGCCCGCCGTCGAACTTGACGCAGATCGTGCGCAATATCTCTCTGTCGAGGCGATCGAGACCGCGCTCGTCGACCTCCAGCAGTTCGAGCGCACCCTGTGCGGCCGCCGCCGTGACGATGCCCTCCATCCGCACCTCTGCGAAGTCGCGCACGCGCTTGAGCAACCGATTGGCCACGCGCGGGGTTCCCCGGCTGCGCGTCGCGATCGCGATCGCGCCGTCTTCCTCCAAGCCGATTTCAAGGATCTGGGCAGAGCGCCGCACGATCGTCGCGAGCTCCTCCACCGCGTAGGGCTCCAAGCGCGCCTGGATGCCGAAACGATCTCGCAACGGCGTGGTCAACAGGCCGGTGCGCGTGGTCGCGCCGATCAGCGTGAATGGCGGCAGCTCGAGCGTGACGACGCGCGCGCCCGCTCCCTGCCCGACCGTGATCGGCAGGCGTTGATCCTCCATCGCCGGGTAGAACGTCTCCTCCAGGGTGCGCGGCAGGCGATGGATCTCATCGACGAAGAACACGCTCCGCGGCTCCAGCGCGGTCAGGAACGCCGCGATGTCTCCCTTGCGCTCGAGCGCTGGGCCGGCCGTTTGCACGAATGGCACTTCCAGCTCGGCCGCGACGATCTGCGCGAGCGAGGTCTTGCCGAGTCCCGGCGGCCCCGCCAGCAGCAGGTGATCGAGCGCGTCCCCACGCGCCGTGGACGCCTCGATTGCCACGGCGAGCTGCTCACGCAGCGTCTCCTGCCCGACGAACTCCTCGAGCCTGCGTGGGCGCAGCGAGCGGTCAAGCTCGTCCTCGGAGACCAGGTACGGCGTCTGGATGCGCGGCGCCGTCTCGGTCATGACGATGTTGCGCGGGCGACGCGCAGCGCGTGTGCCAACAGCTCCTCGGCGCTCTCGCCATCCGCCCCGCTCAACAGCTCCTCGGCCTCGGCGGGCGCGTACCCCAGCTCGATCAGGCCGTCGCGCGCGAGCGCGCGCGGTCCCGAGCCGCGGCTCGCCACGATCGTCGCGCCCGCTCCCGCGTGCCCGTCGCACGTCACGACGACCTTCTCGCGCAGCTCGACGATGATCCGCTCCGCGGTGCGCTTGCCGATGCCGGGCACCGCCTGAAAGCGGACGGCGTCACCGGCCGCGATCGCCGCGATCAGCTCGCGCGGATTACCGCCCGAGAGCACCGCGAGCGCCACCTTCGGGCCGACCGCCTGGACCGACAGCAGCATCAGGAACAGGTCGCGCTCCTGCTCGGAGTGAAAGCCGTACAGCGCAAGCGCGTCGTCGCGCACGATCAAATGAGCGTGCAGCGTCACGCGCTCGCCCACCGCCGGCACGTGGCGCAAGGTCTCCGCCGAGACCCCGACCCGGTAGCCGACGTCGCCGCACAGAACCGTCACGTGGTCGGCGCGCCGGACCGCGACCTCGCCCCGCAGCAGCGCGATCATCCCGTTGCCCCCGCGAGCCTGCTTGTCTCCGCAAGCCTGCTCGCTCCGACGAGCGCCTGCGACAGCGGCGCGCAGTTGACGTGACAGATCGCCACCGCGAGCGCATCGGCGGCGTGGTCGGGCCGGGGCAGATCGGCCAGCCCGAGCAGCGCCTGCACCATGCGCGCGACCTGGTCCTTGTCCGCGCGCCCGTTGCCGCAGACCGCGCCCTTGACCTTCTGTGGCGTGTAGCTCGTGCACTGCACCCCCCGCTGCCCCGCCGCCAGCATCGCGGCGCCGCGAGCCTGGCCGACGGCGAACGCCGTACGCACGTTCTGGCCGAAGTACAGCTCCTCGAGCGCGACCGCGTCGGGCTCGTGCTCGACGAGCAGCGCCTCGACCTCGGCGTGGATGTCGGCCAGGCGCCGCTCCTGCGGCGCGCCGGCACGTGTCTGGATCACCCCGCCGTCGAGGGCGAGCAGCCGCCCGGCGCCCGCCGGGGAGCGGTCCCTCGCCACCACGCCGTAGCCGGTGTTGGCCAGGCCGGGATCTATGCCGAGGACGATCATGCTCAAAGGATTCTGCGGCGAGCGCCGGACGCCTGCCCCAGAGACAGCCTGATACCGGCAGGCGACTACCCTGGCGACTGCGATGCCCGAGAAGAACATCGACTTCGCTGCAGAGGGCCTGCTCGACGGCCTGGAGGACGAGCGCCGCGCGGAACGGATCGCGCTGCTGGAGTACCTGACGGCTGACGGCGTGCCGCTCTCAGAGCTGCGCCGCACGACCGCCACCGGCACGGTCATGTTCCTGCCGGCCGAGCGTCCCGTGCGCGAGGCCGCGCGCGATGCCTACCGCTGGTCACACGCGGGCGAGCGCCGCCTGCGCGGCATTCGCGAGCCGGTCGCGCTGTTTCGCGCCAGGGCGCTTCCCACCGAGTAGCGAATAGCCGCACCGGCTCCTTCGCAGCGCCTGCGGCTGTGTTGACCGGCGCCGGCACGGCTGGCGCAGAGACAGGCTTACGCGTCTCCCGAATCGCCGTCCTCCCGCCCCCGCCGCCACGGCGTGTGCCCCGAGGCCCAGAGGTCGTTGAGCGCAACCGCGTCCTTGTAGGTGTCCATGCACTCCCAGAACCCTTCGTGCCGATGGGCGCGCAGCTCGCCCGCGGCGGCCAGCCGTTCCAGCGGGTCGCGCTCGAGCACGCTGTCATCCTCCAGATATCCAAGAACGCCCGCCTGAAAGCAGAAGAACGCCACCGTTGATCCAGTGCTCCGAGCGGGGCTTCTCCCGAAACCCCGACACCCGGCCGTCCCCGTCGAGCTCGGTCACGCCGAACTGCAGCTCCGGTCGCACGACCGTCATCGTCGCCATCGCTCCGTGCTCCGCGTGAAAGCTCGACAACGCTCGTAGGTCGATATCAGCCAGACCGTCGGCATAGGTGGCACAGAAAGCCTGCTTGCCCTCCAGATGCGGCGCGAGCAGCTTGATCCGCCCGCCGGTCGGCGTGTCGAGGCCGGTGTCGACACAGTCGACGCTCACCTCCTCCGGCCACGCCTGCGCAGCTGCGAACCGACCGATCAGCTCCCCCCTGTATCCGGTCGCGAGCAGAAAACGGCGAAAGCCGTGGGCCACGTACAGCTGGATCACGTGCCACACGATCGGCATCCCGCCGATCTCCACCAGCGGCTTGGGTATCTCCTGCGTGTGCTCCTGCAGCCGCGCGCCCCGGCCGCCGCACAGGATCACCACCTGGGGCAGCTGACTCTCGGCGCTCATCCGCGGCCATTATGGCGACACGCCGTCGGCGGCAACGCCGGCAACGTGTCGTCAGTCTCTAGGATGCGGGCGCATGCCCACCTCTCCCCCGCCCGAGATCTTCAAGGCGTATGACATCCGCGGCCTGTACGGCGAGCAGATCGACGGCGACGTCGCCGAGCAGATCGGGCGGGCCTTCGCGCGCGTGCTCGCCGGGCTGGCCGGCAAGCCCGTGACGAAGCTGCACGTCGGCTCGGGCGCGACATGCGCCTGACCGCGCCCGAGCTCTCCGCCCGCTATCGCGAGGGTATGCTGCGCGAGGGCGCGCACGTGATCGACGCCGGGCAGATCGGCTCGGAGATGCTCTACTTCCTCGTCGGCTCGCGCGCGCTCGACGGCGGCTTGATGTGCACCGCCTCGCACAACCCCGCCGCCTACACCGGCGCCAAGCTCGTCCGCGAGGGCGCGCTCGCGCTATCCGGCGACACCGGCATCCAGGAGATCCGCCGCACGATCGAAGGGGGGCTGGACGGCGATGATCGTGGGGGTGGCGACGGTGGGTCCGCGAGCAGCTCCACCTCGGACTACGACAGGCGCGCACGTTCCACCTCGGACGACGACACGCGCGCGCGTGGCACGTACGAAGAGATAGACATCTACAAAGAGTTCCAGCAAGCCGCGCTGTGTTTCATCGATCCCGACGCGATCCGTCCGCTGAAGGTCGTCGTCGACGGCGGCAACGGCATGGCGGGCCCGATGGTCGGCCCGCTGCTCGAGCGCCTAGGTCTCGACCTGATCGAGACCTATTGGACGCCGGACGGGGCTTTCCCCGACCACGAGCCCAACCCGCTGCTGCCCGAGAACCGCAAGTTCATCATCGAGAAGGTGCTCGAAACCGGCGCCGACCTCGGCATCGCGTGGGACGGCGATGCGCGATCGCTGCTTCTTCATCGACGACACCGGCGCGTTCGTGGACGGGGACTTCCTCACCGCGCTGCTCGCCGAGTCGCTGCTGGCCAAGAGCGAGCTCGCCCGGCGAAGCCGTCCTGTACGACGTGCGCGCCTCGCGCGCGGTGCCCGACACGGTCACTCACGCCGGGGGCGTCCCCTACGTCAACCGCGTCGGGCACGCGTTCTTCAAGACGCGCATGCGCGCCGAGGGCTCGCTGTTCGGGGGCGAGGTCTCCGGGCATTACTACTTCCGCGACTTCTACTGCGCGGACTCGGGCACGCTGCCCGCGTTGCTGATCCTCGAGCTGCTCTCCAAGCAGGGCAGGCGCATGTCCGAGCTGCTCGCGCCATACCACGCGAAGTACTTCATCTCCGGCGAGGTCAACTCCGAGGTGGCAGATCCCGAGGCCAAGATGGAGGAGATCGCCGCGCGCTTTCCCGACGCCCGCCAGGAGCGCCTCGACGGCATCTCGATCGACTACCCCGACTGGCATTTCAACGTGCGTTGCTCGAACACCGAGCCGCTGCTGCGCCTGTGCCTGGAGTCGCTGCGCCTCCTCCGAGGACATGGTGCGCCGCCGCGACGAGATCCTCGGGTTGATTCGTTCGTCCGCGAGCGGCGCCGACCCGGTCGCGGGCGGGTCGTGACCGCCGCGCAGGAGCAAGAGCAGCGGCAGGTGGAAGACGACGAACGCGAGCGCGACGATCTGGCACGCGCCGCCGCGGCCGGGATCCACCGCCTGGCGATCCCCACGCCGTTTCAGGTAGGGCGCGTCAACGCGTATCTGATCGAGGACTCGCCGCTCACGCTGATCGACTCGGGGCCCCTCTCGGAGAAGGCACTCGACGCGCTGGAGCAGGCGCTGGGCGAGCGCGGCCACACGGTCGCGGACATCGAGCTACTGGTGATCACCCACCAGCACATCGACCACTTCGGTCTGGCCGCCACGCTCGCCGAGCGCTCCGGCGCCGAGGTGGCCTCGCTCGACCGCCTGGCGCCATATCTCGCGAGCTTCGGCGAGGAGGCCGAATACGACGACATCTTCGCCAAGCGCATAATGCTGCTGCACGGCATATCCGCCGACGTGATCACGGCGTTGCGCGGGGTCTCGGCGAGCTTTCGCACCTGGGGAGCGCCGGTCGAGGTCACCCGCCCGCTCGCCGACGGCGCGCAGCTCGAGCTGCGCGATCACACGCTGCGCGTGCTGCACCGTCCCGGTCACAGCCCTTCAGACACCGTGTTCCTCGACGAGGCCCGCTCGCTGATGCTGGCGGCCGATCATCTGATCGGGCACATCTCCTCCAATCCCCTGCTCGCGCGCCCGCTGGACGCGCTGGGCGAGTACACGGGCCCGCGACCGCGATCGCTTCCGTACTACATCTCCTCGCTGCAGCAGACGCGCGCGCTCGATCTCGAGCTCGTGCTGCCCGGGCACGGCGCGCCGATAACAGACCACGTGGCGCTGATCGACGAGCGTCTGCGGCTGCACCGCCGCCGCGCCGAGAGGATCCACCGCCTGATCGCCGCCGAGCCGCGCACCGCGCATGCGATCGCCCAGGAGCTGTGGGGCAACGTCGCGGTCACCCAGGCATACCTGACGCTGTCGGAGGTGCTCGGGCACATCGACATGCTGCACACCGAAGGCCGCGTCCAAGAGGACCAACGCGACGGCGTCGTGCGCTTCTCCGCCGTCTGACAACCTGATGACGGTTAGACAATTCGCTGTCTATTGGCTACCATTGATAGCGACCGGCGTGGGGACGAACGGAGGGTTGACAGGTCGTGGAGAGCATCACTTCGAACCCGCACCTGAACGTGTTCGAGCCCTATCGCGACCTCGGGCGCGGCCACGAGGACCAGCTGACGCGGGCTGCGATGATCGTGCTGCGGCTCGTGCCGCTCGCGCGCGAGACGCTGCTGCGCGAGATCGGGGAGAGCTCGCAGAGCCAGCTGCCCGACTGCGCGGTCGACCTGCAGGCCTCGCATATCGTCGATCCCTCCGAGGAAGGGGCCGCGAGCGGCCAGACGGTGCAACGCGGCCGGCTGGTGAGCGTCTTCCTGACGCCCGACTTCGAGCCTGAGGAGATCGACGAAGAGGTCACCGACACGGATCGCGGACAGCGCTTCGATGGCGTGCTGCGCTTCGATCCCGAGCTGGTCGTGCTGATCGAGAGCAAGGTCTGCCGGCGCTGGGCCAAGCGCAACGGGCATCGCGTCGCCGAGGTCAACCTCGGCGGGGTGCACTTCGCCAAGCGGCGAACGTGCCTGCTGCGCTGGCACGATCTGCTCGAGTCGTGGTGGCGACTGGCCGAGATCGGGGTGCTGTCACCCGCCGAGCAGGCGCTCGTGCAGGACATCCTCTCCTACGCCCACCAGGACTTCGGCCAGCTGCTTCCGTTCGGGAGCCTGAGCCGCGCCGGCAAGGATCCCACACGGCGCAAGTGGCGGCTGCGCTCGCTGCTGCGCGAGGCGACCGCGATCGCAGCCGGAGCGGGTCGGTCTCGTGCACGTCCGGCTCGACGTCGCGCTCGGGGCCGTCTCGATCCAGCGCGCCGCGCTCGACGTCGACGACGAGCAACTGGTGCTGCACCTGTGGCCCGGAGAGCTGAAGGCCCAGGCCGAGCACCTCTACGCCGCCGGGCACGCCGAGCGACTGTGCGAGCTGGCTGCCGGGGACGAGCGCTGGCGTGTGGAGCCGCAGCCCCTGCTCGGCTTTCGCAACGCGCCGAAACGGACTCGCGTCTATCTCAGCTGCACGCTCGACGCGCTCGAGTACGCGCGCCGCTGGCAGGGCGAGGACTGGTCGCACGTCGGCTCCCATCACCGGCAGACGATCCGCACCGAGCTGTGGCCATGGCTGCTGCAGCGCGGCTATGCCTCGCCCGAGGATGCCGAGCGCTTGGACCCTTTTCTGCACGCGCTCGGCCGTCGCTTCGCGCACCTGCGGCCCGGAATACATGTGTCGCGCTCGTGGTCGTGGGAGGAGGCGCAGAAGCTCGACGACGACGGGCTGCTGGCCGGTGAGATCCGCGACGCGATCGATCGCGTCCTGGCCGTGCTGGGAGAGCCACCGTTGCAGCGTCAGGAAGCGGCGCTCGCGCCCGCCGCGGACACGATGCCAAGGAACAACTCATGGATGCGCTCGTCGTCGGTCAGCTCGGCGTGGAACGCGACCGCCAGCATCCTGTCCTGACGCGCGGCGACCGGGTGCCCTTCGACCTCCGCGAGGATCTCCACGCCGGGCCCGTGATCGGCGATCCAGGGCGCGCGGATGAAGACTCCTCGCATCGGGCCGCCCGTGAGCCCGCGCACCTCGACGTCCGCCTCGAAGCTCTTGGCCTGGCGCCCGAACGCGTTGCGCTGCGCGCGCATGTCCATCAGCCCGAGATGGTCGCGATCTAGCATGATCAAGCCGGCGCAGGACCCCAGCACAGGCACGCCACAGCCGCCGCCCGCATCGCTTCCCCCGCCGTCGCCCAGGGAATCGTTGCCGAGGAGGTTGCGCAGCGGCTCGGCCAGACCCTCGCGCTCGATGCCCAAGGTCATCGTCGTCGACTCTCCCCCCGGGATCACGAGCCCCTGCAGCCCGTCGAGGTCGGCCGGCGTGCGCACCTCGCGTACTTCAGCCCCCAGTCGCCGCAGCATCTGAGCGTGCGCCTCGAACCCGCCCTGCAAGGCCAGCACGCCGACCAGCGGAGCGCCCGGCGCGTTTGAGCGCGGTCCTACCAACCCCGTTGGGCCAAGAGCTGCTCGTCCTCCAGCTTCGAGCTCTCCAGGCTGACCATCGCCGTGCCGAGGCCGCGCGAAGCCTGCGCGACGCGCTCGGGGTCTTGCCAATGCGTCGTGGCTTCGACGATCGCGCGCGCGCGCGAAGGAGGGTCCTCCGACTTGAAGATGCCCGAGCCGACGAACACGCCTTCGGCCCCCAGCGCCATCATCAGGGCGGCGTCGGCCGGCGTGGCGATGCCGCCGGCGCAGAACAGCACGACCGGCAGGCGCCCGTCGCGGGCCACGTCTCTGACCAGCTCGAGCGAGGCGCCATGCTCCTTCGCGGCGGTCGCGAGCTCCCCCTCCTCGAGCATCCCCAGCCGGCGGATGTCGCCGACGATGCGGCGCATGTGGCGCACGGCCTCGACGACGTCGCCGGTGCCGGCCTCGCCCTTGGAGCGGATCATCGCAGCGCCCTCGCCGATCCGCCGCAGCGCCTCGCCCAGGTTGGTGGCGCCACAGACGAACGGCACCTTGAACGGCCACTTGTCGATGTGGTTGCTCTCGTCGGCGGGTGTCAGCACCTCGGACTCGTCGACGTAGTCGACGTCCAGCGCCTGCAGCACCTGCGCCTCCAGGAAGTGCCCGATGCGAGCCTTGGCCATCACCGGGATGGAGACGGCTCGCTGAATGGACGCGATCATCTCCGGGTCGGACATCCTGGCGACGCCGCCGTCGCGGCGGATGTCGGCGGGCACACGCTCGAGAGCCATCACCGCGGCGGCGCCCGCCTCCTCGGCGACGGTCGCCTGCTCGGGGGTGACGACGTCCATGATCACGCCGCCCTTGAGCATCTCGGCCAAGCCGGCCTTGACCCGGAATGTCGCCTCGTCGCGCATATTCATGATCTTATCCCGACCGGCGTATACGCCGGTCGGACCAAATCAGCCCAGCCGAGCAATCGTCCTCGACGGCGAGGAGCCGACGAGGACGATCTGCGGAGCGCTACTTGAGGCGGAAGGCCTTGATGCGGTCGTCGTACTGCGCCGAGTCCTTCGCGTAGACGCCGTAGGCGAGTGCCTGGATCAGGCTGAGCAGAGCCGTATGCGAGCGCACGTAGGCGGGCGAGTTGGAGGAGTAGTAGAGCTTGATCTGGGCGAGCTTCGCGACCTCGGAGAGGGTGGCGTCGGTGATCGCGGCCGTGCGCGCGCGGCGGTGGCGGGCGAGCTTCATCGCGCGCACGACCAGCGGGTGGGGACGGCCGGCGGAGAGGCCGATCACGAGCGTGTTCTCGTCGATCCGCCCGAGCCGGCTGAGCGCCTCCTGAGAGGGGCTCGCGACGACGTCGACGCGCAGGTCAAGCAGCATCAGCAGGTGGCGCAGGTAGCTGGCGAAGAACGCCATCTGATCGGTCCCGGCGACGAGCACCTTCTCAGCCGAGACGATTACCTCGATCAGCGCGTCGACCGAGCTGCGGGAGACCTTGCGCGCGGTCTCCTCGACGTTCAGATGATCGGCGGAGAGGGCCGTCTCGAACTCGTTCTGATCGAGCGAGAACAGCGGTGTGGAGGTCTCTGAGGCGCCCGGCGACGGCTGCTTGGCGTTGACGCGGCGATATTCCTCCCGGGCCGCGGCCTGCAGCTCGGGAAAGCCCTCGAACCCGAGCGCCTGGGAGAAGCGCACGACGGTCGAGCTCGAGGTGTTGGCGCGGCGGGCGAGCTCCTCGGCGGTCTGGAAGGCTGCCTCGTCGAGATGGTCGACGATGTACTGGGCGACATCCTTCTGCGAGCGCGAACACTCCTCGAAGCGCGCCTGGATGTATTTCGAGAGGCTCTGGTGCTCGCTCGTGCCGTTCGCGGGCGGACGCTCGGTGGTGGAGGTGGCTGCGCGTTTCATCGGCGCTCTGTTCGACGCCGCGACCTCGCACTCCTGCCCGACTCGCGCCGGAACCTCTCGAGCCCAGGTGATCCGGAGCTGTGCGGGAAGCGCACACAGCCACACAATGAGGATCGCAATCGTCGGCGCCGGCGTCTCGGGCTTGGTGGCCGCCCACCTGCTGCATCGCGAGCACGAGATCGTGGTTTACGAGGCAAACGGGTATGCCGGTGGGCACACGCACACGATCAGGGTCGACACCGAGCGGGAGACCCACCGGATCGACACGGGCTTCATCGTGATGAACGACCGCAACTACCCCAACTTCACCCGCCTGCTCGAGCAGCTGGGAGTGGCGACCCAGCCGACGCACATGAGCTTCTCGGTGAAGGGGGAGCAGGAGGACTTCGAGTTCTCGGGCACGCCCCGCGGGCTGCTCTGCCAGCCCCGCAACCTGCTCAGCCCCCGTTTCCAGCGGATGATCGTCGACCTGCTGCGCTTCAACCGCGAGCTGCGCCGGCTGCTGAGGCTGGCGGAGACCGGCGAGTCGCTGCGCGAGTTCCTCGCCCGGCACGGCTTCTCGCGCGCGTTCACGGAGCGTCTGATCGTCCCGCAGGTCTCGGCGGTGTGGTCGGCCGACCCGCGCCAGGCGTTCTCGATGCCGGCGCGGTTCATCGCCGAGTTCTTCGCCAACCACGGGATGCTCGGCTTTTGCGACCGCCCGCGGTGGTCGACGGTGAGCGGAGGCTCCGCCCGCTACGTGGAGGTGCTGACGGGACCTTTCCGGGAGCGCATCCGGCTCGACGCTCCGGTGCGCTCGATCGCCCGGCTTACGGACGGCGTCGAGGTCATCCCCGCAGGCGGCGAGGCCGAGCGCTACGACCATGTGATCCTCGCCACCCACTCCGATCAGGCGCTCGCCCTGCTGGCAGACCCCTCGCCGCAGGAGGCGCAGCTGCTGAGCGCGATCCCCTACCAGCAGAACGAGGCGGTGCTGCACACCGACAGCGCGCTGCTGCCCCGCCGCCGCGGCGCGCGGGCCGCATGGAACTATCACCTGCTGCGTGAGCCCAAGGCGCAGAGCACGGTTACCTACTACATGAACCACCTGCAGCGACTGCAAGCCGATCGCGATTTCTGCGTGACTTTGAACCACACCGAGGCGATCGACCCGGCGAAGATCATCCGCACGATCTCCTACGCCCACCCGATCTACACACCGGCCGGTGTCGCCGCCCAGTCCGAGCACGCCGCCATCAGCGGTCTCGCCGGGCGCACTCACTACTGCGGCGCCTACTGGGGCTGGGGCTTTCACGAGGATGGCGTCGTCAGCGCGCTGCGTGCGTGCGAGCCGTTCGGAGCGAAGCTGTGACACGGAGCTGCCTGTATGAGGGGAGCGTGCGCCACCGTCGCACGGGAACGGTGAACGACGAGTTTCGCTATCCGCTGTTCATGGTCTACCTCGACCTCGACGAGCTGCCCGGGCTCCTCGACGGACGCTGGCTGTGGTCGGCGCGCCGGCCCGCGCTCGCGTGGTTCAGGCGCGCCGACTATCTCGGCGATCCGCGCGTGTCGCTCATCGACTCGGTGCGCGACTTGGTGAGCGAACGTATCGGGGTGCGAGTGAAGGGACCGATCCGGTTGCTCACGCACCTGCGGTACTTCGGCAAGTGCTTCAACCCGGTCAGCTTCTATTACTGCTTCGACGAGACGGGCGAGCGCGTGGTAGCGGTGGTGGCCGACGTGACGAACACGCCCTGGGGGGAGCGTCACGCCTACGTTATGGCCGTCGCCGACCCGGCCGATCATGGAACGGCGACGGTGATGCGGGCGCGATTCGACAAGCAGCTGCACGTCTCGCCGCTGATGGGCATGGACAACACGTATGACTGGCGCTTGACCGAGCCCGGCGAGCATCTGTCGGTGCACATCGAGTCTGACGATCGCGAGCATGGGACGAAGGTGTTCGACGCGACCCTGTCGCTGCGCCGCCGCGAGCTGACACCGCGCTCGCTGCGAGCGGTCCTGATGCGCTATCCGCTGATCACGCTACGGATCGTGACGCGCATCTACACGCACGCGCTGCACCTGCGGCTACGAGGAGCCCGCTACCACCCCCATCCGGAGAGGGGCGCGCTCGCATGAATCGCATCGCCCGGTCGATCGTGCTGCGGCTGTTGCGCAGAGTGCACGGCGGTGAGCTCGAGATCGTGGAGAGCGCAGAGCGTCGTACGTTCGGCGAGGCGACCGGATCGAGCCCGCTGCGGGTCGTGCTGAAGGTGCGCTCGCCGCGCTTCTACCGGGCGCTCCTGCGCGGGAGCGTGGGACTGTGCGAGTCGTATATGGACGGTCTGTGGGACTGCGAGGACCTCGTGGGGTTGACGCGCATCGCCGCGTTGAACGTGCACGCGCTCGACGACCTGCGGCGCGTGCTCGCGCCCGTGCTGATCCCCGTGCAGCGCTGGGTGCGGTGGCTGCGCAGCAACACGATGGGGCGCTCGCGCCGGCAGATCGCCGCGCACTACGACCTCGGCAACGACCTGTTCGGGCTGTTTCTCGATCGCACGATGATGTACTCCTGCGCGGTCTTCGACTCTCCGCGGGCGAGCCTCGAAGAGGCGTCGCTGGCCAAGCTCGAGCGCGTCTGTGCGAAGCTCGCCCTGGACCCGACCGACCACGTGCTCGAGATCGGCACCGGCTGGGGAGGGTTCGCGGTGTATGCCGCCGAGCGCTACGGCTGCCGCGTGACGACGACGACGATCTCCCGCGAACAGCACGCCTACGCGACCGAACGGGTGCGCGCGGCCGGCTTGCAGGACCGCGTGACGGTCCTGCTCGAGGACTATCGCGCTTTGCAGGGCCGCTACGACAAGCTGGTGTCGATCGAGATGATCGAGGCGGTCGGCTGGCAGAACTTCCCGACGTACTTCCGGCGCTGCTCGGAGCTGCTCGCGCCGGACGGCGCGATGCTGCTGCAGGCGATCGTGATCGACGACCGCGCCTATCAGGTCGAGAAGGCGGGCAAGAGCTTCATCAACACCTACATCTTCCCCGGCGGGTGCCTGCCCTCGCTGGAGGTCATCTCGCGCTCGGTCGCGCGCGTGACCGACCTGCGCCAGGTGCATCTCGAGGACATCACCGCCCATTACGCAACCACGCTCGCGCACTGGCGGAAGCGTTTCCTCGCCGCTTCCGCGCGCCTCGCGGACCTTGGCTACGACGAGCGCTTTCGCCGCCTGTGGGACCTGTATCTGTCTTACTGCGAGGGCGGCTTTCGCGAGCGGCGGATCCAGGACGTGCAGATCCTGCTGGCGAAGCCGGGATATCAGGCAGGGTCATCGGCTCCGAGCGTCGAGCATCCGCCGACCACGACGATCGACATCGCCGCCTGAACAGGCGCTCGGCGCGGGAAGTGGGACGGTAGGGTGCTCAGAGCATGAAGCGCACCCTGTATGAAGACGTACACGATGATTTCCGCGCGAGCTTTCGCACTTTCCTTGAGCGCGAGGTGCTCGGCGAGGAGGGCCGCTACGGCGAGTGGGAGCGCCAGGGCATCGTCCCGCGCGAGGTGTTCGCGCGCGCGGGAGCCGGCGGCTTCCTGGGTATGGCGGTGCCCGAGCGCCACGGCGGCGCGGGGGCGGAGGACTTCCGTTTCAACGCGATCGTGGGCGAGGAGTGCCAGCGCGCCGGGGTCGGCGGCTTCGGGCTCGGGATCACGCTGCACAACGACATCTGCCTGCCGTACTTCCTGACCTACTGCGACAAGCCCCAGCGCGAGCGCTGGCTGGCGGGGATCGTCTCGGGCGAGAAGATCACGGCGCTCGCGATGACCGAGCCGGGGATCGGCTCGGATCTGGCGGGGATGTCCACGCGCGCGCGGCGCGAGGGCGACCGTTACGTGGTCGACGGCACGAAGACGTTCATCACCAACGGGATCAACGCCGACCTGGTGATCGTGGCAGTCAAGACCGATCCGTCGGAGCGCCACCGCGGCATCAGCCTGCTCGTGGTGGAGCGCGGCGCGCAGGGCTTCGAGCGCGGGCGCAACCTGGAGAAGGTGGGGCAGCACGCGCAGGACACCGCCGAGCTGTCGTTCGGGGCGGTGGAGGTCCCGGTCGAGAACCTGCTGGGCGAGGAGGGCGAGGGGTTTCGCTACCTGGTATCGAACCTGCCGCAGGAGCGGTTGTCGATCGCCGCCGCAGCGGTCGCGGCGGCCGAGGCGGCGCTCGGCTGGACGCTCGATTACGTGCGCGAGCGTCGCGCGTTCGGCCAGCCGATCGGCTCGTTTCAGAGCGCGCGCTTCACGCTCGCCGAGCTGCGCACGGAAATAGAGATCGCACGCATATACGTCGACCGCTGCATACAGGCGTTGAACGAGCACGAGCTGAGCGCGGAGGACGCGGCGATGGCGAAGTGGTGGTGCACAGAGCTGCAGGGACGCACGGTCGACCGCTGCCTGCAGCTGCACGGAGGGTACGGCTACATGCTCGAGTACCCGATCGCGCGCGCGTATGCCGATGCGCGGGTGACACGGATCTACGGCGGCGCGAACGAGATCATGAAGGAGATCGTCGGGCGCGACATGGGTCTGTAGGTGGGAGACAATCCGGCGCGTCCACCGCACGCTTGCCGGTGTCGCCGGCCTCCACGCCCGCCGGACGAGCCGCTCGACTAAAGGCTGTCTCAAAACGGTTTGAGGCAGCCTCTACAGCGTCTTCGAGAGCTCCACGAAGTAGTCGAGCGAACGCGGGTCGGCGAGCGAGTCGACGCTCGCGGCCTCGTGCGGGGCAGCGCCCATCAGGATGCGCTTGACGGGCACCTCGAGCACCTTGCCGGAAAGCGTGCGCGGGACCGTCGCGATCTGGCGAATCTCGTTGGGGACGTGCCGGGGCGAGCAATCCTCGCGGATGCGCCGCTTGATCTGCGCCGTGAGATCCTCGCCGAGGGTCGCCCCGGGCGCGAGCACGACGAACAGCACCATCCACAACTCCTCTCCGTTCGACCCTCGGGGGATGTCCACGACGAGCGCATCCACCACCTCCGGGACCGCGTCAGCCGCGCGGTAGATCTCGCTCGTGCCCATGCGCACGCCCTGACGATTGATCGTCGAGTCGGAGCGGCCGTAGATGACCGCGCCGCCGCGGGGCGTGATGCGGATCCAGTCGCCGTGGCGCCAGATGTTCGGATACATAGAGAAATAGCTCTCGCGCAACCGCTCGCCGTCATCGTCCCCCCACAGGAACAACGGCATCGATGGCAGCGGCTCGGTGAGCACGAGCTCGCCGACCTCGTCGACCAGGCTGTTGCCGTGCTCGTCCCACGCCTCGACCGCGCAGCCGAGCCCGCGCGACTGCAGCTCTCCTTCGTAGACCGGCAGCAGCGGACAGCCGCCGACGAACGCCGTGCAGACGTCCGTGCCGCCGCTCGTGGAGAACAGCCACAGGTCGGAGCCCACGCGCTCGTAAACCCACCTGAAGCTCTCCGGCGCGAGCGGAGAACCGGTCGATCCGATCGCGCGCAGGGCCCGCAGATCGTAATCGCGAGCGGGCTCGACGCCGGCTTTCTCCGAGCTCGCCAGCAGCCCCGCGCTGACGCCCATGCAGGTCATCCCGGTCTGCTCGGCCAGCTTCCACAGCGCGCCGAGGTCGGGGTGGGCGGGGCTGCCGTCGTAGAGGACGATCGCCGCGTCGCTCAGCAGACAGCCGATCAGGAAGTTCCACATCATCCAGCCGGTCGTGGTGAACCAGAACATACGGTCACCGCGGCGCAGGTCGAGGTGCAGGTTGCTCTTCTTGAGCTGCTCGAGCAGGATGCCGCCATGACCGTGCACGATCGCCTTCGGCAGGCCGGTGGTGCCCGAGGAGTAGAGCACCCACAGGGGATGGTCGAACGGCACTTGCTCGAAGCGAAGCTCGGCGCTCGCGCCACGCCGGAGCAGCTCGCCCCAGGTGAGTCCTTTCGGAGCCATACCAGCGTCCGCATCGGCATGCAGGTAAGGCAGCAGCACGACGTGCTCCACCGTCGGCAGCTCCTGCAGGATCGAGGCGACGACGGCGGTGCGGTCGAAGTCCTTGCCGCCGTGGCGATAGCCGTCGACGGCCAGCAGCACCTTCGGCTCGATCTGCGCGAAGCGGTCGATCACGCTGCGCGCGCCGAACTCCGGCGCGGCGCTCGACCAGATCGCCCCGATGCTCGCCGTCGCGAGGAAGGCGATCAGCGTCTCGGGGATGTTCGGCATGTAGGCGACCACCCGGTCGCCGCGTCCTACGCCGAGCGCGCGCAAACCGCCGGCGGCAGCGGCGACGCGCGCCGAGAGCTCGCCCCAGGAAAGAGAGTCGAGGTCACGCAGCTCGGAGGCGTGCAGCACCGCCACCTCGCCAGGGTCGTGATCACGCATCAACATGTTCTCCGCGTAGTTGAGCTCGGCTCCGGCGAACCAGCGCGCGCCCGGCATCCGGTTTCGGCCCAGCACCTGCTCGTAGGGCCGTGACGCGCGCACGCCGCAGTACTCCCAGATGGCGGCCCAGAAGTCCTCGATCTCATCCACCGACCAGCGCCACAACTCGGCGTAGTCGGCAAACGCACGTCCGCGGCGATCACCGGCCCAGCGCATGAAGCGCGTCATCTCTGCGCGCTCGACGTCCGCCGCGGACGGCTCCCACAACGGGCCCGGCTGAGCTGCGCTGGACATCGTGCTGTGCTCCCCCTGCGTCGTGTGAACGGAGAGTCGCCCCAATGATTCGTTTTGGAACGAACCAACTACATACTCTTGTCATCCCAAATACTGCTCATACCTGCTCAGTTTTCGACTGACGCGAATATAGCGATTTTGTGCCTGTGTCCGGGCGAACGTTGGCTGGCTGCGTACGCAGGGTTGACCGTCAGTATGCTCGCAGCCTGTGGATCTCTCCGGGTTGCGAGCGGAATTCCCCGTCCTCGGCCGGCTCGCGTACCTGAACGCGGGCACCGACGGACCGCTGCCCGCGCGCGCCGTCGCAGCCGCAGCGCAGGAGCTCGAGCGCCAGGCGCAGGAGGGGCGCCATCACGTCCACGTGGAGCGGCGCAAGGAGCTCACCGGCGAGCTGCGGGCGTCCTATGCGGGCCTGCTCGGATGCGCGGCGAGCGAGATCGCGCTGACGACCTGCACGAGCGACGGGCTCGCACAGACGATCGCCGGCCTGCGGCTCGGCCCTGGCGATGAGATCCTCACGAGCGACGAGGAGCACCCTGGGCTGCTCGGCACGCTCGCGGCCGCGCGCGAGCTGCGCGGAGTGTCGGTCCGTGAAGTGCCGCTCGAGCAGATCGCAGACGCGGTCGATAAGCGCCGCACGCGTCTCATCGCCTGCTCGCACGTCGGCTGGATGAGCGGGCGCCTGGCGCCCGTGGCGCTCGCGGAGCTCGACGTGACGGTGCTGCTCGACGGCGCACAGGGCGTCGGCGCGATCCCGTGCGACGTGCGCGCGCTCGGCTGCGACGCATATGCGGGCGCCGGGCAGAAGTGGCTGTGCGGGCCGGACGGCACCGGGATGCTGTACGTGAGCCCGGCTCTGCGCGAGCGCCTGGAGGTCTCCAGGCGCGGGTACGCGAACCTGTCCGACCCGAACGCGGGCCTCGCGGCGGAGCTGCACGCGGACGGGCGGCGCTTCGACACGCTGATGCTGAGCGCCGAGGCGCTCGCATGCGCGCTGGAGGCGGTGCGAGTGCTCGAGCGGGCCGGCTGGCACGAGGTGCACGCGCGTGCGTGCGCGCTCGCCGCCCGCCTGGCCGAGCTGCTGAGCGAGCACGACTATGAGGTGGCGCCGCGCGGAGCGACGACGCTCGTGTCCTTTGTGCGCGAAGATCCCACCGGCGAGCGCGAGCGCCTGACCGGGCAGGGCGTGATCGTGCGCGACATCCCGGGGCGGCCGTGGCTGCGCGCGTCGGTCGGAGCGTGGAACGACGAGGACGACCTGCAACGGCTGCTCGCGGCGCTGTCGAGATGATCGGGCCAGCAGCGTGGAGAAGCCGGAGAGCCGGCGCGTTGCTCGGCGCCATTGCGGCCCCCGTGCTCAGCCTGCTGATCGCGGCCTGGGTGCTGCGCCTCGGCGAGGCGCACCTGTCGCTGCCGTGGAGCTACGCGGGCGGCGGCGACACGAAGTTCTACCTGCTCGTGATCAAGGGCATCCTCGACCACGGCTCTTTTCAGCAGAACGCGAGCCTGGGCACACCGTTTGGGCTACAGCTGTACGACTTTCCGCAGGGCGCGGACAACCTCAACCTGCTGATGGTGAGGGCGCTCGGGCTGTTCTCCTCCAATCCGGCGTGGGTGCTGAACGTGTTCTTCCTGCTCACGTTCCCGCTCACCGCCGTGAGCGCGTACCTGGCACTGCGCGCGCTCGGCGCCTCGACCGGCGCCGCGGTGGTCTGCGCGACGCTCTTCGCGCTGCTGCCCTACCACTTCTATCGCGCCGAGTCGCAGGTGCTGCTGTCTGCCTACTACTCGGTGCCGCTCGGCGCGCTGCTGTTCCTGCGCCTGTGGCAAGCGCCCGGGCTGTTCGCGCGCCGAGACGGGGCCGCGGGCAGCGCGAGCATGCTGGGGTGGCTCTCCCCCAGGTCGCTGCTGACGCTGGCAATCTGCGTCGTGATCGGCTCGGCCGGCCTGTACTACGCGGTGTTCGCGCTCGTGCTGCTCCTCGGCGGAAGCATCGTGGCCGCGTTGGCGCGGCGGGGACGGCGCCCCGTGATCTCGGGCCTGCTCTGCGCGCTTGCAATCGTCGCGATGCTCGCGATCAACCTCGCGCCGAGCCTCAGCTATGAGGCCGCGCACGGGAAGAACACTGCGATCGCGCGCACCCCGTTGCAGAGCGATCAGTTCGGGCTACATCTGAGCAACCTACTGCTCCCGGTACAGCAGGACCGCCTGCCGTTCCTTACCGACGTCAACCAGCGCTACACCGAAGCCACCTCGACGGGATATTGCGAGCAGTGCTTCGAGAACCTCGGCACGGTCGGCTCGGTCGGCTTCCTGTCGCTGTGCCTGCTGGCGCTCGTCTCGATCGTGGGCGTCGCCGGCACGTTCGCGGTGCGCGCGGTCTACCGCGCGGCCACGCTGGGAGTGGCCCTGTCGTTCGCGGTCGCCACGATCGGCGGCGTATCGAGCCTGCTCGCGTTCTTCGTGACGAGCGACATCCGCGGCTGGAATCGGATGTCGCTGTTCATCGCGTTCTTCTCGCTGCTGACGGTCGCGCTGCTGCTCGACGCGGGCGCCCGCCGCCTGGCACGAAGACGCCCGGGGACCGGCGGACGCGTCCTCGCAGGCGCGCTGCTGGTATGCGTGCTCTTGCTCGGCGCGGTGGACGAGACGTCGTCGTATTTCGTGCCGAACTACGAAAAGGACGCGCGCGAGTGGCGCAGCGATGCGACGTTCGTGGGAGAGATCGAGACGCGCATGCCGCGTGGCAGCACCATCTTCGAGCTGCCCTACGTCCCCTTCCCCGAGGGCTACGGGTCGGTCTCGACGACCATCTCGGCGCCAAACACGACATTCGACACGACCTACGAACTGGGGCGCGGCTACATCCACTCCGAGAACCTGCGCTGGAGCTATGGCGCGATCAAGGGCAGGGCGGCCGACTGGCAGGGCCAGCTCGCGGCCAAGCCGCTCTACCTATCCCTCGCAGCCGCCGCGGAGGACGGCTTTCAGGGGCTGTGGATCGATCCTCACGGTTATGCGACCAAGATCCGCAAACGGCTCGCACCGCTGCTCGAGAAGCTACTCGGGGTCACGCCGCTGGTGAGCCCGGCGCACGACCTGCTGTTCTTCGACCTGCGCCCGTTCGCTGCGGTCCTGCAGCGCCGCCATACCGCGGCGCAGCTGGCGGCGCTGCGCTTCGCGACGCTGTATCCGCTGCGCACAGCCTGCGAAACCAGCGACGACCTCGAGCTGATCAACCCGTCTCGGATCCCGCGTGCAGCGACGCTGAGCATGAAGCTGAGCGTCGGCGCGGAAGCGCCGGCCAAGCTGCTCGTGCACTACCCCGGCGGCACGGTGCAGCAGGTGGCGCCGGCAGGTGCGCAGCTCGCCCTGCAGACGAGCCTGGACCTGAAGCCGGGCACCAGCGAGGTCAGCTTCTCCGCACCGGGGGTGCCGGCGAAACCGGCTGCGCGCGTCGGCGGCTTCGCGGTCGACGACGCGACGCTGACCGAAGGGGCGTTGATGCCGTTCGAGAGCGCACCTGGAAAAGCGGCCGCGGCGTCGATGCCCGCCGGAGCGCTGGCGCCACCCTGCCAGCAGACGGTCGCAGCGGTGCACACCATCAAATAGCCTCGCCCGCGTAATGACCTCCGAGACACACACACGCCGGCCGGCGCCGCACCACCTCGCGCTGGTAGGCGTGCTGGCGCTGTCGGCGGTGCTGAACACGTACAGGCTCGCGCAGAACGGCTACGCGAACATCTTCTACTCGGCCGGCGTCAAGTCGATGCTGCGCTCGCTTCACAACTTCGCCTTCGCCTCGTTCGACCCGGGCGGCCTCGTGAGCGTCGACAAGCCGCCGCTTGCGCTGTGGGTGCAAGTGGCGAGCGCCAAGGTGTTCGGATTCTCTCCGCTCAGCCTGCTGCTGCCGGAGGCGATCATCGGGATTCTCGCCGTCGCCCTGCTCTACCTGCTGGTGAGCCGCCCGTTCGGCCCAGCCGCGGGCCTCGCGGCGGCGCTGGCGCTCGCGGTGTTCCCGTCGTTCGTGGGAGTCGTGCGCGACAACGGCGTCGATCCGCTGCTGGTCCTGTTGATGCTGCTCGCATGCGGGGCGGCGCTGCGGGCGATCGAGACCGGAAGCTGGCGCACGCTCGTCTGGTCGGGGGTGCTGGTCGGGCTGGCGTTCAACACGAAGACGCTCGCGGCCCTCCTGGTCGTCCCCGGGATCGCGCTCGGCTATGCGGTATGCGCGCCGGGGCCCTTCTCCCGTCGAACGCTGCAGCTGCTCGTGGCCGGTCTCGCGATGGTCCTCGTATCGGCAGGGTGGATCGCGTTCGTCGATCTGACGCCCGCCGCGAAGCGCCCGTTCGTCGGCAGCTCGACCAACAACTCGGAGGTTGGTCTGACGTTCGAATACAACGGCTTCGGGCGCGTCGAAGGACAGGTTGGGGGCCCCGGCCACATTCCTGTCGGCACAGGCGCGCTCGTGTCCTCAACGCCACAGGGGGCCGCGCATCGCGGGTCGCGCACGGGCGGGCATACGCACTCGCCGAGGACGCCGCGCACTGTCGCCAGACCTCGGCGACCTTCGTCGATCTTGCCCAACGGGAGAGAACGATACCCAATCCCATTCGGCGGCCCGGTCGGACCGCTGCGGCTGTTCGGGCTCGGGCTCGGCGATCAGAGCGGCTGGATCCTGCCGTTCGCTTTCTTCGGAATGCTGGCGGTGGTGCTGCTGTTGTTCGATGAGAGGAGCGCGTCTGCGACGGCCGGCTCGCGCGAGCCGGAAAGCCCCGGTCGCCGAGACCCCCTCGGTCGCCGTGACCCGCGATTGGCGGCCACGCTCGTGCTGGGCGGCTGGTTCCTCCTCGAGGCGGCCGTGCTGAGCCTGTCCAAGGGCATCGTCCACCCCTACTACACCTCGGCGCTGGCCCCGGGGGCGGCGGCGATGGTCGGCGCGGGCACGGGCGCCTTCGTGCGCCTCGCGCGTGGCCGGCGCTGGGATTGGCGCCTGCCGGCGATCCCGTGCGCGGTCGGGGCGACGGTGGCGGCACAGGTCGTGCTGCTGCAGCGCGAGCACTACCTGCACTGGTTCGTCCCGGTGCTGATCGCCGGTGCGGCGGTCGGGACGATCACGCTGCTGGCGGTGCGCCGCAGTGCGCCTGTGGCCATGGCGTTCATGCTCGTCCTGCTGCTGGTGGCGCCGACGGCGTATGCGTCGACCACCTGGCTCGCGCCGGTCGAGGGAACCTTCCCGGCGGCCGGACCGAAACAGGCGACCGGCGCTGGAGGGGCCGGCGTAGCCGGAAGGAATCTGCACGTCGACATGGCACTGCTGCGCTACGTGCGCGCGCACGGGCCCGGCTCGCGCTGGGCGATCCTGACCGACGCTTCGGACACGGCTGCTCCGTTCATCCTGCTCGGCCTGCCTGCCGGTGCGCTGGGAGGCTACGGCGGCACCGATCCGGTGCTCGGCGGCCCGGGCCTCGCACGGCTCGTGTCGAAAGGTCAGGCGCGCTATGTGGTGCTCGGCGGCGAGTACTCGACGCGTGGCGGCAACCGCGCGACGGTGGCGGTCAAGCGGGCCTGCAGAGAGCTTCCTACATCGACTTGGGATGGACCTGCGCCCTACTCCGACAGCCTCGTGCTGTTCGATTGCGCCGGGCGCGAGCGCGAGCTCGCCGCCTCATAAATACTCGAGCCGGCTCAGGCGACGGACAGCTCGCGGTGGAAAGCCCGGGCGAACAGCTCGCGCTCCCGTCCCGCGGCCCAGCGTGGCACCGCCGCCTCGCCGTCGGCGATCAGGCGCAGCTCGAGCACCT
This sequence comes from uncultured Solirubrobacterales bacterium, assembly GCA_963784875.1. Lineage (GTDB taxonomy): Bacteria > Actinomycetota > Thermoleophilia > Solirubrobacterales > Solirubrobacteraceae > Palsa-744. Next base: position 69,907 of record CAWATE010000008.1, read on the forward strand.
GCTCGCGCACGACGAGGCTCGTGCGGCGGACGAGCTGGTCGCGCGAGCGCTCGAGACCCTCTGCCAGGCGCAGCAGCACAGCGCAGCGATCGAGGCGGGCCGCGTCTCCCTCGCCGAACAGCGACGCGAGCGGCCCGGGCTCGGGCATACCCTTGCGGTGGTAGCGGACCGCCTGCGCGACGATCGCGACCTCCAGCGGGGAGAAGCCGGGGAGGCCGCCGTTGAGGATCAGGTAGCGCCCGTGCTTGTGGTGATCGTCGTAGTCGACGGACATGCCGATGTCGTGCAGCATGCAGGCCGCCCACAGCAGCTCGCGCTCGCGGGGATCGCCGTCGTGCAGCCCGAGCCGGGCCAGCTCGTCGAACATCCCCAGCGCGAGTGCCGCTACGTGGTCGGTGTGGACGGCGTCGCGATGGTAGCGAGCCGCCAGGTTCAGGACGCTCGCACGGCGCACGTCGGCGAGGAGCGGCGGGTCTCGCTCGGCGAGCAACCGCTCGAAGAAGACACCCTCGCGCAGACCCGCCTCGGTGGTCTCCAGACCGTCGAAGCCGCCGATCTCGAGCACGCCCTGCACGACGAGCGCCCCGGCGAGGATCAGATCGGCGCGGACGGGCTTGATGCCGGGGACGCGGGCACGCTCGGAGGCGGGCAGCGCCGCGAGCCGCCGCACCAGCTCCCGCAGGGCATCCGCCTCGATGACCGTGCCCTGCACCCCGTTGGACGGCAGGCCGGCGGCGCGCTGAGCGGCCACGGCCAGGTTGCGCACGGTGCCGCCGATGCCGACGATGCGTCGCGAGCCGCGGGCGGAGCGCCCGGCTCGCGGCAGCCACGTAGCTCGGTCGAGCTCGCCGGCGACGTGCTCGCGCAGCTCGTCGATCTGCCGGCGCTTGGCGGGACCGTTGGCGGGCAGGAAGCGCTCGGTCATGCGCACCGCGCCGAGAGGCCAGGAGTCCGACTCGCAGGCGATCCGATCGACGACGCCGACCAGTTGCAGGGAGCCTCCGCCGAGGTCGAGCACGCAGCCGTCGCTCAACGTCGTCGAGTTGACCGCGGCGAGATAGCCGTAGCGAGCCTCGGCCTCGCGGCTGAGGACGCGGATCGGCAGGTGCGTGCGCTCGTGCGCCCGCGCGAGGAAGCCCTCGGCGTTCTCGGCGTCGCGGATCGCGCTCGTGGCCACCGCGTCGACCGCGTCGCCGTGCAGGCCGGCGGCCCGGCAGAAGTGGTCGAACACGTCCAAGGTGGCCAGCGCCCGCCCGATCGGCTCCTCCTCCAGCCGGCCGCTCGCGGCGAGTCCCTGGCCGATGCGGACCGGCTCGTAGATCTCGTCCGTGCGCCGCCACCAGCCGTCCGTCGCGGCGAAGACGACCAGGCGAAAGGAGTTGGAGCCGAGATCGATCACGGCAAGTCGCTCGTCGGGCTGCACGGGCTGAGCGTATTCCCCGTACCGGCCGGCAGAAACCGTGCTTGGAACCTTTCAAAAGCGATGTGGATGGGGTCGTGATCGCGCGGCGCCGCCTCGTGCATGGGCCATGAGCCACTACACCGGCAGACCCAGCTCGGACCTGATCGAGCGCATTTTGCTCGCCAGCTGAGACTCGGTTTCCGCCTCGTGCACGACGGTCGCCATCGAGCTCCCCAGCGCCTCCGTCACGGCGATCAGCTTGCTCCAGGTCGGATTGCGGATGCCTCGTTCGATGCCGGAGAGATATGTCGGGTGTATGTCGGCGAGGTGAGCGAGCCCCTCGATCGTCAGGCGCTGCTCCCGGCGCAGACGGCGAATGGCGCGACCAAGATCGGCGTTGCTGGGCATCGGTGGAGGCACACCTCGGACAGTCGCTGCTTGACACCTCTATTTGAACAGGCTATTGTCAAAATTACAGACGTTTGTCATGCAGACAGGTGACTTCTTTGCAACATGATATCCCCGAGCCTGACTATTGCCTATGACACAGACTCACCCGGCACCGGCCATCGAGGCGGTCGGAGCCACACGATGAAGCGCCGAGACCTGGAGCGCCACCTGCGCGCGTACGGCTGCCGAGCGATCGGCGAGGGCTCGAGCCAGACCCGCTGGCGTGGGTATGCGGGTGTGCGTGCCACGGTGCCACGTCACGGCGAGATCGCGCATGTGCTCGCTCGGGAGATCTGCCGCAGACTCGACATCCCACCTCCGAACCACGGGCGTGGGAGCTCCGCGTCGTTTCGCCGCTTGCGCTGCTAGAGGCTGTCTCAAGAACCCCGCTAAGCTCGGGCGCAATGCCCCCTCAATCCGCGCGACCGTCGGGAGATGCCGTCGCATCGCTCGTACTGAGCGCTTCCGAGCTGGCAGAAATGGCGCCGTTTGGAATCGAGCGGCCGGTGGCGGCCGGTCAGGTTCTGTTCGAGGCCGGAGAGGCGTCGTCTGACCTGTTCGTCGTCATCGACGGCGAGGTCGAGATCGTCGCTTCAGATGGCGCGGACGGGGATCCGCTCTTCACGTTCGGGTCGGGCAGCCTCGTCGGCGAGCTGAACCTGCTGACCGGCCAGCGCCGCATCCTGACCGCCCGCGCCACCCGCGCCGGACGAGTGCTGGTGATCCCACGACCAGAGCTTCGCCGGCTGATGAGCATGCACCCGGCGCTCGCCGACACGATCTTCGGCGTGCTCCTCGCGAGACGCGAGCTGCTGCGATCCGGACAGGGCGCTCAGGCGATCCGGATCGTCGGGTCGAGGTACTCGCCCGAGGCGATGAGCCTGCGGGCGTTTGCCGAGCACTCGCGCCTGCCCCATACGTGGATCGACATCGAGGACGCCGATGACGTCGATGAGCTGTTGCAGCATGGGCTTGCGCCCCCAGGACACGCCCGTGTCGTCACGCCCACCGAGATCCTGCGCCGCGCCTCGCCGGCGACGTTCGCCGAGCACCTCGGGCTGACGTTCCAGCCGACGCCGGGCTATATCTTCGACCTGGTGGTGGTCGGCAGCGGCCCCGCCGGCCTGGCGGCCTCGGTCTATGGAGCGTCGGAGGGTCTGCGCACGGTCTCGGTGGACGCCATCGCGATCGGCGGCCAGGCCGGGGCCAGCTCGCGCATCGAGAACTACGCGGGGTTCCCGACCGGCATCTCCGGCGGCGATCTCACCGCCCGCGCCGCGGTCCAGGCGATGCGGCTCGGGGCGCGGCTGAACGCGCCGTGCGAGGTCGTGGGTCTGCGTATCGAGGCCGGGTTCCACGTCGTCGTCCTCGCGTGACGGCAGCGAGATCCCGACCCGCGCGATCATCGTCGCCTCCGGAGCGCGCTACCGGCGGTTGGCGGTCGAGGACCTGGAGCGCTTCGAGGGCGCCGGCGTCTACTACGCCGCGACCGACCTCGAGGCGCGGGTCTGCGACGGCGAGCGGTCGTGGTGATCGGAGGCGGCAACTCCGCCGGGCAGGCCGCCATGTATCTGGGCCAGCACAACTGCAGCGTCACAATCGCGATCCGGCGCGAGGGCCTCAGCCAGAGCATGTCGCAGTACCTGATCGAGCGGATCGAGGCCGATGCCAGCGTCGAGGTGCTCACCGGCGTCGAAGTCGACACGCTGGCCGGGCAGGGCCATCTGGAGCAGGTGACGCTCGAGCACACGCCACGGGCAGCCCGCGGACGATCGCCTGCTCGGGACTGTTCTGCTTCATCGGCGCACGGCCCGCCACCGCCTGGGTGGGAGCGGGTGTGCTGCTCGACGAAGACGGGTTCATCCTCACCGACCGCCAGCTGCCCCAAGCTCCAGACGGCGCCCGATCGAGCGCACTGCCGTTCGAGAGCTCGATACCCGGCGTGTTCGCCGCCGGCGACGTCCGCCACGGCTCGATGAAGCGGGTCGCCGCGGCGGTGGGCGAGGGCTCGAGCGCGGTACGCTCCGCCCACGAGCGCCTCGCTACCCAGGCCTGAGCCGGCTCGAGCGCGAGCGAAGACGAGACGCGATGAGGAGCACCGGCGAGGACGACGCAGCCGACGCGGAGCGAACGGCGTGGGCGCGGAACCTGGCGGCGCCCGTGCGCGACTTCCTCGGCACCGAGACCGGCAGCGCGAGCGTGCTGCTGGCGGCGCGGTGCTGTCGCGCTGCTGTGGGCGAACTCGCCGTGGTCTCACTCCTACGAGTCGCTGTGGACGACGAAGCTCGCGATCAGGCATCGGGGGCGGCGGGATCTCGACCGACCTGCGCCACTGGGTCAACGAGGGGCTGATGACGTTCTTCTTCCTCGTCGTCGGGCTGGAGGCCAAGCGCGAGCTCGACCTCGGCGAGCTGCGCGAGCGCCGGCGCGCTGGCGATACCCGTGCTCGCCGCGATCGGCGGCATGGCGCTCCCGATCGCGATCTACCTCGCGTTCAACGCGGGCGGGCCCGGCGCCCACGGCTGGGGCGCGGCGATGTCGACCGACACCGCCTTCGCGCTCGGCGCGCTGGCGCTGCTCGACACCGCGGGCCGCCACGCGACTGCGCGTCTTCCTGCTCACGCTGGCGGTCGTCGACGACCTCTGCGCGCTGCTGGTGATCGCCACCGTCTACACGACCACGTCTCGGTGGGCTGCGCTGGCGGTCGCGGTCGCGCTGTTCGGCGCGCTGCTCGCTGCTGCGCTACGCGCCGGAATGGCGTCGCCCGGTGTCTGTCGCGGTCGCCGTCGGCCTGTGGGTCGGCGATGTTCAAGTCGGGCATCGACCCGGTCATCTCGGGGCTCGCGGTCGGCTTGGCGACGAGCGCCTATCCGCCCTCGCGCGAGGACCTCGAGCGCGCGACCGCGCTCGCGCGCTCGTTTCGCGAGCAGCCGACCCCCGAGCTCGCCCGCTCGGCCCAGCAGGGGGTGATGTCGGCGATCTCGCCCAACGAGCGCCTCCAGTACAGCCTGCACCCGTGGACGAGCTACGTGATCGTGCCGCTGTTCGCGCTCGCCAACGCCGGCGTGCACGTCACCGGCGAGCTGCTCGGCGACGCGGTCGGCTCTCCGATCACCCTCGGCATCTTCGTCGGCTACGTGGTGGGCAAGCCGCTCGGCATCGCCGGCGCGTCGTGGATCGCCTCGCGGCCGGCGCTGCACGGGCCGCGCTCGCCGCTCAGCGGCCCGCTGCTCGCCGCCGGCGGGGCGTTCGCCGGGATCGGGTTCACCGTCTCGCTGCTGATCGCGAGCCTCGCGTTCAGCGGGCAGCGCCTCGAGGAGGCCAAGCTCGGCGCGCTCGCCACGGTGCTGCTCTGGCGCCGCTGGTCGGGTGGGCCGTGCTGCGCGTCGTCAGACGGCTGCCGGCCAACGTGCGCGCGCGCGCCAGATCGCGCGGACCGCCGAGGACATCCTCGACCTCTCCGAGGACGTCGATCCCGAGCGCGACCACATCCGCGGCCCCGAGGACGCGCTCGTCACGCTCGTCGAGTACGGCGACTTCGAGTGCCCGTACTGCGGACAGGCCGAGCAGCGTCATCCGCGAGCTGCTGACGTCGTTCGGCGACGGACGTGCGCTACGTCTGGCGCCACCTGCCGCTCAACGACGTCCACCCGAACGCGCAGATCGCCGCCGAGGCCTCGGAGGCGCGCCGCCGCGCAGGGCCGGTTCTGGGAGATGCACGACGTGCTGCTCGCCCACCAGGGCGAGCTCGACGCCGGCGCACCTCGCCGGCTACGCCCAGCAGCTCGGCCTCGACGCCGAGCGCATCGCCGACGAGCTGCGCCGCCGCGAGCACGCGTCGCGCGTGAGCGAGGACGTCTCGAGCGCCGATGAGAGCGGCGTGTCGGGAACCCCGACCTTCTTCATCAACGGGCGGCGCCATTACGGCGCCTACGACATCGCCACGCTCAGCGAGACCGTCAGAGCGGCGAGCCGACGCGCACCCTAAGGGGTTTCTCACCGGCCCGTGATCCATGCTTTAGCTGCGCGCTCGATGCTGGCAACCATGCTCTTTGCCGCCATCGCGCACGCGTGAAAGACGCGCGTAAGGACGCGATCGCGCGTCGGCGGGTGACGGCGATCGCGATCATGGCGGTTTCTTTGACGGCGCTGATCGGGCTGGTGCGAAGCCTCACGAACCCCACCGCAAGCGACCCCTCTGGTCATGCTGATACACGGGAGCGATCCCATGAGCACACGTCGCCTCCCGGATCGGCGCAGCGCGGCAGTCAACGCTCAGGTGGGGGCCTGCGCGCTGGCTCGGACCCGGGTGTGCTGCCGGGCCCCGTGCTGATCGCCGACCGTGACAACAACCGGCTGCTGGAGATAAGCCCGAAGGGTCAGATTCTATGGCGCTTCCCGGAATCCGGGGAGCTCGCGCCGGGTCAGTCGTTCGAGGTGCCCGACGACGCTTTCTACTCTCCGGACGGGCATGGGATCGTTGTCACTCAAGAGGACAATTTTGTGATCAGCGTCGTTGACGTGGCCCATTCGCGCATCACCTTTCGCTATGGACATCCCGGAGTCCCAGGCTCCGAACCCAATTTTCTGCATAACCCCGACGATGCCCTGCTCACCCCCGGAGGCGAAATCCTTGCGGCCGACATCAAGAACTGCCGCTTGATCGTGATCCGTCCACCCGCCCATCGCGTTGCTCGACAGCTGGGGGAAACCGGCACCTGCACGCACGCGCTCGGCGTGTCTTACGGAAGTCCCAACGGAGCGTTCCCGATGAGCAATGGCGATACCGTGGTCACGGAGATCAACGAAGACTGGGTCGATGTGCTCACCCGAAGCGGCAAGCCCGTCACCGACGCCCACCCGCCGGGCTTCACCTATCCGTCCGATACCAACGAGGTGCGTCCCGGCGTGTTGCTCTCCGTCGACTACACCAGTCCCGGTGCGATCGAGACGTTCACGACCACCGGCCGGCTGCTTTGGCGCTATGAACCAACCGGCGCCGGCGCGCTCGATCACCCGTCGCTCGCGCTGCCGCTGCCGAACGGCGACGTGCTGGTGAACGACGATCGCAACGATCGCGTGATCGTGATCGATCCCCGTAGCAATCACATCGTCTGGCAGTACGGCCATGACCATCAGCCGGGCTCGCAGCCGGGCTATCTGGCGAACCCCGACGGTGTGGATCTGGCGCCGCCGTACTCGTTGACGATGCGCTTTGCACACTCGCTGAATGCTCCTTGAGCGCTCCGCGCAGATGCCTCGACCGCGCTGAGCGTCGGCCGGTCAGCCGGTCAGCGGTGCCAGCTCGAAGATCGAGGACCGTGTGCCGCTCGTGCTCCGCCCACCCGCGAGGACGATCAGTCCCCTACGACGGTTGCGGCAAGCGTCGGAGAGGGTGCGCGAGCGTGCCCGCGCGGCGCACCGTCGCCGGATCGAAGCTGACGATCGCACGGCTGGTCCCCGTTTCGGTCGAGCCACCGGCGATGATCACCTTCGAGTCGAGCGCCGAAGACGTAGACCTCACCGTCGAGATTGGCGCCCTGGGCGTCGTGCTGGGCCTCGGGTAGCGACGCCAGCGCTCGGAAGGTTCGCAGCGTGGTGGGGTCTATGAGTAGAGATGACATTCACGCCCGAACCCGACATTCGGAGGAACCATGAAGCGAACCTATGTTTTCCTGGCCGTCGCCCTGGCGGGCACGGCGAGCGCCGCGGCGGCTGCGAGCGCACAGAGCGACCATCCGGCCGCGCACTCGAGCCGCACCGCCACGGTGCAGCTACGCCATACGAACCTCGGCAGCATCCTCGTCAGTAGCTCGGGCCGCACGCTCTACGAGTTCACGAAGGATCACGCCAAGAACAGCTGTGCCGCGATCGGCGGGTGCTCGGCAGTGTGGCCTTCGCTGAAGGCAAGCGGCCGCCCGACGGCCGGCCCGGGCATCAAGGCTTCGCTCTTGTCAACGACCAGTGGCAATCAGGTCACCTACGCCGGTCATCCGCTCTACACCTACAGTGAAGACAGCGGCCCGGGAAAGACCTCCTATGTGGGCGTAAGGGAGTTCGGGGGCACCTGGTACGCGATCAACGCCTCCGGAGGCACGGTGAAGTAGGCTCGCGCTGCTCAGCCCCGGCAGGCTCGTTCCTTGCCGCGGTCCCGCGACCGATTCGCTCTGGGCGTTGCCTGTGGGGAACCAGGCAACGCCCAGAGCTTTCGGTGAACTACAAGCCCTCAGTGCAACAGGTTCAGGGTGTTTTCGCCGTCATCGACGAAGTAGATGCCTTTGCGTTCCGGGGCTATGACCAGGCCGAACAGCGACCCCGCGCCGGTCTTCTTGTCGGCTGTCTGCACGGCCACCTGCCGGCCGGCGGGTGTGGTTTCGACCATGTTGCCGTCGCCACCGTTGCTCGTGACGATGTTGCCGTTCGGTGCGAGCACCATGCCGAGCGGTTCCTTGAGGTGGCCGCCTTCGGTGAGGACGGTGCCGCCTTTCGCGGCGGGCGTGGTGCGGGTCATCGCTTCGGAGATCGCGAAGATCTTGTTGTTCTGCGTCGAGGCCACATACAGCGTCCCGTCGGAGGCGAGTGCGAGTCCGGTCGGGCCGAGCACGAGAGCTTCTGCTGAATCGACCCAGGGGATGCCCTTGGCGATCACCGTTTCGCTCAGCACCTTCGGCGTCTGCCCAACGCCTGATTCCAGTTCGATCCGCAACACGGTCGAGTTGTCGATCGTGTGAAGTCCCCTCGCGGCACCGCCGTTGAGCGCGTTGCTGACGAACAGCGTCGTCTTGGCGCCTTCGCTCTTGGCCGTGGAGTCCCAGGGACCCTGGATGTTGTTGCCGGCGATCGTCTTGACCGTCTTACCTTCGCTGTCGAGCACGATCAGGCAGCCGTACTTCGCGGTCGCTGACTTGCCGTTGGTGGTTGGCAGGCTGCCCACGACGACGTAGCCGCCCGGCAATATGTTCAGTGCCGTCGTCAGCCCAACGCCGCCTGGGCATGGGCCGGGGAGCGTCTTGGCATCGATCGTCGCGAACGGCGAGACCTTCCCGGCGGCCGAGACCTGCACGATCGTCGTGCCGGTGCCCTGCCCGTTCTGCTTTGCGCTTTCCTTGGCGTTGAAGTTGCTCACCAGCAGGGCTCCGGCCTGCAGCTTGCCGACGGTGCTCGGCACGAGCGCGATTCCGTAAGGGTTCACATCGCCGTTGGCCGGTTCGGTTGAGCCAAGTTTGCTGACGCTCGTGAACTTGGCCAGAAACGGGCCAGAGCTCGGTGTCGATTCGGCGGGCGTGCCGGCGCTCGCCGCGGAGCTCGTGCTGGACGAGCTGCTGCTGGAGCTGCTGGAGCTGCCACAGCCGGCGATGACGAGCGCTACACCAATGAGAGCAAGGCTTGAGGATCTAGGCACTTGGGCGTACTCCTGTCGTTTGAGAATGGGGACGGCTGCTCGCAGCGCAGCGGCCGGCGCATAGCCGCATCGTGCGCTGCCCCCATTGACTCCGGCATTACGGGATTTCTTCCCGGCGCGCGTGCAGCGCGAGTCAGAGACCGAACCAGCGCTCGCGGCGACTGGAGCCGAAGCGCTGCTTGAGCGCCATTTGCTCGGCCGACGGCGGATTGAAGGTCCCGGTTTTCTCGGGGCCGGAGAGGAAGTCGATGTCGACGCTGCCGATCCGGCCCTGGCCGAACTCGATGTAACAGGTTCCCTGTCCGAGGTGGCGTACAGAGGACTCCTCCCCTCGCAGCTCGGCTATCAGCCGCAGTGCGACGACGCGCGCGGCACCCTCTGCGAACACGCCGGCCTTCGGTACGCCCGCGGTCGCGACGTCGCCGACTGCGTACACCTCCGGGAAGCGCGTCTCGAGCGTAGCCGCATCCACCGGGATGTAACCGTCCTCGGTCATCCCGCTCGCGATCACCACGTCGGGCGCGCGGTGCTTTGGCACACCCAGGAACAGGTCGAAGGCGATCTCGCTGCCGTCATCGAGCACGGTGACGTTCCGGTCAGGGTCCAAGGACTGAATGCGCCGTCCACAGATCAGCTCGATATCGCGCAATGCGAACTCGGCTTCGAGCGCAGCCGAAGTCTCAGGCGATGGCGGCACGGGCCTGCCGAGAGGCATCACGAACGAGATTCGGCAAGCGTCGCGGACGCCGCGGCGCATCAGCTCGTCGTGCAACAGCAGCGCGCACTCACTCGGCGCCGGCGGGCACTTGAACGGCGCTCCGCAGACGCCGATGACCACATGCCCCTCCGAGAACTCGGAGATGACGCCGGCGAGCCGCTCAGCGCCCGCCACCGAGTAGAACTCGCTGCCGACCTCGGCCAGCCCGGGCGTAGCGTCCATGTCGTAGTCCGCGCCGAGCGCGATCACGAGGATGTCGGCCTCGTGGACGCCCGCGTCGGTCCTCACGCGCCGGGCCTCGGGGTCGATCGCCGTGATCGTCTCCCGCACGACACGCACACCGGGCTTTGCGAACTCGCTGTAAGGCAACCGGACCGCGTCTGCGGTAGCGCGAGAGAACATCACATCGAGCTTTGAGAACCCGAACACGAACGAATCGCTCTTGTCGATCAAAGTCACCTCGACCGTATCGCCGAGCGCCTCCGAAAGCATGGTCGAGAGCTCAAGACCACCGAAACCTGCCCCGAGGATGACGATCCGAGTTGACATTCGGGCGATCCTAACCCACCGATGCTCGTGGCGTTCACCGAGAACCGGACGCGTCGATCCCCGCGTGGGCCTACCAGGACTCGAACCTGGGACCAATCGAGTACGGGCTTCGCGCTGCTTGCGCCACCCCCTCAGCAGCGACGAAGTACAAACCCTCGCGGCGCAACAGCTCACCGACCTCACCCGGCGCCAGCACGCCTCAACTCGCGCAGAATCCGCAGCTTGCACCCAGCCGTGAACCGCCGCTTGGACTGCTCGACCAACTCGGGGTTCGAGACCCCCACCGTCGCGGCGCACCCGGCGGTCCCTCCGTTGCGCTCACCTACGGCTCGCTCCATTACCCGACCGCCGGCAACATCGTTCTCCATATCCAACATCGACTCGTGCTCCGTTCTCGCCCTCAGGCCTCAGTAATTGCCTCATCATGAACGTCTCACGCGAGATTGACTGAGAGGGGCGGCGGAGGTAGGTTGCTGTGCCGTCCGCAAGCCGGTGGCGCGCTTGGTGGGACTTAGATTGATCCGCAGGACCCGGCCGAGCGTGCTCGGTGTGAGCATCTGATGCGGTGTGATCCAACGCCAGCCCATTAGCGCCATACGGCCGGCGAGCTCACGATCGCGCGCGCCGGCGCGGTAAAGTAGCTTCTCCAGCGGGCTGAACCTCCGCCCCTTGGAATACGCCGAGCATAATTTCTCATGCTCGGCGAGTCCTCGGCGATGCCGGCGAGCGTACGCGTGGAGCGCCCGGTCCACCTCCGCCTCACCGTCCCGCAGCACTGGACTCACGGCGTCGGCGAGCCACTCGGCGGTCTGGAGAGCCCACCCGCAGCCCACACCCCAGACTGGATCGGCGGCTAGTGCGGCATCCCCCACAAATGCTATGCCCGGGCGCGAGGGTCGGCGGACAACATTGGACATGTCGAGCTTACCCAAGACCTTCGACTCCCGCTTTGCCGGGTCGAGGCGCGGACCGTCAGGGAGACGTTCGAACTGACGGACCATCGCTCGCTCGGGATCCTTCTTGAACTCAGGGAGTCGGTCCTTATGCGGCAGGCACGCCAGCAGAGTGAGGCCTCCGTCGGTCGGAAACCCATAGGCGATGTCCGGATCGAGCAGCCACATCTGCGCACTGCTTCCCGTCAGGAGCGGAGTGTCTCGGTAGTAGGCGAAGTAGACGAAGCGATTGTTCTGCTTCAACTTGGTGGTCTCTCCGGCGAGCTTCGCAATCTGAGAGTCTCGACCGTCGGCAGCAACCACTAGCTTGACTGGCAGCTCGTGCTCGAGGCCATCCGGCTCGCGCACCGTGATGCCGTCGGCCCGCTTCCCGTTGCGCAGCAGCCCGACGGCCGTATGTCCGAGCATCAGTTCCACGCCATTAGTGGCGGCGGCGAGTTTCCGCAGCATCGGGTCGAACGTCTCGCGTCGTATGTTCCATGCCGGGTAGTCGCGCATCGGGGAATCCGCCCATTCATGAGCGTAGGAGATCCAGCCATAACGCGTCCACACGTGCACGTCGTTGGGCTGAGCACCCTCTCGCTCGATCGATTCCCGCAGGCCAAGGCGCTCAATCGTCGGCGATGCGCTGGGCTGGATGGAGTGCGTGCAGATGCGCTTGAACGCCCTGGGATCGCTGTGGCTCTCGACCAGCGCCACGCTTGCGCCTGCGCGTCCAAGAAATGTGGCCGTCGCGCACCCGGCGATACTCGCACCCACCACCGCTACGTCATATTTACGCATCACGCCCCCCCATTGGCCTCTGCCGTACAAGATGCATCCTATCTCCGGCTAGGCCCGTATGCCGGGGCGCTCGCTGGTCAGGATCTCCTCGGTCACAAAGCTCTCCCGCAGCTGCGGATACGAGCCTTGGGAGCTCGCAGAGCCGCCGCTGCAAAGACATGGCGGTGAGCTCTCGGCATAGCGTCCTGGGCCTTGCATGTAAAGCGACTGGCCGTCTTCGAGTACATCGAGGCGTTTCTACAACCGACAACGATGACACTCCACCACTCCACCGTCGACTACCTCTCCCGAGAGGAAACGAGAGAGCGACAACTCAACCACAGACAAGGAGTGGCCACTACTATAGCCGTGCGCCTCCGCGAAACGGTCCACTTTGGCATACGTGGGTACAGTGTGCAACGCTGTACTAAGATCCCGAGTCACACGTTCGAATGATAAATGATAGTATACCGTGATGGCTACTGGTTTCTGGTCGCCCCAGCGGTGTTGGAGCGTAACGATGGTGAGCGTATGAAGCTTGAGCGGTGGACTCGGCGGCAGCATACGACGCAGAGGCTGGTGTCGCGCTCTGCAATCGTGCTGGAGTGCGCCGGTGGCACATCGAATCGGGAGGTCGCTGCGCGGCTGGGTGTGAGCGCGCCGACGGTCGGTAAGTGGTGGCGAACGAACTCATGACTCAGGACACTAGATGCGGCCACTAGTCTTACATGACTTGTTAGCTGCAATCTTATACGTGGCTAGCCTAGCAACATGGAGTCTCGTGGAGCTGACGATGAGATTACGCTCGCGCTCGCGCTCAAGGCCGCACACCGCGCCGGAGTGGACATTCCTCTTCGTCATCTTAATGATCTTAGCGAGCGCGGTGGCCGCGACTGTGGCGGACATATTGCACCTCGCACCGCTGCCTGGCCCTGCCTGGTGGCCTATGGTCGTTGGTCTGGGCCTTCTGTGGGCCGGTATCCTCCTCAGGCTGTGGGCCGTCCTCACCCTGGGACGCTTCTTTAAGCTGACCGTGGTCATTCAAGAGGGCCATCGCGTCATCGACCACGGTCCCTACCGCTGGCTGCGACACCCAAGTTACCTGGGTGTCATCTTCGCGGCGGGGGGCATTGGATTAATAGGAGGGGACTGGGTCGGTGCGGCAGCCTTGCTGGTTGGCACAGTTACTGCCTTCTCGGTCCGCATTCCAGCTGAGGAACGTGCTCTACTGCAGGCGCTGGGCGAGGAGTACGCCGCTTATGCGCGACGAACGGCGCGGCTCGTGCCCGGACTGCTCTGATCAGGAGTCTCACAGGTCGCTTTTATACCCGAGCACCCTACGAGCACACGGTGCTTAAGAGCCAATCCTCAACAGCCTGAGCTGTTGAGGCGGCATGGTCTTCCATCATTGAGGCGTGGTCGCCGGGCACATCGACGGCGGTATGAGAGAAAGCCCAAGAGCATCTCCATTCATGGTCGGTCGACACGCCAGCCATAGGCTCTGTTGCGCGGACTAGCAGTGTAGGCGTAGTGATCGACGTCGGCTCATAATCCGGAAATATCCGCATATACGCACCCATCGCTGTCAACCGAGCGTCGGTCATGTGTATGAGCTCCCCCTCTTGCGCGAACATTGCGTGTGTAAGGTCAGAGAGACGGTCGTTCTCGAGTGGATAGGTGTCCAGCAGTATGACCGCCGCCGGAGGGATACCGATGCTCTCGAGATGGCTCGCCACCGCATAGGCGAGGATGCCGCCGGCCGAATACCCAATAAGCGCAGCCGGAGCGTCGGACGTACATCGTTGAATAGCCTCGGCTTGCGCCTGAACCGCAACCGGAAAAGTTGTTGGAAGGCGTTCCTTTCCCACAAATCCAGGCACGGGAACCACTGATACGTCTCGAGTATCGCGGAAGCTCCTGGCAAATCCCACGAAGTGGTGCGGACCGGACATCGCCAGGATCGACGGTATACAGAGCAAATGCGGATGTGCAGCGCCCTGGGAAAGTCGGACTGCTCCAGAAACCTCGGCGGGGTCCAATGGCGTGGTAAAGGTAGGGCGGAACTTGGACGCCGTCATGAGCATTCCCATGAACTCATCTGTCAGACCGAGACCTTTAGCGCCCTGAAAGAGCGCAGTCATAGTGCCTGTGGGCTCGCTATCAGAAGACGAGGTGTTATCGACGAGTTGGCTCACCAGATGGTCTGTCAGCACGGCAGTAGTGGGGTAGTCGAACACAATTGTTGCAGGTAGGCGTAGCCCGGTGATCGTGCTCAAGCGGTTACGTAGCTCTACCGCCGCGAGCGAATCGAACCCAAGGTCGATAAGAGCGCGCTGTGTATCGATTTCGTCTGGTGAGGCATACCCGAGCACCGCGGCGACCTGAGCACGAACGAGGTCGAGCACTAACCCTTCACGCTCCGCCTCGGGAGTATCAGCCAGACGTCGCACCAGCGTGGCGACGGGAACGGTATCACTGACGCTACGTAATGACGTGGGGGCTAGGCCACGCAGCAATCTCGGCAGCACCCCTTCCCTGCTCTCGACGCGGAGCACCCGGCTGTCAATGTGCACCGGAATGACCACGGCGCCACGGTGGCTCAGAGCCTTATCAAAGAGCTCAAGGCCCTGCTCCGGGGATAGCGTGCTAAAACTCGATGAGCCCGCCATCCGCCTCATGTCCAGCTCACCGAGGTTCCGACCTGCCCCTACTTCGGCCCATAACGGCCACGCCATCGAGCTAGCGACTAAGCCGCGCGAGCGGCGATGCTCTGCCAAAGCATCCAAAAATGCGTTCCCGGCCGCGTAGTTACCTTGACCTGGTCCACCGAAAATGCCTGCCATGGAAGAGAAGAGCACAAACGCCTCGAGATCCAGATGCTCGGTAAGCTCGTGGAGATGTAGCGCCGCATCGACCTTTGGCGTGAGCACCCAATCGATCTTCTCGGGGGTCAGTGAACCAATCAGGCCGTTGTAAAACGTCCCCGCCGCGTGCACCACGGCGCTTAGCGGATGCTCATCGGGAATTGAGTCGAGCAAGACCTTCAGCTGGTCGCGGTCAGCGACGTCACACGCAGCTACAGTCACCTGCCCGCCAAGCTCTGCGAGCTCTGCCTTAAGCTCGAGAGCGCCCTCCGCCTCAAGGCCCTTCCTGCTTGTCAACAGCAGGTGACGCACTCCGCGCTCGACCACTAGATGCCTTGCCAGCAGGCCACCCAAACCTCCCAGTCCGCCTGTAATCAGCACCGTGCCTTTGCCATTGAGGACGGGCGGCTCCTTGCTCGTATTAGACGTGACGCGGGCCAGCCGCGGGACGTAGACACGATTCTCGCGGAGCGCCAGCTGCGGCTCATCCGTACTGAGCGCCGCGCTCAATGTGGCGAGAGAGCTGCTGTGGTCCCAATCCACGAGCACAAAACGCTCTGGGTGCTCCGACTGCGCCGAGCGCACCAGGCCCCATATCGGCGCCGACGCCAGATCGGGTACGCCCTCCTCAGGACACACTGCTATCCCACCTCGGGTCAAGAACACCAGCCGGCACTCAGAAAACCGCTCATCGGCAAGCCACGCCTGCATACAAGCGAGCCCCCGGTAAAGAATCTCACGTGCTCTCTCAGGCAACTCCTCGCCGCTCTCGCCACCGGTACCCTCACCGACATCCACGAACACCACCTCCGGGATCACGCCCCCCTCCTCCTCTAGCGCCTCACCCAACACCACTAGATCGGAATAAACCTCAACAGGACGCCCAGCCCCAACGAGAGACCCAGCAAGCACAGACCCCTCAGCACCCAACACCACAACCCCAGCACCTGAAGCCTCCGGCAACCCCGGGACAACCGACCAATCCATACCAAACAAAGACTCCCGATGCCCACCACGAGCAGCACCCAACTGAGCTGAGGAAACCTCACGCGCCAGCAACGACTCAACCGAAGCGACAAGCCCACCAGCCTCATCAGACACCACCAAAGACACCGCGTCAGGACCAGCCGGAGACAAACGCACCCGCAACGAACCCGCCCCCGTGGCATATAACCTCACACCATTGAAAGAGAACGGCAAACGAGGACCCGCACCCTCGGCCACATTGCCTAGAGGTGAACCGAGAAGCGCGTGGAAGGCCGAATCAAGCAGCGCGGGATGGACGCAAAAGTGGCCAGCCTCCTTCTTGGCATCCTCAGATAGGCAGACCTCGGCGAACACCTCTCCCCCACGCCGCCAAGCAGCCCGCGACCCCTGAAACACCGGCCCATATTCAAAACCCTGTTTAGCGAGGCGCGCATAGAGACCATCGACCTCCACAACCTCCGCGTCCTCGGGAGGCCAACACTCCCCACCAAGCACCACAACACGCTCACTGACCGCTACCCGCTCACCAACCAACACATCACCAGAACAAAGCACACCACTCGCGTGACGCGTCCACTCCTCCCCCAACACACCATCCCCAGAAACATCCTCCACCCGAGAATAAATACCCAACACACGCCGAGAATCCTCGTCAGGCTCACCAACCGAGACCTGCAACTGCACCGCACCACCCTCACCCAACACCAACGGAGCTTCCAAAGTCAACTCCCCCACCACCCCACAACCAACCCGACCACCAACATACAACGCAACCTCCAAAAACGCCGTACCCGGCAACAACACAACACCCATCACCGCATGATCAGCCAACCACGGATAACTATCCAACGACAACCGACCAGTGAACAACCAACCCTCACCACCAGCAACCGCGACCGCCGCACCCAACAACGGATGCTCAGACGAAACCTGCCCAAACGCACCCGCATCACCCCCACCAACACCACCCATCAACCAATAACGCTCACGCTGAAACGCATAACTCGGCAACGCCACCACATTCGCACCAGAACCAACAAACAACGCACCCCAATCAACACCCACACCACGCACCCACACCTCAGCAAGAGCGCTGATGATTGCTCCCAGCTCCGGGCGCTCACCCCGCAACACAGGCACCACCGTGAGCGCGGCCTCACCCTCGCTATCCAGCTGCCCAGCAAGGCAGTCCTGGCTCATAGCGCTAAGCACACCATCCGGCCCAAGCTCCAAGAAGCTCCTCACGCCATGAGCCCCAAGGCAACGCACCCCGTCCATGAACCGCACCGGCTGACGCACGTGCTCAACCCAATACTCCGCCGAGCACACCATCTCAGCAGACACCACCTCACCAGTCACATTAGACACAATCGGTATCCGCGGCTCAGAAAAAGAGACATCACGTGCTACCCCAGCGAACTCGTCCAGCATCACATCCATACGCGGCGAATGAAACGCATGCGAGACCACGAGCCGCTTCGTTTTGCGTCCCCGCTCATGCCAGAGACCCGCCAACTCCAGAACACCATCCTCATCACCGGAGATCACCACCGACAAAGGCCCATTCACCGCCGCCAGCGCAACCCGACCCTCCCAACCAACAAGCGTCTGAAGCACCTCCTCCTCAGAGACCCCCAACGCCACCATCGCCCCACCCTCAGGCAAACCCCCCATCAACCGTCCACGAGCAGCGACCAACGCACACCCATCCGCGAGGGAAAACACCCCCGCGACATGCGCCGCCGCAAGCTCACCGATCGAATGACCAACCAAAAAATCAGGACGCACACCCCACGACTCGATAAGCCTGAACAACGCCACCTCAAGCGCAAAAAGCCCTGCCTGCGTAAACATCGTCTGATCAAGCAACCCCGCCTCACGCGAACCCAACTCAGCAAAAAGCACCTCACGCACCGAACTCCCCAAACAAACATCAAACCCCGCGCACACCTCATCCAACGCGTCCCTGAACACCGCAAACGCCTCATAAAGCTCCCGACCCATACCCACACGCTGCGAACCCTGACCCGTGAACAAAAACGCAAGCCCACCAGCAACCAAAGGCCCACCCTCGATCACACCCGCCGCGGACTCCCCCGCACTCAACGCTCCAAGCGCACCCAACAACCCCTCACGCTCACTACCCACAACCACCGCACGACGCTCAAACACAGACCGGCCCACAGCCAAAGAAAAACCCACATCACCAACAACAAACCCCGGATCAGCACGCAAATGCTCCAACAACCGACCAGCCTGACCCCGCAACGCAGACACACCCTTACCCGAAAGCACCCACGGAACCACCCCCAACACACCACCACCACCCAACAACCCACCAGACACATCCCCCCCACCAGACACATCCTCCCCACCGGTCAAGATCTCCTTGAGCCGCGGGGCTTCCTCGATGATGACATGCGCGTTGGTGCCACTGACACCGAACGAGGAGATCCCCGCACGACGAGGATCACCATTCTTCGGCCATGACACCTCCTCAGTCAACAACGACACCGCACCAGCGGACCAATCAACCTGGGTAGAGGGCTGATCGATGTGCAGCGTAGGAGGCAACACACCATGCTCGAGAGCCTTCACCATCTTGATGATCCCAGCCACACCAGCCGCGGCCTGAGTATGACCAATATTCGACTTCACCGACCCCAACCACAACGGCCGATCACGCTCCTGCCCATAAGTCGCGAGCAACGCCTGCGCCTCAATAGGATCACCAAGCGTCGTACCAGTACCATGCGCCTCAACCACATCAACATCACTAGCCACCAAACGCGCATTCGCCAAAGCCTGAACAATCACCCGCTGCTGCGAAGGCCCATTCGGCGCCGTCAAACCATTACTCGCACCATCCTGATTCACAGCACTACCACGCACCACACCCAACACCCGATGACCATTACGCTCAGCATCAGACAAACGCTCCAACAACAACACACCAACACCCTCACTCCAACCCGTGCCATCAGCCGCATCAGCAAACGACTTACACCTACCATCAGCCGCAAGACCACGCTGACGACTAAACCCACGAACACACCCGGGGTAGCCATCACCGTCACCCCTCCCGCGAGCGCGAGAGAACACTCCCCAGACCGCAACGCCTGGCACGCCAAATGCAACGCCACAAGCGACGAAGAACACGCCGTATCCACCGAAACCGCCGGACCCTCCAACCCAACGTATACGCCACCCGGCCAGAAGCAACACTACCGGGCATTCCGGTCACCATATAACCCTCAATACCCGCAGGAGCCGACCTCCCAGCTCCGAACCATAATCCGAGGTGATACATCACCCGCAAAGACCCCAGTCTGGCTCCCGCGCAACATAGCACCCCGATACCCGCACCCTCGAGTGCTTCCCATGAGGCTTCCAGCAACAAGCGTTGCTGGGGATCCATCGCGAGTGCCTCCTTGGGGCTGATCCCGAAGAATCCCGCGTCGAACTCGCCAGCGTCATAAAGGAACCCGCCCTCACGCGTATAGCTAGTCCCGGGATGGTCAGGATCAGGATCATAAAGACCCTCTAGATCCCATCCGCGATCATTCGGAAACCCAGAGATCCCGTCCTCTCCCGAAACGATCAAATCCCACAACTCCTGCGGAGAACGAACCCCTCCCGGATAACGACAGCTCATCCCCACGATCGCGACCGGCTCATCAGCAGCCACAACCGACAAAGCCACCGGAGCCCTCACATGAAGACCTTCCACCGCGCCCACTAGATAGCTAGCGAGTGCTGAGGGACTGGGATAGTCGAATACCATGGTGGCAGGCAGGCGTAGTCCTGTGGCTGTGTTCAAGCGATTGCGTAGCTCGACCGCGGCGAGCGAGTCAAAACCGAGCTCCTTAAACGCGCGCTGGGGATCGATCGCCTCCGGGGAGGCATGCCCCAACACAGCAGCGACCTGGCCACGCAAAAGCTCGAGCACTACCCCCTCACGCTCAGGCTCTGAGATAGCCGCCAAACGGCGTGCTAGTGAGCTGTCCTGTTCACCAGCACGACGGGGCGGAACGTGCACCAAACCAGCAAGTAGTGCCGGTAGTGTCCCGGTTCGGGCCTGGGCACGCAACACCGCTAGATCAAGGCGAGCGGGGAGCATGAACGCCTCGCCCGCGGCGAGGGCGGCATCAAAGAGCTGCAGGCCCTGCTCAGAAGAGAGCGCGCCCATACCAGAGCGCGCCATCCGTGCTCGATCGACCCCGTCCAGATCACCAGTCATCCCGCTGGCCTTCTCCCACAGCCCCCACGCCAGCGAAGTGCCCGCAAGACCCCGCGCGCGACGATGAGCCGCTAACCCATCAAGGAACGCGTTCGCTGCAGCATAATTCCCCTGGCCCGGGCTGCCGAGTGCTCCCGCCGCGGAGGAGAAAAGCACAAACGACTGCAACTCAGAATGCTCTGTGAGTTCATGCAGATACCACGCCGCGTCCAGCTTCGGAGCTAACACCCGATCAAGACGCTCCTCAGTCAAAGACTCAATCACTCCATCATCGAGTACCCCCGCGGTATGCACCACGCCCCGCAACGGATGCTCCCCCGATACCTTCCCAAGCAACACAGCCAGATCGTCACGATCACCAACATCACACGCCACGATCTTAACCTCGGCACCCAGCCCCACGAGCTCTTCTTCTAACTCAACCGCACCAACAGCATCACGCCCCCGACGACTAGCTAACAACAAATGACCCACACCATGCTCGCTCACTAAATGCCGCGCTACCAAACCACCCAAAACACCCGTACCACCAGTGACCAACACCGTGCCAGAAGAATCAAACACCCCCTCCAGAGCACCCTCAGAAAGCACCCGAGCGACACGCCTCAAACGACCCACCGAAACACGACCACACCTAATAGCTAGCTGGGACTCACCCAATGCCAGTGCTCCCGCCAACGCACCCCAGGAAGACTCATCACCATCGATGTCGACGAGCACAAACCTCTCGGGGTTCTCAGACTCCGCCGAGCGGACCAAGCCCCACACCGGCGCGAGGGCCAGACCCGGCACGTCCTCCCCAGCCTCAACAGCCACAGCACCCCTAGTGATCAACACCAATCGCGAACTAGAGAACCGCTCATCTAAGAGCCACTGCTTGACCAACCCCAACACCCGATGCGCACACTCATGCACCAACGCCAGACCACCAAGCCCATCCCCATAACCAGCCGACACGTCCCCATAACCAGCCGACACGTCCCCATAACCAGCCGACACGTCCCCTTCAGGCGCACAATCCACGAACACCACCTCCGGGATCACGCCCCCCTCCTCCTCTAGCGCCTCACCCAACACCACTAGATCGGAATAAACCTCAACAGGACACCCAGCCCCAACGAGAGACCCAGCAAGCACAGACCCCTCACCACCCAACACCACAACCCCAGCACCTGAAGCCTCCGGCAACCCCGGGACAACCGACCAATCCATACCAAACAAAGACTCCCGATGCCCACCACGAGCAGCACCCAACTGAGCTGAGGAAACCTCACGCACAACCAACGACTCAACCGAAGCGACAAGCCCACCAGCCTCATCAGACACCACCAAAGACACCGCGTCAGGACCAGCCGGAGACAAACGCACCCGCAACGAACCCGCCCCCGCCGCATATAACCCCACACCACTAAAAGAGAACGGAAGCCTCACCCCACCCTGAGGACCCATATCCCCACCAAGCAACGAAACCCCTACCGTGTGAAGCGCAGCATCAAGCAACGCCGGATGCAGACCAAAAGACCCCGCCTGCTCCCGCTGACCCTCAGACAAACAAACCTCAGCGAACACCTCCCCACCACGCCGCCAAGCAGCACGCAACCCCTGAAACACCGGCCCATACTCAAGACCCAACCCAGCCAACCCATCATAAAGACCATCAACCTCCACAACCTCCGCGTCCTCGGGAGGCCAACACTCCCCACCAAGCACCACAGCACGCTCACTGACCGCTACCCGCTCACCAACCAACACATCACCAGAACAAAGCACACCACTCGCGTGACGCGTCCACTCCTCCCCCAACACACCATCCCCAGAAACATCCTCCACCCGAGAATAAATACCCAACACACGCCGAGAATCCTCGTCAGGCTCACCAACCGAGACCTGCAACTGCACCGCACCACCCTCACCCAACACCAACGGAGCTTCCAAAGTCAACTCCCCCACCACCCCACAACCAACCCGACCACCAACATACAACGCAACCTCCAAAAACGCCGTACCCGGCAACAACACAACACCCATCACCGCATGATCAGCCAACCACGGATAACTATCCAACGACAACCGACCAGTGAACAACCAACCCTCACCACCAGCAACCGCGACCGCCGCACCCAACAACGGATGCTCAGACGAAACCTGCCCAAACGCACCCGCATCACCCCCACCAACACCACCCATCAACCAATAACGCTCACGCTGAAACGCATAACTCGGCAACGCCACCACATTCGCACCAGAACCAACAAACAACGCACCCCAATCAACACCCACACCACGCACCCACACCTCAGCAAGAGCGCTGATGATTGCTCCCAGCTCCGGGCGCTCACCCCGCAACACAGGCACCACCGTGAGCGCGGCCTCACCCTCGCTATCCAGCTGCCCAGCAAGGCAGTCCTGGCTCATAGCGCTAAGCACACCATCCGGCCCAAGCTCCAAGAAGCTCCTCACGCCATGAGCCCCAAGGCAACGCACCCCGTCCATGAACCGCACCGGCTGACGCACGTGCTCAACCCAATACTCCGCCGAGCACACCATCTCAGCAGACACCACCTCACCAGTCACATTAGACACAATCGGTATCCGCGGCTCAGAAAAAGAGACATCACGTGCTACCCCAGCGAACTCGTCCAGCATCACATCCATACGCGGCGAATGAAACGCATGCGAGACCACGAGCCGCTTCGTTTTGCGTCCCCGCTCATGCCAGAGACCCGCCAACTCCAGAACACCATCCTCATCACCGGAGATCACCACCGACAAAGGCCCATTCACCGCCGCCAGCGCAACCCGACCCTCCCAACCAACAAGCGTCTGAAGCACCTCCTCCTCAGAGACCCCCAACGCCACCATCGCCCCACCCTCAGGCAAACCCCCCATCAACCGTCCACGAGCAGCGACCAACGCACACCCATCCGCGAGGGAAAACACTCCCGCGACATGCGCCGCCGCAAGCTCACCGATCGAATGACCAACCAAAAAATCAGGACGCACACCCCACGACTCGATAAGCCTGAACAACGCCACCTCAAGCGCAAAAAGCCCTGCCTGCGTAAACATCGTCTGATCAAGCAACCCCGCCTCACGCGAACCCAACTCAGCAAAAAGCACCTCACGCACCGAACTCCCCAAACAAACATCAAACCCCGCGCACACCTCATCCAACGCGTCCCTGAACACCGCAAACGCCTCATAAAGCTCCCGACCCATACCCACACGCTGCGAACCCTGACCCGTGAACAAAAACGCAAGCCCACCAGCAACCAAAGGCCCACCCTCGATCACACCCGCCGCGGACTCCCCCGCACTCAACGCTCCAAGCGCACCCAACAACCCCTCACGCTCACTACCCACAACCACCGCACGACGCTCAAACACAGACCGGCCCACAGCCAAAGAAAAACCCACATCACCAACAACAAACCCCGGATCAGCACGCAAATGCTCCAACAACCGACCAGCCTGACCCCGCAACGCAGACACACCCTTACCCGAAAGCACCCACGGAACCACCCCCAACACACCACCACCACCCAACAACCCACCAGACACATCCCCCCCACCAACCAAACCAGCCCCGGAAACGACACCATCATCGCCGTGTGCGTCAATACCCGCGGCAGGCACAACCAGATCAGATACCGGGGCTTCCTCGATAATGACATGCGCGTTGGTGCCACTGATCCCAAACGAAGAGATCCCCGCACGACGAGGATCACCATTCTTCGGCCATGACACCTCCTCAGTCAACAACGACACCGCACCAGCGGACCAATCAACCTGGGTAGAGGGCTGATCGATGTGCAGCGTAGGAGGCAACACACCATGCTCGAGAGCCTTCACCATCTTGATGATCCCAGCCACACCAGCCGCGGCCTGAGTATGACCAATATTCGACTTCACCGACCCCAACCACAACGGCCGATCACGCTCCTGCCCATAAGTCGCGAGCAACGCCTGCGCCTCAATAGGATCACCAAGCGTCGTACCAGTACCATGCGCCTCAACCACATCAACATCACTAGCCACCAAACGCGCATTCGCCAAAGCCTGAACAATCACCCGCTGCTGCGAAGGCCCATTCGGCGCCGTCAAACCATTACTCGCACCATCCTGATTCACAGCACTACCACGCACCACACCCAACACCCGATGACCATTACGCTCAGCATCAGACAAACGCTCCAACAACAACACACCAACACCCTCCGAGAACCCCGCACCATCAGCCGCATCAGCAAACGACTTACACCTACCATCAGCCGCAAGACCACGCTGACGGGCGAACTCAATAAACAGACCCGGTGAAGCCAGCACCGTTACCCCGCCCGCGAGCGCGAGAGAGCACTCCCCAGACCGCAACGCCTGGCACGCCAAATGCAACGCCACAAGCGACGACGAACACGCCGTATCCACCGTCACCGCCGGACCCTCCAACCCAAACGTATACGCAACCCGGCCAGAAGCAACACTACCGGACTGCCCGTCACCCAGATAACCCTCGATACCCTCGGGCGCCGACCCTCCCAACCTCCACCGTAATCCGTGGTACATCACACCCGCGAACATCCCTGTCTGGCTGCCGCGCAACATAGCCGGGTTGATGCCCGCGTCCTCGAGTGCTTCCCATGAGGCTTCCAGCAACAAGCGTTGCTGGGGATCCATCGCGAGTGCCTCCTTGGGGCTGATCCCGAAGAATCCCGCGTCGAACTCGCCAGCGTCATAAAGGAACCCGCCCTCACGCGTATAGCTAGTCCCGGGATGGTCAGGATCAGGATCATAAAGACCCTCTAGATCCCATCCGCGATCATTCGGAAACCCAGAGATCCCGTCCTCTCCCGAAACGATCAAATCCCACAACTCCTGCGGAGAACGAACCCCTCCCGGATAACGACAGCTCATCCCCACGATCGCGACCGGCTCATCAGCAGCCACAACCGACAAAGCCACCGGAGCCCTCACATGAAGACCTTCCACCGCGCCCACTAGATAGCTAGCGAGTGCTGAGGGACTGGGATAGTCGAATACCATGGTGGCAGGCAGGCGTAGTCCTGTGGCTGTGTTCAAGCGATTGCGTAGCTCGACCGCGGCGAGCGAGTCAAAACCGAGCTCCTTAAACGCGCGCTGGGGATCGATCGCCTCCGGGGAGGCATGCCCCAACACAGCAGCGACCTGGCCACGCAAAAGCTCGAGCACTACCCCCTCACGCTCAGGCTCTGAGATAGCCGCCAAACGGCGTGCTAGTGAGCTGTCCTGTTCACCAGCACGACGGGGCGGAACGTGCACCAAACCAGCAAGTAGTGCCGGTAGTGTCCCGGTTCGGGCCTGGGCACGCAACACCGCTAGATCAAGGCGAGCGGGGAGCATGAACGCCTCGCCCGCGGCGAGGGCGGCATCAAAGAGCTGCAGGCCCTGCTCAGAAGAGAGCGCGCCCATACCAGAGCGCGCCATCCGTGCTCGATCGACCCCGTCCAGATCACCAGTCATCCCGCTGGCCTTCTCCCACAGCCCCCACGCCAGCGAAGTGCCCGCAAGACCCCGCGCGCGACGATGAGCCGCTAACCCATCAAGGAACGCGTTCGCTGCAGCATAATTCCCCTGGCCCGGGCTGCCGAGTGCTCCCGCCGCGGAGGAGAAAAGCACAAACGACTGCAACTCAGAATGCTCTGTGAGTTCATGCAGATACCACGCCGCGTCCAGCTTCGGAGCTAACACCCGATCAAGACGCTCCTCAGTCAAAGACTCAATCACTCCATCATCGAGTACCCCCGCGGTATGCACCACGCCCCGCAACGGATGCTCCCCCGATACCTTCCCAAGCAACACAGCCAGATCGTCACGATCACCAACATCACACGCCACGATCTTAACCTCGGCACCCAGCCCCACGAGCTCTTCTTCTAACTCAACCGCACCAACAGCATCACGCCCCCGACGACTAGCTAACAACAAATGACCCACACCATGCTCGCTCACTAAATGCCGCGCTACCAAACCACCCAAAACACCCGTACCACCAGTGACCAACACCGTGCCAGAAGAATCAAACACCCCCTCCAGAGCACCCTCAGAAAGCACCCGAGCGACACGCCTCAAACGACCCACCGAAACACGACCACACCTAATAGCTAGCTGGGACTCACCCAATGCCAGTGCTCCCGCCAACGCACCCCAGGAAGACTCATCACCATCGATGTCGACGAGCACAAACCTCTCGGGGTTCTCAGACTCCGCCGAGCGGACCAAGCCCCACACCGGCGCGAGGGCCAGACCCGGCACGTCCTCCCCAGCCTCAACAGCCACAGCACCCCTAGTGATCAACACCAATCGCGAACTAGAGAACCGCTCATCTAAGAGCCACTGCTTGACCAACCCCAACACCCGATGCGCACACTCATGCACCAACGCCAGACCACCAAGCCCATCCCCATAACCAGCCGACACGTCCCCATAACCAGCCGACACGTCCCCATAACCAGCCGACACGTCCCCTTCAGGCGCACAATCCACGAACACCACCTCCGGGATCACGCCCCCCTCCTCCTCTAGCGCCTCACCCAACACCACTAGATCGGAATAAACCTCAACAGGACACCCAGCCCCAACGAGAGACCCAGCAAGCACAGACCCCTCACCACCCAACACCACAACCCCAGCACCTGAAGCCTCCGGCAACCCCGGGACAACCGACCAATCCATACCAAACAAAGACTCCCGATGCCCACCACGAGCAGCACCCAACTGAGCTGAGGAAACCTCACGCACAACCAACGACTCAACCGAAGCGACAAGCCCACCAGCCTCATCAGACACCACCAAAGACACCGCGTCAGGACCAGCCGGAGACAAACGCACCCGCAACGAACCCGCCCCCGCCGCATATAACCCCACACCACTAAAAGAGAACGGAAGCCTCACCCCACCCTGAGGACCCATATCCCCACCAAGCAACGAAACCCCTACCGTGTGAAGCGCAGCATCAAGCAACGCCGGATGCAGACCAAAAGACCCCGCCTGCTCCCGCTGACCCTCAGACAAACAAACCTCAGCGAACACCTCCCCACCACGCCGCCAAGCAGCACGCAACCCCTGAAACACCGGCCCATACTCAAGACCCAACCCAGCCAACCCATCATAAAGACCATCAACCTCCACAACCTCCGCGTCCTCGGGAGGCCAACACTCCCCACCAAGCACCACAGCACGCTCACTGACCGCTACCCGCTCACCAACCAACACATCACCAGAACAAAGCACACCACTCGCGTGACGCGTCCACTCCTCCCCCAACACACCATCCCCAGAAACATCCTCCACCCGAGAATAAATACCCAACACACGCCGAGAATCCTCGTCAGGCTCACCAACCGAGACCTGCAACTGCACCGCACCACCCTCACCCAACACCAACGGAGCTTCCAAAGTCAACTCCCCCACCACCCCACAACCAACCCGACCACCAACATACAACGCAACCTCCAAAAACGCCGTACCCGGCAACAACACAACACCCATCACCGCATGATCAGCCAACCACGGATAACTATCCAACGACAACCGACCAGTGAACAACCAACCCTCACCACCAGCAACCGCGACCGCCGCACCCAACAACGGATGCTCAGACGAAACCTGCCCAAACGCACCCGCATCACCCCCACCAACACCACCCATCAACCAATAACGCTCACGCTGAAACGCATAACTCGGCAACGCCACCACATTCGCACCAGAACCAACAAACAACGCACCCCAATCAACACCCACACCACGCACCCACACCTCAGCAAGCGAAGAAACAAAACGCCGCACACCACCATCATCACGACGCAACGACCCCGACACGAGAACCTCCCCAGGATCCCCAAACACCCCATCAACCGTTTCCTGAACACCAACCGTCAACACCGGATGCGGACTAACCTCAACAAACACCCGATGCCCCCGCGCCAACAACGCCCCAGTCACCTCCTCAAACCGCACCGTCTCACGCGTGTTGCGATACCAATACTCGCCATCAAGCTCACTCGTATCAAGAAGACCACCCGTCACCGTCGAATAGAAAGGCACACCACCCGAACGTGGAGTGATCGGCGCGCACGCCGCGAGTAACTCCTCACGAATCTCCTCAATCCGCCGAGAATGCGAAGGTGACCTAGCCGGAACCGTCCGCGCCCGAACGCCCTCACTCTCCACGCCACAAGAAACCCTCAAGCGCGTCAGTCTCACCGGCGACACCCCAACCGAAGACGGTCCATTCACCGCTGCGAGCGACACCGACCCTCCCAGCACTCCAAATGCGCCCGCATACTCCTGACCCCAAGCGCGACCGACACCATCCCACCACGCCCGGCGAGGCTCGCCAACGCACGACTGCGTAACGCAACTACCAGCGCAGCATCCTCCAACGACAGACCACCCGCGATATACGCCGCAGCGATCTCGCCCTGAGAATGACCGACCACCATAGCCGGCTCAACCCCACAAGCCCGCCACAACCCCGCCAACGAAACCATCACCGCGAACAACGCAGGCTGAACAACATCCAAACGATCGAGCCCCGGAGCACCCCCCACACCACGCAACACATCCTCCAAAGACCAATCAACATAAGGCTCCAACGCAACAGCACACTCCCGCATACGCTCAGCAAACACCAACGAACTATCAAGCAACTCGACCGCCATACCACCCCACTGCGAACCCTGACCCGGGAAACAAAACACAACCCCCTCACCAACATCCACCAAAGGCCCACCCTCGATCACACCCGCCGCGGACTCCCCCGCACTCAACGCTCCAAGCGCACCCAACAACCCCTCACGCTCACTACCCACAACCACCGCACGACGCTCAAACACAGACCGGCCCACAGCCAAAGAAAAACCCACATCACCAACAACAAACCCCGGATCAGCACGCAAATGCTCCAACAACCGACCAGCCTGACCCCGCAACGCAGACACACCCTTACCCGAAAGCACCCACGGAACCACCCCCAACACACCACCACCACCCAACAACCCACCAGACACATCCCCCCCACCAACCAAACCAGCCCCGGAAACGACACCATCATCGCCGTGTGCGTCAATACCCGCGGCAGGCACGACGAGATCAGCTCCGGGGCTTCCTCGATAATGACATGCGCGTTGGTGCCACTGATCCCAAACGAGGAGATCCCCGCACGACGAGGATCACCATTCTTCGGCCATGACACCTCCTCAGTCAGCAACGACACCGCACCAGCCGACCAGTCCACATGCGTGGAAGGCTGATCAACATGCAGAGTCGCCGGCAACACACCATGCTCGAGAGCCTTCACCATCTTGATGATCCCAGCCACACCAGCCGCGGCCTGAGTATGACCAATATTCGACTTCACCGACCCCAACCACAACGGCCGATCACGCTCCTGCCCATAAGTCGCGAGCAACGCCTGCGCCTCAATAGGATCACCAAGCGTCGTACCAGTACCATGCGCCTCAACCACATCAACATCACTAGCCACCAAACGCGCATTCGCCAAAGCCTGAACAATCACCCGCTGCTGCGAAGGCCCATTCGGCGCCGTCAAACCATTACTCGCACCATCCTGATTCACAGCACTACCACGCACCACACCCAACACCCGATGACCATTACGCTCAGCATCAGACAAACGCTCCAACAACAACACACCAACACCCTCCGCGAACCCGTGCCATCAGCCGCATCAGCAAACGACTTACACCTACCATCAGCCGCAAGACCACGCTGACGACTAAAGCCCACGAACACACCGGTGAAGCCATCACCATTACGCCTCCCGCGAGCGCGAGAGAACACTCCCCAGACCGCAACGCCTGGCACGCCAAATGCAACGCCACAAGCGACGAAGAACACGCCGTATCCACCGAAACCGCCGGACCCTCCAAACCCAAACGTATACGCCACCCGGCCAGAAGCAACACTACTGGTGCTGCCGGTCCATCATATAACCCTCGATATCCTCGGGAGCCGACCCCCCAGGACTCCACCATAATCCGAGGTGATGATCCCCGCGAACATCCCAGTCTGGCTGCCGCGCAACATAGCCGGGCTCGATACCCGCGTCCTCGAGTGCTTCCCATGAGGCTTCCAGCAACAAGCGTTGCTGGGGATCCATCGCGAGTGCCTCCTTGGGGCTGATCCCGAAGAATCCCGCGTCGAACTCGCCAGCGTCATAAAGGAACCCGCCCTCACGCGTATAGCTAGTCCCGGGATGGTCAGGATCAGGATCATAAAGACCCTCTAGATCCCATCCGCGATCATTCGGAAACCCAGAGATCCCGTCCTCTCCCGAAACGATCAAATCCCACAACTCCTGCGGAGAACGAACCCCTCCCGGATAACGACAGCTCATCCCCACGATCGCGACCGGCTCATCAGCAGCCACAACCGACAAAGCCACCGGAGCCCTCACATGAAGACCTTCCACCGCGCCCACTAGATAGCTAGCGAGTGCTGAGGGACTGGGATAGTCGAATACCATGGTGGCAGGCAGGCGTAGTCCTGTGGCTGTGTTCAAGCGATTGCGTAGCTCGACCGCGGCGAGCGAGTCAAAACCGAGCTCCTTAAACGCGCGCTGGGGATCGATCGCCTCCGGGGAGGCATGCCCCAACACAGCAGCGACCTGGCCACGCAAAAGCTCGAGCACTACCCCCTCACGCTCAGGCTCTGAGATAGCCGCCAAACGGCGTGCTAGTGAGCTGTCCTGTTCACCAGCACGACGGGGCGGAACGTGCACCAAACCAGCAAGTAGTGCCGGTAGTGTCCCGGTTCGGGCCTGGGCACGCAACACCGCTAGATCAAGGCGAGCGGGGAGCATGAACGCCTCGCCCGCGGCGAGGGCGGCATCAAAGAGCTGCAGGCCCTGCTCAGAAGAGAGCGCGCCCATACCAGAGCGCGCCATCCGTGCTCGATCGACCCCGTCCAGATCACCAGTCATCCCGCTGGCCTTCTCCCACAGCCCCCACGCCAGCGAAGTGCCCGCAAGACCCCGCGCGCGACGATGAGCCGCTAACCCATCAAGGAACGCGTTCGCTGCAGCATAATTCCCCTGGCCCGGGCTGCCGAGTGCTCCCGCCGCGGAGGAGAAAAGCACAAACGACTGCAACTCAGAATGCTCTGTGAGTTCATGCAGATACCACGCCGCGTCCAGCTTCGGAGCTAACACCCGATCAAGACGCTCCTCAGTCAAAGACTCAATCACTCCATCATCGAGTACCCCCGCGGTATGCACCACGCCCCGCAACGGATGCTCCCCCGATACCTTCCCAAGCAACACAGCCAGATCGTCACGATCACCAACATCACACGCCACGATCTTAACCTCGGCACCCAGCCCCACGAGCTCTTCTTCTAACTCAACCGCACCAACAGCATCACGCCCCCGACGACTAGCTAACAACAAATGACCCACACCATGCTCGCTCACTAAATGCCGCGCTACCAAACCACCCAAAACACCCGTACCACCAGTGACCAACACCGTGCCAGAAGAATCAAACACCCCCTCCAGAGCACCCTCAGAAAGCACCCGAGCGACACGCCTCAAACGACCCACCGAAACACGACCACACCTAATAGCTAGCTGGGACTCACCCAATGCCAGTGCTCCCGCCAACGCACCCCAGGAAGACTCATCACCATCGATATCGACGAGCACAAACCTCTCGGGGTTCTCAGACTCCGCCGAGCGGACCAAGCCCCACACCGGCGCGAGGGCCAGACCCGGCACGTCCTCCCCAGCCTCAACAGCCACAGCACCCCTAGTGATCAACACCAATCGCGAACTAGAGAACCGCTCATCTAAGAGCCACTGCTTGACCAACCCCAACACCCGATGCGCACACTCATGCACCAACGCCAGACCACCAAGCCCATCCCCATAACCAGCCGACACGTCCCCATAACCAGCCGACACGTCCCCATAACCAGCCGACACGTCCCCATAACCAGCCGACACGTCCCCTTCAGGCGCACAATCCACGAACACCACCTCCGGGATCACGCCCCCCTCCTCCTCTAGCGCCTCACCCAACACCACTAGATCGGAATAAACCTCAACAGGACACCCAGCCCCAACGAGAGACCCAGCAAGCACAGACCCCTCACCACCCAACACCACAACCCCAGCACCTGAAGCCTCCGGCAACCCCGGGACAACCGACCAATCCATACCAAACAAAGACTCCCGATGCCCACCACGAGCAGCACCCAACTGAGCTGAGGAAACCTCACGCACAACCAACGACTCAACCGAAGCGACAAGCCCACCAGCCTCATCAGACACCACCAAAGACACCGCGTCAGGACCAGCCGGAGACAAACGCACCCGCAACGAACCCGCCCCCGCCGCATATAACCCCACACCACTAAAAGAGAACGGAAGCCTCACCCCACCCTGAGGACCCATATCCCCACCAAGCAACGAAACCCCTACCGTGTGAAGCGCAGCATCAAGCAACGCCGGATGCAGACCAAAAGACCCCGCCTGCTCCCGCTGACCCTCAGACAAACAAACCTCAGCGAACACCTCCCCACCACGCCGCCAAGCAGCACGCAACCCCTGAAACACCGGCCCATACTCAAGACCCAACCCAGCCAACCCATCATAAAGACCATCAACCTCCACAACCTCCGCGTCCTCGGGAGGCCAACACTCCCCACCAAGCACCACAGCACGCTCACTGACCGCTACCCGCTCACCAACCAACACATCACCAGAACAAAGCACACCACTCGCGTGACGCGTCCACTCCTCCCCCAACACACCATCCCCAGAAACATCCTCCACCCGAGAATAAATACCCAACACACGCCGAGAATCCTCGTCAGGCTCACCAACCGAGACCTGCAACTGCACCGCACCACCCTCACCCAACACCAACGGAGCTTCCAAAGTCAACTCCCCCACCACCCCACAACCAACCCGACCACCAACATACAACGCAACCTCCAAAAACGCCGTACCCGGCAACAACACAACACCCATCACCGCATGATCAGCCAACCACGGATAACTATCCAACGACAACCGACCAGTGAACAACCAACCCTCACCACCAGCAACCGCGACCGCCGCACCCAACAACGGATGCTCAGACGAAACCTGCCCAAACGCACCCGCATCACCCCCACCAACACCACCCATCAACCAATAACGCTCACGCTGAAACGCATAACTCGGCAACGCCACCACATTCGCACCAGAACCAACAAACAACGCACCCCAATCAACACCCACACCACGCACCCACACCTCAGCAAGCGAAGAAACAAAACGCCGCACACCACCATCATCACGACGCAACGACCCCGACACGAGAACCTCCCCAGGATCCCCAAACACCCCATCAACCGTTTCCTGAACACCAACCGTCAACACCGGATGCGGACTAACCTCAACAAACACCCGATGCCCCCGCGCCAACAACGCCCCAGTCACCTCCTCAAACCGCACCGTCTCACGCAGGTTGCGATACCAATACTCGCCATCAAGCTCACTCGTATCAAGAAGACCACCCGTCACCGTCGAATAGAAAGGCACACCACCCGAACGTGGAGTGATCGGCGCGCACGCCGCGAGTAACTCCTCACGAATCTCCTCAATCTGCCGAGAGTGCGACGCGTAATCAACCGGAATCCGCCGCGCCCGAACACCATCACTCTCACACGCCACCAAAAAACCATTGAGCGCGTCACTCTCACCCGACACCACAACCGAGGACGGACCATTCACCGCCGCCAGCGACACGCGCCCCTCCCAGCACTCCAAACGCCCCTCAAGCTCCCGCACCCCAAGCGCGACCGACACCATCCCACCACGCCCGGCGAGGCTCGCCAACGCACGACTGCGTAACGCAACTACCAGCGCAGCATCCTCCAACGACAGACCACCCGCGATATACGCCGCAGCGATCTCGCCCTGAGAATGACCGACCACCATAGCCGGCTCAACCCCACAAGCCCGCCACAACCCCGCCAACGAAACCATCACCGCGAACAACGCAGGCTGAACAACATCCAAACGATCGAGCCCCGGAGCACCCCCCACACCACGCAACACATCCTCCAAAGACCAATCAACATAAGGCTCCAACGCAACAGCACACTCCCGCATACGCTCAGCAAACACCAACGAACTATCAAGCAACTCGACCGCCATACCACCCCACTGCGAACCCTGACCCGGGAAACAAAACACAACCCCCTCACCAACATCCACCAAAGGCCCACCCTCGATCACACCCGCCGCGGACTCCCCCGCACTCAACGCTCCAAGCGCACCCAACAACCCCTCACGCTCACTACCCACAACCACCGCACGACGCTCAAACACAGACCGGCCCACAGCCAAAGAAAAACCCACATCACCAACAACAAACCCCGGATCAGCACGCAAATGCTCCAACAACCGACCAGCCTGACCCCGCAACGCAGACACACCCTTACCCGAAAGCACCCACGGAACCACCCCCAACACACCACCACCACCCAACAACCCACCAGACACATCCCCCCCACCAACCAAACCAGCCCCGGAAACGACACCATCATCGCCGTGTGCGTCAATACCCGCGGCAGGCACAACCAGATCAGATACCGGGGCTTCCTCGATAATGACATGCGCGTTGGTACCACTGATCCCAAACGAAGAGATCCCCGCACGACGAGGATCACCATTCTTCGGCCATGACACCTCCTCAGTCAACAACGACACCGCACCAGCGGACCAATCAACCTGGGTAGAGGGCTGATCGATGTGCAGCGTAGGAGGCAACACACCATGCTCGAGAGCCTTCACCATCTTGATGATCCCAGCCACACCAGCCGCGGCCTGAGTATGACCAATATTCGACTTCACCGACCCCAACCACAACGGCCGATCACGCTCCTGCCCATAAGTCGCGAGCAACGCCTGCGCCTCAATAGGATCACCAAGCGTCGTACCAGTACCATGCGCCTCAACCACATCAACATCACTAGCCACCAAACGCGCATTCGCCAAAGCCTGAACAATCACCCGCTGCTGCGAAGGCCCATTCGGCGCCGTCAAACCATTACTCGCACCATCCTGATTCACAGCACTACCACGCACCACACCCAACACCCGATGACCATTACGCTCAGCATCAGACAAACGCTCCAACAACAACACACCAACACCCTCCGAGAACCCCGCACCATCAGCCGCATCAGCAAACGACTTACACCTACCATCAGGAGCAAGACCACGCTGACGACTAAATTGCACAAACATGTCTGGGGTGGACATCACCGTCACCCCGCCCGCGAGCGCGAGAGAGCACTCCCCAGACCGCAACGCGCCACACGCCAAATGCAACGCCACAAGCGACGAAGAACACGCCGTATCCACCGTCACCGCCGGACCCTCCAACCCAAACGTATACGCCACCCGGCCAGTCAGCACACTCGCCGCGGTGCCCGTACCCAGGTGCGCCTCGAGATCCCCCAGCACTGTCCCAAATGCAGCAGAGCTGTAGTCCTGGGAGTTGATGCCGGCGAATACTCCGGTCTGGCTACCGCGTAGCGACGCCGGGCCGATGCCCGCGTTCTCAAATGCTTCCCATGAGGCTTCGAGCAGCAGCCGCTGCTGCGGATCCATCGCCAGCGCCTCACGCGGACTGATCCCAAAGAAAGCAGCGTCAAATTCGCCAGCGTCATACAGAAACCCGCCGTCGCGACTGTAGCTCGTGCCGAGGTGATCCGGGTTGGAGTCGAAGAGAAACTCCAAATTCCAGCCGCGATCGGTCGGGAACCCGGCGATCGCGTCGGTGCCCGCGTGGACCAGCTCCCACAGCTCCTGCGCCGAGCGCACGCCGCCCGGATAGCAGCAGCTCATCCCAATGATCGCAACGGGCTCGTGTCGGCGTTGTTCGACCTCTAGCAGTCGCCGCCGGACGGCGCGCAGATCGGCGGCGGCTTTTCGCAGATGAAGACGAAGTTCCTCCTCAATTGCCATTCGCTTCGCCCCCCGGTGCGAGAGGCTGTAGATCGCGTGACATGCGCCTACGCTCCGCGTTCGCTTTCGAGGAGCGCGAATAGCTCCTCATCTGTGGCGGTGTGCAAATCCTCATCAGCGCCCTCGTCACCCTGAAGCTGTGAAACGCCTAGTTGCGATAGCAGTGCCTGCAGGCGCAATGCGACCGGGGCAAGCCGGGGCTCGTCTGCGGTCATCGATCCGAGCCGACGTTCGAGTTTGTCGAGCTCGGCATGTATCGAGCCCAGGTTCGGAGTGTCACTCTCCGCGACCAAGGCGGTCAAATGTCGCGCGAGCTCGGCCGTGGTCGGGTAGTCGAATACAATCGTGGCCGGCAGATGCAGCTCGGTTGCCGCCTGCAGCCTGTTGCGCAGCTCGACGGCGGTCAGCGAGGTAAACCCGAGATCCTTGAACGGGCTGCCCGTGTCGATCGTTTCAAACGACGGATCCCCGAGCACAGTGGCCACCTCAGTCTGCACTAGCTTGAGCACCATTGCTTCGTGCTCGACCTTTGGGAGGCTTGCGAGACGAGCGGCCAACGAGCCGTCGATGCCATCGGTCACCCTCCGTGTCGTGGTCCGTATCAGCTTGCGTAGTATCGGAGGCAACTGACCGGCGTTCGCCTGCCTGCGGAAGGCTGTCATATCGAGACGCCCGAGCATCGCGAACCTCTCGTCAGCCACGCTCGCCGCGTCGAAGAGTGAGAGACGCTGCTGGTCCGACAGTCCAGCCATACCCGACCCCGGTTGTCGCGCCTTGTCGACGACGTCTCCCCAGGCCATCGCGGTGGCAGGCAGCCCCTGTGCGCGACGGTAGGCCGCGAGCGCGTCGAGAAATGCGTTTGCCGCGGCGTAGTTTGACTGGGCCGGACTGCCGAACGTGGCCGCGGTCGACGAGAACAGGACGAATGCATCGAGTTCGAGGTGCGTGGTCAGCTCGTGCAAATGCCAGGCTCCATGCACCTTTGCAGCAAACACACGATCAACGCGCTCGGTGGTCAGGGAATCAATCGCACCGTCATCACGGACATCGGCGGCATGAACCACCATCCGCAATGGCGATCCAGGAGGCTGAGACTCCAGGAGGCTCGCCAATGCCGGCCGGTCCGTTACGTCGCAAGACGCAACCACCACCTTGGCTCCGAGAGCCGTCAGTTCCTCTTCTAGCGCCGGGGCGCCGGGAGCCTCACGACCGCGGCGACTGACCAACAGCAGGCTGGACACCCGATGCTCGGTGACGAGGTGCCGAGCAACGAGAGCGCCAAGGCCACCTGTTCCACCAGTGATCAGAACGGTGCCGTTGCCCTTGAGCCTTTGGACGTCATCGCCAACCCCGCAATTTGCCGCGTAGTGGCTGTCCGTGATAGGTCCGTCGTCATTTGGCGACGCAACGCCGTGGACGGTTGAGGGAGGGATCCTCAGGCGAACCACCCGGGGCGCCATCAAGCTGCCCCGGCGAATAGCAAGCTGCGACTCATCCAATGCGAGCGCAACTGCAAGTGACGTCGGCAATGCACGCCAGGATGCCTCCTCACCGTCAACGTCGACCAACATAAATCGCCCAGGGTGCTCCGACTGCGCAGAGCGCACCAAGCCCCACAGGGGCGCACTCGCCAAATCCGGGACGCCATCACAAACCGCAACGGCGACCGCACCTTCGGTCACCAACACCAAGCGCGAGCCGGCAAACCGCTCATCACCGAGCCATTCCTGTGCTAGATGCAGCGCCCGGTGCACTGTGGCGCTCGCCGCAGCAATCACCTCAACATCGGGAGATTCTTGAGTGGCCGGAGCAGACCGCCAGGCCGCGGGTAGGTGGACAAGCACGAGGTCGGGTAGCGGCTTAGTATCTGCCGTCTCGTCAGCCAAGCTCTCGAGGTCGGGGTAGACGGAGGTGGTTAGGCCGGCCGCTTGGAGCGTCTGAGCGATCACAGCTCCCTCCTCGTCCAGTACGGCCCATCGCTGGCCACCGGTGCTCCTACGTGAGGTCGCTACTGGGATCGGAGTCCAGTCCAAGCTGAGCAATAACTCGTGATAGCTGCCGCCCGCAGCCGCGAGCTGCGCTCCGGAGATACCCCGCACCACCAGTGACTGGACCGCGGCCACGAGCTTCCCGGATGCGTCTGTTGCTACCAAAGAAACGCCGCCGGCTTCCCCGGTTGGCCGATCTGTGTCCGGTTGAGGCCCGGTGTTGGCCGTGGCCGGAGACAGGCAGACTCGTAGGCTGGTTGCTCCTGCTGTGTGTAGGCTGATGTTGGTCCAGGAGAACGGGAGGTTGACTGGCTGCTCCTTGTCTGCGTCGTGCTCTTTTAGCGGGAGGGCCATTGTGTGGAGTGCCGCGTCGAGTAGTGCTGGGTGCATACCGAACGTGGTGGCCTGTGCCTGTTGGTCGTCGGGGAGGACGATCTCGGCGTAGATGTGCTCTCCTTCC
This sequence comes from uncultured Solirubrobacterales bacterium, assembly GCA_963784875.1. Lineage (GTDB taxonomy): Bacteria > Actinomycetota > Thermoleophilia > Solirubrobacterales > Solirubrobacteraceae > Palsa-744. The sequence goes on from CAWATE010000008.1 coordinate 108,701, forward strand.
TGCCAGGCGGCGTGTAGTCCTTGGAAGGCGGGGCCGTAGTCAATGGCCCGTTCGGCGAGATGGTCGTATAGCCCGTCTGTGTCGATCGGGGTGGCGTCTGGTGGTGGCCAGACACCGGCGAGTGTGGCGGCGCGCTCGTCTGCGAGCCGTGTTGCTTGCTCGTTGCTGGGCGCAGGCGTGGCGGTGAGTGTGGCTGTGGCGTGGCGAGTCCAGTCGTGGGTATCTTGATCCTCGTCGGGGTTCTGCTCGGGGCGGGAGTGGATGGTGAGAGTGCGTTGGCCGTGCTGGTCGGGTTCAGCGATCGCGACTTGGAGTTGGGTGGCGCCTTGATCTGGGAGGACGAGTGGTGCTTCGAGTGTGAGCTCGTGGAGGTGTTCGCAGCCGGAGTGCGCGCCGGCGTGCAGCGCGAGCTCGACGAACGCGGTACCCGGCAACAGCGTATTTCCGAGCACCGCGTGATCGGCCAGCCAGGGATGGGTTTGCAGTGAGATCCGCCCGGTGAACAGCCACTGCTCACCACCGGCAACCGCGACTGCCGCACCCAACAACGGATGCTCAGACGAAACCTGCCCAAACGCACCCGCATCACCCCCACCAACACCACCCATCAACCAATAACGCTCACGCTGAAACGCATAACTCGGTAACACCACCCCCCTCGCACCAGAACCAACAAACAACGCACCCCAATCAACACCCACACCACGCACCCACACCTCAGCAAGCGAAGAAACAAAACGCCGCGCACCACCATCATCACGACGCAACGACCCCGACACGAGAACCTCCCCAGGATCCCCAAACACCCCATCAACCGTTTCCTGAACACCAACCGTCAACACCGGATGCGGACTAACCTCAACAAACACCCGATGCCCCCGCGCCAACAACGCCCCAGTCACCTCCTCAAACCGCACCGTCTCACGCAGGTTGCGATACCAATACTCGCCATCAAGCTCACTCGTATCAAGAAGACCACCCGTCACCGTCGAATAGAAAGGCACACCACCCGAACGTGGAGTGATCGGCGCGCACGCCGCGAGTAACTCCTCACGAATCTCCTCAATCTGCCGAGAGTGCGACGCGTAATCAACCGGAATCCGCCGCGCCCGAACACCATCACTCTCACACGCCACCAAAAAACCATTGAGCGCGTCACTCTCACCCGACACCACAACCGAGGACGGACCATTCACCGCCGCCAGCGACACGCGCCCCTCCCAGCACTCCAAACGCCCCTCAAGCTCCCGCACCCCAAGCGCGACCGACACCATCCCACCACGCCCGGCGAGGCTCGCCAACGCACGACTGCGTAACGCAACTACCAGCGCAGCATCCTCCAACGACAGACCACCCGCGATATACGCCGCAGCGATCTCGCCCTGAGAATGACCGACCACCATAGCCGGCTCAACCCCACAAGCCCGCCACAACCCCGCCAACGAAACCATCACCGCGAACAACGCAGGCTGAACAACATCCAAACGATCGAGCCCCGGAGCACCCCCCACACCACGCAACACATCCTCCAAAGACCAATCAACATAAGGCTCCAACGCAACAGCACACTCCCGCATACGCTCAGCAAACACCAACGAACTATCAAGCAACTCGACCGCCATACCACCCCACTGCGAACCCTGACCCGGGAAACAAAACACAACCCCCTCACCAACATCCACCAAAGGCCCACCCTCGATCACACCCGCCGCGGACTCCCCCGCACTCAACGCTCCAAGCGCACCCAACAACCCCTCACGCTCACTACCCACAACCACCGCACGACGCTCAAACACAGACCGGCCCACAGCCAAAGAAAAACCCACATCACCAACAACAAACCCCGGATCAGCACGCAAATGCTCCAACAACCGACCAGCCTGACCCCGCAACGCAGACACACCCTTACCCGAAAGCACCCACGGAACCACCCCCAACACACCACCACCACCCAACAACCCACCAGACACATCCCCCCCACCAACCAAACCAGCCCCGGAAACGACACCATCATCGCCGTGTGCGTCAATACCCGCGGCAGGCACAACCAGATCAGATACCGGGGCTTCCTCGATAATGACATGCGCGTTGGTGCCACTGATCCCAAACGAAGAGATCCCCGCACGACGAGGATCACCATTCTTCGGCCATGACACCTCCTCAGTCAACAACGACACCGCACCAGCGGACCAATCAACCTGGGTAGAGGGCTGATCGATGTGCAGCGTAGGAGGCAACACACCATGCTCGAGAGCCTTCACCATCTTGATGATCCCAGCCACACCAGCCGCGGCCTGAGTATGACCAATATTCGACTTCACCGACCCCAACCACAACGGCCGATCACGCTCCTGCCCATAAGTCGCGAGCAACGCCTGCGCCTCAATAGGATCACCAAGCGTCGTACCAGTACCATGCGCCTCAACCACATCAACATCACTAGCCACCAAACGCGCATTCGCCAAAGCCTGAACAATCACCCGCTGCTGCGAAGGCCCATTCGGCGCCGTCAAACCATTACTCGCACCATCCTGATTCACAGCACTACCACGCACCACACCCAACACCCGATGACCATTACGCTCAGCATCAGACAAACGCTCCAACAACAACACACCAACACCCTCCGAGAACCCCGCACCATCCGCCGCATCAGCAAACGACTTACACCTACCATCAGGAGCAAGACCACGCTGACGACTAAACTCCACAAAGGTGCCCGGCGTAGCCATCACCGTTACCCCGCCCGCAAGCGCGAGAGAGCACTCCCCAGACCGCAACGCGCCACACGCCAAATGCAACGCCACAAGCGACGAAGAACATGCCGTATCCACCGAAACCGCCGGACCCTCCAACCCAAACGTATACGCCACCCGGCCAGACACCACGCTTCCCGCACTACCCGTTCCCACATAGCCCTCCAGGCCGTCCGGCACCCAAGAGAGGGTAGTGGCGTACTCCTGGTGCATCACACCCGCGAACACGCCCGTTTGGGCGCCGCGCAGTGACTGTGGATCGATCGCGGCGTCCTCGAGCGCCTCCCATGAGGCTTCTAGCAGCAGCCGCTGCTGGGGGTCCATCGCGAGCGCCTCGCGTGGGCTGATGCCAAAGAATCCGGCATCAAACTCCGGCGCGTCATAGACGAAGCCGCCGTCCCTGGCGGAGCTGGTGCGTGGGCGGTCCAGGTCGGGATTAGATAATAATTGCTCCAGATCCCAGCCACGGTCGGTGGGGAAACCCGAGATTGCGTCAGTGCCAGAGGCAACCAGGTCCCAGAGCTGTTCCGACGAAGACACCCCACCCGGGTAGCGGCAACTCATGCCGATGATCGCTACGGGCTCGTCGGTGGGGCTCTGTGCTGCCGTTGACGTAGTGTTGCCGTCAAGCACCGTGAGCTCAGCCACAAGATGGGCGGCAAGAGCCGTAGGGGTGGGATAGTCGAACACAAGTGTGGCCGAAAGCCGCATCCCGGTGGCAACGCTTAGCAGGTTGCGGAACTGCACTGCAGTCAGCGAGTCGAACCCCTGCTCCTTGAACGTCCGCGACGCGTCGATCGCCTCGCCTGAGGCATGCTCTAAGACTATGGCCGCCTGGGCGCGCACGACCTCCAGCACGACGCGCTCGCGCTCATTCGCAGACGCACGGGACAAACGGCGCGCCAGTAACCCGTCGGTACCGTTGACCGTGCGACGCGAGGGGAGGCGGATGAGCCCGCGGAGCAGGGCTGGAGCGGTTCCAGCCCTGGCCTGCGCACGTAGCGCTGCGGTATCCAGACGCATCGCGAGCACAGCAGCCTCAGGTGCTGTCCAAGCGGTATCGAACAGTTCGAGTCCTTCCTCCGAGGACAGTGAGCCCATACCAGAACGAGCCATTCGAGTTAGGTCGGCCTCGGCCAGATGACCAGTCATCCCGCTGCTCTGCGCCCACAGTCCCCAAGCGACCGCCGTGCCCGCCAACCCACGCTCACAGCGATAAGCTGCCAGCGCGTCAAGGAACGCGTTTGCGGCCGCATAGTTGCCTTGGCCCGAGGTCCCGAGGGTCGCTGTGGCAGAGGAGAACATCACGAACATCTTCAGGTCGAGATGCTCGGTCAGCTCGTGCAAATACCATGCCGCGTCGACCTTGGGGGTGAGGACTCGATCGAGATGCTCTGCTGTCAGGGAGCCGATCACGCCGTCGTGGATGACACCGGCTGCGTGCACGACCCCGATCAACGAGGATTCCTCGGACACCGCGTCGAGCAACTGCGCCAGCTGGCCGCGGTCAGCCGCATCACAAGCCGCGATAGTCACCTCAGCGCCCAACGCCTCGAGGTCTTGCTGTAGCTCTGCCGCATCCGGGGCCCCAAGACCACGGCGACTAGTAAGCAACAGGTGGCGAACCCCATGCTCAACCACCAGATGTCGCGCCAGCAGGGCGCCTAGACCACCCGTCCCACCAGTGATCAGTACCGTGCCCTGCCCGTTGAGCACGCCCCCATCCTTGGCGGGTGAACTGGAACGATCAGCGGGGGCGGCCGCGCGCGCGAGCCTCGGCGCGAGCAGTTCGCCGTCGCGTATTGCTAGTTGCGGCTCGTCGCCAGAGATGGCGAGGATACCGGGCAGCGCAGCCCAAGAAGCTTCGCCGTCAATATCGACGAGCACAAATCGCTCCGGGTTCTCCGACTGCGCCGAGCGCACCAACCCCCACACCGGCGCGCCAGCAAGACCGGGCATGCCCCCCCCAGCCCGGGTCGCCACCGCACCCTGCGTCACAAACACTAGGCGCGAAGCCGCGAACCGCTCATCCAACAACCACTCCTGCACCAACCTCAGCACCCAATGCGCCACCGCATGTGCTGCAGGGACGACATCGCCGTCAGCTGGCTGCTCAGGGTCGACGCTGCTGGACGATTCCGGGGTCCTGGTTAGGTCCACGATGACCGTGTCCGGTTGCGACTCGTCGTCCATGGCTTCGCCGAGATGCTCGAGGTCGGGGTAGACCTCGCTGCTGACCCCAGCCTCGCTCAGCGCACGGGGCAGTCCTGCGTCCTCCTCGCTGAGCACCGCGACCCGGCTGGCAACGTCCTGCTGTGCGGGGAATGCGTCAGGGAGCGTAACCCAGTTGATTGTGAAGAGTGAGTTGTGGTGGGGTTGGCGTGGTATAGCGAGCTGATCCTGGGATATCTCGCGCACGATCAGCGAGTCAACTGTCGCCAGCAGCGCACCCGACTCGTCGGTGATTAACAGCGACACACCGCCGGCCCTCGACGACTCGGTCTCGCTTGAGTAGTCGGCCCTACTTGAAGAGCCGTCTGTGGGAGCCGGAGACAGGCAGACTCGTAGGCTGGTTGCTCCTGCTGTGTGTAGGCTGATGTTGGTCCAGGAGAACGGGAGGTTGACTGGCTGCTCCTTGTCTGCGTCGTGCTCTTTTAGCGGGAGGGCCATTGTGTGGAGTGCCGCGTCGAGTAGTGCTGGGTGCATACCGAACGTGGTGGCCTGTGCCTGTTGGTCGTCGGGGAGGACGATCTCGGCGTAGATGTGCTCTCCTTCCTGCCAGGCGGCGTGTAGTCCTTGGAAGGCGGGGCCGTAGTCAATGGCCCGTTCGGCGAGATGGTCGTATAGCCCGTCTGTGTCGATCGGGGTGGCGTCTGGTGGTGGCCAGACACCGGCGAGTGTGGCGGCGCGCTCGTCTGCGAGCCGTGTTGCTTGCTCGTTGCTGGGCGCAGGCGTGGCGGTGAGTGTGGCTGTGGCGTGGCGAGTCCAGTCGTGGGTATCTTGATCCTCGTCGGGGTTCTGCTCGGGGCGGGAGTGGATGGTGAGAGTGCGTTGGCCGTGCTGGTCGGGTTCAGCGATCGCGACTTGGAGTTGGGTGGCGCCTTGATCTGGGAGGACGAGTGGTGCTTCGAGTGTGAGCTCGTGGAGGTGTTCGCAGCCGGAGTGCGCGCCGGCGTGCAGCGCGAGCTCGACGAACGCGGTACCCGGCAACAGCGTATTTCCGAGCACCGCGTGATCGGCCAGCCAGGGATGGGTTTGCAGTGAGATCCGCCCGGTGAACAGCCACTGCTCACCACCGGCAACCGCGACTGCCGCACCCAACAACGGATGCTCAGACGAAACCTGCCCAAACGCACCCGCATCACCCCCACCAACACCACCCATCAACCAATAACGCTCACGCTGAAACGCATAACTCGGTAACACCACCCCCCTCGCACCAGAACCAACAAACAACGCACCCCAATCAACACCCACACCACGCACCCACACCTCAGCAAGCGAAGAAACAAAACGCCGCGCACCACCATCATCACGACGCAACGACCCCGACACGAGAACCTCCCCAGGATCCCCAAACACCCCATCAACCGTTTCCTGAACACCAACCGTCAACACCGGATGCGGACTAACCTCAACAAACACCCGATGCCCCCGCGCCAACAACGCCCCAGTCACCTCCTCAAACCGCACCGTCTCACGCAGGTTGCGATACCAATACTCGCCATCAAGCTCACTCGTATCAAGAAGACCACCCGTCACCGTCGAATAGAAAGGCACACCACCCGAACGTGGAGTGATCGGCGCGCACGCCGCGAGTAACTCCTCACGAATCTCCTCAATCTGCCGAGAGTGCGACGCGTAATCAACCGGAATCCGCCGCGCCCGAACACCATCACTCTCACACGCCACCAAAAAACCATTGAGCGCGTCACTCTCACCCGACACCACAACCGAGGACGGACCATTCACCGCCGCCAGCGACACGCGCCCCTCCCAGCACTCCAAACGCCCCTCAAGCTCCCGCACCCCAAGCGCGACCGACACCATCCCACCACGCCCGGCGAGGCTCGCCAACGCACGACTGCGTAACGCAACTACCAGCGCAGCATCCTCCAACGACAGACCACCCGCGATATACGCCGCAGCGATCTCGCCCTGAGAATGACCGACCACCATAGCCGGCTCAACCCCACAAGCCCGCCACAACCCCGCCAACGAAACCATCACCGCGAACAACGCAGGCTGAACAACATCCAAACGATCGAGCCCCGGAGCACCCCCCACACCACGCAACACATCCTCCAAAGACCAATCAACATAAGGCTCCAACGCAACAGCACACTCCCGCATACGCTCAGCAAACACCAACGAACTATCAAGCAACTCGACCGCCATACCACCCCACTGCGAACCCTGACCCGGGAAACAAAACACAACCCCCTCACCAACATCCACCAAAGGCCCACCCTCGATCACACCCGCCGCGGACTCCCCCGCACTCAACGCTCCAAGCGCACCCAACAACCCCTCACGCTCACTACCCACAACCACCGCACGACGCTCAAACACAGACCGGCCCACAGCCAAAGAAAAACCCACATCACCAACAACAAACCCCGGATCAGCACGCAAATGCTCCAACAACCGACCAGCCTGACCCCGCAACGCAGACACACCCTTACCCGAAAGCACCCACGGAACCACCCCCAACACACCACCACCACCCAACAACCCACCAGACACATCCCCCCCACCAACCAAACCAGCCCCGGAAACGACACCATCATCGCCGTGTGCGTCAATACCCGCGGCAGGCACAACCAGATCAGATACCGGGGCTTCCTCGATAATGACATGCGCGTTGGTGCCACTGATCCCAAACGAAGAGATCCCCGCACGACGAGGATCACCATTCTTCGGCCATGACACCTCCTCAGTCAACAACGACACCGCACCAGCGGACCAATCAACCTGGGTAGAGGGCTGATCGATGTGCAGCGTAGGAGGCAACACACCATGCTCGAGAGCCTTCACCATCTTGATGATCCCAGCCACACCAGCCGCGGCCTGAGTATGACCAATATTCGACTTCACCGACCCCAACCACAACGGCCGATCACGCTCCTGCCCATAAGTCGCGAGCAACGCCTGCGCCTCAATAGGATCACCAAGCGTCGTACCAGTACCATGCGCCTCAACCACATCAACATCACTAGCCACCAAACGCGCATTCGCCAAAGCCTGAACAATCACCCGCTGCTGCGAAGGCCCATTCGGCGCCGTCAAACCATTACTCGCACCATCCTGATTCACAGCACTACCACGCACCACACCCAACACCCGATGACCATTACGCTCAGCATCAGACAAACGCTCCAACAACAACACACCAACACCCTCACTCCAACCCGTGCCATCAGCCGCATCAGCAAACGACTTACACCTACCATCAGCCGCAAGACCACGCTGACGACTAAAGCCCACGAACACACCGGGGGTAGCCATCACCGTCACCCCGCCCGCGAGCGCGAGAGAGCACTCCCCAGACCGCAACGCCTGGCACGCCAAATGCAACGCCACAAGCGACGAAGAACACGCCGTATCCACCGTCACCGCCGGACCCTCCAACCCAAACGTATACGCAACCCGGCCAGAAGCAACACTACCGGACATTCCCGTCCCCATATAACCCTCAAGATCCGCGGGCGCCGATCCCAACCCCGAACCGTAATCGTGATACATCACACCAGCAAAGACCCCAGTCTGACTCCCACGCAACGAAGCAACCCCAATACCCCCACCCTCGAGTGCTTCCCATGAGGCTTCCAGCAACAAGCGTTGCTGGGGATCCATCGCGAGTGCCTCCTTGGGGCTGATCCCGAAGAATCCCGCGTCGAACTCGCCAGCGTCATAAAGGAACCCGCCCTCACGCGTATAGCTAGTCCCGGGATGGTCAGGATCAGGATCATAAAGACCCTCTAGATCCCATCCGCGATCATTCGGAAACCCAGAGATCCCGTCCTCTCCCGAAACGATCAAATCCCACAACTCCTGCGGAGAACGAACCCCTCCCGGATAACGACAGCTCATCCCCACGATCGCGACCGGCTCATCAGCAGCCACAACCGACAAAGCCACCGGAGCCCTCACATGAAGACCTTCCACCGCGCCCACTAGATAGCTAGCGAGTGCTGAGGGACTGGGATAGTCGAATACCATGGTGGCAGGCAGGCGTAGTCCTGTGGCTGTGTTCAAACGATTGCGTAGCTCGACCGCGGCGAGCGAGTCAAAACCGAGCTCCTTAAACGCGCGCTGGGGATCGATCGCCTCCGGGGAGGCATGCCCCAACACAGCAGCGACCTGGCCACGCAAAAGCTCGAGCACTACCCCCTCACGCTCAGGCTCTGAGATAGCCGCCAAACGGCGTGCTAGAAGCCCGTGCTGAGCTGTCCTCTGCGATGAGACACGGATAAGGCCCGAAAGCAGCGGCGACAGCATCCCGGCTCTGGCCTGCGCGTGGACCGATGCAGTATTGATCCGCATCGGAACCACCAGCGGCTCATTGAGCATGCACGCAGCGTCAAAGAGCTCAAGCCCTTCCTGCTTGGAGAGTGCACGGGTGCCCGACCGCCCCATACGAGCCACGTCGCCCTCACTCAAGGTACTCGTCATCCCGCTAGCCTGCTCCCACATTCCCCAGGCCATCGAGATGCCCGCTAGCCCCCGTGAGCGACGATGTACCGCCAACGCGTCAAGGAACGCGTTGGCTGCTGCATAGTTGCCCTGACCCGCCCCACCCAACATTCCAGCGACCGACGAGAACAGTACAAACATCGCTAGGTCCAGGTGCTCGGTAAGCTCATGCAGATGCCACGCCGCGTCGAGCTTGGGAGCCAGCACACGGTCAACACGCTCCGCTGTCAACGACTCCGTGACACCGTCGTCGAGTACGCCCGCGGCATGCACTACACCGCTCAGCGGAGACTCTTGAGGCACCGCTTTGAGCAGGACCAGCAGCTCCTCCCGGCTAGACACATCACACGCCGCGATGGTGACGTACGCGCCTAAGGTCTCAAGGTCGCTCTTAAGCTCTGAGGCGCCTTGAGCCAGCGGACCCCGCCTGCTAGCCAAAAGCAGACTGCGCACCCCATGCTCGGTCACCAGATGCCGCGCCATCAGGGCACCCAAACCACCTGTTCCGCCGGTGATCAGGACCGTGCCTACCGGACTGAACGAGGGAACAGACTGATCGGCTGTACCAACAGATGCCGCACCCTTGGACACCGATTTCGTCTTTGCGAAGCGGGCAGTGAACGCATTGCCTGCTCGAATAGCCAGCTGGGGCTCACCGATGGCTATCGCCGTGGGCAGCGCACGCAGCGAGGACTCGTCGTCATCGATGTCGATAAGCACAAATCGCTCAGGGTTCTCAGACTGCGCTGAGCGCACCAGGCCCCAAATCGGTGCCTGTGTCAAACCCGGCACACCACTGGCTTGGGCCCAATCATCACTCCCCGGGGTACCATCAGCTACAGATATCGCACCGCGAGTCACCATCACCAGTCGACTGACGGCGAACCGCTCGTCGGAAAGCCACGCTTGGATGAGATGAAGCGCACGATGGGCGCTGGCATGCGCCGCAACAGGCATAGCAGCGTCGACCCTTGCCGTCCTGCTGTTTGCTGCCGTGATTGCAACTGCCTCAGCCTCAATGCAACTGCTATTAGAGGCGCTCTCAGCCTCGTCTGTGCAGTCCACGAGCACCAACGCGGGGACAGCAGCGCCGTCCTCGACGGCTCGGGCTAGAGACAGGAGATCAGCAGGTCCGTCCGAGCCGATCCCGATCTGCCGCAGCGACCCAGCGAGCATCGAGCCCTCTGCATTGAGCACCGCCAAGCGATCCGGCGCAGTCCCCGGGATGAGTGGCGCCGAGACGGGCGTCCAGTTCAGGCAGAACAACGACTCATGGCCCATGCGCGCGCTAGCGAGCTGCTCGCGGGAGACCTCACGCGTGATCAGCGACTCCACCGAGGCGACTGGCCGACCTGTCTGGTCGGCTAGGAGCACCGAGAGCACGCCATCGCTCACCGAGGAAAGAGCTACCCGCAGAGAGGACTCACCTCGGACACCAAGGCTCACCCCACCCCAAGAGAACGGCAGGCGCAAACCGCCGCCGTTAGCTCCTTGGCTGTCCTCACCGTTCCGATCGAGAGCGATCACCCAGCCCACATGCAGCGCGGCGTCAAGCAGCGCTGGGTGCATGCCAAAGAGGCCAGCCTGCTCACGCTCTTGCTCAGGCAGGGAAACTTCGGCAAACACCTCATCCCCCCGCCGCCATGCTCCGACCAGACCTTGAAAAACCGGACCATACTTAAGCCCACCCTCCGCAAGGATGTCGTACAGGTCATCGACCTCTACCGTCTGCGCGCCCTCCGGGGGCCACGGCCCAGCGAGCACCGATAGATGCCCATCGAAGTCACTCGCACCTGGAGCCTGCTCATCGGACACCAGCAAGCCGCTGGCGTGACATGTCCAGGCATGCTCTTGTCCTATGAGGCCATCCGTCACCGCCTCCTGCGGGCAGGAATGGATGCTTACCGATCGTTGTCCTCTTTCATCGGACTCGCCGACGAAGATCTGCAACTGGACCGCACCCTGCTCGGGCAGCAACAGGGGCGCCTCTAGGACAAGCTCCTGCACGTTGGCGCAGCCCACCTGCTCACCGGCATGGAGAGCCAGCTCCAAGAAGGCCGTGCCTGGCAGCAGGATCGCATTCATCACTGCGTGGTCGGCAAGCCACGGATGGGTATCCAGCGATAGGCGCCCAGCGAACAGCCAGTCCCTGCCGTCGGCCAAAGCCAGCGCGGCTCCCAGCATCGGATGTTCAGCTGCGGACTGGCCAATTGACATCGCATCTCCCGCGCCGGCCTGAGCCTTCAGCCAATAGCGGTCACGTTGAAAGGCGTAGGTGGGCAACTTGACTTGCCTGGCGCCGGAGCCCATAAACAAGGTGCCCCAGTCCACATACACACCCCGCACCCACAGCTCGCCAAGAGCTGTGAATAGTGAATGGACTTCCGGCCGCCCAGGCCGCAGCGTCGGCACAGCAGTAATTGGAGCCTCATCCCTGTTTGTCTCGCCTCCACTCCCATGGTCGACGTCTTGCCGGTCGACCAAGCAGTCCTGGCTCATTGCACTGAGCACGCCATCGGGCCCGAGCTCGAGGAAGCTGCATACACCTTGGGTAGCAAGCCAGCGTATTCCGGCTAGGAAGCGTACCGGCTGGCGGACATGGCGCACCCAATACTCCGCTGCGCAAAGCTCAACCGAGAGGACCTCGCCCGTAAGGTTTGAGACGATTGGAATCGCGGGGGGAGCATAGGATAAGCCACGCGCAACCTCGGCGAACTCTTCAAGCATGCCATCCATTCGCGGAGAATGAAACGCGTGGCTGACACGCAACCGCTTGGTCTTGCGCCCTCGCTCACCCCAAACATCTGCCAGATCCAAAACGGCATCTTCATCACCAGAGATCACCACCGACAAAGGCCCGTTCACCGCAGCGAGGGCCACTCGATCCGCACGGCCCGCTAGCGTCTGAAGCACCTCGTGCTCAGAGGCCTGGATCGACACCATCGCGCCACCCTCAGGCAGTTCCCCCATCAACCGCCCACGAGCTGTAACCAATGCACACGCATCCTCGAGCGAGAATACTCCGGCGACATGTGCCGCCGCGAGCTCGCCGATCGAGTGGCCCACGAGGAAGTCCGGGCGCACGCCGCACCGCTCCAGTAACCTGAACAACGCGACCTCCAGCGCAAACAAACCTGCCTGGGTGAACTGTGTCTGGTCCAGCAAACCAGCCTCCGCCGACTCCCCAAGTATCACCCCGCACACCGGATGCGTCAGATGAACATCCAACGCCGCGCACACCTCATCTAGGGCATTCCGGAACACCGGTGAGGTTTCATATAGTTCGCGACCCATACCCACGCGCTGACTACCCTGGCCGCTGAACAAGAAGGCAACTCTGCCCTCGCCATTGGCAACACCCTGCAATAGGTCCGGCGCGGACTTGCCGCGGGCCAAAGCCGAGAGCCATCCAACAATCCCTCTCGGTCGCAACCCATCATCACTGCACGGTCATCGAATGCCGAACGGCCTGCCAGCGAGGAGGCGACGTCGATCAATCCAAGAGCAGGATCACCATCCACGTATTCCAACAAGCGCCTTGCCTGGTCACCCAACGCAGGTACTCCCTTCGTCGAGATCACCCACGGCACCCAGTCAGTCGCGAAGATGTCGTTTTCGCTGGGAGCTTGATCGTCGGCGCCTGCGGCGCTCGGGGCGATAGTGCCTCGGGCCGGCTGCCCAGCATCCTCAAGGATGACGTGCGCGTTGGTGCCACTGATCCCGAATGCGGACACGCCGGCCCTGCGCGGCACTTCGTTCTCGGGCCAGGGCACTACCTCAGTCAGCAGGGACACGGCGCCGGCCGACCAGTCCACCTGTGTGGAGGGCTGGTCGACGTGCAGCGTGCGAGGCAGCGTGCCGTGTTGGAAGGCCATGACCATCTTGATCACGCCGGCGACGCCGGCCGCGGCCTGGGTATGGCCGATGTTGGACTTGATCGACCCCAGCCACAACGGCCGCCCTTCGAGACGGTCCTGCCCGTAGGTCGCGAGCAGCGCCTGCGCCTCGATCGGGTCGCCAAGCCTGGTACCCGTCCCATGCGCCTCCACCGCGTCGATCTGACCTGAGGAGAGACCCGCGCTCGCAAGCGCCTGCGTGATCACGCGCTGCTGCGAGCGACCACTCGGAGCGGTCAACCCGTTGCTCGCACCATCTTGATTGACTGCGCTGCCCCGCACCACGGCCAACACCGGGTGACCGAGGCGACGCGCGTCAGAGAGCCGCTCCACCAACAGAACACCCACGCCCTCGCTCCAACCGGTGCCGTCCGCCGCATCTGAGAAGGACTTGCAACGCCCGTCGGGAGCAAGGCCCCGCTGTCGGCTGAACTCCACAAAAAGCCCTGGCGTAGACAAGACTGTCACCCCCGCGGCCAACGCCAGCGAGCACTCTCCTACGCGTAGTGACTGACACGCGAGGTGCAACGCCACAAGCGAGGACGAACAGGCAGTATCCACCGTCACGGCCGGGCCCTCGAACCCAAACGTATACGCCGCCCGACCCGACACAAGGCTGCTGAAGCTGCCCGTCAAGGTGTAACCCTCGGAACCCTTCGGCGCCTCGTGCAAGCGCGGGCCATAATCCTGTGAGCTAATCCCGGCGAAAACTCCGGTCTGGCTTCCCCGCAGCGAGGACGGATCGATGCCCGCGTCCTCGAACGCCTCCCACGAGGTTTCCAGCAGGAGCCGCTGCTGAGGATCCATGGCCAGCGCCTCGCGCGGGCTGATGCCAAAGAATCCGGCGTCGAACTCACTGGCGTCATAGACGAACCCGCCCGCGCGCGCATAGCTGGTCCCAGGATGATCGGGATTGGGGTCGTAGAGACGCTCCACATCCCATCCACGATCCGTCGGGAACTCCGCGACCGCATCGCCGCCGGAGACAATCAGCTCCCATAGCTGCTCGGCGGAGCGCACGCCGCCTGGATACCGGCAGCTCATCCCAATGATCGCAACCAGCTCGTCGACGGGCGCAACCGCCGTCATCGCGGCGGCGTCACTGGGCACGCCTGTGATCTGGCTTACAAGGTAGTCGGACAGCGCAGCTGGCGTAGGATGGTCGAAGAGAAGTGTGGTGGGCAGTCGCAATCCCGTGAGCGCCTTCAGCTGGTTTCGCAGCTCCACCGCTGCAGGCGAGTCGAAGCCGAGATCCTTGAATGCCCGCGTTGACGGCACAGCTTGCGAGGAGTCGTGACCCAATACGATCGCTGCCTGAACACGCACCGCCTCGAGTACCGTCCGATCACGCTCGTCGGGCGACACTCCCGCGAGGCGCTGCATGAAGGACTCACCGGGGACGGCATCGACAGGCAGGCCCAGAAGATGATCACCACCGCGATCGAGCGGGCCAGGCGATCCTGGGAGGTCCTCCCCTACCTCCTGTACGGACCTGGTCTCCGGCGCTCCCATCTGGGGTGCGGTCGCATCGCCGGTATTCAGTGCCGGGGCCTCCAGCCAGTAGCGGCGACGCTGAAAGGCATAAGTTGGCAGCCCCACCAGGCGGCGGCCGCGCCTTCCTGCAAGCACTGCGCCCCAATCCACATCCACGCCACGGACATGGACCTCGGCCAAGGCGGTCAGAAAGCGCTCAAGGCCAGCCTGGTCGCGGCGGAGCGAGCCGATAACGACCACGTCGCCGCCTTGATCGCCGAGAGCGTCCTCAACGGTGTCCTGCACCCCGACCGTCAACACCGGATGCGGACTGATCTCGATGAACGCTCGCTGCCGACCGTCCAACAGCATGGAGCGGATGACCTGCTCGAACTGAACTGTCTGGCGCACACCGGTATACCAGTGCTGCGCATCCAACTCGGCCGTATCGAGCAGCTGACCGGTCACCGTGGAATAGAACGGCACATCCCCGGTTCGCGGAACGCTTGGGGACAGAGCCTCAAGCAGCTCCTCGCGGATCGCCTCGACCTGCGGAGAGTGGGAGGCGTAATCCACCGCGATCCGCCGCGCCGCCACGCCGTCGGCCGCACACTCCTGAAGCAGCTCCTCCAGCGCGTCGTCATCGCCGGAGACGACCGTCGAGGAGGGCCCATTTACCGCCGCGAGCGCTAGTCGAGCGCCCCACCTCTCAAGGCGCGCTCCGAACTGCGCCGGTGCGAGCGAGACCGACACCATTCCGCCGCGACCAACCAGGGCCGCCAGTGCCTGGCTGCGCAACGCCACCACGCGCGCCGCCTCCTGCAGGGACAATCCGCCTGCCACATGCGCTGCGGCGATCTCACCCTGAGAGTGACCCACTACGGCGCTCGGCTGCACGCCGCACGAGCGCCACAACCCGGCAAGCGAAACCATCACGGCGAACAGAGCCGGCTGAACCACGTCCACACGATCGAGTCCCGGCGCGCCGCGCTCGCCGCGCAACACGTCTAGCAGCGACCAACTCAGGTGAGGAGCAAGCGCCTCTTCGCACTCTCGCATATGTTCCGCGAACACCGACGAGGAGTCGAGCAGCTCAAGCGCCATCCCTTCCCACTGCGAGCCCTGACCCGGGAACAGGAACACAGCTCCGTCACGGTCGCCCGCAACACCCGAGCGGACATTCGCCGCAAGCTCACCCTTCGCAAGCGCCCCGAGACCATCCAGCAATCTCCCTCGCTCGCTCCCGAGCACCACGGCCCGATGCTCGAACACGGACCGCGACACCGCCAGCGAGTGACCGACATCGGCCACCTCCAGCTCCGGCAAGCTTTGGACGTGCTCCGACAAGCGTCGTGCCTGATCGCGCAAGGCCTGCTCGTCCTTTGCGGAGATTACCCACGGCGTCACCCCGACCGCACAGGCAGCTGCCTCCCGATGATTGCCAGGTCCACTGCCTGGCGGCGACACGTCCGAGAGAACGACATGGCAGTTTGTTCCGCCCATGCCAAATGAGCTGACCCCGGCTAGGAGCGGTCTGTTCAAATCTGGCCAAGAGCCCAGCCTCTGCTGGACGTGCAAGCCCAAATCATCCAAGGGGATTTGTGGACTGGGCTCGCGAAAATTAAGACTTGGAGGGATCTGCCTGTGCTTAATACACAGGATAGTCTTGATCAATCCGACAATTCCTGCGGCGCCCTCTAGGTGCCCGACGTTCGTCTTGGCTGACCCGACGAGCAGCGGGTCCTCGGCCGACCTTGCTGCGCCGAGGGCTGAGCCGAGCGCAGCAGCCTCGACCCGGTCGCCGAGCGCGGTTCCGGTGCCATGCAGCTCTACGTACTGAACGGCGGCGCGCTTGACTCCGGCCCTTCGATAGGCAAGGCGCAGGACCTCTTCCTGCGCCTTGCGATCAGGGGCGGTCAGGCCATCGCTGGCGCCGTCGTTGTTGACCGCGCTGCCGCTAATGACACAGTAAACCGTGTCACCGTCAGCGATCGCGCGCGGCAGGCGCTTCAATGCCACTACCCCTCCGCCCTCTCCCCGCACATAGCCGTTCGCTCGTGCATCGAAGGTAAAACACCGTCCGTCCGGAGAAAGGACGCCGAATCTCGAGGCAGCGATCGCGCTATCCAGGCTGATGTTAAGGTTCACGCCACCGGCAAGAGCGAGCGTTGACTCTCCTCGCCGCAGACTCTCACACGCGAGATGGACACCTACCAACGCGGACGACTGCGCTGCGTCCACAGTCAGGCTGGGACCCTGCAGCCCGAGAGTGTAGGACACCCGATTGGCGATGATTCCGCGATGTGTCCCGGTAAGCGCATATCGGGTAAGTGCGTCTATGCCGCCGCGATGCAGCAGATCGGCGTAGTCGCTGGAAATCGCTCCCACGAACACACCGGTGTGGGTGCCCGCGAGTGTGTCTGGGACAATCCCGGCGTCCTCCAGCGCCTCCCAGCTGAGTTCTAGGATCAGCCGCTGTTGCGGGTCCATGATCGCGGCCTCGCGTGGAGCTATACCAAAAAACCCGGCGTCGAAGCGGTCTATCTGCTCAAGGAACCCACCCTGCAGCACGCCGGGCAAGGACGGATCTGCCTCGGACAGTCCATCCATGCGATCGGGTGGGGTGTCCGTAATGGCACTTTCTCCATCCCGCAAGAGTGCCCAGAATGCATCCGGACTCGACGCTTGCGGGAAACGGCAGGACATGCCCACGACAGCAATCGGAGAATGAGCGGGCCGCATGATAGTCACGCGACTACTCTTGGAGTTTCACTTGCGTGCGATCTTCGCACCGGATGTAACTCCCAGAGCGCCCACCCTCACCTCGCCTAAGCAAAGTGAGCGGGAGGGGGGCCCCTCAAGTTGCTTGCCCGCCACCGCCGCTACAGCAGGGTTACCCTGATCGGCTACAAGAGCTACGCCGGAGCCCGGTTCGCCAAGGAAGTCAGCGAATTGGACGCCACGATGCTCAGCCGCGCAATCGTCAACCACTGCGCTAAGAGCCGTGCGGTCGAACATCTAGATGCTTGATCGCCGCTCAAGACAGCTCCGCCAGGCCGCTGTGAAATCCCGATCGACCCAAAGATCGCCCCAGCAAACTCTCCGAGCCGGACATGCGTCAATACCAAGTATTCGAGTAGTGCAACCCACGGTGTCCCGTACCTTGACCTGAACTTGAGTATTGACCCAGAATACCTCTACGCCTGTCATGATCCCCCTAAATTATAAACACAATCTTCCCCAGACTATAAACATGTTTGTGGCATCTAACATGCTGCAGGGTCGCATGTCAAGCTTTTTACGCAAGTTGCCGCTCTTGCTCCAAACCAGCGACGGTACGAGTCCGTCCTGGTCGGCCTCCAACACTACATTGGCCCCGCAGCGTCACGTTCGCCACGCGGAGCGGGCGCCGTGGCCTTGCGCGCCGTCAGGATCGGCCGCAGTCGACCAGCTCGTCGGCTTTTCGCGGCCCCGCTCAGCAGCAGAAAGCCATGTATCTGGCCTTCGACTTGCAGGTGCTCCATCGAAACGCTATGCTCCGCGCGAGCTTCTCGGCGTCGGCTGATCCCCCGTCTTGCAAAGGATCGAACCCGGCTGTCATTACCAAGGCTGGCGGAAGACGCCACCACTGTCAAGACTTATTGAAATTCCCCACTTGGTTGAGCGTGCAACGTCGGCGGTTTTGGGGTGGAGGATCCGGCGCGGTGAGCGCGGCGAGGGTCTGAGATCGCCTCAGATTGCGTTTGTTGGCGGCGCATCGGGTGAGAGCGGGGCTGATCGGGTCCTGATGGGCGTGCCAGCGGATCTCGTGGGGACGGCGGCGGGCCGTAGCGGGGCTCTCAGGGTTTGGTCAGGCCGCCACGGAGCTGGTCCAGGCGCGCCTGGTGGTGGCGCATCCGGTAGGAAGGCCAGTTGATCTGAACGACAGTTGCGTGGTGAAGAAGACGGTCGAGCATGGCTACCGCGACGGTGGTGTCCTCGAAGATCTGAGCTCGTCAACGACGAGGACAGCTGGTCCGCCCAAGAAGCGCATCGTGGTTCGCCAGCGTCCCTCGAGGGCCGCCTTCGCGGTCTGGCGACCAGGTCCGCGGGCTGTGGTGTAGTAGACGCGGTAACCGGCCTGCACGGCCTTCAGAGCAAGCGCGATCGCCAGGGTCGTCTTGCCGACACCGGGCGGCCCGATGAACAGCACGTTGGCTTTCTCTCGACGAATCTGAGGGTGGCGAGCTCCTCGATCAGGCGCCTGTCGAGTGTTGGTTGGGCGTCGAAGTCGAACTCCTCCAGCGTCTTGGTCTGGGGGAACCCAGCGAGACGCAGACGGCTTGTAAGCGCGCGCTGCTGGGTCGCCTAACCTCGACTCCGAGCAGATCGGCGAGGAAGCGTGTGTAGCCGGGCTTGTGCTCCTCGGCCTGCTCGAGCGCCGGGGCGAGCTCGGTCTCCAACTCCTTGATCCTGCGTCTCGCCGCAGCAAGCTCCAGCGCCTGATCAGTCGTCGTGCCAGCGAGCTCGCCGCGATCAACCTTCTCCTGCTTGAGCCAGTTGTAGATCGTCGCGTCGTCATCCCGAACGTGGCCGCCAACTGCGACACCTTCGTGCCGGCGCGAGCCAGCTCCACGACCTGACGACGAACCTCTGATGGGTACCTCCTGGGCATTGAATCCTCCTCGCTGTCGCCGAAGGATTCCAAAACCCCAAGTCCACGCTACCGGGGGCAGATCAGTGTCGTCTGAAGCGGGGGAAAGTCCAATAGTCCCGGTAGGGCTCAAGCACGCTCGGCGCCCGCCGCCGACGCTTCGCCTGACCCTTCAAATTGCAGCCGTGGAGACCGAGAGTTTCGGCTGCACGACAGCGCTTGGCAGCCACTGGCCTGGAACGGCGAGCACCAATGCTACGGCGCCTTCGACGGAGAAAATACTCGTGGTGACTTTCATCGGGTTGCGGCTGGTAGGGGTGACGATGAACCTCCGGACAATCGGCGTTCACGTCGACGCAAGCAGCGTATGCCTTGCAGGATCGCAAGGAACCATCTGTCAGGTACACCGGTTGCCCGGCGAGGAAGAACCCATCTGTGGTCCGGGCCCGCACCGACAGTCGCGTGACCGATCTGGCTCGCCGGGTGTTATTGGATCCGGCCGCAGGGTTGTTCGATCCCGCCGAGAAACCCGAGGCGAACGGCAGTCCGTCTCGCTCGCGACACACGTAGTGCCGGTCGCGCCCGAGGTTAATCGAGAACGAGTCGTCAGCATTGACGATCTCGCTCGCCAACGGGTTTGAGTCCGCCGGGCCTGAGAGCGCAATTTGATCTGATCCGGGGCGTATGCTGCCAAGCCGTTGGCGGGCCGATGGGTTCAACCATCCAGCCAATGGGCCCACCAAGACTCGAACCTGGGACCAATCGATTGTGAGGAAACTCTGGTTGGGGTGGGGATAGGACGGAATACCGCATGAACACTGGATATTCGCCGTTCTTGGCTGAGCTTGGCCGGGGCCCGGATTGCGCCTGTTTCCGGGCGATTCCTGGGGGTTTAGGCGCATGCGCCTATTCAGTGGTCAAGGGTTGGGGGCTTCTGCGATGAACTCCCTTGGCGATTCTGGCGGGAGGACCGGACTAGCCAAGACCGGAGACGATGACGTTGGAGTCGAGGACGACCCTGAGCGTGACGCCGCTGCGCGGGCGGCCGCGATTGCCTCGTCGACAACCGACGCGTCGAGCCCTGCAGCGGCGACGCTCTCGCGAACCTCGACAAGCCGGGCCTGCAGGTTCTCTCTGGCAATCCTTCGCCGGCTCTCGACCAGCGAGTCGTACTCGGACGGGCTGATCAGCACCGCTACGGCCTGTCCGCGCCGCGTGAGGACTACGGCCTCGTCATCGGACGCTACTGGCCGAGCTTCGTGCGCGCCTTATCTACTCCAATTGTTCGCGCCATCACTTACTCCTATCGGTCAACCGTACCGACAACCTTACTGTAGACCGTAGCAGCGTCCACGCTGGCGAGACGCGAGTGCGACGTTGACGAGCGACCACAGCCCATCTCCCAACGCGCCGCTCCAGGCGCCGAGTCACCCAAAATCTGGCTCAAGAACGCCCGATCCCGCCATGGGCCCGCCAGGACTCGAACCTGGGACCAATCGATTATGAGTCGACTGCTCTAACCAACTGAGCTACGGGCCCGTCTCGCGCGCGGGCCGGCGGCTCGTGCGCGACTGGGCAACGCTACCAGCCGTGGAGCGCGCGGTTGTGGCGGGCGTTCGGTACTCGGCAGCTCGGATCGGGCAGCCCCGGAGCTCAAATATGGAATGCTCACGCTCGCCGTCCGCATTGGCGGAACGGCCGATTCGATTCAGCGAGCATGAAAGGGCGGCAGATGTCTTCAGCACAGCGCGCAGCGATCGTCACGGGGGCCTCGTCCGGGATCGGGCTGGCCATCGCCAGGGTGCTCGCCGAGGAGGGCCACGGCGTAACGATGGCCGCGCGTCGCGCGGAGAAGCTCGACGCGGCCGTCGCCGGGCTCGCCGCGGACGGACTGGACGTGCACGGGGTCGCGGCGAGCTTGGCCGACGAGGCGGAGGTTCAGAAGGTCGTGGCCGCGCACCGCGAGCGCTACGGGCGCCTGGACGTGCTCGTCAACAACGCCGGCGTCGGCATCGGCGCGCCCGTGGGCGAGATCCAGACGAAGTACCTCGACATGCAGCTGTCGGTCAACCTGCGCTCGATCGTGATCTTCTACCGCGAATGCGTCTCGCTGTTGCTCACGGCCGCGGGCGAGCACAAAAACGCGCTCGTCGTCAACACCGCCTCGATCTCCGGCAAGCGCGGCGAGGGCTGGCTGTCGGTGTACTCCGCCACCAAGCACGGCGTCGTCGGGTGGACGGAGGCGATGAACAAGGAACTCGGCGCGCAGGGCATCAAGTCGACGGCGCTGTGCCCCGCGTTCGTCGACACCGCGATGACTGACTTCGCCAAGGAGCACGTGCCCGCCGATCAGATGATCCGCCCGGAGGACGTCGCCGAGTCAGTGCGCTACCTGCTGCGCACCTCCCCCGCGTGCGTGGTGCCCGAGATCATGTTCATGCGGCCGGGCGACGCCCTGTAGTGCTCGCGGGGCTGTAGGGTCTGCACAGGGCTATCGCGCGAGGACTCGGCCAACGCGCGCGGCGACCGGCGACACCGGCCTGGATGCGGTGGGTGTGCCGAGTTGTCTCCCAATAATGCTGTTCCTCCGCTGAAAGGAAACCGGACAATGAAGCTCGGAGTGCACATCGGCTACTGGGGCCTCGGCCTCACCTCGGAGGAGCAGCTGCACATCGTGCAGGAGGCCGAGCAGCTCGGCTATGACTCGGTGTGGGCGGCGGAGGCGTACGGGTCGGACACGGCGACCGTGCTCGGCTGGCTCGCCGGTCAGACCTCGAAGATCCGCCTCGGCTCGGGGATCTTCCAGATGCCGGGGCGCTCGGCGGCGATGACCGCGATGACGGCCGCCACGATCGACCAGCTGTCGAACGGGCGCATGCTCCTCGGGATCGGCTCCTCCGGCCCGCAGGTCGCCGAGGGCTGGCACGGGCAGCGGTTCGCCAAGCAGCTGCAGCGCACGCGCGAGTACGTCGCCGTGATCCGCATGGCGCTCGCGCGCGAACGGGTCGAGTTCCACGGCGAGACGCTCGAGCTGCCGCTGCCCGACGGTCCCGGCAAGGCGCTGAAGCTGACGATCGCCCCGGTGCAGGAGCACATGCCGATCTACCTCGCCGCGATCGGCCCGAAGAACACCGCGCTCGCGGGCGAGATCGCCGACGGGTGGATCCCCACGTTGTTCTCACCCGAGCACGTCTCCGAGCTGCGGCCGCTGCTCGAGGAAGGCGCCGCGCGCTCCGGCAAATCGCTCGAGGACTTCGACATCGCTCCGACCGTGCAGGTGTTCATCACCGACGACCTGCAAGCCGCGCGCGACGGGATGCGGCCGTTCATCGCGCTGTACGTCGGTGGGATGGGCTCGCGCAAGCAGAACTTCTACAACCAGCTCGTCTGCCGCTACGGCTTCGAGACCGAGGCCAAGACGATCCAGGACCTATATCTGGAAGGCAAGCGCGAGGAGGCGATGGCGGCGATCCCCGACGCGCTGATCGACTCCGTCTCGCTCTGCGGCCCGCCCGACGTCGTGCGCGAGCGCTTGGCGATCTACCGCGACGCGGGCGTCGGCACGCTCGGCGTCACCCCGATCGCCTTCACCGCCGCCGAGCGTCTCGAGCAGCTGCGCCTCGTGGCCGAGCTAGCCGCCTGACCCGTCGCTTGTGCTGACCGGCGGGAGTGTTTTTGGGAGACACGTTCGCGCGTCTCCCCGGATTGACGCTTGCGGCGCCGGTCGCCACAGCCGGTGACGCGTGTGGGCCCGTCGAGACGAGTGCTGCTAGGCGCCTTCGGCGACCCGGGTCACGCGTTCCCGATGATCGCACTCGGTCGCGCGCTCGCGTCGCGCGGGCACGACGTCACGCTGCAGACGTGGCGCCGTTGGCAGGAGCACGTCCAGGCCGAGGGGCTCACGTTTGCGGCGGCGCCCGAGTACGAGGTGTTCCCCTCCGGTCCCGAGCCGCTCGACTTCTACGAGGCGGTCGTACACGCCACGCGCGACACGCTTCCGCTCGTGCGAGAGCTGAATCCGGAGGTCGTCGTGGCGGACATCCTCACGCTCGCCCCGTCGCTCGCGGCCGAGCTGTGCGACGTGCCCCGCGCGACGCTGATCCCGCACGTCTACCCGCACGGCGAGCCGCACTTCCCGATCTACTCGCTCGGCGCGCGCTACCCGCGCACCGCCGCAGGCCGCGCACTGTGGCGCCGCGCGCAAAGCCCGATCAACCGCGGGCTGGAGCTCGGCCGCACAGAGCTCAATGCGGTGCGCGTGCGGCTGGGCCTGCCCGAGCTCGACTACGTCCACGGTGGCATCTCCCGCGAACTGGCGCTTGTGGCGACGTTTCCCCAGCTCGAGTACCCGCGCACCTGGCCCGCTCACGTCCATGTAGTCGGCCCACTGATGTGGGAGCCCCCGGCGCGCGATGTCGAGCTCCCGGCATCTCCCCCCGGCTGTGGCGGACGCGGTAGCCACGGCCGCCACAACGATCGTGGTGATCACGGCCACCATGGCGGTCCCGCTGACGGCGGTAGCCGCGAAGCGCCACTCGTGCTGATCGCGCCGTCCACCGCCCAGGACGCCGAGCACACCCTGCTCCGCGCCGCCCTGCACGGCCTCGCCGATGCCCCCGTACGCGTCCTCGCGACCTGGAACCGGCGCCTCCCCTCCCAGCCTCTGCCCGTGCCCGCCAACGCACGCGTGGTCGACTGGGTCTCCTACGCACGCACGATGCCCTTAAGCGACGTCGTCGTCTGCCACGCCGGCCACGGCACGCTCGTCCGCGCGCTCTCCTCCGGCTGCGCCGTGGTCGCGTGCCCGGCCGTGGGCGACATGAGCGAGAACGCCGCCCGGCTCGCATGGTCGGGCGCGGGCGTGCGCGTACCGAGGCGGTTCACGTTGCCGCGGGTGCTTCGGCTTGCGGTCGAACGGGCTTTGGAGACACCCTCGATTCGGGCGAGCGCGCGCGAGCTGGCCGCTTGGTCAAGCGGGCACGATGCTGGTATTGCCGCCGCCGTGCTCGTGGAGCGCTTAGCGGCTTGATCAAGCTCCGGGGGTGGGACTCGAACCCACAACCTCTCGATTAACAGTCGAGCGCATCTGCCAGATTGAGCTACCCCGGATCGTGCTACCCCGGATAGATGACTATCCAGATATCGGCGACATTCTAGGCGACCTGAATCATCCCAGCCTCCACCTCGGCATGGCAGTTGGCGCAAAGCAGCACGCACTTGCTGGCCTCCGCTCTTGCCTTCTCCAAGGATCGTGCCACCCCACGATGACTCAGCGAGAAGCTCTTCTCAGATGGCACGAGATGATGAAACTCCAGTGCTGCCATACAACGACTGTAGCCACACCGGGCACAGACCCCGCCGGCCTCCTCGACCAGCACCTGCTTGACCTTTCGTCGCCGTCGCACCACCGCTTCTGAACGACTTGAGACATCTGTATCCACTCGAAGATCGACGCTTGAAGTCCGTCTTGTCCGCTTATCGTCCACACGACCTCGACAAGGCATGTCGGCGCCCTGTCCTCCGTGCCGGGATCGTCGGCCCTACCGATCCCCCGTCTCCTCCAGCACCCGTCCATACGCGCGGTCGAACTCGCGCTTGACCTCAGCGCGGCTCTGGGCCAGCTCACTGATGTCGCCGCTCTCCTGACCGCGCGCGCGCTGGATCGAGCGATCCACGCGCGCGAGCTCGAGCTGCAGGCGCTGGACCTCGAGCATCGCGGGATGCGCCCGCTCACGGCCCGCTTCGACCACCAGCTCGGCGAGCAACGCCTTCAGCTCCGGATCGCCGTCCAGCCCGGCGTTCCCCTCTGACGACGCGGCCATCGGCTCGCGCAGGTCACCCTCGCGCAGGCGCCTCGCAACGCGGCGCAACAGCTCGCTGGCGAAATGCTCGTCGACGTCGAGGCTCGCGAGCGCCTGGGCACCCTCCTCGGGCGAGGCGATGCACAGCGCGAGGAACGCCCGCTCGGTCTCCTCGCGCCGCGACAGCCCACCGGCCCCGGCGCGGGCGTTCGCCGTCCGCCCTCCACTCGCAGCACCGTCGCGCGCGCCCCCTCCCCCACCACGGCCGGCGAGCAGCGTCTCGGCAAGGCTCTCCGGCAGCGCCAGCCGGCTCGAGACGATTCTCGTCAGCTCCATCCGCATCGCGCTCGGCGGCAGCGTGGCAAACACCGGGCGCAGCTCCTCGATCATGCGGTCGCGACCCTCAGGGTTGTCGTGATCGCCGGCCGCCAGCACACGCTCGACGCGGAAGCGCACGAACGGCGCAGACTCCTTGACCGCGACGCCCATCGCCTCCGCCCCACCCTCCTGCACGAGCTCGGCCGGGTCCTTGCCGGCGGGCAGCGGCACAACACGCAGCTCGAGCTTGCGTTTCGTCGCGAGGCTCGAGGCGCGCAGCATCGCCTCCTGCCCGGCGCTGTCCGCGTCCAGCGCGAGCAGCACCGTCGAGGCCATCCGTGCCAGCTCGCCGACCTGCTCGGCGGTGAGCGCCGTGCCCATCAGGCCGACCGCGTTGCGCAGGCCCGCCTGATGCAGAGCGATCACGTCGGTGTAGCCCTCGCACAGGATCACCTGCCCGGCACGCGCCGCATGCGCGCGCGCGAGGTCGGAGCCATACAGGTGCAGACCCTTGTGGTAGACGTCGTTGTCGGACGTGTTCAAGTACTTCGGGCGCTGCTCCTCTCGCATCGCGCGCGCGCCGAACCCGAGCACCCGCCCGCGGACGTCGGCGAGCGGGAACATGATCCGCGAGCGAAAGCGATCGTAGGGACGCCCGTTCTCCTTGGAACGCTGCGCCAGCCCCGTCGCATACAGCTCCTGCTCGGAGAACCCGCCCCTGCGCGAGGCGCTCAGCACCCGATCCCACGCGCTCGGGGCATATCCCACGCGGAACTCTCTCAAGATCTCCTCGCCGAGCCCCCGTCCAAGCAGGTACTCACGCGCCCCCTTGGCCTCCTCGGAGTCCCACAGGCAGCGCTCGTAGTAGGCGGCGGTGCGTGACAGCAGCTCGAGCAGCCGCTCGCGCCGCTTGCGACGTTCGGCCTCGCGCGGATCCTCCTGCTCGCGCTCGAGCTCCACCCCGTAGCGCTCGGCGAGCAGCTCGAGCGCGCCTTTGAAGTCGACGCCCTCGGTCTCCTGCACGAACGTGAACACGTCGCCTGAGGCCTGACACCCAAAGCAGTAGTACACCTTCTGCGTCGGGTCGATCCCGAACGACGGGGTCCGCTCCTCGTGGAACGGGCACAGCCCCTCGTACCGCGCCGGCCCGGCGCGGCGCAGATCGGTACGCGCCGAGACGAGCTCGACGAAGTCGACCGCGTCGCGCACGCGATCCTTGGAAGCACCGGTGTAGAGGGCCATCGCGGATCTACGCTAGCCGGTCCGCTCGCCGCCGGGCCCGCCGCTCTGTGTGACTGACCACACCCGGAGCTCCACTGCAACCAAGCGAGCGGCCCCGGCCGTGGCGCCGGCCTGGCGCATGGTGCTGCTCACAATCAAAGGGCGAAGGCCTGAGGCACCTGCAGCTCGGTATAGGCCCTGATGCAGTAGCGATCGGTCATGCCCGCCAGGTAGTCGGTCACGCTCCGCGCGATCTCCTCCTCGCTTCGAGGAGGATCGGCGTGCACGACGGGCAGCAGCTCGGGATGGGCGACGTAGTGCTCGAACAGCCGCTTCACGACGCTCGAGATCTTCGCGTGCTCAGCCCTTACAGCCGGGCCGAGATACACGCGCTCGAACATGAACTCCCGCAGCTCGTTCATCGCAGCGCCCGCTTCGTCTCCCTGAACGATGTCTCCGGCCCGCTCTGAATTCTCGACCATGTCGTGCACGAGCGCGTCGATCCGCTCTGAGCCGCTGTGCCCGAGGATCGCGATCGGCTCGCGCGGCAGATCCCGCTCGTGCAGCAGCCCGGCGCGCACGGCGTCGTCGATGTCGTGGTTGATGTAGGCGACGCGGTCGATCACCCGCACGATCCGTCCCTCGAGCGTCGCCGGCGCCGCGGCGCGGCTGGAGTGCCCGACGATGCCCTCGCGCACCTGCTGTGTCAGGTTGAGCCCGGCGCCCACCAAACGGCTTGCGCCCGTCGGTGGCGGCTCGAGATGGTCGACCACGCGCAGCGAGTGCTCGTAGTGGCGGAAATCGAGCCCGAAGCGCTCTTTCAGACAGCTGTCGAGCATCTCCTCGCCAATATGCCCGAACGGGGGATGGCCGAGGTCGTGGCCTAGGCCGATCGCCTCGACCAGATCCTCGTTCAAGCGCAGCGCGCGCGCCACCGTGCGCGAGATCGTCGTCACCTCCAGCGTGTGGGTCAGCCGCGTGCGGTAGTGATCGCCGCGTGGCGACACGAACACCTGGGTCTTGTGCGTCAGCCGGCGAAACGCCTTGCAGTGGACGATCCGGTCGCGGTCGCGCTGAAACGGCGTGCGCAGCGCGCAGTCCTCCTCCTCGCGCGCGCGCAACGCAGGGTAGGAACGGGCCGCCAGCGGCGAAAGGCTCGCTTGCTCGAGCTCGCGCGTGCGAGCGGCGAAACCGGCGGCTACGGTGTGCTCGTCGGTGATGATGCCCATCCTAGGATTGTGCCACCGGCCCCGGCGCTCGCCCCCCTCCGCGCGGGAGAGCCGGGTGAGAACGTCAGGCCCGGGGGAGCGCGTACGCGCGTAGAGCGGGTTGCAGAGCCAGGGACTCGCGATCCGTCAGGGCGTGCGATCCGTCAGGCCTCGCGATGCCAATCGCCGCGCATGCCCAGCTTGTGCGCCCAGTGATGCCACCCCTTCATCTCACCAGGGTCCTCGCCGTACACCGGCGCGGCACCGCCCGGCTCGGGCAGGGCCCGTGCTGCGGCGGAGTCGATACGCAGGTCCACTCCGTGTTCGTGCAGCGACGCGACATCGGCCGCTTCGACGAACCGCCGGCCATCCTCAGGCGTGGTTATGACGAGCCCGTGGAAGATGTCCTTCTCCGGCGCAGCCACCACATGGTGCACAGTGCCAACCTGCTCGCCGTCGGACGACAGCACGGCCACGCCCTTGTCCAGCACCTCATAAGCGATCGGCAAGCCCTCGTCCACGGCATCCCACGATACAGGCCCGCGAGCTCCTGACGCACCCGCAAGCCTCCAGCGGCCCAAACGCATCCGCAGCCACTTCGCCCAAGCGCGGCCGCCTTTCGGTCCGCCTCTCAGCCCGAGCGACCGGCGGCCGGCATCAGCCGCAGGTGCGCGTGATGCTCGAGCGTGGCCGCAATCGCCCGCTCGACCTGTCCCAGCACCGGATCGGACGCCGAGGGCACATCCGCGAGCGGGCGACCGAGCGCGTCTGCCATGAAGCCATGAGCCTCCTCCCGCAACGGAAACGACCCGGCCTCGCAGGCGCCGCATACGACCCCTCCGGCCGCACCGGAGAAGCCGACGAGATGCTCGCGCTCCCCGCAGCACGCGCACGCGCCGAGCTGCGGCGCGAGCCCCGCGGCGAGCAGCAGCTTCAGACGGAACGCCAGCGCGCCCGCCCGACCGATCGGAGATCGGCCGGCGCCGGCCGGCGGCTCGTCGAGCAGCGCCAGATAGCGACACAGCAGGTTGAACACGCCCGGATGGGGCTCCCCCGTCTCGAACAGACGACCGACCGCGTCGCACGCGCGCGCGGCGGCGTCGAGCGCACGTGCATCGCCGCGCAGGTGAGCATGGCCCGCGACGGTCTGCGCGCCGGTGACCGTCAGCAGCTCGCCTTTGCCTTCGTGCAGATCGAGCTGCAGGCGGAAGAACGGCTCCAGGCGCCCACCGAAGCGGCTGCGGGCACGGCGCACGCCCTTCGCAATCGCGCTCACGCGGCCGCGATTCGGTGTGTACACCTGCAGGATGCGGTCCGCCTCGCCGTAGCGCATCGAGCGCAGCACCACCGCCTCGGTCTTCACTGGTCCCGCCATACGTCCTCGAGTTTAGGCGTCACGACGGCGACAGACCATTGCTATACTTTATGAAGTAATGAGCCAGGTAACCGTATACACGACCGATCCGTGCTCGTTCTGCGCTCGCGCCAAGGGTCTGCTGAAGGCCCGCGGTGTGGAGTTCGATGAGATCAACCTCTCCAAGGATCCCGCCGGGCGCATGGAGCTGGTCAAGCGCACAGGCATGATGAGCTTTCCGCAGGTGATCGTCGACGGTGAGCTGCTCGGCGGCTTCACCGAGGTCCAGGCCGCCGCCGACAGCGGCCGGCTGGACGAGCTCTCGATCAAAGATCGGCCGGCGGCCTGACGGCCCGGTGCGGCCGGGCGCGCGGCCGTGGCTGGCAACGCTCGCACACGTAGGTGCCGCGCCCGGCGACGACCATCTTGACGATCGTTCTCCCGCATTCGCCGCAAGGCTCTCCAGCGCGCCGGTGGACGAGGAACTGGTCCTGGAACGACCCGCGCACGCCGTCGACGTGGCGGAAGTCGTCGATCGTCGCTCCCCGGGCATCGATGCCCGCGTTCAACGCCTCGATGACCGTGTCACGCAGGCGAGCGTGCTGCTTGGCCGACAAGCGCCCGGCTGGACGCAGCGGATGGATACCGGCACGAAAGAGCGCCTCGTCCGCGTAGATGTTCCCCACGCCCGCGATCTTGCGCTGGTCGAGCAGAAACGCCTTGATCGGCGCGGTGCGCCCGCGTGCCAGCGCGCGCATGTGCTCGCCGGTGAAACCCTCCTCCAGCGGCTCCAATCCCAGTCGTGCGGCAAAGAACGTGTCAAGCGCATCTGAGCCGAGCAGCAGCTCGCCCGTGCCGAACCGCCGCGGATCGACGATCACCAGGCGCCGTCCGCGCCGCTCATCGCCGGCTCGAGCGCCGCGCGAGCCACGTGCACCGCCGACCGGCCCGAGCTCCATCCGCACTCGGACATGCGCCGGCTCCGGCTGCGGGTCGGCCAGCACCGCGCCCGTCATGCGCAGGTGCTGCGCGAGATACACGTCCTCGGACAGGCACCAAACCAAATACTTACCCCGGCGATCGAGCCGCTGCACCCGCCGTCCGAGCAGCGCATCGGCAAGCTCCCGCGGCGCGAGCGGGCGCGACCAGCGCGGGTCGAGGATCTCGACGCGCTTCAACCTGCGACCCTCCACCAGCGGCGCGAGCTGGCGGCGAATCGTCTCGACCTCGGGCAACTCGGGCATCGCCTCCCAGCTTATGCGGATAAATCCTCGGAGCGAGCCGCGTCTCCTTGAGTCTCACGGCATCGCGACGAAAGAATCTCCTGGGAGCCCGTCCGCGTCGCGACCGGTGAGCCAGCGCAGCACGGTCGCACCGACGTCCGCCAGCGGCCCGTCGTGGCGTGCGCCCTCCAGGCGCCCACCTGTCGTGCGCGCGTGCAGCATCTCCCCGGTGACGGCCAGCAGCGGCGCGTACTCGCGCGTGTGGTCGGTGCCGGGGTGAGCCGGGTCGACACCGTGGTCGGCGGTCACGACCAGCAGATCGCCGGCGCGCAGCCTTACCAGCCATTCCGCCAGCTCGGCGTCGATCGCGCGCAGGGCACGGTGAAAGCCGGCGGGGTCCTTGCGGTGACCGTAGACCTGATCGGTCTCGATCAAGTTGACGAAGACGAAGCCCCCGTCGAGCTCCGCCAGCAGCGCGCGAGCGCTCGCCAGAGCCCGCGCGTTGGTCGCGCCTGGATGGGACCGGCCGATCCCGACGCCCGCGAACAGATCTGAGATCTTGCCGACACCGTGCGTCTCCACGCCCGCGTCACAGAGTTCCTGCAGATAGCTGCGCACGGGCGGCTCGAGCGCGAAGTCACGCCTCCCGCCGGTGCGCTCGAACGCTCCTGGAGCCCCGGTGAATGGCCGCGCGATCACGCGGCCGACACCGTCCTCGCCGATCATCGCCCGGCGGGCCTCCCCACACGCGCGATAGAGCTCTTCGGCGGGCACGCGCTCGACATGTGCGGCGAGCTGCAGGACGGAGTCCTGAGAGGTGTAGAGGATCAGCGCGCCCGTGCGCAGGTGCTCGGCGCCGAAATCGTCGATCGCGGCGATCCCGTTATAGGGACGGTTGCAGACGATCTCCCTGCCCATGGCCGCTTCCAGCCGGGCGATCACAGCGGGAGGGAACCCGTCCGGGTAGGTCGGCAGCGGCCGGTCCAGCACGACCCCCATCAGCTCCCAATGGCCCGCTGTCGAGTCCTTGCCGGGACCGAGCGCACACAGGCGCCCGTGGATCGCCGGGTCAACCGCCGCAGGCACGCCATCCAGCTCGAGGATCGAGCCCAGACCGAGCGAGGCCAGCGTGGGCAGCTCCAGGCCGGCGACCGCGTCGGCGACGTGGGCGAGCGTGTTCGTCCCCTCATCGCCGTACTCTGCGGCGTCCGGCAGCGCACCCACCCCGCAAGCGTCGATCACGAACGCGAACGCCCGCCGCTGCTCGCCCGTATTCATCGCGCCAGATCTATCTCAGAGCCCGCTCCCGAGCGAGCCACCCGCCCCTGCAACAAGGCGGCTCGGTCGCGCGACGCTCGCGGATGCGCGCTGAAGTACGCGTCCTTGAGCCGCTCGGCCGACAGGTGGGTGTAGATCTGGGTGGTCGCGAGATCGGCGTGCCCGAGCATCTCCTGCAGCGAGCGCAGGTCGCAGCCGCCGGCGAGCAGATGGGTGGCGAACGTGTGGCGCAGGGTGTGCGGGCTCATCTTCTCGTGCAGGCCCGCTCCGCGCGCGTGGCCTTGCACGATCTTGTAGAGCCCCTGCCGCGTGAGGCCGGAGCCGCGGCGATTGACGAACAGACGCGGCTCGACGCCCGCACCGACGAGCGCCGGGCGCCCGCGCTCGCAGTAGGCGCGCATCGCCGTGACCGCCTGGCGACCGATCGGTACGAGCCGTTCCTTGGAGCCCTTGCCGCGGGCGCGCAGCATCTCCTCGTCGAGGTCGACGTCCCCAAGCTCGAGCACCACCGCCTCGGAGGCGCGCAGCCCGCACGCATACATGACCTCGAGCAGCGCGCGATCGCGTAGTGCACGAGGCTCCGAGCCCTTCGGCTCGCGCAGCAGCCGGGCGACCTCCTCGCGCGAGAGCACGCGCGGCAGGCGTTGCGTCTTGGGCGGTCCGCGCAGCTCGGCCGTCGGATCGTGGACGATCGCCCCTTCGCGACGCAAATGCCGGTAGAAGGAGCGCAGGCACGCCACCTTGCGCGCGAGCGTCGCCGCCGCGACCGGCGGGCGCTCCTCGCCGCCCGCCGTTAGCTCGGACAGGAACGCCGCAAGCTCCGGGTGTCCAACCTGCAGCACGTCGAGCCCGCGGCGATCCAGGTGCTCGGCGAGCTGCAGCAGGTCGGAGCGATAGGCCTGCAACGTGTTTCGCGACAGCCCCCGCTCCAGCTCCAGATAGGCGAGGAAGTCGAGAATCAGGCGTTCGATCGCGCGCGGGGGAGCATGCGGATCGTTCGCGACGGCGCTCATAGCTGAAGCTTCGCCTCTGCGACCGTGGCTCCTTGGCCGTGCAACCCAGCGTTCAGTCCGCCCCGCCCCGATGCAGCGCCGATGCGCTCGTTCAGTGCCCCTCGCCCGTCCCGTCCTCGCCCACCCCGACCGGCTGGTCCCGACCGTGCTTCTCGACGAGCTGCGCCAACGCTCCACCCCCGGCGAGCGCAGCCCCGAAGAACAGCGGATCCTCGATCAGGCCCCGTCCCATCGTCGCGGCGGACAGGCCAGCCGCCGCATAGGCGGGCAGATCGACGACGGCTCGACGCCAGTCGTGGCGGGTGATTCGCACGGGACGCTCGACGTCGAGCGCGAGCGCCGGACGGCTGGGCATCGACCCGCCGAAGACGGCGCCGAGACCGGCGCGCAGGTCGGCCCCGACGGGAGAGCGCATCCCCGCCGGCAGGGCCACCGTGACCGGCTCCAGCAGCAGATCGAGCACCGTGAGCGTGTGATGGGAGATGCCGCGATGGCGTGCGCGCGAGTCGCCCGAGGACATGCGCGCTACGAGCAGCGTCGGGCATCCGAGCGCGAGCGCGGCGTGAGCCGAGTCGAGCGCCGCGATGCCGCCGTGCCCGAGCGGCGAGCTCGAGCCGACAATCCCCGGGCCGGGCCCGCAAACGGCCGCGTCCCAGCCGAGCGATTGCAGCCCGTGGTGCAGAGCTCCGACCGTGGTGAGCGCCTCGCCCTCGCCGCCGTAAGCCGGCCCGGCGGTCAGATGGCCGGCCAGCAGCTCGCGCTCGCGCAGCACGCGAACCGTGCGGGAATGGGCGCCGGGCAGCGCTCCACCCGCAGTCTGCACGTAGCCCAGTCGCGCGCCGGGCCTCTCTTGCGCGAAGGCCCAGGCGACCGCCGCGAGCTGGCCGTGCAGGGCGAGCACGGCGACCGGCCGCTCCACCGGCAGCGTCAAACGCTCGTCCTCGACCGGCTCGACCGCGTGCTGCAGGCTCGTGTAGTTGAGCTTCATCACGTGCGCTCCGCGCACACCCTCCCCCGCGAGACCGCGGGTGAGGTTGACGTGCACGACGTCGAAGCCGCCGGAGCCGAGGCCGAGATCGAGCGCCTGTACGTTGACGACGACCTCGTCGCCCACCTCCGCCCGACCCACGAGCGCGATGTCGGCGATCGCCTTACGCCGTACGCCGTCGGTGTGACGTTTGTCGCCGTTGCAGCCAATGCGAGCCTCACCCTCCACGCGGGGGTCCAGGAGCTCCACGCCAATGCGAGCCTGATCATCCACGCCGGGTGCCAGAAGCTCGATTACGAGATCCTGCTCACCGGTCACCGACGGATCGGCTTCGAGAACGAGGGCACGGCGAAGCTTCAGCATCATTGAGGGGAAGCTATCGCGCGAGGGGATGCGTGTGAGTCGTGCGAGCCGGCGGTGTGGAGCGCTCGACGTCCCCGTCCTCTGCCTTCTCCTCGACGCTCACATCCACATCGCACTGACAATCCGGCAGGTTGGCCAGCTCGTGCGCGCGATCGATCAGCTCGGCCGCGATCTTCCGCGCGTGACCCTCCTCGACGCCCTGAAACACGGCCTCCACACGCAGGCGAACCTGCGGGGCCGAGACGCGCTCAGCGGTCACGAGCGGCCGGCGAGCGTCGTCGAGACGGTGTCCGCTCGCCCGGAGGCATGCTGGAGCGCCGCGCCGACGAAGTCGCGGAACAGCGGAGCCGGGCGCTCGGGGCGGGACTTGAACTCGGGATGGAACTGCGAGGCGACGAAGAAGGGATGGTCCTCGAGCTCGATCACCTCCACCAGGCGCTCGTCCGGGGAGGTGCCGGAGATGCACAGGCCGGCGCTCTGCAGTCGCTTGCGCAGCAGGTTGTTGACCTCGTAGCGATGGCGGTGGCGCTCGTAGATGACCGCCTCTCCGTAGATCTCCCGTGCTCGCGTGCCTGTGTGCAGCTTGATCGGATCAGCTCCCAGGCGCATCGTGCCGCCGAGGTCTGAGACCTCCTTCTGCTCGGGCAGCAGATCGATGACCGGATAAGGCGTCTCGATGTCGAACTCGGTCGAGTTGGCTCCCTCCATGCCCGCCAGCCGGCGGGCGAGCTCGGCCACGGCGACCTGCATGCCCAGGCAGATGCCCAGGTAGGGGATGCGTCCCTCGCGCGCAATGCCGGCGGCGGCGATCTTGCCCTCGATCCCGCGCCCGCCGAAGCCGCCGGGGATCAGGATGCCGTCGGCGGCCACCAGCCGTTCGGGCGCGTCCGTGCTCTGATCCTCCAGATGCTCGGAGTCGATCCAGTCGATCTCCACGCGAGCGTCCTGCAGCGCGGCGGCGTGGCGCAGCGCCTCGCAGACCGACAAGTAGGCGTCCTCGAGCTGCACGTACTTGCCGACCAGCGCGATCTTCACTACGCGACTGGCGCGTTCGGCGCGCTCGATCGGCTCTTTCCAGCTCGACAGCTCGGGCGCGGGTGCGTCCATCGCGAAGTGCTCGAGGATGAAGTCGTCGACCCCCTGCTCGCGAAAGGTGAGCGGCACCTTGTAGATGTTCTCAACGTCGCACGCGGAAACGATCGCCTCCACCGGCAGGCTTGCGAACAGAGCGATCTTCTTGCGTATCTCATGCGAGAGCGAGCCCTCGGAGCGACACATGAGCATGTCCGGGGCGATCCCGATGCGCCGCAGCTCGTTGACCGAGTGCTGCGTCGGCTTGGTCTTCAGCTCGCCGGCATGGCCGATGAACGGAACGAGCGTCAGATGGATGAACAGGCAGCGCCTGCGCCCCACGTCGACCGGGAACTGGCGGATCGCCTCTAGAAACGGCAGCGACTCGATGTCACCGACCGTGCCTCCGATCTCCGTGATCACGAAGTCGACGTCCGCCGACTCGGCGATCAGCGCCACCCGCTGCTTGATCTCGTCGGTGATGTGCGGCACCACCTGCACTGTGCCTCCGAGGTAGTCGCCGCGGCGCTCGCGGCGGATCACCGTGTCATAGACCCCGCCGGCGGTCACGTTCGAGGCGCGGCTCGTGTTGGCGTCGGTGAAGCGCTCGTAATGACCGAGATCCAGATCGGTCTCTGCGCCGTCCTCGGTCACGAACACCTCGCCGTGCTGATACGGCGACATCGTGCCGGGGTCGACGTTGATGTAGGGATCGAACTTCTGCAATCCCACGGTCAGGCCCCGCGAGACCAGCAGACGTCCGAGCGAGGCCGCTGCGATGCCCTTGCCCAACGAGGACACCACACCGCCGGTCACGAAGATGAACCGGGTCTTGCTCGGTGGCTGGGCGTGACGATCAGAGTAGAGCGAGGTCATGAGGGCCTGCCCAGAGAGTCTAGTTCGCGCAATCCCGGAGTCCGTTCGATGAACTCGGAAATAGAGCGAAACTCTCCATAGACCGTGATCGCCGCGAGCAGCGCAAGCGCCACCAGCTGGCCGGTGCCCGACAGCGTCAGCACCAGCCACAGGCCAGCCAGCGCTCCCAGCAGGTTGGCGCCGGTGTCGCCCAACATCGCGCGCTCGCGCAGGTCATAGGCGCCGGCGACGAGCGCGGGCGCGGCGAACAGGCCCAGCATCCACAGCGGGCGCACATTGGCCACTCCGATCGTCAGGCCGGCGCCGAGCAGCACCAGCGCCTTGATCGAGCGGCCCGGCCGCAGGTCGAGCAGGTTGAAGACGTTGGTCGCGAGCACCAGCACAGCCGCGGCCAGGAGCCAGCGGCCCGTGGACATGTGCGCGAAGCCGGTCACCAGCAGCGCCAGGCCGAGCGATCCGGTCGCCTTCAACATCCCCGTCGAGAGCTCTCCGCGCAGCACCGCACCGCCGTGACCGCGCCAGCCGCGAGGGCCCTCACGCTGCGCCTGCGCGCCGCCGAGCGTGTCGTCGATCAGACCGAGACAGGCGACCCCGAGGGCGTAGGCCGCCACCGGTGTCAGCCCGCGATAGACGATCGCGACCCGCGCGAGGTGTTCAATCAGCAGGAGCGGGACGAGCGCGAGCAGCGAGGCGGCGACGACGAGCACGCCTCCGGGACATGGGAGCGGACGATCGCGATAGTTGCGCCGCGTGTGCCCCCCCTCGCTCAGCAGCCGCAGCGTGGGCTGCGCCAGAACGGCGGCACAGGCCAGAGCGAGCAGGAATGGCAGGGCGTGCACGCTCGGAACTTAGCGACGGCGCCGGACGATCAGCACTACCGCTGAGCGGAGCCTTCGACGACGCTCGGCAGCAGGGAGTCGGCAGTGGACTTCACTCCAAACGCGCCGTGTTGGCCGATCTTCGATCGGTCCGTCAACGCGTAGATCAACGCGGCCTGACCGGAAAGAGTGTCGAGGTCATCGACGCTCGAGATTCCCCGACTCTTGAACCACGGGATCTGGGACGGTTCGGTGTTGCTCAGCTCGACCCCGACCGCGGGCACCCCGACCGCGTCCACACCGGCGATCAGGCCCGACTCGAACGCGGCGCTGGCTTCGGTCTCCTCCGCGGTCATCCCGCTCGGGTCGGCGTGCACCACGACGAGCCCTTCGAGCTTGCCGAGCGCGCCGTCGAAAGCGCTCAGCAAGCTGCCGCGCACGCGGCTGAGCAGCTCCCTGCTCACGAGCGCTCCGCCGCTGACGAGCTGGCGTCCGGCCAGGGCTCCGAACTCGTGGACGATCGCCGGATCGGTCGCGAGCGCCGCATAGTGGGTGCCGATCGCTGCCCGCGCCAGGCCGGCTAGGTCGAGCGGCTCGCGTATGGCCACGACGGTCGCAAGGGCGCCCCCCGCCTGCGTGACCGCGTTGCGTACGAGGCCGTTCACCCGGTCTGAGGAGCCGCCGAGGAACACCAAGCCGACGTTGCGAGCGTCGAGCAGACCATGCACGGCGAGCGGGTAGAGGTCGTTCGTGAAGGTTTCCTCGGCGCTCAGCTTGCCCTGCAGCTGCCCGGCCTGGTGCTGTGCCGCCCCGACTTCCGATTCGAGGTTGTGCACGATGCCGTTCTTCGCCGAGGAGACGAGATTCGTGTCGCCGATCGCCACGCCGATCAGCACGCCCACCGCCAGCGCGAACAGGACCGCGGCCAAGGAGAGCGCGTGATAGCGGTAGTCGAACATGCGAGCGATCAGTTGAGCGAGTCGGGCAAGCGGAGAGTGCGGAAGCCAGGCAGATGGCGGGCAGGGAAGCGGTCAGCCGCCGCCGACGCCAGGATCGATCGGAAAGATCTCAGCCAGCGTCTGCAGTCTCAGCCACAGCAGGTCTACCACGTCACGCAGGGCCGGCGTTAGCCATACGACCGCGATCATCGCGATCAGACCCGCCGCCACGACTACCAGCAGGGGCGTCAGGCTGGGCCGAGGGTGATACAGACGGCTGACGCCCTTGGCATCGACAAGGATCTCGCCGATCCGTAGCCGCGTGAGGAACGTCGAGGACATGCCTTTGCGGTTGCGGTCGAGAAACTCGACGAGGTTGAACTGGGAGCCGACCGACACGATCAGCCGGGCGCCCTTCTCGGCGGCGATCAGCATCGCGACGTCCTGGCTGGTGCCCGGCGCCGGGACGAGCTTGAACTGCACACCCAGCTCCTCCAATCGTCGGCGTCCGGGCGCGTGACCGTCGGGATAGGAGTGCACGACTAGCTCCGCGCCGCAGCGCAGCGCCTGCTCCCCTGCCGAGTCCATGTCGCCCACGATCATGTCCGGCTCGAGGCCCGCCTCGAGCACCGCCTCGGCGCCCCCGTCGACGGCGACGATCACAGGATGCAGGTCGCGGATGAACGGCCGCAGCGCGCGCAGGTCGCGCTGATGGCCGACACCGCGCACGACCACGAGCGTCGAGCGATCGCGGAAGTCGGTCGCGAACCTTGGCAGCTCGATCCGCCCCGCCAAGAGCTCGCGCTCCTCGCGCATGTGCTCGATCGTGTTGTGCGCAAACCGCTCCAGCGCCTCGCCGATCTCGCGCCGCCGAGCCTCCGTTTCGGCGAGCACGCGCGCGAGGTCGAGCACCTCTCCGCGCGCGAGCACCGCGCCCTTGCGCAGCACCTCGCCGTCACGCACGGTGATCGGCTCGCCGTCGGAGAGCACGCTGAGGAGCGAGTCGTCCGGCAGATCCACCAGGTGGATGCCCGCTTCGACGAGCAGCTGTGGGCCGAGATTCGGATAGGAGCCGCTGGAGGAGGCACGACAGTTCAACACCGCGCCGACGTCCGCGGCGATCAGCTCCTCGGCCGAGACCCGATCGATGTCCAGATGGTCAACCAACGCGATGTCGCCGCGCAGGAGATGCTTGACGAGCAGCTTCGTTCGCCGGCCCGGCCGCACCGGCCCACTGACCGTCCGCCACGGCGCGATCTCGCCCCCCGGTAGAGGAGCCGGCGTCGGCGCGGGCGTCCGGACAAGCGCCTCTCCATCGCTCGAACCCTGTGAAGCCGGCTCCCTCGGGCTGCGCTGGTTTGCGGCCATCGAATCGAGAGTAACGGCCCCGGCCACCTTGCGTGTCTCAGGCAGCGCGGCGTAGGTCTCTTGCGTGCCTACGCGCGGTCGAGTCCTCGGCGTCCGCGCCGAGCATGCGAACCAGCTCTGAGACCACCTCGGGCTCGTCGAGCTGGACCACCGTCGCGAGCGTGGGATCGGCGGCCGTGTCCTTGACGATCGAGAAATGACGGTCTCCCAGCGAGGCGATCTGCGCCAGGTGCGTGATGCACAGCACCTGCCTGCCCTCCCCCAGCTCGCGCAGACGCTCACCGACCGCCCGGGCGGTGTGGCCGCCGATGCCGGCGTCCACCTCGTCGAACACGAGCGTGGCGTCGGTCGCGGACGCGTTGGCGACGCTCATCAGCGCGAGCATCACGCGCGACAGCTCTCCACCGGATGCGATCTCGCGCAGCGGGCCGGCCGGCACTCCCGGATTGGGCGCGATCAGGAACTCGACCCCGTCGCCTCCGGCGGGCCCCGGCTCTCGCTCGGTGAGGACCACCTCGAAGCTCGCCTCCCCCATCTGCAGGGAGGCGAGCTGCTCTCCCACCGCGCGCGCCAGCTCGGGCGCTGTCCTCGCGCGAGCCTGGCGCAGAGCCAGGACGTGCTCCTGAAGCGTCCCCTGCGCTTGCCGTAGCCGCTCCTCGCTCTGCGCGAGCGCGACCTCGACGCCCAGGAGCTCCTCGCGCCGCGCACGAGCCGTGTCGGCGTAGTCGAGCACGGCGTGGACGCTGCCCCCGTGCTTGCGCACCAGATGCTCGATCGCGGCCAGGCGCCCTTCCAGCTCCTCGAGTGAGATCTCCTCTCCCGCCAGACTCTCGCCATAGCCACGCAGCTCCGCCGCGAGCTCTCCGGATTCGACCACGAGCGCGCGTAGACGCTCCGCGAGCGCGTCCAGGTGCCCGTCGACGCCGGCGAGCGCGTCCAAGCGCGCCGCAGCCGCCGCCATCAGCTGTGTGGCGCCCACCGCTTCCACCGAGCCCTCGGGTGCGAGCGCTTCCGCGCCTGCGCCCGCGGCCGAGACGAGCGCGTCGATCCGGCGCAGGCGCTCGCGTGCGGCGAGCAGCTCCTGATGCTCGCGCTCCTCGAGAGCGACCGCGTCGATCTCTCCCAGCTCGAACTCGAGCAGATCCAGCTCGCGCTCGCGCGCCGAGGCGAGCTCGGCGAGATGCTCGAGCTCCTCTCCCAGGCTCCTGACCTCCGCGAACGCCTCGGCGCACGCGCGCAGACGCGTCCCCTGCTGCGGTCCGCAGAGACCGTCGAGGATCTGCAGATGGGCGGTCACGAGGGTCAGCTTGCGGTGCTCGTGCTGACCGTAGAAAGAGACAAGCCGGGTGCCGATGTCGCGCAGCTCCGCCACCGTCGCCGAGCGGCCGTTCACGTACGCGCGCGTACGCTGCCCGTCGGCGGCGATGCGGCGCGCTAGGACGATCTCCCCGTCTTGCTCGGCGCCCTCCTCCGTGCCGCCGTGAAAGCGCTCTGCGAGCTCCGCCCGCATCGACCCTGGCAGCGTAAAGACGCCCTCCACATATGCCTCACCGGCTCCGGGACGCACGATCCCGCTCCGCGCACGACCGCCGAGCAACAGGTCGAGCGCGTGGGCGAGCACGGTCTTGCCGGACCCCGTCTCGCCTGTGAGCACGTTCAACCGCGGGCCCAGCCGCAGCTCGGCGCGATCGATCAACAGCAGGTTCTCGACACGCAGCTCCGTAAGCATGGGGGCAGGTGTAGCAGTGCACGGGGACGGATAGGTCTCGCGCCAAAGACAATGGCAGCTGAGGTGGTCGGGCCATTGATGGCGAGCTCAAAACAGATCCGAGCGCAGCGAGCAGCTAGGCTGTGCATATCGCGTAGGGATGGAACCCTTACGAGTCTTCAGCTCCACGTACACTCGTCCGCCACACGGCATGGCTGCCAGCGACCCTCACCCGCGCTCCCTCCCGTCCCTACCGGGCCAGTCGGCCTGCCTGTCCGCGCCCGAGCTGATAGAGCGCCTGGAGGAGGAGATCAACCGCGCCGAACGTCATGGCACCGCCTTGAGCTGCCTGCTCGTCGCGATCGACAATCTCGAGGAGCTCTCGCGCGAGCACGGCAGCGAGCTGTCCGAGCAGACGCTCGCGTATGTCGGTCCGACCCTGCGACGCGAGCTGCGGCGCTTCGATCGGATCGGCAGGCCGAGCGCCGGCGAGCTGCTGCTCGTCCTGCCAGGCGCCGACGGGCCACGCGGGGAGATCGTCGCTCGACGGGTGCTCGAGCGGCTGCGCGCGATCAAGGTCGAAGCCGATGGGCAGCGCCGGCCGTTGCGCGTATCGGTCGGTCTGGCTGCCTGGCGCAAGGACTCGAGCGGCGATGACCTGCTGGCGCGCACGCGCGCCGCAGCCCAGCGCGAGCGACACGAGAACGGCGTGCCTACGAGCACGGGCGGCTCGTAGGGCCCGGCAAGAGACCGGTCGATGCCTCCAGACATACGGGATCGGCGCGATAGGTCCATAATCTCGCGCGGTGCTTTCCGGATCAGAGTTGTGGCTGCTGCGCCTGATGGCCGATCGCGGCCTCGCGCTGCTCGACGCCGGGACGCTGCTGATGGTGATCGAGGAGCGCGGCGAGCTGCGCGTGGCCGCCTCCAGCGGCGAGGGCACGGTGCGCCTGCGGATCATGCCGGTCGAGGGCAGCGCGCTGGGCGCGCTCTACCTCGCGGGCAAGCCGGTGGCGCTGGACCGTCCCCGGGGCCAGGAGGCCGCCTGGCTGCACGAACTGGGCATCGAGGCGCGTGCCGCGCTGGTCGAGCCGCTCAGCATGGAGGGCCACGGCGGCGGCCTCGTAATCGCGCTGCGCAGCGACGGTGGCTTTCGCAACCCTGACCGGCAGGCGCTGAACGCGTTCGCGACGAGTGTCTCCCAGCGGCTGCGCGCAGAGCGCTCGGTCGAGATCGAACGCCTGCGCTACGGCATGGAGGCCCGCGAGCGCGAGCGCACGCGCTGGGCGCGGGAGATCCACGACGAGACGGTCCAGGGCATCGGCGCCCTGCGCCTGAAGCTCGCCAACGCCCGTGACCTGAACGACCAGCAGGCCTTGAGCGAGGCCGTGGACGCCGTGCTCGAGGGGCTCGGGGGCGAGATCGACGGCCTGCGCCATCTGATCACCGAGCTTCGTCCCGCAGCGCTCGACGACTTGGGACTGGAGGCCGCCCTGCAGGCGCTCGCGCGACGCATGCAAGCGATCGACGGCCTTGACGTGCAGACAGAGATCGACCTCGGCCCCGATGCGGAGCAGCGGCGCCTGGACCCGGAGCTCGAGAGCACGATCTACCGTGTCGTTCAAGAGGCGCTGACGAACGTCAGTCGCCACGCGCAGGCGACGAAGGCCGTGGTCAGCGTCTCCGAGCGCGACGGCGTCGTGCGCGCGTCGGTCACCGACGACGGCAAAGGGCTCCCGGACAGCGGACGCCTCGGTCCCCGGGGAGATGGGTTGGAGGGAGGCTTCGGGATGTCCGGCATGCGCGAGCGCGCCGAGCTCGTCGGCGGTGAGCTGGAAATGGTCCCGGCCCCCGGTCAGGGAACCGCGGTGCGCCTGTCGGTGCCGCTCGCCGGTCGCCCTGTCACATCCGTTCAGTAAGCATCACCGGAGCCGGTCCGATGAGGCGAGCCCGGCGCCACCCGATGTTGCGCCGCGGGCGAGCGCCGACCGGCCTCGGGCGGGCACAGCCCTCGTTGCGCTACTCGACGAGCCCCAGCCGCCGGGCGTAGGCGGTTATCTCCGCCCGGGACGAGAACCCGAGCTTCTCGATCGCGCGCGCGCGATAGGTCTTGACGGTGCGCTCGGCGACGTGCAACTGCTCGGCGATCTGCGGGTTGGTGTAGCCGTTGGCGATCAACCGCACGACCTCACGCTCGCGCTCCGACAGCGCGACTCCGTCGGCGGGGTCGTCCTCGCCGGTGGCCATCAGCGCGCCCAGCCGCGGATGCAGGTAGTTGCCGCCGGCCACCGCCAGGCGAAATGCCTGCAGGAGCTCGGCGGGCTCGGCCTCCTTCAGCACGTAGCTGCGCGCGCCCGCCCTGAGCGCCTGGCGGGCGTACTCGG
This sequence comes from uncultured Solirubrobacterales bacterium, assembly GCA_963784875.1. Classification (GTDB taxonomy): domain Bacteria; phylum Actinomycetota; class Thermoleophilia; order Solirubrobacterales; family Solirubrobacteraceae; genus Palsa-744. Next base: position 152,085 of record CAWATE010000008.1, read on the forward strand.
GATCCTCGCGCATCGTCAGGATTGCGACCGCGAGCGTCGGATGGGCGACGAAGCAGGACGGCAGCGCCGCCAGGCTCGACCCCCCCGGCATCGTCAGGTCGAGCGTCAACAGGTCGGGCTTGTGCTCGCGCACCGCCCGTACCGTCGCCGGGACGTCAGCCGCTTCGGCAACGACCCGAAACTCCCCCACCTCGCGCTCGAGTACCGTGCGGATCCCGTCGCGCACGACACCATGATCGTCGGCGATGATCACCTCGATCGGTCGATCCACCCCTGGGGTACCAGCCTCCATCAGGCGCACACCGTAGCGCCTAGTACACGCGGCCGGAAGTTCGGTGTGGAATTGGTGCGTGGATGGGCGTGGCTGACGTCGCACGGTGGTCGTCCGCGTGCTGGTGGCACGTGGGCGACCGCCGGGTGGCGTAAGGCGCGTCCAGGCGCGTGCCAAAACACACCGAACCTCCGGCCGCGTGTACTCGCAGGGACAGCTCCGTGTGGAGCTCTCCAGCTCAGCTGCCGCAGGACCCTGCGGGACGACACAGATCTGCCCTTTTAGGACGACACGATCTGCACCTCCGGCTCTACAGACAAACGGCCTGCAAGGACGCATCATGTCGTCTATGCCGCACGAGCACATGTCCGCCACCCCAGAGGAGTCCTCATGCTCATCTTCATGATCATGCTGACCTGGCTGACCTTGACCGCCGGGGGCTTTGCCGCTCTGACCGCGCTCGGCCACCGCGAGCGACGCCGGGATCTCAGCACCGACCGCGCTCTGCTCGATCCCGAGCGAAGCGCGCCCGCCTACACGTCATGGCCCGGGCTGTCGGGGGCCGGCGCCCGATGAGCCTTGCCCTGAAGCCCGCCGGGAACCGCTCCCGTCCGCGGCGACCCGCGCTCGGCCTGCTGAACGGTGACGGACGCGCGCACGTGGAGCCGCTCGACGACCAGAGCGCTCGTTCACGCGGCCGGAGCGCTCCTTCATACGACCAGAGGGCTCGTGCCCCACAGCTGCGCGTCATCGAAGGAGGGACGCGCATCCTGATCGTCGGTCCGGATGCCGACCGTCGCGCGACGGTCCTCGACGAGCTGGCCAAGACGCTCCCCGCGAGCATCGGGTTCGAGGAGACCGACTCGGTCTGCGAGGCGCTCGAGCTTGCTCCCGCGAGCCGGATGGCGATCGTCACCGGCGACGTGGGCGAGGTCTCGGCCGAGTCGCTGATGCACATGCTGGCCCAGCGGCACCCCACGCTGCCGGTCATGGTCCTCGACAGCCCCTCCCGGCATGTCGCCCCACGCGTCGCCGCTCACGGCGGCGCGATGCGCGTCTGACGCTCTCCTCAACCGCTCGGTGCTCGCTCCATCGGCGCGAGCGCCGAGCTCGGCAGCGACTGATCGGTGAGCGTGGACGGCGTGCCCCAGTCGATCTTGCGGATGCGCAGGAAGCCCACCACGGCTGCGACCAGCACCCCGGCCGCGGAGATCGCGAACGTCTCGCGCACACCGAGCGCCGTGACCACCGCGCCCGCCACGACGAACGCAGCCACGAACGCGGCTGCCTCGGCCGCGTTCAGCAGGCCGTTGATCCGACCGATCAGCCGCTCCGGCGTCGTCAGCTGGATCAGCTGCAAGTGTCGCGCCACCGCGAGCCCGTTCCCGGCTCCGAGGATCAGGCATCCGAGCAAAGCGATCGTCAGATCGGGCGATGCGGCCATGATCGCGATGCCGGCAGCCGCCATTCCCAGCGCGCGAAAGTAACTGCTCCGCATCGACCCCACCGGATTTCCGCGCGGTCCCGACAGGATGGTGCCGAGCAGCAGACCAACCCCGATCGCAACCTTCACCGCGGCGAAGCCCGAGTTGCCGGAGTGAAGCACGTTCTTCGCCAGCAGCGGATCCCCGACGTTCATCAGACCGCCGGCGAGGATCGCGCTCAGCACGGTCACGAACAGCACCAGCATCCCGGGGATCTGGCGCGTGGCGCGTGCTCCCTCCCGCAGCATTCTCACGGCCCCGTCGGGCGCCTCCCGCGCCGGCGCGAGCCCCTCTGGACGATCCAGCGTGGTGGTCCGGCCGAGCACCGCGATCGAGACCACGAACGTTGCCGCGTCGAGAAGCAGCACCCCTCCCGGGGAGACGGCGAGCAGCATCGCCGCTGCGAGCATCAGCCCGAGCATTTCGCCGAGCGTGATCATCGTCCAGCGGCTCGTGACGGCTGCCGCCGCCCCCTGGCGGCCACCGGTGAGCGCCGGCAGCGAGGCTTCGGCCACCGGCCGGTACAGCGCCGTGCCGCACCCGAGCATGCCCGCCAGCAGCACGGTCACGGTAAACGAGGGTATGAGAACCAATCCCAGCAGCGCGACGGCGCGCAGCAGGTCGGCGACGATCAACAGGGAGCGTCGCGACACGCGGTCGGCCAGCACCCCGGCAATCGGCGCCAGCACCAACCGCGGCACCCGGTCGGCGAGCAGCACCGCCGACAGCGCCCATGGCGAGTGCAGACGCTCGTAGGCGATCAGCAGCAGCGCCACTTCGGCGGCGGCGTCGCCGAGCGCCGACTGCCCTTCGGCGAGCAGCAGCCTGCGCAGCTGTCCCCCCGCCGACAGAGCTCTGACGGTCGTCAGAACGTCATCGCGCGCCGCTTGCGCGCCACCACGTATCGACTCGATGATCTTCGAGCTTGCGCCGGGTCCCACTTTGCCTCCTACACCGAACATGCCCGCAGTCGGTGTCCGACCACGCTGGCGCCCGATCCTATCCGCAGAGCTCGACGGACCGTCTCCGCACTATGTGGCAAACGACGGAATACAGTCAAATACTCGACATCGACCCTTGACCCACATCCCGGCGACGCCTGGCAAATCGCGGCTCACCTTAAGGACTACGTCATATTGGCCGTTAAGTACTACGAGACCCTCTCGTATGCTTTCGACCAATACCACCACGCGCCTCTTCTGGGCGGCCGAGGCCATGCTCCTGGCGCTGGCCGTGACCGTGGCCGCGTGGACCTCTCGGGCCCAGGACTGGCATCCGGTGCTGTTGGTCGGTCTGCTGCTCGCCCTCGCGCTCGTTGGACAGCAGCTCAACCTCTCGATTCGCGGCCAGAACCTCTCTGCGGCGTTCGTCGCGCTCGTGCTCGCGATGAGCCTGCTCGGACCGGCGCCGGCGGTCCTGCTCGGCCTGTCGGTGATGATCCTCACCTCGGCGACGAGACGCGTCTCTCCGGCTCTGTGGCTGAACAACCTGTCGACCTATGCGACCTTTCCGATCGTCGGCGGGCTGTTGGTCCGCGCGCTCATCGGCGACGTTCACGCTCCCGGCAACCACCACATGACGCAGAGCGTCGAATTCGCGCTGGTCGTGTTCGCCGTGTTCATGTTCACGAACGCTTTGAACTTCGCGCTCGTCGCGATCGACGTGCGCGTCACCGAAGGCCGTCCGCTGACCGGCCAGGTGCGCGACCTGTTCGTCCCGCTGCTCCCCGGGCAGATCGCGACCGGCGCGCTCGCGGCGCTGCTCGCCGTCGCCTACACGAACCTCGGGCTGCCGGCGCTGTTCGGCGTGATCCTGGTGATCGTCATCTTCCAGTACCTGACGATCGCCCTGCTGCGCTCGGAGGATCGCGCCGACCAGCTCGAAGCGCGCTCGATGCACCTCGCCTCGCTGCAGCTCGGCGTGCTCACCACGCTCGTCGAGACGCTCGCACTGCGCGACCGCGTGACCGCTCGCCACGCCGCGGCGGTCGCACGCTACTCCCGCGCGCTTGCCCGCGAGGCGGGCTGCAGCGACGCCGATCAGGATCTGATCCACACCGCCGGCCTGCTGCACGACATCGGCAAGTTCGCGCTGCCCGATCGCATCCTCCACGCCGAGGTCCTCTCCGACGAGGACTGGGCGGTGATCCGCCGCCACCCGCAGGACGGCGCGACCCTCGTCGGCCGGCTCGACGGCTACGGGCCGGTCGCCGACGCGATCCTCTACCACCACGAGCGCGTGGATGGCAGCGGCTATCCCGCAGGGCTGATCGGCAGCGAGATACCGCTCGCGTCGCGCATGCTCGCGATCTGCTCGACCTACGACACGATGACGGCACGCGAGACCTATCGCTCGCCGATGACCCCTCAGGATGCGATGACCGAGCTGCGCAAGGTCGCCGGTCGCCAGCTGGACGCTGAGCTCGTGGAGCAGTTCATCGCCATGCTCGAGCGCGAGGGGCCGGTCACCTTCGCCCATGGCGACGACGCGGACTTCGAGGCCGAGCTCGCGTTCGAGCGCAGGGCCCGCAAGATCGCCCAGCCGGCTCCTCGCTGACGCTCCTTCCGCCCTTCGATCGAGTTCGCCGCGACCGGCGTCGAAGCTCCAGCCCGGCGACGGGCGGGCATAAAAAAACGTCGCGCCTGCCGGTCCAAGGACCGGTCGACGCGACGCTCTCAGCTCTGGCCGTCTATCGCCAGAGCTTGCTTGGTTCTAGCGATACCAACCGCGATACCAACCCATAGTGTCTCCATCTCCCGGTCCGCGGGGACCGTTACCGAGCGGGGACCCGTCTGTCTCCATCCACAGGACGACCGCTATGTTTGCATAGGTTCGCGCACCATACTAGCGAGATTGGACGAAATGTCCAGCTTGCTGAACCATTGTGCATGAATGGTTGCACTCGCACTCGAGTCCCGGCCAGAGGACAGCAATCCCAGGCCCAGTGCGGGATCGCGAGTAGACGCAGTGGTCGAGAGCGATGTCTCGGCCCAGCATTTGCGCCCTTTTTGAATCTTTCTGTCTGCGAATCTCGCCGGTCTACCGCAGCATCGTCGTGGATTTCCTCGGCCAAAGGTCCACAAACCCGGTCGCCGCTCAACTTCTCAAGCCATCTTGACGAAAGTCGAGTATCCGATCCCGGGCCTTGGCGCAAGGCCCGCAGTCCGCCGAGCGCGACCCGCCCCGGATCTTCCCACGTCCATCGCGACCGATCGCCGAGGCCCAACCATGCCGTTCACCCCCACCGATCCCCGCAACGACCGCCAGCTCGTCTTTACGAGCTCCCAGGCTGCCCGCTACCTCGGCGTCTCGCTCGCCACGGTCCGCCGCTGGACCGACGCGGGCCACGTGAGCTGCTACCGAACGCCCGGTGGCCAGCGGCGCTTCTCGCGCGACCAGCTCGACAGCTTCATCTCCTCGATGCACCATGGCGCCGACCACGTCGAGCATCGCTCCGCGAAGGTCGCCTGAGGCGTCGGTGACCGGCGCCTCGCGGCGTCCTCACCGATTGTCGATCAGATGCGATCGACTGGGCCTCAGCTCGCCAGCCGCCCGAACTTCTCGCGCAGCCTGCGATAGAACGAGGACCCCGGCAACTGCGCGATCGTACCCACGTCGTTGACGAACAGCGCCTGGATCGTCTCCCCCGCCGGGATCTCACCCACGGGCCGCCCGTCGACAGCGACATCGAGCGGCTCGTGCGAGCGGTTGTGGATCTCCAGACGGTCCCCCGGGGCCACCACCAGCGCGCGCGCGGTGAGCGAGTGAGGCGCGATGAACGACACCACGAACCCCTCTACGCCCCACGCCATCACGGGCCCGCCGTTGGCGAGGTTGTAGCCGGTCGATCCCGCCGGCGTGGAGACCACCAGCCCGTCGCAGCGCACGCTGCCGACGACCTCGCCCTCCAACGCGTACGCGAGCTCCGCCACACGCTCGCCGACCTTGCGGTGGATCGCCACGTCGTTGATCGCCGTGTGCGTCCCGTTCGAGGTGTCGAGCACGATCGCCGGCAGCCGCAACAGCTCGAAGTCCCCGCTCAACGCGCGACGGACGCCGTCCTCGAGATCCTCGGGCTCGACCGTCGCCAGGAACCCGATCTCGCCGAAGTTGATCGCGAACACCGGCACGCCCGTGCCCGCGTAGCGCTGCAGCGCGCGCAGGATCGTCCCGTCGCCACCCAGCACCACGCACAGCTCCACCTCGTCCTTCACCGGCGCGTCCGCCTCGATCCCCAACCCGGTGCGCGCGCCGTGCTTGCGCGTCTCCTCCGCGTCCAGCCGCAGCGTCACGCCCGCTTCGGCCGCTCGGGCCGCGAACAGCTCGAGCGCCACTCGCGTGTCGTCGGGGCGACGGTGGGTGAAGATGGTTATCTCTCTCATACGGCGGTCATCGTCCCTGCTCGGCCGGCTCGATCTCAAACGCCATTCTCTCCAACTCCTCGTCGTCCTGCGCGCCTCCGCCGCGCCGCCCCTCGGCGAGCCATATGAACGTCTCGCGGTTGCCCTTCGGGCCCGGCAGCCCCGAGTAGTGGTAGCCGAGCACGCTCGCTCCCAGGCCCAGCGCGGCACGGCCCACGCTCACGAGCGCGCCACGGCGGTCGGCGGGGTTGCGCACAACCCCGCGACCCTTGCTCGCGAGCACGCGACCGACCTCGAACTGGGGCTTGACCATCGCCAGCACGTCATAGTCGCCCGCCATGCACCCGAGCACCGCGGGCAGCACCTTCTCGAGCGAGATGAACGACACGTCCATCGTCGCCAGATCCGGTTCGTATGGCAGCATCGCGACGGTCAGCGCGCGCGCGTTCGTGCGCTCCAGCACGCTCACGCGCGGGTCGTTGCGCAACCCCCAGTCGAGCTGGCCGTAGCCGACGTCCACCGCCACGACCCCCACCGCGCCCCGCCGCAGCAGGCAGTCGGTGAACCCACCGGTCGAGGCGCCCACGTCCAGCGCCCGCCTGCCGCGCACCTCCAGGCCGCACGAAACCAGGGCGTTCTCGAGCTTGATGCCGCCGCGCGAGACGAACGGCTTGTCTCTGTGATCAACCTCACACATAAGCTCTTCCACTCCGGGCAACATAGTGAACGACCCGAAGCACAGCAGCATCCCTCCTCCCCGAAACGGCCCGCTCCCCCGGCGGGCCGTTTCATTTAAAGCTTCTCGTCAAAACCTGTCTCAAACAGGCGGGGCGGCCATTCCGGGGTGCCGAATGTTTGAGACAGGTTCTAAAGCTCTCGCGCGAACGGCGGCTGTGGTGACCGGCGCCGACAGGGGGGTGCCGGCCCGCACGCGAACGTGTCTCCCAAAGCGATATGCCCCTCTGGAGCGCTTACGCGCCGATCGTGGCCGAGGCGCGGTCGAGGATCGCCGCCGCCACCCGCTCGGCGATCCGCTTGCCCGTGAACCCGGCCTCCTCGTGCAACAGCGCCGGCGAGCCGTGCGTCACGTAGCGATCGGGTAGGCCCACGCGCAGGATCCGGATACCGCCGCCCGCCCGCGCCGGTCTCGTTCAGGGTCTCCCAAACCGCCGAGCCGAACCCGCCCGCCAGCACGCCCTCCTCGACCGTCACCAGCAGATCGTTCTCGGCCGCCAGCTGCGCCATCAGCCCGGCGTCGATCGGCTTGGCGAAGCGCGCGTCCGCGACCGTCACCGCGATCTCCATGCCGCGCAGCTCCTCGGCTGCCTCGAGCGCCTTGCCGACACCGCTCCCGTAGCCGACCAGCGCCACCCTGCGCCCGGTCGCCTCGTGCGCCGCGGACGGCTCGGGAGCGATCAAGATCTCGCCCGTCCCGATCGCGATCGCCCGCGGCTCTCTCGGCAGCTCCACGCCCGTCCCCGCCCCCCGCGGATAGCGCAGCGCGACCGGTCCGTCGTCGTAGCTCAACGCCGTGCGCAGCATGTGCGTCAGCATCGCCTCGTCGCGCGGCGCCATCAGCACGATGTTCGGCAGGCAGCGCAGGTAGGCGATGTCGAATGCCCCGTGATGCGTCGGCCCGTCGTCGCCCACCAGCCCGGCGCGGTCCATCGCGAACACCACGTTCAGCCGCTGCAAGCACACGTCGTGCACGATCTGGTCGTACGCGCGCTGCAGGAATGTCGAGTAGATCGCCGCCACCGGCTTGACTCCCTCGAGGGCCAGCCCAGCCGCGAACAGGATCGCCTGCTGCTCGGCGATCCCCACGTCGAAATAGCGATCCGGCATGGCCTTCTGCAGGATGCTCAGCCCGGTGCCGGAGTTCATCGCCGCGGTGATCCCCACGACCCGCCCGTCCCGTTCGCATTCCCTCACCAGCGCCTCGCCGAAAACCTGCGTGTACTGCGGCGCCGGCGCCTTCGCCGCGGGCTTTGCCGTCGCGCCGCTCGGCGCCGGGACCGGCGACGTGGGAGACCCGTTCAAGATCGACTTCGGCTTGGCCGCGTGCCACTTCTCCATCCCCTCCAGCCCGCCGTCCTCCGCCGGCGCGAACCCCTTGCCCTTGACGGTCGCCACATGCACCACCACCGGCCGTTCGGCCGCGAGCGCCTCGCGCAGCGCCTCGCGCAGCGCCTTTACGTCATGACCGTCGATCACGCCCATATACGCCCAGTCGAGCTCCTCCCACCACAGCCCCGGCGCCCAGAACGCCTTGATCGACTCCTTCAGCTGCGGCCCGAGCCGCTCGAACGCCGAACCGATCCCGCCCGGCAGGCGCGTCAGGCCGCCCTCCACACCTGCCCGCGCGTGCCACAGCTTCGGGTTCAGCCTGACCCGGTTGAAGTACCGTGACAGCGCGCCCACGTTCGGCGCGATCGACATGCCGTTGTCGTTCAGCACCACCACCAGCGGCGTGCCCAGCCCGCCCGCCTGACCGATCGCCTCGAACGCCACCCCACCGGTCATCGCGCCGTCGCCGATCACGGCGAGGACCTTCCCGTCCCCGACCTCCTCGCCGGCGCCCGTACCGGTTCCCGCGCTCGCCGTGCCCTTAGCCGCTGCCGCGTCCGCCCCGCTCGACAGGCTCACCCCCTGCGCTGCTGCGTCGCGCACCCGTGCCAGGTGACGCATCCCCTCCTTGATCCCGACCCCGTAGCCGATCGAAGTCGACGCATGCCCCGCGCCCATGATGTCGTGCGGGGACTCCTCCATCGAGCAGAACGGCGCCAGACCTCCGTATTGACGGATCGTGCTCAGCCGCTCGCGCCGGCCCGTGAGGATCTTGTGCGGATAGGCCTGGTGGCCTACGTCCCACAGGATCTTGTCGCGCGGAGAGTCGGCCACCGAGTGCAGCGCGACCGCCAGCTCGCAAGTGCCGAGGTTCGCGCCGAAATGGCCGCCGATCTCCCCGACCGTCTCGATGATGTGCTCGCGAACCTCCTGCGCGAGCCTCGTCAGCTCATCATCGGACAGGCCGCGCAGGTCCTCCGGACCGTCTATCCGCTCGAGCAGGCTCATGACGTGCGGGTGTATACGAAGTCGGCGATCTGCTCGAGCTCCTCCGTGGAGTGCGCCGAACCGTTCCCGGCTCCGGCCACGACGAGCGCCTCCCGCGCCGTCCGGTGGGACTCAGCCGCCAGCTCCCTGGCTCGATCGATTCCAAACTCGCTCACGTATGTGCGCTTGCCTTGACGCTCGTCGCTGCCTCGCGGCTTTCCAAGTGCATCGTCGGTACCCGTCACGTCGAGGATGTCGTCGACGATCTGGAACAGCACGCCCAGCTCGGCGGCGAATCGACGGAAGCCCATTGTCGCAGGTCCGTCGATCCCGCCCAACAGTAGTACGCACAGCACCGAAGCACCGATCAGGCGGCCCGTCTTCAGCTCGTGCAACCGTCTGAGAGCGGCCGGCCCGGGCGGCGTCCGCGGGCTGACGTCCACATACTGGCCGCCCACCATCCCGCCCACCCCGGTCGCCGCCACCAGCTCTGCAGCCGCCGCCAGCACCCGCTCGGGCGCGGCGCCGCAGCTCGTGAGCAGATGACGAAACGCCTCCGCATACAGCCCGTCCCCGGCGAGGATCGCCACGTCCTCGCCGAACTTCACATGGCAGGTCGGCTGTCCTCGCCGCAGGTCGTCGTCATCCATCGGCGGCAGGTCGTCGTGGATCAGCGAGTACGTGTGAATCAGCTCGATCGCGCCCGCCAGCGGCAGCACCTCGAGCGGCTCCATCCCGACCGCGCGCGCGGTCGCCAGTGCCAGCACCGGGCGGATGCGCTTGCCGCCCGCGAGCAGCGAATAGCGCATCGCCTCCTCCAACCCCTCCGTCAGCGGCTCCTCCGAGAAGCGCAGCCCCTTCAGATAGCGCTCCACCCGCTCGCGCAGATGCTCCGGATAGGCAGCGCTCACGAGCAACGGCGGCGGGCGCGGTGCACTACAGCAACGTGTCCTGGCCGGGCGCCGGGGCTGAGACCTCCGCGCGCGCCAGCTGCTCGAGCTCGGCGGCCGCCTGGTTTGCCAGCGCCGCGCAGTCCTCGACCATCGTCGCCGCCGCATCGGCCGAAAGCTCGCCCGAGCGCAGTTGCTCGGCGGCGCGCTCCAGCCGCCCGATCAGATCGTCCAGATGCTCGGCGCTGCTCATGTGATCGGTGTGCGGCTCATGGGACCTGCGGCGAATTCTCGCGCACCTCGCGCAAAACTGCGCCCAGCACCCCGTTCACGAACTTGGGCGCGTCCGCGCCGCAGAACGTCTTGGCGCTCTCCACCGCCTCCTCCACCGCCCCCTCCGGCGGGATCGACTCCTCTGCCGGGGCCGCGTCCGGATGCAAGATCTCGATCAGCGCCACCCGCATGATGCTCCGCTCCAGCGGCTGTATCCGCTGCACCGACCATCCGTGCGCGTGGCGGTCGATGACCTCGTCGAGCTCCTCCTCGCGATCGGCCGCCGCGTGCGCCAGCGCACGGGTGAACAGCGACGCGTTCGCCCCGAGCGTCTCCACCAGCCCCCTGCCGGTCAGATCGTGCTGGTAGAGCGCGACCACCGCGGCCCGCCGTTGCTCTGAGCGCCGCATCGGCCGCTCTAGGCCCGCGCGACGTATTCGCCCGAGCGCGTGTCCACGCGGATCAGCTGGCCCTGCTCGATGAACAGCGGCACCTGGATCACCGCTCCCGTCTCGAGCGTCGCGGGCTTCGTCCCCCCGCCCGACACCGAGTCCCCGCGCAGTCCCGGGTCGGTCTGTGCGACCTCGAGGTCCACCCCGCTCGGCAGCTGCACATCTGAAGGCTCGTCGTCGATGAACAGCACGTCAACCTCGCTGCTCGGCCTCGTCCAGCGCAGCGCCTCCTCCACCGTGCCCTCCGCGACCGCGATCTGCTCGAACGACTCGGTGTCCATGAAGTGCGCGTCGGTCCCGTCCGCGTACAGGAACTGCATCCTGCGCGCCTCCGTCCTCACCGACCTGAACTTCTCCCCCGCCCTGAACGTCCTGTCGATCACGTTCCCATCTGAAGCCCGCCTCAGCTTCGTGCGCACGAACGCCCCGCCCTTCCCGGGCTTGACGTGCTGGAACTCGACGATCTTGAAGATCGTCCCGTCCACCTCTATGTGGTTTCCGTTTTTGAACTGGTTGGTGCTGACGATGGCGAATCAGCCCTTTCTAGAGCCAAGTTTAGTGTGTTCTGCCACGACGCGAACCGTGTCGCGGGTGGATCACGATAGCGATCGGCGAGACCGTGGGCGCGTACGAAGGCACGACTCTCTGCGGTCGTCTCGGCGACCACGCGTAGCCGAAGCATCGGTTCAGCCCTCTCGACGGGCTTCTGCGCTATTCCCAGTGGTCGGCGAGTAGCCTGCTGCGCCGTGTGAACCGACGGAAATTCTCCCAGCGTCCAGTCAGGGCGGGCGGTCGCCTCGGCGTCGCGCATCAGCGTCGTCTCGGTCCGGTGTAGATCTTCACGGGTGTCCCTGGGCCGATGCGGGCTGTCAGCCAGTCGATGCTCGCGGTGGCGAGCCGAATGCAGCCGTGCGATTCGTCGGTGCCGAGCGTTCCTCCGAGGTGGTTCCGTCCGTGTATTCCGATCTGACCGGGACCGCCTTCGAATTCCTGCAAGACGTTGGAGCGTGCGCTCAGCGCCAGCGCGAACGGGCCGCCGGCTTGGCCGGGACTCATCTGTACGGTCTCCTCGACGAAGAACTCGCCGGTGGGCGTTGGCGTCGAGGGCTTGCCCACAACCGCCTGGAAGGTCTTAACGGTGCGCCCGTCGCTGTAGACTCTCACGCGACGCTCGGCAAGGTCAACGAGAATTCGCCAGTCCGTTGTCAGCCTGCGAGTGGCGTTCTGAACGATCCAGCCAGTCGATCCGTTAGGCCGGCCGGGGAGCATCACCCGTAGCCATCGCAATCCGCCAGGACCGCTCGTGTGTGCGATCACAGGGAGGGTGGTCTGCTCGCCGGTGATCGGCCGCTGCGCGGGCACGACTGAGAGGAGTGAGGATCCCGCCGCCGGCGCCCGGTGGGCGCTGTGCGCCGTGAGCAGGACCGCGAGCTGCTGCTTTGCCTGCACGCGAGCGGGCAGGCCGACGGTGCCCGCTCTCGCTCGTGCGGCGGGGGCGGCGGCGCCTGCCGTGCCGGCGGGGAGGCCGACCACGAACAGACACGCCGCCGCCAGGCCAACGGCCGGCCGGCGCACGCCCAGTCGGCGAACGCCCGGCCGGGAGAGGATCAGCCTGTGAACGAGCCCCTCCGGTGCGGAAGCGCAGGCCGGGCGGGCGAGTGCGGTCTAGCCGCCCGGGGCCCTCCCTTATGGCGTTTATGGCGTTTGTGGTGCTTTGCAATGCTCTTCGACGCGATCGCCGCGGGCGGGGTTGCACCGACCGCGGGACTGGCGGCGATTCCGATGCCAGTCGTTGTGCCCGTGGCGGTGCTCGCCGCGCCGCCGGTGGTCGAAGCGCCGCCGGTGGTCGTTCCCCCACCGGTCGTCGTTTCGCCGGCGACCGCTTTTTCGAGCGCGGCCGTTTCTTGCGGGGTCGTGGTTTCCGTCCCGCCGCCACCACCACTTGAAGCACAGGTGGACGTGGTGATCGTGTTGTCTTCGAGCGTAACCGCGGCAGTCTGCGCGAGCAGCCGACCGTGGATCGTCGCGCCGGTGTTCGCCGTGATGCTGTCCGCGGCCATGATCGTGCCGACAAAATGCGTGCCGGTACCAAGCGTCGCGGAGGAGCCGACCTGCCAGAAGACGTTACACGCCTGCGCGCCATTTATGAGTGAGACGCTGGTGTGAGAGCCCGTCGTCAAAGTGGAGCCGATCTGGAAGATGAACACCGCATTCGGGTCACCCTGGGCATTCAGCGTCACGCTTCCGGAGGAAAGCAGCAGCGACGCGCTCGCGGTATAGACGCCCGGCAGGAAAGCCTGACCGGCGAGCTCTTCCCCCGCCGAGCCGCTGCTTGCTTCGTTCGCGGCTGTCGTCGCGGCGGTAGTGAGTGCGCTCTTTGCTTCATTCGCCACCGCGTCATCGATATGTTCTTCGCCGAGCACCACCGGGCCGCCGGTCACCGAGGAGCCTGGAGCGAGACCGAGATCGCCGAACATCGTCGTGTTGCCCGTGTTCGTGATCGTCGAGCCCCCAAGCACCGAGAAGCTCGCGGCCTTCCCCAGCCCCACGCTTGTGGCGCCGAGGGCGCTACTCGCAAATAGGAGGGTGGACAGCGAGCCGAGCAGGATCAATCCAACTCGAAACGTCCTGCGCCCTGCCTTCAGGGGCGACCGTTGCGGTACTTGGTACTGCGATGGGACGCCGCTATTCATAGGGCGTCTCCTGACTGCGGCTTTGACTCGCCGCGATAGAAGGGGAATGGCTCCCCGGTCTCTTCGACCTGCCCAGTAACTCGACCGTTGCCGCCGTAGCGTTAGCGCGGTTCATGCGAGCAGACGGATGGGGGCCTCGACCCTCAGCCATGTCTCATCCCCCCTCCCCGCCGGGGGCGCCCTAATGGCGTGCCCGTCCGGCGCCGGGGCTCGGGGCGAGCGGGCTGCGGCTGTGGCTCACGCGCGGGCGGGGCAGCCGCTAGCTCGCGACGCGAGGAGACGCCGAGCTTGCGGTAGATGTTGCGCGCGTGCGTGCGGACCGTCTCGACGCCCACCTGCAGCGCGAGCGCGATCTGCGGGTTCGAGTCGCCCCGTTGCAGCAGCGGCAGCACTTCGGCCTCACGCTTGGTCAGCAGGCCCACACCCGCCGCCACCGGAGCGCCGCCTGAGGCCGCCGGCGCACGAGGAATCACCTGCAGTCCCCGCGAGGCGAGATGGATCGCGTTGATTACGTCACGCGACTGCGTGTCCCTGCCGAGGCAGGCGCTCGCGCCCAACGCGAGCAGCTGCGCGCACTCGGCCGGCGCGGGATCGCCTCCAAGTAGGACCAGTCGCGTCGCCGGATGGTCGCTGTTGAGCTCCCGGATCTCGGCGAGCTTGCCCACGGCGCCGAGATCGAGGATCGCCACCGCGGGACGGTGTGCTCTCAGCACGACGCCGATGCGCCCGTACCCCACGTCAGCCGCGACGATCGCGAGGCTCGGGTCGCGCTCGATCAGCTCGCGCAGCCCTGCCGCGAAGAGATCGTCGAAGTGAGCAAGAACTACCGTGATGGGGGCATGTGTCGGCATATACAGCCCATGCGCGGGCCAGCGCGTATGTCTTCATCGGCAGTCGGTGAGATGCGGGTGAGCCGCACCTCACCCGCATCTCACCCACCGCTACCCCCAAGATCACCCACCGCGGAGGAAGAACCGGGCAGCCCGCGGTCTCAGCATGTGAGGCATGGCTCGTATACACACCGCGCTCCTTCGTCTGCTCCCCGCCCTCCTGCTCCCTCTATCCCTGGCGGCGCTGCTCCTACCCGCATCTGCCCTCGCCGCGGCTCCCAAGTCTTCACAACGCCCAACCACGAATCCAGTCGCGCTTTCGCTGAAGCTCGCCGAGCAGTACTGGCACGGCGCACCCCCCTGCGGAACACCCACGATCCGCACGAGCTCCGCTCAACTTCCCAGCTCCGCCTACGAATCCACAACGAGCCCCGAACCCAAGGGCTCCGTCGTGGAGATGTGGACCGAAACACAGAAGTGCACGATCACGATCAACACCTCCCTCTGGCCAAGCTGGCATCAGGACGATGAATTCTTCCAGTGGTTCTGCGATGCGATGACACACGAGGTCGGCCACCTCTTCGGGCATCCCGACAGCGGACAGACGAATCCCGCATCGATCACCTACCCCTTCCTCAGCTCGACGAGCCCCAACTTCGGCTCCGTCCCCGAGTGTCAGGCAGTCACGCTGCAATACGGCTCAGAGAAAATTCGCGACGAAGTATTCCGCCGTCACTGATCGCCGTGAGGATCAGCGTCGAGGTGTGTGCCCCGAGCCGATCAACACCGAGCCTGCGAACACGACCTGATCTCCGTCGCGACGTGCGGCGCTCGCGCCGGCTTTGAGCGCGCGCTCCTTGATCTCCTCGCGGACGTTCGGCTCCATGCCGGCCATCGCGATCGCGAGCGGGCCGGCCAGCTTCGGCACGCGCTCCCACCATGCCTGCAGTGAGGCTGCGTGCATCGGGGTTGCGATGGCCTTGACATGAACACCCTCCAGATCGCCGTCCCGCAGGACAGACTCGAGAAGCGTGGTGTTGTCCAGTGAAAATGGTCCGCGGACGTTCGGTGGTGGGAACGGCACGCCGAACTGCTCACCCACGGCGTCCAGCACTGACCCGAGCCACGGGTTCTGCTCCCGAGGCCCCCAGGTCATCGCCGCGTATCGGCCTCCCGGCCGCAGGACGCGGATGGCCTCCCTCACCGCCGCGGCGGCATCCTCGACGAACATCAAGCCATGTCGGCTGATCACCGCGTCAAAGCGACCATCCTCAGCTGTGATCTCGCTTTGGTCAAAGACGGCGGTGCTCACCTGCGGATTGGCGCTCGCACGCCGGGCCGCCACGGCGACCATCTCAGCGGCAACATCTGAGAGCACAACCGTCCCTCTCAGGCCCACCCGCTTAGCCGCGGCCAGTCCGGCGCCACCCGGGCCAGAAGCTAGATCGAGGACCGCATCCCCCTCCCCGATTCCAGCGGCGTCGAGCAACGCCTCGGTCGCGAGCGCCAGATGCTGATCGACGAACAGGGCGCTCTCCTCCCACCCCGGCGCGACGCTGTTCCACATCTCTGACATCTCGACGCTGGTCCTCTCCTCCTAGGTGTCGAACGACCCTACACCAGGCATCCGATCCTCCAGCCGCTGTGGGCACCCTGCGCCTAGCTTTAGAGGCTGTCTCGACGACAGCCTCTAAGCATGGCCACGAGAGCGCGCATAAGCGCGACTGCGTCGGAGTCGTTGAGTCCCTGCTCTCCGACCAGGGATTTCCAGGTCGAGAAGGAGACAGCGTGGCCGAGGGCGGCCCTTGTGCGCCGGCGAGCAGCGCCGCGGAGCTTGCGTCCCGCCATCAGCGTGTCGCCCGCTGCTGCGAAGTAGTCACGGAAAGCGGCGAAGCGCTCCTGGACGAGCGGCACGATTTGCTCGTCGCGGAACAGGTTGTCTAGCATCGTTTCGGTCCGCCGGTAGAAGGCAAAGAGCTCCTCGAGGGCGACGCGCAGGCGCTCGTCCGGATCGTCGATCGCCGCCCAGGCGCCGAGCTCTGGCGGTGGGTTTGCGTTCGCCCAGTGGGCAGAGCACGCGTCAAATAGCGCCGCCTCGTCCGGGAAGTGGCGGTACACCGTCGAGCGAGGAACCCCGGCGTGCGCCGCGACGGCGCTGACGGATGTGCGGGAGGGACCGACAGTCCCGTGCAGCTCCACCGCGCTCTCGACGATGCGCAGATGGGTCTGCTGCTGGGACTCCGCGCGGTGATGCATGCGATAGCTACGTGGCTGGTCGGACATGAGTGTCTGAGCAATTCTGTCACGAGTGCCGTCGGGTCTGTATAATTGGTGCGACATAGCTGTTCAATGAAATGAGGAAGCAATGCAGACCGCGCAAAGCCGGGTACTGGGACCCGTAGACGGCAAGGCTGGGTTCCTCGGAAGCATCGGGGTGCGCTTCATGGTTGACAGTGATACGACCAAGGGTGGCTTCTCCCTCGTCGAACACCCGATGTCAGCACACGCACTTGCCGCGCCGCTGCACCGCCATCTGCGCGAGGACGAGTACAGCTACGTCATCGAAGGCCGAATGGGTGCACTACTCGGGGGGGACGCGCTCGAGGCCGGGCCCGGTGACCTCGTCTACAAGCCCCGTGGCGAGTGGCACACGTTTTGGAACGCCGGGGAGAACCCCTGCAGGATCCTCGAGATCATCGCGCCCGCCGGTTTCGAGGGATTCTTCGCGGAGCTCGTCGACCTCGGCGGCGTAGCGCAGGCAGACCCCGCGGTCCTCGGCAGTCTCTGCGAGCGCTACGCGCTCGAGATGGACCCAGCAAGCGTCCCCGGCCTCGTCGAGCGCTTTGGCCTGCAGTTCCCTGCTGAGCCGCTCATAAACTGAAGGCGCACAGCAAGCGAGCGCCTTCTTGGAGTGTCGAGGGTCACGGCTTGGACGACAAGTAGGAGGGTCTATGCCGGGTTAGGTAGCTTGGCTGGACGCCTATCGGCGAGTGGTCGTGGCGGCCGTCGATGAGCGTGCATCCTGGATGGTGACGACGACGATTCGATCCTCGGCCTCGAGAAGCACGTACACCAGAAGCAGCCATCGCCACGGTCCCAAGAGGAAACGGAAATCCTCCCAGCGTCCAGTCAGGGCTGGTCCCATCAGCGGGAAGCGCTCCAGTCCGCTCAGCGATCGCGCGATCCGAGCACGAGTGTCGGCGGGCAGACTGTGTGTGCGGATGAGGCTCTCGAGGTCTTCAACAACCGCGACCGCCAGCTCGACACGAGCCACGGATTACAACTCGTTCAGGGAGATCGTCTCACCGGTCCTCGCCTGTTTGAGACCAAGTCCCGCGCGCTCGTATGCCCCGGGGATTCCGTCCAGCAGCTCCACGACGTTGCGCGCATCCGGGTTCGCGTCGTCGAGCGCGCTGCAGAGCAGCGAACGCGCGACCGTCCCAGGCTGGACATGCATGCGCTCGGCGAGGCATGCGAGTTGTTCTGCCTGCTCGTCGTCGAGCGTGATGTTCAGCCGCTCCATAGACCCCATGGTACACAAAAAGGCACGTTCTGTGTAGATGACGCAAGCCCGGGCGGCTCGTTACGTTCTTGACACCTTCTTGAACTGGTTGTGATCACGGCTTCGCAGGATAGGGGGCGACGCAGGACGTACGCCGTAGGCGATCGACTCCAAGATCGGCGTTGTGAGCTTCCTCGGAGCGGGACCGCGGATTCTCGGAGGTGCGAAGGTGGGAATCCTCCTTCAGGTGCCCCGCCCGGAAAGAGTAGCCTCGTCTTGGATGTCCGACCATAGTTGGAGTGCCGCTTCCACCGCGACCCGGCGGCCCGGCGGTTCGCTGCCACCAGGTCCGCGCCTGCCACGAGCGGCGCAGGCGGCTCTGCGGCTGTGGCGCTATGCCGAACTCAGCGACCGCGGCCACGCCCGCTACGGGGACACGTTCACCGTTCGCATCGGCGGCGCCCCGACGGCGGTGCTCACCAAGGACCGCGACGCGATCAAGCGCCTGTTCACCGGGGATCCGCTGGCCAAGCACCACAGCAACGATCTATTGCGCACGTTCGTAGGCGAGCAGTCGCTGCTCGTGCTCGAGCCAACCGAGCACCTCTCCCGCCGCAAGATGCTCTCCCCGCCGTTTCACGGCGAGCGCGTCCAGTCCTACGCCCGGCTGATGGAGCGTCTCGCGGCCGTCGAGCTGGATCGCCTGCGGCCGGGTGAGGTCGTGACCGTGAAACCGATCGCCCAGGCGCTCACGCTCGACGTGATCCTGCAGGCGGTGCTCGGCATATCGGACGTCTCGATGCGCATCCGCCTGCGGAAGATCTTCGACGGACTGAACACGCCCCTGAACGCTTTCGCGCTGTTCGTGCCGCAGCTGACACGTCGTGCGCGTTGGAACCTTCTTTCGCGGCGACCGTGGCGTCTGAAAGACGAGCTCGACGTACTGCTGTTCGAGCACATCGCGGCGACCCGCGCCGATGCGCTGCTGTCCGAGCGCGAGGACATCCTCGCGCTGATGATCCGCGCTCGCGACGAGGATGGGATCGGGCTGAGCGACGAGCAGTTGCGTGACGAGCTGATCACGCTGATCGCGGCCGGTCACGAGACGACCGCGACCGGGATCGCGTGGGGCGTCGAGCTGCTGGCGCACAACCCGGCCGTCATGGCAAAGGCTCGCGCAGGCGACGACGCCTATCTCCAGGCGCTGGCAAAGGAGGTTCTGCGGATCCGCTCGCCGATCCCCGTCTCGAGCGCCCGCCACGTGCTCGAGCCGTTTGCGGTCGGACGATGGACGATCCCGCCGGAGGTGGCGATCCTGGTCGACGCCCACGGTGTGCATCACGATCCTGAGATCTATCCTCAGCCGCACCTTTTCCGTCCTGAGCGCTTTCTCGAGGATCCACCCGACGGCTACTCGTTCCTCCCGTTCGGCGGTGGCGCACACCGCTGCCTCGGCGCCTCGCTCGCGTTGCTCGAGATCAAGATCGTGCTGCGCGAGCTGCTCGCCCGGTTCGAGCTGGCGCCGGCATCGACCTCGATCGCGCGACCGGTGCCGCGCGGCCCCACGCTCGCTCCACGCGGCGGCGGGCGCGTGCGGGTGATCTCAAAGCGCTCCGCGCCGCGCGGGGAGGCCGCTGTCGAGTCCGTTGCCTGAGGTCTACCTTCGACGGGAAGCGGCCGCGCAATTCCAAGCACCAGTACTAGCCAAAATTTCGGCAGGCGCCTAGGATGGCGCAAATGGGTGAGCGGGCGGGGAGAATCACGCAGCTGCGGAGCGCCGTCGCGAGGACACCGGGGCGTTTCTGGCGCTCCCCGCAAGACCAGCCGCCATGGGCCCGCCCGGCGCTGCTGGCAATCGCCGCGCTGGCCGCCCTGACGTACGCGTGGGGCATGAACGGCGCGGCGCTCGAGGCGTTCTACGGCGCCGCCTCGCGCAGCATGTCGAGCAGCTGGCACGATTTCTTCTTCGGCGCGTTCGACCCGGCGGGAACTATAAGCGTCGACAAGCTTCCGGGCGCGCTGTGGCCGCAGGCGCTGTCGTTGCGCGTGTTCGGGTTTCACACCTGGGCGATCGTGCTGCCACAGGTCATCGAGGGGGTGCTGACGATCCTCGTGCTCTACCGCGCGGTGCGTCGCCTGGTCGGCCCAATCGCAGGGATCGTGGCAGCCGCCGTGGTGGCGACTAGCCCGGTGACGGTGGCGTTGAATCGCGGCAACGTCGCCGACTCGCTGCTGATCCTGCTGATCGTGCTGGCGGCAGACGCAACCTCGGCGGCGCTTGGAACGTCTTTTAAAAAGAGCGGGCGACTGCGCGCGCTGTTGCTCGCGGGGGTGTGGGTGGGACTCGCGTTCCAGGCGAAGATGACGGTTGCCTGGCTGGTGCTGCCGGCGCTCGCCGGCGCCTATCTGCTCGCCGCGCCACCGCGCCTGCGCACCCGCCTCGCCCATCTCGCGCTGGCGGGAGGGGTGACGGCGATCGTGTCGCTCAGCTGGATGACCGTCGTGTCGCTCGTGCCTGCGCACGATCGCCCGTATGTCGACGGCACGCAGAACGATTCGGTGTTCAGCCAGACGTTCAACTACAACGGGGTCGCGCGCCTGCGCCACGGCAGCGACGTGTTCGCCGGGGCCGGCCGGCCGGCTGCGTTCCTCGTGCACATCTCACAGGCAAGCGCCGGCCCGATTCACAGCGTCGCGCCGAGCTGGCACCGGCTGTTGAGCGGGCCGTTCGGGCGCGACGACGGCTGGCTGCTGCCGGCCGCGCTGATCGCCGCGGTCGCGGTGCTCGCGATCTCCCGCCGGGCGAGCCGCCGCGACCCGCTGCGGGCGACCGTCGTGCTGTGGGGGCTGTGGCTGGTCGTGCTGGCAGCGTTCTTCAGCGCCGGCGGATATCCCAACTCCTATTACGTGGCGGCGCTGTCACCGGCGATCGGGGCGCTGTGCGGGACGGGGATCGAGGTCGCGTGGCGGCGGCGCGAGCGGGCAGCGACGCGCGCATGCCTCGCGGGTGCCCTGCTCGCGTCGGCCGGGTACGGGATCTATCTGCTGGACGGCGGATCCGGTGTTCCCGGGTGGCTGATTCCCGCGGCGATCTGCGCGGCGCTTGCCGGCCTCGCGGCGCTCGGGGGGGCCACGCGGAGGAGAGCGCCGTCAGGGGCCTCGCGAGCGGCCTCGTGGCGTTCGTGCTCGCGTGCGGGCTGCTGCTTCCGGGCGTCGCCGCGGCGCTGATGGTCGTTCGCGGCCTCGGCCCGTTCGCGGCGCCGTATGAGCCGTCGTCGGCGACCGTGTCGCGCGCGGGGGCGGCGCGCGGGCGAACGCTGGACGAGCAGGTGGTGGAAGAGCTCTCCTCGACGTATGAAACCCCGATGGTGATGGCCGTCGACTCCTCGATCCTCGCCGCCCCTTACATTCTCGCGACCGGCCGGGAGATCCTTCCGATCGGCGGGTTCCAGGGCGGGATCCCGTCCCCCAGCCTCGCTCAGCTGCGGCGCTATGTCGACTCCGGGCAGGTCCGCGCTTTCTCGTCCCCCGGACGAGCGACGATCCGCGGGTCGTGTGGGTCCACGCGCATTGCGCGCCGCCGCCCGGATCGCCGTCGGGCGGCCATGGCCCGACGGCGCTGTACGACTGCGGCGGCTGATGCTCGGCAGCACTGAGGCTCGGCGGCGCCGGGGCGCCTTCACAACCAGAAGCCGCCCGGCATGCCAAACCGTCCGGCGCGCGCGCGAGCATCGAGCGGCGATGAAGCTCCCGGCCCTCTCCTTGCTGAGCAAGATCGAACATCCGCTCTTCGGTCGCAACCCTGTCGCCGTATCGACCCTGTGGCGCGTGTTCACGGTCAACGCGCTCGTCTTCGGCACAGCGGTGTTCGCCCTGATCGTGAGCCCGGCGACGGTCCACCACCACATCAGATTCACCGAGCTGGCGGTCCTGATCGTCGGCCTCGCGGCGACGCTGGCGATCGACCTGGTGCTGCTCGCCCTCGTGCTGTCGCCGTTGCGCCGGCTGGCGGCGCTGATGGGCGACGTCGACCCCATGCGCCCAGGCCAGCGAGCGCCCGCGGGTACCTGGGCGAGCAGCGAGACGATCGCGTTGGCGCAGGCGCTCAACACGATGCTCGAGCGCTGGAGACCGAGCGGCGCGAGAGCGCCCGTCGCGCGCTCGCGGCCCAGGAGGCCGAGCGGCTGCGAGTCGCGCGCGAGCTGCACGACGAGGTCGGCCAGACGCTGACCGCGGTCGCGCTGCAGGCCGAACGGGTCGCCGGCGACTTCCCGAGCAGGCGGCGCCGCTGCAGGAGATCGCGCGACCGTCCAGCAGCAGCCTCGGACGACGTGCGGCGGATCGCCCGCGAGCTGCGGCCCGAGGCGCTCGACGACCTCGGCCTGGCGACGCGCTGATCGCGCTGTGCCTGCGGATGGAACAGCAGGGCGCGATCGCGGTGCGACGCGAGCTGGACGGCGGCCTGCCTCCCCTCAGCGCGGAGGTGGAGCTCGTGATCTACCGCGTCGCCCAGGAGGCGCTGACCAACGCGCTGCGTCACGCCAGGCGCGAGCGAGTGCGGGTCGCGCTCGGGCCGGGCGAGGCGGACAGGTCGTGCTCGCGTGACCGACGACGGCGCGGCCTGCCCCGGCGGCGATCGGGCAGGCCGGCGGTCTCGCCGGCATGCGCGAGCGGGCGATGCTGATCGGCGCTGACCTGGAGATCGCAAACGCGCCGGGCCGGCGTGGCGGTCAGCCTGCCGGTCGCGTCGCTCCGGAGGCAGAGATCGCGGCTCCCCGAGAGCATGACGACGCCGCTGAAGACCCGGGTGCTGCTCGCCGACGACCACGCGCTCGTCCGCAGCGGGCTGCGGATGGTGCTCGACGCGCCAGCCGGACATCGAGCGTCGTCGCCGAGGCGGGCGACGGCGCCGAGGCCGTCGAGCGGGCTCGCGGAGGACGTCGATCTCGCGGTCCTCGACGTCTCGATGCCGCGCATGACCGGCCTGCAGGCGGCCGCGAGCTGCACCGCCGCCGACCCGAGCTGCGGTCCTGATGCTGTCGATGCACGACAACGAGCAGTACTTCTTCGAGGCGCTGAAGGCCGGCGCGTCGGGCTACGTGCTGAAGTCGGCGGCCAACCGCGACCTCGTCGACGCGATCCGCGCGAGCATGCGCGGCGAGCCGTTCCTGTACCCGCCGGCGGTCGCGGCTCTGATCCGCGACCACCTCGAGCGAGCGCGCCGCGGCGAGGCGCCGCCGCGAGGACCCGCTGACGCCCCGCGAGCGCGAGGTCGTGAAGCTGATCGCCGAGGGCCACACCAGCGAGGAGATCGCCGCGCTACTCGTCATCAGCGGGAAGACGGTCGAGCGCCACCGC
>CAWATE010000009.1:0-212582 GCA_963784875.1 uncultured Solirubrobacterales bacterium
TCGCTCGCCTGCGCCGTGGCGCGCTGAGCCTGGGCTTCGAGCGTGGCGACGCTCGCCTTGCGGCTCGAGATCTGATGATCGGCCATGCCGTAGAGGAACGCAAGCTGCGCGAGCCCGGCGAGCAGGCCGAGCACGGCGTAGACGGCGCCCTCGGAGCGCCCGGCGCCGACGGAAGCGCCACCGCGCTGGTCGGCGGGGATCAGGTTGACGGCCCTCATCGCGGCGCCTCGGTCGTGGCCAGCCCGGTGGCGACCGCCAGGCGATGGACGGAGAGACCGTCGGCCAGCCCCGCGTCGGTCGTGGAGACGCTCTCGGAGTGCACCTCGATGCCGAGCTGGCCCTGCAGGGCCGCGGCGAAGCCGGGCAGGTCGAGCGCGGCGCCGCTGAGCGCGATCCGCGTGACCTCTCCCCCGCCGTCCTGGGAGCGGTGGAAGTCGAGCGAGTTGCGCACCTCGCCAGCGATCTCGCGGATGCCGTTGTCGAGCACGATCCGCACGTCCGCCTTGGTGGGCGTCGCCGTCGCCTCCTCGGCATGGGCCTGCTCGATCGCGGACAGCTCCTCGGCATAGCTCATGGCGAGCTCGTCGGCGGGCACGGACGGACGGTCGAGTGGCTCCTCGACCGATGCTGCGTCGGTGTGTCCCTGCCGACCTCGCTCGCTGCGGGAGCATCGGATCCGGACTCGCCCTCGGTCTCGCGCTCGGCCGTCGCTCCGGTGCCGGCATCGCCGTCTGCGGATTCATCGAGGTCGGTCGCGAACAGCAGCTCGCGCGCCTCGGTGAGGGCGATGCCGCGGCGCTCGGCCAGCTCGACGGCCATCCCCTCGAGGCCACCGCCGACGACGCGCGTGAAGCGACAGATGCTTCCCTCGGCGATCGCCAGGTTGGTGAGACCGTCGACGTTCAGGTACAGCACGCGGCCGGCATGCTCCTCGTCGGTGCGGTACAGCGAGCGGATCAGGGCGAAGGCGGACAGATCGATGCCCTCCGGGCGCAGGCCGGCGTGGCGCGCGGCCGACAGCAGACGTTCGACCATGTCGCGCTGGGCGGCGACGAGCACGACCCGCTGGCGCGGGCCGGCGGGCGTGTCGACGACACCGAGGGGGTGGAAGTCAAGGACGGCGTTGCCCAGCGGCATCGGCACCTGGTCCTGCGCCTGGAAGCGCACGGCCGCGTCGAGCTCCTTGCGGTCGGTGACGGGCGGCAGGTCGAGCGTGCGCAGCACCGTACGCTGGTTGGCGACGCCCAGCCGCACGCGCTTGCTCAGGCGGCTGTCGCTGAACAGCTCGCGCAGTGTCTCTGAGAGCGCGACTTCGTCGACGACCTCGCCCTCGCGCACCGTGTCCGACGGGAGTGGCAGGATCGCGGCGCGCTCGGCCACGATCGAGCCGTTCACGCGCGCCTGCACAGCCGCGACGACCCCGGGCTGGATGTCCAGTCCGACGACGTCGGCGCCGGCGCGGCGGCCGAGGTTGATGTTCAGTGAGGGAGGCATGCGATCAGCGTGATGTCAGGTGTGGGGCGGAGTGCCCGCAATGGCGTATCGGCGCGCGGGGCGACGCGCTTTAGGGTGAGATCTTTAATGCAGGAAGTGGTTGACGTAGAGATCCACGATCGAGCTCCCCGCGAACACCGCGACGAGGCCGCCGAGGGCGAGGAAGGGACCGAAGGGGATCGCCGTCTTGCGACCCTCGTGTGAGCCCTTGCGGGCGATCACGGCGACGCCGAGCAGCACGCCGGTGAGCAGCGCGATCAGGATCGCGGGAGCGACGGCCTTGCCGAGGAGGAGCCCCATTACGGCAGCGAGCTTGACGTCGCCCATGCCCATGCCGCCCGGATAGGCCAGCGCCGCGAGCAGGAGAAAGCCGCCCGCGGCCGCGCCGGCGATCAGCCTCTCGGGCTCCCCCGCGGGATCCAGCGCGAGACCGATCGCGAGCGCCAGGACGGCGCCGAGGGCGGTGATGCGGTTGGGGATGATGCGGTGCTCGAGGTCGATCAGAGCGGCGGGCACGAGCAGCAGGATCAGGACGACGCTCAGAGCGATCCCAGCGGCGGTGTGGTGGGCGAGCACGGCGCCGATGCAGAGCGCGCCGGTGAGCGCCTCGACGAGCGGGTAGCGGACCGAGATCGAGGAGCCGCAGGTGCGGCAATGGCCGCGCAGGAACAGCCAGGAGAAGATCGGGATGTTGTCGTAGGGCTTTACCGGCGTATCGCACTTGGGACAGTGCGAGGCGGGAGCGACGAGTGACTCGTGACGGGGCAGGCGGTAGGCGACGACGTTCAGGAACGAGCCGACGATCGCTCCGAGCACTCCCGCGAATGTGACGGCCTCCATGAGGACTGATCGACCGTCGCGGCTCGGCGCTTGAGCGGCACCCCTCACGCGGCGCTCGAGCGCGGACGCAAAGAGGCGGCCCGAAGGCCGCCTCTCGCACAGCTGTTTCGACTTCCTGCGAGGCAGGACTTCGAAGACGTGACTACCAGCTGCCCGATTCTCCGCCGGAGCAACCGGTTTTGCTGGCTCCGCTTTTACATTTGCGGGCGATTTCCCCGGTCGCGCTTCGTTCGATCAAGAACTTGTCGCCGGTGTTCGCGGCTTCCGTTTCGACCGTATAGGTGGTAGAGGTACCTTCTACTTTGAGCAGACATGCGTTGCTCGTGCTGGGCAGACGTGAGACCGGTTTCGTATTTTTCTAATTCGCCCAGGCTCATACCCGTATACCCACCTTCGTGGTCGGTCGAGTACGTCTCCGCCGTGGTCTCGGCGGTACGGGCGGGCTCCTTCGCCGAAGCGTCATCGGCCTTGCCCTTCTGGTTCAGGAACGCGGGGATGGCGATCGCGGCAAGAATGCCGATGATCAGGATGACCACCAGAAGCTCGATGAGGGTAAAACCACCCTCATCTCAAGCGCTGGCGCAGTCGATACAACATTGATCCTCCTAGGATCCGATTTGGGCGCCAGCCTCTGGTATTCGCCTCAGATGGCGATGCGTTCCCCTTGCGAGGGCCGCCGGCTTTGCTACACACCCATGGGCGTTGCCTTGGCACCTTGGCACTGGCTTATTAGACCCTTCATCGACCGCGCGCCGGCAAACTGAATAGCTGCATAAGAGCCTGGACGCATGATGCCGAGTTCGTGACCGGCCCACGGGCGGTCTCGACAATCGAGGCGCCTCGGGCGGCGGGCCCCGCCCGCGCTCCGGCGGCTACTTCGGACGCACTCGCCCTCAAGCCACTGTGCCTGGGCGTCGATGCCCGTGATACGCATGCCACCGCCTTCGCACCAGGGACACGGGACCGTGCTCGGCTTACCGCCAAGGCCGGAGATCACCTGGCCGGTGCCGCGACAAGGCATACACTCCCGCGGCCCATGGGCCTCACCTGATCTTCGCTCGTCTCTTGCTTGCCCGCCATCGGGCGCAGATTAGCGTTCCGCCGATGAAGCACTGAGACACGCCCCGACCGCGAAAGTCGCGGCGCTCGAGTGGGCCGCGCTCGTCTGATCACGGCCGGCGCGGCCGTGCTGCGCCTGCTCCACATCGGCAGGTGCCGCCCGACCCGTTCTACGACGCCGCCGTGAGCAGCATGACGCTCTCCTGGCACAACTTTTTCTTCGGAGCGTTCGAGCCCGGCGGCAGCGTCTCGATCGACAAGCCGCCTGTCGACCTCTGGCTGCAGGTCGCTAGCGTGAAGCTGTTCGGCTTCTCCTCCACCACGCTGAAGCTGCCCGAGGCGTTCGCCGGAACCGCAGCGGTGCCGCTGCTGTTCTTCGTCGTGCGCGCATGTGGAGCGCGCCGGCTGCGCTCGCGGCGGCGCTCGCGCTGGCGGTGCTGCCGGTCGAGGTGATCACCTCGCGCAGCGACACGATGGACGGGGTGATGATGGCGCTGATCGTGCTCGCGCTGCTGCTGCTCGTGCACGCGAGTGAGCGGCGGCTGCGGCTGGCTGCTGGCGGGCGCGGCGGTCCTCGGGGTCGCCTTCGACGTGAAGCTGCTCGAGTCGCTGGTGGCGCTGCCGGGCCTCGCTGTGCTCGCCTACCTGGGCTGGCCGGCTCAGCGACGAAGGCGTCTGCGCAACTAGCGGAGCCGGCGCGGTGTATGTCGTTGTCGCGCTCGCTTGGCTGACGGCGACGCTGCTGGTCCCGCCCACGACCGCCCTTCGCGATCGGCTCGACAAACGGCAGCGCGTGGAACGCGGCGTTCGTCTTCAACGGCACCGAACGGCTCGGCGGCAAATCTCCTGAACCTCAGCTGACCGTCTACGAGCCCGGCAATCACTACCCGCAGGCGACCCAATCCGAGCGCGATCACATCCCGATTGTCCCGCCCTCCCCCACGCGGCTGCTCGCGCGGGTCGGACCGCTCTCGGGCGAGCGACTTGGGCTCGAGCTGCTCGCCGCACTGCTGCTTGGCAGTACCGGCGCTGCTCTGGGGATTGCGCCGCCGAAGGTCCCGCACAGACGATGCGAACGCCGAGAAGGATCGCGGGGCGCGAGCGCAGGTTGCGCCTGGCCGTGGCGGCCGGACTGACCGTATGGATGCTGACCGGAATCGTGCTGTTCAGCGACATGGCTCGACTTCACCCTCGCTACGTGGAGGGATTCATGCCGGCCGTCGCCGCGATGCTCGGGATCGGCCTCGCGTGGGCAGCCTCCCCGTCCGGACGGGCCCGACTACTCGTGCTCGCGGGTGCCCTCGCTGTGCTGGTCGTCTACGCCGAGCGTCTCCTGTACGGTCGGCCTGGCAGTGTGGTGGATCGCGCTCGCCGGAGCGCTGGGGGCGCTCGCGCTTGCCGCGCTGGCGCGCCTGCCGGCGCACCCGTCCGCGCTTCCCTCGACGCTGCTCTCGGCTGGAACGCTGGCGATGGCGCTGCGCGCGGTGCTGGCGATTCCAGTAAGCGTCGACGTCACGGTGATCGACAACAACGTGACCGACGCGGGTTACGTTGGCGCGTTGCCGGGCGAAGAGCAGCGCCAGGTGAGCGCCTACCTGCGTGCTCATCAGGGCACCGCGCGCTATGAGATGGCGGCCGAGTCGGCGACGCAGATCGGGTCACTGATCGTGCAGGACGCGCGCCCGGTGGTGGTCCTGACCACTTACGACGCGCGCGTATTCACGAGCGTTGCAAAGCTGAAGCGGCTGATCGCCAACGGTGAGGTGCGCTACGCCTTCCTGAACTCCTACTGCGGCGGCATGGCTCGAAGGTGAACGCCGCCTGCTCGGCGCCCGCGAAGTGGATACGCGCGCACGGCACCGACGTCTCCCGGCAGGCGGGCCTCAGCCGTCACAAGGTGCTCTGGCTGTTGCCGGGCGCGCATCGTGAGCGAAATCGCAGGCGACCGCGCTCGCATGACGCTCGCGGACGCGGCGCGCTGCCGCGCGGGCGGACTGCGCGCTCGACACCGAGTTCATGGGCGAGGGGCGCTATCGCACGCTGCTGTGCCTGATCCAGCTCGCCGTCGCCGGAGCCGGACGGCGACGGACGAAGCGATCGAGCGTCCTCGACCCGCTCGCCGAGGGCTTTGACGGCACGCTCGCTCGCCGCGCTGCTCGCCGATCCGGCGGTCGAGATCGTCGTGCACGCCGGCCGCCAGGACATCGCGCTCGCTGCGCCGGCGTGCTCGGCACCGAGGTGACGAACGTCTTCGACACGCAGGTCGCCGCCGGCTTCGCGGGGCTGGGCGCGCAGAGCTCCTACGAGTCGCTGCTGAACGAGCTGCTCGGCGTGCGGGTGCAGAAGAGCGCGAGCTTCACCCGCTGGGACGCGCGCCCGCTGTCACGCCGAGCAGCTCGACTACGCACGCGAGGACGTCGTGCACCTGCTCGAGCTCGGCGACGAGCTCGAGCGCCGGCTGGACAAGCTCGGCCGGCTGGAGTGGGCGCGCGAGGAGTGCGAGCCGCTCGCGCGCTCCAGCGACGAGCGCGACCCCGACGTGATCTTCGAGCGTCTGCCGCGCGTCCGCAGCCTGAGCGCCTCAGCGCGAGCCGATCGCGCGCGAGCTCGTGGAGTGGCGCGAGCAGACGGCCGCGCGCCAGGACCGGCCGGTGCAGAGCGTGCTCAGCGACGCCGCGCTGGTGGAGATCGCCAAGCGCAAGCCCGTCCTCGGCGCCGAGCTCGAGCAGATCCGCGGCGTCGGCGCGGCGGCGCTGCGCCGCGCGGCGAGGAGCTGCTCGAGGCGGTCGAGCGCGGGCGCGAGCGCCCCCGAGCCGCCCCGGCGAGGAGCGAGCGGCCGGCGCCGCCGAGCCCGACGACGCGCCGCTGATCGCGCTCGCCGAGGCGCTGCTGCGCGCGCGTGCGCGCGAGGCGGGACTCGCCTACGAGCTGCTCGCCGCGCGCGCCGACCTGCAGGCGATCGTCGCCGCCAGGCGCGACGGCGACGACAGGCGGACGTGCGCACGCTGCGCGGCTGGCGCCGCGAGCTCGTCGGCGACGGAGCTGCTGGAGCTGCTCGACGGCCGAGCTGTCGCTGTCCGTACGGAGCGGCGAGATGCAGCGTCGCGGCCGACGCCCTGATCCTGACGGATCAGCGTGACGGCGATTATTTGATGCTGGTTGTAGACTTCGAACAGCGGCAGGTACATCGAGATCACGATGAAGCCGACGATGCCGCCGATCACGATGATCATGATGGGCTCGAGGATCGAGGTCAGCGCCTTGACCGACGCCTCGACCTGGTCCTCGTAGAACTCGGCGACCTTGTCGAGCATCGAGTCCAGCGCGCCGGTTTCCTCGCCGACGCCGACCATGTGCGTGACCATCGTCGGGAAGATCGGCGCCTTGCGCGAGCGGCGCGGCGATCGTGCCGCCGCGCTTGACCGAGGCGATCACGCCGTCCATCGCCTCCTCGACGACGACGTTGCCGCCGGTCTTGCCGGTGATCTCGAGCGCCTGCAGCAGCGGCACGCCCGCGCTGGTGAGCGAGGCGAGCGTGCGCGACCAGCGCGCGACCGCGACCTTCTGGACGATCGTGCCGATCTTCATCGGGACGCGCAGGCGGAAGTGATCCCACTGCGTGCGTCCCCACGGCGGACGCTCTTCCACTTGAGGAACAGGACCACGACCGACGCCGGCGCACGCCGAACATCAGCCACCAGTAGCCGGTGACCACGTGCGAGAGGACGACCGAGACCTGGGTGATGCCGGCAGTTCGCCGCCGAACTGCTTGAAGACGCCCACGAAGACGGGGACCAGGAAGGCGACGAGCGCCATCATCACGCCGATCGCGAAGGTGACGACGAGCGATCGGGTAGACCATCGCCGACTTGATCTGGCGGCGCAGCGAGGCGTCCTTCTCGAGCTGGTCGGCGACGCGCAGCAGCGCGGCCTCGAGCACGCCGCCCGTCTCGCCCGCCTGCGTCATCGCGACGAACAGCGGGTTGAAGACCTTGGGGTGGCGCGCCATCGCAGTCGCTCAGCGGCAGCCCGGCCTCGACGTCCTTGCGGACCGCGACGATCGTTTCCTTCAGGAACTTGCTCTCGGTCTGCTCCTCGAGCACGTACAGCGCGCGCAGGATGCTCATGCCCGAGCGTGATCATCGTCGAGAGCTGGCGCGAGAAGATCGCGAGCTCGGCGGCCTTGACGCGCTTCAGGAAGGCCGAGCTCGATCTCCCGCGAGGCGTGCTTGTCGGCGATGTCGAGGACGATCAGCCCGCGCGCCTTCAGCTGGTCGGAGACCGCCTGCTTGGAGTCGGCGTCGACCTCGCCGCGCGCCTTGACGCCGGCGAGGTCCATCGCCTTGAAGACGTAGGTGCTCATCTGTCGCGGCTCCTAGGCGGCCGCGAGCGACCCGGCGCCGAGCAGGCGCCTGAGCTCGTCGGGCGTGGACGAGCGCGCCTCGGCGAGCTTCTGGGTGATCTTGCCCTCGCGCACGAGCGTGGCCAGCGAGGCGTCCATCGTCTGCATGCCCGGCGGCCGAGCTGGTCTGCAGCACGGAGTAGATCTGGTGGGTCTTGCCCTCGCGGATCAGGTTGCGGACCGCCGGGTTGGGCACGAGCACCTCGGAGGCGACGACGCGGCCGGAGCCGTCGGCGGTGGGCAGCAGCTGCTGGGTCATGATCCCCTGCAGCGCGACCGACAGCTGCACGCGCACCTGGCCCTGCTGGTGGGCGGGGAACACGTCGATGATGCGGTCGATCGTCTGCGCGGTGTCCTGGGTGTGCAGCGTGGCGAACACGAGGTGGCCGGTCTCGGCCGCGGTCAGCGCGGTGGAGATCGTCTCCAGGTCGCGCATCTCGCCGACGAGGATCACGTCGGGGTCCTGGCGCAGGGCGGCCTTCAGCGCGTCGGCGAAGCTCTGCGCGTCGGAGCCGAGCTCGCGCTGGTTGACGAGGCACTTCTTGTGCGCGTGCAGGAACTCGATCGGGTCCTCGATCGTCATGATGTGCTCCTCGCGCGTGCGGTTGATCTCGTCGATCATCGCCGCCAGCGAGGTGGACTTGCCCGAGCCGGTCGGGCCCGGTGACGAGCACGAAGCCGCGCGGCCTGCGCGTGAACTCGTGCACGGTCGGCGGCAGGCCGAGCTCGTCGATCGAGGTCAGGCCGAAGGGGATCAGGCGGAAGGCGGCGCCGATCGCGCCGCGCTGGAAGTAGGCGTTGACGCGGAAGCGGGCGTGGCCGGGGATCGAGTAGGCGAAGTCGAGCTGCCAGTCGGTCTCCAGGCGCTGGCGCTGGTCGCCGGTGAGGATCGAGTAGACGATCTCGCGCGTGTCGGTCGGAGGAGAGCTTGGGATAGTCCTCGAGCGGCGTCAGGCGCCCGCGCACGCGGACCGTCGGGTGCGCGCCGGCGGCTGAGGTGCAGGTCGGACGCGCGGCGCGAGACGACCTCCATCAGCAGGTCTGCGAAATCGATGTCCATGCTGCGCCCATCGACAGGTGAGCGCCCGGCCATTAGCCCAGAGACGCCGATCGTCGGCGCTGGACGCCGATACGGCGAGCCAGGTGAGAAGTGATGCGGGTCTCGCAAGCGCTCGACCGAGTGGCACAGGATCCAGCTCAGAGCTGCCGATGACGCGCGCGATCTCGGCGATCGAGGTGCGGCCCTGCTGGACCTTCTCGAGGCCGTCGTCGCGCAGGCGGCGCATGCCCTGGCGACGGCCACGTCGCGGATCTCCTCGGCCGGGCGCGCGTTCGAGCGCCAGCGTCTGGATCTCCGGCGAGACGCTCATCACCTCATACAGGCCGAAGCGCCCGCGATAGCCGCTGTCCGCCGCAGCGGCGGCAGCCCGACGGGCTCGTAGGCCTCGAGGTCGACGAGCGCCTTGTAGCCGTTCTCGCGCAGGACCTCGGCGGGGATGATCGTGCGCCGCTTGCAGGTCGGGCACAGCATGCGCGCGAGGCGCTGGGCGACGACGCAGTCGAGCGCCGAGGCGACGAGGAACGGCTCGATCCCCATCTCGATCAGGCGCGTGATCGCCGACGGCGCGTCGTTGGTGTGCAGCGTCGAGAGCACCAGGTGGCCGGTCAGCGCGGACTCGACCGCGATCTGCGCGGTCTCGCGGTCGCGGATCTCGCCGACCATGATCACGTCGGGGTCGGCGCGCACCATCGAGCGCAGCCCGGCGGCGAACGTCAGGCCGATCTTGGCGGAGACCTGCAGCTGGGTGAGCCCGTCGATTTCGTACTCGACGGGATCCTCGACCGTGATGATGTTCTTCTCCGGCGTGTTCAGCATCTGCAGCGCCGCGTACAGCGTCGTCGACTTGCCCGAGCCGGTCGGGCCCGGTGACGAGCACCGCGCCGTGGGTCTCGCGGAAGGCGCGCTCGAAGCGCTCGCGCTCGGCTTCGGCCATGCCGAGCTTGTCGAGCTCGATCACGACCGAGTCCTTGTCGAGGACGCGCATCACGACCGCCTCGCCGTGGACGCTCGGCAGCGTGACGACGCGCAGGTCGACGTGGCGCCCGTCGACCGTCAGGCCCGACGCGACCGTCCTGGGGCAGGCGCCGCTCGGCGATGTTCAGCTCGGCCATGATCTTCACGCGCGAGACTACGCCCGGCCGCCATCCGGCGCGGCACGGTCGTGACGTCGTGCAGCACCCCGTCGACGCGGAAGCGCACGCGCAGCTCGCGCCCGTCGGGCGCGAGGTGGACGTCGGAGGCGCCCCGCTCGACCGCCTGGGCGACGATCTGGTTGACGAGCTTGACGACCGGCGCGTCGTCGGCGGTCTCGTGCAGATCGACGACCTCGCCGCCGCCTCTCGACTCCTCGAGCTGACGCTGCCGTCGGGCTCGCCGACCGACGTCCTCGAGGCGGTCCAGGCGCGAGATCAGCG
The DNA here is from genome assembly GCA_963784875.1 of uncultured Solirubrobacterales bacterium. Lineage (GTDB taxonomy): Bacteria > Actinomycetota > Thermoleophilia > Solirubrobacterales > Solirubrobacteraceae > Palsa-744. The sequence goes on from CAWATE010000009.1 coordinate 10,271, forward strand.
TCGCGATGTCCTCCGGCGGAGCGACCGCGACGCGCACCTCATAGCCGGTCATGATCGCGATGTCGTCGACCGCGAGCACGTTCGACGGGTCGGCCATCGCGACGAGCAGCGTGCGCTTGTCGGCGAACGCGACCGGTACCGCCTGATAGCGCTTGGCGGCGGTGGTGCTCACGAGGTTGGCGGCGCCCATGTCGACCTGAGAACACGCCGAGGTCGAGGTGGTCGAGCCCGTAGCGCTCGGCGAGCGCGCGCGCGAGGCCGTCGTGGGTGAGCGCGCCCCGGTCGAGCAGCACGCGCTCGGGTGTCGTCCCGGAGCTGCGCGAGGTCTCCAGCGCGTCCTCGACCTGTGCGCGCGAGGCGAGGCCCATGTCGACGATCACGTCGGTGAGGAAGCGCGGCGAGGAGCCCCGGCGCGAGGGCGCGCGTGATGCCCGTCCACTCCCCGCTCTCGGGCACGATCCCGGAGCGGGCATCGTCGTGCTCGTCTCGACGGCGGCCCCGGCGCTCCCGCGCGAGCCTGCGCCGCTGATCCTCGTCGAGCTCGACGTCCGGCTCGCACCTCCTCGACCGAACTCGGCGCGAGGACGTCTGTCCACCGCGCCGCGCGATCTCGACGGTCGGTCATCTCCAGTCCGTCTGCTCGACCACCGGCGAGTCGAGGTCTCCGAGGAGCACGGCGTCGCTCCCCCTCGAGAGGCTCAGCCTCGCGCACGTTCATGCCGAAGATCGCGTGCAGGTCGGGACGGGGTCGCTGGGGCGTCGCTCATCGCGCCGCGCTCGGCACGCTCGAGCTCGTTCGGAGCGCGGAGCGCCGCGGCGCATGACATCGAGCGGCGGCTTGCGGCCCGTCCACAGCTCGAAGCTGAGAGCGCCCTGCGCGACGAGGATCTCGAGTCCGTCGAGCGTGCGCGCGCCGTGCTCTCGCGCGGCGGCGAGCAGCGTGGGTGGATCCGGGGCGGTAGACCATGTCGACGACATACGAGTACTCACCGACCTGATCGAACGTCAGCCCGAGTTGGTTGAGCTCTTCACGCTCAGTGGCCGAGCGTTCTAGCCGGTCAGCCTCCGGTGGCGGTGTCCGCCGGCGCGGGGATCGCTTCCGGAGCCGGTCAGGCCCACCGACGTGCAGTTGACGAGCAGATCGGCGGGCACCGGCCGCGCGGACGGGTCGCGCGCCGAGCTCGCCGCGCGAGCTGCTCGGCCCGCTCGGGCGTGCGGTTCCAGACCGAGATCTCGCCTCGCTCCCGCCTCGCGCAGCGCCCACACCGCGGCGCGTGCGCTGCCGCCGGCGCCGAGCACCAGCGCGCTGATCCCGCGCGGCGATCGCAGGCCGAGCGCCGCGATCAGCCCGGGCGCGTCGGTGTTCTCGGCGGCGATCGCGCCGTCGGCGGCGAACGTGAGCGTGTTCGCCGCGCCGATCGCGCGGCCGCAGCGCTCGCCTCGTCGGCGAGCAGCGAGCGCCGCCTGCTTGTGGGGGATCGTGACGTTGGCGCCGGCGAAGCCGGCCGCTCCGAGCGCGCGCGTCGTCTCGGCGAACAGCTCCGGCGGAACCGGCAGGAGCTGGTAGCGCCAGCCGTCCATGCCGAGCGCGGCGAAGCGCGGCGTTGTGCATCGCCGGCGAGCGGCTGTGGGCGACCGGCCAGCCGAGCACGCCGAGGCGCGCTCGAGTCGAGCGCCTCGTCACAGCTTCACTTCTTGCACGCCGGCGGGTGTCCGCCGTTCTTCTTCACCGCCGCCTGGTAGGCGGCGGCGTCGTGTTCGAACTGCGCGTAGGTGCGTCGAGAACACCTGCTCGCCGCAGCCGTCGGCGCCGGCTACGTAGTAGAGGTAGGGGACGTGCGCGGGGTGGGCGGCCGCTTCGATCGAGGCGGTGCCGGGATTTGAGATCGGCGTCGGCGGCAGGCCTTTGTGCAGGCGCGTGTTGTACGGCGAGTCGATATGCAGTTGCGCCTCGGTCAGTTCGCTGGGTGTAGGCGGGAACCCGCTTCTGCAGCTCCACCGCGTAGTAGATCGTCGCGTCGATGCCCAGCGGCATACCTTCGCGCAGCCGGTTGTAGATCACCGCTGCGATCAGCGGGCGGTCGTGCGCGCGTCTGCGCCTCGCGCTCGACCATCGAGGCGACCGTCAGCAGCTGGTAGGGCGTCACGTGCAGCTGCGCGCGCGCGACGAAAATCCTCGGCGCCGAAGCGCTGCTTGAAGGCGAGCAGCTGCTGTTCGACCAGGCGGTTGGCGGGCGACGCCGGCCGACCATTTCATAGGTCGCCGGGAAGAGAAAGCCTTCGAGGTCGCTGGTGCGCGCCGGCGCGCCGTAGTGCGCGGGATCGAGCCGCGAGGAATGCGTCGATGCGGCCAGGTAGCTGCCCGTTGAGATCGTCTTCGCCGCGCGAGCGCGGCGATCTGCAGGCGGGTATAGCCCTCGGGGATCACCACCTTCACGACGATCGCCGCGGGCGGCGGCTTGCTCAGCGCGGCGATCGCCGCTGAGTAGCTCATGTCGTGCTTGAGCTGAAAGCGACCGGAGTGCAGCTCGCCCCGCTTGCCGGTAACGAACGCGCGCAGCTCGAAGAAGAAGCCCGGAGGAGACGACCCCGTCGCGGTCGAGGATCGAGCCGATCGTGCCCGAGCTCGAGCCCTTCGGGATGTCGACGATGACTTTGCCGTGGCCGACGCCGGCGAACGGCTGGAACAGAGCTTGCAGAAACCACACGGCGGCGATCGCGAACGCCAGCGCCAGCAGCGCGCCGACACGCGCGCGCGTCAGCTTGCGCACGCCCCGCTGCCGTGTGCGCGCGGAAGCGCGGTCCGCACGCAGCCGGTGGCGGCGATGCTCGAGCAGCATGTCACGGTCCCCTCGGGATGGGGCGATGATGTCACGGTCCCCTCGGGATGGGGCGATGAGCGGGTCGAGCGGCTGCGGCGGGACCGACGGCTCGGCAATATCCGGCGACTCGGCAACCGGCGGCTCCGCGACCGATGCCCCGGGCTCAACCGGAGCCTCGAAAGGCTCCTCGACGTGTCCGGCCTCGGTGACGGGTGGGTCGAGCGCCGGCGGCGTCTCGACGACCCCATCACCGCTCGCCTCCGCGACGGACGCGGACGGAGCCTCCACCCAGGACTCGATCGGGATTGAAGATCGGGCTGCCTTCCTGCCTGTTCGGCCCGGCGGCGCGCACGTTCTTCACGGGCGCGCTCGCGTTCCTCGTCGGTACGTTCGCCCGCCATGCGTGTATGGACCTGTTAACGCGTCGCTAACGCGATCGGGCCGTCAACCAGCCCTCCAGCAAATGCGCCGCGGCGCGCGAGTCCTCGCTTGCGATCGACGTGCCCCCCATGCGCTCGGCGATCCGGGTCGTGAAGCGCTCGTCGTGCATCTCCACCGGCACCTCTTCGCCGAGTCGCAGCGACAGCCGCTGCGCAAACGCGCGCGTCTCGCGCGTCTGGGCGGTGTCGCCGCCCTGCAGCGACAGCGGCAGCCCCACCACGACCCGTTCCACGTCGCGCTCGCGCACGAGCTCGATGATCGGTCGAGCCCGCGCCGGGTGCCCGGACGCAATACGGCCTCGATCGGTGTGACGATCGTGCCGGAGGGGTCGCTGAGCGCGCAGCCACAGCGCGCGCTGCCGTAGTCGAGCGCCAGCACCCTCATCGGCGTTTCGTCTCCCCGATGCCAAGTCGCTCGCGGCATCGCTCAGCTCTCCAGCGCCGTCTCGATCGCCGCTCGGGCCGTGGCGAGCGCCTGTGGCAGCTTCTCCGGATCGCGCCCGCCGGCCTGGGCGAACGTGTCGCGTCCCCCCCCCCCACCGCCCACGACTTCGGCGGCGACCTTCACCACCGCTCCCGCGCTAACGCCGCGGTGCACGAGCGTCGGCGGCACGCTGACGATCAGGTGCACGCGGCCGTCGACGACGGCGCCCGAGCATGATCGCCGCCTCGGGAAGCTTGGCCCTGCAAGCGATCCATCAGCGGTAGCAGCGCCTTGGCATCGGCCACGTCCACCGTCGCCAGCAATGCCTGCGCATCCGCCGATCTCCTCCGTGGCGGCAGCGAGCTCCTCGATGTCCACCGCGCCCCCACCGGCCGAGGCGCTCAGGTCGTGAGCACTGTCCTTCAGTCCCTTCTCCAGCCGCTTGCGCTCCTGCTCGCGCGCACGCGCCTTCTGCGGCAGCATCCTCGGGACGGGTGCGCAGATACCGTCGCGACCTCTCCCAGCAGGCGATCGTGGTCGCGCAGCATCGTCACCGCCGCCGGGCCCGTGAGCGCCTCGATCCGCCGCACGTTCGCAGCGCTGGAGGTCTCACCGAGAACCACGAACGGCCCGATCTCGGCGGTGCTGCGCACGTGCGTGCCGCCGCACAGCTCGCGCGAGTACTCGCCCTCTCCGATCTGCACCATCCGCACCACCTCGCCGTACTTCTCGCCGAACAGCGCCATCGCGCCGAGGCGCTTGGCCTCGTCAAGAGTAGTCGTGATCGGACGGACGGGGTCGTTGCGTGCGATCCACTCGTTCACGCGATCCTCGACATCGCGCAGCTCCTGCTCGCTCAAGCGCCTGGCCGTGGCTGAAGTCGAAGCGCAGCTTGTCCGGGTCCGACGTAGGAGCCGGCCTGGCGCACGTGGTCTCCCAGGCGCTCGCGCAGCGCGGCGTGAAGCAGGTGCGTGGCGGTGTGGTTGCACTCGGTGGCGTGTCGCGCGCGTGGTCCACACGTGCGAGCACGGGCTCTCGGGCTGCAGCGAGCCCTGCTCGACCACTACCGCGAGCGCCTGATCGTCGCCCAGCCGAAAAACACTCCTCCACACGCGCGAGGCAGTCGCCGTGCTCGCACTCGATCGTGCCCACGTCGGAGACCTGACCGCCGCCGGCCGCATAGAAGGGCGACTCGGCGAGCTTGACCAGGTAGCGATCGCCTCCGGCTTCGCCGGAGCCCGCAACCTCACCGAGGGCTTCGGGCCGGCTCGCGGCCTCCCCTGATGCGCCGTTCGCGGCGATGCTCTGCAGAGCGGCGACCGTCGTCTGCTGCAGCTCGGTCTCATAGCCGGTGAAACGTGTCTGCACGGTAGCTTCGCCGGCAAACGCGCCGGCTGCAGCGCGCTCGTGTCCGGTCTCCGCGTTCGCGCCGCGAGCACTCGCCCGGCCGCGCGCGCGCTGCTCGTCCATCAGCCGCTCGAAGTCGCCGTCGATCGCGAGCCCCTCCTCGCCGAGCAGCTCGCTGGTCATCTCGTAGCGGGAAGCCAAAGGTGTCGTGCAGGCGGAACACGTCCTCGGCCGCGCACCATCGAGCTGCCGGTCCTACGCGCCTGCTCGATGTGGCGGCGCAGCGTGGTCATGCCCTGTGCGAGCGTGCGCCCGAAACCCTCCTCCTCGGCGGCTGTCCACTCCGCGATCGCAGCTCACCTGCTCGCCCAGCTCAGGGTAGGCGGAGCCCATCAGCTCCGTGACCCGCTTGGCGTAGCGAGGCAGGAACCCGGGCTCGAGCTCGAGCCCGAGGCCCTGCTGGATCGCCCGGCGCATCACCCGGCGCAGCACATATCCGCGGTCCTCGTTCGAGGGCACGACGCCGTCGGCGATCAGGAACGTCATCGCGCGGGAGTGGTCGGCGAGGATGCGCAGCGCGCGGTCGGTCGCGAACGCCTCGCCGTAGCGCCGTCCCGACAGCTCCTCTCCGAGCTCGATCAGCGGCGCAAACTGATCGGTCTCGAACACCGAGGGCTTGTCCTGGAGGATCGCCGCCATGCGGTTCAGCCCCAGGCCGGTGTCGATGTTCTTGGCCGGCAGCGGCTCGAGAGTCGAGCCGCTGCCGGCGGCGCTCGGCTGCTGGTCGTACTGCATGAACACGAGGTTCCAGTACTCGAGGAAACGCTCGTTCTCACCGCCGGGCAGGTCCTCGGCCGAGCCGTGCTCGACACCCCGGTCGACGTAGAGCTCCGAGCACGGCCCGCAGGGTCCGCTGGGGCCAGCCTGCCAGAAGTTCTCCGAGCGCGGGCATTCGACGATCCGCTGGCGCTGCACCCCGATCTCTCGCCATAGGGCGATCGCCTCCTCGTCGGGCCCGAGCCCGAGCTGCTCGTCGCCTCCGAAGACCGTCACCCAGATCGAATCCTCGGAGAATCCGAACACCTCGCGCGAGAGCTCCCACGCAAACTCGATCGCCTCGCGCTTGAAGTAGTCGCCGAAGGAGAAGTTGCCGAGCATCTCAAAGAAGGTGAGGTGCCGGGCGGTGTTGCCGACGTTGTCGATGTCGACCGTGCGAAAGACCTTCTGACAGCTGGTCAAGCGCGGAGCGGGCGGCGGTCTCCTGGCCGAGGAAGTAGGGCTTGAGCGGGTGCATGCCCGCGACCGTCAGCAGCGCCGAGGGGTCGTGCGCGGAGGGCACGAGCGAGGCCGACGGGATGCGCGTGTGTCCCCGCTCCTCGAAGAAGCTCAGAAACCGCTCGCGGATCTCGTCAGAGGTCATCGTGCGCTGATATTAGGGTCTAGTGTCCTGAGCCATAAAACTCGGTGGTGTCCTCGGCGTCCCGGGCGCGACACTCCCTTGCCGCGGGGGCGACCCAACTGACGAATGTCAGCCGACGGTGCCATGACCGACGAGCAGCTCGCCGGCGTACAGGCACGCGAGCTGGCCGGGCGCTGTGCGCTCCGCCGGCTCGGTCAGCTCGACGCGCGCGCGCGCGTGGCGCCCGGCGTCGAGCTCTGAGGACAGGCGGCAGGCGAACGTGCGCCCGTGCGAGCGCACGCGCACGCCGTCGACGCAGGCTCCGGGGCGGTGAAGTGTCACGTCGCGCACGGGGATCTCGCGCGCCAGGAGCTCCTCGCGGGGACCGACCGTGACGGTGTTGAGGCGCGTATCGGTCGCGAGCACGTACAGCGGAGCTCCGCCGCCGAGCCCAAGGCCATGACGCTGGCCGACCGTGAAGCTATGCGCGCCACCATGCTCGCCGAGCACGCATTCCGTCCCCGTCGAGGATCGGCCCGGGTCGCGCGCCGAGGCCGCCGTGGCGCTCCAGAAACGCCTTCTGGCGGGTACCGGCCAGAAAGCACAGATCTTGCGAGTCGCGTCGGCGTGCCACCGTCGAGCCGGCGCCTGGCGGCCAGTGCGCGCACCTGGGGCTTGCGCAGCTCACCCAGCGGAAAGCGCAGACGTGCGAGCGACTGGGGTGGGAGCGCGGCGAGCACATAGCTCTGGTCCTTGTGCTCGTCCGCGGCGGTGCGCAGCAGCGGGGCGCCGTCACAGTACGCGCGCGTAGTGGCCGGTTGCGAGCGTCGAGGATCCAAGCCTGCCGGCAAGCTCGAGCATTGCGTCGAGACGAACGCTCCCGTTGCAGCGCACGCACGGGTTCGGCGTCAGGCCCGCGGCGTGGTCTGCGAGCCAGCGGTCGACCACGCCAGAGCGAAACTCCGCGCGCAGGTCGATCGAGAGATGGGCCATGCCCAGACCGTGGGCCAGCTCGCGCGCCCCGCGCACCGCCTGAGCCGAGCAGCAGCTGAGGTCGCCGTCGTTCTCGGGGTCCGACCACAGCTCGAGCGTGACCCCGATGGTCTCCGTCGCGCCTTCGTCCGCGGCGACCAGAAGCGCCGCCACCGCGCTGTCGACCCCACCGCTCATCGCGACCAGCGTCCGTCCCTGCGCCGGGGCCAGGCTCGCCCGCTCGCGCACAGCGGCGCCGAGCGCGCGGTGTAGCGCGTCGCTTGCGAGCTCGGCCGCGTGGCGCTTGGCGGCGCTCAGGCCGCCCAGCTCGGATGCGATCCGATCGGCTCCGATCCGCGCGGCCCGCAACAGCGGGGCGCCTCGCAGGAGGCCGACCGTGGCACTCCCCGCGGCGATGCTCGTGCCGCAGCCGCTCGCATCGAAGCCGGCGTCTGAGATCGTGCCCGTCGGGCTGTCCGGGTCGATCGCGAGCGAGATCCGGATCAGATCGCCACACGCGGCCCCGCCGGCGGCGCCTGTGAACGCATCCGCGGGCGTGTGCCCGCGCCCGCGCGGCGCTTGCAGATGATCGACCAGGGCTTCGGCGCTTCCCACCCTGTCGAGTGTAAGGGCCCACGCTCGGCATGGGCCCTGGCGCTACTTGGCGGTCGCCTTCTGCGCTTCGCCGATCGCTTGCTCGATCGAGAAGACGTCCGTCAGCCCGGTCAGCGTGGTCGTCTGGCCGCCCTTGCCGACGATCAGGATCGTCGGCGTCTCGTCGACCTGGATGGTGCGCGTGATCGATCCGAACGAGCCGACCTGATTGGCGCGCGCGTCGTGTACCGCGATCTTCGCGCCGAGCGCGTGGCCAACCGCCTGAAGTTCGCGCTGGACCGCACGGTCGACCGCCGCCTTGGGGTTCCAGAACAGGATCGTGACGACCTTGTGCTGCTTCAGCTCGGCTGCCACGCTCGCCTGCATGTTCGGCGCGGAGCTGTGGGTCTTGGGCACGGAGGCGCCGGTCGTGCTCGGCTTGCCCGGTGTGGTTCGCGTGGCCGTGTTGGACCCCCCGGCTGAGCGATGCTTGGCGACGGCGCCCTTCGACGCAGGCGGATGCGTCGAGGTTGTGCCCGCGGTGGCGGCGGCCGCAGCGCTGTGGGAGGTGCTGGAGGCCCGCGCGGCGCCGGCTGCCTGGGCCGACTCTGCTTCGCCCTGCTTGGCGTTTTGCTGAGAGCTTGCGACCGCCCCGTGCGCCTTCGCGATCGCCCGTGTCAAGCCCGTGATGCCCGGGACAGGGCCGGTGTAGACGTGCGTCGGCGCGGCGGCGGCCTTCGCCTCGCTCGCCGCTGTCGGCGCGGGCGTCGACGCGGGCGGGGATGAGCCGGCGCCGGTGCTCGTCGCGGCCGTGTGCCCACGCAGGGCAACGAACCACACGATCACGAGCAGCCCCAATCCGAGCAGGGCGATCTGGTAGGGACGAGAGAGCTGGGTCATTGTCCCTTCTTTCGGCAAGTAGGCCCCCTGAGTTGAGCCGCGCAAAACGCGTTGGACGGGAGCGGGACCTCAGACGGTGCGCAGGCCCTGCAAAACGGCGTGTGTGACCGTGTTCGTCGCGATCGTCTGCTGGGCGCTCGCCTGCATGTCCTTCAGCACCGTCTCCTGCGGCGCGACGATCGCGACGTAGCGGGCTCCGAGGGCGTTCGCATGGGCGAGCTGGCCTTTCAGCGATCTTCCCGCCATCTCCATCCGGGCCGAGAGGCCGGCCGAGCGCGCCTCGCGCAGGAGGGCGAATGCAGCGGTGCGCGAGGTCGCCTCTGACAGCGCCACGAACAGCTCGATCGCGGCGACGGGAGCAGCCGGCGGATCGCCCGCCAGGAGGATCCGCTCGACCCCTGCCGCCCAGCCGATCCCGGGCGTCGTCGGACCGCCGAGCTGCTCGATCAGGCCGTCGTAGCGTCCACCGCCGCCGACACCGCTCTGCGCTCCCAATGCGTCTGAGGTGAACTCGAAGACGGTGCGCGTGTAGTAGTCCAGACCTCTAACCAGCGTCGTGTCGAGCTCGTATGGGACGTGCGCGACATCGAGTAGCTCGCGCACCTGGGCGAAGTGCTCGGCGTCCTCTCTGCTCAGATGGTCGACCAGCCGCGGCGCATCTTTCATCGTGCGGCGCGTGCCCTCGTGGTCGGAGTCGAAGGCACGCAGCGGGTTCAGCTCGATCCGGCTTGCCGCCTCCGCGGAGAGGCTGTCTTCGTGTGCGCGCAGGTATGCCTGCAGCCGTTCGCGATACTCGTTGCGGCTCTCGCTGCTGCCGAGGCTCGACAGGCGTAGACGCACCTCTCTGGCACCGGACTCGACGAGCAGCGCGTTCAGCAGCACGATCGACTCGGCATCGAGCGCCGGATCGTCGGAGCCCAGCGCCTCCGCCCCGACCTGCCAGAACTGCCGGTAGCGGCCGGCCTGGGCACGCTCGTGACGGAAGAAGCTCGACAGGTACCACAGCTTCACCGGCTGGCGGCGCTTGTGCATGCCGTGCTCGACATAGGCCCTGCACACCGGCGCCGTGCCCTCCGGGCGCAGCGTCAGCGAGCGGCCACCGCCGTCCTCGAACGTGAACATCTCCTTCTGCACGATGTCCGTGGACTCACCCACTCCGCGCGCGAACAGCTCTGTCGCCTCGAACGCGGGCGTCTCGATCCGCTCGTAGCCGGCGCCCTCGAGAATCGTCTGCGCGCTCCGTTGCAGCGCGGAGCGAGCAGCGGTCTGCTCGCCGAGCACGTCGAACGTGCCGCGTGGCGCTTTGATCTTGGGGTCGCTCAACGTCCGGCCGGCGCCGTGTCCGCCGTGCTCGTCACACGCGCGCGCAGCTCCCTGAGGAAAGGGTTCGTGTCGCGCTCGCGGCCCAGCGTCGTGACGCCCATGTGACCTGGGTACACGACCGCCTCCGCGGGGAACCTGGACAGCAGCTCGCCGATCGAGCGCTCGAGCGTCGCCCAGTCGCCGCCGGGCAGGTCGACCCGGCCGACCGAGCCGGCGAACAGCACGTCCCCGGACAGCAGCGCCCGCGTCTGGATTGTGCCCCGCTGCGCACCTGGCGCCGCTCCGCCGTCGAGCGACGCGGGCGCGATCGCGTAGGTGAGATGGCCGATGCTGTGGCCCGGTGTGAAGAGCACCTCGATGTCGAGTCCGGCCAGACTCAATCGCTCGTCGCCTTTGAGCGTGTGGTCCGGGATGCAGTTCTCGAACGGCCCGAACCCGAGGGGCACCCAGCGCATGACGTCCGTCAGCATCGCCTGCTCGATCTCCGGGCAGTAAACGGGCGCACCGGTCGTTCGCGCCACCGGCGCGAGCGCTCCGACGTGATCGAAGTGGCCGTGCGTGATCAGGATTGCCTCGATCTCGACGCCCAGCGCCCGCGTCGCCTGCAGCAGCCGCTCGGCCTCGTCGCCCGGGTCGATCATGATCGCGCGCGTCGCTGTGCTGTCGGCTCGCACGATGTAGGCGTTCTCCTGCAGCGGCCCGACGGTAAACCCGCGCACGTCGAGCCCGCTCATCTGCTCGTTCCCTGAGCTTTTTTGCGCTGGCGGCGTTTGAACATCCAGAGGTCGGTGTAGTAGCTGACCAGCGTGTAGCCGACGAGCACGATCGGGAACAGGCCGATCGCCTTGTTGGACTGCTTGATCAGGAACAGGCTCACCAGCAAAAGCACGACGGTCGCCGCCATCGCGCGGTAGAACGCGCCGAGCCACGTTGGCGGGCGGTCACGTTTGTCGAGCTTCTTCTCCTTGGCCCGCGCGACATCGCCGGCATTGCCGCTCTTCTCCGCCGCCGTCGGCTTGCGCCCGGTGCGCCCGCGCGACTCGACCGCACCGGCCGCGTTCCCGCGGTGCTTGGTCTGGCGCTTGCGCTTGGTCTGAGCCATCGGCCTACAAGCCTACTAGGGGCCCGCGTCCCCAGCCTGCTGTCAGCGGACGTGAAGCGAGTCCAGCGCGTTCTCGATTATGTGGCGCGCGGGATCGAAGCCGGGCAGCGGTACGTCTTCGGGAAAGCCCTCGAGCGCTACTCGCGGCGCGAGGCCAACCAGCTCGCCATCCACCACACGGGCATGTTTCCGGACCGCTTCGATCACACGAGCCAGGGGAACCTCCAGCGGGCGCTCTACGTTCGTAGAGACCTGCGCCGCCCCTTCACCCAAGGCCACGCCGATCGCGCGCACGCCGGACAACCCCTCCTCGCCGCCTTCGCGGATCAGCGCGGCGATCGCACGCGCGTCCTCGACGGTCGCCGAGGGGGCGAGCCGCAAGTTGAAGGCAACCAGCGGCTCCCTTGCCGCCACGAGCGTCGCTCCGGCGGTCGGATGCAGGTTTGCGGGCCCGAAGTCCGGGCGCAGCTCACCCGCCTCGATCCGCTGGCTCACACGGGCGGGCCCGCCGCGGCGCAGTTCGGCGCGGGTGCGGCCGCCGGATAGCTCGCCGTAGAGGAAGACCGGGATGCCGAGCTCCTCGCCGATCCGGTCGGCCAGCACTAGCGCGTGCGCGCACGCCAGGCCACGAGCGCTCGCGTCGAGGTAGACGACTGGCGCGACATCGAGCGCGCCCACGTAGGGATGCTCGCCGCGCCGAGCGCTCCCGCCACCAGCAGAGCCGGAGCCCGTCGCCGGCCCGGGGTCGATCACGTCGATCCGCTCGATCGCCACGCGCGCTCCACGCACGAGCGCCTCCACCAAGCCGGCGGGCGCGCCGGCGAGCGTGAACACGGAGCGGTGGTGGTCGCCGTCGCGGTGCACGTCGAGCACGCGCACCGGGGTCACATCCACCATCGACCCGCCGGCCGGCGTCACCAGGCCGCCACTCGAGAGGGTGGCATCCCCGTTCCCTACGAACGCCGCACGCACCGCAGCGATCGTCCGCTCGTCACGACCCTCCGAGACGTTGGGCACCGTGAGCATGAGCGGCGGCGGCATCGTCTATAAGGCTAAACTGCCCAACCCCGCCGGAGTAGCTCAGTCGGTTAGAGCAGCGGAATCATAATCCGCGTGTCGGGGGTTCGAGTCCCTCCTCCGGCACTGCCGAAATTCGCTCTACACAACGGTTTTGCGTATCAGACGCTTGGGATGGGCCTACGATCTCCCTAGCGATTTCCCTAAGGGCCGCGTTGGGGGTCTGGAAGGCCGAAATTGCACTGGATTGACGAAGGCGAGCCCGAGGTTTAGACGCGCACCCGCCTGTGGGTGCCCAGGAGCCGCCATGTGCCGATTGGGGCGGCCCAGGTCTCCTGCGAATCACCACCTTTTTCACTGACATCACCGCGGCGGACTTTGGGTTTGCGCCTCGCGGCAGACGGGAAAGTCGTCTGTATGGGTCCAACCGCGGGAGGAGATCTGGTGACGGTGACGCCTTACCGTGACGGGCCGTACCTGATTCGCGGCCCTTTTCGCATGCTCGACCAAGAAGGTAAAGAGATCACCATCCGCAGGCCGACGATCGCGCTGTGTCGGTGCGGCAAGTCGCGCATGCGTCCTCTCTGCGACGGCACACATAAGACGATCGGCTTTCGAGCGCCCAGTGGCGCCGAGGCGTGGCCAGCTACCGAAGCATGCGCGCCGGAAGTTCCCGCTCAGACAAGCTCACCCTCGCCGACGGGATCCACCAAGGACCATCCTCCGAGCGAAGCTTCGACTTCGCGATCGGCCCGCGGACTCGACGATGCGGCGCTCGCGCCAGCCGGGCCGCATCGACTCCTTCCCGTGCTCAGCCGCGTGCGTGAAGCCCGTGCGAAGCTCGAGCGCGCGCTGGTGCCACCAATGCCGGCCCACGCGTATTTGGACCTTGCACTTGCCGAGCCACTCCTGCAAGCCGCCGATCGCCTGCTCGAATGGATCGTCGCCGGCACGCTCACGCCCCACACCTTCGACCGTCCAGTGGCGAACGGTTACACACTTACCCGCCGGGATGGTCTCGAAGCGTGTCGGGACGCTGCCGAGGCGGCACTGCGAAGCATGCCGACGGCGCCCGACGATCGACGTCTGCGGCAGTTGCGATTCCTACTGCAGCATGCGGCTGAGGCGCTGCGCGCATGAGCTTCGTCGTGGAGCGCCCCGACCGCAGCGTCGCGCAGCTTCCCGCCGTGCGTGGACCGTGGACCCAGGCGCTGTTGGATGGTCTGCAGGAGCCGCCCGGCGCGACGATCGCGCTTCCCGACGTCGAGGACGTCGACACGCTTGCCGACGATGACCTCCAGTTGGCGCTGTACTCCTGCTATGAGCTGCACTACGCCGGCCTTGCTGGAATCGATGATCGCTGGGAGTGGGACCCGTCGCTGCTGAGCTTCCGAGCGCAGCTGGAGCGCCGCTTCGAGCAGGCGGTCTCTGAAGCCGTTCCCGCGACTGAGCCTGCCGAGGCGCTCGATGTCGGCGACACGCTCCAGCGCCTCGTCGCCGAGGACGCCGGCCCGCCCCTTTCGCGCTTCGCCGAGACACAGGCGACCCGTGCGCAGATGCTCGAGCACGTTGCCCATCGATCTGCCTATCAGCTCAAGGAGGCCGACCCGCACTCCTGGGCGATCCCTCGCCTTCGCGGCGTGCCCAAGGCCGCGCTGCTGGAGATCCAGTTCGACGAGTACGGCGCCGGACGGGCCGAGCGCATGCACTCGGCCCTTTTCGAGAGGACCATGCGGGCGCTTGGCCTTGATGAGACATACGGAGCCTACGTCGATCGCCTGCCCGCCATCACGCTCGCCGGGGTGAACCTGATGTCCTACTTCGGCCTGCACCGTCGAAGGCGCGGCGCGCTCGTCGGACACCTCGCCGCCTTCGAGATGACCTCCTCGATTCCCAACCGGCGCTACGGCAACGCCCTGCGCCGCCTGAACTACGGAAGCGAGGCGACGTTGTTCTACGACGAGCACGTCGAGGCCGACGCCGTTCACGAGAACATCGCCGCATGGGATCTGGCGGGTGGTCTTGCGACGGCAGATCCGAGCGTGGCCGAGGACATCGTGTTCGGAGCTCGCGCACTGCTCACGCTCGAGGCACGATGGGCCGGACACCTGCTCGACGCCTGGCGCACACAGCAGAGTTCGCTGCTTTATCCGTTGACAGCTAGTTGCTAGCCGACGCGAGCGAGGATCGATTAGTCATTCGACGCCTGATTCCCCCCTGGGTCGCTGGTACGCGGGCACGAATAACCACGAGATCCTCTTCGTCGCGCTCGCCGAGCAGTCCACGCGCGCGCAGCGTCGGGGCGCGCTTGCTGAGCACTGGCCCGAGCGGACCTCTCGCGCGGACGAGCACCTGGGCCTCGAGACCGCCACGGCGCAAGAGCTCACACGTCCGCTCGACGCCGCAAACCGAACTCTGCACCAGCAGCAGGCAACCACCAGCGCACAGATGCCGAGGAGCGTCTCGACAGACGCGGTCGAGCACTGCGCGACCATCCCTTCCAGCGTCCAGCGCGGTGGCCGCACGATGCCGGGGAAGCTCATCGGTCTGCGCCGGCACGTATGGCGGGTTGCACACGATCACATCGAAGCGTCCGTGCCCGAGCATCTCGATCAGATCGCCGCGACGTACCCGCAGCGAACAGCCGTTCAGACGCGCGTTCACACGAGTGGCGATCGCCGCACGTCGTGAGATGTCCACGGCGAGCACATCGCGCACACCGTCACGCGCAGCCACAACCGCGAGCGCCCCGGAACCGGTGCACAGATCGGCGACCGAGCGCTTGCCCGCCAGCTCACAACGCAGAGCGTCCGCGAGAAGCCACGTATCGCTGCGTGGGCGATGTACGCCGGGTATGGGCATGATCCTCACGACAAGCTCTATGTTCCCGGCGTGCGCGGGTGTAAACGGCTGAGCATGCTCGACTGCCCGATCGACGAGAGGAACCTGCGCGAACTCTTTGAACGTGACGGCGCATGCACGTTCGGCGCAGAGGAGGAGCTGATGATCATCGATCCGCAGACGCTCGATCTCGCGCCACGGGCGATGGAGATCAGCCGTCGCGCCGCTGGCACAGTCGAAACCAAGCTCGAGCTTCCCGCCTCCCAACTCGAGCTCGTCACCGAGCCGCACGAGAGCGTGGCCGAGTTGGTCGACGATCTCTCGCGTGCGCGGCGCCATCTCGCTCAGGCGGTGCTCGGCGAGGTACGGCTTCTGGCCTGCGGGGTCCATCCTTTCGCTGCCGCACGTGGCGAGCTGAACGTAGGGGAGCGCTACGAGCGAATACAGCGCGAGTATGGTCCGGTCGCACGGCGCCAGCTGGTCTGCGGCCTGCACGTTCACGTCGCCGTGCGTGGAGCAGATCGCGCCCTCGCGGTGTACAACGCCATACGCTCGTATCTGCCGGAGCTGGCTGCGCTGGCGGCCAACGCTGCTTGGTACGAGGGACGCGACTCGGGGATGGCCTCGGTGCGCCCGCTGATCTCCGGCACGCTTCCTCGGCAAGGCGTGCCTCCGGCCTATGCCACATGGCGCGAGTTCGCGGACGACCTGAGCTGGGGAGTCGGCTCGGGACGCCTGAGCAGCCCCCGCGAATGGTGGTGGGAGCTTCGCCTGCATCCGCAGCTGGGAACGCTGGAGGTTAGGGCGCCTGACTCACAGAGCCGCGTCGAGGATGCTGCGGCGATCATCGCGACGGTCTGTGTCCTTGTCCTCTGGCTCCTAGAGCGACACGATGCCGGCGAACTGCCCAGCCCGGCACCGAGCTGGCGCATCGCCGAGAACCGCTGGTCGGCTGCGCGTCACGGCATCGACGGCGAGATGGTCGACCTGTGGACTGGCGCCGCGAGCCGCACGCGCGAGCGCCTGCACAGCCTGCTGAATGCCATCGCTCCGCTGGCGCCGTCGATCGGCGCCGGCGCCCACCTGCGCCACGCCCATGCGCTGGCCGAGCACAATGGCGCCTCGCGCCAGCGGGCGATCGCCAAGCGCGACGGCGCCGAAGCCCTGGTCGACCATCTCGCGAGCGTGTTCGTCGAGCCCCTTCTAATCGCCGGTGGAGGGCACCACTGCGGTCGGTCCTGAGTTCCTAGACCGGTATCGCTACTTGACTTCCGGCAGGTTTATCCATGCCGTCAGGAGGTCAGTATGTTTGACACGAACGGAACCCCGGTGAGTCCGGACGAGATGCAAGCCGGGGCGTTTGTGTGCTCTTGGACGTTTGGAGGTCCGGATGCCGCGTGGGTGAGAACGAGCGGGGAGCTGGACATGGCCGGCGCACCGAAGCTCGACGAGGTGCTCGCGGCAGCCCAGGCCCATGGGCGTTTGGTTGTCGTCGACTTGCGTGAGCTGAAATTCATGGACAGCACGGGCCTGCAAACGCTCCTGGTTGCCGACGAGCGTGCCCGGGCCGCCCACGGACGACTGGTGCTGATCCGGGGGCCGCACAACTTCGATCGTCTGTTTGCGATAACCGGTGTCGAGGGCCGGATCGAGGTTCTCGACCTGGACGCGGTAGAGCCACCCCCACCAGCGTCGCTTCACACTCCCGCCCGCCATAGCCGGCACTAGCGCCCAGGGAGGGGTGCTTACTTCATCGGTTCTGAGTAGGCCGCGCGCCGTCGATGAGGGCTCAGCCCGCGGTTTCGTGCAGGCTGGTGTCGTGGAGGTGTTCGCGGAGGTGACCGACGGAGTCGAAGACGACGCTTGCTCCTGCGTCGGTGAGCTCCTGTTCGGAGAACCCGCCGGTGAGCACCCCGATGCTCGGGATCTCGGCCCTTTTTGCGGCCTTGCAATCCCAGGTGCTATCGCCGATCATCACGGCTGCCCCGCCACCTGCCTTTTCGATTGCGGCGTGCACGATGTCGGGCTCGGGCTTGCTCGCTTTCACATCAGCTGAGGTCGTGTAGGCGTCGACGAGATCGTCCGAGTCGAGGAGCTTGAGATAATGCTTGACGTCACTCTCTGCGGCGGAGCTGGCAAGAATGATCGGGTGTCCCTTCTCCTTCAGCTCGGCCAGTAGGTCGTGTGCGCCCTTCATCGGCTCGACTTCGCCGATGAACTGTTCGTAGTGAGTCCCCTCGGCGTCGCGTAGCTCCTCGCCGTGCTGGGACTCTATGTCCTCGCTGAGGAGTGCTGTGACAACGCGGTCACTGCCCATGCCGATCGCGCGGTGTATCTGCCAGATCGGAACGATGAAGTCCTTGGCGCGAAGTGCTCGGTACCAGGAGAGGGCGTGCTGGTAGTTGGTGTCGATGAGTGTTCCGTCGATGTCGAAGATCGCGATCATCGCCGAGGCAGGCTGGTGGTTCATGAACGCTCCTCGACGCCCGCGCCGCGGGCGAAAGACAGGTGGCCGCCGAGGTAGGCTGCAGCGCCCATCGCGGAGACGCTGGCGAGGCTCAGGAGCTTGCCGACATTACGGCGGCGACGGCGACGCGCGCGTAGCGACTGCGCGAAGAGGAGCGCGGCGGAGATGTTGGTGGCGGCGTGCACGAGCCCGACACGCTGCCGCGTCTCATCGGTGCGGCTCCAGTCGGCCCAGCCGCTGATGGCGGTGGGGAGCGCTGCCGCAAGGCCGACGCCGATCAGCAGGTCTGCGCTGCTCTCCGCGGCGGGTCCGCCGAGGTGGTCGAGGATAACCGAGCTGGTCCATGATCCGATCGGCACGTCGCTGAGTACCGGATGCAGTGCGTGGCCGAGCCACCGGCCCTCCAACAGCTCGCGAGGTTTACCGTCGGGGAGGGCGCCGTTGACGAGAGTCGCGAGACGACTGGAGAGCGGGTCGAGCGAACGAGCTTGCTCGAGCTGCTCGACGAGGCGAAGCGCTATCGGGGAGGGCGAGTTTGTCATCGGGCTGTTGCCTTTCGTGAGCAATGGACACGGGGTTCGGTCAAAGTCCGGGTCCTGCTGTGATTTGCCGAGGCAGTGTGTGGTACGTCATGCGATCCACGTCTCGATGTGTCGTAGTGTTTCGGCTGGGGTCTCCTCAGGGAGGAAGTGTCCGGCGCCGCTGATGGTCTGCACCCGCAGGTTCTTGCTGGCGGCAGGTTTGAGGATGCGCCGGATCGCGCTCTGGCCTCCCATCACGAGCTTCGAAGGTACCTGGAGGTCTTCCGGGTCATAATGGCCGGCGACAACCTCGCGGGTGATGAATGTGCGGTAGCAGCTCGAGCTGGCTCGCGCGCGGTCAGGCTCCTGGAGCACTCGGGCATACTGGTCCAAGTCCTCTTGTGTCCACTTCATCGCGCTGCCGCTGCCGGCACGGATCAACGCCCGTACGAACGCCGAGCTGGAGGTGAGGGTGAGCTGCCCGAGCGCCGGGGTGGCCAGCAGCAACTGGTAGGAGGCCAGCAGTGGGACGGCGAGGTTCGACAGCTGCGCGGCGGGGCGCCACGGAGGGGTGATATCGAGCGCGACCATCCGCTGGATCCGCTCGGGATGCTCGAGGGCGAGCAAGAAAGCCGTGTATCCGCCCCAGTCGTGTCCCACGAGTCGTACTCGATCAAGGTCTTCGACATCGAGCAGTGCGACCACGTCAGCTGCAAACGTGCTCTTGGCGTAGGCGCCGGGTGGCGCGTCGGACCATCCGAAGCCGCGAAGGTCGGGTGCGATCACGCGGTAGCTCTCCGCGAACCGCGCCATCAACAAACGCCAGCACCACCAATGCTGTGGCCAGCCATGCAGAAGAACCAGAGGAGCCCCGTTACCTGCTTCTGCGACGTGGAGCCTGACCCCGTTGGCGTCCACGAAGCGGTGTGTGACACCGGCGACGTTCGGCATCCCATCAGCGCTCAGCATCAAGAGCTCATGCTATGACGGCAGTGCCTCAGGCTAGAGAGAAGATTCGCCGACGGCCGGAAACTCGTGCTCGTCTACTAGATCGGTCGGTCCGAGGATGAATACCTCGCACATCAGGTCTGGTTCCTGCTGGTTTCCGCTCATGAAGCCGATCACCGGGCGGCCGGTGGTGTCTTCGACGATCCTGACGAAACGCTCGCGCATGGCTTCCTGGAACTCCGTGCGCTGCTGGATGACGGCGGATCCGCGTCCGCTGTCGAGTAGCGTCTGCTCGACGCGCGAGAAGCCGCCGCGCAGCACGCACACGACCAGGTCGTCCTCGTAATAGGACTTCGCGCGCGTGGGTCCACGTCCGAAGAACTCCTTCATCAGCCCAACCATCCCGTCGGAGATCGCCGTCAGCGCGTCGCCGTGTTGCTGGCGGCTGCTCATGATGCTCGATTGACTCATCGCTGACCTCCTCGAGGCTTCGGGATTTGATAATCAGGGAGATTCTATCGACCGTCTATGGTGAGCACCACGTTCGGCCGGTTCTCGCCCTTCTGCCCCGCGCACGAACTTAATAATCGGAGGACGAGAGAAAAGGCCCGCATGATGGAATCCGCCCAGCCACACGGCGACGATGAGGTGCTCGAGGCTGTGACCGACGCGATGGTCGCGCTGCACGAGCGCTATCACCACCGCAAGCCCGTGACCGCCAAGACCCGGATGATGGGCGACGACCTGCTCGTCTGCGTACTCAGCGGCGTCTACACCGACGTCGAGAAGACGATGATCGAGCTGCAGCGCTCAACGATCGTCCAGGAGACGCGCAGCGCCTTTCAGAACGCGATGCAAAAGAAGTTCATCGACCACGTCGAGCGCCTGACCGGGCGCCGCGTCCTGGCTTTCATCTCCAACCATCACGTCGGGCCCGACATCGAAATCGAGCTTTTCATGCTCGCGCCGCCGCCGCTGGAGGCGGTCGAGGATTAGCAAAGGCTAGGGCCACCGTCGTGGGGTCGGCGATTGCGATTGGCAGCGCAGTGTAACCCTGTCTGGGGGGCGCGCCGGAAGATCGCGGATGTCAGGTCCTACGCCCCTCGATTGCGGCCGCGTGTTTGACTGCGTCGCCAGGGGGGTATGTAGTCCCACGAGGGCATCTCGATGCGGTTGGCTCCTGAAGCCAGCAACGTTCTGTGACTTCTGTGCATGGTGCGATGGGACCTAGAGGCTTCGGTCTGGCCGTTCTAACGCGCTTTTGCAGTTATCTATACCTAGTCATAGGAGGACACATGAGTGCCACCAGCGCCCGCACGGGCCGCGAGCAGGACTTCGATCAGAGCAGCCGCCGTTCTACCGGCGCCGTCCGCCGTCTGACGACGGAGACCAAGACGTCGTTCAAGACAACCGAGTTCTTCGCAATGATCGGCGTGATCGTCGGGATTCTCCTCGCCGCCGCCTCAATCGGTGCGACGGAAGGACACCCCGACAAGTTCGTCGGCTCACAGGCATGGCTCTACGTGGCGATTGTCGCCTCGGCCTACATGATCAGCCGCGGCCTGGCGAAGTCCGGCAGCCGTGAGCCGTATACCGACGACGACCGGTCCTAGCGCGAGGCGTGGGGATCACGCCCTGGGCATGCCGCCGGCATGGACAACGGCTCTAGTGATTTGGCGTCGCGCGCGAAAGCCGGACCCGTTGACTCACACGGCACGGAATAGGTGCCATCACATCGGTCCCGGATAAAGGGACAAACCTCAACGTATTTGAAAGGAAACGCTCATGTCTCAGCTAGATCAGTTTTCTCCCTCCAGCGCCGACAGCGGCGGCATCGCCTCAGACGCCCAGGCCAAGGCCACAGAGGTCGCAGAACAAGCCCAGGAGAAAGCCCACGAAGCAGCCGGGCAGGTGCAGGACAGGCTGCGCGAGCAGCTCGATCAGCGCTCCGCCCAGGCGGCGTCACAGATAAACGAACAGGCCTCCGACCTTCGTTCGGTCGGCGAGTCGCTGCGTGAACAGGGCAAGGAAGGACCGGCCAAAGCGGCTGACCAGCTGGCCCAATATGCCGAGAAGGTCGGCGGCTATCTGCGCGATAAGGACTCCCACGCCCTACTCACCGACGCGGAGGACTTCGGTCGTCGCCAACCCTGGGCTCTCGCGGCCGGGGGCGTCATGCTCGGCTTGGCCGCCTCACGTCTTATGAAGGCCTCGAGCAACCAGCGCTACCAGCGGCGCACGACGGTGCCGCGCCCGAACGGTGTCTACACGACTCCACCGTCCGCCGGAAACGGAAAGAACGCGTTGTCACAGCCGAGCTCCCCCGGTTTCGACGCAGGATCCGTGATCTAGACGATGACGGCGGAGAACGACCACAACGGCATGCGCGAGCAGCCGATGGGCGAGCTCTTCAAGCAGCTCTCCGATGACCTCTCGACGCTCGTGCGTCAAGAGCTGAAGCTCGCGCAGGTGGAGATGACCGAGAAGGGCAAGAAAGCCGGCGTGGGCGTCGGCATGTTCGGGGGTGCAGGCGTTGTTGGCCTGCTCGCGCTCGGCGCGTTTACAGCGTGTCTGATCGCAGCCCTGGCGACAGGGATGGAAGTGTGGATCGCCGCGCTGATCGTGACCGTCCTCTACGGAGCGGCGGCCGGCGTGCTGGCGTTGAACGGAAAGAGTCGGGTCAGCGAGGCGATCCCTCCCGTGCCCGAGCAAACTGTCGAAACCGTAAAGGAGGATGCGCAATGGGCCAAGACCCAGCTGCCATCAGGCAACAGATAGATCAGACGCGCGAGCACATGGGCGACACCGTCGATGCGCTCGGCTACAAAGCCGACGTCCCCGCCAGGGCCAAGGACTCGGTCTCAGGCAAGGTCGACTCGCTGAAGTCGAAGATCAGCGGAGTGGGCTCGCAGGTCTCCGACTCGACTCCCGACGCCGGCGAAGTCAAGCAAGGCGCCCTGCAGGCGGTGGGCATCGTGCAGGAGAACCCCCTGGGGCTCGCGATCGGCGCAGCTGCGGTCGGCTTTCTCGCCGGCATGCTGATCCCGAGCACGAAGATCGAGGACGAGCGCATCGGGCCCGATGGCCGACCAGGTCAGGGAACAGGCCAAGCAGACCGGTCAAGAGGCGTTGCAGCACGGCAAGGAGATCGCGCAGGAGACGGCTGAGACAGCGGGCCAGAAGGCTCGGGAGGCCGTCGCCGAGGTCAAGGACAAGGCCCAGGAGAGCGCCCAGGGGCATGCTCAGGATCTGGCTGAGAGCGCGAGCGAGTCGGCCCAGCAGGTTGCAGCGAACCCGCGAGACCTATAGCGGGCAGAGGAACGGCATCTGGGAGCGGCGCGCACCGTTCCCAGATGCGCCGGCCCCTCGACCACGAGCGCGTCGTCGCGATCGAACATCAGCCCGCTTGACGGACTAGCTCGGCTGTAGGAGGCGGAGAGGAGCCGAAGCGTAGAGGATGGCGATGCCGATGCTGGCTGCCCTGGATAGTCGGAGCGGCGCGCCGGTCCTCACGGTCGGGGCAACCTCAAAACCTCTGGAAGCTTGTCCAGCGATCGGATGATCTCGGCGCCGGCGTGGCGGAGGGCGCGCTCGTCGCTGTCAGCTGCGTAGCCGATCGCCCGCATCCCGGCGGCAACGGCAGCCATGACTCCTGAGGGTGTGTCCTCGATGACCGTGCAGGCCGACGGCTGAACGCCCATCGTCGCGGCTGCGTGCTGAAAGAGCGCTGGGTCGGGCTTGGGGCGAGGAACGTCGTGAGCTGAGAAAAGTGCGCCGGGCGAGAATAGCTCTCGAAGGCCGGTCAGCCCGAGCGTTAGTCGTGTCTTTGCCAACGCGCCTTGCGAAGCGACGCAGACCTTCAATCCGGCGGCCTTGACCCGCTGTACTGCCTCAGCGGCGCCTGGCACCGCTTTGAGTGAGCGGTGGAACTCCTCGGCGCGCTCATGCTCATATTCGGCGAGCCATTCAGGCGGCAACGGCCGGTTGAGCTTCGCCTCGGCTCGGTCGCGGATGTCGGTGAGCAGGAGCCCCTGGTAGGCGCGGCGGGCCTCGCGGAGCGTCGTCGGCAAGCCCTCTAGCGTAAGCATACGGGCGAGCACTTCGTTGGAGATCACCTCGGAGTCAACGAGCACGCCGTCACAGTCGAAGATCACAAGCTCGTGCATGGGGCCCCGCGTATGCTACGGCCGAACGTGTCCGGTGCGACGGTAAGAGATGCGAGCGAGGATGACGCGCCGGCGTGCGCGGCGATCTACGCGCCGTACGTACGCGAGACGGCCGTCAGCTTCGAGGGCGAGCCGCCGACGCCCGCGCAGATGGCCGAACGCATCGCAGCGGCGACGCGCACGCACGCGTGGATCGTGCACGAAGAGGACGACCGCGTCGTCGGCTACGCGTACGGCGGGCCGCACCAGACGCGAGCGGCCTATCGCTTCTCGTGCGAGGTCAGCGTCTACGTCGAGCAGGGCCGGCAACGCACCGGCTCGGGTCGCGCACTGTACGAAGCGCTGCTCAACCGACTCGCGGCGCGCGGCTATCGGATGGCCGTCGCGGGCCTGACGCTGCCGAACGAGGCGAGCGCGGGCCTGCACCGAGCAATGGGCTTCGAGCCGGTCGGCGTCTACCGGCGGATCGGCTGGAAGCTCGGCGCATGGCACGACGTCGCGTGGATGCAGCGGGCGCTCGGCGTCGGGCATGACGACCCTCCCCCCGAGCTCCACGAGGCGTTGTAGACCTCGAGGAAACCGCGTCACCTCTTGCTAGGTCGCGCTTTCGGAAGTTGCGGCACACGATCCCGTGCTCGAAATGCCGGCGGCGCAATCGCAGCTTTCGCCGTAACTGGGGTCGCAGCACTCGGCCTTGGCGCTCGGCTCACAGCACCTCGCCTGCGCCTCGGGCGCGCAACAGGCACTCGCGGTCGTTTCAGCGGGGGTGGTCAGCTCAACCATGCGGATAGCTCCTTGAGCGCCTCGGGGATGACGTAGTAGTAGGCCCATAGGCCCTTGCGCTCGGAGTCCACGATCCCGGCGGCACGCAGCTTGCTCAGATGGTGGGAGAGCGTGGACTGAGATATGTCGAACAGTGGCACCAGCTCGCAGACGCAGACCTTGCCTGCGTGCTTGCGTAGCACGTCCACGAGCTGCAAGCGGATCGGGTCGCCGAGAGCCTTTGCGACCTCGGCCATGCGCAGAGCTTCCCCGCGCTGCACATCGGGGTAGACGACGGGCTCACAACAGGGCGCACCGTTGGCTCGCTTCTGCTTCGGGGCTAGCTCCAAATCGACCGGCATCGATCTACTTATATCAATAACACTCATGTCTGTCGATGTAATATGATCCGCTCATGCACACAAGCGACGTACCTACCGCGGAGCAGGGTGGCGAGCAGCCGGTCCGCTACCTGCTATTCGTCCGCAACCACAACGCCGGGCGCTCGCACGCGATGACCCTCGCGCACCGCCAAACCCGCAAGTGCCTGTGCCGCGACACCGGCGACCTGATCGCCGCACGAGAGCGATCGTGAGCACCGACACCGTTGCCGTCATCACCGACATTCACGGCAACTTCCCGGCGCTGCAAGCGGCGCTCGCACGAATCGAGGAGCTTGGCATCGAGAGCGTGTTCTGCGGCGGAGATCTCGTCGGCTACGGTCCGCACCCCAACGGGGTTTGTGCGCTGATCGCCGAGCGCGAAATTTCGACGATCTACGGCAACTACGACTTCGCCATCGCGCGGGACCTCGAGGACTGTGGCTGCGCGTATGTTACGCAGCACGACCGCGAGCTTGGTCAGTGCTCGGTGGACTGGACGCTCGAGCAGACAAGCCAGGAGTCCAAGGACTTCATGCGCGGTCTGCCATTCGATTTGCGCTTTCCGGTCGGCAACGTCGATGTTCATCTAGTCCATGGCTCGCCTCGGAAGGTCAACGAGTACCTATTCGAGGACAAGCCGGCCAGCCTGTATGAACGCCTCGCGGCAGCCGAGGGCGATCCCGTGCTCGTGTTCGGCCACACGCACAAGCCTTGGGTGCGCGAGTACGGCGGGGTGCTGTTCGTCAACTGTGGGTCGGTCGGCAAGCCCAAGGACGGCGACCCGCGCGGCGCCTTTGCCGTCCTGACGCCCAGGGCTGGGAGCGTCGCCGTGAGTATCGAGCGCGTCGAGTACGACGCTGATGCGGTCGCCGCTGAAATCCGCGAGGCAGGACTGCCAGGCGAGTTCGCCGACAAGCTCCTGGTAGCGGCATGACGAACACGCCTCCGCTTGCCCGCCGTCTGCTCGCCGAGCTGTTGGGCTCGGCTTTCCTCGCCGCGCTCGTGATCGGCTCGGGTATCGCCGCGCAGACGCTCTCCCCGAACGACGTTGGCCTGGAGCTGTTCGAGAACGCCGCCGCCACAGCCGCAGGGCTCTACACGATCATCCTCATGTTCGGCCCGGTCTCGGGCGGGCACTTCAACCCGGTCGTCTCGCTCGCCGACGCGAGCTTTGGCGGCATCCGCTGGCGCGATGCGCTCGCCTACCTCCCCGCGCAGGTAGCCGGCTGCGTACTCGGTGCCGTCGTGGCGAACGGCATGTTCTCTCTCGCCGCCATCAGCATCTCCACCCATCACCGGGCCTCGCCCGCGCACATGTTCTCCGAGGTAATCGCCACCGCAGGGCTGTTGCTGGTGATCTTCTCGCTCGCGCGCACCAAACGCGCAAACACCGCCCCGGTCGCCGTCGGCGCGTACATCGGCGCCGCCTACTTCTTCACCAGCTCGGCCAGCTTCGCAAACCCCGCGATCAGCGTCGGGCGCATGCTCTCCAACACCTTCGCCGGCATAGCGCCCGTATCCGTGCCCGGCTACATCGCCGCGCAGCTCGTCGGCGGAGCCTGCGCGGTCCTGGCAGTTAGGGCGCTCTACCCGGGCCTGACGCCGGAGGAAGCCGCCGAGGCAGAGGCTCACGCTGCAATAGCCCTGCTCGGCGACCCACGCGCGCCGTCTGGGCTAAAGGCGAGCTCCGCGTCCGCGATAGGGGCCCACGAATAGCAGGAGAGCCACCAAAAGAAGTATCAGTACGAACGGGCTGACCAATGCTCCGCCCGCGATGCTGAGGACGACCAGCACGAGAATGAGAAGCAACAGCAGATCCATGAGTTCCTCCGTTGTAGTGGCTTAAGTTGCTTGTGCCACATACCCTGATCCGATGCTTTCTAACCTCCCGTCCTTGATAACTCGTGTCCTCGGGCCCCGTCGGTAGTAGATCGGTCGAGAGCACTCCGAAAGCGAGACGCGTGGTTGGCTGCGGCGTCGAAGTTCGCGTGCGGTTTCTCCTCTTACCTTCATGGGTAGGTGCAGCCAACCGGCGATCGACGAAGGAGCTGACGTGAAGGCACTGGCATGGCATGGCAACCACGACGTTCGCGTGGACACGGTTCCCGATCCGTCGATCGAGCAGCCGACGGACGCGATCATCAAGGTCACCTCCAGCGGAATCTGCGGCTCGGATCTTCACCTGTACGAGGTTCTCGGAGCGTTCATCGACCCTGGAGACATTCTTGGCCATGAGCCGATGGGGATCGTGCAAGAGGTCGGCTCGGAGGTGAGCAACATCGCGCCCGGCGACCGCGTGGTCATCCCTTTCAACATCTCCTGTGGGCACTGTTACACCTGCGAGAAGGGACTGCAGTCCCAGTGCGAGACGACCCAGGTCCACGAGTACGGGACCGGTGCGGCTCTGCTCGGCTACACCAAGCTCTATGGCCAGGTACCCGGCGGGCAGGCGGAGTTCCTGCGCGTGCCGCAGGCTCACTATGGGCCGATCAAGGTCCCCGAGGGCCCTGCGGACGACCGCTTCGTCTATCTCTCCGACGTGCTGCCGACTGCGTGGCAGGCGGTGGAGTACGCGAACATCCCCCAGGGAGAGACGGTCGTGGTGCTTGGTCTTGGCCCGATCGGCGATATGTCGAGCAGGATCGCCCAGCATCGGGGGGCCGGAAAGGTGATCGGCGGTGGATCTCGTGCCAGAGCGCCTGGCGAGGGCGAGCGCTCACGGCGTCGTCGCGTTGAACCCGGAGGATCACGATGACCTGCCGGAGGCGGTGCGCGAGCTGACCGATGGGCGTGGGCCGATCGCCGTGATCGACGCGGTCGGGATGGAGGCCCACGGCGCTCCCGTCGGACGTCTCGCCCACAAGCTCGCCGGCCTGTTGCCCGACGCGGTCGCCCAGCAGGTGATGCAGACCGCCGGAATCGACCGCTTGAGCGCGCTGCACATGGCGATCGAGCTTGTTCAGCGCGGCGGAACGGTCTCGCTCTCGGGTGTGTACGGTGGCGCGGCGAGCCCGATGCCGCTGCTGCAGATGTTCGACAAGCAGATCAACCTGCGGATGGGGCAGGCGAACGTCAAGCGCTGGATCGATGACATCCTGCCGCTGCTCAGCGGGAATGAGGATCCGCTCGGCGTCGACGCATTCGCCACTCATCATCTCCCCCTCGACGACGCCCCTCACGCATATGAGATCTTCCAGAAGAAGGAAGAGGGCGCGTTCAAGATTCTGCTGAAGCCCTAGTGTCTGAAATCAGCTGGCTGGCGCACCGGGGTCTTCGCGTCCTGCGAGTTCCAGAGAGCCTGATCGAACGGTGCTGAGATGCGCTTCCTGAATCGGGAGCGCCCAGTCGGCGAGCTCGGCGATTGCGCTGTCACCGGCGCGCTCGTTGAGCTTCTTGACGATCGCCCAGTGCCCGACCTCTCCCGCCTCGGCCATCGTGAGGAACTCAAAACCGTCGAGGGCCTCCTCCTCACCCTCGAGATAGGTTTCCATCATCTCGGTGGCCTCCTGCTTGACCTCGCGCGCTTCTTCGAGGATGGCTGTCTTCTTGCCGTCGAACTTTCCAGCTACCTCGGTGCAGCGCGCCTCCGTCTCGGCCGCGTCCTCGTGCATGCGGTCAAGGATGCCCGCGAAATCTTGCTCATCCGCCTCAAGCATTCCCTTGACCTTTTCCGTGGCTCCCTTGGCGGCACCGGCAAGGCCAAGCACCTCCGCCAGCTTGCTCTCCAGGATTGTCAGCTCAGCCATGTTCGCTCCTTGGATCGTCGGAATGCGGCGCCCCCTTTGCTTGCTTTCGCTGCAGGCTGCTCGCTCGGTCGCCGATGAAGTACCCCGCAGCGGCGGCCGCTAACCCCTTCGCTGATCCTCGATCGGTCTTGCCCAGGTGCGTCTCACCCTCCAACACCGTCATGGGCCCTCTGCCGGGTGACGCTTCTTACGCGAACGGACGCATACATTTCGCGCTGTGCTGGTATCTATACGAGCGTGCTCGGCGCGGTGGGATCCCAATGAGAATCTTCGCGGGCTATGCCCCCGACGAGGAGCCGCCGCTGGCCGGCTACGCCACGCTGATGGGCATCTTCACGGGCATGGTGGGAGCGCTCTCGTGGGGGGCTCGGCGTACCGGGCGCCGTCTGGGAGATCGGGTGCCTGCAGGGGACCTGGTGCTGCTGGCGGCGGCTACGCACAAGGCGTCGCGGCTGATCGCCAAGGATCGGGTCACGAGCGTGCTGCGAGCGCCTTTTACACGCCTCGAAGGTGAGGGCGGCCCTGGCGAGGTTGAGGAGCAGGCCCGTGGCAGTGGGCTGCGGTTCGCAATCGGGGAGCTGCTGGTCTGCCCCTACTGCCTGGGGCCGTGGGTGGCGACGGGCCTTGCGGCAGGGCTCGTGCTCGCGCCGCGACCCACTCGCTGGATCGCGTCCGTCCTCAGCGCGGTCTTCGCCGCTGATGTTATGCAGATGGCCTACAAGGGGCTCGAGGACACCCTTTAGCGTTAGTTGTCCTTCTCCTCAGCGCCTTGGCGTCGTCCGCCGGCTGCCGCCCTCTGCGCCATGCGCCCTGTCGATGCCGTGGATGTGGCTTGCACGCGCTTTTCGCCCAGACGCTCAGCCAGGCGTGAGGCGAGCGCCATGATCGTGAGCGCGGGGTTGGCGGAGCCCTGGGTCGGCATCACGCTGCCGTCGGCGACGAACAGGTTGGGCACGCTCCAAGCGCGGTGGTCTGAGTCGACGACGCCGGTGTCGGGCGAGGCGGACATGGCGCAGCCGCCGACGAGGTGGGCGTAGCGGTCGATCGTGAGGACGTCCTGGGCTTCGGCGGCGTCGAGGATCTCGTGCAGCTTGCTCTTGGCGTAGGCGATGTTGGCGCGGTCGTTTTCGCACTGGGTGTAGTCAAGGCGCGCGACCGGTATGCCGTGGGCGTCTGTCTCATCTGCGAGCGTGACCCTGTTCTCGGGCCGGGGCAGGAGCTCGCAGAGGACGCCGAGCGTGTACCAGTGGTTGTAGTCGCGCATGTACTCGCGCAGCGCCTGCCCCCAGTGTCCGTCGGCGAGCACGTGCTCGGCCCAGCCGATCGGCAGCGGCCCGACGGTCTGGATCGAGAAGCCGCGCGCGAAGCCGCGGTCCGGGTCGGTCTCGTAGAACTGCTCTGAGCTGATCTCCGGCGGCGGCGCCTTGTACATGCGCATCTCTTCGGGAAAGCGTCCGGCGACCTGCGGTGCGCCCTGGACCATGACCCCGCGGCCGACGAGGTCGTTGTCGTTGGCCAGGCCGTTTGGGAAGCGCTTGCTGGTGGAGTTGCAGCAGCAGCCTGCGGTGTCTCGATCGAGTAGCCGGCGATCGCCACCGCCTCCGCGGCCTGGAAGCGCTCGCGGCCGTCATGGAAGTAGGTGACGCCGGTGCAGCGTCCGGCTTCGTCGGTCTCGATGCGGGTGACCATGCAGTCGGCGCGGATCTCCACCCCGTGCTCGAGCGCGTCGGGGACGTGGGTGACGAGCGGGGACGCCTTGGCGTTCACCTTGCAGCCCTGCAGGCAGTAGCCGCGGTAGATGCAGTGTGGACGGTGCCCGAAGCTGCCGTTGGCGATCCCGACGGGACCGACGCGCATCTGGATGCCAAGGCGGCGGGCGCCTTCCCAGGCGCGCAGCGCGCCGGCGCCGATCGGGTGCGGGCCGTGCGGATAGCCGTGCGGGTCCCCCCACGGCCACCACTCCCCGGCGACGGGCAGCTCGCGCTCCAGGCGCTCGTAGTGGGGCTTGAGCTCCTGGTAGGAGATCGGCCAGTCGGCTGCCACCCCGTCGCGGCTTGCGACCTCGAAGTCCGAGGGGTGAAAGCGCGGGGTGTAGCCGGCGTAGTGGATCATCGAGCCGCCGACGCCGCGCCCGGAGTTGTTCTTGCCGAGCTCCACGGGGTCCTGCCCGCCGATTACCCTTGGCTCGGTCCAGTACAGCGCGTGGGCGCCGGCCTCGTCGGAGACCCAGTCGGCGTCTGGGTCCCAGAACGGCCCGGCCTCCAACACGAGGATCTTCCAGCCTCTGCGGGCCAGGCGCTGGGCGAGCGTGGCGCCGCCGGCGCCCGCGCCGACGATCAGCATGTCAACCGGGTCTTCGGGTTTGTAGCGGCGCATGCGCTCGCGGCCTGGGACGCCGCGCTTGTGTGGATCGAGCAGGAACGCCGAGTCGTTTTCGGGCGGGCGCAGCGAGCCCTTGAGCGCCACGCGCAGCTGCTCTTTCACTCCACTCCCCGCTCCTTCACGTCGGACACAGGATCGACCGCGAACTCGGGGGGCGACTCCCAATGCTCGCGCTGCTCTGGCCCCAGACGCGCGAAGCCCCGAGGGTAGGCGGGACCGCCGAACCCGATCTCGTTCCACGCCCAGGGATGGGAGTAGAAGGCGGCGAGCACCAGGCGTATCACTACCGCCCAGGCGCGTTTGACCGGCAGATCGTCCCATTCGAGCTCGCCCTTTGAGAAGCGCTCGACGAGCTCGTGCTGAAGCTCGTCGCCGGCTGCGGCGAACCCCTGCTCGCAGCCGGCCTGTCGGGCGCTCGCGTCGAGGTTGGCGGCCACTCGCCGCCAGGTCTCCGGGTCCGCCGGCATGTCGTGGTAGCGGAACCCGTCCAGGCGGCCGGCGTGGAGCTTCGCGTCGACCATCTCGAGCACCGGGATGCGCGGGTCGCGGTCCTGTCCTGTCACGACGTCGCAGAACGCACGCAGCGTCCTGCGTTTGGGTCTCGTCGAAGAAGCGGATCGGCGGCACGTTCGCGACCCGGTCGAGCACGACCCCGCGCGTGAGGGGGTCCCAGTGGTTGACCGTGGCGAGCACGTCGTAGTCGGGATATCGGCCGCGCATCTGTGGTGTCGTCCCACGGCGCTGGCGTGGGGAGATCCGGGGGGCGGCCCTGGTTTGGTGTGGCCTCCCTGCTTGGGCAGGTGCCCCGCTCCGTCTGACTTGGCGCTGGTGGCCATCCGCCCTATCGCTCTCGTTGAACGACGGCGGCCAGCAGCCCCATCCCACCAACCAGCGCGAGCGATCCCGGCGCGAGCAAGCGGCGGCCCCATCACGATGTTGTAGAGCGGCTCATCGAAACCGCCGGGGCGCTTGCGGACACCCTGCACGTGGGTATAGACGCCGATCAGCCCGTCGAGGCAGTAGAGCGCCGAGACGGCCGGCAGGACGGTGGTGGCAGCGCGCTTGGAGCGCACGCCGGCCAGTCCGGCGAGTGTCAGCATCGGGGAGAGCGCGACAGGGGTCCACATCCACTTGTCGCCAAAAGAGCCACGGAAGTGCTCGAAGTAGATCTCAAGGCCGAGCGGGAGCGCGCTGAGGGCGGTGGCGGCGGAGAGCGCGCGCTGCAACCGCCCGCGGCGCACGTTACGCATGAGACCCCAGCTCATCGACTCGAGCGACTGTGCAGGATCTCCGGGAGCTTCTGGCGGATCGCCTGCGCGATGATCCGCCGGCGGGCCGGGTCGCCGTGCCGGATCGCGGAGGCGAAGGAGCGGGCCTGCTCGACCGTGATGTGCGGCGGCAACGGCGGAACCTCCGGGTCGCACACGACCTCCAGCACGGTCGGCACCGTCGCTTGCGAGCGCGCGATCCCAGCACTCCCCGATCGCGTCTGGATCGTCGGTTCGGATGCCGTTCAGGCCGAGCAGCTGCGCCCAGCTGCGCATACGGGACGTCCGGCAGTTCCTGGGACTCGACGAACTTGGGGTCGCCCGACATCGCGCGCTGCTCCCACGTCACCTGGTTGAGATCACGGTTGTTGAGCACCATCACGATCAGGCGCTGATCCGACCAGCGCTCGCGGTACTTGGCGATCGTGATCAGCTCCGCCAGACCGTTCATCTGCATCGCCCCATCGCCGACGAGCGCGATCACCGGCCTGTCGGGGTAGGCGAACTTCGCCGCGATCGCGTAGGGCACGCCCGGCCCCATCGTCGCGAGCGTGCCCGACAGCGTCGCGAGCATCCCGGCGCGCAGGCGCACATCGCGCGCGTACCAGTTGGCGGCCGAGCCGGAGTCGGAGGTGAGGATCGCCCCGTCGGGCAGGCGCTTTGACAGCTCGTGGAAGATCAGCTGCGGGTTCACGGGCTCTGCGGGCTCGAGCGCGCGTCGCTCGATCACCTGCCACCAGTCCGCGACGTTCCCTTCGATCTTCTCGCGCCAGGAGCGATCCTGCTTGCGCTCCAGCAGCGGCAGCAGAGCCTTGAGGGTCAGCGCGCTGTCGCCGACGAGGTTGACCTCCATCGGGTAGCGGATGCCGAGCATCCGTCCGTCGAGGTCGATCTGCACGCCGCGCGCCTCGCCCTCTTCGGGCAGGAACTCGGAGTAGGGAAAGCTCGAGCCGACCATCAGCAGCGTGTCGCAGTCCTGCATCAGCTCCCAGCTCGGCCGGGTGCCGAGCAGGCCGATCGAGCCGGTCACGAACGGCAGGTCGTCGGGGACGGCGGCCTTGCCGAGCAGCGCCTTGGCGACGCCCGCGCCGAGCGCGTCGGCGACCTCGATCACCTCCTGGGTGGCATGCAGCGCGCCGGCGCCGATCAGCATCGCGACCTTCTCCCCTGCGTTGAGCACCTCGGCGGCACGCTTCAGCTGCTCCTCCTCGGGGACAACTCGAGGTCGCTCATAGCCGGCGCCCGAATGCACCGTCCCGTGCGCGTGCGGCGGGGTCGGGCACGGCGTCTTCCATCTGCAGGTCGTTGGGCACGATCACGCACGTCACGGTTCGCTCGGAGAGCGCGATCCGCATCGCACGGTCGATCAGATGGCGGATCTGCCCCGCCTCGGTGGCCATCTGCACGTACTCGTGCGCGACGTCCTTGAACAGGCGTCGTCAGGTCGACCTCCTGCTGGTAGTTGCCGCCGAGCCCGAGGCGGGCCTGCTGGCCGACGATCGCCACGACCGGCTGGTGGTCGAGCTTGGCGTCGTACAGCCCGTTGAGCAGGTGGATCGCGCCGGGCCCGGAGGTCGCCAGGCACACGCCGACCTCGCCGGTGAACTTCGCGTGCGCGCAGGCCATGAACGCGGCCATCTCCTCGTGGCGGACCTGGATGAACTCCGGGCGGTCGTCGCTGCGCCCGAAGGCGCCGATGATGCCGTTGATCCCGTCCCCGGGATAGCCGTAGATGCGCCGTCACTCCCCACTCGGCTGGCAAGGCGGTCGAGCAGGTGGTCGGCGACGGTCTCGCTCATGCTGGCGCTCCCTCCGTGGTCACAAGACCGAGGGCTACCCGTTGCTCCCGCACATGAAACGAGTCGTGTCCTTTTGCTGTTCCGGCCGGCGCATGCGCCGGCCGGCCGGGCCGCACATCGTGCGGCCAGGGACAACGCCACATGTGGCGTTGTCTTCCCGAAATGGATACGCAGCAGTAAGACGCCGGTTGAGCGCCACCGGTTGCGGTTTGACTTCGCGGGTAAGCAGCCCTCGCTGTATCCCACACTTCGAGGAGAGCAAGCTTGTCCAGCGCAACCCAACAGCAGACGGCGAACCCTGCAATGACCGATGGTCGCCGTCTCGTCGTGGCGGTCACCGGGGCCAGCTCGGGAGTGGGGCGGGCGACCGCGCAAGCGTTCGCGCGCAAGGGCGCTGCCGTCGGGCTGATTGCGCGCGGCGTCGATGCGCTGCGAGCGACCGAGGCCGAGGTGGTGTCGCTCGGAGCGACGAGCGCTCGGCGGCGCCCGCCGACGTCGCGGACGCGCAGGCGCTCGAGCGACGCGGCGGAGGCGATCGAGCGGGAGCTCGGCCCGATCGACGTGTGGGTCAACAACGCGATGGCGACGCGTGTTCGCGCCGGTGAGCGAGATCTCCCCGGAGGAGTTTCGCCGGGTCACGGAAGTCACCTATCTCGGGGTGGTGTACGGCACTCTGTGCGCGCTGAGGCGGATGCGCCCGCGGCGAGCGCGGCGTGATCGTGCAGGTCGGCTCGGCGCTGGCCTATCGCGGGATTCCGTTGCAGAGCGCCTACTGCGCCTCGAAAGCACGCGATCCAGGGGTTCACCGAGTCGTTGCGCTGCGAGCTGATGCACGAAGACAGCCCTGTCCGGGTGACGATGGTCCAGCTGCCGGCGCTGAACACGCCGCAGTTCGACGTGGTGCGCACGCGGCTGCCGCGCCACCCCCAGCCGGTCCCGCCGATCTATCAGCCGGAGGTCGCCGCGCGCGCGATCGTGGCGGCCGCCGAGCGGCCTGCGCGACGCGAGTGGTGGGTCGGCGCCTCCACCGCCTTTACGCTGATCGGCAACGCGCTCGCACCTGGCTTCGCCGACCGTTATCTGGCGCGCACCGGCTACGACGCCCAGCAGACCAAGGAGCCGGTGCCGGCCGGACGCCCAGACAACCTCTTCGAGCCGCTGCCGGGTGATCGCGGCGCACACGGGGACTTCGATTCCCAAGCGCATGACCAAAGCGTCCAGTGGCTCGCGACTCGTCACCGGGTCGGGCTCGGCGGCCTCGGGCTCGCCGCGCTGACACGCGCGCTGGGCGCGTCGAGGTGGCGAAGATGAGCAAGGAGGGCGACGCGCCGCCGCTCGCCGCCTACACCCTGATCGGGGACTGTCAGGGCTCGGCGCTCGTCTCTGACGCTGCTTCGATCGACTGGTGCTGCCTGCCGCGCTTTGACAGCGGCAGCTGCTTCGGGCGCCTGCTCGACTGGGAGCAGGGAGGGCATTGTGAGGTGCGCTTCGCCGACGGGCCTGACCCGGACGGGTGGCAGCTCCTACTTGAAGGACACGATGGTGCTCGAGACGGTCTTGGAGGGAGAGACGGGGACGCTGCGGGTGCTCGACTGCTTCGCGATGCGCGAGCGCGGCGCACAGCAGCCGCGGCGGGAGATCGTCAGGATCGTCGAGTGCCGGCAGGGCACTGCATCGGTCGAGATAGGGATCGAGCCGCGCTTTGACTACGGGGCTGTGCGGCCGTGGCTGCGCCGCTCGGACAGCGGCTTGTTCAGCGCGATCGGCGGCGACGATGGCCTGTTGATCTGGAGCGACGGGGAGCTCGACAGCGACGGCGAGAGCCTCTGTGCGCGCGCGTCTCTGCGTACGGGTGAGCGGCTGCGGCTGCTGATGCGGTTCGTCAGACCCCACCTGCTGGAGGACGAGCAGACCTCCGATCTCGACGGGGAGGCCGTCGACGCGCGGCTGGCGGAGACGATCGCGTGGTGGCAGCGCTGGCGCAAGCGGCTGCACAGCGACGGCGTCGACCAAGAGGCGGTGGTCCGCTCGGCGCTGACGCTGAAGGCGCTCACGTATGCGCCGACGGGCGCGATCGTCGCAGCGCCCACCGCTTCGTTGCCCGAGACTCTCGGCGGCGAGCGCAACTGGGACTACCGCTTCAGCTGGATCAGAGACTCGGCGTTGACGGCGAACGCGCTGGCGGAGATGGGCTGCGGACAGGAGGCCGAGCGGTTCAGGCACTTCATCGTACGCAGCTCCGCCGGGCACGCGGAGGATCTGCAGATCCTGTTCGGGATCGGCGGGGAGCGACGCATCTCAGAGCAGGAGCTCGACCTGGCGGGCTACCGCGACTCGCGCCCGGTGCGCGTAGGCAACCAGGCAGCTCGCCAGTTGCAGCTGGACGCGCTCGGGGAGATCCTGAACCTCGCTTGGCGCTGGCATCGGCGGGGACGGTCCCCCGACGACGACGAGTGGCGGTTCTTCTCAGAGCTCGTCGAGACGGCGGTCGAGCGCTGGCAGGAGCCCGACCACGGGATCTGGGAGTGGCGTGGGAAGCCGCGCCACTTCGTGCACTCCAAGGCGTGCTGCTGGGCGGCCGTCGATCGCGGGCTGCGGCTCGCGGAGGAGTGCGTGCGCAAGGCGCCCGTGCGGCGCTGGGAGAAGGCGCGCAAGGAGATCCGCGAGGCGATCGAGCGAGCGTGGGTTCGACGCCGAGCGTGGCGTGTTCGTGCAGTGCTTCGACGAGCCGGAGCTGGATGCCGCGCTGCTGCTGCTTCCGAGGGTCGGGTTCGTAGAGTTCGACGACGAGCGGATGGTCGAGCACCGCCCGACGCGATCCACGAGCAGCTCGGCGTCGGCGGCTTCGTGCGCCGCTACCGGCGCGAGGATGGGCTGCCCGGCAAGGAGGGCGCTTTCTTGGCGTGCTCATTCTGGCTGGCGGAGTGCTACGCCCATCAGGGTGCGCTACGAGGACGCGCGCGAGGTGTTCGATCGCGCGATGAGCGCGCGCGAGCCCGCACGGCCTGTTCTCCGAGCAGGTCGATCCCGACAGCGGCGAGCTGCTCGGCAACTTCCCGCAGACGCTCACCCATCTTTCCCACATCGAGGCGGCGCTCGCGCTGAGCCAGAGCGCCACCGTGGTTTCCGGCCACTCCCTGGAAGCGAGCTAGTCGCGAAGAAGACGTCGAGCGCGGCTTGGCGATGGACACCGTGAGAAGGCCAACGGGCCTGCCCGCGACGATGGGCCGGACAAGCGCTGGACCGGAGATGGTTGCATGAGCCCGCTTTGGGTTTGCATGAGCCCGCTTTGGGTATTGAGAAGGCATGGAAATCGGAGCCTTCTTCATTCTGGTGATCGTGCTCGTCGTGGTGGGAGTGCTCGGCGGGGGCGTGTATTTGATCGCGGCTCGGTTGCATCACGGGCAACTCGACCCGGAGGGCGACAAGGTCGAGGGGGCGACGGACTCGCAGCAGACGCGCCCCGAGCACGTCGAGGTGGATAGCGAGCAGAACGCTCGCTTCGTCGGCACGCGATAAGAGGCGGGGAAATGGCGGCACGGGGGCTCGCAAACGGCGTCGAGACACTCACGCGATCGACTCCCCCCTCCCCCGCGCCCGAGGTCCCCGTCGAGAGCGTGCGCGCGCGTGCGTTCACCGTTCCCACCGACGCCCCCGAGGCGGACGGCACTCTCGAGTGGAGCTCGACGACGCTCGTTGTCGTAGAGGTAAGCGCGGCGGCACAGTCGGGGCTCGGGTTCGGCTATGCCGCGGGCGCGGCCGCAGGACTGGTGGGGGAGCTGTTGCGCGACGCAGTCGTCGGCATCGATGCGCTTTCCCCGCCGGCGGCCTGGCAGCGGATGCGCAGCGCGGTGCGCAACATCGGCTACCCGGGGGTCGCCTCGAGTGCGATCTCAGCGGTCGATATCGCCTTGTGGGACTTGAAGGCACGCCTTCTGGGCATGCCGTTGTCCAGCCTGCTGGGCCGTGTTCACGAGACCGTGCCGGTGTATGGCAGCGGCGGTTTTACCTCCTACACGCCGGAGCAGATGGAGCGCCAGCTCGCCGGTTGGATGGAGCAGGGCATCACGGCGGTGAAGATGAAGGTCGGCTCCGAGCCGGACAGGGACCCGGAACGGGTCCGTCACGCCCGCAAGGTGATCGGCGAGGACGCCGGCCTGTTCGTCGACGCCAACGGCGCCTACAGCCGCAAGCAGGCCCTGCGGCTGGCCGAGACCTTCGCCGGCGAGTCGGGGGCGACGTGGTTCGAGGAGCCGGTGTCCTCTGATGACCTCGAAGGGCTGCGATTGCTGCGCGACCGCGCCCCGGCGGGAATGGACGTCGCGGCGGGCGAGTATGGCTATGACCTCTTCTACTTCCGGCGGATGCTCGATGCGGGCGCCGTGGATGTGCTGCAGGCGGACGTGACCCGCTGCGGCGGGATCACCCAGCTCCTGCAGGTGGGCGCGCTGTGCGCCGCTCGCGGGCTGCGACTCTCGGCGCACACGAGCCCGACGATCCACGCACACGTATGCGCTGCGATCGAGCCGCTGGAGCACGTGGAGTATTTCCACGACCACGCGCGTATCGAGGCGCTTCTGTTCGACGGGGTGCTGCCGCTGCGGGATGGCGCGCTGTGCCCGGACCCGGCCACGCCTGGGCTGGGGCTGGCGTTGCGCGAGGACGAGGCAGAGCGCTACGAGCGCTGATGGGAAACACACTTCACGCCTATGAGCACGTGCAAGGCATCTATCTGCCGATCGCGGTCGGGGTGTTCGTGCTGGTCGTCGGGATGCTGGTGGTGCTGCTGGTGGGCGGCGCGCGACGCACCACGCCGGGAGGCTCGCAGGCGCTTTTGGTCGAGGTCTCCTACGCGTGCGCGCTGGCGTGCGTGACCGGGTTCCTGGTGTGGGTGACGTTCACCGCGGAGACTCCGATCGACCGCACGGTCGCCGATCCGGGGCTGCGCCTGAAGGTCATCGCCGCACAGTGGAGCTGGCGCTTCGTCTATGCGGACGGCGTGAGCGTCGTCGCTATCGACACCTGGCACCCCGCGCCGGCGTATGTGCCAACCGGGACCGAGATCGAAATCAGCGGCACCTCCGAGGACGTGATCCACGGCTTCTGGGTACCGGGACTGCACTACCAGCGTCAGTTCGTGCCGGGCTACACGACGCACTTCGATCTGCTTTTTCAGCGCCCCGGCCACTACGGCGGGGAGTGCTCGGTGCTGTGCGGTGTGAACCACAGTGAGATGCACTTCGCGGTGCAGGCGGTGAGCCCGCGGCGCTTCCGCGAATGGCTGGCACAGGAACACGCGCGTGGGGGCAGCAGCTCATGAGCACGGTGGCGCTACCGGCCCGTGTCGCCTCGAGCACGCTTGCCTCCACAGATCACAAGCGGATCGCCGGCACGGCCTGCGCGATCGCGTTCCTGTTCTTCCTCGCGGGTGGGCTGCTGGCGCTGCTGATGCGCAGCCAGCTCGCCGCAGACGGCGGCGTGGTCTCACAGCAGACCTACAACGAGCTGTTCACGATGCACGGCTCGACGATGGTCTACCTCGTGATCGTCCCGGTGGCGCTGGCGGTCGGCATCTACTTCGTGCCCTTGCAGGTCGGAGCGGCGGAGATCGCGGGGCCACGGGTCGTGCTCGCCGGCTTGTGGATGTACGTCTGTGGAGGCGCTTTGATGTGGTCGGGATTTCTCACCAGCGGCGGCGCCGCGAGCGCGTCGTGGTGGGGCTTCGACCCGCTCTCGGAATCGATCCACTCGCCTGGAAGCGGCATGGAACTGTGGATCTTCGGGGTGATGCTGGCGACGCTCGGGCAGATCCTGTGGGCCGGGTGCATCCTGTTGACGGCGCTGCGGGCCCGCGCGCCGGGCATGACGCTGATGCGGATGCCGGTGTTCACCTGGACGATGGTCGTGACCTGCCTGATGGTTGTGTTCGGGTTCCCCGCGCTGCTACTCGCGCTGGGGTTGCTGTGGGCGCAGAGGCACTTCGGCGGCGTGCTGGTCGGCGGCTCCGGCGCCGTGGACTACCAGGCGTTGTTCTGGTTCTACGGGCACCCGGTTGTGTACGTGATGTTCTTCCCGTTCGTGGGGATGGTCGGAGAGGTGCTGGCCACGTTCTCCGCAAGACGGTTCTTCGGCTACTCGGCGTTCGTGGTGGCACTGCTCGCGTTCGCGGGGCTCTCGATGACCGTGTGGGCGCACCACATGTTCACCTTTGGGGTGCTGTCGAACAAGTACTTCGCGCTGACCTCCACCGCCCTGATCGTCCCGGCGGGCGTTGAGTATTTCGACTTCCTGGCGACGATCTGGCGCGGCAGCCTGCGTTTCACCACGGCATTCCTGTTCGCGCTCGGGTTCCTCGTGCAGTTCCTCGTCGGCGGGTTGACGGGGGTGATCGTCGCGTCTCCGCCGTTGGACTACGGGCTGAACATGTCCTATTTCGTGGTCGCGCACTTTCACTACACGATCTTCGCGGGCAGCGCTTTCGGGCTGTTCGCCGGGAATCTACTACTGGTTTCCGAAGATCACCGGTGTGATGTTGCGCGAGCGGCTGGGAAAGGCGCATTTCGTGCTGATGGCGATCGGCACGAACCTCACCTTCTTCCCGATGTTCATTCTCGGTGCGGAGGGCATGACACGCCGGATCGCGCGCTACCCCGCCTCCAGCGGTTGGCAGGGGTTGAACATCCTCGAGACCGCGGGGTCGGTGGTGATCGCGCTGTCGGTGCTCGTGTTCATGCTCAACGTGCTCGTCTCGCTGCGCCGCCGACACGCAGCCGGAGATGACCCGTGGGGCGCGCACACGCTCGAGTGGGCCACGAGCTCCCCACCACCGCGCCACAACTTCCGTGCGCTGCCGCCGATCCGCTCATATGCGCCGTTGCTCGACCTGCGCGAAACGGGCGAGGCGAGCGGATGAGACGCGCCGCGATCGTGCTGCTCGGCTGGGGCCTGTGGCTGGTGGGACGGCGCCCTGACCTGCCTGCAGGCCGTGTTCGCGCCGAAACTCATCCAGTTCTCGATCCCCGCCGTCGCCGGCGCGGCGTGCGTGACCGCCGGCCTCGTGCTGTGGGCGCTGGATGCGCGCCGGGGGCAGTGGAGCGGCCGCGGCTGATCGCCGAAAGCTCGCTTGCAACGGTGACGCTGGTCGTTGGG
Source organism: uncultured Solirubrobacterales bacterium (assembly GCA_963784875.1). GTDB lineage: Bacteria > Actinomycetota > Thermoleophilia > Solirubrobacterales > Solirubrobacteraceae > Palsa-744. The sequence continues at coordinate 51,043 of CAWATE010000009.1, forward strand.
TTGGCGGTGGTGCTACTCGGCGCGGGGTTTGGGCTGTGGCTGATCCTGATCGGCGTCGGGATCGCCGCGCTCGGCTTCGGCGGCGTCGTGCGCGAGCAGCGCGCACGGAGGCACACGCTGCGCGAGGAGGGCTCGCGGTGAGCACCCAGCCACCGACCCTCGCACGCCTGCTCGGCACCTGGACGCTCGAGCCGGGGCTGCTCGGCGTGTGCGTTGCGGCGGCGGGCCTGTACGTGTGGGGCATGGTCCGCTCCCGCCGACGCTGGCCTGTGTGGCGGCTGGCGTCGTTCACCTGCGGCCTGCTGGCGCTGGCGCTCGCGCTGACGACGGGCATCGACGAGTACGCCGATGAGCTGCTCTCGATCCACGTCGTCGAGCATCTGCTGCTGATCCTCGCCGCGCCTGCCCTGATCCTGTGGGGGGCGCCGGTGAGGCTGGCGTTGAGCGCGTGCCCCCCCGCCGGCCGGCACGCGATCGCCGGCCTGCTGCGCGGGCGCTGGGTGCGGTTGTTGACGCGGCCCGGGTGCGGGTTCGCGCTGTTCACCCTCGTCGTGCTCGGCACGCACCTGACGGGCGTCTATGAAGCGGCGCTGCGCAACCAGACGATCCACGCCTGCGAGCACGCCGCCTACTTCTGGTCGGGGATGCTCCTCCTGCTCGCCGCTGCTCGCGGCTGATCCGATCCGCACCCGCCGGGCGCGATCGTACGGTTCTCCTGGCTGATGGCCGCGATGGTTGTCATGTCGGTGCCCGCCGGGGTGTTCCTCTTCGACGCCCGCGTCCGCTACTCGCTCTATCTGGCGCCTGCGCGGGCGCTTCACACTTCGGCGCTCTCAGACCAGCGGGCCGCGGGGATGATCATGCTCGTCGCCGGCGGCCTTGCGATGGGAGCCCTGGCGATCGTCGTCGCGATGGGAGCGATGATCGCCGAGGAGCGACGCCAGCAACGCCGCGACGCGTACCTGCACGGCGGTGGCAGGCGGCAGAGCCGGCGCGAGCGGCGATCCGGAGGGAGAGCTGGTGGGCATATGAGACGGGGGCTGATGGCAATCGCGGCGGTGGTGTGCGGAGCGCTCGCGCTGGTCGACTTCGCGGCACGCGGGAACACGAGCGCCACCACGCCCAGGCCACCGCCGGCGTGCCTTCCTCGCTGGTGGCACAAGGACGCTCATTGTTCGAGTCCTCGTGCGCGGCCTGTCACGGCGTCGCCGCGCAAGGCATCCGTGGCCGCGGCCCCAGCCTGCACGGCGCCGGCGCGCTGGCCGCGGACTTCTACCTGGAGACCGGGCGGATGCCGCTGCCTTCCAGCCGCGCCCAGCCGCTGCGCACCAGCCCGGCGTTCCCGCAGAGCAAGATCGAGGCGCTGATCGCCTATGTAGCGTCGTTCGGCGGTCCGGAAATCCCAGTCGTGCGCCCCAGGCAGGGGTCGCTGGCGGACGGCCAGCGGCTTTTCGGCCTCGACTGCGCGGGCTGCCACTCGATCCAAGGGCAGGGCGGGATCGTGACCGGCGCGATCGTGCCGTCGCTGAACGAGGCGACACCGACGCAGGTCGGCGAGGCGATCCGGATCGGCCCGTATGTGATGCCGCGCTTCGGCGAAGGCGAGCTCTCCACAGCGCAGGTGAGCTCGCTCGCCCGCTACATCCAGAGCATCCAGCACCCCGACAACCTGGGCGGCTGGGGCATCGGGCGGGTCGGCCCGATTCCCGAGGGGATGGTCGCCTGGCTGCTGGCGGCGGCGGCGCTGCTGCTGATCGCGCGGCTGCTGGGCGAGCGCACGAGCGATGACCCTGAGCCTCCAGGACGGACGGGCGGCGTCGCATGAGCCGCATCTGGAAGACGATCGTGATGTTCTGGGTGTGGCGCACAGGTGGCCTGCGCCGCCGCGCTGCGCATGACGAGCACGACCCGTCCGGGCGCCACGCGGGTGCCCCCGCCTGGGCGGAGCGGCTGGTGGCGCTGGTGCTGTTGCTCGTGCCCGCCGCGGCGCTGGCGTTCGTCGCGCTGTTCGTGCTTCACCCCGACACGCAACTGCTCGGCCTCGCGCTCGGAGCCGCGCTCGCGCTGCTGGCGGCGGCGCTGGTGCTCGCCGGACGCTGGCTGGTGCCACAGGAGACGAAGGTCGAGCAACGCCCCAGGCTCGCCGACCCCGAGACGGCGCGTCAGGTGCGCGAGCAGGCGGCGGCGGGCGTCGAGGGGATCACGCGCCGGCGACTGCTGGCCGGCGCCGCGGGAGCCGCCGGAGCGGGGTTGACGGCCGCGGTCGCGATCCCGCTCGGCGCGCTCGACCCCGGCCTGGAGGAGCAGTTGCGGCGGACGCCGTGGCATGGGGGGCGCGCGCTCGTGGACGAGCAGGGCAAGCCGATCCTCGCCGCGGACGTCGTCGAACGTAGCTTCGTGACCGCGTTCCCACAGAACGCGGACCGCGAGGATCTCGGTTCTCCAGTGGTGCTCGTGCGCGTGAACCCGACGACGCTCAAGCTGCCCGCCGAGCGGGCCGGCTGGGCACCCGAGGGCATCCTCGCCTACTCGAAGATATGCACGCACGCCGCCTGCGCGATCTCGTTGTTCCGCGACCCGTTGAGCCCGTCCACCGAGTCGCGCGGACCGGCGCTGGTGTGCCCGTGCCACTACTCGACGTTCGACGTGCTCGACGGCGGCAGCGTCGAGTTCGGCCCCGCCGGGCGGTCACTGCCACAGCTACCGTTGCGGATCGACGGTGCCGGCGTGCTGCGCGCCGCCGGGCCGATGTCCGGGCCGGTCGGCCCGTCCTGGTGGGGGGACTCGAAGTGAGCCGCACCGACGGGGGCGGGCGGCCCGGGGAGGCGGTGGCGTTCGTAGACGAGCGACTGGGAGCCGCGCGTGGGATGCGGTGGCTGATGGACTACGTGTTTCCCGACCACTGGAGCTTCCTGCTTGGGGAGATCGCGCTGTACTCATTTGTAGTGCTGGTCCTCACCGGCACTTTCCTCGCCCTGTTCTTCGACCCGGACACCACGCAGGCCGTCTACCACGGCGGCTACCAGGCGCTGCGGGGCCAGAGCGTCTCGGACGCCTATGCCTCGACGCTTCGCGTTTCGTTCAACGTCTCAGGCGGGTTGCTCGCCCGCCAGGTTCACCATTGGGCGGCGCTGGTGTTCGTCGCGGCGATCACGCTCCATCTGCTGCGGATCGTTTTCACCGGTGCGTTTCGCAAGCCCCGCGACATCAACTACTTCATCGGCGTGACGCTGCTGGCGCTGGCGATCCTCGAGGGGTTCGCGGGCTACTCGTTGCCCGACGACCTGCTCTCGGGCATGGGGCTGGCGATCGCGTGGGGAGTCGCGATGTCACTCCCTCTGATCGGCGGCCCGTTCGCCACGGCGTTGTGGGGCGGGCGCTTCCCCGGATCGACAGCGTTCGAGTCGCGTCTGTTCATCGCGCACGTGTTCATCATCCCGGCGACCATTGGCGCGCTGATCGCCGTGCACCTGGCGATCATCATGCGCCAGCGCCACTCGCAGTTCCCTGGACCGGGCCGGCGCGAGGACAACGTGGTCGGCACGCCGATGTGGCCCGGCTACGCGCTGCGCTCGCTCGGCCTGCTCGCCGCGGTGGCGGCGGTGCTGGTGCTGATGGGCGGTCTGATCCAGATCAACCCGGTGTGGCTGTGGGGTCCCTACCACCCCTACATTGGCACCAACGGCGCGCAGCCGGACTGGTATCTGGGCTGGCTGATCGGCGCGCTCAGGTTGATGCCGAACCTGGAGATCCACACCTTTGGGCATACGCTCGTGCCTAACCCGTTTTTCGGCGGGGTGCTGTTCCCCGGCCTTGTGTTCGGCCTTTTGTATGCCCTGCCGTGGCTCGACCGGCGCTTCATCAGCAAGGATTACCGTCGCCACGATTTGCTCGAGCGTCCGCGCGACAACCCGCGGCGCAGCGCGCTCGCTGCGGCTGTGCTCAGCGCGGTGGCGGTGGTGTTCGCCGCCGGGTCGGCGGACAGGCTGTTCTTCCAGTTCGGGTTCGGCTACGAAGGCGCGGTGTGGTTCTTTCGCGGCGCGTTCCTGATCGTTCCGGTCCTCGTCTTCGTGCTCACCAAACGGGTCTGCGCGCAGCTCGCGCGGGAGCACGCGCACCCTCTGCGGGGCTGGAGCGGCACGCTCGTGCAGCGCAACTCCCGCGGCGGGTTCGACCCGAGCCGGGATTGAGGTGCTGTTCCGGCAGGCGCATGCGCCTGCCGGCGGCAGCGCGCATGCGCGCTGCCGAGCCAGGCCGCATGCGGCCTGGCCGGGGGGCGCACATGTGCGCCTCCCACGCCGTGCATGCACGGCGTGTCCGCCCGGCACAGGTGCCGGGCGGACCTACCTGACAGCAACCGGCGCACGCGCGACGAACCGCGGCAGGATCTCGTTCGCGTAGGTCTCGAAGAACCGCTCTTGGTCTGGGCCGATCTGCTGGATGTACAGCTCGTCGAAACCGGCGTCCTCATAGCGTTTGATCGCCTGCAGGTGCACGTCGAGGTCTGGCCCGCAGGGCACGTCTTCGCTTGCCTGCTCGGCGGAGACCATCTCAGAGGCCTGTTCGAAGTGCGCGGGTGTCGGCAGGATCTGCGCGAGCTCCCCCGGCAGCGCCTCGTTGGGCCACAGCCGGTGCACGGTCTCGCGCGCCTCCTTCTCGTTCGCCGCTACGCATGCCTTCATGCCGCCCGCGACGAGCTTGCCCGCGCCTGCCTCGCCGCGGAAGGAGTCGACGGCTTCGGCGTCGGGTCCGACGGTGCAGTAGCCGTCGCCGATGCGAGCCGCGAGGCTCGTGGACTTCGAGCCGAAGCCGGAGATCAGGATCGGCGGCAGCGGCTCGGGTAGGTCGTAGATGCGCGCGTTCTCCACCTGGTAGTGGCGTCCACGGTGGCTCTGCATCCCACCCTGCCATAGGGTCCGGATCACCTCCACCGCCTCCTCGAGCATCTCTAGTCGCGTGTCCACCGCCGGCCAGCGATCGCCGAAGATATGCTCGTTCAAAGCCTCACCGCTGCCGAGCCCCAGCGCGAAGCGGCCCTCCAGCAGGACCGCGGAAGTGGCAGCCGCCTGAGCGATGATCGCGGGATGGATGCGCATCGTCGGACAGGTCACGGCGGTCGTCAGCTTCATGCGCGAAGTGGCCTGGGCGATCGCACCGATCGTCGACCACACAAAACCGCTGTGGCCCTGCTCGTCGTTCCAAGGATGGAAGTGGTCGGAGATCCACAGCCCCTCGAAGCCCGCCTGCTCGGACAGCTGTGCCTGCCGGACGAGCTCGCGGGGGGCGAACTCCTCGCTGGATAGGAAATAGCCGATTCTCACCTCGAGGTCTCCTTCGATCGTCGCGTTCGCGGCGGTTCTACCCCGCACGGGCAGGACTCAATCCTGGCGCACGTGCAAAAGCTCCGCCTTCGCCCCAGAAGCGGGATCGGTGCGGCCAGGAGGGTCATTGCCGCAGGCCGCGAATACCCACGCGATGGCAGATGCTCCCGAGGGGGTGGTGCTCGAGCGCAGTCGTGATCTGACGGGCCGCTCCCACTATCCCTACTACAGAAAGCTGCTGCTGGGCTTGATCGCCGTGTTGCCGGTGTTGGCGCTGCTCGGCGTGTTCGGCCAGAAGCCGAGCACGAGCTCGGCTGACGCGGGCGCCGCGAGCCTGAGCGTCACCGCGCCGAGCAGGCTGCGCAGCGGATTGATCTTCCAGGTGAAGGTCAAGCTGGTCGCCCACCGTCAGATCAAGAAGCCTGAAATCGTCTTCGACGAAGGATGGTGGGAATCGATGAGCGTCAACTCGATCGAGCCCGAACCGAGCAAAGCGAGCTCGAAGGACGGCAGAATCGTCCTGTCATACGACAAGCTCGAACCGGGCGAATCGCTGACCAGCTGGATCTACTTTCAGGTCAACCCGACGAACGTCGGCAAGCGCCGCGAGGACGTCGAGGTCGACGACGGCGAAACCCCGCTCGTGGGCGTCCATCGCTCGCTGACGATCTTCCCTTAGCTCATGGACCTCGTAATCCGCGCCACCGTCGTCTTCTTCTTCATCTTCATGGTGACCCGTATCGTCGGCCGTCGCCAGCTCTCAGATCTCGAGCCGTTCGACCTCATCCTGCTCGTGGTCTTGGGCGATCTCGTCCAGCAGGGCATCACACAAAGCGACCAGTCCGTGACGGGCACCCTCACCGTGATCTCTACGATCGCCCTTCTCTCCGTAGGCGTGAGCTGGATCTCCTTCCGCTCTGCACACGCGCGTCTGATCGCCGAGGGCGAGCCGATCGTGCTCATCCAAGATGGCCAGCCGATCGAGCGCAACATGCGACGGGAGCGCATCACGCTCAGCGACATCCAGGAGGAGGCCCGTCAGGCGCAGATCACCTCCGTCGCTGACATCCAGTGGGCGATCCTCGAGAACGACGGAAAGATCAGCTGCATCCCGCGCCACGGGTGACGGCTACGGCGCCGAGTTCAGCTCGACCGGGACGCCGACTAATATTTGATGTGCGCTTCGGCTTCGGTGTAGGGAGTGCCTTCTTCTGACTTGAGCTTGAGGACGGCTTCGCTGACGGTGGATGCGGGGCTCGTGTATTCGAAGACAGTCGGGGATTCGGCGAGGCCCGCGGCGGGGATCGCGAGGCCGGTGGCGTTGGTGAGGGTGCCTTCGCCGCTTGTCTTTTCGACCTTCGCCTTGGTGGTGGTGCCGAGGTTGCTCGCGATGTTCCCGTATTTGTCGGTGACGCTGGCGTGCGCCGTGAACTTCTTACTGTTGCCGATGCTGCTCGTCGTGCAGGTAAAGAGGCAGGTCCCTTCGATTTTGCCGGCGGTTACCGCGGCGTGCGCCCAGGCGAAGCGTTCCGCAATGGCCGCCTTGACGGTGAACGATCCCGAGGTGCCGACCACGGTGGCGCCTTCTTTGACTTTGAGCGTGGTGGTCTGGGCGGCGAAGAGCTTGACCTGAGAGGCGGTGCCCACGCCTTCGGTGAACGTCACGCTCGTCGCCGTGGACGGGTATTCGGGCGCCTGCCCGCTGGGCGAGCTGGCAGGTTCGCTGAAGGCAAGCGTCTTTGCGCCCGCGTAGCTCGTGGTGAGGTTGCCCCATTCGTCGGTGGCGGTCAGCGTCACGTTGAACGCAATGCCCGCTTCCTGTTCGGGGGGCGTTGGCACGGTGAGCTTCTTGGTCGCGGCTGCCTTGACCGTCAACGAGCCCGTCGCCCCTTCGATCGTGCCTTCCGTCACTTTTAGCGTAATGCTCTGGGCGTCGTACAGTTTGATCGAGCCGGTACCCACGCCCGCGGCGAACGTGACCGTCGCCGGGTATACCGGTCGCCTGTCCGCTCGGCGCGTTGGACGGGCCGCTCCACAGGAGCGTCTTTGCGCCCACGTAGCTCTTCGCGGTGTTGTGCCAGCTGTCCCAGGCGGTCACCGTCTCGTTGAAGGCCGTGCCGGCGGTCTGTTCGGCAGGCGTCGTCACGCTGAAGCTCACGGCGCCGGCCCCCTTGACAGTGAAGGCAGCGGAGGCGCCTTCGATCGCGCCTTCTTTGACTTTGAGCGTGGGAGCCTGGGCGTCGTACAGCTTGATCTGTGAGGCGGTGCCCACGCCTTCACTGAACGTCACGCTCGTCGCCGAGGCCGGATATTCGGGCGCCGTACCGTTGGGCGCGTTGGCGGGGCCGCTCCAAATGAGCGTCTTTGAGCCCGCATAACCGGTCGTGGCGTTGGCATATTCGTCGGTGGCGGTGAGCGTCACGTTGAACGCGACGCCCGCTTCCTGTTCTGAAGGCGTGGGCACCGTCAATTTCTTGGTTGCGCCAGCTTTTACGGTGAGGCTGGGCGAGGTGCCTTCGAGCGTGCCTTCCTTCGCTTTGACCGTGGTGATCTGGGCGTCGTACAGTTTGATCGAGGCCGTGCCCGCGCCCGCCGTGAACGTGACCGTCGCCGGGTAGGCGGGTGCTTTTCCGTTCGGTGAGCTCGAGGGTTCGCTGAAGGTGAGGGTCTTTGAGCCCGAGTAGGTGCTGACCGTGTTGTTGCTCGCATCCTTGGCGGTGATCGTCAGGTTGTCGGTTTCGCCGGCAGTGGGCGTGGAGCTCGCGGCTTGGATCTGGAAGTGAGTGGCCGGGCCGAAGGTGACGGTCACCAATTTGGTCGTGCTCGTCGCCGTCCAGCTGCGCCACACCGCCGTGACCGTGTATTCGTGAGTGCCGATCGATATGCCCGTGTCTGTGCAGCTCGTCGCGGTCGAGGGAGAGCTCGAGCTCGGACAGCCGCTGCTGGGCGCTCCACCATCGCGGGTCACGTAATATTCGACCGTGCCGCCGGCGGGTGCGGTCACGGTCGACCACGTGAGCGCAACCGTCCCGGCACCCGCTGTGGCGCTCGAGATCGTGGGCGCTGAAAGCGTCGCCAGGCTCGCCGATGCGCTGGCTTCGCCGGCGTTCGACCAGTACGCGAGGGCGCCCGCGGCCAGCAGGCTCAGCGGCAAGCTCAGCGCCACCACGATTGTGGCCGCGATTCGCCGCCGGCGCGTTCTGAGATGGTTCGGTCTCATGAGTGCGCCCCTTGTCGGTAGGGCGACGACCTGTCATTGGGCCCTCGCCCTACCTTTGGGTAGCCGGCGCGCTCGTCCGATGATCCGATTCGGTTAGGAAGCTTTGTATTTGAGCGTGACCGTAGCGCCCTTGCACGCGTTCTGGTTGACGGCGGCTTCTTCTTTCATTTCCAGGTGCACGGTGTATTCCTTGGTTTCACCGTGGGCTATCAGAACTTTCGGTTCCTGCGAGGCGGGAGATACGACGAACCATTCCTTTTTGCATTCCGCCACTGAGGTTTTTTCGACTTCCGCTTCCAGCTTGGTCAGATACTCGGCTTGGTTGGCGTCTTTGTCTTTGACTTTCACCGTGACCACGGGGTTGGCGCCGGGATAGAGCCCTTCGACCGCGACGCTGCTGACTTCAAACGATGCGCTGGCGTAGTTCGCTTTGCCTTCGCCGGTGCCTTCGCCGGAGCTGGTCCAGTAGGCGACCGCGGTTGCGACCATCGCCAGTGCGAGTACGGCGACGCCGAATACAAGGCGTTTCTTCTTTGTCTTCAAAAAGCGGGCCATCGGAGGGGCTCCTTTCTAGCTTCACAGAACGTGCCGGGCGGCTGGGCGATCTGCGGGAGACCCCTGGCTTTGCGAACCCGCCTCGCGACGGGCGTGCCTTTTTCCATCGCAACCCGCCCCGTAAAAGCGGAGCTAGGCGCCCTATCTCATCGGCTTTGACGCCGGTGGGCTTTAGCGCCGCAGACCTCGCGCAGCAGCTCGTAGACCTCTGGCACCCGCGAGCCGATGGCGCTCGCACCCAGCGAGACGCGACCGCTGCGCAGCCGACACGCCGGCGCCGGCCGCACTGCGGCCTGGACCCGATGTGCTCGGGTCCAGGCCGCGGCCGCGACTGCTACTCGTCGAGCGAGACCGGGCGATACTCCCTCGTGGTGGGGTTCTGCTCCAGCAGGCCGACCGCCTTGAGCGTCTTCACATAGCGGTGGGTGGTGGACGGGGACATGTCGAGCTGGGTGGCCAGCTCGACGATCGGACGCCACGGGCGATCCGGGCCGTAGCAGGAGAGGACCGACAGCCCGCGCAAGAGCGACTGCGAGAGCTGCGGATCCCCGAGCGAGGCGGCGAGCGCCTCCTGGGCGGCGCGATGCAGGTTGTAGGCTCGCCGGCCGCTCCCATTGGGAGGCGGATAGGCGTTGTCCAACGCCGCGAGCAGGAGATTCGAAACGGTCCCGTTAGGGGCCTGGCTGGCTGCGCGCATTACCTGCTCGACCTGCACGGGCGACAGCTTGATCGAGATGTCGCCTCTGTCCTGATTTGTGCTCATTGATCTTCTCCCCACGTGTATTTTGATTCCTGATTCGTTTTGTAAGACCTCGATCGGCCGATCAAGGGCCCTATACAGTGTCCTTTCGCATAACAGCCGAGTTCGGATCACCGATCAGCCCAGATAGCCAAATTTACAGCCGAAGCCGGCCGGACCCGTGGCCGGCCCCGGCTCTGAACACGTTCTGATAGACCCATGACGCGATGAGCACTCCTCAGCGACCGTCGTGGCGTCAATCGCGGGAGGGCAGGCGCGCCGTCTTCGCCGCCGTCGCGATCCTGCTCGTGGGGCTGCTCGCGTTCGCGCTCTCGCGCCTCGACCTCGGCCGTGTCGGCCATGCCCTGATCACCGCGACTCCCGGCTGGGTGGCGTTGGCGTTCGTGCTGATGTCGTCGTCGCTGCTGCTGCGCGCGATCTCCTGGCAGCAGGCGCTGCGCGCCGCGCTGCCCGACACGGCGATCCCGATCGCGGCGGTCGCGCGCGCGACGATGATCGGCGTGATGGGCTCGGCGGTGTTCCCCGCTCGCATCGGCGAGCCCTCCCGCGTGCTGGTGCTGACGCGCAGGCTCGACGGCCCGGCCAAGCGGCTGCTGCCGGTCGTCGCCGGAACCGTGTTCTCCCAGACGCTGATCAACCTGCTCGCCCTCGCGATCCTCGCCATCATCACGTTCACGAGCGTGCCGCTGCTGCAGGGTCACCCGGCCGGTCTCGCCGCCGCGATCGCCGTACCACTGCTCGCGGGCGCGCTCGTGCTCGCCGGCCCGCGCCTGTTGAGGATCGGCCGCAGGGCACGCTCGGCGCGGATCGCACGGGCGGCGGACGCGATCGCCGGCGCGCTCTACCTCGCGCGACAGGGGCTGCGCGTGTTCGCCGATCCACGCCACGGCGCGAGCGCTGTTCTGTGCCAGCTGCTTGCGTGGACGCTGCAATGGCTTGCCTGCTACACGATCGTGCTGGCGCTGGGGCTCCAGGCGCACGCGAGCCTGGTGACGGCAGCGGCGATCCTGCTCGCGGTCAACGTCAGCGCGGTCGTGCCCGCCACCCCGTCGAACGTGGGCGTCTTCCAGGCCGCCTGCGTGGTCGTGCTGGCCGCCTACGGCGTGGGCGCCGGGCCGGGGCTGGCATACGGCATCATCCTGCAGGCCGTCGAGGTGCTGACGGCCCTGGCGCTGGGCGCTCCGGCGCTGCTGCGCGAGGGGATGACCTGGCGCGATATCCGCCCGGAGCAGCTCGAGCAGGAGGCGTCTCCGTAAGCAGCGAAGGTCGGTCCGCGAACCTGGGCTGACTCCGCTGCGCTCGCCACTACCCGGCGAGCGCACGCAGCGACTGGCGCAGCGAGTGCGTCGTCTGCAGCACGGCGGTCGGCTCGTAGCCACAGTGCGCCATGCAGTTCTCACAGCGCGGATCGCGGCCACGACCGTACTTCTCCCAGTCGGTCGTCTCGATCAGCTCTTTGTAGGTCTTCGTGTAGCCGTCGGCCATCAGGTAGCACGGACGCTGCCAGCCGAACAGCGAGTAGCTGGGGATTCCCCAGGCGGTGCAGTCGAATTCGGCCTTGCCTTCGAGGAAGTCGAGGAACAGCGGGCTGTGATTCAGGCGCCACTTCTTGCGCCGGCCTTCGCTGAACGCCTCCGTGAACAGCTTGCGCGTCGCGGTCACGCCAAGGAAGTGCTCCTGGTCGGGCGCTTTCTCGTACGCGTAGGCCGGCGAGATCATCATTTCGTCGACTTCGAGATCGTCGTTGAGGAAGTCGAGCACCTCACGCACCGTCTTCGGCGAGTCCTGCGTGAAGAACGTCGTGTTCGTCGTCACGCGGAAGCCCGCCGCCTTCGCGGCTTTGATCGCCGAGACGGCCTTCTCGAACACGCCGTCGCGCTCGACCGAGGCATCGTGGCGCTCCTGCAGGCCATCCATGTGCACGGCCCAGGAGAAGTACGGGCTCGGCTTGAAGTTCTCGAGCTTCTTCTCCAGCAGCAGCGCGTTCGTGCAGAGGTAGACGAACTTCTTGCGTTTGAGCAGCTCGTCGGCGATCACGTGGATCTCCGGGTGGATCAGCGGCTCACCACCGGCGATCGAGACCATCGGCGCGCCGCACTCCTCGACCGCATCGATCGCCTGCTCGACTCCCATCCGCCGGCGCAGCTCGTGCTCGGGATGCTGGATCTTGCCGCAGCCCGAGCAGGCAAGGTTGCACTGGAACAGCGGCTCGAGCTCGACGATCAGGGGGAACTTCTCGCGTTTGGCCAGTCGCTGGCGCAGCAGGTACCAGCCCATGCGCGCGCCCTGCCTCATCGGTACCGCCATCGTCCCTACCTTAGCTTTGAGGCGCCCACTCGTGAAGGGCCGCGGCCACGCGACGAAGCGCCCGCGCGGCACGCACCGCTCCCACCGCCGCCTGCGGGCGCAGCAGCTCGTGAGTGGGGCTGTCGAGCACGACGCGCACGACCGCGAACGGCCGCCCGGCGGCGGCGGGGGCGAGCCAGACCGACTCCATGTCCACGGCAATCGCCCCCCCGCTGTGCAGTTGCGCGCGCCGCTCGCCCACCGCCAGGCGCGAGACGCACACGATCTTGCCGCGGCGCACGCGCATGCCACGGTCTCCCAACATCGACACGAGCTCTTGCGCGCCCGCGCAGCGGAGACGCTCCTCGGCGGAATGTCCTTCATCGCTTGCGGCATAGACCTCCTCGGCGACGATCACTTCGCCCGGTAGGGACGTCGCATCGAGACCTCCACAGAAGCCGAGCACGAGCACCGCGTCCGCCCCCTCCCCCGCCAGCGCTCGCGCCGCGGTCCGGGCGCGCTCGGGGCCCATGCCGGTCTTGCGCACACGCGCACGACGACGAGGAACGGCGGAGGAGATCAGGGCAGCCTCGACCCGTAGGGGCGCCGCGATCAGCAGGTCGCTCATGGGATGACGTGTCCGCTCGACGCGCCCTCCGGCGAGCGCCGAGGGCCGGTGGAGCCGGTGGCGACCGGCGCACGCTCTTCGCCCGGCCCGATCCCCAGCGCCCGCAGCGCCGTGCTCGCCGCCGCATGGCCACTGAGGACGGCGCCCTCGAGCGTCGCCGGCCAGCCTGTGTCCGTCCACGCGCCGGCCAGCACGAGCCCCTTGACAGCGGTCTCCGGGCCGGGCCGCAGCGCCGCCACACCGGGCGCGGCGCGAAAGGTGGCGGCGTGCTCGCGCGTCGCCAGGAAGCTCTCGACCTTCGCCGCGCGCGCGCGAGGGAGCAGCTCGCACAGGGCAGGCAGGTAGCGCTCGCGCAGAGCGTCCACGCTCATGCTCATCTCCCGCTCGGCGCCGGACAGCGAGATCGCGAGGTACTGGCAGCTAGCCGGCGCTCCAGACGCCACGGTGCGATCGAACAGGTACTGCACGGGCGTGCCCACCCCGGCCGCGAACGGCAGATCGCACACGTGCCGGTCATAGACCACGTGCAGGTTCACGATCGGCGAATGCCCGAGCCCGTTCAGCCTCGCGGCGAGATCGGGCAGCAGCGGCTGCAGCAGCGCGCCGGCGCGGGCGTGCGGGATCGCCACGATCGCCGCCTCCGCGCTCAGACCGTCTTCCTGACCCTGCACCTCCAGGCCGCCGGCCGTTCGCAGCAGGCGCTGCGCGCGCCAGCCGAGCTTCACCTCCACGCCGGCCCGCGCCAGCGCGCGGGCGGCCGGCTCGCCGATCGTCTCGCCGAGCGGCGCGGCATGAAAGCCGATGTCGCCTGCGTCCGCACCGGAGAGCAGACCTGTGCGAAAGACGAACGCGCCGAGCCCCAGCGAGGCCTGCGCGGCCGGCAGGTTCAGCGTCGGCAGCGCGACCAGATCCCATAGCGCCGCGACCGCCTCCGGGCCCTGGCCGTGCTCGGCCAGCCAGGCGCCGAAGGTCATCGCCTCGAGCGCCGGATCCTCCGGCCGCAGGCGCGTCAAGGCAAGCGCCGCACGTGCCGCGCCGAGACGCTCCGCCCGTGTCAGATGGGGGTAGCGCGCGAGCGCGCCCGCGAGGTGCAGCGGCGCCGGCAGGCCTCCGCGGCGCAGCGTCGCGGTCCGCGCGCCGGGCTTCAGGACGGGGATCTCGAGACGCGGCTGCACAACCACGCGCCGGCTGCTGCCAAGTCGCTCGAGCAGCGCGCGGTAGGCGCGGCAGCAGCGCAGGAAGACGTGCTGGCCATTGTCCAGGATCAGGCCGTCGCGCTCGAACGAGTAGGCCGCCCCGCCGAGCCGCCGCCTGACCTCGACCAGCGTCACACGCGCGCCCGCGGCAGCGCAGTCGAGCGCCGCGGCGATCCCGGCCAGGCCGCCGCCGATCACGACGACGCGCTCAGGCACGCCAGCCGAGGACTTTGCCGAGCGATCTGCGCTCGCTGGCGAGCACGCTGCGCGCCGCGACCCACGCCTTTTCTCGTGCGGGCAGCGAGATGCGCTCGCGCAGCGCCTGCTCGGGGTGGGCCTCGATGCGGTCTAGCAGCCTGCGATAGATGCCTGCCATCGCCAGCACACAGGCCGCACTGCGCCGATCCAGCGTCGAGCCGAGCGCCAGCCCGCGATGGAACCACACCTGGGCGCGCGCGGCCTCGAAGCGGATCAGCGCCTGCAGCCACTCCAGCTCGTCGCTCTCTCCGTGCGCGATCCCGGCGAGCACCGCGGCCGCCCGCTCCTCCTCGCCCGCGGCGATCAGGCCAAAGCGACGCAGGTCTTCGGCCGGCAGGTAGACCCTTCCGTTCTCGGCGTCCTCGCGCACATCGCGCAGGATGTTCGTCAGCTGCAGCGCCACGCCGAGATCGTCGGCGAGCTTTTCCGCTTCAATCCGGTCGGCAGCGGGCTCGCCAATGCGAGAATGGCCGCGCGTGTCGAAGATCGCCAGGCACACTCGCCCGATCGCACCGGCGACGCGGCGGCAGTAGAGCACCAGATCGTCGAAGCGCTCGTAGGCGACACCGTCGACGTCCATCCGCACCCCCTCGATCAGCTCGCCGAGAGCCCCCGCAGGCAGCGCGAAGCGCGCGTGCGCGTCGGCGAGCGCCACGAGCACCGGGTCGGCGGCGGCAGGCGGCAGATGCTCGCTCGCTTCGAGCCCTGACAGCGCGGCCGCCTCGACGTCGAGACGGCGCAGCTTCTCCTCGTGCGGCAGTTGCCCATCGCCGACGTCGTCCACACGGCGCGCGAACGCATACACCGCGCACATCGCGCGGCGCCTGGGCGGCGGGAGCAGGCGGATGCCGTAGTAGAAGTTGGCTGCCTGCGCGCGCGTGAGCGCCTCGCAGTGCCTGTACGCGGCAACGGTCCGCTTGGTCTCGGCGCTCGCCACGCTCACGGCCACACCCGTCCCCGCCGGCATGCGAGCGTCGTCGCGAGGACAAGCGCCCGGCGCGCCTTGCCGGCGCGCGGCGGACCGGGCAGTACGTCATAGCCGGCGCGCTCGATTGCGTCGAGAGCGGCCCGCCCCCCCGCCGCGAAGGCGGCCACGGCAAGTCGCGCCCCCGCGCCGGGCAGCTCGTCGATCAGCGGCGCGCCCGCACAGAGCAGCTCGCGCGCGCGAGCGACCTCGAACGCGAGCACCGCCCTCAGCGGCCCGCCGGCGTGCTCGGCTGTGAGATCCGCGACGGCGCAGCCGAAGCGGGCGAGGTCCTCGCCCGGCAGGTACACGCGGCCGCGGGCGTAGTCCTCGGCGATGTCCTGACAGTGCTCGGCGAGCTGCAGCGCGGTGCAGATCGCATTCGACAGCGCGATCCGCGCGGGGGTGGCCAGACCGAGCACACCCAGCACCAGCTCGCCGACGGGATCGGCCGACAGCGCGCAGTAAGCGCGCAGCTGCGCCCACGTCTCGTAGCGGCTGACGCGCTGGTCGAGACGGTTGGCCTCGATCAGGCGGACGAACGGCTCGCGCGGGAGCGCGCAGTCGCGCAGCGTGGCCTGCAGGTTGACGAGCAGCGAATGCTCGGCGCGCCCGGCGTAGGCCCGGTCCAAGTCGCGCTCGACCCGATCCAACGCCGCCAAGCGCTCATTCCCCCGCGCGGGACCGTCGCCGAGTTCGTCGACGAGACGGGCGAAGCCGTAAATGGCGAGCAGGTCCGAGCGCGCGCGCCGAGGCAACAGCCAGCTGGCGACGGGGAAGTTCTCGGTCGCGGCACGGGCCATCACCTCCTCGGCGGTGGGCCCGGCGATCGGCGCCTCGGCGACGAGCATCACCGTGATCGCTCTCGGCCGCGCTCGGCGCCATCCGCGACCTCGGCTTCGAGGCAGCGCCCGAGGGCCATGATCGGAAAGGTGAGGCGGTAGAGGTGGTAGTTGATGTAGTAATCCGACGGGAACCCGGTGCCGGTGTACTGCGGCTCGTCCCAGGAGCCGTCCTCGCGCTGGGTGTCGAGGAGCCAGCCGATGCCCCGCCGGGCGGCTCGGCCGCGCGACTCGCCCGCGGCGTGCAGCGCGAGCAGCGCCCAGGCGGTCTGCGAGGCGGTGCTCGGGCCGCGGCCGATCCAGGCGGGATCGTCGTAGGAGCGCGGATCCTCGCCCCAGCCGCCGTCATCGTTCTGATGGGTCTCGAGCCAGGCGACCGCGCGGCGGATGCTCCGCGCCGCGGGCTCGATCCCGGCCGCGACCAGCGCCGGGACGGCCGCGCCCGTGCCGTAGAGGTGATTGACCCCCCAACGGCCGAACCACGAGCCGCCCGGCTCCTGGCGGTCGAGCAGCCAGCGCACACCATGCTGTGCCTGCGGGGTGCCGGCGAGGCCGAGCGCGGCGAGCATCTCGATGGCGTGCGCGGTGACGTCGGCGCTCGGCTCGTCGATCACCTCGCCGAAGTCGAGGAACGGCAGCTCGCGCACGACCGCGCGGGTGTTCTCGGCATCGAACGCTCCCCAGCCGCCGTCTGCGTTCTGCATCCCCTGCACCCACCGCAGCGCCCGCGCGATCGCCCCGTCGATCCGTTGGGGGCAATCGGGTGAGCGGATGGGCGTGGCTGACGTCGCACGGTGTTCGCCGGCTTGCCGGTGGCACGTTGGCGGACGCCGGGTGGCGTCAGGTTGGCCCAGGCGCCGCAGCGCGAGCACGACCTCGGCGGTGTCGTCGACGTCGGGGTAGTTGGCGTTTGCGAACTCGAACGCCCAGCCCCCCGGTGCGAGCGCCGGCCGCGCGACCGACCAGTCACCGTAGGCGGTGACCTCCTCGCCCAGCAGCCACTCCCCCGCGCGCGCGATCGCGGGGTGTCGATCGTCGATGCCCGCGTCGGCAAGCGCGAGCACCGCGAGCGCGGTGTCCCATACAGGCGACTGGCACGCTTCCAGCCGACGGCAGCGCCCGGCCGGCGCGCCCACCCCGCGGGCGTCGTCCTCGTCCTCGACCATGAAGCGATCGAGGCCTTCGAGTCCTCGTCGCATCACGGGGTGCTCGGTCGGGTAGCCGCAGAGGGAAAGCGCCATCAACGAGTAGACCCACGGCGGCTGGATCCCTCCCCACGAGCCGTCCTGCTCCTGGCGGCTGACGATCCAGCGCTCTGCGCGAGCGAGCGCGATGCGGCGCAACGGACGCAGCGGGCGGCGCTCGTATGCGCGCAGCACGCCATCGAGTCGCGTCAGCCACCGGCCGATGCGCGCGGGCGGCCCCTCTGCCGACGGCGTCGACGACTCCGAGCTGCGCAGCTCGCTCAGGTCGAACGGCAGCGCACGGACGGGACGGTGGGCTTTGACGACCGCCAGCGCGACGATCGTCTGGCGCGCCCAGCAGGCGAAGTCGTAGACGTTCAGCGGCGCCCACGACGGCAGCAGCACGATCTCGGGTGGGAGCGCGGGGACGCGCTCCCACGACCACAGGCCGAATAGCGCCATCCACAGGTGCGTGAAGACGCGGGCCCGCTCCAGGCCGCCGGATTCACGGACGAAAGAGGCGGCGGCGCGCATGTGCTCCCCCTCGGAGGGATCGCCGGCGAGGCGCAGCGCCCAGTAGGCCTCGATCGTCGTGGACAGCTCGCCGGGCCCGCCGTGGAAGTTCGTCCAGGTCCCGTCCGCGCGCTGCTGGGAGCGGATCCACGCGGCGGAGCGCTCGGTCTCATCCGCGCGCCTGATGTGAAGGAACTCGCGCAGGAACATGTCCTCGGCGTCCATCGTGACGTTCGTCTGCAGCTCGCCCTGCCACCATCCCGCCTCGTCCTGCAGCGAGAGCAGGTGCTCGCACGCGCGCTCGAGCGCCAACTTCGCTTCGCTGCGAGCCTCCACGGTCGATGCGGTCATAGTCGGAAAGCTAGATCTTTTCTCCACGCGAAGATTTGAGACCGGACGGCACGAGCACCTCCGGGTGCGCCGCGGTGATCACGTGACGGCGCAGCGTCGCCTCGGAGACCGAGCGTGGCGTGGCGGAGACGAAGCGATAGACGATCAGACCGTTGATATCGCTGCGTGATAGCAGGCGAAAGCCGGGGGCCGGCGGGCTGCCCGCCGAGGAGCTCAGCGGCGCGTAGCCGGTCTCGTCGATCTCGCTGACGGCAATCGACGTGCGGCGGGGCAGGTTGTGCAGCGGCGGAAGGTAGTACTCCAGTGGCGCCGCGCCCAGCTCGACGGTCGTGATCGCGCGTGCGCGAGCCCCCGCGCGGAGCACGCGCGCGACACCGCGCCAGTCGCCGCGCTGCAGGCGGGGACTGAGGTCGACGTCGATCGAGATCGCGAGGAACGCGAGAGCGACGACGCCCGCGAGCGCAGCTCCCGGGCGGCCCGCGCGCGCGCCGGTGAGCAGGATCGCGATCAAAGCGGTGACGGGGATCATCGCCGCGACGAGGTTGCGCGGCGCGAGGTAGTCGGCGCCGAGCGCGACGAGCAGGAGCGGGAGCAGGACGCCGCAGGCGACGAGCACGAGCGCGATCAGCGCGCCGCGCTCCTCGCGCGGCGCGAGCACGCGCCACAGGCCGAGTCCCACGCCGGTGATGATCGGCAGCGCGACTAGCAGCTCGATTCCGTGCCCGAGCGGTGCGCCGGAGTAGCCGGTGAGGTAGTCCTGCGGGATCGCCTGCAGCCGGCTGGAGAGCGCCCAAGCCCCGATCCACTGCGAGCCGTGACCGCCCTGGGCGAGGGCGAGCGGGATCAGCGCGAGACCGACGACGGCGACGGCGGCGGCGGCGAGCAGAGCCGGGCGCCGGCCTGAGGGCAGCAGGAGCCACAGGATCATCGGGACCAGCAGGAAGACCGCGAAGTAGTGGGTGAGCAGCGCCAGCGAAGCGGTCACCGCGAACAGCGCCAGCCGCCGCGGGATGGGCTCTGCACGCGCGCGCAGAAAGCAGAGCATCGCCAGGGCCGCCGTCAGCACGAACAGCCCGTAGGCGCGCGCCTCCTGGGAGTACCAGACGAGGAGCGGGTTGACCGCCACGAGCGCGGCGGCGGCGATCGCGGTGGCGCGCCGGCCGGAGAGCTCGCGCCCGATCGCCCACGCGACGGGCACGGTGGCCAGACCGGCGAGCGCCGAGAGCAGGCGCAGCGCGACCGCGCCCGTGCCGAGCACGCGCGCGATCCCCCACTCGAGCACGTACCACAGCGGCGGGGTGTTCTCGGTGTGGACCACCCCGTGCAAGGTCGTGAGCAGGCTCGCGCGCAGCACGTGCACGGGCGTGAACGCCTCGTCGTACCAGAAGCTCTGCAGGTCGAGCGTCGCGAAGCGCAGTGCCGCGGCGAGCACCATCAACGCCGCGAGCGGCCACCACTCCGGCAGGACACCCTGTCGGCCCGAGCCCGGACGCGTGTGTGCCCCCGCGCGCGGTCCCGGGGCGGCGGGCGAAGCAGAGACCCGCTCGCTCACCCCCGGCATAGCCCCTGCTGCGCGGCTGAGCCGAAACAGGCGTAGCGATAGCGGAGCAGATCTTCGGTCTTCGGCCGCAGGTACCAGCCGGCGTGCACGGCGCGGCGCCCGTGGATGACGGGGCCGGTCATCACGAGGCATATCTGCGTCCGTTCTTTGGGCGGACCGGGGACGGTGTTGCCACACACGAAGTCGCGGGTGGTGTGGCCGAAGATGTCCCGTTCGGGTGAGACGTTGTGGTAGTCGTGGCCGGTGTACGCGCGCCAGGTGTTCAGGTCGGCGACGAGGCGGTGGTTGACGTGCGTCTGCAGCACGACGTCGTCGACCGTGGCGATCGCCAGCAAGAGACCGGCGAGCAGGAGCAGTGTCGTCTCGATCAGCCGCGTCCTTCTCAGGCCCGGCTGCTCGGCGTCGAGCGGGCGCAGCCACGCGGGCAGGCCCGCACCGAAGGCCCGACGCCGGGGCCGTGTCGCAGCGTCGTTCATGAAACCGGCGCCAACAGAGGCGCCATCTGGTGGACGATGAACAGGGCTTGCACCGCGAGCGTCGCGACGAGCAACCGCCGGTCGCGCGTGACGACCGCCAGAGGCAGCGGCCAGAGGATGTACCAGGCGAGCAGCCACGTGCTCGTGACCGCGATCGCGAGCAGCGCCCAGCCGGAGGCGGCGACCCAGTCATAGCCGCGCCAGGTGCGCCACATCAGGTGCAGGACGATCACGACGAGGGCCACTTTGAGCAGATCGTGGTCGACGGGAAAGACGCCGGGCTTGCCGAGCAGGTGGGCGATCTCGGTGGGAAAGCTGTCTGAGGAGACGAACGCGGCGTCACGGTTGAGCGCGGCGACGACGTCGATCCCGTGGATGCCGAACACGGCGTAGCCGATCAGCGCGCCAAGCACGAGCGCGGCGATGGCGCCCCCGAGCGGGAGGAGACGGCGGCGGGAGAGGATCATGAACGGCAGCAGCGCGGCGACGGTGGCCTTCACCAGCGCACCCGCCACCACGGTGGCCGCGGCCAGGACGTCGCGACCGGTCGAAGATCGTCCGGCGAGCGTGAGGCTGACCGCGGCCATCATCAACAGCATCATGATCAGGTCGTTGTGTGCGCCGCCGAGCGCGTAGACGATGTACAGCGGGTTGGCCCCGACGGCGAGCAGAGCCGGCACCGGCGCGATGCCGCGTGCGCGCGCGCAACGCCACGTGAGCACGAGCGTGCCGACGCTCGCGAGCAACGCCATCAGCTTCATCCCCCACAGCGCGCCCGTCACCCCGAGCGGCGCGAGCGGATAGGAAAGCAGCGTGTAGAACGGGCCGTAGGCGGTGGCGACGTGCTTCCAATCCTGCCCGACGTAGTGGTAGACGGGGTCGTTGGCAATCGCAATCGGGCCGTGCAGGTAGGGGTTGATGCCGTGCTCGACGCCCATGCGCGCGTAGGCGATGTAGGAAAAAACGTCGGTTGAGAGCAATATCGGCCCGGCGAAGACCACCACGTGGAGCGCGCCGACGAGAACGAGCGCCCAGCGTTTGGAGATACCACCGGCCAGCGCGAGGATCCCCGCGTAGGCGCCGGCGAAGACGAGGATCGCGATCAAAAAGACGCGAAAGCCCAGCCGCTCGCCGATGCGAGCACCGCCCCCGAAAGAGGTCGTCAGCCAGCCCGCGATCTGCGGCGAGCGGGGAATCAGCGGCGAGTGGCCGAGCGCACCGTCTAGAACGATCTCGGCGGTGGCGGCGACGATCAGCAGCGCGAGCAGGGTCGCGAGCGCGGGCGCCCAGCGCGCGGAGCGCGTGTGCGGCACGCGCAGCTCAGTCGCCGCGGCGACGCTCACGAAGCCGCGGCGCTCACAGGACTGTCCTCGGAGCGCCGGCAGGCCGTCCACGGCGCACCGCAATGCTGACGAGGCCGCGCGGCGCTCATAGAGCCGTCCAGACGCTCTTGGTCTCCAGGTAGGCGTCGAGGCCGTCGTGGCCGTGCTCGCGGCCGATGCCCGACGACTTGAAGCCGCCGAACGGCGCCGCGGGGTCGGAGCCGCCCCAGTGGTTGATGTAGACCGAGCCGGCGCGCAGCAGTGTGGCGAGGCGGTGGGCGCTCGATAGTCGCTGAGTCCATACGCCCGCGGCGAGGCCGTACTCGCTGTCGTTCGCGCGCGCGGCGACCTCCTCGAGCGAGTCGTAGGGCGAGGCGACTAGCACCGGCCCGAAGATCTCCTCGCGGGCGATGCGCGACTCGTCGGAGGTCGTGGAGAAAAGCGTCGGCGCGACGTAATAGCCGCCGCTGTCTGGAAGCGTGGCCTCGCCGCCGGCGAGCAGCTCGGCGCCTTCTGAGAGACCGGAGTCGATGTAGCCGAGCACGCGGTCGCGCTGCTCGGCGGAGACGAGCGGGCCGAGCTGGGTCTGGGGGTCCAGGCCGGGACCGACGCGCGCCGCCTCGGCCTGCTCGACGAGACCGGCCATCACCTCGTCGAAGCGCTCGGCGGGCGCGAACAGGCGCGAACCCGCGTTACAGGCCTGGCCGGAGTTGAAGTAGAGCGCCTGGTAGGAGCCCTTCACAGCCGCGTCGATGTCGGCGTCGGGAAGGATGATGTTCGGCGACTTGCCGCCCAGCTCGAGTGTGACGCGCTTGAGCGCGCGCCCGGCCTTCGCGCCGATCTCGCGGCCGACCGCGGTCGAGCCGGTGAACGCGACCTTGTCGACGTCGGGATGCTCGACGAGCGCGGCGCCGGTCGAGCCGTCGCCGGTCAGCACGTTGAGAACGCCCGGCGGGAAGCCGACCTCGAGCGCCAGCTCGCCGAGGCGCAGCGCGCTGAGCGGGGTCTGCTCGGCGGGCTTCAGCACGATCGTGCAGCCGGCGGCGAGCGCAGGGGCGATCTTCCAGGCGGCCATCAGCAGGGGGAAGTTCCAGGGGACGATCTGCGCGCACACGCCGACCGCTTCGCGGCGCGTGTAGCAGAGCATGTTCGGCGCCGTGACCGGCAGCACGGCGCCCTCGATCTTGGTGGGCCAGCCGGCGAAATAACGCAGGTGCGCGGCGGTCCCGCGCACGTCGACATATTGGGCGAGCTTCACGGGCTTGCCGTTGTCGAGCGACTCGATCTCCGCGAGCTCCTCCTGGTGTGCGTCGATCGCGTCGGCCAGCGCTCCCATCAACCGCTCGCGCGCAGAGGCGGCCATCGTGGCCCACGGCCCGTCGGCGAACGCGCCGCGCGCCGCGGCGACGGCCAGCTCGACGTCGGGCGCGCCGGCCTGCGCAACCGTGGCGATCTCGCGCCCGCTCGCGGGGTCGAGCGTCGCGAACGTGCGCCCGTCGGCGGCGTCAGGGCGCTCTGCGCCGATCAGCAGGCGGTGAGGCTGTGCAACGAACGCGCGCGCGTCGTCGCCGAGCGCGTCGGGGAGGGCATCGATGGCGGTTGTCATGCAGGCAGCCTACCTCGCCGAGGAGCGCGTTTTGCGGGAGCTACGGACGGAGCACGATCTTCAGAGCCTCGCGACGGTCATACAGCGCGTAAGCCTCTGCAGCATCGTCGAGCGACATGTGATGGGTCACGAGCGGGGTGGGATCGAGCACGCCGGCGGACATCATCGCGAGCACGCTGTCGACATGGCCGATCACGTTGGCGTGCCCGGAGCAGAGGTTCAGCGCCTTGATCCAGAGCAGGCCCATGTGCACGTCGCAGCGCTCCGCATAAACGCCGATCGCCTGCACCGTCCCGCACTTGCGCGTCAGGCGCAGCGCAAGATCGAGCGCTTGAGGATGGCCGACGGCGTCGATGCACACGTCCACCCCCCGCCCTTCGCTGACCGCGCGCGCCGCGGCGCGAGGATCCTCGTCGATCAGGTGCACGGGCTGCGCGCCGAAGGACTCGGCCATCGCGAGGCGCTCGGGGACGGAGTCGATCGCGATCACGCGCGCGGCGCCGGCGGCGCGGGCCCCCTGCACGGCGCACAGCCCGACCGGGCCGAGACCCAGCACCGCGGCGGTGTCGCCGGGGCGCAGGCCGCTCTCGACGACCGCGTGATAGCCGGTGCCCATCACGTCGCCGGCGAACAGCGCGACATCGTCGTCCATGCCGTCCGGAACCTTGCGCAACACGAGGTCAGCCATCGGCACGAGCGCGCGCTCGGCCTGCGTGCCCTGCAGCGAGCCAAGCGCGACCCCGTGACCGAACGTACGCGAGGAGTCGCACTTGTGAAACCAGCCGCGGCGACAGAAGAAACAGCGCCCGCAGGCGGTCTGAAAGCAGCCGAGCACGCGATCCCCGACCGCGACGTCGCGGACGTCGGGGCCGGCATCGATCACCGTGCCGACATACTCGTGCCCGATCGTGAAGCCCGGCTCGATCTGCACGCGGCCGTGGTAGATGTGCAGGTCAGACCCGCACACGCCCGTGGCTTCGATTCGTACGATCGCGTCGGTCGCGTCGAGCAGCTCGGGCTCGGGGACGTCCGCGACGAGCACCTCGCCGGGGGCTTGAAAAGTGACCGCGCGCATGCGAAGACGGGAGCCTATCCATCACACCGTGCTGAGGTGCGGGTGAGGTCGGGGTCGTGCATGCACGACCCCGTGACCAGCCGCACGCGGCGGGGCGGCGCATGCGCCACGGTCTCCGGAATCCGTATTCTGCGGCGATGGACGACTCACGATCGAAAGCGGTGCTCATCACCGGGTGCTCCTCCGGCATCGGCCGTGCGAGCGCACTGCGGCTCGCACGCGGCGGCTGGACGGTCTACGCGACCGCGCGCCGGCCGGAGACGATCGCGGACCTGAAGGACGCCGGCTGTCGCACGCTCGCGCTCGACGTGACCGACGAGGACTCGATGCGCGCCGCCGTCGAGGAGGTCGAGGGCGCGGTCGGCGTGCTGATCAACAACGCCGGCTACAGCCAGAGCGGCGCGATCGAGACGGTGCCGCTGGAGGCGGTCAGGCGGCAGTTCGAGACGAACGTGTTCGGGCTCGTGCGCCTCACGCAGCTCGTCCTGCCGAAGATGCGCGCGCAGGGCTGGGGCAAGATCGTCAACGTCGGCTCGATGGGCGGCCGCCTGTCGTTCCCCGGCGGCGGGCACTACCACGCGACCAAGCACGCGCTCGAGGCGATCTCCGACGCGCTGCGCTTCGAGCTGCGCGGGTTCGGCATCGACGTGATCCTGCTCGAGCCGGGCCTGATCACGACCGAGTTCGGCACAGCCGCGACCGCCAGCATGGCCGAGATCGAGACCACGGCCGGCGAGGACCCGTACGCGCACTTCAACGCGACCGTGGGCGCGGTGACGAAAGGCGCTTACGACGGTCCGATGCGCCTGCTGGGCGGCAGCCCGGACCGGGTCGCGAAGGTGATTGAGCGAGCGCTGAAGCGCCGCCGGCCGCCGGCGCGGATCACGATCACGCCATCGGCCAAGCTCACGCTCGCGACTCGCCGTCTGTTCACCGACCGCGCGTGGGACGCCACGATGCGACGGCAGTTCCCGCAGCCGAAATAGGAGCGCAACACTCGGCCGCCCCGGCCGCAGGCTCCTACCGAGATACGCCCTACGCCGCGAGCGACGTGATCGGGCGCGGGCGCCCGACCTGGAAGCCCTGGGCATAGTTCACGCCGTAGTCGCGCAGCAGCGCCAGCGTCACCTCATCGCCGACGAACTCGGCGATCGTGCTGCGGCCCATGCCGCGGGCGAGGCCGACGAGCGCCTTGACCACGAGCTGATCGTTCGGGGACTCCGGTAGGGCGCGGATGAAATCGCCGTCGATCTTCAGATAGCGGAACGGCAGGTGCTTGAGATATTGAAAGGAGCCGAAGCCGGCGCCGAAGTCGTCGAGCGCGACCGCGCACCCGAGCGCCTGCACACCGGCGCAGAACGCCTTCGCGCGCTCCATGTCGGAGATCGCGGCCGTCTCGGTGATCTCGATCACGAGTCGAGCCGGGTCGACCTCGCAAAGATCGAGCCGGCGCTCGATGTGCGCGAGCATGCCTCCGTCGGTGACCGACAGCGCGGACAGGTTGACGGCCACCACGCTCTTCCCGCGCGCGTTCCCCAGCAGCGTCGTGACCTTGTCGAGCACCATCCGGTCGATCTCGCGGATCAGCCCGTAGCGCTCGGCGGCCGGCAGGAAGCTGCCGGGAGCGATCAGCCGCCCGCCGGGAGTGTCGGCAAGACGCAGCAGCGCCTCATGATGGGAAACACGCCCGTCCGCCAACGAGACGATCGGCTGGTAGTGCAGCACGAACAGATCCTCCACCAGCGCGCGGCGCAGCCGCGCAAGCCACGGCCGCCGATGCAGTCCCGCGGGCGAGGAAAGTGCGCCGGGGCGCGATCGAGTGTCGGCCAGCCCGCGATAGCGGTTGTGGGCGGGAGGAGCGGCCTCCCACAGGAACATGCGGGGGGTCGCGCGCGCGATCGTCGACGTGAGCATCCTGTCGGAGGTCTTCGACGGGTTACCTGGCTCACCTGCCGCGACGAGCTGCTCGATAGGGGCGCCGCGCGCGGTCGGAAACCAGCAGCAGCAGCGCGAGCAGCACGAAGTTCATGACCACAGACGAGCCGCCGTAGGCCACGAGCGGCAGCGTCACCCCCGTCAGGGGGATCACGCGCGTGACGCCGCCGACGATCACGAACACCTGCATCGCGACCACGAACGACAGGCCGGTGGCGAGCAGCTTCGAGAAGGAGTCCTTCGCGAGCATTGCCGTCTTCAGCCCGCGGGCGACGAACAGCAGGTAGACGAGCAGCAGCCCGGCGGCGCCGGCGAGCCCGAGCTCGTCGGTGATGACCGCATAGATCGTGTCGCTTTCCGGGACCGGCAGGATCGAGCCGTGCACGATCTTGCCATTGGCCAGTTCGACCGGATGCTGGAGCAGCGACTGGTCAAAGCCCGTGCCGAGCAGCCCGCCGTCGGCCTGGGCGAACAGCGACTGCGCGAGCTGGTAGCTGCCGCCCACCGCGCGGTTGTAGAGCGTCGGATCGAAGGGATGTTCCCAGGCGAGCACGCGCGCTTGGACATGGCTGACGTGCCCGATGACGAACCAGGCGCCGAGCGCGAACAGCACGAGCCCGATCAGCGGGAACGAAAAGCGTCCCGTGGCCACATACAATAGGGCGAGGAACGCGCCGTAGAACATCAGCGAGGTGCCGAGCTCGCGTGTCAACAGGAGCGTCGCCATCGCCGCGCCCCACACGATCAGCATCGGGCCGAACTGCTTCATCGGCGGGATCGTCAGCCCGAGGAAGCGCCGCCCGGCGGTCACGAGGATCTGGCGGTTGTCGCGCAGGTAGCTGGCAAGGAAGATCACGATCGCGACCTTCGCGAGCTCCGAGGGCTGAAAGGAGACGCTGCCGACGTGGATGTCCAGGTAGGCGCCGTTGACCTGCTCGCCGATCACCGGAAAGCGTGGCAGCACGGTCATGCCGATGCCGACCGCGGCGATCGTGTAGCGGTAGCGCTCGAGCACCCCCACCCCACGGCGCAGAGCGAGAATCGTCGCGGCGAACAGCACCAGCCCGAGCACCATCCACTGCGCCTGCTGGCGGGCGAGGGCCGGTTCGATGCGATAGACCATCACGATGCCGACGCTCGCGAGCACGGCGGCGAGCGGGAACAGGTAGGGGTCGGCGTCGGGCAGCGCGAAGCGGATCACCAGGTGCGCCGCGAGGCACAGCCCGAGAAACAGGGCGCCGTAGAGGAGCGACGTGCTCGACGCGTGGTTCAGCGTGAGGTTGGTCGACGCGCCAGGCGAGTTGTTCTGCGCCTGGATGAAGATCGCGGTGAAGCCCGCCGTGACGAGCAGCGCTGAAGGGATCAGACCCAGCAGCTCGCGGTTTCTCGCGCTCAGCACGCAGCCGAGACTAGCTTGCGGAGCGGCGCGGGTGCCGGATCGCGGTCTCATCGACGTTTGCGGCGCGCATACGCCGTAGCTCTCGCTAGCCTAGACGTACGAGCGGGCCTCCGGGGGGACGCGGCCGCTTGTTTGCCATGACCGTATGAGCGGCTTTCCCGTGACATCCGAGGACGAGCGTCCGCCGACATTGGGGCGGAGCATGTGGAAGCGGTTTGCGATCGCCGCCGTGCTGATCGTCGCGCTCAGCGGCGGCACGACCGCGACGGTCGCGTTGAACAAGATCACCACGATCGCCGACGAGGTCTTTCCCAAGCTCAACCAGATCGACGCTCCCAAAGGCGTCGTCACGGCCGAATACAGCGGCGGGCCGCAAACCTTCCTGATCCTTGGCTCGGACCGGAGGTTGGGCTCGAAGGATTCCTACGATCGCGAAAACCCGCCGCACTCGGACACGATTTTGCTGGTGCGCTTCGACCCGGCACAGGAACAGACGTCGGTGCTGTCGATCCCGCGCGACCTGATGGTCAACATCACGCCTAAAACCGGCGGGGGCTATCCCGGCGAAAAGATCAACGCCGCGTACACGATCGGCAACAAGCTCGGCGGCACGCGCGGCGGAATGGTGCTGGCGGCTGAAACGATCGAGCGCGAAGTGTTCCCGGGCTTGAAGCTGAACGGCATCATCGACGTGAGCTTCGCCGGGTTCATCAGGGTGGTCGACACGCTTGGCTGCGCGTACGTGAACGTCGACCACCACTACTACAACCAGAACGTCGGATCGACCGAAACCGACTACACGTCGATCAACTTGCAACCTGGGTATCAGAGGCTGTGCTACGAAAACGCGCTCGACTACGTGCGCTACCGTCACACCGACTCGGACTTCGTGCGCGTCGCCCGTCAGCAGGACTTCATTCGCGATCTGCGCGAGCAGGTTTCACCGACGAACGAGATCGGACAGATCGACACGGTCGCCAAAGCGGTCGGGCGCGCGATCTCAACGACGTTCCACGCGTCGGCGAGCGAGCTGATCGAACTCGCGAAGTTGATCGCCTTCTCGCAAGGCAAGCCTTTGCGCCAGGTCAAGTTCGAGAGCTCGAACGTCAACTTCAAGGGGCCGGGCGGCGGCTCCTACGTGACGACGACGCCACAGCTCGCGCAGGCGACGCTCACGAACTTCATCCACGGCCACGAACGGCTGGCGCTACCGACGACGCCCAAGCCTGCGACGCACGCATCCCATCATCACTCCCATCACGCACACGCCGTGGTCACGCCACGCGCGCTTGGCCTGTTCCCGACGTCCTCGGCAAACGAGAGCGAAGCGGTGAAAGCCGCCCTCGACCTGCCGTTTCCCGTGCTCTTCCCGACGTTGCAGACCGGCCCTGCAGAACAGCAGCAGGTGCGCCCCTACACGCTCAAAGACCAGCAGGGCAATCTGCACCATGCCTATGTCGTCGTCTGGCAGCAGAACCAGATCGGCGGCTACTACGACTTCGAGGGCTCAGACTGGCTCAACCCGCCGCTGTTCGCGCACGCCCACGTGCAGGTCATCAACAAACGCTCTTACCGCCTCGTCGACGACGGCTCGCACATCCACGTCATCGGCTGGCGCTCGGGACGCGTGCTGTACTGGCTGACGAACACGCTGACCGAGGAACTGTCGAACCCGCAGATGATCTTCCTCGCCCAGTCGGCCCACCCGCTGCACTGAGTCCGATCGGCCGCTGCAACTGAAGATCGTCAGTGTCAGAGCGCCTAGAGCGTCGCTGAGCAAGCGAGGCAAGAACGCAGTGAGCGTGGCGTGCTTCGCACGCGAGCTGGCCGATTAGTCGATCGCATCTGATCGACAATCGGTAAGGACACAGCCTCGCGCCGCTCAGCGACGCTCTAGGGCCTGGTCCAGCGCAGCGTTCACGAGCGCGTCGGCATGCGCGTTCTGCGCGCGCGGCACGGTCCTGATCGACCATCTCTCAAACGCGCCGAGCGCCGCCAGCGCCTCACGGTGCAGCGGGCGCATCGCCTCGTGCTTGACCTTGTAGATCCCACGCACCTGCTTGGCGATCAGCTCGGAATCCCCCACCACCTCCACTTCCGACGCGCCCAGCTCACGTGCACGTTCCAACCCGAGCAGCAACGCGCGGTACTCGGCCACGTTGTTGGTGGCCGTGCCGAGCAGCAGTGAGTGCTCGCCCAGCAGCTGGCCGTCCGGCGAGGAGATCACGCAGGCGGCGGCCGCCGGACCGGGGTTGCCTCGAGCACCACCGTCGACATGCACGATCACCCTGGGGTTGTCCATCGCCCCAGTATCCAGGGCGGTTAGGACGGCAAGGGAGATCCTCGGCTGGTCCCGTGACCGTGAGTGCGGCTACGCGCCCGTCCGCAAGTGGAAGAGATCCTCAGCTAGTCCCGTGACCGCGGGTGCGACTACGCACCGGTCGCAAGGGGAGGCAGATCCCCCGGCACGCGCGCCCTGCGGCGGTCGCGCACGATGCGCTTCTGATCCTCATGCCCATCGGCGGTAGCCGATGAGCGCCCCCGGCGAGCGCGTCGATCGAACTCGCGGCGATCGACGATCACCGTCACGTTCTCCTCGTGCTTGTAATGCTCTACGAGCTTCGGATACAGCTCATCGGCAAGCGGCTTCGGCACTACGCAGTAGATCATCGTGCTCCAATCCTACTCGCAGCGCGCAGATAAGCAAGCGCGGCTCGGGTCATGGCAGCTCTACGCGAGAGCCAGCGACAGAGCGCCCAGCTCGTCGGCCTTGGCGTTGACGAGACGCTCGGACTCCGCCAGCTCACCCAGCTCGGTACCCTGCGCAACCACGAGCGCACCGGAGGACTCCTCACCGAGATCGACCTCGTAGCGATACCAGCAGAGCTCCCAGGCGACCACGATCGCGACGCGGCCGCCCGACTCCTCGACCGGCCCGACGCTCACCTCGGGCGCGCCGAGGGAGCGCGCGACACCAGCCACCCGCCGGGGATGCTCGCCGGCGTTGAACACCGCGAGCGCGCGTTCGACCTTCAGATCCCCCCCGGTGAGCGGCGCCGACAGCTCACCTCCTGCCGGGAGCCGGCTATCCGAGGCCGCGGACGGCTCCATGAAGTCGTATGACGCCTGCGTCCCGACCTCGTACGGGGCGTCCGCGCCCGGCTCCTGCGCCTGCAGGCCGGTCGCAGGCGTTGGATCCTCGACCGGGTCGCGCAGCTGCCGCAGCCGGTCGAACAGGTTGCGCCCGCGTCGAACGCGCGCGGCGGGCAGGCTCACCGAGTGACGGTCGGCCTCGCGCAACCATCCCTCGTGGGTCGCGCGCGGAGCGCACAGCTCGCAGACCGTCCGCCGCCTGCCGCCCGCCAGGAAGACGTCCGGCTGCTCGCCCCGCAACAGCCTGCGCTCGCACACGTCACACGCGACGTCGGGCTGGGAGGTGACGATCGTACGGGTGGACACGGCCTAGGAGAGTAGTCGATCGAGCCCGATAAACGTCTGCTGAATCAATCGTCGAATGACTCCTCCTGCATCCGCGAGCGCAAGCGCAGCACCGCCTTGGTGTGCAGCTGCGACACGCGCGACTCGGTCACGCCGAGCACCTCGCCGATCTCGCGCAAAGTCAGGTTCTCGTAGTAGTACAGCGCGATCACCAGCTTCTCGCGCTCGGGCAGCTTGGCGATCGACTCCGCGATCCGGTCCTTCAGATCGCCCACGTCCAGCGCCCGCGAGGGATCTGGAGCGTTCGGGTCCTCGATCGTATCCATCAGCGACACCTGGTCGCCGCTCGAGTCCGAGACGCTCCACAGCTCGTCCAGCGCGACCATCGAGGAGTGCGAGATCGCGAGCAGCGAGTCGTTCAGTTCCTCGAGGGTGATCCCCAGCTCGTCGGCGATCTCCTGGTCGGTCGGCGCTCTTTGCAGCGAGTTCTCGAGCTTGGCGTTCGCGCGCTCGACCTCGCGCGCACGGGCCCTGACGCTGCGCGGCACCCAGTCCATCGAGCGCAGCTCGTCGATGATCGCGCCCTTGATCCGCATGATCGCGTACGTCTCGAACTTGATCTCACGCGACAGGTCGAACCGCTCGATCGCCGAGATCAGCCCAACCAGCCCGTAGGAGATCAGGTCGGCCTCCTCGACATGCGGAGGCAGGCCCGCGGCGGTGCGCCCGGCTACGTACTTGACCAGCGGCGAGTACGCGACGACCAGCCGCTCGCGCACACGGCTGTCGCCGTCGGTCTTATAGCGCCGCCAGAGTTCTCGCAGCTCGATCGGTTTGACATTGGTCTCCAACGGGTCCGTCCTCTTCCCGGTGCAGTCAGGCGCGGGGGTGACTGCGCGCATACGCGCTTTTGAGCCTGGCGGACTCTACCCGAGTGTAAACCTGCGTTGTCGAGACGCTGGCATGGCCGAGCAGCTCCTGAATGCTGCGCAGGTCCGCGCCACCGTCGAGCAGATGCGTGGCGAAGCTGTGTCGCAGCGCGTGTGGCGAGCAGCCGCCGTCGAGTCCCACCCGCGTCGTCCACGTCCTCAGCCTCCTGCGCACGTCGCTCGTGCTCAGCGCTCTGCCGGTCTTCGAAAGGAACAGCGCCTCCTCGCCGTCGCCCGTGGCGAGCCCTCCCCGACCGCGCTCCAAATAGCCGTGCACCGCCGCCAACGCGACCTCGCCGACCGGCAGGAAGCGAGTCTTGCGCCCCTTGCCCTCTACGCGCAGCTGCTCACCGTCGTGGTCGACGTCGGCGGTCTTCAGCGATACGAGCTCCTCCGCGCGCAGACCGCAAGCGTAGGCCAACTCGAACAGCGCGCGGTCGCGCAGCTCGAGAGGACCACCAGCGGGAATGCCGTCGAGCAGCCGAGCGGCGTCTCGAGCGCTAAGCACGCGCGGCAGATGCGATCCGCGTCGCGGCGTCGACACGAGGTCGGCGGGGCTCTGCCCAAGCAGGCCATGCTCGCGCAGGCTGGCGAACAGAGCGCGCAGCGCGGCGAGCTTGCGCGCGCTCGTGCTCGGCGCCGCGTCGCGTTCGGACAGGCCGGCGACATAGGCGCGCACGTCCTTCGAGCCAACCCCGTCCGGCTGTAGGCCCTGCGCGGTGGCCCAGCGCGCGAACTGGGCAAGGTCGCTCGCGTACGCGCGCCTGGTCCTGACGGCCGCGTCGCGGCGCTTCAGATCTTCCTGCAGCAGCTCAAGCGCACGCTCCCAGGCGACCGTGTCCATGTGCGATTACTTCGCCGTCCCCACCCCAGCGCCCTGCCTGGTGCCCTGAGGCGAGACACCGGCGAGGACCGTTGCCAGCGTCAACTCCAGCTCGGCCCAGTCGCGCCCGCAGAGGACGTCCTCTTCCTCGCAGATATCGGCGTTCCACGGGTGGCGAATGGTCGCGGCGAGGATGCCACGCTCGATCGCCGCCGCCAGGTTCAGCGGCCCGTCGTCGATCAGGATCTCGATATCGAGCTCCGCACAGCGCGAGACCTTGTCGTAGGAGCAGTGCAGATCGTCGAACGGCAGACCGATTCGCTCGAGCCACTCCGCGGTGACCGCGTGGCGGTCGAGCGCGCGATGGCTCGTCACGTGCACGAAATGGCCCGCCGCATGCCAGCGGCGCACCGTCTGCACCGCGCCCGGATAGGGAGTCCCCGCGAGGATTCGCTCGTCGCTGTGACTCTCCTCGATACACAACTCGAGCTGCTCGGGGCGCAGACGCGTGATCCCCCACGTGAACTGCTCCTCGTAGGGCAGCTCGATTCCGAAGCGCCGCACCGACACCTCCGAGAGGACGTCCCAGTAGTGGTGCAGCGTCGAGTCGATGTCGATGGCGATCCTCATATCTGCTGCGATCCTCGAGTAGATTGAGCTGCGATGAACCACGCAGCCACAACCTCACCTCCGCTCTCCTCGGCCGACGACCCATCGATCTATGGACCCCAAGGGCGATCCCCCTGGCTCGACGTCGACTGGCGAGAGCACCAGCGCTGGGTGATATTAGACGGTCGACCCGTGAACGTGATCGAGCTCGGCGAGGGGCCGCCGCTCGTATTCGTACACGGGCTCTCGGGGTCCTGGACGAACTGGCTCGAGCAGCTCCCTGTGTTCGCCGGCCTTAATGGGGATGCGCGCCGAGGGCGCGAGTCCGGGAGCTTCGGCAAGCATCGCGTGATCGCCCTCGACCTCCCGGGCTTCGGCTACTCGCCGATGGCCGCCGAGCAGATCACGATCTCGGCCTACGCGCGGCTGCTCGACCGGCTGCTCGACACGCTCGAGATCGACGCGGCCGCCGTGGTCGGCAACTCGATGGGTGGCTTCGTCGCGGCCGAGCTCGCGATCGCGTTCCCGCAGCGCGTCGAGCGCCTCGTGCTGGTATCCGCAGCCGGTATCTCCACGTTCGGCAACCGCGGAGGCACGCGTGCGGTACCGGTGCTCCAGCGAGCTGAGCGGATCCTCGCGGCCTACACCGCCTGGATGGCGTCGAAGTCGGACACCGTCACCCGCCGCCCACGGCTGCGAGACGCGACGCTGAGCGTGGTCGCCCGCCATCCCGGCCGCCTGCCCGCCCCGCTCGCCGCTGAGCTTCTGCGCGGAGCGGGCAAGCCCGGTTTCATCCAGGGGCTCGCGGCCAATCTCGACTACGACTTCCACGAACGCCTCCCGGAGATAGTGTGCCCAACCCTGATCGTCTGGGGCGACGGCGACCGCGTCATCACCGTCCGCGACGCCGACGTCTTCGCCGAGCTGATCCCCAACTCGCAAAAGGTCGTCTTCGCGGACACGGGCCATATCGCGATGATCGAGCGTCCCGCGAAGTTCAACGCTTTGCTGGCCAGACTTCTTGCGCACATAGCCGCCTCCTTCCGCGTTCCCCTGACGTCTCAGGACCTACTGGGCGAGCCCTCTCAACGCGCCACCGCGCCTTCGGCGGCGCTGC
Organism: uncultured Solirubrobacterales bacterium; assembly: GCA_963784875.1. GTDB lineage: Bacteria > Actinomycetota > Thermoleophilia > Solirubrobacterales > Solirubrobacteraceae > Palsa-744. The sequence goes on from CAWATE010000009.1 coordinate 85,411, forward strand.
CCACGAGCTTCGCGTACTTCTGAATCGCCACGTCGACGTGCTCGTCGGCGCGCGGGGGACGGCTATAGGCGCCGACGCGCGCCGCGATCTCCTCATCAGAGAGCGCCACGTCCAGCCTGCGCGTGTCCACGTCGATCGTAAGCTCGTCACCGTCGCGGATCGCAGCGATCGGGCCGCCGCGCACGGCCTCCGGCGCGACGTGGGCGACCATGAAGCCATGGGTGGCGCCGGAGAAGCGCCCGTCTGTGATCAGCGCGACCTCCTCACCGAGGCCCTCCCCGACGATCGCGGCGGTGACGGAGAGCATCTCGCGCATGCCGGGGCCGCCGGCGGGCCCCTCGGCGCGGATCACGACCACGTCGCCTGTCCGCAGCTCGTGCGCGAGCACTGCCGCCATCGCCGCCTCCTCGCCGTCGAACACGCGCGCCGGACCTACATGTTTGCGGCGCTCGTGCCCGGAGAGCTTGACCACGCAGCCATCGGGCGCCACGTTACCGCGCATGATCGCAAAGCCACCGGTCGGTTTGATCGGGTCCGACAGCGGTCGCACGACCGGTTGACCGTCGGTCTCGACCGCCTCGTCGGCGTGCTCGCCGATCGTCCGGCCGGTGACGGTGGGCGCGTCTCCGTTGAGCAGCCCGGCCTGTTTGAGTCGCGCGAGCACGAGCGGCACGCCGCCCGCCTCATAGAGCTCAGTTGCCACGTACCGTCCGCCGGGCTGCAGGTCGCACAGCAGCGGTGTCCGCTCGGAGATCGCCTCGAACTCGTCGATGCCAAGCGGCACACCCATTTCATGCGCCACGGCGAGCAGGTGCAGGACGACGTTGGTCGAGCCTCCACTGGTCGCGGCCGCCGCGATCGCGTTTTCGAACGCGGGCTTGGTGATCACGTCGCTCGGGCGCTGCCCGCGGCGCAGCACGTCCATCACCAGTTCGCCCACCTGCACAGCGACCTCGAGCTTGCGCCCGTCCTCGGCCGGCACCATCGCCGAGCCCGCCGGTGAGATCCCAAGCGCCTCGAAGGCCATCGCCATCGTGTTGGCGGTGAACTGTCCTCCGCACGCGCCCGCGCCCGGGGAGGCGACCTCCTCGAGCTCGTGCAGCTCCTGCTCTGAGATCTTGCCGGAGGCATACGCTCCGACCGCCTCGAACACCTGCTGGATCGTGACCTCCGCGCCCTTGTAGTGACCTGGGCGGATCGAGCCGCCGTAGAGCATCAACCCGGGAATGTTCAGGCGCGCGAGCGCCATCACGGTGCCGGGGATCGTCTTGTCGCAGCCGGAGATCGTGACGAGCGCGTCGAAGGCATGGGCGGAGGCGACGAGCTCGATCGAGTCGGCGATCACCTCGCGCGAGACCAGCGACGCGCGCATGCCGGCGGTGCCCATCGTGATCCCGTCTGAGATCGCGATCGTGTTCAGCTCCATCGGCGTACCGCCTGCTCTGCGAATGCCCTCCTTGACCTTGGCGGCGAGCACACGATTGTTGAAGTTGCACGGCATCGTCTCGATCCACGAGTGCGCCACGCCGACGATCGGCTTTGACAGATCCTCCGCCGAGTAGCCGATCCCGTGCAGATAGGAGCGCGCGGCCGCGCGCTCGGGCCCCTCGGTGAGGGCCCGGCTGCGATGTCTGACGTCGAAGGTGTCCTCGAGGCTCACGCCGCGCGCACACTATCGACCCGCCGGCCGATTCGCTCGCGCTCCCAGCGCGCCAGGCGCAGCAGATCGCGCCGCACGCCGACGGGGTCGATCTGCCGTCCCGGCAGGTGCATGTTCGCCTCGGCGACCAAGCCGCGCTCGTCGGCGGTGAGCGCCATCCACTTCGCGAGCACGTCGTCGGAGTCGGGCAGCCGAGCGCTGCCGTAGGGCTTTGAGTGGTCGGGAAAGGCGACGCAGTACTCGCTCAGCAGGGCGCCCGTCCGGGGCACGTAGGCGACGATCGGCCGGTGCGGGTAGATCAGGTAGGCGTAGGGCCTGCCCGCGGCACGATCGCCCAGCTCACCCCAGACGCGGAGAAATCCGAGATCGTGGTACATCGCCCAATCGTTCTCATCGACACACGAGCGCAGCAGCGCTTGCGCCCGCTGCTCGGCGCGGCGCTCACGGCCCGGGTCATAACCGCCTGCCGCGACTGCCTGCATGCGCTCCATCCGGCGAGAGCGCCGGCGCGCAAGCGCCCGGCCGAGTCGCGGCCGGGTCAGCTCCCAGAGCAGCGCAAGGAACACCAGCCCAGCGGTGCCCAAAGCGAGCGCCATCGCGGCTACTGGCCCACTAGCGCCCGGCGCCGCCGGCGGCGCGGGGAAAGAAGATCACGCGCTCGGCGTCACGCGGCACCTCGGCGAAGCTCTTCACCAGCTCCGCCTCGCGACGCCCGCCACTGGTCTCGGTGGGCACGGCGGCCCACATGCCGGCGTCCAGCTCGCGGCGAAACGCCTCGATCAGCTTCTGCTCCTGCTCGGGTATGTCCACGTCGCCGTCGGCGAGCACGATCTCTCCGTGGCCAGGCTTGAGACGCAGGAGCTTCATCGACGACCGGGCTCCGGTTGCGACAGTTTCATCGTCCTCCGATTATGACAAACGTCGAGAGGCGGGATGTCTAAGCGCGTCGCGCTCAAGCCCTGCGCATATGGGGAAGGTCGACGACGTCGACCGGGCCCGCACCTGCGCCGACGTCGCGCAGCCCTTTTGCGACCGCCTCGCCCGTCAACGCTCGGGCGATCCGGGCGGCCTCGATCGGTGTGAAGCCCCGGGCCAGCTGCGCTGCGAGCACGGCGGAATGCGTGCACCCCGAGCCGTGGGCGGAGCCGTCGGGGTGGCGCTCGCCCGAGATCTCGACGATCTTCCCGTCGCCCTCAGAGTCCAGGAAGAGGTCCACCACCCGCGCTCGATGACCTCCGGTGAGCACGACGATACGGGGGCCGAGCGCCAGCACCGCCCTGGCGAGCGCCTCATCCCCACGGTCGGCTTCCCGCTCGCCTGCAAGGGCAGCGCCGGCGAGCGCACGGGCCTCGGGCAGGTTCGGGGTGAGCACGCTCGCGCGCGGAAGGATCTCCGTGACGAGCGTCCGCTCGGCGTCCGCGTCCAACAGACGGGCACCGGACTCTGAGACCATCACCGGGTCGACTACCACCGGCGTGCCGGCGGGCAGCTCCCGCAGCGCTCGCGCAACCGCGAGCGTGACCTCGGCGGTGCCCAGCATCCCCACCTTCACCGCGTCCACGCCGATGTCTCCCACGACGGCACGCACCTGTGCGAGGACGATGTCGGCGCAGAGGGGCTGGATCGCCGTGACGCCGACTGTGCTCTGTGCGGTGATCGCCGTCACCGCGGTCATCCCGTGCACGCCGCAGCGCGCGAACGCCTTCAGGTCCGCCTGGATGCCCGCGCCACCACCCGAGTCTGAGCCGGCGATGCTCAGCACGCGCGGCGTGCGCGAAGCGCTCGGAGCGTCCGATCCGAACGCGGCGGCCATCGCTCAGTGCGCTTGCGCGCCGTCGCGACGCGCGGGGAAGATCGAGTAGCTGCCGATCGCCGTGACCAGCAGCCGCCCGTCCTCGTGGCGCACCTCGCTGCGCAGCACCGCGGTCCGGCGGTTGCGACGGTCGAGCACGGTGCGACACACGATCTCGCCCTCGATGGCGGTCTGGATGTAGTTGATCGCGATGTTGATCGTCGCGATTCGCTCCGCCTCGCCGGTCTGCACCCACAGCGCCGAACCCATGCTGTAGTCGACCAGCGCGTAGGTGACCACGCCGGAGAGCAGGCCGCCGTTGTTGATCAGCTCTGGTCGAATCTGCAGTCGGACGGTCTGCGGATCGTCCCAGCGCATGCCCATGAAGCCGCTGACGCCGTCGAGCGAACGCGGCCCGCCTGTCGACCCGGGCGCGGGCTCGGAGACCTCCGTCGACGGGGTCGGCGTACCGGCGCCGGGCGGGTCGGTTGGACTCGAGTCAGGGCCCTGCACAGAGCGAAAGGCTACGCCAAGCAAGACCTCGAGCGCCGGGCCGCCGGCCTCTGGCGGGGGCCCACGGCCTCGGGCAGGGCCGACCTCTGCCCGCTCGCCAGGCCAAGACACGGCTTTTCCGCAGACAGGACGGTGAATAGACACATACGCGTGTCGCGCGTCACATCTTGCGATCTAGCGTGACCGACATGCTTCCCGACCCGCTGGCACCCCTGCCGAGCACCAAGCGCACCGACCCGCGCCGTACGCTCGGCCAGCTCGGCGAGGAGCTCGCCGCGGCCCATCTCAAGCGGCTCGGCTTCTTCCTGCTGGGACGCAACGAACGCACCCGCTATGGCGAGATCGACCTGATCGCCTTCGACACACGCACGCTGGTGTTCGCCGAGGTCAAGACGCGCCGCGTGAGCGCCCACGCGAAGCGTGTTCGTCCCGACCAGGAGCCCCTGGCGTGGCTGCGGCCCCGTCAGCGCATCCGCCTACGCCGTCTCGCCGTCGCCTGGCTGCACGACGAGAAGCACATCCGCCCCAGCGCCCACACGATCCGCTTCGACGCGATCGGCGTGATCCTCGACACCAACGACCGGCTCGTACGCCTCGACCACATCGAGGGAGCCTGGTGAGTGCCATCTACAGCGCCAACTGCTGATAGGCAAGCGACTGGAAGGACATCCGGTGCAGAGGCGAGACGCCCTGGCGGAGGATCGCTTCGCGGTGCACGGGCGTGGAGTAGCCGACGTGCTCGGCAAAGCTCCAGCCGGGATGTTCGGTGTCGGCGTGGTGCATGTAGCGGTCGCGCGTGACCTTCGCGACAATCGACGCCGCCGCGATCGCGGCGCTCGTGGCGTCGCCGTCGACGATCGCGCGCTGAGGCCGCTCGAACTCGGGCACGGAGAAGCCGTCGACGAGGCACAGCACCTCGCCGACGACGTCGCGGGTGACCCCGCGGATCGCGTCGCGCAGCGCGGCAAGGTTCGTCTTGTGGAGCCCGCGGGCGTCGATTCCGCGCGCGCACCGCGACACGACCACCACGCGAGTGGCGCTGCCCAGCACGAGCGGATACAGCTCCTCGCGCGCCTGCGGGGAATGCTGCTTCGAGTCGTTCAGCGCGCTCAGCGAGCGGAGCTCGCGAGTGGTGAGCGCGTCGTAGTCGAACAGCACGCCCGCCGCGACCAGCGGACCGGCGAGACACCCGCGCCCGGCCTCGTCGGCGCCGGCTACGAGCGGAACGCCGAGGCGGCGGTCGAAAGCGAACAGCCGCCGGCCGCTGCCGTCGCGCCGCACGCGGCGCCTGGCGCGAGCCGAGGAGCCAGAGCTCGCCCGCTGGGCAGCCTCCTGCGGCGACCCCTCGCCAATACCGGGAGCGCTAGAGAAACCCGATGCGATCGGGTGGCCAATAGGTGGCAATGGTGCCCCCGATGATCCACCCTGTGGGGACTGGCCCCCAGAACCTGCTGTCGTCCGATTCGCCACGGTTGTCCCCCATCATGAACCAGTGACCGGCCGGAATCTTGATCGGCACCGGGAAGTTGCACTCCGGGCTCGAGCCGCATTCGCGGATGTAAGAGTCCTTCTCCCGTGCAAAGCGTGCATCGTGGGCGCCCTTGCGCCAGACGTGGCCTTCCTTTATGTAGATTTCGTCCCCCGGGCCGGCCACGATGCGCTTGATGAAGTTGACGCTCGATTTCTCGAACTCCGGCTTCGAGCACGGGGCGCCGCCGAGCTTGACGACATGGGGGGACGGCCCGCAGATCTCCTGCTGAGCGTCCCGCGGGGGATGGAAGACCGCGATCTCGCCGACGTGAGGAGAGCCGAAGTCCGTGCCGATCCGATTGACGAGGACACGCTGCCCGATCGACAGCGTGGGCTCCATCGAGCCACTGGGGATGCGATAGGGCTTGACGATGAACGCCTGAATCCCAAACGCGAGGCCGAGGGCGACAGCGACGATGACGATCAGCTCGACGATCGCGCCGACCGTCGATTTGGACTGCTTCTGTCCGGTCACGGCGGTGGCGGCCACGTTCGCCGGCGAGCGTTTACCGGCTGCGGGACTCACGCCGGCTGGTCGCTGGCGGCGACGCCCTGCTCGGCGTCACCCGCCTCGGAGGCCGGGGAACCGGCGACGATTGCGGGCGTCTCAGCTTCCGGCGAGACCTCGACCTCGCCGCTGCCGCCTGCCCGCTCCGATCCGTCCGTGCCTGCAGACGGATCCTCCTCGCCGCCCCCCGCGCCGTCCCGCGCCTGAGCTCCCTCTCCAGCCGTGTTCGGCGTCTCCGCTTGCTGCGCCTGCTCGAGCACCGCCTCCTCCGCGGTCGCGCCGTCGGCGTCGGTCGCCTCCGTCGCCTCGTGCAGCAGCCCCGGTTGCACGGCCTCTTCAGGACCGGTGTAACGGCGCTCGCGCACTCGCGCGCGCTTGCCGACGCGATCGCGCAGGTAGTAGAGCTTCGCGCGGCGGACATCGCCCCGCGCGGTCAGCTCGATCCGCTCGATCTTGGGTGAATGAACCGGGAACATGCGCTCGACGCCGACGCCGAAGGACTGCTTGCGCACCGTGAACGTCTCGCGCGCGCCATGTCCCTGGCGCTTGATGACCACGCCCTCGAACACCTGCACGCGGCGGCGGGTGCCCTCGATCACCTGGAAGTGCACCTTCACGCGATCGCCCGGGGCGAAGTTGGGAACGCGGCGCAGCTGCGCGCGCTCGATGGTTTCGATGACGCTGCTCATAGCTCAGAAGGAAGAACACCTCGGCGCGTTCCCAGAAGAGGGCGCATCCGTGTGGCGCGGGGAGCAATGGTAGCGGACGATCAGCCCGAGCCACCCCGCTCCCGGCCTGCGCCTCGCTCGCGGCTGCGCTCCCGCCGCCATTCGCCGATCAGCCGGTGGTGTCCTGAGAGCAGAACATCGGGTACACGCCAGCCCCGATACTCGGCCGGGCGCGTGTAGTGCGGGTACTCGGGATTGCCCTCGAGGGCAGCGCTGAACGACTCCTCGATCGCCGAATCCTCGTGACCGAGCGCTCCGGGCAGCTTGCGCAACACCGCATCGCACACCACCATCGCCGCAGGCTCGCCACCTGAGAGCACGTAGCGGCCGATCGAGATCGCGTCGCTGCAGTAGTGCTCGACGATCCGCTCGTCAAAGCCCTCGTAGCGCCCGCACAGCAGCGTCAGTGCAGGCTCTTCCGCCAGCTCGTCCACCAGCCCGTCGTCGAGCAGCCGGCCGCCCGGCGCCAGCGCGATCACTCGGCGCTGCTCGCGCAGCTCGACCGGGTCCATGCCATAGCGCGCGCGCAGAGCGCTGTCGAGCACGTCAACGCGCAACACCATCCCCGCGCCGCCACCGAACGGGGTGTCGTCCACCTGTCCGGCGCCAAGCGGCGTGTGATCGCGGATGTTCACGCACTCGAGGCTCGATCCGGCGGAGAGGGCGTTGCTCACGTGGCGTTGCGAGGCAAACCACGCAAACCACTCGGGAAACAGCGTGAAGATGTCGATCTCCATGATCCCTATCGACCCAGGAACTCCATATCGACCTCGATGCGCCGGTTGGCGACATCAACGCGGCGCACGGCGTCTCTGACCATCGGCACGAGCAGCGGCTCGCCGCCGTCCGCGGGTCGCACCTCGAGGGCCTCGCACGTGGGCAGCTCGATCATCCGGCTGACGCTGCCAACACACAGTTCGCCGTCCACGACCTCGCAGCCCTCGAGCTCGTGCGCCCACCATTCGCCGTCGGCGAGCGTGGGAGCGTTCAACCGCTCGACGCTCAACGGCATGCCCCGCAGCGCTTCGGCGGCCGGACGGTCCTCGATCCCCGCCAGGCGCACGATCGGATGCTGCTCGGTGCCCGCACGGCGGACGATCGCAGCGGTTTTGCCCTCCACACGCACATCCGTACCGAGCTCGAGCAGGCGCGGACGGGCGCGCGTCACGTAGAAGCTGCCGTCGAGGCCGTGCGCGCGGCCGACACGACCGGCCTGCAGCTCGGGTCGGTCCTCCTGCGTCCCCGCCTCGGCCGCCGAAGCTCCGGAGCGACCGTCGACACCAGGCACGCCGCCCACTGTCAATCGACGATGTCGAGCAGCACGCGAGCGCCCTCGCTCGTGGCGGCCGCTTTGACGACCGTCCTCAGCGCGTGAGCGGTACGCCCGCCCCGGCCGATCACCTTGCCGTAGTCGCCCTCGGCCACGCACAGCTCCAGCACGAGCGTACCGTCGTCCTGCTCGAACTGCTCGACCGACACCCCGTCGGGATCGTCGACGAGCCCTTCGGCGAGGTACTCGAGCAGCTGTTTGGGATTCTCGGTGGGCATCTCCACACAACCCGTCGGCTACTAGCCGGTTCGAGTCTCGATGCCCTGGATGCGGAGCAGCTTGCGCACGGTGTCCGACGGCTGAGCGCCGCGGGCCAGCCAGCTGCGTGCGCGATCCTCGTCGATCACGATGGTGGACGGGTCGGTCTGCGCGTTGTAGTGGCCGATCGTCTCGATCACGCGTCCATCTCGCGGCGAGCGCTGATCGGCGACGACGACGCGCCACATTGGATCCTTCTTCCCGCCCACTCGCGTGAGCCTGAGTCTGACTGCCACGGTTTCCTCTCTGCTTCGGATCGGAACGAGATGTTGACGAATATCGATTTCGCCACTAAACGTAGGCGAGTAGACACACATCCAGCGACAGAGCTTAGACGGTGCGCTCTCTCAGCGCAGGATCGTGTCCTGAAACGGCGCTCAACGCGCTCCTCGCATCAGCGCGCCGACGTCCGGCATCTTGCCGCGACCCATCTGGCGCATGACCTTACGCATCTGTGAGAACTGCTTGACCAGCCGGTTGACGTGCTGCACGCTCGTGCCCGAGCCGCGCGCGATTCGCAGCCGGCGCGACCCCTTGATCAGCTCCGGGCGGTGGCGCTCTTCGGGGGTCATCGACAGGATGATCGCCTGGATCCGATCGAGCTCGCGCTCGTCCACCTTCAGGTCTTTGAGCTGATGGCCGGCGAACCCGGGGATCATCCCCAGCAGGCTCGTCAGGGGACCCATTTTCCGGATCGTCTTCAGCTGGTCGAGGAAGTCGTCGAGCCCGAACTCGTTGCGCCGGAGCTTGCGCTCCAGCTCGATCGCCTCGCTCTCGTCGAACTGGCGCTCGGCCTGCTCGATCAGGCTCATCACGTCGCCCATCCCGAGAATCCGTTGAGCCATGCGGTCGGGGTGGAAGCGCTCGAACTGCTCGAGCTTCTCGCCTGTCGAGGCGAACAGGATCGGCTTGCCGGTGACCGCCTTGACCGACAGCGCGGCGCCACCGCGGGCGTCGCCGTCGAGCTTGCTCATCACCACGCCGTCGAACTGCACGGCCTCGGCGAACTTCTCGGCGACGTTGACGGCGTCCTGACCGGTCATCGCGTCGACTACCAGCAGCACGTTGTGAGGTTTGACCGCCGCTCGAATCCGCACGAGCTCGGCCATCAGCTCCTCGTCGATGTGCAGCCGCCCGCTGGTGTCGACGATCAGCACGTCCTTGCCGTTCTCCTTGGCGCGCTCGAGCGCCCAGGCGGCGATCTCCACCGGGTCGCGGTCGGTCCCCTGCTCGTAGACCTCCGCCCCCGCCTGCCCGCCGACCTTCACGAGCTGCTCAACCGCAGCCGGGCGATAGACGTCGCAGGCCGCCACCGCCACGCTCGAGGAGTGCTCTTCGCGCAGGTAGCGCGCGAGCTTGGCGGTCGCGGTCGTCTTGCCCGAGCCCTGCAGGCCGGCCATCAGGATCACCGTCGGCGGGCGCGGCGAGAAGCTCAGCCCGGCCGAGGCGCCGCCCATCAATGCTGTGAGCTCCTCGCCGACGATCTTTACGACCTGCTGGGCGGGGTTCAGCTTGCCGAGCACCTCCGCCCCGAGGCAGCGCTCCTTCAGCTGGGAAGTGAACTGACGGACGACCTTGAAGTTGACGTCGGCCTCGAGCAGCGCAAGGCGGATCTCACGCATCGCCGCGTCGATGTCCTGCTCGGTCAGCGTCCCGTGCCGGCGCACATCGGCGAGCGTGTCCTGCAGCTTCTCCGCGAGCGAGTCGAACATTTGGCTCTACACCTTTGCTTCCAAGGACATGTGTCTCGGCTGGGCTGTCTAGGACTCGGGCTTGTCTGGTCCTGCGCCCCGTGCCAGCGCAGCGCCGATGCCACCGAACGCCTCGGCGAACTCCGACGGCACGACGAACACCTTGTTCGAGTCGCCTTCGGCCAATTGAGGGAGCATCTGCAGGTATTCGTAGCTGAGCAGCTCGCGGTTCGGTTTGCCTTCATGGATCGCCGTGAAGACGGTGTCGATCGCCTTCGCTTCGCCCTGCGCGCGCAGGATCGCCGCCTGGCGCTCGCCCTCTGCGTCGAGGATCGCAGCCTGCTGGGCGCCCTCGGCGGTCAGCACAGCGGCCTGCTTGGCGCCCTCGGCGGTGAGGATCTGGGCCTGCTTTTCGCCTTCCGCGGTCAGGATCGCGGCGCGCCGGTCGCGCTCGGCGCGCATCTGCTTCTCCATCGCCGTCCTGATGTCGGCCGGCGGGTCGACCGACTTGATCTCGACCCGGTTGATCCTGATCCCCCACTTGCCCGTCGCCTCGTCCAGCACCACCCGCAGCTCCGTGTTCACGTTCTCGCGCGCCGTCAGCGTCGCCTCGAGCGTCAACCCGCCGATCACGTTGCGAAGCGTCGTCACGGTCAGCTGCTCGATCGCCTGCAGCGGGTTGGCGATTTCATACGTCGCCGACCTAGGGTCGGTGATCGTGAAGTACAGAACCGTCTCGATCCCCACGACAACGTTGTCTTCGGTGATCACCGACTGCGGCGCGAAGTTCACAACCTGCTCGCGCAGGTCCACCAGCGGCTTCACGCGATCGATGAACGGCGTGACGATCGTCAGACCAGGCTCCAGCGTCCGGCTGTAGCGGCCGAGCCGCTCGACCACTCCCGCCCGCGCCTGGGGGATGACGCGGATCGTGCGCGCGGCCACGATCAGCGCGAACACGACGACCACTGCGATGACGATGAGACCGACCATTGGGCGGGTTTCCTTTCTCGGGTACTTCAGATACTTCAGTCACAGAGAGCCTATCTCGATCTCAACCCGCATCTGAGACGCTCGTGGACCAAGCAGGGAGGACGCAGGGAGCGTGGCGTGCTACGCACGCGAGCGACCGAGGACGACGCCTTGCGCCGTGTCCACGAGCGTCTCAGTGCATGACCAGCGCGGTGGCACCGCGTATCTCTATGACCTCGACGTGCTCGCCGGCGTCGATCACCTCGTGTTCGTCATAGCTGCGCGCGGTCCACACCTCGCCGCCGTCGATCTTGACGCAGCCGACCCCCTCCTCGTTGGCGATCCGCTCGAGCACCACCGCGGGCCGGCCGACCAGCGCGGCGGCGCCGGTGCGGATCGACGGCGGCAGCCGGCGGTGACGCTGCGCGACCGGGCGCAATGTCCCGAAGACCATGCCCGAGGACGCCACGAACACGACCGCGCTCAACCCCACTCCCACGCCGAGCAGGCTCACGATCGTCGCCAGCGCAGCGCCCACCGCGAACGGCGCGAGATAGAAGCCGCCCTGGTGCATCTCCCCGATGCCGAGAACGCAGGCAGCAACCAGCCAGATGATCCAAACGTCCATACCTCCAGGTTACCCCTCTACACGTCAGAGATCAGCGCGCGAGCGAAGTCGTCCGCGTCGAATGGACGCAGGTCCTCGACCGCCTCCCCCACTCCGATCAGCTTCACCGGCAAATCGAGCTCGCGCGCGATCGCGAGCGCGATCCCACCGCGGGCGGTGCCGTCGAGCTTGGTCAGCACCACCCCCGTAACCTGGGCGACCTCGGCGAACAGCTTGGCCTGACGCAGCCCGTTCTGTCCGGTGGTCGCGTCGAGCATGAGCAGCGTCTCGTGCGGCGCGCCGTCCAGCTGTCGAGCGATCACGCGCCGCACCTTCCCCAGCTCGCCCATCAGATCGTCCTGCGTATGCAGCCGTCCGGCCGTGTCGATGATCACCACGTCAGCACCGCTGACGCGAGCCTGGGCGATCGCGTCGAACGCCACCGCCCCCGGATCGGAGCCCTCCGGGCCCGTCACGAACTGTGCGCCCGCGCGTTGCGCCCAGCCTTCGAGCTGCTCGCTCGCCGCGGCCCTGAACGTGTCCGCGGCGCCCAGCAGCACGGTCCGGCCCAGCTCGTTCTGCAGATGCCACGCGAGCTTGCCGATCGTCGTGGTCTTGCCGGTCCCGTTCACCCCCACCGCCAGGATCACCGTCGGCTGTGCGCGCAGATCGATGCGCCCGTCGCCGACACGCGCGGTATCGGCAAGCAGCTCGATCAGCCGCTCGCTGAGCGCCTCACCCCCCTCGATCGTGCCGTCGCTCGCCTCGTTCTCGAGCATCGCTACAACCGACGCCGTGGTGCTCGCGCCGACATCGGCCATGATCAGCGCCTCCTCCAGCCGCTCCCAGGTCTGCTCGTCGAGCGGGCCGAACAGCGTCGCCTGGATCTCGCTGCCCAGCGCCTGACGCGTCTTTGACAGGTTCTCGCGCAGGCGCTTAAAGAAACCGCCGCGGCGGCCCTCCCCGCGAGCGGGCGACGCCCCCCGTCCGTGGGGCTCTCGTCGGTGATGAACAGATCGCTCCAGTCGCGGGCCACTATGCGACCTGAGCAACCTCGGGCAACTGCTCCGGCTCCTCGGCGGGCAACCGTCGCGACAGCACCTTCGAGACGCCGTCGCCGCCCATCGACACGCCAAACAGCCAGTCCGCGGCCTCCATCGTCCGCTTCTGGTGCGTGATCACGATGAACTGCGCGCGGTCGGCATAGCGACGCAGCAGCGCGAGGAAGCGGTCGAGGTTGAGATCGTCGAGCGCAGCCTCTACCTCGTCGAGGATGTAGAACGGGCACGGGCGAGCGAGGAAGACCGCGAAAAGGAACGCGAGCGCCGTCATCGACTTCTCCCCTCCCGACAGCAGCGACAACCGCTTGGTCGACTTCCCCGCCGGCGTGATCTCGATCTCCACGCCCAGCAGATCCTCGCCCGGCTCGCGCTCCTCAGCGTCCGCCTCGGCCTCCGCGGCCGCTTCGGCGGCGCCGTCCGGCTCGCCGGCCACGGCGTCGTCGGGCAGCGACTGCCCGCCGAGCACCGGCCGGGGCGCCTGCTCGTCGGCGACCAGGCGCAGCCGTCCCGAGCCACCAGGGAACACGTCGCCAACGAGCTCCTCGAAGTTGCGCGCGGCCGCCGTGAACGTCTCCTGGAACGTCTCCTGTATCTGGCGATCGGTTTCGCGGATCACCGCGCGCAGCTCGCGCAGCGCCGTCTCCAGATCAGTGCGGCGGCTCTCGATCTCCTCGACATGCGCAACCGCCTCTGCGTACTCCTCCTGCGCCAGTGGGTTGACCGGGCCGAGCTGCTCGCGCCGGCGCGCGAGCCTCTCCACCCGAGCGCGCAGCGCGCTCGCCTGCCCCTCATCGAGCGGCTCCGGCGCCTCCTCCTCCTCGGTGGGTGTGAGACCCAAGCGCTCGATCACGCTCTGCAGCTCGAGCTCGGCCTCGCCGGCCTGGTCGCGCAAGCGCTGCGCCGCGACCTCCGCCCCCGTCACGGTCTCGCCCGCGGCCCGCAACAGCGCCTGGATCTCCGCCTCCTCGCCCGCGCAGGCACGCAGCTCCGTCGCCATCTGCTCGCCGGCGGCGCGATCCTCGGCCAGCTGCTGCTCGAGCGTGACCATACGCTCCTGCACGATCTCCCCCGCGTTCCGCAGCGATGCCACGAGGCGCCCGGCGAGCGGCTCGAGCACCGCGTCCCTGTCTCGCTGTGCCCGCAGGCGGGCGATGCGTCCCAGCTGCTCGGCCCGTTCGCGCGCCACCCGCTCGGCCTGGCGGCGCTCGGCTGCCAGCTCGCCTTCGAGCTCGGCCTTGCGCACCGCGAGCGGCCCCTGCTCGGGCGCCGCGCGACGCTGCTCGATCAGCCACTCCGCGCGCCGTCTCGCCTCGCCCGCCTCGGCGCGGCGACGCTCCACCTCGCGCAGCGCCCCGTCCGCCGCACCGCGCGCCTCCTCGGCGGCGCGTACGTCCCCGAGAGCGCGCTCGCCGGCTCCGCGCGCGACGTGCTCGGACTGCGCGGCGATCTCCGCGGCGGCGATCAGCCGGTCGCGTTCGTTGCGACGTGCCAGCACGCGCTCTGAGCCTCCCTCGGTCAGCTGACGTATCTCGCCCCATGCAGCGAACCACACGCGTCCCTCCCGCGTGACGGCGATGCCGGCGAAGTCGTCCGGCAGGCTCTCCAGACGCTCGACCACCCACGCGTCCGCCAGCAGCCGCTCGGCCAGCCTCAGCACCGCCGGCGGCCCGTTCACGAGGTCGAGCAGCCTCAGCGCGTTCGCTGCCGGTGCCTTGCCATCGCGCGATCCGGCCTCCCTCGACCGGCCCTCGCCGGCCCTCGCCGGGCCGGCCAGCAGCGCGGTGCCGCCGTCGGGCCCGGCCCGGTCCAGCAGCTCCTGCGCGCCTGTCACGTCCTGCACCAGAACGGCGTCCAAACGTCCACCGAGAGCAGCCGCGAGCGCCAGCTCGTAGCCGTCCCCGACCTGTAGCTCCTCACTGAGGGCCTTCGACGAGCCCTCCTGCTCGCCCCCGACACGCACGTGGCTGCGCAGGAACTGGTTCGCCGCCGCCAGCTCCGCGCCGACGCGCGCGGCCTCTCGGCGCGTGTCCTGCACCTCGCGCTCGGCCGCCGTCAGCCGCTCGCGTGCGCGTTCGGCCTCCCCGTCGGCGTGCGCGCGTGCCTCCTTCGCAGCCGCCACCTCGCCCTCGAGCTCCTCCACGCGCGCGCTCTGCAGCTCGCTCGCCGCCCGCAGCTCCTCGATCTCCCGCTCGATCTCCTGCTCTCGCCTGCTCTCGATCTCAGCCAGCTCCGCTTCCAGCGCGCCGATGCGGTCTTCCTCGCCCACGGGCCCGTTGCCCTCCTCGACGGCCGCCGACGCCTCGCTCAGTGCCCGCAGCTCGAGCTCGATGCGCTCGCCGCGGCGCTCCAGCAGCTCGACGCTCGCGATCGACTGCTCGGTACGGAGCGAGAGCCGCTCGCGCGTGGCGCGCGCATCGTATACGCGCCGTGCGAGCGCGTCGTGGCGCTCGGCACGCTCGGACAATGCCCGCTCGGCGCGACCGCGACGATCGATCGTCGCCTGCAGGCGCGACTCGACCTGCGCACGCGCGTCGCGCGCCTCGCTCACCCGCGCCTCGGCGTCCGCCAGGTCGACTCGTCGCGCGCGCGCGCCGTCGCGGGCAAGCTCGAGGCGGGCTTCGAGCATCTGGCGCTCCAACCGCTCGTGCAGCTCGGCCGCCTCTGCCTGGCGCTTCAGCGGGCGCAGCCGCGTGCGCGCCTCGCGCTCGATGTCCAGCGCGCGGTCGAGGTTCTCCTGCGTTTTCTCGAGCTTCAGCTGCGCGCGGCGCCTGCGCTTGCGGTGCTTGCCGAGGCCGGCCGCCTCCTCGATCAGCAGCCTGCGATCACGGGGCTTGGAGGTCACGATCTGCTCGACCCGCCCTTGGGAGATCACCGAGTGCGTCTCCTTGCCCAGACCGGTGTCGGAGAGCACCTCGATCACGTCCACCAAGCGGCAGCGGGCCCCGTTCAACCTGTATCCGCCCTCCCCGGCACGATCCAGCCGTCGCACGATCGAGATCTCGCTCAGCGGCAGATCCACGGTCCCGTCGGAGTTGTCGAGCACGATCTCCACCTCGGCCGCGCTGCGCGCCTGCACCCCCCGTCCCCCGCCGAAGATCACGTCCTGCATCGACTGGCCCCTCACCGCCAGTGGCGACTGCTCGCCCATCGCCCACAGCACCGCGTCGGTGACATTCGACTTGCCCGACCCGTTGGGCCCCACCACCACGCTCACGCCCTCGCCGAAGTCGAGATGGGTGCGGTCGGGAAAGGACTTGAAGCCCTTCAGCGTGAGCGACTTCAGGCGCATGGCGGGCTCGTCCTCATTGATCTGCCAGCGTGTCGATCGCCTGCCGCGCCGACTCCTGCTCGGCGTGCTTCTTGCTGCGGCCGACACCCCTGCCAAGCTCCCGCTCGTCGATCCGCGCGAGGATCGTGTAGGTGCGCGCGTGCGGCGGTCCGTCCTCGCCGACGATCTCGTAGCTGACCGTCGCGCCCCGGCGCGCCAGCAGCTCCTGCAGAGCCGACTTGAAGTCCACCGGATGCTCGAGCGCCTCTTCGATCTCCGGCCCGAACGCCTCGACCACAGCCTCCGCGGTGCGCTCGTAGCCGGCGTGCAGATAGCACGCGCCGATCACGGCCTCGATCACCGACGCGAGCACCCGCTCGGTCTCCACCAGCGCGGCTGCGCTGCCCTCCACGCCCGCGGGCGCCGCGGCACGCAACCGCTCGGGTACCCCCAGCCGCTCGGCCACCAGCCGGCAGCTCGGGCCGCTCACGGCCTGCGCGCGGATCTTCGTCAGCCTCCCCGCCCCGAACCGCTCCGCCTCCAGACGGGGATACAGGTGGGTGGTCACGGCCAGCGCCAGCACGCTGTCGCCGAGGAACGCCAGCCGCGTGTAGGAGTCGCTGCGCCGCTCGCTCCACGACGCGTGCGTAAAAACCTGGCGCTCCAAGTCCTCGGGCAGTTCCCGTAGGAGGTCTGCAAGCAGCTTCATCGCTCCGCATCGGCTGTCCCGTTGTGGGCGAGCACGAAGTCCACCGCCTGCCCCACCGTAAGGATCCGGGCCGCCTGCTCGTCTGACATCTGCACCCCGTAGGTGTCCTCGAGCTCCTGTACGAGCGTGTACAGGTCGAGCGAGTCCGCCTCGAGATCCTCCTTGAACCTCGCCCCCTCGTCGATCATGCTCGGCTCGACGTCCAGCTCGTCGGCGAGATGGGCCTGGATCAGGTTGAGAACTTGCTCGCGAGTGCTCATGGCGCTTGCGGCAGGCTAGCTGCCGGCGCGGACACAGGCGCCTGCCGCAGCGCTCCCGCGCGCTCCAGCTCGCGGTGCGTGCGCCCGACGAGGTCCTCGCGCGCGCCACGCTCCGCTCGTTCGATCGCGCGCGCGAACCCACGCCTTGAGAAGCGCCCGTGCGGCACGACCCCGAGACGGCGCAGGCCGAGCAGATAGGCGCCTCCATGCTCCTCCGGGTCGATCCCCTCGCGCAACCCCCCCAGCGCGCCCCGCAGCAGCACGCCGCCGAGCTTCGCCCGCGGCGAGGACATCGCCGCGTCCCGCACCGCTCGCAGGATCGTCTGCGACACGCCCTCCATCAACTTCAGCGCGATGTTCCCCGTGAACCCGTCGGTCACGATCACGTCCGCCGCCCCGCCGACCACGTCGCCGCCCTCGACATTACCGACGAACTCGAACCCGCCGAGCACCCCCGGCGCCGACTGGGCGAGCTCGGCGTGCACGTCGAGCACGAGCTGACTCCCGCGCGTGGCCTCCCCCCCGTTGGACAGCAGCCCCACGCGAGGACGCTCGACGCCGAGCACCGTGCTCGCCAGCGCCGCCCCCATGAACGCGAACTGCACGAGGTGCTCACGGCGCGCCTCCGCGTTCGCGCCCACGTCCAGCAGCGTCACCGGATGTCCCGGCACGGGCAGCGAGATCGCAAGCGCGGGGCGATAAACGCCACGCGCGCGCTTCACGTTGAACAGGCCCGCGGCGAGCGCGGCGCCGGTGCCGCCCGCACACACGAGCGCCTGCGCACGGTCCTCGGCGACCGCCCGACAGGCCTTGACGATCGACGCCTGCGGGGTCGATCGCGCCGCGCTCGCCGGATCTGAGCTCTTGGCGATCGACACGGGCGCATCCACCACCTCGACCCCCGCGACCGGCCCCTCTCCCAGCTCGGCGCGCAGCTCGGCCTCGGGCCCGAACAGCAGCACCCGCACGCCTTGCTTGGCGGCGAGCGCCGCTCCCGCCGCGACCTCGCGCGGCCCGAGGTCCGCACCGTTGCAATCGACCGCCACGACCGCCCCCCTGCTCCCTGCGGCCGCAAGCCGCGCCGGGGACGATCTCTCTGCCGGCTGACCGCGCGTGGGTCTACTCGTGGTCGTGGTCGTGCTCGTGCACGCCCGGCGTCACGATCTCGCGGCCGGCGTAGGAGCCGCACACGGGGCACACGCGGTGCGGCCTGCGCGGACTGTGACATTTGGGACAGGCGTTCACGCTTGGCGCCTGGATCTTGTGCTGCGCACGGCGCTTAGCGGTGCGACTGTGCGATTGCTTTTTCTTGGGGACCGCCATTGGGCCAGACAGGCTACCAGCCGGGACCGGACAGAGCCGGGATCGGGCCGACCAGAATGGCCGGACGGCCGCAGTACCTGTCGCGAGGCCTGGGCCCTACTCGAGCTTCAGCTCCCCCAGCTTCGCCCAGCGAGGGTCGGGCGCTCGCTCGTGACGATGCTCCGGGCCCGCCACGTTGAGATCCGCAGCGCAGACCGGGCACAGTCCCGCGCAGTCCTCTCTGCAGAGCACCTTCACGGGCACCGCCAGCGCGAACGCGTCGCGCGTCCATGCCGCCAGGTCGAGCACCTCCTCGTCCACGTAGGGGCTAGACAGCTCCTCGCCGCCCCCGGGCCGATCCACCTCCCACGCCTCGACCTCGACCGGCGGCGCCGCCGGCTGCAGACAGCGCATGCACGGCCCTTCCAGGGCAGCGGAAAAACGCAAACGCAACGCGTAGCCCAGGCCCGCCATCCGCGAGACGTCGAGCTCCACCGTCGCCGGCGACGGCTCGGCCGTATAGGTCTCGCTCCCCAAGGTCAATGACTCGATCGGCACGTCAAACGTCAACCGCCGCCCCGCACCGGGACTCAGCCGCATCGCGGCGAGATCGAGCTCGTCTGCCTTGGCTGCCATGTACTCCCCAGATTAGAAAGCCGTGCCGGCCTTCGCGCAAACATTCTCAGCGGGGATCAGCCCGTGTGACAAACGCTCTCTTCGACGGACGCGCTCGGAGCGGACCCCAGCCACCGACGTCCGGGCAGCGTGGACTCGAAACTCGGCTACTCGCCCGCTTGCAGCTCGCGCTTGAGCACCTTGCCGGTTGCGTTGCGCGGCAGCTCCTTGAGGAACACCACCTCGCGCGGGACCTTGTAGCCGGCGAGGTTCTCCTTCACGTACGCCTTCACCGCCTCCTCGTCCAAGCCGGCGCCCGCGCGCGCGACCACGAACGCCTTCAGCCGCTGGCCGAACCGCTCGTCGGCCACGCCCACGACCGCTGCCTCCTCCACCTGCTCGTGCTCGGCCAGCAGATCCTCGACCTCGCGTGGGAACACGTTCTCGCCGCCACTGACGATCATCTCGTCGTCGCGGCCGTCGACGAACAGTCGTCCGCCCGCGTCGAAATGGCCGACGTCGCCGGTGCTCAGCAGACCGTCGACGATCTCCTTGCCGCCGCCGCCCGTGTACCCCTCGAACACCATCCCGTTGGCGACGAAGATCCGGCCGCTCTCGCCCTGCCCCACCTCGCGGCCGTCCCCGTCGAGCAGCTTGACGACCGTCCCCTGCGGCGGCCTGCCCGCGGTCCCCGGCGCCGCGCGCAGATCCGCCGGCGTCGCGATCGTCGCCCACGCGACCTCGGTCGAGCCATACAGGTTGTAGACGACCTCCCCAAACGCGTCCATCGCCCTGCACGCCAGATCGCCCGGCAGCACCGAGCCGCTGACGGCGATCACTTTCAGCGCGCTCGTGTCGTATCGCGCGAGCGTCTGTGGCCCGAGATCCATGATCCGCTGCAGCATCACCGGCACCACGATCAGCGCGCTCGCCCGGTGCTGTGCCAGCGCGCGCACCGCCTCCTGCGGATCGAACTTCCTGCGCAGCACGAGCGTGCTCGTCAGCGACAGTCCCAGCACGAAGTGGATCAGCCCCCACGAGTGGAACATCGGCGCCGCGATCACCGTCGACTCGCGTGCCTTGAACGGGATCTTCGAGAACATCGCGGCCGCCGGCTCCAGCGAGTCCGGGCTGCTGCGGCCCGCGCCCTTCGGCGTGCCCGTCGTGCCGGAGGTCAGGATCACGATGCCTCCCGCCTGCAGCGGCGGCTCGAGCTCTGCGTCGCTCTCCCCCGCGATCAGCTCCTCGATCAGCGGCTCGGCCGGGCTCGCTGCCGCGGGATCGTGCCAGGAGATGAACCGCTTGCGCCCCTCTCCCCCTCTTGCACGAGCTCCGCGAACTCCTCGTCGTAGATCAGCCCGACCGGTTCCTCGCGTCGCATCACGTCGGCGATCTGCGGACCCGCGAACGCGGTGTTCAGATACAGCGCGCCGGCGCCGAGCTTCGAGCACGCGAGCGTCGCGTCGACGAACCCGCGGTGGTTGCGACACATGATCGCGACCCCATCCCCTTCGCCGATGCCCGCCTTGCCGAGCGCTCGCGCGAGCGCGTTCGAACGGCGGTGCACCTCCGCGTATGTCAACGCTCCCCGCTCGTCGACGATCGCCGCCCTCTCCGGTTGGCGCGCGGCCGCGGACGCACAGGCGCCGGCCGGCGTCGGCCCCCAGCGATGCAGGCTCAGCAGCGAGCGCGCCTCCCTGTCTGGGCGCACCGGCTTGAGCATGCCGGTGCTCAGCAGCGTCTTTGCGATGAGCAGGTTGGTCTTTGCTTCGCGCGTGTTCACGACGCGCGGACCCTACCCGAACGGCGTCCTAGCCAACTTCGGCCGGCTCGTCCTTGCCCTGCAGCCGCTCGCGGCCGCGTTGCACCGCGGCGATGAACTTCGACAGGTTGACCTCGAGCGTGTTGAGGATCTCATCGGCGTAGTCCTCGGCGCCGAGCCGGATCTCGCGCTCGCGCGCTCGCGCGTCCTCGACGATGTCCTCGGCGGCGCGTTCGGCCTGCTTGGTGACCTCCTCGTCGCCGACCAGCTTCTCCTGGCGCTCGCGCGCGTCCTTGATGATCCGCTCGGCCTCCTTCTTGGCCTCTGCGAGCATCTCCTGGCGCTCCTTCACGATCCACCGCGCCTGCTTGATCTCCTCGGGGATCGTGGCGCGCATCTGGTCGAGGATGTCGTAGATCTCCTCCTTGTCGACCCTCACCTGATCGGTCAGCGGAACCGGCTTGGCGTTGTGCACCAAGTCGTCGAGCTTGTCTATGAGTACGAGAACATCCATGGTCGCAGGCCTTTTCGTCAGCGCTTCAGCTCTTCCTGCAAGCGCCTGGCCACCTCCTCCGGGACGAGATCGTCGATTCTCCCACCAAACGTAGCGAGCTCCTTGACGCCGCTCGAGGAAAGAAAGCTGTACTGCTGGCTTGCCATCAGGTATACCGACTCTATCTCGGGATCCTGGCGGCGGTTGAGCTGATGCATCTCCAGCTCGTACTCGAAGTCTGAGATCGCCCGCAATCCCTTGACGATCGCCTTCGCGCCCACGCGCCGGGCGAAGTCGACGACCAGCGTGTTGAACGGCTCGGCGCGCACGCCCGGCAGCGACTCCGTCGCTCGTTCGATGAAGCCGAGGCGCTCCTCGATCCCGAACAGGGTGCTGTCCTTGCGCACAGAACGATTGACGACCGCCACCACGACCTCGTCATACAGCGCCGCGGCGCGCTGGATCACGTCCAGGTGCCCGTTTGTGACCGGGTCATAGGAGCCCGGGCATACGGCTGTCGATTTATCGACTGTCATCTGTGTCCTGCGTCATAAATTCGCTGGTGTTTCCCGGCGCCTACCGATTGAAGGTCTAATGGGATCTTCAATCGGCCAGCGCCTGATGTCGCCGCTGTCGGCCCATGTGCTACCGGCACACTACCCGACACCGTCGAACGTCAGACACGCCCATCCATCCGGCAAGCACTGACCGAATTTATGACGCAGGACACTGGCGGTGGATCGTGATGTTCGTATTGCCATAGCGTCGTTCCTGCTCGATCTCCAGTGCAAGCTCCATCGGAGCCCGTCGATCGCTCTCGAGCACGACGCGCGCGCCAGGGCTCAACAGCGACGGCAGGATCGCCGACAGCTCCGGTTCCCAGTCGCGGGCCTGCCTGTACGGAGGATCGATGAACACCAGATCGTATGTCTCTTTGCTCTCCCGTGCTCTTCGCAGCGCGCCGAAGGCGTCTCCACGACGGATCTCCGCCTCCTCGCCGTCCACTCCGAGCGCCGCCAGATTGCCCTGCAGCACGCTCAACGCGCTGCCGTCGCGCTCGACGAACACGGCCTTCTGCGCCCCGCGTGAGATCGCCTCGATGCCCAGCGCACCGGTGCCCGCGAACAGGTCGAGCACGAGCGCGCCCTCGATGTATCCGAGCATCGAGAACAACGCCTCCCGCACCCGATCGGCCGTAGGCCTCGTCACCCTGCCCTTCGGAGCCTGCAGCCGCCTGCCGCCGAAACGTCCCGCGATCACGCGCATGCCACCACGGTAACGCCCCCCGGCGCAATCCTTCTCGTGCGCGCCCGACCGTTCTCGGGCGAGATCGGCTCCCACGACACGCTGAAATCGACCCGCACGGCTCACGCTTGAATCGGCTCGCGTGGCGCTTGCGCTCCGAACCTCCGCAGCAACGCGTCGCCGAGCAGCGCGTGCTCGGGGCCGCGCAGCTCCGGGTCAACGGCGACGATCGTCTCCGCCAGCGCGCGGGCACGCTCCAGCAGCAGCTCATCCTCGGGCAGGCACGCCACGTGGAACTGGCCGAATCCCGACTGGCGATCGCCGATCAGCTCGCCCTCCTTGCGCAGCCCGAGGTCGATCTCCGCCAGCCGGAAGCCGTCGGAGTGCTCCACCAGCGCGCGCAACCGCGGCGAGCCGGGTGGCCCCATCAACAGGCAGCACGCCCGATGCTCGCCCCGCCCGATCCGTCCGCGCAGCTGATGCAGCTGGGAGATCCCGAAACGCTCGGCGTTCTCGATCAGCATCACTGTCGCGTTCGCCACGTCGATGCCGACCTCGATCACCGTCGTGGCGACGAGCACGTCAGCTTCGCCGGAGGCGAACGCCGCCATCGCCTGCTGCTTCTCGCGCGGGCGCATGCCGCCGTGAAGCAGCTGAAGCTCATAGCCCTTCAGCTCTCCCTCCCGCAGGCGCTCGAGCTCGGCGGTGGCTGCTCGCTGCCCGGCCAAGCCCGCCCGCCCGGCCGCCGCCGCCTCGCCTCCACCCGCCGAAGAACCGCTCTGCGCCGGTGTGACCGCCTCCGCCTCCTCGATCAGCGGACAGACGACGTAGGCCTGCCTCCCGGCTCGCAGCTCCTTGCGCAGCGTCTCATACGCACGAGCGCGCGCGCTATCACCCGCCACCACACGCGTCTCGATCGGCCGGCGCCCGCGCGGAAGCTCGTGCAGGGCGCTCATGTCCAGATCGCCGTAGCGCGCCAGTGCCAGCGTGCGCGGGATCGGTGTCGCGGTCATGTGCAGCATGTGCGGCGGTCCTCCCTGCTCGTGCGCGCCGAGCGCCGCGCGCTGACGCACGCCGAAGCGGTGCTGCTCGTCGACCACCGCCACCGCCAGCGCCGCGAAGCGAACGTCCGGCTCGATCAGCGCATGGGTGCCGACCACCAGCGCGAGCTCGCCGCTCTGCAACTTGCCGAGGATGTCCTCGCGCCTGCGTGTGGGTGTCGAGCCGGTGAGCAGCGCCCCGGCCACCGACTCGGCGCCCAGCAGCCGCTGCACCGTGGCGAAATGCTGCTCTGCGAGCGTCTCCGTCGGCGCCATCAGCGCCGCCTGCAGGCCATGCTCGACGGCGCGCAGCATCGCATACAGCGCGACCACCGTCTTGCCACTGCCCACCTCTCCCATCAGCAGCCTCTGCATCGGCCGTCCCGTGCTCAGATCGCCCCGGATCGTCTCGATCGCCCGGCGCTGGTCCCCCGTCAGGGCGAACGGCAGCCCCTCCGACTGCCAGCGGGCGCTCAGCGACGGCTGCTCGTCGAGAACGTGCGCGCCCGTGCTCGTGCTCCGCACCGCACGACGGCGCAGGAACGCCAGCTGCGTCAGCAGCAGCTCCTCGAACGCGAGCCTTTCCCGGCCGGCCTCGGCGTCGTGCGCGTCGCGCGGGAAATGCATCGCCGCGAGCGCGCTCGCCCGGCTGGGGAGCCGCTCGCGCACCCGTGTCGCCCCAGACAGGGTCTCTGCCACCGCGCCCAGCGCGCTGCGCCAAGCCGCCACCAACGTGAGGATCTGCGTCGAGCTCACGCCCTCGGTCGCAGGGTAGTGAGCGACCGAGCCCACCCCTCCCTCGGCAAGCGCCGCCTCGGGGCTCCCGCCACGGCCCTGCTCGCCCGCCTCGATCGCGTGGTGGGATACGCGAAAGCCTCCCCGCTCGTCCGCCTTGCCGTGCAGCAGCAGGCGTGTGCCGGGCGGGTAGCGCTGCACCAGCCACGGCTGGTTGAAGAACGTGGCCCGCATCGTCCCGCTGGCGTCGAACACCGACGCCTCCACCAGCGGGCGCATGCCCCGCCGGCGGACCGCGCGCGCGGCGATCGAGCGCAC
The DNA here is from genome assembly GCA_963784875.1 of uncultured Solirubrobacterales bacterium. Classification (GTDB taxonomy): domain Bacteria; phylum Actinomycetota; class Thermoleophilia; order Solirubrobacterales; family Solirubrobacteraceae; genus Palsa-744. Next base: position 109,808 of record CAWATE010000009.1, read on the forward strand.
CTGCACGGCCACCGTGACGTGTTCGCCAGGGCGCAGCGCCGCGACGCTCCGCGCCTGGCGACTGTCGCTCGGCAGGTGCTCGAGCAGATCGCCGACCGTGTGCAGACCCAGCGTGCGCAGGCCGCCCGCGAGCTTCTCCGCTCGTGCCTCCAGTGGCCTCTCCAGGCGCGACGGTCGCGGCCAGCGCACCGGCGCATCGATCATCTCCCGCCGGCCGAGGCGGCGCTTGGACGCGAATGCCCGTACGAACACCTCGACGGGCTCCGCGCTCACCGACACGGGCGGATCCGGCGTGTAGGACCTTGCTGGCGACATTCGCCACCCATCATGATCGCGACGGCGGTCGCCGCTCGAGCGTCGGCCGGCGGGCGCGGTCGCTACTCGGCCGCGAGCAGCCACCAGTAGGCGGGCTGACCGCCGTAGCGCAACTCCAGCTCGATCTCATCGCCGCTCACCAGCTCCTCGATCGCGTCGAGCTCCAGCGGCGCGCCCGTTCCGGCGATGACGCTGATCAGCTCGGGTCGTGTCGGCGTGCCGTTCGCCGATCCTGTGACAACGCTGCCCCCGCCGTTGACACCACCAGCACCGTTCGCACCGTCCGCGAGCGCCGCCAGCACGGCTCGCAGCGTCTCGCTCGGATCGCCCCAGGCGAGCATCTGCTCGTCCACGAAGCCGATCGCCTCCCCCCGTTTGAAGCGTCCCTGCGCATCGTCGCGCGCGGCTTCGGCGACGGCGCCCGTCCGGACCCGCGCCAGCGCTTCCGTCAGCGCCCGCGCGTTCTCCTCGACCGCGCGATCGGACGACAGCGCAACCGCGGCCGCCAGGCCGGCCTGCTGGCTGGTGGTGGGCGCCACTAGCACCTGCTTGTCGGACAGCTCCGCCGCGTGCTCGGCAGCCATGATCACGTTGGCGCTGTTCGCCAGCACGACGACCTCCTCGGCCGGGACCTCGTGGATGCCCGCCAGCAGGTCGTACGTTGAGGGGTTCAAAGTCGGGCCGCCGTCGATCGTGTGCACGCCCAGCTCGGCGAACAGCCGGGCGAGCCCGGCGCCGCTGACCACCGCGACCGCGCCGCAGCGCACCTGCGCCCCGACCGCGGAGACCACCCCGGCGAGCGGTTTCGGCGGCGGCGCCCATGCCTGATCGCCGCTCCCCTCCTCGCCGCCGAGGCCCTCACCGCCAGGGGGCTCACCGCCGTTCTGCGGCCCCATGAGGTTCAGCAGGCGCGCATCTCGTTCGGCGACCTGCAGCCGCATGTCGGCGACGTCCAAGCGCGAGACCTCGCCGGCGCCCGCGAACACGGTGGTCGCCCGTTCGGGCTCGTCGGTGTGCACGTGCACCTTCAAGGTCGCCGAATCGCCCACCACCAGGACCGAGTCGCCGAGCTCCTCGAGCGGCGCGATGAACCGCGCCGCCACCAGCCCGCTGCCCGTGACCGCGAAGTTCGTGCAGAACCGGTACGTGCTCGAGTTGTGCTCGGGATGGCTGATGCGCGCCGGCGCGTGATGGTCGAGCTCGGGCGGCGCATCGCCACGCAGCGCCGCCACGACGCCCGCGAAGATGATCGTCAGCCCGTAGCCGCCCGCGTCGACCACCCCGGCCTCGCGCAGCACGGCCAGCAGCTCGGGCCCGCGCTTGACGGAGTCCTGCCCGGCGATGACCGCGTTCTCGAGCACCTGCGCGATCGCCGTGTCCTGCGCCCGCGGCTCGGTCGCCGGCCCCAAGCGCAGCCCCTCGGGGCTGTGGGCGACGTCGGTCATGATCTTGTGGGCCATCTCGCGCGCCACCGTCAGGATCGTCCCCTCGGCCGGCTCGCGCACCGATGAGTAGGCGCGATCGGCCGCGTTCGCGAGCGCAGCGCCGATCAGCGTCGCGTCGATCAGCTGTCCGGGCCGCGAGACCAGCTCCTCGGCGGCGCCGCGGATCAGTTGCGAGAGGATCACGCCGGAGTTGCCGCGCGCCCCCAGCAGCGCGGCGCGCGCGACCGACTGCACGATCTCCTCGCGCCCGATCTCGTCGATCGTGCGCGCCTCGTCGCTGCCCTGCAGCCGGTCGAGCTCGTTCAGCACCGCCCGCAGCGTGAGCGCCATGTTGTCCCCAGTGTCGCCGTCGGCGACCGGGAACACGTTGAGCTCGTTGACCTCCTCACGGCGCGCTTCCAAGTTCACGAGCGCTCCGGCCACGGCGGCGCGAAAGCGGACCAGATTCGTATCCGTCACGACCCTACCTCTATCACCTCGACCGGCCGCAGCGCGGCGACGGCGGGAAGCGAGCCCTTAAAGGGCCTTTGTTACCTTCCCCGCTTTGAGACAGCGCGTGCAGACGTATACGCGCTTGGGCGACTTGCCGACCACGATCTTGACCTTCTGCAGGTTCGGGTCGAACCGACGCTTGGTCGCGACCATCGAGTGGCTGCGGCTCTGGCCGAACGCCGGCCCCTTGCCGCAGCTGTGACATATCTTCGCCATCGCCGAGGAAGTCTAGACGCTCGCGCGCGAAGTCGCCGGTCCGGAAAGCCGCTCACGCAGCGCGGCCATCGCGAGCACGGCCTCCGCGGCGTGGGCGCCCTGGTCGCGCTTGCCTCCGCCAGAGCGCGCGAGCGCCTGCTCCATCGTCGCGCAGGTGAGCACGCCGAACGCGCACGGCACGCCGGTCTCGAGCTGCACCGCCATCACGCCGCGCGCGGCCTCGGCGCAGACGAAGTCGTAGTGGTCGGTCTCGCCGCGGATGACCGCACCCAGGCACGCCACGCCCGCGAACCGGCCCGAGCGGGCGGCGTAGCTCGCCGCGAGCGGCAGCTCGTATGCGCCCGGCACGTCGAACACCTCTATGTCTGTGTGCCCGGCCCGTGAGAACGCCGCGAGCGCTCCGGCCACCAGCCGCTCCGCCAGGTCCTCGTAGAAGCGGCCGACGGCGATCGCGTAGGTCCATCGCCCGCGCTCCTGCTCGCGGTCCTGCTCGCGCTCTGCCCGTAGGAGCTCCTCGTCGAGGTTCAACCCCTGGTGGTGCAGCGTATGGCCCATGCGCTGGGCCTTGGTGCGCAGGTAGGACTCGTTGTGCGCGTTAGGCGCGTGCTCGATCGGGATCTGGGCGCTGACCGACAACCCGTAACCCTCCAAGCCCTTGATCTTCTTGGGGTTGTTCGTGAGGATCCTGATCGAGCTGAGCCCGAGGTCGACGAGGATCTGCGCGCCGATGCCGTAGTCGCGCAGGTCCGCGGGCAAACCAAGGCGCTCGTTGGCTTCGACCGTGTCGAGGCCATCCTCCTGCAGGCGGTAGGCGCGCAGCTTGTTCAGCAACCCGATCCCGCGACCCTCCTGCGACAAGTAGAGCAGCACCCCCTCGCCCTCGTGCTCGATCATCGCCAGGGCCGAAGCGAGCTGCTCGCCGCAGTCGCAGCGCAGCGAGTGGAAAACGTCGCCCGTCAGGCACTCCGAATGGACGCGCACGAGCACGTCCTCGCGGCTTTCCACCTCCCCCTTGACGAGCGCCACGTGGTGCTTGTCGTCGACCAGCGAGCGGTATCCGACCGCCGTGAAATCCCCGAACGCGGTCGGCAGGCGGGTGGAGACGACCCGTTCGACGAGCTTGTCGTGGCGGCGACGGTAGGCGATCAGGTCCGCGACCGTGATCATGCTTCAGCCCGTGCCGCGCGCAGTAGTCGACGAGATCGGGCACCCGCGCCATCGTGCCGTCGTCGTTCATCACCTCGCAGATCACGCCGGCCGGGTTCAGACCGGCGAGCCGCGCGAGGTCGACCGCGGCCTCGGTCTGCCCGGCCCGCTCGAGCACACCTCCGGCGCGGCTCTTAAGCGGGAACACGTGTCCGGGCTGCACCAGATCCGCGGTCGCGCTCTCAGGGTCGATCGCGACCTGGATCGTGTGCGCGCGATCGTGCGCGGAGATACCCGTAGTGACGCCCTCGCGCGCCTCGACCGACACCGTGAACGGCGTTTCGAAGCGCCGACTCGTTCTTCGCCGCCATCAGATCCAGCCCGAGCTCGTCGCAGCGCTCGGAGCGTCAGCGACAGGCAGATCAGCCCGCGCCCCTCCTTGGCCATGAAGTTGATCGCCTCCGGGGTCGCGAACTGGGCCGCCATCGTCAGGTCGCCCTCGTTCTCGCGATCCTCGTCGTCGCAGACCACGACCATCTTGCCCTGGCGGATCTCCTCGATCGCCTCCTCGATGGTCGCGAACGGCGTCGTTGTCTTGGACATGCTCATATGCGGGCCTCCATCAGTCGCTCTACGTGCTTGGCAAGCACGTCCACCTCGATATTCACCCGATACCCCCGCTTTCCGTCCCCAGGCTCGTGCGCTGCAGCGTCTCGGGTATCAGCGACACGAAGCCGTCCGTCGCGCAACGCGCTGACGGTCAGGCTGACCCCTCGCACCGCGACCGAGCCCTTCTCGACCAGATAGCGCGCCGAGCTCCGGGTCGACCTCGATGTCAAGCACCCGCGCGAAGCCCTCCTCGCGGACCTCGATACGATGCCGGTGCCGTCGACGTGGCCCTGCACGACATGCCCGCCGAGCCGGTCGCTCGGCGCGCAGCGCCAGCTCCAGATTGACGGCGAGCCGACGTCGAGCGCGCCGAGCGAGGAGCGCGCGAGCGTCTCGACCATCGCCTGCGCGCGCAAATCTCCCGTCGCGCACGTCGGTCGCGGTCAGGCACACGCCGTTGACGGCGACCGAGTCGCCCTCGAGAGCTCGCCGCGCCAGGCGCGTGGCGATCTCGATCGTCGCGCCCTCATCGTCGCGCTCGAGCTCGCGCACGCGGCCCAGGTCGGCAATCAGGCCTGTGAACATCCAGCCGCAGTTGAGGAATCCGCCCAGCGCCGCCATGCGTGCCCATCAGCTCACCACTCGCGCAATCGTGCCGAGATGAGCAGGTCTTCGCCGAGCGATTCGCAGCCGAACGTGAGCGCGCGCAACGCCTCGGAGATCCGCTCGACGCCCTTGCCCTCGAGCGGGTCGCGCGCCGCGCTGCCGCCGAGCAGGAGCGGCGCGAGGAACAGGCGGATCTCGTCGATCTCGCCGGCGTCCAGGAACGCCCCCGCGAGGTGCGGGCCGCCCTCGAGCAGCACCGAGGCGATGCCCGTCCCGCCGAGCTGGTCGAGCGCCGAGCGCACCCGCGCCGGCTCGTTCTCGCCGGTCGCCACCAGCACCTGCGCGCCGGCGGCCTCGAGCGCGTCGGTGTCGGCGCGCGCGGCGGCGCGCGAGACCACGATCGGTCAGCGGCATCTCGGCGGCGGCGGCCGACGAGCTGCGAGGTGGGCGGCAGGCGTGCGAGCGAGTCGAACACGACACGTCGCGGCTGATGCTCGAGCTCGGCGAGCAGTCCGTCGGGGCGCGCCGTCAGCTGCGGGTCGTCCGCGAGCGCCGTGCCGATGCCGACGACCACCGCGTCGACCGATGCGCGCCAGCGATGGGCCAGCTCGCGGCTGTCCTCGCCGCTGATCCACTTCGAGTCCCCGGTGCGGGTCGCGACCTTGCCGTCGAGCGTCATCGCGGACTTGAACAGCACCCACGGACGGCCAACGCGGGCGTGCTTGCGAAACGCCTGGTTGAGCAGGCGCGCGCGCGCGGCGAGCTCGCCGTCGGCGATCACGACCTCGACGCCCTCGTCGCGCAGGATGCCGAGACCGCGCCCGGAAGCCTTCTCGGTGGGGTCGTCGGAGGCGACGACCACCCGCCCGATCCCCGCCTGCAGGATCGCCTCGGTGCACGGCGGCGTCTTGCCCTCGTGACAGCACGGCTCGAGCGACACGTACAGCGTGGCGCCGCGCAGGTCTTCCAAGCCGCACGCCTCGATCGCGTTGACCTCGGCGTGCGGCGCCGCCGAACTCTCGTGCCAGCCCTCGCCGAGCACCTCCTCGTCGCGTGCCACCACGGCGCCCACGACGGGGTTGGGCTTGACCGCGCGCGCGCCGTTGCTGCGCGAGCTCGATCGCCCGCGCGAGATGCGCCTTGTCAGTGTCGGTGAGGTGGGCATCTGCCATCCAGGATAACGCCGACCGGGCTACGGCCCTCGCGGCGCCCCTACCGCCCGGTTCTGCGCAGCAGCGTCCGCCGTGCAGCCGGTAGACGGTCATCTCCGGGCCCGGCCGGTCGGTAGGCGAGCGGGTAGTAGTCGAAGCTCCAGTCGAAGTCGAACGCGACCGGAGCGCTGCGCCGCGCGCGTAGGGCGAGGATCGATAGACGACCTCGCCCGTGCGGGCGAGCGCGCGGTAGTAGGCGACTGCGCAAAGCGGCGCCGCCGCGATCGGTCGGCAAAAGCGCGCCCGGACTGGGTCGAGCCGCTGATCACCCAGCAGTAGCCGTTGGCCTCATACCAGTCGATCAGCGCCGGCGCGAGCGTCGTCTCGTAGTTCTCGAGCGCGACTTCCGGGCCGCGGTTCGGGGTCGAGCGCGCCGCGCGGCGCGATCACCGATAACAGCGACGGGTACTTGGGCCAGCGATAGGGGTTGCGGCGGTCGAGGTCCCGCGCGACTTCCCGCGGCCATGCGTCGGGCGCCACCGGCTCGACCACGATCTGCGCGGCCTCGCGGGACGTTCGCGATCATCCAGTCGCGCGTCAGCGTTGCGCGTGTCCGCGCGCGAAAGGACGAGATCGTAATGGACGCTGTAGAGGAGGCCTTGCGCCAGCGTCGCGACGACGAGCACGGCGGCGATCACGATGCGCGACGAGCGCCGCCGGCGCGCGCCCGGCGCGTGACCGCCTCGATCGCGCGCACGAGGAAGAACGCAGCGAGAGCAGACACACGATCGGGAAGATCGGCAGCAGCCAGCGCCCGAAATAACGTTCCTGCACGCCCATGAACACCAGGAACAGCATCGGCGCGGGCACCAGCAGCCAGGCGAGCCGCGCGATCGACGCGCCAGACGATCAGCGCGCCACCGAGCGCAGCCAGCGCCGGCAGCCAGCCCAGGCCCCAGGTGAACGACCACAGGTAGTAGAGCAGGCCGCCCTCTCTGGGCGCGCCGAGCTTGCCCTGCGCTTCGTCGGAGAGCGTGGACTGGTGCACCAGTTCGGAGTGGAAGCTCGCAAGTCGAGCAGCGCGTAGGGATTGGCAGCAGGAAGGCGCCGAGCGCGTCACGGCCGGCTAGCACCAGGCCGATCACGACCCGTCTTTGCACCGCTCTGGCCGACGTCCAGGTAGCGGGCGACGACCGCGGTCGCGAGCGGCACGAGCGCGATGCCGGCCGTGTACTTGCTGGCGCACGCGAGGCCGAGGCCCGATGCCCGCGATCAGGTAGTCGCGGATGCGCCCTTCGCGCAGCACGCCCGCGCTGCCGAACAGCGACAGCGTGAGCGGCGCGAGCGTCGGCACGTCGTTGAGCGCGAGATGGGCGTAGAAGACGGGCAGGAAGGCGACCGCCTCGATCGCGGCAGCGAGCAGGCCGACGCGCGCGGCTGAACAGCCGCGCGCCGGGCGCGTACAGCAGCCACAGCGCGCACGTCCCCGAGCAGCGCGGCAGCGACGCGTGCGAGGGTGTAGACGTCGGTCGGGATGGAGCGCGTAGGCCGCGCAGCACTGCCGTCCCGCCGCCGAACCAGAGCGACGAGCAGCCAGTGCAGCACGTAGGTGTAGGCAGGCGGGTTGACGAAGTAGTGCGGGTTGAGGCCGTGCGCGGCGAACATGTGCACCGCCTGCGGCACGAAGTGGTCGGCCTCGTCGATGTTGTAGACGTAGGGCAGCCCCTGCCTGACACCCCACAGGCGCAGCCCAAGCCGCCGAGCAGGACGACCGCGAGGCCGGGCCACGCCCAGCGGCGCGAGTCGGCGGCTTCAGCGTGGGAGTCGCGACCACCTGGCGCTCGAGGCGCCGTCCAGGGGAGCCCGACGGGCACGATCACGCCCGCCATCGCCGATCCCCGACGCGCGCTCAGCAGTTGGCATAGACCGCGTAGTAGCGGCTCGTGAAGACGCGGCGGAAGCCGGCGAGCGGGACCTGGTCGCGCGGATCGTCGCCAACGTCGACGATCGCCTCGAAGAAGACGGCGCTGCCGAGCGGATAGACGGCGACGCTGCCGCGCAGCGATGCGGTCCTCGAGCGTGATGCGGCCCTTTGCCGACGTCCGCGCGCGCCTGCGCTGCGAGCGACGATGTCGCGCTGCCCGGTGCTGTCGAGGATCCAGCGCGCGTCGGGGATCAGCTTGTTGTTCGGCAGCGACAGCAGCGGGCAGCGCTGCAGCTGCGGCTTCGACCGCGGGGCTGTGCAAGCGCCGCGGCGAGCCCCTCGTGGAAGTCCTCGTGGTAGGCGAGCGTGGTGCGCAGGCTCGAGAGGCTGAGCGTCGTGGCGGCCGAGTCGCCGCCGTAGAGCACCAAGCGCGGCCGCGCCGGGCATCCAAACGCGCCGCAGCATGGAGCCCGCGCTCGAGCATCGACCAGCCCCCGATCGCGAGCGCGCAGAAGACGAGCATCACGATCGCGGCGCCGATCATGTAGCGGTCGACCACCGACGCGCCGCTGCTCCCTCGGCGATGAACACGAGCAGCAGGCGCACGAGCGCGACCAGAGGGCACGAGCACGCGCCGGGGCGCCAGCCAGATCGCCAGCGAGACTCCGGCAAGCGCGCCGAGCACCACCGGCAGCTTGTCGATGCGCACCGCATAGGACCATGTCGAGGAGAGGACTTCGGAGAATTTCTGCGTGCGTCCCAGTTCCGCGGCCAGGCCGGAGGTCGAGTGCAGCGAATACAACGGATTGCCGGTGACGATCCGTCCGAGCGCCGACCCACAGCGAGCGGGCGCGATCGCACGCCAGCGCCCAGGTAGCGCAGACGCGTGCGCGTTGTCGGCCGGGCCACGCACACCACAGCCAGTAGACGGCGCTCAAGAGCCAAGCGTCGGGGCGCAGCAGCCCGGCGGCCGCCACATAGCAGGAACGACCGCAGGCCCGCGACGCGGGCGCTCGATCTCCAGCGCGGTGGCCCAGACGACCAGGGCGACATAGGAGATGTCGAGATAGCCCTGCGCCGCGAGGTTCTCGACGAAGAAGCGGCTCAGCACGAGCAGACCGGCGAACAGCCCGACCACCGGGCCAAAGCAGAGGCGCCCAGCCGGTAGACGCCCGCCACGAGTGCCACGAAGGAGGCGATCGAGCCGAGGACCATCAGGCGCGCGCCACCCTGGCCGAAGATCGAGCAGAGCACCGAAGGCGATCGCCAGCGGGTGCTCGGTGGGACCGCGATAGACGCTGAAGTCGGGCAGGTGCATGTGCAGCAGGTCGCGCCCCCACAGCAGCGCGTAGAAGGAGTCGTAGGTCGGGTAAGTGGGGAAGGCGAAATAGCCGACCAGCGCCAGGACGCACAGTCGCGGCGAAGCCGGACCTTCGCCCAGCTGTCGAGGCGGGTCGCGGCGCGAGCCGCTGCAGCCGGGTCCCCGCCCGGCCCGGTTGTGGGTGATCGCCTGCGCTTGCCATCCGGCCGTTGAGCCTATAGCGCGGGTATCGGCGCCGGGTACGGCGAAGCGTACGGCGCTTTTCACGCCACCGGGACTGCGCGGGAGACGCACGCGCCGGGCTAGGGATGTCTTCGCCGATGAAGCTCATCATCCAGATCCCCTGCTTCAACGAGGCCGAGCAACTGCCGGCGACGCTCGCCGACCTGCCGCGCCAGGTCGACGGGTTCCAGGGCGTGGAGTGGCTGATCATCGATGACGGCTCGACCGACGAGACGGTCGCGGTCGCGCGCGCGCACGGGGTCGATCACCTCGTCCGGCTGACGAACAACAAGGGACTCGCCGCGGGCTTCCAGGCGGGGGTGGACACTGCCTGAAGCTCGGCGCCGACGTGGTCGTCAACACCGACGCCGACAACCAGTACTACGGCCCTGACATCGTGAAGCTGGTCGGCCGATCCTCGGCGGGGAGCGCCGACATGGTGGTCGGCGACCGCGAGGTCACCGAGATCGAGCACTTCTCGCCGCTGAAGAAGCGGTTGCAACACCTCGGCTCGTGGGTCGTGCGCCAGGCCTCCTCGACCACCGTGCCGGACACGACATCGGGCTTCCGGGCGTACAACCGCGAGGCCGCGATCCAGATGCTGGTCGTCTCGAAATTCACCTACACGCTGGAGACGATCATCCAGGCCGGCAAGCAGCTGGTCGCGATCGACCACGTCCCGATCAGAACCAACCCGAAGACGCGCGAGTCGCGGCTGTTCCCCTCGATGGGGGCCTACGTGCGACGCAATTCGGTCTCGATCTTCCGCATCTATGCGCAGTACGAGCCGTTGCGCGTGTTCTGGAGCCTCGCGCCGCTGATCGGCGTGGCCGCGCTCGCCGTGTGGATCCGCTTCGTGGTCGCCTACGCGGAAGGCAACGGCAAGGGTCACGTACAGTCGCTGATCCTCGGCGCCGTGCTGTTCATCGCCGCAGTGGTGCTGTGGGCGCTCGGGGTGATCGGCGACCTGCTCGCCGCCCAGCGGGTGATGACCCAGAAGACCTTCGAGCGGGTGCGGCGGATCGAGCTGCAGCTCGGGGTCGCGCCCTCGCATTACGAATCGAACCCGCCGCGCCGCGCAGGCGCGCGAGTCCGGCGCGGACGAGGCCCAGGCGGGGGCGCAGGCCAAGGCGCGTGAGGCAGTACGGCTGCGAGCCTCGCGCGGCAGCCTGGGGAGGCGCGATGAGCGGCGGCGTGACGGTTTCCGAGGACGGGGTCGTCACTGGCAACACCTACGACAAGTACGGCTCGTCCAATCCGCGGTGCGGCGCATGATGGCGGCTTTCGAGCGCTCGCTCGACGAGCTGCTCGCCCGCGCGAGCCCGCTCGCTGCTGGACGTGGGCTGCGGCGAGGGCGTGCTCGTGCACCGGTGGGCGCAGCGCCTCGGCGCGCAGGCGCGCGTCGTGGGAATCGACCTGGAGGAGGACTCGATCCAGGCCGGCTGGGCACAGCGGCAGGCGCCGAACCTCGAGTACAGGGTGATGGCGGCGGAGAACCTGCCGTTCGCGGAGAACGAGTTCGATCTGGCGTGCGCGATCGAGGTGCTCGAGCACGTGCCCGACCCCGTGCACACGGTCGCCGAGATGGCGCGCTGCGCCGAGCGTCATCTGCTCGTGTCGGTGCCGAGCGAGCCACTGTGGCGGATGCTGAACATGGCGCGCGGCGCGTACTGGTCGGAGTTCGGCAACACCCCGGGCCATCTGAACCATTGGTCGCGGCGCTCGTTCGTGCAGCCTGCTGTCGCGCCACGGCAAGGTCGTGGAGGTCCGCTCGCCGTTCCCCTGGACGATGCTGCTTGTCCGCCTCTAAGGACCCACCGACACGAGGCCGCCGCTCTTACGGAAGTGGCGCGCGATTCTCTCGATCGGGATCGCCAGCACCGGGCTGCTGACATTCGCTTACTTCTCGATCGCGAGCCACGTTCTCGGCGAAGTCGCCACCAAGCGGATCGACCTGTTGTGGTCGATCATGTTCGTGATCATCTCGGTGATCTACCGGCCGATCGAACAGTTGCTCTCGCGCACGATCGCCGACCGTCGCGCACGAGGCCACGCCGAGCATCCGTGAGGGTGCCGATCGCGATCCAGGCCGGTTTCGCCCTGGCCTTCCTGGTCGTCGCGCTGGCGTTGCGCGACGAGCTGATCGACAACGTGTTCGACCACTACAGCGGCGCTGTACTGCGTACTCGTGGTCGGCACGCTGGCGTATGCCGCCAGCTATTTCGCCCGCGGCTGGCTGGCCGGGCACGAATACTTCGCGCTGTTTGGCGGGCTGGTGTTGATGGAGTCGGTCTCGCGCATCTGCTTCGCGCTGGCGGTGGCGATCGGGATCGCGAGCGGGCAGACGGCGGTCGCGCTGGGGATCGCGGCGGCGCCGTTCGTCTCGTTGGTGGTGGTGCCGGCGGCGTTTGCGCGCCGCGGCGCTGGGCGCGGCGGAGGCGCGAGCCGACGCGACGCGGCAAGAGCGCCGAAGATGGATGAGGTGGACGCCGCGCTGGCCGGCCCCGGGACCGAGGGGGTCGAGGAGGCGCCGCGCACGACGAGCTTTCGCTGCGCCGGGGCGTCGGGCTTCGCGTTCGGGGTCTCGGGGATGATGCTGTCCGAGCAGACGCTACTGAACGCGGCGGTGCTGACGGTCGACATGACCTCGACGCAAGCGGCGCTCGCAGGGATCGTGTTCAACGTACTGTTGATCGCGCGCGCGCCGCTGCAGCTGTTCCAGGCGATTCAGACTTCGCTGCTGCCGCACCTGACGGGTCTGGAGGCGACCAGGGTCGCGAGGCGTTCGCACGCGCGATCCGGCTGACGGTGATGGCGATTGCCGCCTTCGCTGCGCGGTGGCGCTGGGGCTGCTGGCGATCGGGCCGTCGCGATGGAAAGCCCTGTTCGGCCAGCACTATGACTACGACCGCTTCGGGTTGGCGCTGATCGGCCTGGGCATGGGCATGCATCTCGGCTTCGGGCGCGCTCAACCAGGCCGCCCTCGCACGCAACCGCGCCCGCGCCGCCGCCGCGTGCTGGGTCTGGCGGCGGTCGTGTTCGTCGCCTGGATGGTCACCCCGGCAGTGGGCGAAGAACTGTTGCGCGCCGAGATCGGCTATCTCGGCGCCACCAGCCTGCTGGCGATGCTGCGCTCGCAGCGCTGTACCGGCGCGCGGCGCGTGAGCGCAACTCCTCAGACGGCGCTCCGGCCGCCGCGGCGATCTCCCGGTAGGCCTCGGCCGGGTCCTCCGAGCCGAACATGGCCGAGCCGGCAACAAACACGTTTGCGCCCGCCTGCCGGCAGCGGGACGCCGGTCTCTGGGATCGACGCCGCCGTCGACCTCGCAGCGGCGACCCGGAGTCGAGGATGGCGCGCATGCGCGGGAGCTTCTCCAGGGAGTGCTCGATGAACGGCTGGCCACCCCAGCCGGGGTTGACAGTCATGCACAGCACAAGTCGATGGCGTGAGGCGACCTCGGCCAGCGCCCCGACCGGGGTGCCGGGGTTGATCGCGACGCCGACGCACGCGCCGCTCTCGCGGACAAGGCTCGCCGCATAGGCGACATGGGGCGTCGCCTCGGCGTGGAAGGTGATCGAGTGGGCGCCGGCTGCACGAACTCGCCGATGTGGCGCTCGGGACGCTCGATCATCAGGTGCACGTCAAGCATCGCCCCGGCCGCGCGCGCCTGCTCCGCCAGCGCGGCGACGACGACCGGCCCGAGCGTGATCTGGGGCACGAAGTGGCCGTCCATCACGTCGACGTGGATCATGCGCGCGCCTGCATCCAGCACCTCGCCGACCTGCTCGCGCAGGCGCCCGAAGTCGGCCGACAGGATCGACGGCGCCACGCGCACGCCGCGCAGCAGCTCACGCGCGCTCATCTCAACTCGCTCCCGATCGTGGACACGCTTCATATCGCCTGCAGCATCGAGTCGCCGCAGTTATTGCACTTCAGGATCGGCCGTCGAGGACATGCGCACGATCGTGGAGTGCTCGCCGCAGTTGGGGCAGACGGAGGTAAGCTCGAAGCGGTGCAGGCAGTAGACGCAGCGGTAGCGCCCGGGCAGGTTCGTGGGGCGCAGCCACGGCTCGCCGCAGTTCGGGCACTGCGGTCCAAGGTTGATCGGCGTCTTCGTCGCCGGGGTGTCGCGCTCGCCCGCCATTCACGCCGCCGTCAGCCCTGGCGCCGCATCCTGGCGATGAAGAAGCCGGCGGTGTGGTCGCGGTGGGGCAGCGTCAGCACGAGCCCAGCCCTAGTCCCTGCGCCCGCCGCGGGAGCAAGCGCGCACCCGGGAAGCCCGGCGGCGAGATCGTCGAGGGCGAAGTCGGGGTTGAGTCCAGGAAGGTCGCGATCGGTAACTCGTTCTCTGAAGGGGAGATCGTGCACGTGGAATAGACCAGCACGCCGCCCGGACGGAGCGCTTGCGCGCCCGCGTCGAGGATCGCAGCCTGCGTGCGCGCCATCTCCGCGATCGTCTCCGGCGTCACGCGCCAGCGCAGGTCCGCACGAGCCTGCAACGTGCCGAGGCCCGAGCACGGCGGGTCGACGAGCACCCGGTCGAAACGGGGCCCTCCGGGCGCGGGAGCGCCGCGTCGGCGACCTCGACTGGAATTGCCGGCGCGCAGCCGCTGCGCGGTGCGAGCCAGGTCGCCCGCGCGCGCGGGGTTGCGCTCGACGGCGAGCACCTCCCCCTGCCCTTGCATCAAGGCGGCCAGATGCGTGCTCTTGCCGCCCGGGGCCGCGCACAGGTCGAGCACCCGGTCGCCCGGCTCGGGCGCGAGCGCGCGCGCGACGAGCATCGCCGCGCGCGACTGGGCGAGGAATGCGCCCTCTCGCCACAGCGCCCGAGCGGTGCACGTCGAACTGGCCCTCCAGCACGAGCGCCTCGGGGATCTCGGGGTCGCCATGGGTGGCGATCGGCGGGTCGCCGCCGCGCAGCTGGGCGGCGAGCGTGGCGCGTCGGTGCGAAGCGTGTTCGCGCGCAGCGCCACCTCGCCCGGCTCGTTGTCGCACGCCATCAGCGCGCGTGCCGCGTCCGGCCCCAGCTCCTGCCACCACATGCGCACGATCCACTCCGGATGGGAGTGCTTCACGGACGCGTGCTGCGGCGTGTCGTCCGTCAGCGCGTCGAGCAGCGCGGCCCCCTCGCGGGTGGCGCGGCGCAGGACCGCGTTGACGAGGCCGTGGCCGGCGCGTCCCTGCGTCTTTGCCAGCTCGACCGCGTCAGCGACGACCGCATGGTCGGGGGCGCCGCGCAGGTAGAGCAGCTCGTACAGCCCGAGCCGAAGCGCCGCGAGCACGGGCGCATCCAGCTGCTCCGGGGATCGTTCCGTGAACCCCGCGATCAGGTGGTCGAGCGTCAGGCGGCGCTGGACCGCGCCGTAGGTGAGGCGCATCGCAAGCGCGCGATCGCGCGCATCGAGCGGCTTGGACTCCGCCTGCAGGGCGCGGTCGGCGTAGGCGCCGCGCTCGAACACGCGGCGCAGCACGGTGTAGGCGCAACGGCGGGCGGGCGCGATCTTCGGGCACGACGCGGCGACGCTCATCGCCGTGTCACCGCCCGCCGGGCGGCCCATGACCGCGCAGGTAGGAGCTCGCGTCCATCGCCCGGCCGCCTGGCGGTTGCACCTCGAGCAGCTCGAGTGTGTCCGCGGCGCAGTCGAGTAGCAGGCGATCTGCGCGCATCGTCACGCCCAGCGCGCCTGCGTCGCCATCGGCGCCGATGCGTCGGCCTCGATCCTCGCCGGTGTCCGCGTCCACAGGCGCGAGTGCCGCGCGGTGCACGCCGAGCAGCGTTCCATCGGGGAGCGCCACGCGCGCGCCGACGTGCGGGTGCAGGGCGCGCACGAGGCGCTCGAGCTCAGCGGCGGGCCTCGCCGGGTCGAGCAGGCGGTCCTCGGGGCCGATCTTCTCGGCGTAGGTGACGCCCCGCGACGGCTGCTCGGCGAATGGCGGCCTCTCCCGCAGAGCCTGCAGAAGCAGCTCGCCGCCGAGCTTCGACAGGCGCGGCGCGAGCGATCCGTAGCTGTCGGTCAAAAGAATCGGCTCCTCGGCTGCAAGGCAGACGGGCCCGCTGTCGAGCCCCGCTGTGAGGCGCATGATCGACACGCCGGTCCGCTCGTCGCCGGCCATGATCGCGCGCTCGATCGGCGCCGCTCCGCGCCAGCGCGGAAGCAGCGAGGGATGGACGTTCAGGAGGTCGTGCTCGGACAGCAGCGGCTCGCGGATCAGCCCCCCGAACGCGCACACGACAACCGTCTGACGAACGCGCCCGGTCGCGGCGCCGTTGCCGTCCGAGCCCGTCGGCGACGACCTTTCCCGGCCGGCCCGGGCGATCAGCGCTCGCGCGTGCTCGCCGTTCACGTCGTCGGTCTGCTCGAGCGCTATGCCCAGCCCGCGCGCGGCCTCGGCCACCGGCGGCGAAGCCAGGCGCCGGCCGCGCCCGCGCGGCCGGTCGGGACGGGTCACCACCAGCGCCGGACGCTGGAGCCAGTCGCTGCTCGCCAATCGCACAAGGACGTCCGCGGCGAACTCGGAGGTGCCGAGGAAGACGGTGCTCAAGTTCGCTCGCGCCGCCCGTGGCCGCTAGGCGGCACTGGCCGGCCGACCGCCGTCCGCAGGCCGATGGGAGCCGACGGACGGATCCGTGTCCGCTTCCTGGGCCGCGCGCATTGCCCGCATCGCCTCCTTACGCGCCTCACGCGAAATGCGATCGAGGATCAGCACGCCGTCGAGATGGTCGATCTCGTGCTGGATCACGCGCGCAGTCAGCCCCTCGGCCTCGATCTCGAGGTCCTCGCCGACCCCGTCCTTTGCGCGCACGCGCACCCGCGTCGGGCGTTCCACCTCGACGTGCACGCCGGGCAGGCTGAGACAGCCCTCCTCGGCCGCCTCGAGCTCGTCGCTGACCCATTCGAGCTCCGGGTTGACGAGCGCCGTCAGGGGATCGTCGGCGTAAGCGCGGTAGACCAGCACGCGGTGCAAGATCCCGATTTGTGTGGCGGCCAGCCCGACGCCGAGCGCGTCGTGCATCAACTCTCCCATCCGCTCGATCTCGGCGGCGAGCCGCTCGTCGAAGCGGTCGACCGGCAGCGCTGTCGCGCGCAGGACCGGGTCGCCGAGCTTGCGCACGTGACGCAGCGCCGCGTCGCGCCGCGCGCGCGTCTCGGGGTCGAGCTCGGCGAGCGTCGGCACTTCCTGCTCGCGCTCGCCTGTACCCGCCAGGGTGACCTCGACGTCCGCGTCCTCGGACACGGGCGCGGGAAGCTCTTCGAGTGTCTCCTCGGTTGCCATCAAACCCGAGTCTAGTAGCGCGCGGACAGCTATTGCGGATCGACGTCGACGCTGAAGTTGACCCCGCGATGCTCGCCGGCGAGCGCCACCCGCCGCACGGCCTCGCCCACCGCCGCCACGGCCTCCCGCCGTGCGGTCCCCTTCACGATCAGGACCTGCCGCTCGCGGCCACGCAGCCGGAAAAGGGACGCGGGACCCAGGACGGCCGCTGGACCATCGTTCAGCAGGGTATGGATCGCGCTCGCCGCCGCCCGCGCGTCGGCGGACTCGACCGCGGAGCAGACGATCCTGATCAGGTGCGAGAACGGCGGGTAGGAGAGCGCCTGGCGGCGCTCGAGCTCGCCGATCAGGAAGCCGTCGCTGTCGTGGCGCGCCGCGTGCTCGATCGAGCGCGCTTCGGGAGCGATCGTCTGCACCAGCACGTTCCCGGCCCCGCCCCGTCCGACGCGCCCGGCAAGCTGGGCGATCAGCGCGAACGTGCGCTCCTCGGCGCGGAAGTCGGGGAAGCGCAGGGTGGCGTCGGCGTCGAGCACGACTCCGAGCTTCACCTCGGGGAAGTCGTGACCCTTGGCGACCATCTGCGTGCCGATCAGCACTCCGCACTCGGCCGCCTCGAAGCGGCGCAGGATGGTCCCGACACTCCGCTCCGTGACCGCGTCGGACGTCTCGGCGACCACGTCGGCGTCGAGGCGAAACACGGGAAAGCCGCCATCGTCGAGGACGCCCGTGAGCTCGTGCTGCAAGCGCTCGGTGCCCGCGCCGTGACGGCCCACGGAGGTCGATGAGCACTCGCCGCAGCGGCTGGGCGCGGGCTCGCGATGGCCGCAGTGGTGACA
Organism: uncultured Solirubrobacterales bacterium; assembly: GCA_963784875.1. Taxonomy (GTDB): domain Bacteria; phylum Actinomycetota; class Thermoleophilia; order Solirubrobacterales; family Solirubrobacteraceae; genus Palsa-744. Next base: position 127,367 of record CAWATE010000009.1, read on the forward strand.
GGCCACATACCCCCCGGCGCGGTGCAGCACGAGCGCCACATCGCATTCCGGACAGCTCCACACGCGCCCGCAAGAGCGACAGGAGAGGAAGTTCGACCAGCCGCGGCGGTTGAGCAGCACGATCGCCTTGCCCCGCGTGGCGCGCACGTCTGCAAGCGCGGAGGCGGTCAACGGGTGCAACCCCTGGGTCTCACCGCGCATGTCGAGCACCCGCACCGCGGGCAGCGGCCGGCCGTCGACGCGCCGTGGCAGCGTCAGGGCGCGGAGGCGGTGGACGCTCTCCGGACGCGGGGTGGCGCTGCCCGCGAGCAGCAGCGCTCCGCAGCGCTCCGCGCGTCGCGCGGCGACGTCGCGCGCGTCGTAGCGCGGGTCGCCTTCGTGCTTGTAGGAGGAGTCGTGCTCCTCGTCGACGACGATCAGGCCGAGATCGTCGATCGGCGCGAACACGGCCGAGCGCGGGCCGACACACACGCGCGCCTGCCCGGATCGAAGCCGGCGCCACTCGGCGTAGCGCTGTCCCGGAGTGAGCCGCGAGTGCAGCACGGCGACCGTCTCGCCGAAGCGTTCGATGAAGCGGCCGACGATCTGCGGGGTGAGTGAGATCTCGGGCACGAGCACGATCGCGCCACGGCCCTGCTCGAGCGTTGCGGCGGACGCACGCAGGTAGACCTCGGTCTTCCCGGAGCCGGTCACACCGTGCAGCAAGCGCTTCTGAAAGCGCCGCTCGACGAGCGCCTCGAGGAGCGGCGCGAGCGCCGCCTGCTGGTCTTCGGTCAGCGGCGGCGGATGCGGGCTGCGCGCGCCGACGGCGAGATGGCGCGGAGCGATCACCGCGCGGCGCTTGCGCCCGCTGAGCCGGCGGGCGGCGCCCGGAGGCAGCACGAGCGTGAGCGCGCGAGCGATCGTCGAGCAGTACTCGGCGGCGATCCATTCGGCCAGCTCGACCAGCTCCGCGGGCACACCGAGCTCGAGCGCGCGCAGCGGCTGCAGCAGCTTCTCCTCGGCGACCTCGCTCGACTCGGCCAGGCCGACGACGACGCCGAGCACCTCGCGGCGCCCGAACGGCACGACCAACATCGAGCCGACGTCCACGACCCCACCGCGCAGCTCTTGGGGCAGGCGATAGTCGAACGGCCCGCGCAGCGCACGGGCCGTCGTCATCGGCTCCACCTGGGCGATCGCACATCTCGGACCAATGCGCCCTGACGTTAGGTCAGAGCCCGGCGGCAGCGCGCAGCCCGGCGGACTTGTCGGTCCGCTCCCACGTGAAGTCGTGGTCGTCGCGACCGAAGTGGCCGTAGGCGGCCGTCTTCTGGTAGATCGGGCGGTGCAGTTTGAGCTCCTCGCGAAACGCACCGGGACGCAGGTCGAAGACCTCGTCGACCGCCCGCGCGATCTGTCCGCGGGTGCGCCCCTCGAGCTCTGAGCCGAACGTCTCGACCATCACCGACACGGGGTGCGCGACGCCGATCGCGTAGGCGACCTGCACTTCGGCGCGAGCGGAGAGGCCGGCCGCGACGATGTTCTTGGCGACCCACCGCGCCGCGTAGGCAGCGGAGCGATCGACCTTGGAGGGGTCCTTGCCGGAGAACGCGCCACCGCCGTGGCGCGCCATGCCACCGTAGGTGTCGACGATGATCTTGCGCCCCGTCAGGCCGCAGTCGCCCATCGGACCGCCGATCACGAAGCGGCCGGTGGGGTTGACGAGGAAGTTGCGCACGAGCTTCTTCTCGTCGTAGAGCTCGGCCGGGAGCACCGGGCGCAGCACGTGCTCGAGCAGGTCGGGCTTGATCAGCGACTCCGTATCGATGCCGTCGGCGTGCTGGGTCGAGATCAGGATCTTTTCGATCTCGACGGGCCGCCCGTCCTGGTAGCGGACCGTCACCTGGGTCTTGCCGTCGGGGCGCAGGTAGGGGACGACCTCGCCCTTGCGGACCTCCGAGAGGCGCTTGGCGAGCTTGTGCGCGAGTGAGATCGGCAGCGGCATCAGCTCCTCGGTCTCGTCAGAGGCGTAGCCGAACATCATCCCCTGGTCGCCCGCGCCGGCGACGTCCAGCTCGTCCTCGTCGGCGGGGTCGTGGCGGGTCTCATATGCCGCGTCGACCCCTTGAGCGATGTCGGGCGACTGCTTGTCGATCGCGTTGATGACGGCGCAGGTGTCGCAGTCGAAGCCGTAGGTCGCGTTGTCGTAGCCGATCTTGCGCACCGTCTCGCGCGCGATCTCCTGGATGTCTACGTAGGTGTCGGTCGAGATCTCGCCTGAGACCACGATCAGGCCGGTGTTGACGAGCGTCTCGCACGCGACCCGACCGTAGGGGTCGTCGGTGAGGACGGCGTCCAGCACGCCGTCTGAGATCTGGTCGGCGATCTTGTCCGGATGTCCCTCGGTGACGGACTCGGAGGTGAACAGGAACTCGTTGTCGGAAAGCTCGGTCATAGTTTGAGAGGCTCGCTCCAGGTCGTCGTTCGCGGGGGAGGTCCGGGAAAGTCGGGAAAGTCTAGGGGAATCGGAGGCCGGGCTCCGCAGAGCGGAGAACGGGGGCCCTCAGGGCCTGTCAGGGCGTGCTTGCGCTGACACGGACCCCGTCCTTGGGCTCGCGCTTGGAACGCGAGCGTGTCTCTCCCCCGCCGCGTTCGCCACGCTCGACGAAGTCGATGATCAGCGGCACGCCATCCATGGCGTAGCGGGCGCGCAGGCGGTTCTCGACGAAGTAGGCGTAGTCGCGGGTGACCCGCTCGCGGGAGTTGACCTGGATCGCAAAGCGCGGCGGCCGCTCGCCGATCTGGGCCATGTAGATCAGCTTGAGGCGGTGTTGGGAGGAGCCGCGGCGCGTGCCGATGGGCGGCTGGCGAGCCTGGACCGTCTCCGACAGGAAACGGTTCAGCTCGGGCGTGGGTATCCGCCCGGCCATGCGGTCACCGAGCGCGATCGCCTCGGTCAAGAGGCGCGAGACGTGGCGGCCGGTCTTGGCGCTGGCCGTCAGCACGCGCGGGCGCAGGCGCAGCTTCTGCGCCACGCGGCCGCGCTCGTGGTCGAGATCGGCCTCCGAGTGGGGGTGGGCGTCGTCGCCGATGACGTCCCACTTGTTCAGCACGATCGCCGTCGCGCAGCCCGCCTTCATCGCCAGTTCGGCGATGCGCAGGTCCTGGGCGGTCACGCCGTCGGCGGCGTCGCACACCACCAGCGCCACGTCCGCGCGCTCGGCGGCGCGCTGGGAGCGCAGGGCGGTGTAGTACTCGACCGAGTCTGAGACCTTCGATTGGCGGCGGATGCCGGCGGTGTCGACGAGCACGAGCTTGCGCTCGCCGACGAGCAGCGGCATGTCGATCGCGTCGCGCGTGGTGCCCGCCACGGGCGAGACGATCACCCGCTCCTCGCCGAAGAAGCGGTTGACGAGCGAGGACTTGCCGACGTTCGGCCGACCGATGACCGCCAAGCGCACGGCATCTTCCGCGGGGGTCTCCTCGCCGGCAGGAAGCAGCTCGACGATACGGTCGAGCAGATCGCCCGTGCCAAGCCCTTGCGCCGCTGACACCGCCAGCGGCGCTCCCAGGCCGAGGCGATGAAACTCGCTCGCGAGCGAAAGCTCCGCGACGGAGTCGCACTTGTTGGCCGCGACGATCGTGGGCAGCGGTGAGCGGCGCAACAGGTCGGCCAGCTCCTCGTCGCCCGCTCGCACACCGGCACGGGCGTCGACCACAAGCACCGCCACCTGGGCGTCGGCGAGACCGGCGCGCGCCTGGTCACGGATCGAGCCGGCGAGCGGGTCCTCGTCCTGGAAGTCGACCCCGCCAGTGTCGATCAACTTGAACTGGCGCGCGTTCCAATCGCAGTCGAGCTCCTTACGGTCGCGCGTCACCCCCGGGCGCTCGTGCACGACCGCCTCGCGGGTTCCCGTGAGGCGATTGATCAGCGAGGACTTCCCGACGTTTGGATAGCCGACGATCGCGACCTTCATCAGGTGAGTATGACTAGTACACGCGGTCGAAAGCGCCGCGTTTCGGCATCAGGCCGACGCCGCGGCGGCTCGCGCCAGCTTCGCGATGCGCTCGACCACCTGTCCGATCGACAGCGCGGTCGTGTCGAGCATCACCGCGTCGGGTGCCGGCAACAGCGGGCTGGCCACGCGCGCGGAGTCACGCTGATCGCGCAGCGTCTGCTCGGCAAGCACGGTCGCGGCGTCTGCCCCCAGCTCAGCGGCGCGGCGGCTTGCGCGCTCCGCCGGATCGGCCGTCAGGAAGATCTTCACGGCAGCGTTAGGGGCGACGATCGTGCCGATGTCGCGCCCCTCGGCAACCCAGTCGCCGCGGGCCATCACCTCGCGCTGGACATCAACGAGCGCCTCGCGCACGCCTGGGTCCGCGGCCACACGCGAGGCGGTCTCGGAGATCTCGGGCGCACGGATCGCGTCGGTCACATCGCGACCGTCGAGCAGGACGCGAGCGCCGAGATCGATCTTTGCGGAGCGCGCGAGGTCAGCAGGCGCCTGCTCGGGCGCGCCGAGCGAAAGCAGTGCCACACAGCGATACATCGCGCCGCTGTCCAGATAGGTGTAGCCGAGCCGATCTGCGAGCGCACGCGCGACCGTGGACTTGCCGGCGCCCGCGGGGCCGTCGATCGCTACGAGCATCGCAACGCGGCGCGCGTCATCCGAGCAGTCCCGTCAGGTCGGCGACGAAGCTGGGGTATGACACGGCGGCCACCTCCATCCCCAGCACCTCGACGCCCTCGCGCGAGGCCAGGCCCGCGACGGCTCCCATCATCGCGAGGCGATGGTCGCCGCGAGCATCGATCGTGCCCCCGCGCAGGCCGCTGCCGCCGCGCACGGCAAAACCGTCCTCGGTCGCCTCGATGTCGCCGCCGAGGCCACGCAGGCCGTCGACCACGTCCGCGATGCGATCCGACTCCTTCAGCCGCAGCTCCTGCGCTCCGCGCACGATCGTCTCGCCCTCGGCGAAGCAGCCGAGCAGCGCCACCAGCGGCAGCTCGTCGATCGCGAGCGGCACCTCCTCGGGCTCGACCACGGTCCCCTCCAGAGCGCCGTGGGCGACGTCGAGGTCGCTGACGGGCTCCTCGGGGGAGAGCTCGCCCGACTCGTCCTCGAGGTCGCCGAGCACGATCCCGCGCATGCGACGCACGATTCGCAGGAAGCCGCTGCGCGTCCAGTTGACGCCGACGTCGCCGATCAGCAGGCGCGATCCCGGGACGAGCACGCCGGCCGCGACCATGAACGCCGCGGAGCTCGGATCGCCGGGCACGCGCAGCTGCTCGAGCACCAGCTCGTCGGCGTTGACGACGGTCACGTGGCGACCGTTGCGGTGGATTTCGACCCCCGCGCGCATGAGCATCCGCTCTGTGTGGTCGCGGCTGCGCGCGGGCTCGCCGACGGTCGTGGCGCCGTCGGCAGCGAGCGCGGCCAGCAGTACGCAAGACTTGACTTGGGCGCTTGCGACCGGCAGCTCGTATGCGATCGCGCGCAGATGCGCGCCGCGTATCTGCAGCGGCGGGAAGCGGCCCTCGGCGGCGTCGAGCTCGGCGCCCATCAACCGCAGCGGATCGGCGATCCGGTCGACCGGGCGGCGACGGATCGAGTCGTCGCCGTCGAGCATGAAAGCGCGGCCCTCCTGCGCCGCGAGCCATCCCGGAAGCAGGCGCATGAGCGTACCGGCGTTGCCCACGTCGATCGGTCCGTCCGTCTGGCGTGCCTCGCGCAAGCCACTGCCGCGCACGACGATCTCGCGCTCGCGAACCTCGACCAGCGCGCCGAGCGCGCGCACGGCGTCGAGTGTCGAGGTGGTGTCGGCGGCGTGCAGGTAGTTCTCGATTCGCACCGGCTCCGAGGCCATTGCGCCGAGCAGGGCCGCACGATGGGAGATCGACTTGTCGGCCGGAGCAGTGAGCTCGCCGGAAAGCCCGCTGCGCGCGGGCTCAAAGCGTATGTTCATGCGGGCAGTATGACCGGGGTCGTGCCCCAATCCCGTTCATAGGAGGCGAGTCCGCAAACCGATCCGGGCTGGCTTGCGGAGATCCAGACCTCAGATCTCGTCGTTGCGGCGGTAGCCGAGCCGCGCGGCGATGCGATCGGCTGTCGATATGAGGTGCGGGCCGAGATGCTCGACGAGCTCGTCGAGTGAGATCGTGGCGGTGGGCGCGAGGATGTCGATCGCGGCGATGACATCTCGAGACTCGTTGCGGACGGGCGCGGCGATCGCTTGCCAGCCTGCGATGAGCTCCTCCTCGTCGACCGCGAACCCCGCCTCGTGCACGTGCTCAAGCTCGGCGCGCAGCGCTTTCTTGGAGCCAATCGTGTTGGGCCCGCGCTTAGCGAGGGTCATGTCTGCGATCAGCCCGCGCTGCTCGTTCTCTGGCAGGTGCGCGAGCAGGACCTTGCCAATCGCGGTGCAGTAGGCGGGAAGTTTGGAGCCTGCGCCCAGATCGAGGTCGACCTTGACCTTGCCGCGCCGGCGGGCGGCGGCATAGTCGACATATACGATCTCCGTGCCGTCCAACACCGCGAGGCTTACGCTGTAAGCGATACGCCGGCGCAGCTCCTCCACGTATGGGTGGGCATGCTCGCGCAGCCCTGTTGCGTTCAGTGCCGCCATGCCAAGGTTGGTCACGCCCAGGCCGAGGCGATACTTGCGCGACGCGCCTTGCTCGAGATAGCCGAGCGCGACGAGCGTGATCACGTAGCGATGTGTGGTCGAGCGACTCATCCCCAGCTCGTCGGCGATGTCGGCGATGCCGAGGATCCGGCGCTCCGGAGTGAAACAGCCGAGGATCGCGAGGCCCCGCTCGAGCGACTGCGAATAGCGCGGCTCACGCAAGCTGGGCACCGACCACTCGGAATTGCGGCTGATCACTGGCGGAACGCGTCTGTCAGGTGACAATTTTTGATCCCTTATGTCCGCACTGCCCGAGGAATCGCATGGAAGATTCGCGGGCGGCTGATGTCGAAGAGGCCTTCATAAACAGCAGAAATCATACAAGGTGACCCTGCCGTCCCGCCCCGACCTTTAGGGCGATGTGCCCGATTTGCAGGGATAAATCAGGCAATAGACAGATCTATGCGAATAGTTACACCATCGGGCAGGCGGGGCTCATAAACGATTCAGATGGAAATAATTCGACTTATCACCCCAGTAGGAACCTAGACAGGTCTAACCTGGTATCGATTCAGACATGAGAACTTGTCGAAAATCCGCAAGGCAAAGGCTTTGGGCTACGGTCCAGAGGACGCGCCCCTCACGGAGGGCGATTCGAACCCGATAAACACCATGTCTGCACATGACCGCAAGAGCACCCAGCGCGAGCGTCTGCTGAAGGGGATGGTCGCGGCGGCCAGTCGCTACGGGTACGCCGGCGCCAACGTCTCTCAGGTAATCGCCAACGCCGGGGTTTCGCGGCCCACTTTCTACGACTACTTCGCCGACAAGGACGACTGCTTTCTCGCCGCACATCACGAGATCGCTCAGCGCTTGCTCGGGCTGATACATAATGCCGTCGAGCACGGGCCACCCGAGCATGCCATACAGCAGGCCATCGCGGTGTTGATCGAGTTCGCCGGCTCAGACCCGGCCGGAGCTCGCTTTCTGACGAACGAGATCATGGCCGGCGGCCCACGCGCGCTCGACGAGCGCGACCGCACGCTTGGCCAGATCGAGCAGATCGTCGAGCGGACACTGAGACGAGTCCCGGCAGACGCGTCGAGCCCCGACCTGCCGACGAGGCTTGCGATCGGCGCCGCCCATTGGCTGCTCGCGCCGATTCTGCGCCGCGGCGAGAGCGATCTGAGCGAGCTCGCCGATGACCTGGACAGCTGGATCGCAAGCTACGACCGACCCGTGGCAGGGCATCGTTGGCGTACGCTCGACCCTGGGCCGGCGATCCCCCCCTCGCCACACGTCTCAGAGCTGTCGCTGGAGGCGCCCTCGCCGCTACCTCGGGGACGGCCGCGCACATCTGCGGCCGAGGTCGCGCGCAATCAGCGCGAACGGATCCTGTTCGCTACCGCCGAGGTGGCCGTCAAGAAGGGCTACTCGGCCACGCGGATTGCCGACATCACAGCTGCCGCGGGGGTCGACGGACGCATCTTCTACGCCCATTTTCGCGACAAGCAGCAGGCCTTCCTCGCCGTGCACGAGCTCGGCGTCCAGCAGGTGATGGCTACCTCGGCCGGTGCGTACTTCAGCGGCGCCACGTGGCCGGAGCGCGTGTGGGAAGGCGTGCGCGCGAGCGCCTATTTCAACGCGTCCTACCCGGTTGTGTCCCACATCGGGTTCGTCGAGTCCCACGCGGTGGGCTCCTCCGCCCTGCAGCGCATCGACGACAGCCGCACAGCGTTTACGATCTTTCTTCAGGAGGGCTATCGCCAGAACGCGGGCTCGCCGCCGCGAGGGGCGCTCGAGGTGATCGCAGCGGCGACTTTCGAGATCGGCTACCGCCAGATGCGCAGCGGCAAGGGACGTGAAATGCCCCATTTTGCTCCCCTCGTCGTCTATCTCTGTCTCGCCCCGTTCCTCGATCCCGAAATGGCCACGGAGTTCGTAGACAAGAAGCTCTCAGAGCGCGACAGCTATCTGCTGAGCTGCGGTGGGTAGCCAAAGCCATCGATCGCGCACATCCCGCGGCGACTCACGCGCGCGCGACGGGGAACCCCAGCTGCGCGATCAACTCACGGGCGCGCTCGAGACCTCCGGCGCCGCTGATCCACAGCGCGACGATCCCCTGGCGGTTGTCCTCCGAGGGCGACAGCGCCATGTCGACGATGTTCACGCCGGCGCGGCCCAACGCCAACGCGATCTCGGCGATCACGCCCGGGCGGTTGGGGACCGAGGCGCGCAGCTCGAGCAGAGCCTCGCCGCCGATTCCGCCGGCGAGGCCGGCGCCCAACAGCGCATCGCGATCGGAGCGCGCGCACTCGTTCCACGCTGCGATCGCCGCCGCATCGCCCGCCTGCAGAGCAGTGCGCACCTCACCCAGACGACCTGCGAGCTCGTCGATGGCGCCGAGCAGCGCATCGCGGTTCGACAGGTAGATGTCCGTCCAGATCGCGCTGTTCGCGCCGGCCACGCGCGTGGCATCACGAAAGCTCGGGCCGACCGCGGGCAGGCGCTCATCCACGTCGAGCGCGTCCGCCGCCTGGGTCACAAGCAGATTCGCGAGCACATGTGGCAGGTGCGATACATAGGCCATCAAACGGTCGTGCGTAAAGGCGTCGATCGCGGTGGGATGCGCCCCAAAGCTCCGTAGCAGACGATGCAAACGCTCGTATAACACTCCCGCGGCGCCCGGCGCCGGGGTCAGATACCAGGTCGCGCCTTCGAACAGATCCGCGCGCGCGTGCTCGACGCCCGCGGTCTCCGCCCCCGCCAGCGGATGGCCGCCGACGAAGCGCTCGTCGGCCGACGCAACGTCCACGACCGCGCGCTTGGTCGAGCCCACATCGCTCACAACACAGTCCGCTCCCACATGCGCAAGCGCCTCGCCTATGGTGGCCGCGAGCGCACCGACCGGCGCCGCTACGAACACGACCTCGGCGCCCGCGACAACCCCGGGGATATCCGAGGCCTGCGTATCGATCGCACCCAGCTCGAGCGCGCTCTCGCGCACGTGCGGATCGGGGTCATACCCGCACACCTGCGCGCCGGCGCGCCGCGCGGCGAGACCGATTGAGCCCCCGATCAGCCCGACACCGATGAGCGCGACCTTCACGCCGGGCCGATCGCTCACGCGACGCTGAGCGCCTTGCCCGCTAGCTCGGCGGCCCGCTCGACGGCGACAGCGTATGCGGCGAAGCTCTCGGCCCGCAACGCTTGCGGACCGTCGCAGATCGCCTCGTCCGGATTGGGGTGCACCTCGACGATGATCCCGTCCGCGCCGACGGCCGCCGCGGCAAGCGACAGCGGCAGCACTAGCTCGCGCCGGCCCGGCGGCATGGCTTGGGTCGACGATCACGGGTAGATGGGAGAGCTCCTGAAGCACCGGCACGGCCATCAGGTCGAGGGTGAAGCGGTAGGCAGTCTCGAACGTGCGGATGCCGCGCTCGCAGAGCATCACGTTGGGGTTGCCTTCCTTGAGGATGTACTCGGCCGCCATCAGCAGCTCATCGAGCGTCGAGGACAGCCCACGCTTGAGCAGCGCCGGGCAGCCCGAGCGGCCGACCTCGGCGAGGAGCGGGTAGTTCTGCATGTTGCGAGCACCGATCTGCACGACGTCGGCGACCTCCAAGACGGGTTCGAGGTCGCGCATATCCATCAGCTCGGTCACGACCGGAAGCCCCGTCTCGGCCTTCGCCTCGGCGAGCAGTTTCAAACCCTCCTGCCCGAGGCCTTGGAACGCGTATGGAGAGGTGCGCGGCTTGTAAGCGCCGCCACGCAAGAGCGTCGCGCCCGCGTCGCGCACCACACGAGCGGTCTCTAGCGTCTGCTCGCGCGACTCGACCGTGCAGGGACCGGCGATCAACGCGAAATGCTCGCCGCCGACCTTGCGCCCGCCGATGTCGAGAACCGTGCGCTCGCCATGGGTGATCTGTAACGAGGCGAGCTTGTACGGCTTGAGGATCGGCACCACGCGGTCGACGCCGGCTTGACCCTCGAGGCCGAGGCTCGTGACGTTCGCGTCCTGCTCGACGTCGCCGATCGCGCCGATCACGGTCACTCGCGTGCCGGTGCTGCGATGGGCGCGCGCGCCCGCGCGCTCGATCTTGGCAACGACCGCGTCGACCTCCTCGTCGGTCGCGGTCTCCTTCATGACGATCATCATCTACTCATCCTTTCACTACTGCGCCTGGAATTGTTAAATTGGCTGCCGCCGGTCGTGAGGACGCGCTATGCGCGCCGAAGAGATGGCGCTCGGTCAGAAACGACCCGGTGCGACTGCCACAGCCCGCTCACGCGCGGACAGGAGCCGGAGCGCCTAGATAAATCGCCAGGCGTAGGACGGCCAGGCAGCGGGAGGACGCGGGCGGAGCGGATGTGCAAGCCGAGGCGGTCATGGTCGTCTCCGACCGTTGTAGCACGCTTCACAGCACCTCGGCAAGCGCAGCTAGGAAGCGCGTGTTTTCGTCTGCCGTGCCATAGGTGACGCGCAGTGCCGCCGTCTCGCTTCCGAGCGCAGCGCCGCCGCGGACGAGCACGCCACGCTCGGCCAGGCCGCGCATGACCTCCTCCTCGTCGCGCTCGTCGAGGTGAAACCAGCAGAAGTTGGCCTGAGACTCCGCCGGAGCGAGACCGAGCGCGCGCAAGCCCTCCTCGACCGAGATGCGCTCGGCGACGGTACGCGTGACGCGTTCGGTGACGGTGTCCTGGTGGGCGAGCGCCTCGGTCGCGGCGGCTTGGGCGAGAGCGTTGCAGAAGAACGGCTGGCGGACCTGGTCGACCGCGCGTGGCAGCGCATCAGAGCCGCACAGCGCAAAGCCGGCACGCAGCCCACACAGTCCATAGACCTTGGAGAAGGTGCGCAGCAGCACGAGGTTCGGGTGGGAGTCGAGCAGCTCGATCGAGCTGTCGGGGTCCTCCAGCAGGTTGAACTCGCAGTAGGCCTCGTCGACGATCACGCACACGTGCGAGGGGACCTCGGCGAGAAACGCGGCTATGTCGCCTAACGGCAACGCTGTGGAGGTCGGGTTGTTCGGGTTGCAGACGATCATGAGCCGTGTGGCGACGGTGATCTCCGCCAGCATCGCCTCGAGGTCATGGCGCTCTGAGCGATCGAGCGGAACGGTCACAGCGCGCGCGCCGGAGGCTGCTGACAGGTGCGGATAGACCGAGAACGACGGCCACGCGTACACGAGCTCGGCCCCCGGCTCGAGCAACGCCTCGCCGGCCGCGAGCAGGATGTCGCATGAGCCGTTGCCGATCGCGATCCGCTCGGCCGGCACGCCATAGCGGTCGCTCAGGCGCGCGCGAAGCAGCGAGTTGGAGGGGTCGGGATAGCGGTTCAGGCTCTCCAGCGCGCGCTCGATCGCCATGCGCACGGCCGGCAGTGGCGGGTAGGGCGACTCGTTGCTCGCGAGGCGCACCGGGGGCACGTCCTGCGCATAGCCCCCCGCCGCCGGATAGACGGGAATGCGCGCGATGCGCTCTGAGAACTCGATCGCCATACGCCTATTGTGCCGCGTGAGGCCCGCAGCTGGCGTGGCGTGCGCCGCGCCGCCTCCAGCTCGCCGTCGCACGCGGCAGTGGAAGGCCTACTGCGCCGCTTGTAAGTCGGCTCGCAGCGTGGCGGCGTCGCCGAGATATACGTGCTTGGCGGTGTGATCGTCGTCGGCGTGGTAGTGGATCAGCACGCGGATCACACGCGGCAGCGAACGGGGCACGGCGATCTCCCGCGCGCACAGGAGCGGCACGCCGTCGAAGCCCAGAGCGCGCGCCGCCACGGCGGGAAACTCGGCGTTGAGGTCGTTCGTGGCCGTGAAGATGCAGCTCACTACGTGCTCCGGAGCGAGCGCGTTGCGCTCCATGATCGCCTGCATCAGCTCGGTGGTGGCGGCGAGGATGTCTTGGGCGTCGTTGCGATCGACGCTGATGGCGCCCCGCAGGGCGAAGAGGCGCATGGACGCGATTGTGTCAGGACCTGTCTCCCCACGCGCGTGCGGTCACCGCGCCAGCGCCGCGAAGCGACCGCGGGTCGGGGCCTCGCGCTCAGTGCGCTCGCAGACGCTCGACCTCGGTCAAGCTCAGCCGCCGGTGCGCGCCGGGGGCGAGCCCATCGAGGAGCAACGACCCGAAGGCAGTGCGTCGCAGCTCGAGCACCGGATGGCCGACGGCATCGCACATGCGTCGCACCTGGCGGTTGCGCCCCTCGTGAATCGTCAGCTCGATCGCATCCTTGCCTGCACGCCGCACGCGGGCGGGCGCGGTGAGACCGTCGTCGAGCTCTACCCCCAGGCGCAGAGCGCGCAGCTCCGCGTCCTTCACCGGGCCGCCACCCACCCGCGCCAGGTAGGTCTTGGGAACCTCGAAGCTCGGGTGGGTGAGCCTGTTGGCGAGCTCGCCGTCATTGGTCAGCAGGATCAATCCGCTCGAGTCGGCGTCGAGCCTGCCCACCGGATACAGACGCAGCCGATCGGCGGGCGCCAGCTCGATAACGGTCGGACGGCCGTGCGTGTCGCGCGCGGTGGAGACGACCCCGACGGGCTTGTGCACCGCATAGACAACACGCGGCTCGGGCCCGGATACGACCCGACCGTCGACGCTCACCCGACTGTCCGCATCGACATCGTGCGCCGGATCGGTGACGAGCGCTCCGCCGACGCTCACGTGTCCTTGGGCGATCAGCCGCTCAGCCGCGCGCCGCGAGGCCACGCCCGCGTGAGCGAGATACTTGGCTAGGCGCATCGACTCGGATCTTCGACGAAGTGCATCTGCTGCAACCATAAGACCCACGGCAGGCGCTCCAAGCACCGACCGCACGCCGACAGCTCATGGATTTGAAGCTCCTCGATCAGACGCTCGCCGACCACGGCGAGCCCCCGTTTCGTGCGCGCCAGGTGTGGGCGTGGGCGGCCAAGGGCGCGAGTGGCTACGGGGAGATGACGAACCTGCCCACCTCCTTGCGCGACGCCCTCGAGCGCGAGCTGCCGTTCTCGAGCCTGACCGTGCAAGCGGAGAGGCACGCAAGCGACGGCACCGTAAAGGCGCTGTTCACTACCGCCGACGGAAGATCGGTCGAGGCGGTGCTGATGCGCTATCGCGATGCCCCGTCGCGGGGCGCACGCGGGCGGCGCTCGATCTGCGTCTCCTCGCAGTCCGGCTGCCCGCTGACGTGCACGTTCTGCGCGACCGGGCAGATGAAGTTCGCCCGCAACCTCACGGCTTCGGAGATCGTCGACCAGGCGCTGCACTTCCGCCGGATCGAGCAGGTCGACCATTGCGTGTTCATGGGCATGGGCGAGCCGATGCTGAACCTCGAGAACGTGCTCGCCGCATGCGAGCGCCTTCCGGATATCGGCATCACGCACAGGCGCACGGCGATCTCGACGGTGGGCTGGATACCCGGGATCGAACGACTGGCAGAGCAGGACATGCCGCTGCGGTTGGCGCTCTCGTTGCACGCGGCCGACGAGGCGCTGCGCTCGGAGCTGATGCCCGTCAACGACCGTTATCCGCTCGCCGACGTGATCGCGGCCTGCCACGCCTTCTATGCGCGCAAGCGGCGCAGGGTGTTCGTGGAGTACGTGATGCTCGCAGGCGTCAACGACCGCTACGAGCAGGCGCTCGCGCTGGCCCGAGCGCTGTCCGGCAGGCGCGATGAGCCCTCGATCTTCAAGGTCAACCTGATCCCCTACAACCCGACCGACTCGCCCTATCGCGGGTCCTCACGCGAGTCGATCGCCGCATTCCGCACCGCGTTGGAAGCTCGCGGGATCCCCGTCACCGTCCGCCTCACGCGCGGGCGCGACATCGACGCGGCGTGCGGTCAGCTGGCAGCACGAAGCGCCTGAAGAACCATGAGGACCGCCGCCCGCGCGGGCCTCGCCTGCGCGCAAGAGACGGTCGCGCAGCTCGGCCTGCTCCTCCGGGGTCGGATCCCAACGGGCGACGTCTGGTAGATCATCGAGCGAGCGCAGTCCGAACAGCTTCAGGAACTGCACGCCCGTGCGATAGAGAACCGCGCCGAACTGAGAGTGGCCGGACTCCTCGATCAGACCGCGCTCGAGCAGCGTCGCCGTCGCCGAGTCGGCGCTGACACCGCGGATGCGCGTGATCTCAGGGCGCGATATCGGCTGCAGGTAGGCGACGATCGCGAGCGTCTCGGCCTGCGCCGGCGTGAGGGTGGCCACGCGCTGGCGGCTGAACAGCCGTCTGGCGGCGTCCTCTGCGTGGGGATCGCTCGCGAGCGTCCACCCCCCCGCCAGCTCGCGCAGCGCGATCCCCCGCCGCCCCGGCGCGTATTCCTCGGCGAGCCTCTCGATCGCGGCGCGCACCTCCGCGTCCTCGGACTGTGTCGCTTCGGCCAGCTCCTTCTCGCTCAGCGGGTCCGGGGCCAGGAACAGGAGCGCCTCGATCGTGCGGGTGAGCTCCGCGGTCTCCCCCGCCTGGTCGTCCACATCTATCGTCTCGCTCACCCGGCCATCCGCGTCCGTCCTCTCGCTCACCCGGCCATCCGCGTCCGTCGTCTCGCTCACCCGGCCATCCGCGTCCGTCGTCTCGCTCACCCGGCCATCCTCTCGGCCGGCAGCTCCTGCACGTGGGCGCGGACGGCGATCTCCCCGAAGCTCTCCTCCTGCTCCCAGTCGACCTCGCCGCGTTTGTATAGCTCCAGCAGCGCGAACAGCGTGACCGCGACCGTCATCCGATCCGCGCCGCGCACCGCCTCGTCGAAGCTGAAGCGCCCGCGCCGGAGCAGCCCGCGCAGATGCGTCAAGCGCTCAGCAACCGACACTCGCGGCACGCCCATGTGACGCAGGCTGATCTCGGGGGGCATCCGCAACAGCCGGCCGATCGCCTCACCCAGCACCCGCGGATCCTGGGAGCCATCCTGAGGTTGGACGATCGTCTGGCGCAAGCTCGCAGGCAGCGGGACAGCGCGAAAGCGCACCCCGCGCTCGCGCTCGAGCAGCTCGCCGAGATGCGCAGCGGCGGCACGGTAGCGGCGGGCGTCGAGCATCCTCGCCAGCAGCTCCTCCGCAGCCTGTTCAGGCTCGATGTCGAGCAGCTCCTCATCCTCGCCCGTCAGCATCAATCGAGACTTCAGCTCGAGCAGCGCCGCGATCAGCACGATGAACTCGGTCGCCGTCTCCAGATCCAGCTCGCCGCGCGCCTCCAGGTGGTCGAGGTATGCCAGCACGACTTCAGCCAGCTGCAACTCGAGCAGGTCCACCTCTTCGCGCAAGATCAGCGTCAGCAGCAGATCGAACGGGCCGCTGAAGATCTCGAGGTCCAGCTCGAGCGAGGCGAGAGTCATTTTCTCACCGTAGCGGCCGTTCCCGACGGGGCGCGCCCACCCCCATGCGCTCGCGCACGTCGGCGAGCGTCTCGCCTGCGATCTCCCGCGCCTGCTTGGCCCCGTCCGCGAGGATCGCCTCGAGCCTCGACTCATCGCCACGTAAAGCGGTATACCGCTCACGCACCGGCTCCAGATAGTCGATCACCGCGCTCGCGACCGCGCTCTTCAGCTCGCCATAACGCGCATCCTTCAACTCCGCCTCGATCTCCTCCGGCGTCCGTCCGCGTACGGCCGCCAAGATCTCGATCAAGTTGGTGATGCCCGGCTTGTCGGCTCCACGACGCACCTCGCTGCCAGAGTCGGTGACCGCGCGCTTGAGCTTCTTCTCGATCGCCGCCGGCTCGTCGGTGACGTAGACGGTGCCCTCGACTGAGCCCGTCGTGGTCGACATCTTGCTCTCCGGGCGCTGCAGGTCCATGATCCGCGCACCCACCGCCGGTATCCGGTGCTCGGGCACGACGAGCGTGTCGCCGAAGCGAGCGTTGAAGCGCTGGGCGACGTCACGCATCAGCTCGACGTGCTGGCGCTGGTCGTCGCCGACCGGCACCTCCTGGGCGCGGTAGGCGAGCACGTCGGAGGCCATCAGCACGGGGTAGAAGAACAGCCCCGCGGTGGCGAGCTCGCGCGCCGAGCCGGCCTTGTCCTTGAACTGAGTCATCCGTGACAGCTCGCCGTAGGATGTGACGCTCGACAGCAGCCAGGTCAGCTCGGTGTGCTCGCGCACGTCGCTCTGGCGGAACAGCACGCAGCGCTCGGGGTCGAGACCCGCAGCAAGCATCACCGCGAGGAGGTCGTACAGCCCGGCCCGCAACTCGGCCGGGTCGTATGCCACGGTCAACGCGTGAAGGTCGACGATGCAGAAGATAGCCTCCCCGCGCTCCTGTCCTGCGACGTACTGCGTGATCGCGCCGATGTAGTTGCCAAGGTGCTTGCGTCCGGTGGGCTGGATGCCGGAGAAGATGCGCATTGGCTGGGAGCGTAGCGGAGGCAGATCGCCGTCGAGCAAGGCCCGGCGTGCTGCTCTTTTTGATGGGCGTCCTTAGAGTCGAGGTCTACTCAAAGCTCATTGGCCCGCAGGTCGATCATCGCCGTCCATGCCCACGAGCCACTCCTGAACCGCCAGCGCCGTCCTCTCGACGTGCTCCTCCATCATCGAAAAATGATTACCCGGTACCTCCACTGAAGCCTGGGTGGAAGGCCAGGAGGATCTCCACTCACCACTGACTTGACCAGCCATCGGCTCTGCCGCTCGAACGAGCATGATCGGCGACGCTATTTTCTGGGGCTGCCATGCAGCGAAAAGTCGACCATATGCTGCCATCGCGATCAGCCCAGCATCGTCCGGTGATTTATATGTCTGCCCTCGCTCGAACATCCCGTCGAGCACTTGTGGCATGACATTCGGCAGGTTCGAGCCCGTGTATGTGTCTATCAGTACGACCGCGGCCGGCGCGCTGCCGAGGCGCTCGAGCTCGGCGGCTACTGCATAAGCCAGTAGCCCGCCCGTCGAGTGTCCGGCGAGGACGATCGGCGAACCGGCTGTCTGGCGCCGAACGGCCTCGGCCTGCGTTTCGACAGCGACCTGGAAGGTGCCCGGAATCGGTTCTCCCTGGACAAATCCTGGATTGGGAAGCACCGATAGATCTCTGTTCCCATGAAAGGCTCTTGCAAATTTCGCGTACTGATGCGGACCGGCGGTCGCGATCAGCGACGGAAAACAGAGCAAACCCAGCCGGCTGGCACCTTCGGAGAGTCGCACCGCTTCTGGAGCTTCATTGGGACCCAGTCGAATATCGAAAGTTGGATAGAACTGCGAGGCGCTCGCAAGCATATCCAAGTACTCGCTCATCTTTCCTAAGCTGTGCGCCTGTCGAAACAGCGCGCTGATGGTGCTCGTTGACTCGCCGCCAATGGGAGCGCGAGCCGCCCGAGCTTCTGTCGGATGAGACAGATCCTCGCGACGTTCGAGAACCGGCTCCAGCTCGGCTTCCACGTAACTGGCGAGCTCGGCCGATGTCGGGTAGTCGAAGGCAATCGTGACCGGCATCCTCAGGCCGGTGACCGTATTCAGCCGATTGCGAAGCTCTACCGCAGCCAGTGAGTCAAAGCCGAGCTCGAGAAATTTGCGCTCTGGCGGTATCTCATCTGATGACTCGTGCCCCAGCACGGCTGCGACGTGGACGCGGATCTCCTCTAGCAGCAGCTGCTCACGCTCGTCCCCTGACACGTCGCTCAGACGCCTGGCGAGAGACCCTTTCACACCACCCCTCGACTTGCTTGACGATATGCGGACACGGACAAGCGCCGACAGCATCCTCGGCAGCGCACCAGATTTGGCCTCAACCCGCAGCACGCCCAGATCGATGCGAGCTGGAACAACCATCGCCTCACCGCTGGCAAGCGCAGCGTCGAAGAGATCAAGGCCTTCATCCGGGGAGAGCGAGCCGAGGCTTGCAGATCCGGATACGCGTCGGATGGCCGCCTCGTCGAGAAAGCGTCCCATCCCTATGTCATTCCAAGGCGGCCACGCCATCGACGTGGCCACGAGCCCTTGCTCTCTACGATGCTCTGCGAGGGCGTCCAGAAAGACATTTCCCGCGGCATAGTTGCCTTGACCCGGGCCTCCAAAAGTACCTGCTATCGACGAAAACAGCGCAAACGCCTGGAGATTGAGATGCGCGGTGAGCTCGTGCAAATGAAGGGCCGCATCGAGCTTGGGAGCAAGGACGCGATCCACCTGCTCGGGTGTGAGCTCAGTGATCAAGCCATTGTCAAACACTGCTGCCGCGTGCACCACCGCGACGAGCGGATGCTCCTCGGGAACTGAATCGATCAGCGTCTTCACCTGATCGCGATCGGCCACATCACACGCCGCGATCTGGACCCGCGCGCCGAGCCCAGCGAGCTCCTGCTCGAGCTCCGACGCTCCGTCCGCCTCCCTTCCTCGCCGACTCGTGAGCAGCACGCTCGAAACCCCATGCTCAACCACCAGATGGCGTGCTATCGCTCCACCCAATCCTCCCGTACCCCCGGTGATCAGCGCCGTGCCGTTCCGATCGAGCACGAAAGGGTCGCCTTCCGTTTTGTCTTGAGCGTCGATCGCGACCCGCTTCAGACGCGGCGCAAAGAGCGTCCCTTCGCGTAGGGCGAGCTGTGATTCATCGGCGCCCAGCGCTCCGCCCAGCGCGCTGAATGAGGATGCGCCTTGATCCAGATCAACAAGCACGAAGCGGCCCGGTTGCTCAGATTGTGCGGAGCGCACCAGTCCCCAGAGCGCGGCGACATCCAGTCCAGAGACGCCTTCGCCGGATTGCGCAGCTACGGCGCCCTCGGTCACGAACACAAGTCGCGAAGCGGACATGAGGTCAGCCGACAGCCACGCTTGCATGAGCGCGAGCGCCCGATGCAGAGCTGCGTGCGCATCGTGCGCCAGCTCGCCCCCAGTCGCCGCGCCCCCACCTCTAAAATCGACGAGCACACAGTCCGGCGCAGGACTTCCCGCTTCGACGGCGCCGATCAAGGCCTCAATGTCCGTCTGTCGCTCAGCACCCTTGCCGGCCGCCCGCAGGGACTGCTCGAGGGCCTCACCATCATCCCCGAGGACCGCCCATCGATCGACCGGCGATGATGGCGAGACCTGCATCCACTCAGAGCGAAAGAGCGAAGCACGACCCGCCAGATTGGCGCTGGCAAGCTGCTCAGTGGAGACCTCACGGCCTACCAACGCGCCGACCGAGGCAACCATCTCACCCCTATCGTCCGTCACCACCAGCGACATCGTCTCTTCCTCACCTGTGGCGATTCTGGCTCGCAAAGCCGAGGCGCCGGCCGCGTACAGCCTTACGTTGTTCCATGAGAACGGAAGCACCGGGCGACTTCCGTCGTTTGCGACGAGGGAGACGATCAATGCGTGGAACGTCGAGTCCAGCAGCGCGGGGTGTAGCTCGAAGAGAGCCGCTTGTGTTCTCTGATCCTCCGGTAAGGCGACCTCGACGAACATCTCCTCGCCGCATCTCCATGCCGCCTTGAGACCCTGAAAGACAGGTCCGTAGTCATAGCCTCGTTCGGCAAGGTCTTCATACAGCCGCTCGACCTCGACGCTCTCGGCACCCGGCGGCGGCCACTCACCACGAGCGAATGCGGCCTGTTGATCGACTGGTGTCGTGTCACCGGGCTCGAGGAGCCCGCTGGCGTTACAGACCCATGCCTGCTCGCCGTCGCCGATCGACCCCTCATCGGCCCGCGAGTAAATATGCGCTGTCCGCCGACCTTCCTCGTCGGGCTCGTCGACGGATACCTGGAGTTGAACTCCTGTTTCTTCGTCAAACACCAGGGGAAATTCGAGTGTGAGTTCGGCTATCTGATCACAGCCGACCTCGCGCCCCGCGCGCAAAAGGATCTCGACGAAACCTGTCCCCGGCAGCAACACTGTGCCGGCCACCGCGTGGTCGGCGATCCAGGGATGGCTTTGCAGCGATAGTCGTCCCGTGAACAACCAGCCCCCATCACCATCGCTCCCGCCCGCCAGCGGCACTGAGGCCCGCAACAGCGGGTGCTCAGCCGAGGACTGCCCAGCCGCGGCGAGATCGCCCACCCCTGCGCCGGCCTCGAGCCAGTAACGCTTGCGCTGAAAAGCATAAGTGGGCAACTCCACCGGCCCCATATCCACACCGCCGAGCAACACACCCCAATCGACATCCACATCACGCACGTAAGCCCCGGCGAGCGCCGTCAGGAACGTCTCCGCCTGTGCCGCTCGCGGCCGCATGCTGGCCGCGACGAACACACCATCGCCGTCAACTTCCGGGTCCCCTGCCCCGTTCTCCACGCATCCAGTCACCAGCCCGCCGAGGGTACGATCGGGACCGACCTCCAAGAATCGCGTGACACCCACATCGCTTAGACAAGCCACACCGTCAGCGAAGCGCACGGTGTTCCTCACATGCTCCACCCAGTACTCCGGCGATACTGCATCCCCGGCGGAAAGCAATGAGCCAGTGACGTTTGAGACGATCGGGATCCGCGGCTCAGAAAAACGCAGACCCTCCGCGACCTCCCGCAGCTCGTCGAGCATCGGGGCCATCAACCGAGAATGAAAAGCATAACTCACACGCAAACGCGTGGTCTTATGACCCCGCTCCCGCCAACCGACATCCAACTGCTGGATCGCCTCCTCATCGCCTGAGAGCACGACCGCTCGAGGACCGTTAACGGCGGCCACGGAGACACGACCATCAAGATCCTGGGCCGACAATCCCTCTCTGGCATCCTCCTCCGAGGCCCGGACAGCCAACATCGCGCCGCCGGCAGGCAAACCTCCCATCAGCCGCCCCCGTGCCGCCACCAAAGCAACTGCATCCTCCAGCGAGAGCACGCCCGCAACATGCGCCGCCGAAAGCTCACCAATCGAATGGCCGATCAAATAATCAGGCACAACTCCAAAGCTCGCAATCAATCGATAAAGCGCGACCTCGAGCGCAAACAGCGCCGGCTGAGTGAACTGGGTGCGATCCAGCAGCGCCGCCTCATCCGAGCCCTCTTCGGCAAACAACAGTCCCTTCAAAGGCCGCGGTAGATGACTGTCAAACCCCGCGCAGACCTCGTTCAGGGCCTCTGCAAAGAGCGGGAAGGCCCCATGCAGCTCGCTACCCATCCCCGGCCACTGCGACCCCTGCCCAGAAAACAAAAACGCAAGCTTCCCGCCACTACGCCCATCCACCGAGGGTCCGCCAACCAGGCCATCCACCGCCTCCCCCGACAAGCGCATCAAGGCCCGAAAGCAAGCCGTCACGATCGGGGCTTACCACCACCGCCCGCCGACCCAGACGCGCACGACGCAACACGAGCGCGGCCGCCACCTCACGCAAATCAAGCTCAGGCCTGGCTCTCAGCCATGCAGCCAAACGAGACGCTTGACCCCCCAACGCCTCCTCGGACGAACCCGAAACCACAAACGGCAACACTCCAGACCCGGCAAGCGCAGCGCCCTCCGTCACCGTCCCCCGCGACCCTCCCTTGGCCGCGGCCTTCCACCGAGGCGGCGCCTCCTCCACGATCACATGCGCATTGGTGCCACTAACACCAAACGACGAGATCCCGGCACGCCGCAAACCACTACCGTCGTCACTTTCCCACGACCGCGCCTCGCGCAACAACCCACCTCGCCCTCCGACCAATCGACGTGCGGCGAGGGCTCATCTACATGCAGCGTCCTTGGCATCACACCATGGCGCATTGCCATCATCATCTTGATCACACCAGCCACACCGGCGGCGGCAGACGTATGACCCATATTCGACTTGATCGACCCCAGCCAAACGGTCGACCTTCGGGACGATCCTGCCCATACGTCGCCAACAACGCCTGCGCCTCGATCGGATCCCCCAAGGTGGTGCCGGTCCCATGCGCCTCGACCACATCGACGTCGCCCGGAGACAAGCCCGCGCTGGCCAACGCCCGACGAATCACACGCTCCTGAGAGGGACCATTGGGCGCCGTCAGCCCATTAGACGCACCGTCCTGATTCACCGCGGACCCACGCACGACACCCAAAATCGCATGACCCAGCTCCTGCGCGCCGACAGCCGCTCTAACACCAACATACCCACACCCTCCGCAAAACTAGTCCCGTCGGCGCCCGCACCAAAAGACTTGCAACGCCCATCTGCGGACAAACCACGCTGACGCGAAAAGGCGATGAACATCGCCGGCGTGGAGAGCACCGTCACGCCCCCGCCAACGCCAACCCACACTCGCCTCCACGCAACGCCTGGCAGGCCAAATGAATCGCCACCAGCGACGAAGAGCAAGCGGTATCGATAGAAACCGCCGGACCCTCCAAACCCAGCGTGTACGCAATGCGACCGGACGTCACGCTCCCGCCGGCGGCCGACGCAAAATAGTCCTCGATCTCCTTTGGAAGTCCACCTCCGCCGATACCGTAATCGGAGCCCATCGCCCCCGCAAAAACTCCGGTATCGCTACCTCTCAAGCTCAGCGGGTCGATCCCCGCGACCTCCAAAGCCTCCCATGCACGCTCTAACAACAACCGCTGCTGAGGGTCCATCGCCAACGCCTCACGTGGAGAAATCTGGAAATGCTCCGGATCAAAACCACCAACATCGTCGAGAAACCCGCCGTGGCGCACATAACACGTGCCCGGACTATCGGGATCGGGGTCATACAGGCGCTCCAAATCCCAACCACGATTGGCGGGGAACCCGCTAATCGCATCGACTCCATCGGAGACGATCTGCCACAGCTCCTCAGGACAGGAGACGCCGCCGGGATACCGACAGCTCATCCCCACGACCGCGATCGGCTCTTTGGCCTGCTCTTCGGTTTCCTGCAAGCGCAGACGAGCGTCGTTCAGGTCTACCGCGGCGCGCTTCAGATAGGCGCGCAGCTTTTCACTATCACTCATGACGGACCTCGCTTGTCTTGAGAGGGACCGAGCTCGGAGGTGTCGGACGTCTCATCGAAAAACTGGAACAGCTCCTCGTCCGATGCCGAGTCGATCTTCTGCGCGAGAACCGCACGATCTGAGGATTCCTCCTTGCTCTCGACCTGCGATAGAAGCGTCCTCAGACGCATGGTGATCTGGTCGCGTTCGATCTCATCTGCGACCGCCGTCGAGATCATGCCTCCCAGTTGCTCGAGTGTCGCGACCAGCGAGCCGCCGGTTGGCTTTTCCTGGCCTTTCACCTTGGCGCGCAGGTACTGCGATACCGCAAACGGCGTGGGGTAGTCGAAGACGAGTGTCGACGGGAGCTTGAGATCCGTCGCCTGGCCGAGACGGTTGCGCAGCTCGACCGCACCCAACGAGTCAAACCCGAGCTCGATAAAACCACGGGTCTCGTCGATCACTTCGGCGGAGGTGTGTCCGAGCACGCTCGCGACCTGGCTCTTGACCAGTGTCAACACGATCGCGTCCCACTCGGATTCTGGGGCGCCGGCGAGCTTTTTCGCCAGCGATTCGCCGGCTTCGGCGGAGCGCTTTGCGGGCACGCGTACGAGCCCACGCATGATCGCAGGCAGCATTTCCGCTCGCACCAGGTCTTGCAGGGCAGCACGATTGAGCCGCGCCAGCAGCAGCAGTGAGCGATCCATGCCGCGCGCCGCCTCGATGAGCTCAAGCCCCTGCTCCTCCGACAGGGCTCCCATACCGATGCGGCCGATACGCCCACGATTCGCCTCGCTCAATCCGCCGGTCACCCCGGTGACCCGCTCCCATTCGCCGAAGGCCAGGGAGAGGCCGGGGAGCCCGATCGTGCGGCGATGGTGCGCGAGGGCGTCGAGAAAGACGTTGGCCGCCGCATAGTTGCCCTGACCGGGGCTGCCGGCGGTTCCCGCGAAGGAGGAGAAGAGGATGAACTCCGAGAGCTCCATATCCTTGGTCAGCTCGTGCAGGTGCAGCGCGGCGTCCACCTTCGGCGCCATCACCATCGACAGCCGCTCCCCGTCCAACGACTCGATCACACCGTCATCCAGAACACCCGCGGTGTGGATGACGCTGACGAGTGGGTGTTGAGCGGGTATCGAGGCGATGAGCTGCTCGAGTTGACCGCGATCCGTGACGTCGCACGCCTCGATTCGTGCCTCGCAGCCGAGCTGCTCAAGCTCCGCCCTCAGCGCCACAGCACCCTCGGCGCTCACGCCGCTGCGACTCAGAAGGAGCAGATGACGGGCGCCGTGCTCTGCAGCCAGATGACGCGCCAACAGACCCCCCAGCCCACCAGTGCCACCGGTAATGAGGATCGTCCCCTCAGGGTCAAGCTCAGGCGAGGAGCCCTGCTCCTGCGCCGGTAAGCGTCCAAGCCTGGGAGCGTAAAGAGTGTTTTGCCTGATCGCGAGCTCCGGCTCCTCGCTGCGCAACGCACCGTAGAGCGAAGCGGTCGAGACCCGGTCGAGATCGATCATCGCAAAATGCTCAGGATGCTCTGAATGAGCACTCCGCAAAAGACCCACAAGAGGCGCCTGCAAAAGATCCGGAGACTCACCCCCCGCAATCGCCAACGCACCTTCGCTCACAAGCACAAGCCGCGCCTCCGCCAGACAATCAGAGGAGAGAAAATCCTGCAACAACTCAAGAGCACGCGCACTCATCACATGCACAGCCCCCACCACCCCCCCACGGTCGCCACCGCTGTTGCGGCTGCTCTCACTGCCGCTGTCTGGGCCGGCGCCCCAGCCGTTGTCGCTCGTGGCGCCATCATCGCCGTCGCCCTCGGGGGAGACGAGCGCCCGTGCCCGCACGAGCACGAACTCCGGCGCGGGCGCGACACCCGTTTCGATCTTGTGCTTGAGATCCTCCAGATCCGCGCAGCGCTCGAGCTCGAGACCGGGAGCGGCTTCGATCACGCCATCTCCAAGTTCGCCCAGCACCGCGGCACGGATGGACGAACCGTTGGCCGGCGCACTGGATACCTCCACCCAATCGAGACAGAAGAGCGAGTCATGACCCCGACCCCTCGCGCCACCCCCTGCAAGCGCCCGGCGATCGAGCACGCGCGTCTTGAGATCGCGGACACACAGCACCGGGGTGCCCGAGCCATCGAGCGCCAGCAGGCTCAGTGCCTGTGTCTCCGCACCGGACTCAACCCTGGACGCAGGCGCCGCCGGCGCCTGAGCCCCGGTCAATCCTCCAGCCCCGGCCGCAGCCGAGCCAATGCCGCTCAAGCGGATTCGCAGCGAGGTAACGTCGTCTCGACCGTAGAGCTGCACGCCGGAGAACGAAAATGGGACCCGCGGCTCCTGCCCCAGGCCTCTACCCGCTCTATCCAATGCGCCCAGCACCAATGCATGCAGCGCCGAGTCCAGCAGCGCGGGATGAACGCCAAAACCAGCCACCCCATGCCCGGTATCTTCATCGAAGGCGACCTCGGCATAGACAGCATCGTCCACGATCCAGGCCCGCCGCAGGGCCTGGAACTTCGGCCCATAGTTGTAGCCAGCCTCCGCTAAACGATCATAGAAGAACTCCGTATCGAGCTCCCTGCCGTTCGCCGGCGGCCAGGCCTCCTCCACGAAGCCCTCGAGCTCCTGGAGCGAGGCGGCTTCACTTGGAGCGAGGACGCCCGTGGCGTGGCGTATCCATTCCATCCCGCCGGCGGAATCCTGTTGCACGGACTCTGAATCTTGCGGACGTGAATGAACGGCAAACCGCGAACAAGCGTCCCTCGTCAGGCGCCGATACCGAGAGCTGAAACTGACGAGCACCATGCTCTTCCAACACGAGCGGTGCTTCCAGAGTCAACTCATCGATCGTGCCGGCGCCGACCCTCTCGCCCGCGGCTAGCACCAGATCGATAAAACCAGTGCCGGGAAACAACACCGTGTCCATAACAGCGTGATCGGCGATCCAGGGAAACGCATCCAACGACAACCGCCCCGTGAACAGCCAACCGCCACCATCGCCGGCCAATGGCACAACCGCCCCAGCAACGGATGCTCGACCGAGGACTGACCAGCCGCGGCGGGGTCGCCCACACCCGCGCCTGCGCCAAGCCAATAGCGCCTTCGTTGAAACGCATAGGCGGGCAACTCCACTCGCCCAGCGCCCAAACCCTCGAACCCGCTCCAATCGACGCTCACACCATGCACATGAGCGCCGGCAAGCGCCGTTAGGAACGTCTGCGCTTGCGATGCTCGTGGGCGCATGCTGGCCGCCACGAAGACACCCTCCCCGTGCCCGCTTGCGTTCGCGGTTCCATGCCCGCTCGCACGCCCGCTGCCATTCCCCTCCCCGCTCCCGCTCGCGTGCTCACCCTCCTGCTGTGTCTCCTCCTCGATGCATTGGGTGACCAGTGCGCCGAGGGTGCGATCGGGGCCGATCTTCTAGGAACCGTGTGACGCCCAACTCGTCGCGGAGACAGCGCACGCCGTCAAGGAAACGCACGGCTTCTCTGGCGTGGCGCACCCAATCTCCGGCGAAACGGCATCCTCGCCAGAAAGCAACGAGCCGGTGAGATTGGAAACGATCGGGATCCGCGGCTCAGCAAAACTCAGCCCCTCCGCCACGTCACGCAACTGGTCGAGCATCGGATCCATCAACCGAGAATGAAAAACATGACTCACACGCAAACCAGTGGTCTTCCGCCCCCGCCCCCGCCAACCCTCATCCAACCCCTCGACCGCCCCTTCATCACCCGACAACACCACCGCATGAGGACCGTTGACAGCCGCCACCGAGACACAACCATCGAGACCTTCGGCCACCAACGCCTCCCTGACCTCCTCCTCTGAAGCCTGCACAGACAACATCGCACCACCCCCAGGCAGATCCTCCATCAACCGCCCACGCGCAGCCACCAAAACACACGCATCCTCAAGCGAGAGCACACCAGCGACGTGCGCGGCACTGAGCTCTCCCACGGAATGCCCAATCAAATAATCCGCCACCACGCCAAAACTCGAGATCAAACGAAAGAGCGCGACCTCCAACGCAAACAACGCCGGCTGAGTGAACCCCGTCCGACCGAGCAACAAAGCCTCATCCGACCCCTCAACAGCAACACAACCTCCCGCAAAGAACACCCCAAACGACCATCAAACCCCACACACACCGAATCAAACGCCTCAGCAAACACCGGAAAAGCCTCATACAACCCCAAACCCATACCCGACCACTGCGAACCCTGCCCAGAAAACAGATAGGCAGTCTTCGCATCGTTCCCTGCGACACCGCGAACCAGCCCCTCGACGCTCTTCCCAGCAGACAGCGCCTCAAGACCCGCCGTCAGGACATCGCGGTCAGAGCAGACAATCGTGGCCCGATGCGAAAGGCGAGAACGATGAAGCGCGAGCGTGTTCGCCACATCGCCGAGATCGAGCTCGGGCTTCTCCCTCAACCGCGCAGCCAAGCGGGACGCCTGGGCGCGCAGGGCATCCTCGCACGACCCTGACACCACGAACGGCAACAACCCCGCCCCCACGACCGAGGGCGACACTCCCGACCCAACAACCGATGCACGACCCACCATAGCTCCCTGGGACTTGCCTGTACCCCTAATTTCCTCGGGAGAGGATGGCGGTGCCCCCTCCAAGATCACGTGCGCGTTCGTGCCGGACACACCGAAAGAGGAAACACCGGCACGACGAGGACGGCCATTACCGACCTCCCACGGCCGTGCCTCGCGCAGCAACTCCACCTCTCCTTCTGACCAGTCAACGTTCGCGGAGGGCTCATCTGCGTGCAACGTCTTGGGAGCACGCCGTGGCGCATCGCCATCACCATCTTGATCACGCCGGCGATACCGGCAGCAGCCTGGGTGTGACCGATGTTCGACTTGATCGATCCCAGCCACAGTGGTCGCTCCGCGGGCGTTACTGCCCGTAGGTCGCGATCAAGCGCCTGCGCCTCGATCGGGTCGCCCAAGCCTCGTGCCGGTGCCGTGCGCCTCGACCGCATCGACGTCGTCGGGCGCAGGCCCGGCGCTGGCCAGCGCCTGACCGATCACCCGCTGCTGAGAGGGACCGTTCGGCGCCGTCAGACCGTTGCTGGCGCCGTCCTGGTTGACCGCGCTGCCACGCACGAGCGCGAGCACGTCGTGCCCGTTACGCCGGGCGTCGGAGAGCCGCTCCAGCACCAGCACCCCATGCCCTCGCTCCAGCCGGTCCCGTCGGCTGCCTGCGAAAAGGACTTGCACCGCCCGTCAGCGCCAGGCCACGCTGACGCGCGAACTCGGTGAACGCGCCCGGCGCGACATCACCGTCACCCCGCCCGCCAACGCCAGCCCGCATCTCCCCCACGCAAAGCCTGACAAGCCAAGTGCAACGCCACCAACGAGGACGAACACGCCGTGTCGACCGACACCGCGGGACCCTGCAAACCAAACGTGTAAGCTATCCGGCCGGAGACGACGCTGCCCGAGTTGCCAGTCAGACGGAACCCTCGACCTCCCCGGTTGCCGTACTCGTGCCGTAATCAGAAGCAAGAATTCCCGTAAAAACCCCCGTTCGCTGCCCGTCAAGCTCAGAGGATCGATTCCTGCGTCCTCCAGCGCCTCCCACGCGCCTCCAACAACAGCCGCTGCTGGGGATCCATCGCCAATGCCTCACGCGGCGAAATACGAAAGTGCTCCGCGTCGAAACCTCCCGCGTCATCAAGGAAACCGCCATGACGCGTGTAACTCGTGCCTGGATTATCGGGATCGGGGTCATAGAGACTCTCCAGGTCCCAGCCACGGTCGGTAGGAAACTCACTGACAGCATCAACCCCGCCACGAATCAGGCCCCACAACTCTTGGGCAGAACCCACCCCGCCAGGAAAACGGGCGCTCATGCCCACAATCGCAATCGGCTCATCGAAGGACGAGCGCTTCGTCACGTTCCCAGCAACGCCAGTACCACGGCGAGGTCCCATACCCTCGACCTGAGAACGCAAGAGCCGCGCCACCGCGAGCGGCGTGGGATGGTCGAACACCAACGTCGAGGGCAACTTCAAACCCGTAGCGCCACGCAAGCGATTACGAAACTCGACGGCGGCGAGCGAATCGAAGCCCACCTCCTTGAACGGGCGTCCGGAGTCGACGGCTCCCGATCCCGCATGCCCAAGCACACCCGCGACATGCGTCTTGACCAGCCCGAGCACAATCGCATCCCACTCGGATTCTGGTGAGTCGGCGAGCTTTCTCGCCAACGATCCCTTTGCGTCCGAGGATCGCCGCGCATCCACGCGCACCAAGCCGTGCATGATCTGGGGCAGCATTCCAGCACGTGCCTGGGCGCGCAGCACAGCGCGATCGAGACGCACGGGCAGCAATAGGGCATCCTCGGTACCGCGCGCGAGATCGATCGAGCGCAAGCCCTGCTCCTCGGATAGCGGAAGAATCCCTTCCGCGCTCCTGAGGCGTTCCATCATGTGCGCGTTCTCGCCATCGCCGGAGCCCCCGGTCATGCCGGTGGCCTTTCCCCATAGCCCGAAGGCCAGGGAGAGGCCGGGGAGCCCGATCGTGCGGCGATGGTGCGCGAGGGCGTCGAGAAAGACGTTGGCCGCCGCATAGCTGGCTCGCCGAGGGCTGCCGGCGGTTCCCGCGAAGGAGGAGAAGAGGATGAACTCCGAGAGCTCCATATCCTTGGTCAGCTCGTGCAGGTGCAGCGCGGCGTCCACCTTCGGCGCCATCACCATCGACAGCCGCTCCCCGTCCAACGACTCGATAACGCCGCCGTCGATGGCGCCGGCGGTGTGGATGACGCTGACGAGTGGGTGTTGAGCGGGTATCGAGGCGATGAGCTGCTCGAGTTGACCGCGATCCGTGACGTCGCACGCCTCGATTCGTGCCTCGCAGCCGAGCTGCTCAAGCTCCGCCCGCAGCGCCACAGCACCCTCGGCGCTCACGCCGCTGCGACTCAGAAGGAGCAGATGACGGGCGCCGTGCTCTGCAGCCAGATGACGCGCCAACAGACCCCCCAGCCCACCAGTGCCACCGGTAATGAGGATCGTCCCCTCAGGGTCAAGCTCAGGCGAGGAGCCCTGCTCCTGCGCCGGTAAGCGTCCAAGCCTGGGAGCGTAAAGAGTGTTTTGCCTGATCGCGAGCTCCGGCTCCTCGCTGCGCAACGCACCGTAGAGCGAAGCGGTCGAGACCCGGTCGAGATCGATCATCGCAAAATGCTCAGGATGCTCTGAATGAGCACTCCGCAAAAGACCCACAAGAGGCGCCTGCAAAAGATCCGGAGACTCACCCCCCGCAATCGCCAACGCACCTTCGCTCACAAGCACAAGCCGCGCCTCCGCCAGACAATCAGAGGAGAGAAAATCCTGCAACAACTCAAGAGCACGCGCACTCATCACATGCACAGCCCCCACCACCCCCCCGTCGCTGGCGCCCGCGACCTCGGAAAGCAACACATTCGCGCGCACGAGCACGATCGCCGGCGCCCGCGAGGCGCCCGATTCGATCGCATGCCTGAGACCGTCGAGGTCTGGATGATGCTCGAGCTCGATACCGGGGATATGCTCTAGAGCGCCTTCTCCTTCTCCCGTATCGCCCAGCACCGCGGCGCGAATGGTCGAGCCGTTGGGCGGCGTGCCGGGTACCTCCACCCAACCGAGACGGAAAAGCGAGTCATGATTCCGACGCCTCGCGCTATCTCCCTCCAGCGCATGCCGGTCCAAAGTATGCGTCTTCAGATTACCGATACATAGTAATGGGGAGCCCGAGCCATCGAGCGCCAGCAGGCTCAGCGACTGGACATCCCCGTCGGGCTCAGCCCACGACATCACCCCAGCTTTGGACCCGGCCGTTGCCCTGACCCCCGACGCCGCGCCGGCGGTGGCGCTCAAGCAGATACGCAGCGAGGTGACCTCGTCATGACCATAGCGATGCACACCGGAGAACGAGAACGAAACCCGTGGCCCCCGGCCCAGATCGCCGTCGCTTCCATCCAGCGCGCCAGGCACCACCGCCTGTAACGCCGAGTCCAGCAGCGCGGGATGAACATTGAAACCAGCCGCCGCGGACTCGTGCTCCCGATCGAGAGCTATCTCGGCATAAATCGCGTCATCGACCGTCCACGCTCGCCGCAAACCCTGAAAGACGGCACCATAACTGTAGCCGGCCTCGGCCAAACGGTCGTACAAAAACTCCGTCTCTATCTCCTTTGCCCCGGGCGGTGGCCAGGATTGCTCAGCCAATCTCTGAAGCCGTGGGTCCGCGACACCCACTGTCGAGTCCTCCCCACCCAGCTCACCTGTCGCGTGCAGTGTCCACCCCGTGTCTTGACCCTCGTCCTCGAAAGCGCCTTGGATCCGAGAATGAATGGCCAGTCGGCGATGTCCCTGCTCGTCACCTGGCGACACCGACACCTGTATCTGCCTTGCATCGCGCTCCTCGAGCAGCAAGGGCGCCGCCAAGGTCAGCTCCTCAAAGCCCGACGCACCGATCCGTCGAGCAGCAGCCAAGGCCATCTCGACAAACCCGGCGCCTGGCATCAGGACGGTGTCCATGATCGCGTAGTCGGCGATCCACGGATGGCTTTGAAGCGATAACCGTCCCGTGAACAACCATCCCTGATCGCCATCCGTCCCGCCTGCCAGCGGCACCGCAGCCCTCAACAGCGGGTGCTCGGCCGGCGATTGCCCGGCCGCGGCGAGATCGCCCACCCCCACGCTCGCCTCCAGCCAATAGCGCTTGCGCTGAAACGCATAAGCGGGCAACTCCACTCGTCCCAGATCCATCCCGTCAAACAGCACCCCCCAGTCGACACCCACGCCACACACGTACGCGCCGCCGAGCGCCGTGAGGAGCGTCTCCGCCTGTGGCGCCTGCGGGCGCATGCCGGCCGCGACGAAGAAACCATCACCGTCGACGCTCCGACCCTCCACCCCGTCCTCGATGCATTGGGTGACCAGTGCGCCGAGGGTGCGATCGGGGCCTATCTCTAGGAACCGTGTGACGCCCAACTCGTCGCGGAGACAGCGCACGCCGTCAAGGAAACGCACGGCTTCTCTGGCGTGGCGCACCCAATACTCCGGCGACACGGCATCCTCGCCAGAAAGCAACGAGCCGGTGAGATTGGAAACGATCGGGATCCGCGGCTCAGCAAAACTCAGCCCCTCCGCCACGTCACGCAACTGGTCGAGCATCGGATCCATCAACCGAGAATGAAAAGCATGACTCACACGCAAACGAGTGGTCTTCCGCCCCCGCCCCCGCCAACCCTCATCCAACCCCTCGACCGCCCCTTCATCACCCGACAACACCACCGCATGAGGACCGTTGACAGCCGCCACCGAGACACAACCATCGAGACCTTCGGCCACCAACGCCTCCCTGACCTCCTCCTCTGAAGCCTGCACAGACAACATCGCACCACCCCCAGGCAGATCCTCCATCAACCGCCCACGCGCAGCCACCAAAACACACGCATCCTCAAGCGAGAGCACACCAGCGACGTGCGCGGCACTGAGCTCTCCCACGGAATGCCCAATCAAATAATCCGCCACCACACCAAAACTCGAGATCAAACGAAAGAGCGCGACCTCCAACGCAAACAACGCCGGCTGAGTAAACCCCGTCCGACCGAGCAACAAAGCCTCATCCGACCCCTCAACAGCAAACACAACCTCCCGCAAAGAACACCCCAAACGACCATCAAACCCCACACACACCGAATCAAACGCCTCAGCAAACACCGGAAAAGCCTCATACAACCCCAAACCCATACCCGACCACTGCGAACCCTGCCCAGAAAACAAAAACGCGACCTTCCCACCGCCAGGCTCACCCCCAGAACGCCCACTAACCAACCCATCCACCGACTCCCCGCGAGCGAGCGCGTCAAGACCGGAAAGCAAACCATCGCGATCGGAGCTGACCACCACCGCCCGCCGGGCCAGGCGCGCACGTCGTGACGCGAGCGCCGCCGCCACCTCCCGCAAATCGAGCTCAGGCCTGGCCCGCAACCACGCAGCCAGATGAGACGCCTGGCCCACCAATGCCTCCTCGCGCGAACCCGAAACCACAAATGGCAACACTCCGGAGCCCACAAGCACAGCGTCATTTACCGCAGATCCCTCCGGCTTCGCCGCGACCGTCGACTCACGCGAGAGCGATGGCCGGGCCTCCTCCAAGATCACATGCGCATTCGTGCCAGAAACACCAAACGACGAGACCCCCGCACGCCGGCAACCGCCACCACTGGCACACTCCCACGCGCGCGCCTCACGCAGCAGCTCGACTTCCCCCTCCGACCAATCCACGTGCGGCGAAGGCTCATCCGCATACAGCGTCTTGGGCAAAACGCCGTGACGCATCGCCATCACCATCTTAATCACGCCGGCGACACCGGCCGCAGCCTGCGTATGACCAATATTTGACTTGATCGACCCCAAATAGAGCGGACCGTCACTCCTGTCCTGCCCA
This sequence comes from uncultured Solirubrobacterales bacterium, assembly GCA_963784875.1. Lineage (GTDB taxonomy): Bacteria > Actinomycetota > Thermoleophilia > Solirubrobacterales > Solirubrobacteraceae > Palsa-744. The sequence goes on from CAWATE010000009.1 coordinate 161,183, forward strand.
TAAGTCGAGATCAACGCACCCGCCTCGATCGGATCGCCAAGCGTCGTGCCGGTGCCATGCGCCTCGACCACGTCGACGTCGCCTGGCGATAAGCCCGCACTGGCCAGCGCCCGACGAATCACACGCTCCTGCGAAGGACCGTTGGGCGCGCTCAAACCATTGCTGGCGCCATCCTGATTCACCGCAGAGCCACCTACCACGGCCAGCACCTCATGACCATTCCTACGCGCGTCGGACAGACGCTCCAACACGATCAGGCCCATACCCTCAGAAAAACCAGTCCCGTCGGCGCCCGCGCCAAACGATCTACAACGCCCATCTACCGACAAACCACGCTGGCGCGAAAATTCGACGAATACGGCCGGCGAGGCGAGCGCCGCCGCTCCTCCAGCCAAAGCCATGCCGCACTCACCCCCGCGCAACGCCTGACAGGCCAGGTGGATGGCTACCAACGACGAGGAACAGGCGGTGTCCACAGAAACCGCCGGACCCTGCAAACCAAAGGCATATGCGATCCGTCCTGAGGCCACGCTGGTGGACTGTCCAGTCAAGCCGAAACCGTCCAGCTCGTGCCGATCGGAGCGCGAGCTCGCGGATCCATAATCGGTGGAGAAAGACGAGATTCCCGTAAACACCCCCGTCTCGCTCCCCTGCAAACTCAAAGGATCGATTCCGGCGTCCTCCAAAGCCTCCCAGGCCCCTTCCAGCAACAATCGCTGCTGCGGATCCATCGCCAACGCCTCGCGCGGAGAAATCCGAAAATGCTCCGCATCGAAGCCGCCGATATCGTCGAGAAAACCGCCATGACGCGTATAACACGTACCGGGACTATCGGGATCGGGATCGTAAAGACGCTCCACATCCCACCCGCGATCGGTCGGAAACTCACCAATCACGTCCGCTCCACCAGCGACGAGATCCCACAGCTCCTCAGCGGAGCCCACACCACCGGGGAAACGAGCGCTCATACCCACGACCGCGACCGGCTCATCGGAAGGCGGCCGTCCAGCCCCGCCCGCTCCGACCCGCACCTCACGCTGAGCGCTCTCGACACGGGAGCGCAGATAGACGGCCACTGCGTCAGGTGTGGGATGGTCAAAGGCCAGCGTCGACGGTAGGCTCAGTCCCGTTGCTCGACTCAAGCGGTTACGCAACTCGACGACCGCGAGCGAGTCGAAACCGGCCTCCTTGAAGGGACGGGCTGGATCGACGGCATCTGGCGAAGCGTGTCCCAGGATGCCGGCGACATGATCCTCGACCAGTCCCAAGAGGATCGCGTCCCACTCCGTTTGCGGCGAGCCGGCAAGCTTCCTCGCCAGCGATCCTCGCGCATTCGAGACACGCCGCGCGGGCATCGGCACCAGCCCGCACATGATCTGAGGCAAGATTCCCGTGCGTGCCTGGGCTCGTAGGATGGCGCTGTCAAGGCGCACCGGCAGCACCAGGGCACGATCGACTTGCCGTGCGGCATCGATCAACCCGAGGCCATGCTCGTCGGAGAGCGGGAGCAGACCTTCCGCACTCCTGAGGCGCTCGATCATGCGCGTGTGCTCGGCCGCGCCGGCCGCGCCCGTCATGCCGGTTGCCTTCTCCCATAAGCCAAAGGCCAGGGAGATCGCGGGTAGTCCGCTCGCGCGGCGCCGATGTGCCAGGGCGTCCAGGAAGGCGTTGGCCGCCGCGTAGCTGGCTCTTCTGGGGCTTCCCGCCGTTCCCGCGAAGGAAGAGAACAGGATGAGCTCTGAGAGATCCAGGTCTTGGGTCAGCTCGTGCAGATGCAGCGCGGCGTCCACCTTCGGACTCATCACCCTGGACAGCCGCTCCCCGTCCAACGACTCGATCACACCATCGTCCAGAACACCTGCGGTATGGATGACGCTGACAAGAGGATGTGCAGCGGGAACAGAGGCGATCAACCGCTCGAGCTGTGCACGGTCGGAAACATCGCACGCCTCTATACCTACCTCACAGCCGAGTTGCTCCAGCTGCTCGCGCAAGTCCGTAGCGCCCTCGGCCTCGGCGCCGCTACGACTGATCAGCAGCAGATGACGAGCACCATGCTCTTCCACCAGATGACGCGCCAGCAAGCCCCCCAGCCCGCCCGTGCCACCTGTGATAAGCACCGTCCCCTCACGATCGAGCTCGGGCATGGCTTTGGCCGGCTCCTGTGCATGGAGACGCCTGAGCCTCGGTGCGTAAAGGGTGTCCTGCCTGATCGCAAGCTCTGACTCTTCGCTGCGCAACGCGCCGAGGAGGGCCTCTTGGGAGACTTCGTGCCCGTCGAGGTCGACCATGGAGAAGCGCTCTGGATGCTCTGATCTCGCACTCCTCATGAGGCCCGTGAGCGGCGCCTGCAAGAGGCTCGGAGACTCGTCTGCTTTGACGGCCAGCGCAGCCTCCGTCAAGAGCACCAGCCTCGATTCCCTCAGATGCTCGGAGGATAGGAAGGCCTGTATCAGCTCGAGTGCGCTCACGGCCAGCTCATGGGCGTCCAGCACCAACTGCTCGCCTTTGCGATCGCCGTCATCGGCCGCAGACACGGAGAGCAGCGAGCCCTCTTTCACGAGAACGACATCTGGCGAGAATGTTCGGTCGTGCTCGATCGCACGGCTGAGGCTTTGGATATCTGCGTAGTGCTGTAGCTCGAGCGCAGGGGCGCCCTCCAGACCCTCTCCCGAGCCGATCATCGCGGCACGCATCGCTGAGCCGTCGAGAGACGCTACGTACGGTTGCTCCACCCAGTCGATGCACAGCAGGGAGTCGTGGTCCTGCTCACGTCGCGTCGCTGGGAGAGAGGTCATGTCGACTGCCCGCATCTGAAGCCTGTCGATGTACAGCAGCGGCTCGCCGGAGTCGTCCAGCACCGACAGCCTCAGCGACTGGGCGCCGATCTCAGATCCTGTAGCGGTCGCTCCCGCAGTCGCACCGTCTCCCGACCTCGCGTCGTCCAAGCGCACACGCAGTGCGCAGGCGCTACCGCCATCGCCTCGACCGTGCAGCTGAATGCCGGTGAATCCATGCGGCATCAGCAGATGCCCGTTTGCAGCTTCGCCACCGTCCAACCTCTCGGCGATCGAGGCATGGAGCGCGGCATCCAGCAATGCCGGGTGAACATAAAAGCCGCTTGCGTGGCCGTCAGACCCCTCGTCGAGGGCGATCTCGGCATAGATCGCGCCATCCGCCCTCCACGCCCGGCGCATGCCTTGGAAGATGGGCCCATAGTCGTATCCCGCCTCCGCGAGGCGGTCGTAGAGACGCTCGACGTCGAGCGCCTCGCCGTCGGATGGAGGCCAAGCGCTGCGCGCGAAGTCCTCGAGCGGCGCTACCGCAGCGCCCGCTTCCATGGCGAGCGTGCCCGAGGCGTGGAGCACCCAGACCGCGCGGTCGGACTGCTCGCTCTCGGAGGCGCTTTGAGGGCGTGAGTGGATGACAAAGCGCGCATGTCCATCCTCCGACGCCGATATCGAGAGCTGTAGCTGGTGTGAGCTCTGCTTCTCCAGCAACAGCGGCGCCTGCAGGGTCAGCTCCTCGATCCTCTGCGCACCGACCCTCTGCGCGGCCACCAGCGCCAGCTCGAGGAAGCCCGTGGCGGGAAAGAGAACCGTGTCCATGATCGCGTGGTCGGCGACCCAGGAGCTTGTGTCAAGCGACAGGCGTCCCGTTAGCAGCCAGTCCTCATTACCTGCCAACGGGACGGCTGCTCCCAACAGCGGATGCTCGAGCTCGCCCATACCGAGCGACGCCGCGTCGGCGACACCCGTACCGCCATCAAGCCAGTAACGCTTCCTCTGGAACGCATAGACGGGCAGCTCGACCCTCTCCACACTGCCGAACAGCTCAGACCAACGCACGTTCAAACCGTGCACATGAGCGCTCAACAGCGAGGTCAGGAGCCTCTCAGAGCCTCCCTGCTCGCGCCTGAGCGAGCCCAGCACACTGACCGCGCCGCGGTAGGCGGTGTGCACCTGGATCGTCTCTTCGATGGCCGTCTGCAGAACGGGATGCGGGCTGACCTCGACAAAGGCGCGTACCCCGTCCTTGATCAATGCGCCGGTGGCCTGCTCGAACTGGACGGTCTGACGCAGGTTGCGATACCAGTAGTCGCCATCGAGCAGCGCGGTGTCCGTGAGCTCGCCGGTGGTGGTTGAAAAGAAGGGAAGCTCACTGCTTCGTGGCTCGATCGACGAGAGCTCGCCCTGCAGCCGCTCCCCAATGGTCTCGATCTGCACCGAGTGCGAGGCATAGTCGACGGGAATCTGTTTAGCGCGGATCTCCTCGGACTCACATAGACGGAGAAGCTCGGCAAGCGCCTCGGGCTCACCGGAGACCACCATCGCAGATGGGCCATTGACGGCCGCCAGCGAAACCCTCTCGGCGAATGGCTTCATCAAGCCCAGCACCCGCTTCTTGGACGCTGACACGGAGACCATGCCACCACGACCTGAAAGCTCCTCAGCCAACACCCTGCTGCGCACCGCCGCTACCCGCGCCGCATCCTCCAGGGAAAGCGCGCCCGCGACATGCGCAGCTGCGATCTCACCCTGAGAATGGCCCACCACAACCGACGGCTCTATGCCAAACGAGCGCCACAGAGCAGCCAATGACACCATCATCGCGAACAGCGCCGGCTGCACCACATCGACGCGCTCGAGCGATGCGGCATCGGATGTCCCACGCAAGACATCCTCGAGCGAGAAATCAAGGAAAGGCGCCAGCGCGTCGACACAAGCCCGCATCCGCTCCGCGAACACGGCGGAGGACTCCCACAACTCCTTGCCCATACCTGCCCATTGACCACCCTGTCCGGAGAAGACGAACGCAATCCCGCCGTTGCCGATCCCGCCTCCCCCGGCGCCATCGACGACGAGTCCGTCGGCTGTCTCCCCGAGTGACAGAGCGTCGAGACCGTCCAGTAGCGCATCGCGGTCGGAGCTAACGATCCCCGCACGGCGGGACAGATGCGGACGATGAAGCGCAAGCGAGCCGGCCACACGGCCAAGGTCGAGCTCGGGCCTCGCCCTCAACCACGCGGCCAAGCGGGACGCCTGATCGCACAGAGCCCCCTCCGAGGACCCGGAAACCACAAACGGCAACGCCCCGGAGACACTGACATCAAGACGCTCACTCCCCGCAGCGCCATCACGCCCAACCTCACCGGCGCCATCATGCTCACCGCCAGTAAGCTCGGCGCTCACACCAATCAGCGATGGAGCCTCCTCCAAGATCACGTGCGCGTTCGTCCCAGAAACACCAAAGGACGAAACACCAGCGCGCCGAGGACGATCACCGCCGCGGCTCTCCCACGGCCGCTGCTCACATAACAACTCCACGTCTCCTTCTGACCAGTCCACGTTCGAAGAGGGCTCACCCACATTCAACGTCTTGGGCAACACACCGCGTCGTATCGCCATCACCATCTTGATTACACCGGCAACACCCGCCGCTGCCTGCGTATGACCGATGTTCGACTTGATCGACCCCAAATAGAGAGGATTGCCACTCCTATCCTGTCCATAAGTTGCCAACAGCGCGCCCGCCTCGATCGGATCGCCCAACGTCGTTCCAGTGCCATGCGCCTCGACCACGTCGATATCTGCAGGTGACACACCTGCACTGGCCAGCGCCTGACGAATCACACGCTCCTGCGAGGGACCATTGGGAGCCGTCAAGCCATTACTCGCGCCATCCTGATTCACCGCAGACCCGCGCACCAACCCCAACACCTCATGGCCGTTCCTGCGCGCATCGGATAAACGCTCCAGCACGACCAGACCCATGCCCTCTGACCAACCCGTACCGTCGGCATCCGCGCTGAACGACTTGCACCGGCCGTCCGTCGACAAGCCGCGCTGACGAGAAAACGCGATGAATATAGCCGGCGAGGAGAGCACCGTCACTCCTCCAGCCAAGGCCAGCCCACACTCCCCTCCACGTATCGCCTGGCAAGCCAGATGAATCGCCACCAATGAAGAAGAGCAAGCTGTATCGATCGAGACGGCCGGCCCCTCCAAACCCAGCGTGTAAGCGACCCGACCAGAAGCAACACTTGTCGACTGTCCAGTCAGGCGGAAACCCTCGAGCTCCCGCTGATATGAGCCCAGACCCGCTGGACCATAATCGGCGGAGAACGACATGACACCCGCAAAGACGCCGGTATCGCTGCCTCTCAGGCCCAGAGGGTCGATCCCGGCGTCTTCAAACGCCTCCCACGCGCCTTCCAGCAGCAGTCGCTGCTGAGGATCCATCGCCAACGCCTCACGCGGCGAAATCTGAAAGTGCTCGGCATCAAAGTCGCATACGTCATCGATAAAGCCACCATGACGTACGTAGCACGTGCCCGAGCGATCGAGCCCAGGGTCATAGAGGCGCTCCAAATCCCAGCCGCGATCGGTCGGAAACCCGCTGATCGCGTCAACGCCGTTGCAAACGAGCTCCCATAATCCCTCCCCTGAGCGAGCACCACCCGGAAAACGGGCACCCATACCCACAATCGCGATCGGCTCGTCACTCGGTCCCCGTCGCGATGTGACATGTGTGGTTTTTCCGACGCCAGCGATTTGGTCCAGAAGGTAGTCCGCGAGCCCCGTCGGGGTTGGATGGTCAAAGAGCGCAACCTTTGGCAGCGAAAGTCCCGTTGACGCCACCAGTCGATTGCGCAGCTCGACAGCGCCTGTAGAGTCCAGACCGAGATCTTTGAAAGGACGGCCACCCTCGAGTGGATCCGACTCCGCATGACCGAGTACCGTAGCCAGCTGGACAAGCACCAGCTCGCGAATGATCCGCTCCTGCTGCAGCCGTGGGGCGCCAGCCAGCTCTCGCGCGAGCACACTCTCGCTCGCAAGCTCTGCGGAGTCGCCACCTACGCCTGCATCTCTCCGATTCTGGGCTGCAAGGCTCGGCCGCTCCACTCCGTCACGCTGCGCCGTCTCCCAGTCGACGTCCAGCCCCCGAGCACTCGCATCAGCGAGCGCAATGGCGAAACGCTCGGGACCACCATGCCCACGACGCAGCGATGCCAAGACTGCCACCTCGTCCCCATCCGCCAGCGCGTCTTCGACGGTTTCCTGAACCGCGACGGTCAAGACGGGATGCGGGCTCACCTCGATGAACGTGCGATAGCCGTCGGAGAGCAGTGCCCTGACGGTGCGCTCGAACTGAACGGTCTGGCGCTCGGCACGAAACCAGTGCGCGGCGTCCATCTCGGAAGTGTCCATCGCCTCGCCGGTCAGCGTTGAATAGAGGGGTATTTCCCCCGCATGGGGCGAGATCGTGGATAGAGCGTCCAAGATCTGATTGCGCGCCTCCTCGACTTGGGGCCAGTGTGAGGCGTAATCGATAGCGAGCTTCGTCGCCCTGACGCCATCTTGCTTGCACTCCCGTAAAAACTCGGCGAGTGCCTTGCGATCTCCCGAGAGGACCACCGACGATGGACCGTTGACCGCCGCTAGACAGATATTCTCGCCCCATTTCTCTATTCGCCTTCGAGCTTCTCGCTCATCGAGCTCGACGGCCGCCATCGCACCCCTTCCCGAGAGTGAAGCCAGCGCGCCGCTGCGCAGCGCCACCACGCGAGCAGCGTCAGCAAGTGAAAGCGCTCCCGCTATATGAGCCGCGGCGACCTCTCCATGCGAATGACCGACAACCGCCTCGGGCTGCACACCGTAAGAGCGCCACAGCTCGGCGAGCGACACGGAGACCGCAAACATGACCGGATTGACGACGTCTCCGCGCTGGAGTCGTCGAGCCCGTCGCTTACCACGTAAGACATCGACCAGCGACCAGTCGACGTGTGCCCTGAGCGCCGCTTCGCACTTCTCTATCTCTGCGGCGAAGATCGACGAGGACTCAAGCATGTCAACGGCCATCTTCGGCCACTGACCACCCTGTCCCGTAAAGATGAATACAGTCTTGGGCATGGCTTTACACACAGAGCTCCATTATGCAGACCAGCCTTTTATTGTGAACATATTGCACTGGAGATCCACTCCTCCATCGCTTGCGCCGTCGAGATGTCGCTCTCCATCATCATCGTCCAATGATCGCCCGGCACCTCCACCGAGTCGTGTGGATGAGGCCATTGCGTCTTCCACTCGCCCTCCGCCGACATACCCTGCATTGGCTCGCTCGGTCGCACCATGAGCGTGGGGGCGTTCACTTCCGACACCTCCCAATCCATGAGCAACTTCATGTACCAGGCCATCGCCGTCAGTCTCGTTTCGGTCAAATACCGGCGCAGATCTCGCTCCTGGAACATTCTTTTGAGCATGCTGTAGGCCAACGTATCGTCACTGTCTTTACCGAAAGGGTATGAGTCGAGCAACACGACTCCCGCGATGACCGGCCCCTCCGTGTCTTCCAGGTGACGTGCAACGGCATAAGCGAGCATCCCCCCGGCCGACATACCAACAAGCACGATAGGACCGTCCTCTATATATCTTCGAACGGCGCTCGCCTCCGCCTCGACGGCGACATCGATGCTGGCGGGCAGTCGCTCGCCGGCCAGGAACCCCGGGACGGTGACTGCATATAGGTTTCTCATATCACGGAGATATTTTGCAAATCCCAAAAACTGATGGGTACCAGATAGTGCCGCAATCGATGGGATGGCGACGATGCTCGGACGCTTGATGCCGGTGGCAAGACGTTCCGATCGAGGCACATCTTCCGGGGTGAGTGGAAGGTCAAAGGTCTGTCTCGTTTCAGCTCGTTCGGTGGCCTTGTCGAGAGACATCCGAAGCTCTCCTACAGCGTCTTGCAAACTCATTGACCCGCTCCTCTAGGGCAGGGGATCACTTGCACTCCGGCATACACCACGAGGGCGCTGACGTTGGTGGCAGACCTAATCATTGGCTTTTGTAAGGGCATCTAGACCGAATTCCTCTAGTAGTTTTTTGGCACGGCTCTCGTCATCTGCGTGATTCCTGTGCTGCATATCCGGCTCAGCCTCTTGCGAATTGGTCGACTCCTGGACCGCCTGCCGAATATGGTTGGCTAGCGCACCGCTCGTCGGATAGTCGAGCACGACACCGGCGGGTAGACGCAGCCGTGTCGCCTCGTTCAAACGGTTGCGCAGCTCGACGGCGCCGAGAGAGTCGAGCCCCTGCTCCATAAAGCCAGAAGTCGGGTCGATCGCCTCGGATGAGGCATGCCCCAGCACGTCCGCCACATGGCTCTTGACGAGCTCGAGGACGATCGCGTCCCACTCGGACTCCGGCTCCTGCGCCAATCTCCTGGCCAACGATCCCTCGGCGTCACCCGAGCGGCGAGCGGGCATTCGAACCAACCCACGCAGGATCGCCGGCAGCACCCCGGCCCGCGCCAACGACCGCAAAGCAGCGGTGTCCAAACGCACCGGCACGAGCAACGGACGATCGACGCTGCGAGCCACATCGATCAACTCCATCCCCTGCTCATCAGAGAGCGGCAGCAGCCCTTCCGAGCGCCTGAAGCGCTCCAAGACACGTGCACGTTCGGCCCCACTCAGGCCGCTCGTCATGCTGTCCTCCAGCCCGAAGGCCAGCGAGACCGCTGGCAGACCCTGGGCGCGGCGATGGTGCGCGAAGGCGTCCAGGAAGGTGTTGGCGGCGGCATAGCCGCCCTGTCTTGCGCTGCCCATGATCCCGGCGAAGGAGGAGAACAGGATCAACTCGGTCAACGGCAAGTCCGCAGTCAGCTCGTGCAGGTTGATCGCCGCATCGACCTTCGGCCTCATCACCCTGCGCAAGCGCTCGCCATCCAACGATTCGATCACCCCATCCTCCGGCACGGCGGCCGTGTGAACCACAGCAGTCAGCGGATGCGCGGCAGGCACCTGTGTGATCAGCCTCTCGAGCGCCTCTCTGTCTGAGGCATCACAAGCCTCAAACCGAACCTCGCAACCAAGCTCCTCCAGTTCCTCGCGCAGCGCCTCAGCGCCCTCGGTCTCCTCCCCGTTGCGACTCGCCAACAGCAGATGACGAGCGCCGTGCGCCCGCACCATGTGAAGCGCCAGCTTCCCCACGAACCCACCAGGACCACCTGTCAAGAGGACGGTGCCACTGGGATCGAGCTCAGGCACAGCAGATGGCTCTTGCGCCTCGAGACGTCCAAGCCGTGGCGCGTAGAGCGAGCCGTGCCTGAGCGCGAGCTCGGGCTCGTCGCTTACGAGCGCGCCGCGCAGAGCCTCTGTGGAAGCCGAGCTCTGGTCGATGTCGACGAGCGAAAAGCGCTCGGGGTGCTCAGAGTGAGCGCTGCGCAACAACCCGACAAGCGCAGCCTGCGTGAGGTTGGGTGCCTCCCCCTCTGCGACAGCGAGCGCGCCGTCGGTGACCAGCACGAGCCTCGCCTCCCCAAGCGCCTCGGAGGCAAGGAAGGACTGCAATAGGGAGAGCGTGCGCTCGGTAAGCGCATGAATGCCGCACGCAAGCTCCGTGCCGGCGAGCTCTGGAGCTTGCGCCTCAGCCACCGCCGGTTCGACCATCGCCCCCGCCCCCACCAGCACGAGCTGCGGTGCCTCAGCGCCACGCCCAACGGCATCCTCAAGGACCGCCAGATCGGAGTAGCACTGCAACTCCTCGATCCTCGCAACCTCCAGATCAATGCCCTCACCGCCCTCGAGCGCCGCCACTCGAAGTCTCGATCCATTGGGAGACGGGCTCGCCATCTCTTGCCACTGCAACTCGAACAGCGCCTCATGACCCTTGCGCCTCCCGCCCTGCAGAGCATCCCGACCGATCTCGCGCAACAACAGCGAATCGACTGCCAATAGCGGCTGGCCCTCGCCGTCGAGCGCCAGCAGGCTCAGCGTCGGCGTCTCAGACCCCACGCCCTCACTACCCAAACACAGACGCAGCGAGGAGGCGCCCCCACCATAAAGACGAACCCCGGCGAAGGAGAACGGGATCTGCGGGCCGCCCGAGCGCTCGCCCTGCCAGGCCCTGAATGCCCACGCGTGCAGTGCCGCGTCCAGCAGCGCCGGATGGATCAGAAAGTCAGCCGCCTCGCCATGCTGCTCCTCCTGGAGAGCGATCTCGGCATAGACCTCATCGCCCACCGCCCACGCCCGGCGCAAACCCTGAAAAACAGGGCCATAGTTGGCATCCACCTCCGCCAGACGGTCGTAGAAGCGTGTCGTGTCGAGCTCCTCGGCGTCCTGTGGTGGCCATGACTGCTCAGCGAACGCCTCGAGTCGTGGATCGACGGGAGCATCCAAAGAGACATCCGATGTACCGTCCCCGCCTAGCACACCGCTTGCATGCCGTGTCCACGGCTCGGAGGACACATCTTCCCCGGGTTGTCGGCGGGAGTGGATGGCAAACCGGCAACGTCCTCGCTCGTCGGGCCCGGTGGCAGATAGTTGGATCTGCACGGTGTCGTGTCTCTCGAGCAGTAGTGGCGCCTCGATCACGATCTCCTCGAGGCTTGCCGCGCCGACCCGCTGGGCTGCGGTCAGGGCGAGCTCGACAAACCCGGTACCGGGCAACAGCACGGTGTCCAATACCGCGTGGTCAGCGATCCAGGGATGACTCTCAAGCGAGATCAGTCCTGTGAACAACCAGCCCTCGTCCTCGCCCGCCAAGGGCACTGCCGCTCCGAGCAGGGGATGCTCGGGAGCGCTCATCCCGAGTGAGACTGCATCTCCGCCGCCCGCGCTCGCGTTCACCCAATAACGCTCGCGCTGAAACGCATAAGTCGGAAGCTCCACCCGCTCCGCGCCCGTCGCATCGAAAAATGCGCTCCAGTCAACATCCACACCGTGCACGTGAGCTTCTGAGAGCGCGCCCAACAAAGCCCGTGCCTGGGGCTCACGCCGGCGCATGCTCGCCGCCACAAACACCCCGCCAGCCAAATCCCCATCCAGGCACTGTGCTGTGAGCGCGCCGAGGGTACGATCGGGACCTATCTCGATGAAGCGAGTCACTCCAGCACCCTGCAAAAAACGCACACCATCCGCGAAACGCACGGTCTCCCTGACATGGTCAACCCAATAATCAGGCGAGGTGGCCTCCCCAGCAGAAAGCTGCAGGCCGGTGCGATTGGAAACGATCGGTATAACCGGCGCGGCGAAACCGAGACCACCCACCACCTCACGGAACTCGTCAAGCATCGGATCCATCAGCTGTGAATGAAAGGCATGACTAACACGCAACCAGTTGATCCTGCGCCCCTGCTCCTGCCAAACCGAGGCCAACCCCTCAACAGCGCCCCTCTCACCAGAGACGACAACACCCTCTGGAGCGTTGATCGCCGCCAGCGAAACACGATCCTCAACCCCACGCAAGCTCCCAAGAACCTCCTGCTCGGACGCCTGCACAGCAAGCATCGCGCCACCCTCAGGCAACGAGCCCATCAACCGTCCACGCGCAGCCACCAAAGCACACGCATCCTCAAGCGAGAACACCCCCGCCACATAAGCCGCCGACAGCTCACCAACCGAATGACCGATCAAATAATCAGGCACAACACCAAAACTCGTGACCAACCGATAAAGAGCCACCTCCAACGCAAACAACGCCGGCTGGGTAAACCCCGTCTGACCCAACAACAAAGCCAACTCAGACCCCTCAGAAGCAAACAAAACCTCCCGCAGAGGACGCTCGAGATGACCATCCAACTCCACACACAACTCATCAAGCGCTTCAGCGAAAACCGGAAAAGCCCCATACAACTCCCCACCCATACCCGGCCACTGCGAACCCTGCCCCGAGAACAAAAACGCCAACTTGCCCTCACCCCTAGCAACACCCAAACACAACCCATCACCCGACACCCCACGCACCAACGCATCAAGCCCCACAAGCAAACCATCACGATCAGACGCAACAACCGCAGCACGCCGCGAAAGATGCGAACGATGCAACGCAAGAGACAACGCCACCCCACCCAACCCAACACCCGACCCACCACCCCGCAAATACTCCCCCAAACGACCAGCCTGACCAACAAGCCCACCCTCACCAGACCCAGACACCAAAAAAGGCAACAACCCAAGTCCCGGGAAAGGCTCCGTCTCTGAGCCCCGACCGACGCCACCCGCTCTTCCACCGGCGCTCTGGCGCCCAGCGGTAGGAGCCTCCTCCACAATCACGTGTGCGTTGGTGCCCTGGAGGCCGAATGAGGAGATGCCCGCACGACGGGGACGCTCACCCCCCGGCCAGCTGACAGCGGAGCTCAACAACTCCACCTGGCCTTCGGACCAGTCCACATGCGGCGAAGGCTCATCCGCATAGAGCGTCTTGGGCAACACGCCATGACGCATCGCCTGCACCATCTTGATCACCCCAGCCACACCCGCAGCAGCCTGAGAATGACCCATATTCGACTTGATCGAGCCCAAACGCAAAGGACCGTCCAAGCGATCCCGACCATAAGTTCCAAGCAACGCCTGAGCCTCGATCGGGTCACCCAGAGTAGTGCCGGTCCCATGCGCCTCAACCACGTCAACGTCACGAGGCTCGAGACCCGCGCTCGCAAGCGCCTGACGAATCACCCGTTCCTGAGAAGGTCCGTGGGGAGCTGTCAAACCGTTGCTCGCACCGTCCTGATTCACGGCTGAGCCACGCACGACACCCAACACCCGATGACCGCTCCTCAGCGCATCGGACAAACGCTCCAAAACGACCAAGCCCATACCCTCAGACCAACCTGTCCCTTCCGCGCCTACACCAAAGGACCTACAGCGCCCATCGACGGAGTTGGCGCGCTGGCGCGAGAAGGCGATGAACATGAGAGGTGAGGTCATCACCGTCACCCCTCCGGCCAGCGCAAGGGAGCACTCACCTGACCGCAGCGCCTGACAAGCCAGGTGAATCGCCACCAACGATGAGGAGCACGCGGTATCGACCGACACCGCCGGACCCTCCAGACCAAACGTATAAGCGATACGCCCGCAGAGGACGCTACCTCCAAATGCCGTTCCCAGGAAGCTTTCAAGCTCTGCCGACAGCGGTCTTGTGCCTACCGCATAATCGGAATACATCAACCCAGCAAAGACCCCTGTCTCGCTGCCTCGTAAGCTCAGAGGATCGATCCCAGCATCCTCAAGCGCCTCCCAGGCGCCTTCCAACAGCAACCGCTGCTGAGGATCCATCGCCAGCGCTTCACGCGGCGAGATGGAGAAAAACGCCGCGTCAAACTCCCCCGCGTCATGGACAAAACCCCCATAACGGGTATAGCTGGTGCCGGGATGATCCGGATCTGGATCATAGAGACTTGCGAGCTCCCAACCTCTGTCATCGGGAAACTCCCCCATCGCATCACCCCCCGACGCGACCAACTCCCACAACTCCTCAGGGCAAGTAACCCCACCGGGATAACGAGCGCTCATACCCACGATCGCGATTGGCTCTTCCATGCGACCGAGCAGCTTCCGGTTGATGTCCCGAAGCCGCTCTGCTTCTGCACGCAACTGCTCTCCCTCGATCATCGAGGCTCTGAGCGCCTTTCCCAGCTGCTCCTTGCTAACGGTCATTGCGAGGCGGAGTCCTCTCTAGGGGTCGTGTTCGCCTCGAGTGCTCGTTCCACCAGGCTCTCGAGGTCCATTTCGTGAATAGCGCCGGTTTCATCGCCGCCCGTTTCAGCGCTGTTGGGCTCCTCCTCGGATGAGTCGCCGTTGGCGCTTGCCAGCTCCATCAACACATTCAGCAAGCCGCTGCTCTCCAAACGGGTAAACGGTATGGACGCAATTGCCTCCCGCGCCGTTTCCTCGCGCGTCCTTGTCCTTCCCACTCCACCGAAGGCTGCTCTGATGTATTTGGCTACTGCGCTTGAGGTGGGGTGATCAAAGACGAGTGTCGCGGGAAGTTTAAGGTCGGTTGCTTGGCTCAGACGGTTGCGCAGCTCAACGGCGGCGAGCGAGTCAAAGCCGAGCTCCTTGAAGGGGCGCTGGGGGTCGATCGTCTCGGGTGAGGCATGCCTCAGCACGTCCGCCACATGGCTCTTGACGAGCTCGAGGACGATCGCGTCCCACTCGGACTCCGGCTCCTGCGCCAATCTCCTGGCCAACGATCCCTCGGCATCGCCCGAGCGGCGGACGGGCATTCGAACAAACCCACGCAGGATCGCCGGCAGCACCCCGGCCCGCGCCAACGACCGCAAAGCAGCGGTGTCCAAACGCACCGGCACGAGCAACGGACGATCGACGCTGCGAGCCACATCGATCAACTCCATCCCCTGCCCATCAGAGAGCGGCAGCAGCCCTTCCGAGCGCCGGAAACGCTCCAAGACACGTGCATATTCGACCTCGCTCAGCTCACCCGTCATGCCAGTGGTTTTCTCCCACGCACCGAAGGCCAGCGAGACAGCTGGCAGACCCTGGGCGCGGCGATGATGCGCGAGGGCGTCCAGGAAGGTATTGGCGGCCGCATAGCTGCCCTGCCTTGCGCTGCCCATGATCCCGGCGAAGGAGGAGAACAGGATCAACTCCCTAAGCGGCAGGCCCGCCGTCAGCTCGTGCAGGTTGATCGCCGCATCGACCTTCGGCCTCATCACCCTGCGCAAGCGCTCGCCATCCAACGATTCGATCGCCCCATCCTCGAGCACGCCCGCCGTGTGAACCACAGCAGTCAGCGGATGCTCGACCGGGATCCCTGCAATCAGCCCCGCGAGCGCCTCCCTGTCTGAGACATCACAAGCGACAACCCGCACCTCACAGCCAAGCTCCACAAGCTCAGCCTGCAACTCCCTCGCGCCCTTGGCCTCTTGCCCGCTGCGGCTCGCCAACAGCAGATGACGAACCCCACGCACCCGCGCCAGGTGCATCGCAAGCGAAGCCCCCAATCCACCCGTGCCGCCGGTCAAGAGCACGGTGCCACCGGGATCGAGCTCAGGCGCAGCAGACGGCTCCCCCGCCTCGAGACGCTCAAGCCTAGGCATATAGAGCAAGCCCTGCCTGATCGCCAGCTCGGGCTCGTCGCTCTCGAGCGCGCCGCGCAGAGCCTCTGTAGAGGCGGAGCTCTGATCGACGTCGATCAACGAGAAGCGCTCGGGATGCTCTGAGTGAGCGCTACGCAGCAGCCCTACGAGCGCTGCCTGCAAAAGGCTCGGCGTCTCCTGCTGCTCGCCAACAGCCAACGCGTTGTCGGTGACGAGCACGAGCTTCGACTCCGCGAGCGCCTCCGAGGCGAGGAAAGCCTGTAGCAAGGAGAGCGTACGCTCGGTGATCAGATGAATCGCCTCTGTCAGCTCCACATCTACCGGCGGGGCCAGCGAGCTTGCCCCGACCAGCACCAGCGCCGGTGGACCAGCGCCACGCACGACCGCATCCTCTAGAGCTGCCAGACGGGCGTAGCGCTGCGACTCCTCGATCCCCGCGACCCTCAGGCCAGCGCCACCGCCATCACCGCCGTAGTCACCGCCCTCGAGCGTCGCCACCGATAGCCTCGAGCCGTTGGCAGACGGAGGTGAGATCTCTTGCCACTGCAACCGGAGCAGCCCCTCATGACCCTTACCTCTCAGGGCGCCCTGCAGAGCATCCCGATCGACCGTGCGCATCAACAGCGAATCGACCGCCAATAGCGGCTGGCCCTCGCCGTCGAGTGCCAGCAGGCTCAGCGTCGGCATCTCAGACCCCACGCCCTCACTGCCCAAACACACACGCAGCGAGGAGGCGCCCCCACCATAAACACGCACCCCCCGATAAGAAAAGGGGATCTGCGGCGCACTCTCACCCGCGCCGTCCAAAGCCCCAAATGCCCACGCCTGCAGCGCCGCGTCCAGCAGCGCCGGATGAATCAGAAAGTCAGCCGCCTCGCCATGCTGCTCCTCCTCGAGAGCGATCTCGCCGTAGACCTCATCGCCCACCGCCCACGCCCGGCGCAAACCCTGAAAAACAGGGCCATAACCATAACCCGCCTCCTCGAGACGGTCGTAGAAGCGTGTCGTGTCGAGCTCCTCGGCGTCCTGTGGTGGCCATGACAGCTCAGCGAACGCCTCGAGTCGTGGATCGACGGGAGCATCCAAAGAGACATCCGATGTACCGTCCCCGCCTAGCACACCGCTTGCGTGCCGTGTCCACGGCTCGGAGGACACATCTTCCCCGGGTTGTCGGCGGGAGTGGATGGCAAACCGGCAACGTCCTCGCTCGTCGGGCCCGGTGGCAGATAGTTGGATCTGCACGGTGTCGTGTCTCTCGAGCAGTAGTGGCGCCTCGATCACGATCTCCTCGAGGCTTGCCGCGCCAGCACGCTGGGCTGCGGTCAGGGCGAGCTCGACAAACCCGGTACCGGGCAACAGCACGGTGTCCAATACCGCGTGGTCAGCGATCCAGGGATGACTCTCAAGCGAGATCAGTCCTGTGAACAACCAGCCCTCGTCCTCGCCCGCCAAGGGCACTGCCGCTCCGAGCAGGGGATGCTCGGGAGCGCTCATCCCGAGTGAGACTGCATCTCCGCCGCCCGCGCTCGCGTTCACCCAATAACGCTCGCGCTGAAACGCATAAGTCGGAAGCTCCACCCGCTCCGCGCCCGTCGCATCGAAAAATGCGCTCCAGTCAACATCCACACCGTGCACGTGAGCTTCTGAGAGCGCGCCCAACAAAGCCCGTGCCTGGGGCTCACGCCGGCGCATGCTCGCCGCCACAAACACCCCGCCAGCCAAATCCCCATCCAGGCACTGTGCTGTGAGCGCGCCGAGGGTACGATCGGGACCTATCTCGATGAAGCGAGTCACTCCAGCACCCTGCAAAAAACGCACACCATCCGCGAAACGCACGGTCTCCCTGACATGGTCAACCCAATAATCAGGCGAGGTGGCCTCCCCAGCAGAAAGCTGCAGGCCGGTGCGATTGGAAACGATCGGTATAACCGGCGCGGCGAAACCGAGACTACCCACCACCTCACGGAACTCGTCAAGCATCGGATCCATCAGCTGTGAATGAAAGGCATGACTAACACGCAACCAGTTGATCCTGCGCCCCTGCTCCTGCCAAACCGAGGCCAACCCCTCAACAGCGCCCCTCTCACCAGAGACGACAACACCCTCTGGAGCGTTGATCGCCGCCAGCGAAACACGATCCTCAACCCCACGCAAGCTCCCAAGAACCTCCTGCTCGGACGCCTGCACAGCAAGCATCGCGCCACCCTCAGGCAACGAGCCCATCAACCGTCCACGCGCAGCCACCAAAGCACACGCATCCTCAAGCGAGAACACCCCCGCCACATAAGCCGCCGACAGCTCACCAACCGAATGACCGATCAAATAATCAGGCACAACACCAAAACTCGTGACCAACCGATAAAGAGCCACCTCCAACGCAAACAACGCCGGCTGGGTAAACCCCGTCTGACCCAACAACAAAGCCAACTCAGACCCCTCAGAAGCAAACAAAACCTCCCGCAGAGGACGCTCGAGATGACCATCCAACTCCACACACAACTCATCAAGCGCTTCAGCGAAAACCGGAAAAGCCCCATACAACTCCCCACCCATACCCGGCCACTGCGAACCCTGCCCCGAGAACAAAAACGCCAACTTGCCCTCACCCCTAGCAACACCCAAACACAACCCATCACCCGACACCCCACGCACCAACGCATCAAGCCCCACAAGCAAACCATCACGATCAGACGCAACAACCGCAGCACGCCGCGAAAGATGCGAACGATGCAACGCAAGAGACAACGCCACCCCACCCAACCCAACCCCCGACCCACCACCCCGCAAATACTCCCCCAAACGACCAGCCTGACCAACAAGCCCACCCTCACCAGACCCAGACACCAAAAAAGGCAACAACCCCGACCAGGGGCGATGCGAAACATCAGCACTCTGATCGTCAGCCAGCACAACAGAGGAAGACTGCTCCAAGCGCGGAGCCTCCTCCAAGATCACGTGCGCGTTAGTGCCAGAAATACCGAAGGAGGAAACACCAGCACGACGGGGAGCGCCACCACTCCCGCTCTCCCATGAGCGAGGCTCGCGCAGCAACTTTATCTCGCCTTCGGACCAGTCCACATGCGGCGAAGGCTCATCCGCATAGAGCGTCTTTGGCAACGCGCCATGACGCATCGCCTGCACCATCTTGATCACCCCAGCCACACCCGCAGCAGCCTGCGAATGACCGATATTCGACTTGATCGAGCCCAGATAGAGAGGGCCATCGGTCCTCCCCTGTCCGTAAGTCGCCAACAGAGCGCCGGCCTCGATTGGATCGCCCAGAGCGGTGCCGGTTCCGTGCGCCTCAACCACATCAACGTCGCTGGGCGACAAATCCGCATTCGCCAACGCCTGGCGGATCACCCGTTCCTGTGACGGACCATTGGGCGCAGTCAGGCCATTACTGGCACCATCCTGATTCACGGCTGAGCCACGCACGACACCCAACACCCGATGACCGCTCCTCAGCGCATCGGACAGACGCTCCAAAACGACCAAGCCCATACCCTCAGACCATCCGGTGCCTTCCGCACCCACACCAAAGGACCTGCAGCGCCCATCGACGGACAGACCACGCTGACTTGAAAACTCGATGAAGGCGCCCGGATGAGAGAGCACCGTCACCCCGCCCGCCAGCGCCAGGGAGCACTCCCCCGACCGCAACGCCTGGCAGGCCAGGTGAATCGTCACCAATGAAGAAGAACATGCAGTATCGACCGACACCGCCGGACCCTCCAAACCAAGCGCATAAGCGACTCGCCCAGAGACCACGCTTGTGGTACTGCCAGTCGCCACGTAGCCCACCAGCTCTCGCAGCGAGTTGAAGTCAGGACCATACCCAGAAGAGCTCACTCCCGCAAAGACGCCTGTCTCACTACCCTGCAGGCTCAAAGGATCGATCCCGGCGTCCTCCAACGCCTCCCAAGCGCCTTCCAACATCCATCGCTGCTGCGGATCCATCGCCAATGCCTCGCGCGGGGAGATCTGGAAGTGCTCCGGATCGAACTCCCCAGCGTTATGGACGAATCCTCCATAACGGGTATAGCTTGTGCCGGGATGATCTGGATCGGGATCATAGAGACGCCCCAAGTCCCAGCCTCTATCGTCAGGAAACTCACTAATCGCATCCTGGCCCGAAGCGACCAACTCCCACAACTCCTCAGGGCAAGTAACCCCACCAGGATAACGAGCGCTCATACCCACGATCGCAATCGGCTCATCGAGGTGCGTACGCGAGCGCCGAGTCAACTGGGCGCCCTGCGCGGTGCCCTCCACCCTTGCACACAAGTACCTAGCCACCGCCACTGGCGTGGGGTGATCGAAAGTCAGCGTCGCTGACAACCTCAGCCCCGCCGCCTGACTCAAGCGATTTCTGAGCTCGACGGCGGTAAGGGAGTCAAAACCGAGCTCCTTGAAGGGACGGTGAGGGTCAATCGCCTCGGGTGAGGCATGCTCGAGCACACCCGCCGTATGACCCTTGACCAGCCCCAAGATAATCGCCTCCCACTCAGACTCCGGTGCCTCCGCCAACCTCCTGGCAAGCGAGCCACCGGCGCCGGCCAAGCGCCGAGCGGGCATCCGCACCAGCCCACGCAGGACCGCGGGCAGCACCCCGGCCTTGGCCAACGACCGCAGAGCGGCCGCGTCCAAACGCACCGGCAGGAGCAGCGGCCGATCGCTACTGCGAGCGATATCGAACAGCTCAAGTCCCTGCTCATCGGAAAGGGGATGCGTGCCCAAGCGAGCGAAACGCGCACGATCAGACCCACTCAAAGCCCGCGTCATGGCGGTGGTTTTCTCCCATTCCCCGAAGGCCAAGGAGATAGCGGGCAGACCCTGGGCGCGACGATGATATGCGAGGGCGTCCAGGAAGGTGTTGGCAGCCGCATAATTGGCCTGTCCCGGATTGCCCACCGCTGCCGCAGCCGAGGAGAACAGGATCAGTTCCGTGAGCGGTAGAGCCGAGGTCAGCTCGTGCAGGTTGATCGCCGCATCGACCTTCGGCACCATCACCCTGCGCAGACGCTCGCCATCGAGCGATTCGATCATCCCATCGTCGAGCACCGCGGCAGTGTGAATCACAGCGGTAAGCGGATGCGCGGCCGGCACCCGCGCGATCACGTCCTCGAGCGCCTTCCTGTCAGACGCATCGCAGGCCACTATCTCAACCTCACACCCAAGCCCCTCGAGCTCTGCCATCAGCTCTTTTGCGCCCTCAGCCTCCTCCCCGCTGCGACTTACCAACAGCAAACGACGAACCTCGTGCGCTTTCGCCAAATGAAGCGCCAGCAAGCCTCCCAGCCCACCCGTACCGCCAGTCAAGAGGACGGTGCCATCGGGATCGTGCTCGGGCACAGCAGCCCCCTCCTGTACCTCAAAACGCCCAAGCCTCGGCGCATAGAGCAGACCCAGTCTGAGCGCAAGCTCTCCTTCCTCGCTCAACAGCGCACCCTGAAGAGCCTCCTCAGAAGCCAAGCCGCGATCGATGTCTACCAGCGAAAAACGCCCAGGATGCTCCGAGTGCGCACTGCGCAACAACCCAACAAGCGCCGCCTGCTCAAGGCCCGGCGCCTCTCCCTCTGCCACCGCGAGCGCGTTGTCGGTGACGAGCACGAGCTTTGACTGCGCCAGGCAATCAGCGGCGAGGAAGTCCTGCAGCAATGCCAGGACCCTCTCGCTGAGGGCGTGGATGCTCTGCGCCAGCACGCTCCCGGACAGCTCGGAGTCCACCTGCGATGCCAACGAGCTCGCCCTGACGAGCACGACCTGCGGCGCAGGCGCGCCTCCCTCGATGACCTCCGTTACAGCCGCAAGATCGGGATAGGATGCCCACTGACCGCTGCGGTCGCCGCTTTGACTGGTGCTGTCTTTGCGGTCATCTCCAAGCGTGATGATGATGGGCGCGTCGCCGTTTGATGTAGATGCCGGTAATTGTTGCCATCGCAGCTCGTAGAGCGCCTCGTTGCTCATGTGCCTGGCGCCCTGCAGAGCATCCCGATCGACCGTGCGCATCAACAGCGAATCGACCGCCAATAGCGGCTGGCCCTCGCCGTCGAGTGCCAGCAGGCTCAGCGTCGGCATCTCAGACCCCACGCCCTCACTGCCCAAACACACACGCAGCGAGGAAGCGCCCCCACCATAAACACGCACCCCCCGATAAGAAAAGGGGATCTGCGGCGCACTCTCACCCGCGCCGTCCAAAGCCCCAAATGCCCACGCCTGCAGCGCCGCGTCCAGCAGCGCCGGATGAATCAGAAAGTCAGCCGCCTCGCCATGCTGCTCCTCCTCGAGAGCGATCTCGCCGTAGACCTCATCGCCCACCGCCCACGCCCGGCGCAAACCCTGAAAAACAGGGCCATAACCATAACCCGCCTCCTCGAGACGGTCGTAGAAGCGTGTCGTGTCGAGCTCCTCGGCGTCCTGTGGTGGCCATGACAGCTCAGCGAACGCCTCGAGTCGTGGATCGACGGGAGCATCCAAAGAGCCACCAGACGCGCCATCCCCGCCTAACACACCGCTTGCGTGCCGCACCCAGGACTCCGTGGAAGCATCCTCCGATCCAGGCTGCGGACACGAGTGAATAGCAAGCCGACGGCGCCCCTCATCGTCGAGCGCGGAGATCGACAGCTGCAATTGGTAAGCGCCCTGTTCCTCGAGCAACAACGGCGCCTCGACGATCAGCTCCTCCACCGCCTGCATGCCGGCCAACTCGGCCGCGTGCAGCGCAAGCTCCAACAGTCCCATGCCTGGGAGCAGCACGGCTCCCATCACCGCATAATCCGCCAGCCACGAATCGCCCTCCAGCGAGATGCGGCCGGTCAGCAGCCAGCCGTCCGCGCCCGCGAGACCCACGGCTGCGCCCAGCAGCGGATGACCGGAGGCAGCCAGTCCGATCGAGCCCGGGTCCCGCCGATCTACCTCGGTGTTCAGCCAGTAGCGCTTGCGCTGGAAGGCGTACTTGGGCAGCACGACGCGCTTGTAGCCATGGCCCGCGAGCACCTGCGCCCAGTCGACGCTCACGCCACGCGCCCATAGCGTGCCCAGTGCGTCCAGCAGGGTCTCGGCTTCCGGCCGCTCGTTGCGCAGAGCACACACGAGCGCGCCGTCGCGCTCGAGGCATGACTGCCCCATCGCGGTCAGGATCGCATCGGGCCCGAGCTCCAGGTAGTCGACCACCCCGGCCTGCTCCAGCGTGCGCATTCCCTGTAGGAACCGCACCGGCTCGCGCACGTGGCGTACCCAGTAGTCGACCGAGCACAGCTCCCGCTCCCCGGCCAACTCGCCGGTGAGGTTCGAGACGATCGGGATCGTTGGAGCCGAGAAGCTCAGACCCTCGAGCGTCTGAGCGAGCTCCTCGAGCATCGGCTCCATTCGATGTGAGTGAAACGCGTGGCTGACGCGCAAGAGCTTGGTCTTGACGCCACGCTTCACCCACGACTCGAGGAGCTCCTGCACCGCATCGCCGTCGCCTGAGACGGCGATCGAGCAGGGACCGTTGATCGCCCCTATGCCCACGCGTCCCTCGAAGTCCGCAAGCGACTCAAGCACCGCCTGCTCATCGGCCGCGATCGAGGCCATCGCGCCACCGGCCGGCAGTGCCCCCATGAGCCGCCCGCGCGCAGCAACCAGCTTGCAGGCGTCCTCAAGCGACAGCACGCCGGAGACGTGCGCAGCAACGAGCTCGCCGATCGAGTGACCCAGCAGATGGTCGGGTTTCACGCCCCAGCTCTCGATCAGCCTGAACATGGCAACCTCGAGCGCAAACAGCCCTGGTTGGGCCAGCGAGGTCTCATCGAGGCCTCCCAGACCTCCGTCGACGCCGTCGAACACGACCTCGCGCAGCGAGCAACCCAGCAGACCATCGAGCTCCGCACACGCGTGGTCGAAGGCTTCGCGGAAGACGCGATAGGCGCCATATAGCTCGCGTCCCATGCCCATGCGCTGTGAGCCCTGGCCGGTGAACAGCACGCCGAGCCCACCGGCGACTCCCCCGGCGCGGGGCAACACGTCTGCGGGATCGAGCCGAGCCAGATCGCGCAAGCCGTTGATCAACGCCGTACGATCCTTGCCGACGACGACGGCCCGGTCGCTGAGCACGGGCCGGTCGAGCAGCGACAGTCCCACGTCCCCCGCAGCCAGGTCACCGTCTTCTTGCAACAGGTCTGCCAGCTGCTCGACCTGACCGCGCAGACCGCCGGCCCCGTGGCCGGAGAGCACCAGCGCGAGCGCGGGGGCCGGCGCCGCATCCAGCTCGCCTCCCACGCCGGGCTCTGTGGCCCTTTGCTCAGCGGCGCTCCTGGGAGGCTCCTCCAGGATCAGATGCGCGTTGGTGCCACTCACCCCAAACGAGGAGATGCCGGCGCGCCGCGGGCGCTCGCCCGCCTCCCACGGCTGGCTCTGCTGTAGCAGCGAAACGGCGCCGGCCGTCCAGTCGACATTGCCGGAGGGCTCCTCGACGTGGAGCGTCCTGGGCAGCTCGCCGTGCTCGAGCGCCTTGACCATCTTGATCACGCCGGCGACGCCGGCGGCCGCCTGGGTGTGTCCGATGTTCGACTTGATCGAGCCGAGCCACAGCGGTCCGCGCTCTCCCCGGTCACGCCCGTAGGTGGCCAGCAGGGCGCGCGCCTCGATCGGGTCGCCGAGCAGCGTCCCCGTGCCGTGCCCCTCGACGACGTCGACGTCGCCCGGCGACAGCCCAGCGAGCGCGAGCGCCTGGGAGATCACTCGTTCCTGGGAGGGACCGTTCGGCGCCGTCAGCCCGTTGCTCGCCCCGTCCTGATTGATCGCGCTCGCCCGTATCACTCCGAGGACGCGCCGATCTTGACGCATCGCCTCAGAGAGCGGCTGCAGAAGGAGCACGCCGACTCCCTCGGAGAAGCCGGAGCCGTCGGCCGAATCGGCGTAGGACTTGCAGCGTCCGTCCGCGGCGAGACCATCCTGGCGCGAGAACTCGAAGAACACTCCACGGGTCGTCAGCACCGAAACGCCTCCCACCAGAGCCATCGAGCACTCTCCCGCGCGCAGCGCTTGACAGGCCAGATGCGTGGCTACCAGTGAGGAGGAGCAGGCGGTGTCGACCGTCACCGCCGGTCCCTCCAGCCCGAACGTGTAGGCCACGCGACCGGACAGCACGCTGATCGACCCCCCTGTGCCGAGATAGGCCTTCAGGCTCTCGCTCAGCGCGGGCGACCCCTCGCCATACGGCTGGTGCATGGCTCCGGCGAACACGCCTGTGCGCTCGCGACGCTGTGTGGCGGGATCGATGCCAGCATCTTCAAAGGCCTCCCAGCACGCTTCCAGAAACAGGCGCTGCTGGGGATCCATCGCCAGCGCCTCGCGTGGGCCGATGCCAAAGAAGTCCGCGTCAAAGCCGCTGGCGTCGTCCAGGAACCCCCCTTCACTCGGTCGCACGCGTTGGGGGGCATGCGAGTCGAAGTCACGAGCCGACTCGAGGTCCCAACCACGGTCGTCCGGGAACTGGACGATCCCGTCGCCTCCCTCGCTCACGAGCCTCCACAGGCCCTCTGGGGAGCTCACGCCACCCGGGTAGCGACAGCTCATGCCAACGATCGCGACAGGCTCCGAAGCGCGCTCTTCGACCGTGCGCAGACGCCGACGCGTCTTTCGCAGGTCAAGCGTCACGCGCTCCAGGTACTCGCGCAGTTTGTCGCTCTCGTTCATTCGGCGGCCTCCACCAGCTCTTCGTCGATCAGATTGAGCAGCTCCTCTTCACTGGCCATGCGCAGATCCTCGCCGTCGGACACCGACGCCTGCTCATCGCCTTCGTCGAGCGCTGCGACGAGCCCCTGCAAGCGACTGGCGAGCCGCATCCGCATGCCACGATCGGCATCGGCGGTGGAGAGCAGCTTCTCCAAGCGATCCACCTCTTCCTCCAGGGAGGCGACGACGGGGGCGCCGTAGCTCGCCTGCTCGAGTATGTGCTGTGTGATCGCCGTGGTGGTGGGGTGGTCAAATACGAGTGTTGGCGACAGGCGTAGCCCGGTGATCCTGTTGAGCGTGTTGCGCAGCTCGACCGCGGCGAGACTGTCGAATCCGAGATCCTTGAAAGCGCGATCTACAGGCACCTCCTCCGGAGTGAGATAACCCAGCAGGGTCGCGACCTCCGAGCGCACCAACTCCACCACCGCCCGCTCGCGATCCTCCGCGGTGAGACCCGTCAAACGCCGCGCCAATGACCCCATGTCTCCGGCACGCCTAACGGGCACACGCACCAAACCACTCATCAAAACCGGCAACGAGCCAGCGCGCGCCTGCGAACGCAACACATCCATGTCCAGGTTCATCGCGACAACCGCAGCCCGCCCCGGCGCCGACGCCCGATCGAAATAGCCCAGACCTTCCTCAACCGACAAAGCCAGCACACCCTGACGAGCCATACGCGCCACATCGGCCTCACTCAACGCATCCGTCATATCGCTCGCCCGATCCCAAAAGCCCCAAGCAATAGATGTCGCCGGCAAGCCCCGTGCCTGCCGATACGACGCAAGACCATCCAAAAACGCGTTAGCCGCCGCATAGTTCCCCTGCCCCGGCGACCCAAGGCAACCCGCTGCGGAGGAGAACAACACAAACAACGAAAGGTCCAACCCCTCGGTCAACTCGTGCAAGAACCATCCAGCATCGACCTTCGGAGCAAAAACCCTCCCCACGCTCTCCACCGTCAAAGAGCTAACAAGACCGTCCTCCAACACGCCGGCCGCATGCACCACACCACCGAGCCCACCCTCAACACTCTCGATGACGCCACGCAAAGCCTCCCGATCAGACACATCGCACGCCACGACATCAACTCGTGCACCCAACCCGACAAGCTCATCGCGTAACTGAGTGGCCCCCGGAGCGCCCAGACCCCGGCGACTCGCCAATATCAAACCCTCAACCCCACAAGCTTCGACCAAATGACGCGCGACAAGAGCTCCCAAGCCACCAGTGCCCCCTGTCACCAAAACAGACCGACCATCCAGGCCTCCCAAGCCACCAACACCTTCAGACTCCTCACTGCCCTCGCGCATCCGCGAAAGCCTCGCGGCCAAGACCTCACCCCCATAGACGGCCAACTGCGGCTCGTCACCCCCAACCGCGACACCCAGCCCCTCCAACAACCCGTTCCCACCATCCCAATCAACCAACACGACCCGACCAGGATTCTCAGACTGCGCCGAACGAACCAGTCCCCACATCCCAGAGCCAACCAAGCCATCCAACCCGCCACCACCAACAACACCCTTACTCACGATAATCAGACGCGAACCGCCAAACCTGTCATCCCCCAACCAACCCTGCAAAAACAAAAGCACGCCATCGACACACTCACGCACACCCTCGACAACACCACCATCGCCGGCCCCGGCGACGCTCGACACATCCAGAACCACGGTCTCGGGGACATGCTCGATCTCGGTCAGCTCCGTGAGCTCACCGCAGACGCGAACGTCGGAGCTCCATGCGCGCATCGCGCTCGCAAGCCCGGAATCCTCGCCGGCCACGATCGTCCAGGCATGCTGCTGGGGCAGCTCGCGTGGACGCCCGAGCGCCAGCCATGTCACGCTCATCGGCAGGTCTGCTCCCGCCTGGTCCTGCTGCAGTTGCTCCGCCGAGACGGGCCGGGTCGCGAGTGCTGTCGTGCTCAGCACGGGCACGCCGGCCCAATCGGTCATCGCCAGCGAGATGATCCCCTCCGGATCGACTGACAACTTCAAGCGCAGCCCGGTGGCGCCGACCGCCTCCAGCCGAACGTTCTGCCACGAAAACGGCAGTCTCACCTCGGCGCCGCCTGCGCCGATCAACGCTGCCGTGTGCAGCGCCGCATCCAGCAGCGCCGGGTGAATGGTGAACGTGTCGCTTGATTCCTCCGGTAGAAGCGCTGCCTCTGCATAGATCGCGTTCTCGTGCCGCCAGGCTTTCTGCAGGCCTTGGAAGACGGGGCCGTATTCCAAGCCTGCCTCGGCCAGGCTCTCATAGACACCGTCGAGCTCCACGGGCTCGGCGTTCCTAGGTGGCCACTCCCCATGCAGGCCCTCATAAGACTGCTCCTGCTCGAGACTGCCGGCGAGGGTCCCCTCGGCGTGCAGGATCCATTCCTGCTCATCAGGGTCTTGCGCCTCCAAGCGCGAAAAGATGCTCACACTCCGCGCGTCGTCGTCCTCCGGCGCTCCGACGATCACCTGCATGAGCGACGCCGCGCCGTCAGCCAGTATCAAAGGCGCCTGCAGCACCAGCTCGCGCACCATCGGCACCCGTGCGATCTCACCGGCGCGCAGCGCGAGCTCAAGCAGGCCGGTGCCGGGATAGAGGACGGTGCCCATTACCGCGTGGTCGGCCAGCCACGGGTGCTCGCTCATGCTGATGCGTCCGCTCAGCACCAACTCCTCGCCACCGGCCAGGCCGAGCACGGCACCCAGCAGCGGGTGCTCGGGACTGCGCAAGCCGGCAGAGCGAACATCACCGACGCCGCTGGCAGAGCTCAACCAGAACCGCTCGCGCTGGAACGCATAGGTCGGCAGTCCCACGCGCTCACGCCCACCACCGGCAAGCACACGACGCCAGTCGACATCCACGCCGCCGACCCACAACTTGCCGAGCGAGAGCAGAAACCGCTCGAGCCCCCCCTCCTCACGCCGCAACGAGCCGGATACCAGAACATCGAGCTCCTCGCCGATCTCTTCCAAGCCGACGCTCAACACCGGGTGGGGACTCGTCTCTATGAACACCCGATGCCCATCCTCGAGCAGCGAGCCGGTCGCCTGCTCGAACTGCACCGTCTCGCGTAGATTTCGATACCAGTACTCACCATCAAGCGAGGCCGTATCCAGACGGCCCCCGGTAACAGCCGAAAAGAACGGGACGCTCGCTGAGCGCGGCGCGATCCCCTCACACCCCTCCAACAACTCATCGCGCACCAGCTCGATCTGCTGCGAGTGAGCCGCGTAGTCAACGGGTATCACACGAGCCCTGACACCGTCGGCCTCGCATACGCCGACCAAACGCTCGAGCAACCCGACCTCGCCAGAGACAACGACGGACGACGGCCCGTTCACGGCCGCGATGCTCACACGACCCTCAAAGCCCTCGATCCGAGCCTGCACACCGTCCACCCCTTGCGCCACAGACGCCATCCCACCCCGGCCGGACAACGCTCCGGCCAACACACGACTGCGCGCCGTAACGATCTGCGCGCCATCCTTCAGCGAAAGGCCTCCAGCGACTACCGCCGCCGCGATCTCGCCCTGCGAATGCCCCACGACCGCGACAGGCTCGACACCGCACGCACGCCACAACCCCGCCAGCGAGACCATCACCGCGAACAACGCCGGCTGAACCACATCCACACGACCCAATCCCGGCATACCCTCCACACCCCGCAGAACGCCCTCGAGGCTCCAATCCACAAATCCCGACAGGGCCTCCTCGCACTCACCCAGCAAACCGGCGAACACCGGCGACTCATCCAACAGACCGACAGCCATGCCCGACCACTGCCCGCCCTGACCGGGAAACACGAACACCGGCCCATGAGCGCCGGGCGAGATTCGCCCGCTGATCAGACCGGGAGTGGTGTTGCCCGCGGCAAACCGCCTGAACCCCTCGACGGGGTCGCCTCCGACAAGCACCGCTCGATCCTCGAAAGCGGCGCGATCCAGCAGGGACAGCGCGACGTCGCCGAGCGCGACCGGGCGACTCTCCAGATGGCGAGCCAGACGACCGGCCTGCGCGAGGAGCGGGCCCCTCCCGTGCGCCGAGAGGATCAGTGGCTCAAAGCCGGCCTCTGCGCCGATGATCGGCTCCACGTCCTGGCCCTCGGGGCTCGCCTCGCGGTGCGTGCCGGCGAGCGGCGCCTCCTCCAGGATCACGTGGGCGTTGGTGCCGCTGATCCCGAAGGAGGACACGCCGGCGCGCCGCGCGCGGCCGTCGCCTGCCCAGGCGACGTCATGCGTTAAGAGCGACACCGCGCCGGTGGACCAGTCGACGTTGCGTGAGGGTCGATCGACGTGCAGCGTGCGCGGCAACCTGCCGTGGCGCATGGCCATCACCATCTTGATCACGCCGGCCACACCAGCGGCAGCCTGGGCGTGACCGATGTTCGACTTGACAGAGCCGAGCCACAACGGGCGATCCTCGGGGCGGTCCCGTCCGTAGGTCGCAAGCAGTGCCTGCGCCTCGATCGGATCGCCCAGCGTAGTGCCGGTGCCGTGGCCCTCCACCACGTCGACATCTCCCGGCGTGAGACGGGCGCTCGCCAGCGCCTGAGCGATCACCCGCTGCTGAGAGGGCCCGTTGGGCGCCGTCAGCCCGTTGGAGGCGCCATCCTGATTCACGGCGCTGCCGCGTATCAGGGCGAGGACGGGGTGCCCGTTGCGCTGTGCATCGGATAGACGCTCCAGCAGCAGCACGCCCGCGCCCTCAGACCAGCCCACGCCGTCGGCCGCATCGGAATAGGACTTGCACCGCCCGTCGAGGGCAAGGCCACGCTGACGGCTGAAGCCGACGAACGCCATCGGCGAGGCCATGACGGTCACGCCCCCGGCCAGTGCCAGTGAGCACTCGCCCGCGCGCAGCGCCTGACTCGCCAAATGCAGCGCCACCAGCGAGGAGGAACACGCCGTGTCCACCGTCACGGCTGGGCCCTCGAACCCGAATGTGTAGGACACACGACCGGAGAAAACGCTCCCGGAGACGCCTGTCCCCGCGTAACCTGCCATCCCAGGCAACGACCCTGCCCCGGCTCCATAGTCGTGGTACATCAGTCCGGCGAACACCCCGGTTCGGCTGCCCGTCAACGAGTGGGGGTCGATGCCGGCGTCCTCGAAGACCTCCCACGCCGCCTCCAGCAGGAGTCGCTGCTGAGGATCCATCGCCAGCGCCTCCCGCGGACCGATCCCGAAGAACTCGGCGTCGAACTCGCCGGCGTCATATAGGAACCCACCCTCGCGCGTGTAGCTCGTTCCCTGCCGATCGGGATCGGGGTCATACAGCTGCTCCAGATCCCAACCGCGATCGGAGGGGAAGGCGGAGACCCCGTCGATGCCGGCTGCGACCAACTCCCACAACTGCTCCGGGGAGCGCACACCACCCGGATAGCGACAGCTCATGCCGACGATCGCGATCGGCTCATCGACGGCTGCCCCCGACGCCACCGCCGGCGTGCCCACGCCCACAGCCACCCCGGCGCCGGAGATCTCCTCCAGCAGGTGGCTCACGACCGCAGCGGTGGTCGGGTGGTCGAACACCAGGGTCGCCGGCAGGCGCAGCCCCGTCGCCGCGCTCAGCCGGTTGCGCAACTCAACCGCTGCAAGCGAGTCGAATCCGAGATCCTTGAAAGCGCGCCGCTCTGGAATCGTGCCGGCCGAGGTATGTCCCAACACCGCAGCGACCTGGGAGCGAACGAGATCGAGCACCACACCCTCGCGCTCGGCCTCCGGGATTCCGGCGAGGCGTCGCTCGAGCGAGGTCCCGAGCTCGCCGGCGCGACGTCGGGACGCACGCACGAGCTTGCGCCATACGGCCGGAAGCACGCCGGCCGCGGCCTGCGCTCGGAGAGCCGCGACGTCCAGCGACGCTGCGACCGTCAGCGCCTCGCCTGCGCGCAGAGCGATATCGAAGAGCCCCAATCCCAGCTCGGTGGGGAGGGCGCCCACGCCCAGGCGCGCCATCCGTGAGCGGTCGGCGTCGCCCAACTCCTCGCTCAGACCCCCGGGCAGCTCCCACAACCCCCACGCGATCGAGGAGCCGGGGAGATCGCACGCATGGCGGTGTGCCGCCAGCGCATCGAGGAACGCGTTGGCCGCTGCATAGTTGGCCTGGCCAGGGCTGCCGAGCACGCCTGCGACCGAGGAGAACAGCACAAATGCCTGTAGCCCAAGATGCTCTGTGAGCTCGTGCAGATACCACGCGGCGTCCACCTTGGGGGCCAATACTCCGTCGATCCGCTCGGCGGTCAACGAGCTGATCACGCCGTCATCGATCACCCCCGCGGCGTGCACCACGGCGGTGAGTGGATGCTCCTTTGCGACGGCGCCGAGCAGCTTCGCCAGATCGTCGCGCTCGCTCACATCGCATACGGCAATCGTGACCCTCGCGCCCAGATCCTCCAGCTCCTCCTGCAGCTCGGGCGCGCCCGCCGCCGCCCGCCCGCGGCGACTGGCGAGCAACAGGTGTCTCACACCGTGCTCCGTCACCAGGCGCCGCGCCAGCAGCGCGCCCAGTGCGCCCGTGCCGCCGGTGATCAGAACCGTGCCTTGGGGATCCAGGGCAACGACCTGCTCCTGCACCGAGCCGACGAGACCGCCGGCAGCCGCCCGAGCCAGCCGTGGAGCGAGCACCACACCCTCGCGGATGGCCAGCTGGGACTCATCGTCCAGGGCCAACGCGCCGCTCAACGCAGCCCCCGAGGCCGGGTGACGATCGACATCGACGAGCACCAACCGCCCCGGGTTCTCCGATTGCGCGGAGCGCACGAGGCCCCAAAGGCAGGACTGGGTCAGACCCGGGACCGCCTCCGCGGGGCGCGTGGCCACTGCTCCCTCGGTGATCAACACCAGGCGCGAAGCGGAGAAGCGCTCATCTGAGAGCCATTCCTGCAGCAGACCGAGCATCGCACGTGCGGCGCGGTGCGCCGAGGCCGGCCGATCGTTATCTGGCGCCCCCCGCGGGCAAGCTCCAGCGGCAGGATCTCCCATTTCCCAGGAGGCGCAATCGACCAAAACCGCTGCCACTGGCGCACCGTCCTCGCCGAGCGTCTCAGCCAGTGATTGCAGGCTCCCGTGGACCGCGATCGAGCGATCGACCCCGCAAAGCAGGTGGGCGAGGGCGGAGTCCCCGGCGCCAAGCAGCGCCAGGCGCTCGTGCGGAGCCTGCGATGTCGGCGAAACCTCAGACCAGTCCACGGCGAGCAGTGACTCGCCATGAGCATGATCGAACTCCGCCAGCTGCTGGGTGGAGAGCTCGCGCATGCGCAGCGAGTCGACCGCGACAACGAGAGCGCCGGTCTCATCCGCCCCCACCAGCGACAGCCCGTCCGCGCCCGCTGCCGACAGGCACACTCGCAACGTGGAGGCGCCGCTCGCATAGAGCTCGACATCCGTCCAGGAGAATGGAAGGCGCACAGCGTTCGGTTCTCCCTGATCGTTCGCGCCCAGCGGCCCCAGTGCAGCCGCGTGCAACGTCGCGTCGAGCAGCGCCGGGTGCAGATCAAATGCCCCAGCCTGCTCCCGCTGCTCGCCCGCGAGCGAAACCTCGGCGAAGATGTCATCTCCGCGCCGCCAGGCCGCCTTGAGGCTCTGAAACGCCGGGCCATAGTCAAAGCCTCGAGCTGACAGGCGGTCATAGAGACCGTCTACATCCAGGACCCGCGCGTCGGAGGGAGGCCAATGACTACCCCCCAAGATCTCGATGCGCTCGGCGACCGCATCGGTACGCCGGTCGGGCCTTGCCCGCGCGGCGCCGAGCGCCTCCCGAGATGTGAGCACACCACTGGCGTGACGTGTCCACTCCGGCTCGGAGCCGACAGCTTCGCCGGGGGCGTCTGCTCGGGCGTGGATCTCAACTGTCCGTCGGTCATCCTCGTCGAGCTCTCCCACCGCCAGTTGCAGCTGCACAGCGCCGCGCTCAGGGAGGACGAGCGCGGACTCAAGCGTGAGCTCCTGCACGACCTCGCACCCGAGCCGGCTGCCGGCGTGCAGCGCCAACTCAAGGAACGCCGCACCAGGCAGCAGCGCGGTGCCCAGTACGGCGTGGTCGGCGAGCCACGAGTGCGACGCGAGCGACAGCCGAGCGGTGAACAGCCAGCCGCGTCCTTCGGCCAAGCCCACGACGGCGCCCAGCAGCGGGTGATCGGCCGCGACCTGGCCGATGGCGACGACGTCCCCCGCCCCCGTCGACGGCTTCAGCCAGTAGCGCTCGCGCTGAAACGCATACGTCGGCAGGGTCGGCAGCGCAACCCCGCGAGGGCCAACGTCCGCGAGCACTGCACCCCAGTTCACGGGCACGCCGTGTGTCCACATCTCAGCCAGGGCCGTGAACATTGTTTGAACCTCGGGGCGCTGGCCGCGCAAGACCGGCACGGCCACGATCGAGCGACCAGGATCAGCGGCGTCTGCGATCACGTCCCCGGGACCGCGCTCGCCGATCAGGCACTCGCGGCCCATCGCGCTGAGCACGCCATCGGGGCCGAGCTCGAGCAGGCTGTGGACGCCTTGAGCGTTGAGCCAGAGCGCGCCGTCGCAAAAGCGCACGGGTTCGCGCACGTGATCGACCCAGTACTCCACCGAGCAGGCCTGCGCGGTGGAGAGCAGCTCGCCGGTCACGTTGGAGACGACCGGAAGTTGGGGAGGTCGCAGAGTGACGCCCCGCACCACCTCGGCAAACGCACCCACCATCCCGTCCATGTGCGGCGAATGAAACGCGTGGCTGACGCGCAGGCGCCGCGCCTTGACCCCTCGCTCCTCCCAAATGTCCGCCAAGCCCAGAACGGCATCCTCGTCGCCTGAGATCACCACCGAGGAGGGTCCGTTCACTGCCGCAAGGGCAGCTCTGCCTTCGGCGCCGGCAAGCGTCTCGAGCACCTCGAGCTCCGATGCCTGGATGGCCACCATCGCCCCTCCCACGGGCAGCTCTCCCATCAATCGGCCGCGGGCCGCGACAAGCGCGCACGCGTCCTCACGAGAGAACACCCCGGCGAGATGCGCTGCCGTCAGCTCACCGATCGAATGGCCTGCCATGAAGTCAGGCCGCACGCCCCACGACGTGACCAGCCTGAACAGCGCGACCTCGAGCGCAAACAGAGCGGGTTGGGTGAAGGCTGTCTGATCGAGCAACCGCTCACACGCGGGCTGTGCGGTCGCATCCTCGGCGAAGATCACCTCGAGCAGCTCGCGTCCCAGATGACGATCCAGCTCCGCGCACATCTCATCCAGCGCACCCCTGAACACGGGGAAGGCCTCGTAGAGCTCCCTACCCATGCCGGCCCGCTGAGCGCCCTGGCCGGTGAACAGGAACGCAACCCGGCCCTCGCCGCCCGCGAAACCACGCACGACATCGGGCGAGGACTCACCGCGAGCCAAGCAGGAGAGCCCACTCAGCAGGGATCCCCGGTCGGCGCCCAGCAGCACAGCGCGGTCATCAAAGGCCGCCCGGCCGCTCAGCGCATATCCGACGCCGGTCGAGTCGAGCTCAGAACCATCGCCGAAACGCTCCAGCAGGCGCAGCGCCTGATCGCGCAATGCTGGCTCACCTCTGCCCGACAGCACCCACGGAATGCACTCGCCGACGGCGATACGCTCCCCGGAGTAAGCCCTATCGTCGGCGACACCCGCGACCTCCGTTGGGGGAGCCACCGGCGACTGCGGACACTCCTCCAGGATCACGTGTGCGTTCGTGCCGCTGATCCCAAACGAGGACACCCCGGCTCGTCGCGGTCGACCGTTGCGCTCCCATGCAACCGCTTCTGTCAGCAATGACACGGCACCCGCCGACCAATCGATATGCGAGGACGGCTGATCGACGTGCAGTGTGCGCGGCAATGTGTTGTTACGCATCGCCATGACCATCTTGATTACGCCGGCGACACCGGCGGCTGCCACGGAGTGACCTATGTTTGACTTGATCGATCCAAGCCACAGGGGGTGATCCTCGGGACGGTCTTGTCCGTACGTCGCCAGCAGTGCTTGCGCCTCGATCGGATCACCCAGGGTGGTGCCGGTGCCGTGGGCCTCTACTGCATCGATCTCGGCTGGTGAGAGGCCCGCGCTTGCCAGCGCCTGCGTGATAACCCGTCGTTGGGATGGACCGTTGGGCGCCGTCAGCCCGTTGGACGCGCCATCCTGATTGACGGCGCTTCCGCGTAGGAGAGCGAGTATCGGATGGCCGTCGCGCTGCGCATCGGATAGGCGCTCGAGCAGCAGTACGCCGACGCCCTCAGACCACCCCACACCGTCGGCGGCATCGGCGAAAGACTTACAGCGTCCATTCAGAGCAAGACCACGTTGGCGACTGAACTCGAGGAACAGTCCCGGTGCAGCGAGCACCGTGACCCCACCGGCGAGCGCCAGCGAACATTCCCCCGCGCGCAACGCCTGGCTCGCCAGGTGCAGCGCGACCAGTGAGGAAGAGCACGCCGTGTCAATCGACATCGCCGGACCCTCAAACCCAAACGTGTACGAGACACGACCCGAAGAAACGCTGCCGGTACTGCCGGTCAGCCTGTACCCTTGAAGGTCTGGTTCCGTTGTGCTGCTGAACATGCCTCCGCCGTAGCCCGAGGCGCTGATTCCGGTAAATACTCCTGCCGGCGTGTTTTTCAGTGAGTGAGGGTCGATGTTGGCGTTTTCGAATGCCTCCCAGGCGCTTTCGAGCAGCAGGCGCTGCTGGGGGTCCATCGCCAGTGCCTCGCGTGGGCTGATGCCGAAGAACGCCGCGTCGAACTCCGCGGCGTCGTGGAGGAACCCTCCCTCGCGCGTATAGCTCGTTCCGGGATGATCGGGATCGGGGTCATACAACCGCTCGAGATCCCACCCACGATCGGTCGGGAACCCAGAGATCGCATCAGTGCCCGACATAACCAGGTTCCACAGATCCTGCGGCGAGCTCACACCACCCGGATAGCGACAGCTCATCCCCACGATCGCGATCGGCTCATCAACAGGCACCCGTGCCGATGGCGCCGTTGAGGCGCGGGCAGAGGCGGCTGTACTGGTGGTTAGTGTGAGTAGATATGTGACGAGATCTTTTGTTGTGGGGTAGTCGAAGACGAGCGTCGAAGGCAACCGTAGTCCCGATATTTGGCTGAGGCGGTTGCGTAGCTCGACCGCCGCCAGGGAGTCAAACCCGAGATCCTTGAGCGCGCGTTGCGTATCGATGGACTGTGGTGTCGTGTGAC
Source organism: uncultured Solirubrobacterales bacterium (assembly GCA_963784875.1). Classification (GTDB taxonomy): domain Bacteria; phylum Actinomycetota; class Thermoleophilia; order Solirubrobacterales; family Solirubrobacteraceae; genus Palsa-744. The sequence goes on from CAWATE010000009.1 coordinate 197,925, forward strand.
CCAGCACCGCTGCGACCTGTGTCCTTACGAGATCCAGCAGGACTCCCTCGCGCTCCGTCTCGGGGACATCGGTAAGGCGCGCAGCGAGAGAGATATCCCGAGCTTCACCCAAGCGACGACGACGCTGTTGTTGTTGGGGTGCGCGTACCAGGTCGGTCAGCACCGCTGGCAGCATGCCAGCGCTGGCTTGGGCGCGCAAAGCCCTCAGGTCAAGCGGGGCCGGCGCGATGAAAGACTCGCTGCTGTGGAGCGCCTCGTCGAAGAGCTCGAGACCAAGGCTTGACGAGAGCGTCCCGATCCCAGAGCGAGCCATTCGCGAGCGATCTACCTCGCTCAAAGCACCGGCCATCCCGTCCTCTTGCTCCCACAAGCCCCAGGCCAGGGAAATGCCGGGTAGGCCGCGCGCGCGGCGATGAGCAGCCAGAGCGTCCAGGAACGTGTTTGCAGCCGCGTAATTGCCCTGACCTGAGCTGCCGAGCGTGCCCGCGAGCGAGGAGAACAACACGAACGCCTGCAGATCCAGACCCTGGGTCAGTTCGTGCAGATACCACGCCGCGTCGGCCTTGGGAGCGAACACTCGCTCGATACCCTCGGTCGTCTGCGAGCCGATCACGCCATCGTCGACGACACCAGCAGTATGCACGACAGCGCCAAGCGGAGCCTCACCACCGATGGACTCGAGCAATACCCGCAACTGCTCCCGATCGGAAACATCGCAGGCGGCGATCGTCACTTCTGCGCCCAGAGATTCGAGCTCGGCCTGCATTCGCATAGCACCCTCGGCGCGCTCGCCTTTTCTGCTGACCAACAACAGGTGCTTCACACCGTGCTGCACCACCAGATGTCGTGCCATCAGGACACCCAATGATCCCGTGCCGCCGGTTATGAGGACGGTGCTCTGCGGATCGATACTCGTCGCTGGCAGGCTCAACGCGATCTTGCCGGTGTGACGCGCTTGACTCATGAAGCGAAATGCGTCCCTGGCCTGGCGCACATCCCACGTCCTCACAGGCAACGCTTCAAGCACACCGTAACCGAACAACGCCATCACCTCGATAAGCATCTCCTGTATACGCTCGGGACCGGCTTCTGGCAGATCGAATGCGCGATAGACGACTCCTGGGCGCTCGTCGGCTATCTGCTGCGAGTTGCGGATATCGGTCTTGCCCATCTCGATCAAGCGGCCACCATCACGGAGCAAATCGAGCGAAGCGTCCACGAACTCTCCCGCGAGCGAGTTCAGAACAACGTCCATGCCCTCCCCACCACTCGCCTGCAGAAAACGCTCCCTGAACTCAAGCGAGCGAGAAGACGCGATATGAGCATCGTCAAACCCCATCTCCCGCAATACGCCCCACTTCCCAGGGCTCGCCGTGGCAAACACCTCAGCACCCAAATACCTCGCCAACTGCACGGCGGCCATGCCAACACCACCTGTGCCCGCATGCACCAACACCCTCTCACCGGCCTGCAACCTCGCCAAATCAACGAATGCGTAATAGGTCGTCAAGAACACCACCGGCACGCTCGCGGCTTGCGCAAACGACCAGCGCGTAGGGATCCTCACAACCAAACGACGATCAATGACCACCACCCCACCAAGACCATCGCTCGACAGCCCCATCACACGATCGCCGGCAGCCAGGTCATCAACCCCCGGGCCGATCTCCAAAACGACGCCCGCGAACTCGCCACCCACCCGCGCCTCGCCCGGATACATTCCCAACACGATCAACACATCACGAAAATTCAGGCCCCCCACACGCACGCCGACGCGAACCTCACCCCAACCAAGCTCACGCTCATTCCCAGAGACAGGCTCAAGTGAAACACCCTCAAAAACCCCGCCACCGACGCCCAGACGCCAACCCGGCATGCCGCCAGGAACAACCAACCCGCCGCCGGCAGGCCTCACCAACCTAGGCACGCACACCACGTCCCCGTGCACCAACAACTGCGACTCATTCAATCCCAACGCCGCAAACAGCACACCACCGTCAACGCCGTCATCGACATCCACGAGCGCAAAGCATCCGGGGCTCTCCACCAACGCCGAACGCAACAAACCCCATGCAGGCGCCTGCGCCAGCCCCGACACACACTCACCCCCATGCGCCGCCACAGCGCCATGGGTCACAACCACCAAGCGCGACCCGGCAAAACACTCCTCGGCAAGCCATTCCTGCACGAGCGCCAACAGCCTGCATGCCAGCTCACCAACACCCCCACTCAAATCGTCGCCGGCGCCCTCGAACAACGAGTCACAATCCGCCAACACATACTCCGGCACTTCCACCACACCGCTATCCAGCGCTCCGCGCAAAGCATCCAAACCAGCAAACATCTCAACCGAACACCCCGCGCCGGCCAAACACCCCGCCAACCAGGACGCAGACGCCGACGAGGACCCGCCCAACATCACGACGCCACCGACACCACGCTCCGCAACCGGCACCTCCACCCAGCGCATCTCAAACAGCGAGTCGCGATGGGTGTCGCGGCTGACGTTCAGCTGCTCGACTGGGACCTCGCGCACGACCAGCGAGTCCATCGATGCGACGAGGCCACCGGCCTCGTCGGCCGCCACCAACGACACTCCGCTCGCGTCCGGGGCAGGAGACAGCTGGATCCGCAAAACCGACGCACCTGTCGCATGCAGCTCCACGGCACTGAAGGAGAACGGTAGAAGACGCGCGCCGCCGAGATCCTCGCCGTGCTCATGTAAACGTAGGTTGCTCGCGTGCAGCGCCGCGTCGAGCAGTGCTGGGTGGATACCAAAGGCAGATACCTCCTCGCGCTCCTCCTCGGCGAGCGCGACCTCTGCGAAGATCTCATCATCGCGCCGCCAAGCGGCACGCAGTCCCTGAAACGCGGGACCGTACTCAAAACCCCGCTCGGCCAGGCGATCGTACAGACCGTCGACCGCCACCACCTCAGCATCCTCGGGTGGCCAGCAGGACTCGCCGGCAAGCGAGCTCGCTCGCTCGGAGAGAGCCTGAGCATCAGCGGTGCTCCGCCGCTCCTCCTCGATCAGCATGCCGCTGGCGTGACGGACCCACTCAACCGCCGGCGTATCGCCACCCAAGGCCTCCTCCTCAGCGCGGGCGTAGATACTCATCAGACGTCCGCCTGACTCGTCGGGCTCGCCGACCGAGAGCTGCAACTGTACGGCGCCCTGCTCGGGCAGAGCAAGCGGCGCCTCCAACGTCAACTCCGAGACCAGGGGGCAGCCGACTCGAGCGCCCGCGTGCAACGCCAACTCGAGCAGAGCGGCGCCGGGTAGCAGCACAGTCCCGAGCACCACGTGGTCGCGCAGCCAGGGGTGGTCCTCGAGTGACAGCCGACCCGTGAACAGCCACCCTCGCTCCCCCGCCAGCCCGACGGCCGCGCCCAGCAGCGGATGCTCCGCCGAGGATTGTCCGAGCGAGCCCGCTCCACGCGCGTCGATCCCAGGCTTCAGCCAAAACGGCCGCCGCTGAAAGGCATAGGTCGGGAGCCGAACATACCCGCCACCTTTGGCGAGGAAATGCCCTCTCCAGTCGACCTCGACACCGTGGACGTGAGCTTCAGCCAGCAGCGCGAGGACGGTCTCTGCCTGAGGACGGCGCGCGCGCATCGCAGTCGCGACAAGCGCGCGGGTCGCGAGCTCCTCGCTCATGCATTGCTGCGCCATCGCGCTCAGCACGCCATCCGGGCCAAGCTCGAGTAGCCGCGTCACACCCGCCCGCTCCAGATATCGAACGCCGTCGGCAAAGCGCACCGCGCCACGGACGTGCTCGACCCAGTAGTCGGGGGTCATGAGCTCCTCACCGGCCACCTCCCCGGTGAGATTGGAGACGATCGGCAGACTCGGCAGGTTGAACGTGAGCGTCTGGGCAACCGCTCGCAGCTCGTCGAGCATCGGCTCCATCAGCGGCGAGTGAAACGCGTGACTGACCCGCAGCACGGTCTGCTTATGGGCCCGTGCGCGCCAGTAGTCGCTCAATGTCTCAATCGCCTCGACGCCACCCGAAAGGACGACTGCCCGCGGACCGTTCACCGCGGCGAGGGCCACCGTCTTCCCCATGGTGCTCTGATCACTTTCGCCGACCTCCCGCAGGCTCGCCAGCGCCTCTTGCTCGGTGGCCTCGACGGCGAGCATCGCACCCCCGGCCGGGAGCGCACCCATCAGGCGTCCACGTGCGGCCACCAGCCTCGCGGCATCCTCCAGCGATAACACCCCGGCTATGTGTGCCGCGACCAGCTCGCCGATCGAATGCCCGATCAGGTAGTCGGGCTTGATGGCGAAGCTCATGATCAGCCTGCAGAGCGCCACCTCAAGCGCGAACAGCGCAGCCTGGGTGAACTGCGTCTCATCCAATAGCCGCGCATCGGCCGAGCCGTCTTGCGCGAACATCAGCTTCAACAGGGGCCGGCCGAGGTGAGGGTCGAGCTGGGCGCAGACAGCATCGAGCTCGTGCGCAAAACGGGGAAACGCGTCGTAAAGCTCGCGCCCCATGCCGGCCCACTGTGAGCCCTGACCGGAGAACAGGAACGCCACGCCGCCCTCGTTCCGCCCGCTGCCTGCGAAGACGCCATCGACCTCGCCGCCCTGCTGGATGAGCTCCAGGCGAGCGATCAACTGCTGCGGCTCCGTCGCGAACGCGATCGCCCTGTGCTCGAGCGAGGCGCGGTTGACCGCGAGCGTCGCGGCAACGTCGAGTGGCTCGAGCTCCGGATGAGCGCGCAGGTGGGAAGCAAGGCGCGCCGCCTGCTCACGCAGCGCATGATCCTCGGCCGCGGAGAGCACGAACGGGAGCAGCTCATCCTTGCCGACTGGCGATATCTGCCATGTCTGTGTGGTCGCGAGCGCCGGTGGAGCTTCCTCCAGGATCACATGCGCGTTGGTCCCAGAGACGCCAAAGGAGGAGACCCCTGCGCGGCGAACGTGCTCGCCCTGCGGCCAGGCCACCGGGGAGGTGAGCAATGCAACGTCGCCTTCAGACCAATCCACGCGTGCAGAGGCCACGTCGGCGTGCAGCGTCTTTGGCAGTACCCCGTGTCGGAGAGCCTCGACCAGCTTGATCACGCCCCCGACTCCGGCGGCAGCCTGGGTGTGGCCGATGTTCGACTTCAGCGACCCGAGCAGCAGCGGCCCGTTGCGACGCTCCTGCCCGTAGGTCGCCAGCAGCGCCTGCGCCTCGATTGGATCGCCCAGCGTCGTTCCCGTGCCGTGCGCCTCGACCGCGTCGATCTCGCCGGCCGGAAGGCCCGCGTTGGCCAGCGCCTGAAGGATCACGCGTTCTTGAGAAGGCCCGTTGGGAGCGGTCATGCCATTACTCGCACCGTCCTGGTTGATCGCCGAGCCGCGCACGAGCGCCAGCACCTCGTGGCCGTTGCGACGGGCATCTGAGAGACGCTCCAAGAGCAGCAGGCCGACGCCCTCCGACCAGCCGGTGCCGTCGGCCTCGGCGCCGAAGGACTTGCAGCGACCGTCAGCGGCAAGGCCGCGCTGGCGGGAGAAGGAGATGAACGTGCTCGGGGTCGACATCACCGTTACGCCACCGGCCAGGGCAAGCTCGCACTCGCCCGAGTCCAGCGCCTGGCAGGCGTCGTGCAGCGCAACCAGCGAGGATGAGCACGCGGTGTCGATCGTGATCGCGGGGCCTTGAAGACCGAAGGTGTAGGCCACGCGCCCGGTAACGAGGCTGCCGCCACCCACGAAGCCCTCGAGGTCGGCTGCCATCGGCCCTGAGCTCACGCCGTAGTCCTGGTACATGACCCCCGCGTAGACGCCGGTGCGGCTGCCGTTCAGAGCTTTGGGATCGATCCCAGCATCCTCGAATGCCTCCCAGGCGCTTTCGAGCAGCAGGCGCTGCTGGGGGTCCATCGCCAGTGCCTCGCGTGGGCTGATGCCGAAGAACGCCGCGTCGAACTCCGCGGCGTCGTGGAGGAACCCTCCCTCGCGCGTATAGCTCGTTCCGGGATGATCGGGATCGGGGTCATACAGCCGCTCGAGATCCCACCCACGATCGGTCGGGAACTCAGAGATCGCATCGGTGCCCGTCATAACCAGGTTCCACAGATCCTGCGGCGAGCTCACCCCGCCCGGATAGCGACAGCTCATCCCCACGATCGCGATCGGCTCACCCGTGCGGGCGGGCGCGCGACTGGCCGCCACGAGACGCGTCGTGCCGGCGAGCTTGGAGCGCAGGAAGCGCGCGACCGCGGCCGCGGTGGGGTGATCGAAGACCAGCGTCAGCGGCAACCGCAGGCCGGTGGCGGCAGTCAGACGATTGCGCAGCTCGACCCCACTCAGCGAGTCCGCCCCCAGATCCTTGAACGAGCGCTCCGGCCCAACCGCATCCGGGCCGCTGTGGCCGAGCACGCCCGCGACGTGTCCCCGCACGAGCTCCAAGATGACGCGCTCCCACTCTGGTTCGGGCGTCTGTGCCAGGCGCCTGGCCAGATCTCCCCGTGCGTCAGTGCCGCTACGAGCCCTGGAGGGAGCCAGTCCGCGTAGCGCTCCGGGTAGCGTCGCGGTCTTGGCGCTCGCCCGCAGGGCAGCCGTGTTGAGCTGCATCGGAGCGAGCATCGGCAGCCCGAGACCACGGGCACGGTCGATGGCCTGCAGACCCTGCCGATCGCCAAAGGGAGTCAGGCCGAGGCGCTCCCAGCGGGATCGGTCGGTGTCGGTGAGCTGAGCGAGCATCCCGCTGCTCGTGGCCCAGGCGCCGAACGCGAGCGATTGGGCCGGCAGGCCCTGCGTTTGCCGGCGCTGAGCCAACGCGTCGAGGAACGCGTTCGCGGCGGAGTAGTTGGCCTGGCCCGGGCTGCCGAGGGTGGCAACGACCGAGGAGAACAGCACGAACTCGGCGAGCGCCATGTCGCTGGTCAGCTCGTGCAGATTGATCGCGGCCTGAACCTTCGGCCTCATCACCGTCGCCAGCCGTTCGCCGTCGAGCGAGGTGAGCACGCCGTCGTCGCGCACCCCGGCGGCGTGGAACACCGCGGTCAAGGGGTGCGCTTGCGGGATTGTCTCGAGCAGCTCCGCGACGGCGTCGCGCTCGGCCACATCGCAGGCGACGATGCGCGTCGTGCACCCGGCCTGTTCGAGCGTTGAGCGCAGGTCCTCGGCGCCGGCCGCCGCGGGACCGCGGCGGCTGACCAAGAGCAGCTGACGAACGCCGTGCTCAGCCACGAGGTGACGCGCGAGCAGTGCTCCCAGCCCCCCGGTTCCTCCTGTCACGAGGACGGTCCCGGCGGGGTCGAGCCTTGGCGCTGCGCCGAGCTCGCCGGCCGACCTTGCAAGCCGCGGCGCATAGGCCACTCCGTCGCGCAACGCGAGCTGGGGCTCGTCGCTGTTCAGCAGCTCCCGCAACAACTCCCGCGAGGTCACGTTCGGATCGACGTCGACGAGGCCGAAGCGATCCGGATGCTCCGCCTGGGCGGTGCGCACGAGTCCCAAGATCGTTGCCAGGCCCAAATCGGGAGCTTCCCGCTGTCCGTCGAGCGCCACCCCACCCGTGGTCAGCAGCACGAGTCGCGTATCCACCAAGCGCTCGTCGGCAATCCAAGCTTGCAGAAGGCTCAGCGCCCAATTGACACGATCGCGAACCTCGCGCCCGAGCCCCGGCGTCGTAGACTCCGGCGGCGCCACCAGCACCACATCCGGCACTTGGAGCCCGTCAGCCAACGCCGCCCCCAAGGCATCCAGATCTGCGTGCTGCCCAGCCTCGATCGCAGGCGGCGCCAGCGCCACAGCCTCATCGCCAAGCAGGATCACTCGCTGTGATGCACCAGCCGGAGTTGCAGCGGGAGTCTCGATCCACTGGAGCTCATAGATTGAACCTGCTCCCACGCGAGTGCCGACATCCAGCTGACGCGGGTCGATCGGGCGCGTCCGCAGCTCCTGGACTGCTAACGCCACGGCGCCCTGCTGGTCGAGCGCCAGAACGCCGAGCGTGTCGCCGTCGCGCCTGAGACGCACACGCAGTGCGCTCACACCTGGGCCGTATACACATACCCCCGAGAACGTGAAGGGGACCACGAGCTCGCTCGGCCGACGTGCGTCCGCCATCAGGTGCAGCGCCGCATCGCAGAGCACCGGATGGATCTGAAAGCGTGCGGCGTCAGCGGCCTGCTCATCGTCGAGCGCAACCTCCGCGAACAGCTCATCGCCGCGCCGCCAGGCCGCGCGCAGGCCTTGGAACGCTGGCCCGTAGTCGTAGCCGACCCCCGCCAACCGATCGTAGACGAGCTCGATATCCACCTGCTCCGCCCCCGGTGGCGGCCACTGTTCCGCGATGAACGCTTGGACGTCAGCGTGGTTTTCTTCCTGCTCGACGGCTGCACACAGCAAGCCGTGCGCATGGCGCGTCCACCCCGCCGCCTGAAGCTCTTCGGCCTCACCCGGGACCTGCGCTCGCGAGTAAATGTGGAGCTCACAGCGTCCCTGCGCGTCCGGCTCTGTCACGGTGAGCTGAACCTGCACGGCGAGCTCTTGGTCGAGCACCAATGGCGCCTCGAGCGTCAGCTCCTCGACCACAGGCACCCCGACGCGCTCGCCGACAGCGAGCGCCAGCTCCAGAAATCCAGTGCCGGGCAGCAACACGGTCCCGCTCACCGCGTGGTCTGCGAGCCAAGGGTGCGATTGCAGCGAGAGGCGTCCGGTGAACAGCCAGCCCTCATCGCCCGCCAAACGGAGAGCGGCCCCCAGCAGAGGATGCTCGGCAGAGGACTGCCCCAGCGAACCGGCGTCGCCACCACCGGACCGGGATGGGAGCCAGTAGCGACGGCGTTGGAAGGAGTACGTCGGCAGGTCGGCCCGCCGGGCCTCGCTGCCGGCGAACAGCGCAGACCAATCGACGTCGAGACCGCTGGTGTGAGCATGAGCGAGAAAGGCAAGGAAGCTGTCGGTCTCGGGCCGCTCGGCACGTAGGGTGGGCACGATCGACGCGGCGCGATCTGCGGGCTCTGTGAGGCTCTGGCGGATCATCGCGCTCAACGCGCCGTCGGGACCAAGCTCCAGGAAGCGCGTCACGCCCGCCGCCTCGAGCGCGATGACCGCCTCGGCAAAGCGAACCGGCTCGCGTACCTGCAAGGCCCAATAGTCGGGGCTCGTGAGCTCGCCGGCCACGCCCTCGCCGGCCAAGCTCGAGACGATCGGGATCTGTGGGGCATGGAAGGTCAGGCCTTGGGCGACCTCGCGTAGCTCCTCGAGCATCGGATCCATCAGCGCGGAGTGAAACGCGTGACTAACTCGCAGCCGGGTCCTCTTGCGACCCCGTTCCCGCCAGCGATCGTCCAGCTCCTCGATCGCTGACTGCTCACCGGAGAGGACGACGGCGCGCGGCGCGTTGGTCGCGGCCACCGCGACTCGCTCCGCGAACCCGCTCAGGCTCTCCCGTGCTTCCTGCTCAGTCGCCTCGAGCGCGAGCATCGCCCCCCCGGCCGGCAGCGCCCCCATCAACCGTCCGCGCGCGGCTACCAGCTGTGCCGCGTCTCCGAGGGAGAGGACGCCGGCGACATGCGCTGCGGTGAGCTCGCCGATCGAATGGCCGACGAGGAAGTCAGGCCGCAGACCAAACGACTCGACGAGCCGGTAGAGCGCGACCTCCAGGGCGAACAGCGCCGGCTGGGTGAACTCGGTGCGATCGAGCAACGTCGCGGCCGGTGTGTCTGGCGCGGCATCGATCACATCCCGCAAGGGCGCTTTGAGATGTGGGTCGAGCGCCGCGCAGACCTCGCTCAGCGCCTGCGCGAAGACGGGGAAGGCGTCACACAGCTCGCGGCCCATCCCCAGCCGCTGTGCGCCCTGCCCGGTAAATAGGAACGCCGTAGCCCCGGTCCCCGCGACACCCTGCACGAGCTCGGCCCCCGACAGGCCTTGCGCGAGCGCCCCGAGGCCCGCCTGCAGGTCCTCGCGCTGCGCACAGAGGAGCACAGCGCGATGCTCCAGCTGAGCCCGACAGGTGGCCAGCGAGAAAGCCGTATCCACCAAGGCCAGATCTGGCTGCTTACGCAGGTGTGCGGCCAGCCGCGCCGCCTGAGCCTCCAGAGCCTCGGCGCTGCGAGCCGCGATGACAAACGGCAGGGTGGGAAGCTCCACTGACCTCGTGGGACCGCCACCACGCTCGAGCGCGTCTTCGTGAGCTGTCGCCGGCTCAACCCTGACGGTTGCCGACAGCTCAGACTCAAGAGCTGGCGGTGCGTCGAGCCCCACCGCCGGCGACCGATCGATTTCGAGCGCTGGAGAGGCCTCCTCGATGATGACGTGAGCATTGGTGCCGCTCACCCCAAACGCGGATACGCCCGCGCGGCGCGGACGCCCCCGCCGCAACCACGGCTCGGGCTCGGTGAGCAGCTTAATTGAGCCGGCCTCCCAATCGACCTCCGGAGAGGGCCGGTCGACGTGCAGCGTCGCCGGCAGGAGGTCGTGGCGCAGCGACTCGACGATCTTGATCACGCCTGCAACCCCGGCGGCGGCCTGGGTGTGACCGATGTTGGACTTCACCGACCCGAGCAGCAGCGGGCCATCTTCGCGTTCTTGACCGTAGGTCGCAAGCAACGCCTGCGCCTCGATCGGATCGCCCAGGGTCGTGCCGGTGCCGTGCGCCTCGACCGCGTCGACCTCGCCTGCGGAAAGACCCGCGTCGGCCAGAGCCATGCGGATCACACCTTCCTGGGACGGTCCGTTGGGGGCAGTCAGTCCATTGCTCGCCCCGTCCTGGTTGACGGCTGATCCCCGCACGAGCGCCAACACCCGATGGCCGCTGCGTCGCGCGTCGGAGAGACGCTCCAAGACCAATACGCCGACGCCGTCGGAGAAGCCGGTGCCGTTGGCGGCCGCGGCGAAGGACTTGCAGCGCCCGTCGGGAGCGAGCCCGCGCTGGCGAGAGAACTCGATGAAGATCCCAGGTGAGGCCATGATCGTGACGCCGCCGGCAAGCGCCAGCGAGCATTCGCCTTGGCGCAGCGCTCCACATGCCTGGTGCAGCGCGACCAGCGATGACGAGCAGGCCGTGTCGACCGTGAACGCGGGACCTTCCAGACCCAGGCTATATGCCACGCGACCCGAGACGATGCTGCCGAAGCTGCCGGTCATTGTGTGGCCCTCAGAGATTGCGGAGGCTTCGTGCAGGCGAGGACCGTAATCCTGGGAGCTGATACCGGCGATCACCCCGGTCTGGCTGCCGCGCAGCGAATCTGGGTCGATTCCAGCCTGCTCGATCGCCTCCCAGCAGACTTCCAGCATCAGCCGTTGCTGAGGATCCATCGCGGCGGCCTCGCGAGGGCCGATACCGAAGAAGTCGGCGTCAAACTTGTCAGCGTCGTAAAGAAACCCGCCTTGGCGCGTGTAGCTGGTGGAGCTGTGATCGGGGTCGGGATCGTAGAGACCGGCCAACGGCCAGTCTCTATTCGTGGGGAAGTCGCCGATCGCGTCGCCGCCGCCCGAGATCAGCTCCCAGAGCTGCTCGGCTGAGCTCACCCCGCCCGGATAGCGGCAGCCGATACCCACGATCGCAATCGGATCGTCGTGAACCGCAGACAGAAGCGGCGCTGCGGCAGCGACCATCGATGCACCGCTCGCCACGCGCAGCAACTGCTCTGCGAGCTCGGCGCTATTGGGAAAGTCGTATATGAGCTGCGTCGGCAGCTTCAGCCCGGTGGCGGCCGTGAGTCGGTTACGCAGTTGCGTGGCCGCGGCCGAGTCGAATCCGAGCTCCTTGAAGGCTCGCTTCATGGGGACGGCCTCAGCCGAGTCGTAGCCCAGGACGATGGCCACGTGAGCACGTACGAGCCCGAGCACTATGCGCCGCTGCTCCGGCACGGTCAGCCCGGCCAGTCGCGCCGCGATCGAGGACGCGGGAACGGACTCGGGGCTCTCTGTCGTCGCGGTGTGCTCGGCTGTCCCGGTGTCCTCGTCCGTCCCTGTGCGCTCGGCCGTCCCGGTGTCTTCAGCCATCCCGGTACGATCGGCAGCGCCGGCGCTCCGCGAGCCCACGTTCGGAGCATCCAGCCAGTGCCTCGAGCGCTGAAATGGGTAGGTTGGCAAGGTGACCCGTGTTACGGCTGAGCCGGCCCGGAGCGCCGCCCAATCGACATCGACACCGCGCACGTGCATCTCGGCGAGCGAGGCGAGAAACCGATCCAGACCGCCCTGGTTGCGACGCAGCGAGCCGCCGATCACGGCGTCCTCGAGGTCGCCCAACGTTTCGTCGGCCGTATCCTGAGTTCCAGCGATCAGAACCGGGTGTGGGCTGACCTCGATAAAGGCGCGATAGCCGTCGGCAAGCAACGTGCGCACGGTGTCCCGAAAGCGCACCGGCTGGCGCAGGTTGCGATACCAATACTCCACGTCGAGCTCAGCCGTGTTGAGCGGACCGGCGGTGACTGTCGAGTAGAAGTCGATACCGCCGACGCGGGCATCGACTGTGCCGAGGACGCTCAACAGCTCCTCGCGCAAGTCCTCAGCCTGGGGAGAGTGCGTCGCGACCGTCGCTGGAACCTTCCGGGCCCTGATCCCGTCCGCCTTCAAGCTCGCGACCAGCGCGTCGAGCGTCTCGTGATCGCCTGCCACGGCAACCGCAGACGGTCCGTTGACGGCCGAGATCGAGAGGCGCTCGCCACTCTGCTCGAGATAGGGACGCAGCTCTTGGACCGTGAGCGCCACCGAGACGATCGCCCCGCGGCCAACGAGGCTCGTCAACAGTCGGCTGCGCAGCGCCGCGAGCCGCGCCGCCTCCTCAAGCGACAATGCCCCTGCGAGGTGCGCGGCCGCGATCTCGCCCTGGGAGTGTCCCACCACCGCACCCGGCTGCACACCGCAGGACTGCCAGAGCCTGGCCAGCGACACCATCACCGCAAATAGAGCTGGCTGTACGACGTCTATCCGGTCGAGGTCCTCCGCTCCCGGCTCGCCGCGCACGACGTCCATCAACGACCAGTCCAGGTGTGGTGCGAGCGCATCGGCACACTCGTGCATGTGCTGCGCGAATGCCGGAGCGGTTGCGATCATCTCGCGGGCCATCCCGTGCCACTGCGAGCCCTGGCCCGGGAAGAGGAACACGGCTCCGCGGCTGCCGGCATCGGCGACACCTTCGACCACGTTCGCTGCGGGCTCGCGCCTCACAATGTCGCCGAGGCCTGCGAGCAACTGGTCGCGGTCGCTGCCGAGCACCACAGCACGGTGATCAAAGAGCGAACGCGACACCGCCAAGGTGTGCGCAACGTCACCGGCGCTCAAGTCCGGCGCGTCCTGCAAATGCTCCAAGAGACGCATAGCCTGGGCGTGCAGTGCCTCCGCGCTCTTGGCCGAAGAGGATCCACGGCGTCTGTTGCGGTGCGACGGCGCCAGCCGGCCCCGATGCTCGGACACCAAATGGCTCGGGCGCCTCCGCGAGGATGACATGACAGTTCGTGCCACCCATGCCAAAGGAGCTCACGCCGGCGAGCAGCGGGACCGTCTCCTCGGGCCAGGAGCCGAGTTGCTCCACCACGCGCAGATGCAGGGTCTCAAGGGGGATCTCCGGGCTCGGCTCACGAAAATTGAGGCTGGCGGGAAGCTCCCGATGCCGGATGCTGAGGGCCGTCTTGATCAGGCCGACTATCCCGGCCGCACCCTCCAGGTGCCCAATGTTGGTCTTGGCCGAGCCGACCAACAAAGGCCGTGTTGCCGGACGGGCTTCCCCGAGCACCGAGCCCAGAGCCGCGGCCTCGACGCGATCGCCCCGACGGGTACCCGTGCCGTGCAGCTCCACGTACTGGACGGCCCCTCGCTTGACGCCGGCGCGCCTATAGGCGAGCTCGAGCATCTCTTCCTGAGCCTCCCGGTCGGGCGAGGCGATGCTCTCACCGGCACCATCGTTGTTGACCGCGCTCCCGCGAATCACGCAGTAGATCGAGTCGCCATCCGCGAGCGCGAGCGCGAGCGGCTTCAACGCGACCATGCCCCCGCCCTCGCCACGGACGGTGCCGTTGGCGCGAGCGTCGAAGGTGAAACACCGCCCATCCGGGGACAGCGCACCAAAGCTCGAGAGCCGGACCGCGCTCTCGGGGCTGAGGTTCAGGTGTACGCCACCGGCGAGCGCGAGCGTCGACTCACCCCTTCTCAGGCTCTCACAAGCGAGGTGGACCGCAACCAGCGCGGAGGACTGCGCGGCGTCGACCGTCACGCCCGGCCCCCGCAGGCCGAGCGCATAAGAGATGCGATTGGCGATGATGGCGCGATTGATCCCAGTCAGCGAGTGACGCGTGAGCGCATCGGCCCCCTGCTGATGCATCAGGTCCGTGTAGTCGCCGGCGCTAGCCCCTACGAAGACCGCGGTCCGGCTGGCGCGCATGCGCTCGGGGACGATGCCCGCGTCTTCGCAGGCCTCCCAGGCAAGCTCAAGCGTAAGCCGCTGTTGCGGATCCATCATCGCCGCCTCGCGCGGGGCGATGCCGAAGAAGGCAGCATCGAACTGATCTACGTCCTCGAGGAAGGCTCCATACTGGGCACCCCCGAACAGCGATTTCAATTCGCTTGATTCACTTATTTCATACCGACCCTTCGGTATGTCTTCGATTGCGTGGGCCCCGTCGGTCAGCAGCCGCCAGAAGGCTTCGGGATTGGCGCTTTGGAAAGCGGCAAGCCATCCCTACGATCGCTACATCTGAGCTGTGCCAGAAAATTTA
>CAWATE010000010.1:0-158629 GCA_963784875.1 uncultured Solirubrobacterales bacterium
CGCTCGACCGCGTTGCGCAACGTACGCACCACCGGCTCCTGGCCGACCACCTCGGCGAAGGTACGGGGTCTGTGTCTGCGGTACAGGGACCGCTGCTGCTCCTGCTGTGGCTGCTCCTGGGCCGACACCGTTCGCTTGAGTCTACCCATGGCCACGGACCCTCCCTGAGCGGATAGCGTCCCCCTTGTGAGAGCCCGCATCGAGCGCCTCCCGGCCCGTCTCGGCGCCTCGCTCGCGATCGCCGCCGGAGCGGTCCTGCTGCGCGTGCGTCAGCGGCGTGGGCTTCGCCAATTACGACACGCTCTACGCGCTCGCCTGGGGCGGGCAGCTCTCGCGCGGCAGCAGACCGGCGTACGGACTGCCGATCGCCCCCACTCCCGCACCCGCTGGTGGAGGCGCTCGGCGTCGTGCTCTCCCCGCTCGGGCCAGCGCGGCGTCGAGGACGTGGCGGTGGCGCTCGGGTTCCTCGCGCTGTCGGCCTGCGGGTGGGTGGTGTATGCGCTCGGCGCCGAGTGGTTCGGGCGGGCCGCGGGCGCACTGGCCGCGCTGATTCTGATCACGCGCGTGCCGATCCTGTCCTATGGCGTGCGCGCCTACGTGGACGTGCCCTATCTGCTGCTCGTGCTGAGCGCGCTGCTCGTCGAGTCCCGCGGTGCCCGCGGGCCGGCGCGCCCGTGCTCGTGCTGCTGGCGCTCGCCGGCCTGCTGCGACCGGAGGCGTGGGTGTTCTCGGGGCTGTACTGGCTGTACTTGATGATTCACGCGTGCCGCGCGCGCGTGCGCGCGCACACGCGTGGCAAGCCTCGGTCGATGCGCCATCCGCAACGAGCTCACGTCGCGTCAGATCGTCGGGCTGACGCTGCTCGCCGTCGCGGCGCCGCTGATATGGGTGCTCAGCGACATGGCGATCACCGGCGACGCGCTGTGGTCGCTCACGAACACACGGCACACCGCCGAAACGCTTCACCGGGTCACCGGGATCGGGAACGTGCCGGAGTACATACCGCGGCGGATCGGCGAGATATTGCGCCCGCCGGTTCTGCTCGGCGCGGCGCTCGGTGGCGTGCTGGCGCTGCTGTGGCTGCGCCGTCGCGCGCTGCTTGCGACGGGTGCCGGCGTGCTCGCCGTGGTGGTGTTCGCCGCGTTCGCGAGCGCCGGCCTGCCGATCAACACCCGCTACGCGTTTCTCGCCGCCGCCATCCTGTGCGTCTTTTGCGGCGCCGGCGTGTTCGGCTGGACGCGCCTGGCGCGCGGCGACGCGCGGCGGCCGCTGGTGGATCGCCGGCGGTGCGCTCGTGCTGATCGCGCTGATCGCGTACACGCCGTCGCAGTATCGCTCGGCGCACCGTGAACTGGACAAACTGGCCCGCCAGCAGTCGATCCAGGACGACCTGATCGCGCTCGTGAACAACCGCTCGATCGTGCTCGCGTGCGGGCCGGTCGAGGTGTCCAACCACGCGCCGATCCCACTGCTCGCGCTCTATCTGAAGACAAGCCCGGCGAACATCGTCAGCGGCGAGGTCAAGCGGATCAGCCTACGGGCAGTACGTCGATCCAGCGAGCAGGGAAGTCGAAACGGAATACATGCTCGACCCCAACGACCCGCATCCGGCCGTGGTCGTGCCACCGGGCTTCGCCGAGGTGCACGCCAACCGCTCGTGGCTGATCTTCGAACGCTGCTCGTGATGCTTCGAGCGCATGCGCCACAGGCGCGGTCGTGGAGCGCTCCCCAAGTCTCGGTCGCCGGCGCGTCACGCGGGCGAAGACGCCCACGAAAACAAGCGGACCGTGCACCCCTCGTCGAGACTCCGGCCCCCGGTCGCCTGATCGTCGCTCGCGACTCCGGTCCGGGTGCTCCCGCTGCGCCTGCCGGTGATCGCTTAAGGCTGCTTCCTTCCGGACCTGACCTGGTTCGCAAGCCGACACCGCGCGGGACCCGAACCATCGACGCCCCGAGCGGCGGGGCGACCGGAGCGGAAAACCCTCGAAGGGGAGTTCAGCCCCGCTAGAGCGGATTGCGGATACAGGGCGCCGCTACCTCCCCGCCTAGCACGGTCCGCGCTCGATCCTAGCGGAGTCCGTGGCGACCGGCGCGTGCCTCGGGGCCGAGGACCGAGCGTCGGGTCGAGACCGATCGTAGGCCGGCGCGGTGAGCCAGGTCGGGCACAACAGCGGACCGGCAGAACGAGCAACCGCACACAGGCGCCGCGAGTTCCGTTAGGCTGCGCGACCGTGACCTACTTCAACGACTTCTCCACCACCCTCCGCTCCCGCGCCGGACTCGGCATCGCGACGCTCGGCGTCGCGGTGTTGATCGCAGGCTGTGGTTCGAGCAGCTCGAGCAGCACGATCACGGTCGGCAACGAGAACAAAGCCGACCAAGCGCTGACGAAAGCCACCGCTACAACGGCGTCGACTCCGACACGCCCACCGCGACCGCGAAAACGCCGACGAGCGGGCCACTGTCGAAAGAACCGAAGGTGGCGGCCCCGTCTGGGGCCGCGCCGAGCACGCTCGAGGTCAAAGATCTGATCAAGGGCACCGGTCCGGAAGCTAAGGCGGGCGCAGTCGGTGACGGTCAACTACGTGGGCGTGCTGTACAAAGGCGGCAAGGTGTTCGACGCTTCGTGGAAACGGAACGAACCGTTCACCTTCACCCTCGGCAAGGGCCAGGTCATCCCCGGCTGGGATCAGGGCGTGGCGGGCATGAAGGTGGGTGGACGGCGCGAGCTGATCATCCCGGCTCCGCTCGCCTACGGCGCGAAAGGCTCGCCGCCGACGATCCCGGCGAACGCGCCACTCGTGTTCGTGGTCGACCTGCTCGGCACCTAACGCTTCGCTGCTGCGCGGGCGCCGAGACGACCACGCCCGTTCAACCGAAAGCTGTGCGCGCCGCGGCGCTGCTGCTTGTGAGCGGTGCCGCGGTCGCGATCGCGAGCGGCGCGCTCGTGGGTTGCGGCGCGGGCCGATCCTCGACACCGGCCGAACTGAAGCTCCAGCGCGAAGACCTGGTCGCGGTGGTACACGCGCTGAGGTCCAGCGAGGCGCCGGTGGGCAGAGAGGTCGCAGACACCAAAGCGGCATGGCCGTTCGTGGCGAACGGCCTGCCGGCGGAGTTCTCTCCTTCCGTGCGTGCCCCGATCGTGGCAGCCGGCGAGAGCGCCGCGAGGATCAAGCTGCCGGTGCTGCTGGAAGAAGCGCAGGCGACCACGCTCACTGGCCCGGCGTCACAGATCGCGGGCATCTTCCGTACGTTCACGCTGCTGGCGACACGTGGCTGGGCGCTAATCGGCGCGGCGATCGAGCAGATCGAACACGGCTCAGTCAGCGTCGGCTCGGTTCGCGCGGGCGAACGTCGCGTTGTACATAGAGAGCGTCTACGACAGCCATTTCAACCTCGCTCAGCTCGACAAGAAGCTGCACGCCGGCTACAGCAAGCTCGGCGGGCAGGCCGCGTTCGGAGGGGAGTTGACGCAGGACGAATTGGACGGGGTCGCCAGCTTCTACTCCGAAGCGAGCTCCCGGCTTCACCCCCACGTCGGGGCGCGGTTCGGGATCGTAGGGTGCCCGCGCAACGCAGATCGCTTCAGGGTGGGCTTGACACCGCTTGCGGGTATACGACTCACTCCAGCGAACGCATGGTCCAGAGGGAGGTAGGGAGCGATGGCTGCGCCGTACACACTGAAGAAGCTCACCGAGATCGAGGATGCCGCGCCCAAGTCAGGGTTTGGCGACATCCAGGAGGCGCGTTTCGCAAAAGATGCGCTCGACACCGAGGACACCGGCTTCAGCTACCACCGCGTCAAGGCCGGGCAGCGCCAGCCCTTCGCGCATAGGCATGAGCACGCCGAGGAGGTCTACGTTGTCCTCGCCGGTTCCGGGCGCGTAAAGCTGGACGACGAGATCGTGGAGCTTCAAGCGCTCGACGCGATCCGCGTCGCTCCCGAGGTCACTCGTGGTTTCGAGGCCGGACCCGACGGCCTCGACCTGCTCGCGTTCGGCCCACGCCGCGAGGGAGACGGCGAGGTGCTCATGGGATGGTGGGCCGAGTAGCGCTCGTGTGTCGGGTGCGGACATGGACCTCCAAACCCCAATAGACTCGGGGGCCGAGGGCGCGTAGCTCAGTGGGAGAGCGCTCGCTTCACACGCGAGAGGTCGCAGGTTCGAAACCCGCCGCGCCCATCAGTTCAACGTGTGAGGCTACGCCGCGAATCGCTGCGCGCTTCGCGCCTTGCGCCTGGCCGCTTCGACCTCGCGGTCCTTCGCGGGCGCCGTGGTGACCAGCCGGCTCAGCAGTTCGGCCGAGACTGCAGCAACCTCGTCGACGGCGTGCTGAAACGCCGCCTCGTTTGCCTGCGAAGGCTTGGTGAAGCCGCTGATCTTTCGCACGTACTGCAGCGCGGCGCTGCGCACCTCTTCGTCGCTCGCGGGAGGTTCGAAGTTGTAGAGCGTTCTGATGTTTCTGCACATACAGCAAGGTTAGCTGCTCCCATCGCGATTGCCGACCGGTCGCAAGAACGGCAAGGCTCACGGGCACGCGCCTGACCGCAGGGTCGGTCGACATGGCGTTCGGTTGCGCGCGCGTGAGCTCGAAGTCCAGAATCAAGGCCCGGCGACGCCCACGCGATGTCCGAGCCCGCGTCCGGAGGGCAGTTCGATGTAGGTCTCGGAGACGTCGTTCCTGTGGTTCGACTCGATCAGCAGACGGTCCGGGTCGGCGGTCTGCACGTACGCGAAGCGTCCGTGCAGACCGGTCACGTCGATCCACTGTTCGGGGTACTCGTACGGGTACCCGTCCGTCCAGCCAACGGAGATCCCGAGGACGTCGTGGCGAATGCCGGGGTTCTGGCTGCAGGCGGGATAGACGAGCGCGCTCGGCGAATGTTTCGACGGACGGGTGTGGAACAGATCACGCAGGCAGTAGTCCACCTTCGGCCCCCGCCGCACGAGCCGTATCGCGCGGCGATGGGGGGCGATCGACCAGAGCTCAAAAGCGGCCGCGTGCTTGAACTTCCAGTAGCTCGCATCCCCGACATTGCCGTACCCGTATCGTTCGCCGGGCACGTACTTGTAAGTGAGCGTTGCCGTGGTGCGGAACAGATGGCGACGGCCGCGCCGATCGTAGATCGCCTGGTAGACGCTCATGCCGTGAGGCCCGGTGCGGTGGGCGCTGAGCTCGAGTGGGCCGCTGCCGCGGTTGTTGAGTGCGCTTGCGGCCCGCAGCAGGACACGGCCAGGAATGGTGGTGCGGTCGACGTGCAGACGCGACGGTGCAGACATGATGAGGTCCGGGCAGAGCAGACGCACGCGTCCCAGCTTGCACTTCACCCCCCGCCCGAACCCGGTCGAGGCCGGTCGCTCGACCGCCGCATGTGGCGCTTTGTACGCCGCCGCGCCGGACGCTCTGTACGCTGCCGCGCGTGGCGCTCTGTACACCGCGACGATGGGCAGAGCGGATCGCGCGGGGAGCGCGGCCGCCAGCAGCGCACCCACGATCGCGACCGCAAGCGTCGTCCCCACTACGAAGCGAACCCGCGCTCCGGATCGGAGGGTGTGCCGCCACATCGAGATGCGCGTGATTCTCGCACACCAACGCTTACTTCCCCCAAGCGGGTATAACACGCGAGTAACCGCAGCCAACCTGGAGCGAGAGTGCGAACGGTGAGCAGTAAAACAGAGATCGTCCAGCAACTGTTCGACGCGTTCAACACCCGCGACCTCGACGCTGCACTGTTGCTGCTCCATCCGGAGATCGTCTTCGAGCCGGTCTCCGGGGCGGTTCTGAACGGAGGCGAGCCCTACGTGGGCACCGCGGGCATGCGCCAGTACTTCGCCGATGTGCAAGCGCATTGGCAGCAGCTCATCGTCAAGCCGGTGCACGTCCGCGCCGCCGGCGATGCGGTCGTGGCTCTCGGTCATGCCAGCGGCAAAAGCGCGGAGCCGCTCGACGATGCGCCGGCCACGTGGGTGTTCAAATTCGACGGCGACCTTGTCACCCACATCCGGATCTTCTCCGACGAGCACCTCGCACGCCAAGCGCTCGGACGCGACGCCCAGGCCGACTGAACGCGACGTCTAGCACGGCCGAGACGCTACCGCCAGCCCGGCCAAGACGCGACACCCACTCGGCCGAGACACGACCGCCAGTCGGGCTAAGAGGCGACGCCCAGCCCGGCCGAGACACGACCGCCAGCCAGGCTAACGCGCGATGCCCTCCACAACCATGTGCAGCCCGGCGTGCCGGACTCGCCCGGGGATGAGCCCGGCGTCGCGCATCAAGCCGTGCACCTCTTCCGGCGAGCGCTCGCGGCCACCCTCGCACTCGACGAGCATCAGCAGGTCCGCCATCGAAACGACCGGGCTTGGGCTGTGACGCTCTGCGTGCAGGTCGATCGCGACGACCGTCGACCCCGCCTCCATCGTGGCTCGCACGCGGCGCAGGATGTCGCGACAGGCGTCGTCGCCCCAGTCGTGCAGGATCCACTTCAGCACGTACACATCCGCGCGCGCATCGATTGTGCCGAACAGATCGCCGGGCCGGCGCTGCACCCGCTCGGCGACGCCGCGCGAGCGCAGGAAGCCCTCGGCCTCGGCCAGCACTTCCGGAGCGTCCAGCAAGATGCCGCGCGCGCCGGGACGACGCTCGAGGATCGCCGCGAGCAGCGTGCCGATCCCGCCGGCCACGTCGCAGATCACGCCGTCGCGCGGCCACGGGTACGCGCGCGCCAGGCCCGCTAGGTCCACCGCCGTCAGCTCCCGCATCGCGTGGCCGAAGCGCGCGCCCTCGTCGGGATGCTCGCCGAAGTAATCCCAGATCGAGTTGCCGAATGCGCGGCGGTGAGCCGACGGCTCCGCGCCGTCGCGCAGCTGACCTTCGATCTCGGCGTGCGCGGTCGCGTTCGCCGGCGCCGCCTGATAGGCGACCCACGACGCGAGCGAGTGTGGGTGCGCGCGGCGCAGCGGCACGCCGAGCCGCGCCAGACGCACCCGCCCGTGGCGGTCCATCCGCACGAGCCGCGAGGCGGCCGCCGCGCGCAGCACGCGCAGCGTCACATCCTCGGAGAAGCCGAGCTCCGCTGCGAGCTCGCGCACGTCGCGCGTGCTCTCGCCCAGCGCGTCCGCAAGCCCCGAGGTGACGAGCACGCCCGCGAGCTTCGTGCGCTGCATTCCCGCGGCGAAGTCCCACAGCGCAGCCTCGGCCGGCAGCAAGCGGTCGGCAAGGCCAAGCACACCGCTGCGCGCGGCCAGCCCGGCGCGCATCATGGCGTTTGGTATCGGGAACGGCGGCAGGGGCAAAGCGAGCGACAGCCTATGCAAGATTGTAAAGAACCGTCGGAAACACTCCTTGCGGCGAGTCGAACCAAGCGGCTAGGTTACCGGTGCGAACCCTCCAATTACGTCACAAAAATCTTCAACAGCGGCGAACTCGGCAAGGGTGAAGTCATCAGTCTACCGCTGTATAAACGCAGTGCCAACGCCAATTGCACGCTGGCAAAACTCGAACCGACAAAACCTTTCCTGAAAAATACATACCGTCTACGAGTAGTCGAAGCGAGATAGTCAGCGGCGCGCAGCTCATGCGCGCGCATCACGCAGCTGACACAGCGAAGGTGGGCCGCGCCGGCGAGACGCGGCCCACCTCATCTCGTCCTGGGCCGCCGAGCACGTACGATCCGCCGCGCTGATGGCGCGCACGCAGACGTTCCTCGACCTCCGATCGCGGTATGCCCGCACGCTCGCCGTGGGCGCGCTGCTCGCAGGGCTCACAGCCATTGTCACCGTCGACGGGGCCTGTCTTTAGTCGACCGTGATCGTCTGCTTGGTGGTGGCGAACTTCGAGACAAGCACCAGCGTGTAGCGGCCCGCCGGCACCGAGCGATCGACCTTCAACACGAGCTCCCGGCCGGCGGCGAGCGCACCGGTGGCGCGCGCGTAGACGGCGCCGTCGCGAGTGAGCATCGCGCTCACGAGCGGCTTGGACACCGAGGAGACGCGCACGTAGCACGCGTTCTTGTATTTGCCATGTTTGCGACGAGGGTGACATTCGTAGACCACGGTCTTTCCGCGCGGGCCCTGCTTACCGGTCGGCCCAGCCGCCCCCTGCGGACCCCCGGCGCCGTTCGCGCCGTTTTTGCCCGCTTCGCCGGTCGCGCCTTTCGGCCCGGTCGCGCCGGTCGGCCCTGGTTCGCCCGTCGGTCCGGTAGGCCCGACTGTCCCGGTCGGCCCTACGGGTCCGGTGGGCCCTACGGGTCCGGTCGGCCCGGTTGATCCAACGGGCCCAGTCGGCCCTCCGGGCCCAGTCGGCCCTCCCGGCCCGGTCGGCCCGGCAGGCCCCTGCGGAAGCGTCCCTCCTGTCCCGCTGAGCGTAATGACAGTCGGCCCGGTGCCCATGTTGCCGAGCAGCTGCAGCGTGCCCGTCTGCGCGCCTGTCGCCTGCGGCGCGAAGCGCACGGTCAGCTGGCAGCTTTCTTCGAACGCGACCTGCCCGAGACAGGTGGACGAGCCGATCAGGAAGTCTTCCGGCGCGTCGCTCGCGAGCGGCGGGTTCGAGCCGGTGAAAGTCATGCCGGTGATCTGCAGCGGGTTGCCGCCCGTGTTGGTGAGCGCGACCGTCTGCGGCGGGCTGACCGTCTGCAGCGGCTGCGTCGCTGCGAACGTGATTTCCGACGAGCCCGGCGTCGCGGTCGCGGGCGTCGGATATGTGATCGACACCGATGGGAGAGTCGAAGGCGACGCGACGCCGAACGAGGAGAAGCTCGCCCCCCCGAAGACGAAGCTCGACCCCCCGCCGCCACCGCCGCCGGTGCTTTGAGGACCGCCGATGAAGCATGTCCCTTCCGCGCCGCCTCCGCCGAAGTAGCCGCCACCACCGCCGCCGCCACCGGTCTGCGGAGCGCCGAAGTCCTCACCCCCCGGACCGCCCTGCCCGGCCGAGCCTGCGAAACCATTCCAGGGGCCCGTGAATTCACAGCCGCCGCCGCCGGAACCGCCGCCGGTCAGCGTGCCGGCGCCGCCCGCCACGCCATCGCCGCGGGAGTTTTCGCCCGTGCCGTTCGCGCCGGGACTGCCGGCGTTGCCGCCCGAGCCCGCCACGCCGCCCACGAAAGCGCCTCCTCCGCCGCCGCCGCCCGCGGCGACGAGCAACCGGGATTCGAGGGTGCCGGCGGAGGCCATCGGCACCGTACGTACGTCAGATGCGTCTCCGCCCTGGCCGGCTCCGAACCCTCCTGACCCACCACCGTTGAAGCCGTGTCCGGCGACCTCGACGTAGAGCGTCTCGCCGGCGCTCACCGGCAACTCACCCGTCACCGCGGCACCCGCACCGCCTGATCCCGGGGTGCCGCCGGGGGCTAGCAGGCCGCCGTCGCCCGCCGCGCCGATCGCCTGCACGCGCACGCTGCTAACGCCGACGGGCACAACGAACGACTGCTCGGCGCCGGTGGATGGAAAGGTTTCTTCAACCGTCGGCGGCGGGCCTGCGGCGAAGGCGCTCGCGGCGGCGCTCAGGACGAGCACGGCGACAAGCGAGGCGACTCCTATAGCTCGACGCCCCGTGTGCACGCGTGCGTAAGCGTGGCGTGAAGGCGGCCGATCGGCGGCGGGACCGGCGTGCGTGGGCGTCGGCGCGGAGGTCCGCAGACGGTTGAACGAAGCGAATGAGTTGTGCATTGGGGGCGATGTTCGCCGGAGACAAACGAATCTCCTGCTCCACCCGTGTCAGTGGGCCGGCTCCCGAGCGGCCGTGAACATCGCCCCGCGGATCGTCCGTGAACATCGCCTCACGGCGAGGCTCGCGGGTCGACCGTGCAGATCGCCTCACGGCGAGGCTCAATCGCCGACCTTCAGCACCTGCTTGCCCGTGTTCTCGCCGTTGAACAGCCGCAGCAACGTGCCGGGGAAGCGCTCGAAACCCTCGACGACATCCTCGCGCGAGACGAGCTTGCCGTCGCGCCAGCCAGCCAGCCATCTCCCTTGCACCCTCGCTGTAGCGCTTGCCGTAGTCGGAGACCACGAAGCCGGTCATGCGTCGCGTGGTTGACGAGCAGCGACAGGTAGTTCGACGGGCCCGCGACCGTGTCGGTGGCGTTGTACTGGGAGATCGCGCCGCAGATCACCACACGCGCGTGGCGGGCCAGTCGCGACAGCGCGGGGTCGAGGATCTCGCCGCCGACGTTGTCGAAATACACGTCGATCCCCTTCGGGCAATGCTCGCGCAGGCCGGCTTTCAGGTCGCCGCCCTTGTAGTCGATCGCCGCGTCGAAGCCCAGCTCATCGACCACATATGCGCACTTCTCCGTGCCCCCGGCGATGCCGACCGCGCGGGCGCCCTTCAGCTTGGCGATCTGCCCGACGATGCCACCGACGGCGCCGGCCGCGCCGGAGACCACGACCGTCTCGCCCTCGGCCGGGCGGCCGATGTCGAGCAGGCCGAAGTAGGCGGTCATGCCGGGCATGCCGAGCGTGCCGAGATATACGGGCAGCGGCGCCAGCTCGGTGTCCACCTTCACCAACGCGTCGCCTGGCACGACCGCGTACTCCTGCACGCCGAGCATGCCGGTGACGTGGTCGCCGGCGGCCAGGCGCGGGTGGTTTGAGGCGAGCACCCGGCCGGCGACGAGCGCGCGCATCACCTCGCCGATGCCCACCGGCGGGATGTAGGAGCGGACGTCGTTCATCCATCCGCGCATCGCCGGGTCGAGCGAGATGTAGAGGGTTTGGACGAGCACCTCACCGTCGCCCGGCTCGCCCACGGGCGCCTCCGTGTAGGCCCAGTCCTCCGCCTTCGGCAGGCCCTGCGGGCGTGCGGCGAGCAGAAACTGGTGGTTCACGAGCTCCTCTGTTGCGTCGGCCATTTGTCCCGTCCCTTCCTCGGTCGAGGTCTCCAGGACCTTCCCATCGATCGCGATGGGGCCTTTAGGACACGCGTCACGCGAGCCCTTGGAACCCGTCTCGCAACATCCGGCACGCCGCCCGTGTCGAGACAGGCTCTCAGAGAACCTGCTGGACGATCAAGAATACGTTCAGGGCCGTGATCACGCCGACGAGCGCCACGGCGACGAGCTTGGTCGAGCGGCGGTTGACGTGCTCGCCCATCACGTCGCGCGCGGCTCGTGAGCAGCACGAGCGGGATCAGCGCGAAGGGGATGCCGAAGGAGAGCACGACCTGGCTGAGCACGAGCACCGCGGTCGGGCTGAGGCCCATCGCGAGCACGACCAACGCCGGCAGCATCGTCACGAGCCGGCGCGCGAACACCGGGATGTTGAGCCCGACGAAGCCGCGCATCACGACCTGGCCCGCGTAGGTGCCGACGCTCGAGGAGGACGCGCCGGAGGCGAGCAGCGCGACGGAGAACGCAAGCGCCGCGCCACCGCCCACCTGCGCGGTGAAGCCGGCATGGGCCTGCTCGATCGTGCTCACACCGGTGTGGCCGCTGCCGTGGAACAGCTTCGCGGCGACCGCGAGCATCGCCATGTTGACGACGCCCGCGAGCCCCAGCGCGACGATCACGTCGAGGCGCTCGAAGCGCAGCACGCGCGCGCGCTCGCGCGCGTCGCGCACCGGCGTGCGCCCGTTGGTGAGCGCCGAGTGCAGGTAGATCACGTGCGGCATCACCGTCGCGCCGATGATCCCCACCGCGATGTACAGGCTGTCGCCGCCGGCCAGATGCGGCACGAGCCCCGACAGCGAGGCGTGCGCGGAGGGGCCGATGCGCAGCGTCTCGTACAGGAAGCCGAGCGAAGATCATCCCCAGCAGCGCCGTGATCGCGAGCTCGAAGCGGCGGTAGCCGCGCGTCTGCAGCGCGAGGATCGCGAACGCGATCAAGCCGGTCATCAGCCCGGCTGCGAACAGGGGCACGCCGAACAGCAGGTTCAGCCCGAGCGCCGCGCCGACGAACTCGGCCACGTCGGTCGCCATCGCCATCACCTCGGCCTGTACCCACATGCCCCGGGACAGCGCGCGCGGGTAGTGCGCGCGGAACAGCTCGGGCAGGTTGTGGTCGGTGACGATCCCGAGCTTCGCGGACAGGTATTGGACAGCATCGCCATGAGGTTCGCCACGAGCACGACCCACAGCAGCAGGTAGCCGAAGCGCGCGCCGCCCTGCGATGTTCGTGGCGAAGTTGCCCGGGTCGACATAGGCGACCGCCGCGACGAACGCGGGGCCGAGCATCGCAGCGTCGCGCGCACGCGTCCCCGCGCGAGCAGCGTCTCCAGGTGGCTGGGCCGAGGCGACATCCGCGGACGCGCCGTGCCGTCCAGCAGCGGGACGGGCTGCGCGGACGGACGGCGGGGCGGCGGGGGCGGCGTCACGCGGGCGCCTCGCCGGGGTCGCCGTCGCGATCCTGCTGGTCGCCGTCGGCGCGGCGATTCCCGCTCATGATCGTCCAGACGGGGTCGAGCTGGACCCGCATCGCGCGCGCGAGCTGACCGCCGATCGCGTGCTCGCGGCTCGCCGAAGCGCACGAGCAGCGGGCCGCCGAACGGCTGGCGCTCGACGCACCTCGAGGCGCTCGCCGGGGGAGATGCCGCGCTCGGCGAGGTAGCGGAGCATCTCCGGGTCGGCGTCGGACACGCGCACGAACACGCCGCTGTCGCCGCTCGGCAGGCTCGTCGAGGCTGCGGGTCTCGCTTTCCGCAGCTCGAGCTCGGCGCTCGGGATCGGGTCGCCGTGCGGGTCGAGCGTCGGGTCGCCGAGCTTGGCCGCGATCAGCTGCTCGAGGTCCTCGGAGAGCACGTGCTCGAGCACCTCGGCCTCGGCGTGCACGCGGTCCCATGGCATCTCGCAGCGCCTCGGCGAGGAACAGCTCGAGCAGGCGATGGTGGCGGATCACCTCGAGCGCGACCCTGCGGCCCTCGCTCGGTCAGCCGCACGCCGCGGTAGGGCAGGTGCGCGATCAGGCCGAGCTCGCCGAGCTTCTTGCAGCATCGCCGAGACCGATCCCGGCGTGATCTCGAGGCGCTCCGCCAGCGCGTTGGTCGAGACGGGCTCCTCGGCACGCGACTCGAGCGTGAAGATTGCCTTGCAGTAGTCCTCGACCGCGGACGACCGTAGCCTGCTCTCGTTGCTGACATGAAACTTATCTTATGGCATGCCAAATCTTTTTTCAAGGGAGGCTGGACCTGCGCGGGGAGCGCCTTTAGGAAAAGATGCCCAGGGATGGACCGGGACTACGAGCTGCAGACGCACCGCGCGGAGGATCGCCACTGGTGGTACCGGGGGCGTCGCCGCGTACTCGAGGGTGTGATCGCCGATCTGCGGCCTGCCCCCGCGCGCGCGCATCCTCGACGCCGGCTGCGGCAGCGGGCGCAACATGATCGAGCTGGCCCGCCACGGCACGGTCACCGGGGTCGAGCTCTCGCGAGACGAGCGTCGCCTCGCGCGCGAGCGCGGACGCCGGCGAGGTGATCGAAGGATCGGTGCTCGACATGCCCTTCGCCGCCGATAGCTTCGACCTGGCGGTCAGCCTCGACGTGATCGAGCACCTCGACGACGACCTCGCCGCGCTGCGCGAGCTGCGCCGCGTCGTCGCCCCCGGCGGCGCGCTGCTCGTGACCGTGCCGGCCTACCAGTGGCTGTGGAGCGGGCACGACGAGATCAACCACCACCACCGCCGCTACACACGCCGCACGCTGCAGCGCGCCGCCGAGCAGGCCGGCTGGGAGCAGGCGCGCACGACCTACTTCAACTCGCTGCTGCTGCCCGCGGCAATCGTGCTGCGCGTGCTCGATCGCGTGAACCGCAAGACCACCGAGACGAGCCTCGACCTGTGGGTGCCCCCGGGGCCGCTCAACTGGCTGCTCGAGCGCCCGCTCGCGCTGGAGGCCGCGCTGATCGCGCGCGGCGGGCGCATCCCCGCCGGCCTCTCCCTGCTCGCCGTGTTTCGCTAAGAACCCCTTTGAAGGGGTTCTGAGCCGAGTCCGCCACCGGCGGGTGCATGCGGAATGTCCAGGCGCGGTTGGCGAAGAACGCAAGCACCGTCACGATCGCCGTCGCGCACGCCTGGCCGATCAGCTTGTCGAGCGAGAGGTCGTCGACGAAGACGTACACGAGGCCGAGGTTCAGGGCCAGGCCACAGCTCTGCACGACCGCCCAGCGCACGGGCGTGAGCGCGTCGCCGACATGCTCCTTGAACGTCCAGCGGCGGTTCAGCAGAAAGCCGTTGACGGCTCCCACGGCGAAGGCGATGGCCGACGCCGCGACGTACCACAGGCCGAATACCTTCAGCAGCAGCGCATACACGGCGAACGACAGCACCGTGTTCGACACGCCGACGATCCCGAACTTCACGAACTGGGCGATCGTCGCGACGTCCAGCCGGCGCGCGCGCCCCGGTAGGCTCTTTCAGGTGGTCGCTCTTGTGCAGGGCTGGATTCGGGGGCCATCCCCAGACAGGATGACCGATAATTTCATCGTGGGCTTAGAACCCTGAGCGACGATTGACGCTCGCATGAAGACACCGACCATGTCAGCAACCACACATCTCCGTACCCCTGCGCTGCTGAGCGTGGTGGCGCCGGTCTATGACGAGGAGGAGCTCATCGAGCAGTTCGTCGCGCGCGCGCTCGCCGCCGTGGCCGACTACGAGTTCGAGCTCGTGCTCGTCAACGACGGCTCCTCGGACTCGACTCCCGCGTTGCTCGACCGCATCGCCGCCGCCGATCCGCGCGTGCGCGTGATCCACCTGTCACGCAACTTCGGCCACCAGGCCGCGCTCACCGCCGGCCTCGAGCACGCCGTCGGTGACGTGGTCGCGATGATCGACGCCGACCTGCAGGACCCGCCTGAGCTGATCGGCGAGATGATCGCCCAGTGGAGCCAAGGCGCGGACGTCGTCTACGCCGTGCGCAAGCAGCGCGAGGGCGAGACCGCATTCAAGCTCGCGACCGCCTCCTGGTTCTACAAGCTGTTCGACAAGCTCGCCCAGGTCGACCTCGAGCCGAACTCCGGCGACTTCCGCCTGCTCGACCGCCGCGCGCTCGACGCTCTGCTGGCGATGACCGAGCGCTCGCGCTTCCTGCGCGGCATGACCGTCTGGGTTGGCTTCACCCAGACCGCCGTCTCCTACCAGCGCGACGCGCGCCACGCCGGCGAGACGAAGTACACGCTGCGCAAGATGCTCCGCTTCTCGCTCGACGCAATCGCCTCGTTCTCCCATCTGCCGCTGCAGCTCGCCACCTACGTAGGGCTGCTGTCCGCCGGCGTCGCTTTCATCGCGATCCCCGTGGTGATCGTCCTGCGCATCTTCGACTCCTACCTGCCGGGCTTCGGCTCGATCACGATCGCGATCCTCCTGCTGGGCGGCATCCAGCTGATCGCGCTCGGCGTGATCGGCGAGTACGTCGGGCGCATCTACGACGAGGTCAAGCACCGTCCGCTGTACATCGTCCGCGACGAGCGCAACCGCCCCGTGGCGGCGGACGGCGAGCCCCTGCTTGCCGCGCCCGCCATGCGCGCGGGCCTGCCCGCCCGCACCCCCGAGCGCATCGGGTAGCGCCATGTCGGCCGGGCGCGACCGGGTGCGCGGATCACGACACCGGGCTTTACTCCCGCCGGCCGCACGCCTGTCCGGCGGGTTCGTCGAGCGCGGCGTCCTGCAATCCCTGCGCCGAAATGACTTTTCTGTGATACACCGCTACACCTGATCGATCGACGTGTTCTGAGCGGGGATGGCCGTCCCCTCCCTGGCGATCTCTATGTACTTCTTTCGACGTTGCGTACGCGCGCGTACGCGCGCGTGCGCAGCCTTTTGTGAAGCACGTATACCAGCGGCGCTCGTCCTCGCCGCCGCCGCCACCACCCTTGCCGCCGTCGCCGCACCCACCGCCGTCGCCGCACCCACCGCGCCTGTCGCGACCGCCGCCGAAACGCCCGCCGCCGCCGCCGAAACGCCGGCCGCGGCGAGCGTCGAAGCGTGCCCCGGCTCGGGCTCCGGCCCTTGCCCGTACACGTCCGCGCAGATCATCGGCCAGCGTGCCGAGTCGGTGCTGCGCTTCCCCGAGGCCGTCGCGCTCGATACGCAGGGCAACGTCTACGTCGCCGACCAGCTCGGCTACGTCGTGCAGAAGTTCACCGCCGCCGGCCAATTCGAGACCGAGTGGGGCTCCTACGGAGGCGGCCGCGGCCAGTTCGGACCGATCGGAGGCCTTGCGACCGACGGGGCCGGGAACGTCTACGTTGTCGACTCGAGCCACAACCGCATCGAGAAGTTCGACTCCAACGGCGCATTCATCACCGCCTGGGGTCATACCGGCGATGAACTCGGTCAGTTCCGCTTCTACTCCTCCAAAAACCCGACCCAGCCGCCCGGCGGCGGGATCGCCGTCACCGGCGAATACGTGTATGTCGCCGACTCCGGCAACAACCGCATCGAGCGCTTCAACCTGCAGGGCGACGAACCGATCGAATGGGGCTCCAAGGGCAGCGGCCCCGGGCAGCTCTCCTATCCGCGCGGCGTCGCCGCGAATGCGACCGAGGTATTGGTCGCCGACGACGACAACGGTCGCATCGAGAAGTTCACGCCCGAAGGCGTTTACCAGGGCTCCGCCGGCACGCACGGCATCGGGCCCGGACAGTTCGGCTTCCCCTACGGCGTCTCGCTCGACGCCGCCGGCAACGTGTACGTCGCCGACGACATCAACCACCGCATCGTCAAGCTCGACCCGGAGCTGGGCTACGTAGGCACCTGGGGCGGCTTCGGGTCGAAATCGGGCCAGCTCGCCTTCCCCCGTGCGCTGGCATCCGACCCTGCCGGCGACACCTATGTGGCCGACACCGCCAACGATCGCGTGCAGGTGTTCGACCCGAACGGCAACTACCTGCGCACGATCGGCGCCTCGGCGCGCGACCTCTCCGTGCTGAGCGCGCCGACCGGGCTGGCCACCGACCCGACCGGGCGGCTGCTCGTCTCCGACACGCTCGACAACCGCGTCGAGGCATACGCGGCGGGCAGCGGCGCGTTCGAAGGGGCGTGGAGCGCCACCGGTGGCTACACGTCGGGCTTCGCCGAACCGGCCGGCGTCGCGATCGACCCGGACGGGTCCGTGTACGTCGCCGACACCGCCCACAAGCGCGTCGTGCACCTGTGGGGCGATGGCACGTACCTGTCCGAACTCGGCGGCCCGGCCGACTACGGCGGAGCGGGCCTGTCGAACGCCGGCGCGGTGGCCGTGGCGAGCGGCTCGGGCTGGGTGTACGTGGCCGACACCAACCACAACCGCGTCCTCGCCTACGGCCCCGAAGGGACGCTACGCGCGAAGTGGGGCGCGAACGGCGCCGACGGCACGGCCGGGAGCGGGTCCGGTCAGTTCAATCACCCGTCTGGCGTCGCGGTCGCCTCGAGCGGCGACATCTACGTCGCCGACCGCGGCAACAACCGCATCGTCAAGCTCTCTCCGAGCGGGGAAGTCCTGACCGCATGGGGCTCGGCCGGCGCGGCCGAGGGGCGTTTCCACGCGCCCACTGGGGTCGCTCTCGACGCGGCCGGGCGCGTATATGTGGTCGACAGCGAAAACAACCGTGTGCAGGTGTTCGACCCGAACGGCCGCTTCCTCGCCAAGTGGGGCTTTCGCGGCGTGCAGCTCGGCGAGCTCTCCCAACCGACCGCGATCGCGGTCGACTGCGCGGGCGACGTGTACGTGGCCGACACGAACAACAACCGCGTCGAGCGCTTCGATCGGGTCGACCCCGCCGGAGCAGGCTGCGAGCCCGCGGGCAGCTGGCCGCCACCACTAGACGTGGCCCCGGTGCTGCACATCGCCCTGTCACGACACACGGGCGTGCTCGCCCGCCGCGCGCTGGCGCTGAGCGTGGGCTGCGAACGGAGCTGCAAGATCCTCGTCACCGCCACCCTCTCGACCCCCGGCCGACCCCGCGCCGTTGGGCTGGTCGCGGCCGCCCGCCCGCTCTCCGCGGCGCTGACCGGGCACGTACGCCTGCGCGTCGGCCCCTCCGCCCTGCGCCGCATGCGCAAGGCGCTCGGCCCCCACGCCGCGCTGACCGCGCATGTGACCGTCGTCGCCGTCGGCCCGACCGGCCGGCGCACGACCGTGAACAGCACCTACGCGGTATCGCGATAGGGCCCGCGCCATTCATCCTGACGTGGCGCATAATGACCCGATGGCACCTGCAGAGGAGCGCTTCGAGGAGCACCGCCGCGAGCGGATCAGGATCGAGACCGAGCGCCACCGCATCGAAGGCGTGCTCACGCTCGCCCGCGACGGCTATCGCAGCCGCGTGTCCGACGCGCTGAACGCTTCGGAGCGCGACTTCCTCACGCTCACCGACGTCAAGGTCGAACCGCTCGAGGGGGGCCCGGCCGAGCTCCACGACTACCTGACGCTCGGCCGCCGCCACATCGTGTTCGCGGTCTCCGCCGACGAGCAGCCGAGCTAGCCGGCGGCCCGGCCGCGTGGCGCTGAGCGGCCAGGCTCGCTCGGCTCGGGCTAGCGGGCTGAGCCGCCGGGGAGCGACTGAGAGTCCGGCTCGCGCACGTCGCCCGTCTGCGGGTCGAAGATGAACCCGCGGATGTTCTCTCGGTAAGGCAGCTCCGGGCTCGCCCGCAGGCGCTCCACTCCGTTGCGGAGGGTCTGCTCGAGGTTGGCGAACGCGCCGAGCCGCCAATCCGGCGACGCCCCGTCGGCGGCGAGCGTGTCCGCGAAGTCCGCGTCCGAGGCGCCGTGCAGGCCGCATTTGTCGTGCATCACGACAGCGATCTCGTTCGTCTCCAGCAGCCGCTGTGAGGCCGCGAGTGAGCGGATCGCATCGGGCGTGACGAGGGCCCCGGCGTTGCGTATCACGTGGGCGTCGCCGAGCCGCAGGCCGAACAGGGCGAGCGGATCGATCCGCGCGTCCATGCACGTGAGCACGACCAGCCGCCGCCGCGGATGCGAGGAGAGTACGGAGGTCTCGACTGGATCTGGCACGCGATGGAGCGGGGTCCGGCGGAAGGCACGGAGAGGGCGGGATTCGAACCCGCGATGGAGTTTAACCCCCATACTCGCTTAGCAGGCGAGTGCCTTCAGCCTCTCGGCCACCTCTCCTCGATCGGCCTGCCAGTTTAGAGCGTGTCGCCCACGACGGAGTTGGCCGGCGACGCGGGAGCGATCGCCGCTGGGCCCAGCCGCACCGGAGTCGACTAGCCTTTCTGGCTCCGCATGGAAGGGTGGCAGAGCGGTTGAATGCACCGGTCTTGAAAACCGGCAGGCGGGCAACCCCCGTCTCGGGAGTTCGAATCTCCCCCCTTCCGCTTTGATCAGCCTCGCTGAGCCCGAGCGCGCACGACGACCACGCCCGCGGTTATCGCCAGCAGCGCGCCGGTCAACACGACAGCCGGCAGCGGCTGCTCACGCTCCCCGAGCACCGCGCCCCCCGTTCCGGCAGACAGCACCGATGTCTTCGCTGCGGCCGATAGCACCGATCCCAGCGACACGGCCGAGCCGACCGAGAAGGCCGATCCAACCGAGCCGACCGAGCCGATCGACAACGCCGAGCCGACGGAGCCCACCGACAGAAACGAGCCGGCGCTGCCGACCGACAGAAACGAGCCCTCAGACCAGAGCGATAGTCCTTCCACAAGGCGCATCGTAGAAGGATCGCGAGTGATCGATCACCGCACGGGCGCGACACGCGCGGCGAGCAGCGCGATGTCGTCGCGCAGCTTGCCCGCGGCGCGCTCGAGCGCGGCGCGCTCGATCCGCTCGAGCAGCTCGGCGAGGGCGAGCTCGGGCGAGCTGCGGCAGAGCTCGACGACGCCCTCCTCGCCGAGCGGCCCGATCGATCTGCCCGCCTCCGAGACGCCGTCGGTGTAGAGCAGCAGGGTCTGGCCGGCCTGCAGCACCGCCTCGCTTTCGGCGATCTCGATCGGGTCGAGCACACCCAGCAGCGTGCCGGGCCGCCCGACCGGCCGCGCCTGCCCGCCGCGATCGACGATCAGCGGCGGGTGATGCCCGGCGAGCGCGACCGTGAGCCGCATGCCCTGCTCGGCGCGTGGTGTCATCAGCACCAGGCAGACGGTGCACAGGTCGGCGCCCGGCGGCTGGCTGCGCAGCGCCTGGTGCAGGGTGGCGAGCATGCCGCTGAGCGACTGCCCGCTGATCGCGCCGGCGCGCAGCGTGTGGCGCGCGAGCGCCGTCACGCCGGCGGCGCGCGAGCCCTTGCCACAGACGTCGCCGATCGACAGGATCCAACGATCTGCGTCGTACTTGAACACGTCGTAGAAGTCGCCGCCGACCTCGTTCAGCTCACCCGCGGCGGAGTACAGCGCCCGCAGCTCGACCCGCGGTATCTCCGGCAGGGACTCGGGCAGCAGCGCCCGCTGCAGCGTGTGCGCGATGCGGGTGCGCTCAGTGTAGAGGCGGGCGTTTTCGACGGCCGTGCCGGCGCGCCGGCCGAGCCGCTCGAGCACGCCGAGATCGGCGTCCGTGAGGCGGCGCCCCGGCTCGGAGGAGACCAGCGTGATCGCCCCGATCGGCGCCGGTCGCACCGGCCATCGGCACGATGATCACCGCGGTCGCCTCGATCGCACGCAGCAGCTCGAGATGTTCTTTGTCGCGTGCATATGACGCGAGCGCATCCGGCCGGATGTCGGTGACGATCAGCGGCCGCCCGCTGCGGATCACCTCGGCTACTCCCGCCGGCGCGCCGGGCGCGCCGGCTGATAGATGTTGTGCAGGCGCTCGGCCAGCGCGATCTTCTCGGGATCGGCGTGATGGACCGCCACCCGTTCGATCCGGCCGCTGCTCGTCTAGCAGGTCGACCGCGCACCAGTCGGCGATCTGCGGCACCGCGAGCCGCGCCACGCGTCGCAGGGTCTGCGTGTAGTCCATCGAGGAGGCCAGCACACGGCTCGCCTCGGCCATGAAGCTCTCCGCCAGCTCGGCGCGCTTGACCTCGGTGATGTTCTCGAAGACGTTGACCGCGTAGAGGACCCGGCCGGTATCGGGGTCTGAGATCGGCGAGGAGCGAACGATCAGCCAGCGCTCCTCTCCGGTCGCGCGCACGATGTTCCGCACGAGCAGCGGCTGCGCGGGCTCGCCGGCGAACAGCCGCCGGCCGGGCATCCGCTCGAGGTCGAGCTCGCTGTCCCTGCTCGTCCAGCACCACGAAGCGCTGCATGATCGTCCCGGGAGCGGCGCTCGTCAGCTCGCCGGGATCGTCCACTCCGAGCAGGTCCGCCGCAGCCTGGTTGGCAAAGACGGTCTGCCCATGCTCGTCTACGACAGTGATGGCCTCGGCGAGGTTGACGAGGATCGTCTCCAGGCGCTGCTCGACGCGGCGCAGGTCGGAGAACAGCCGGGCGTTGTCGATCGCGAGCGCCGCGCGGCGAGCAAGCTCGCACACGAGCTCGAGATCCCCATCGCCATACGGCTCGCTGTCGCCGAGCCGCAGCACCGACAGGGCGCCGAACGTGCGCTCGCGCGCGCTGAGCGGCGCCACCATGGCGGAGCGGTAACCGTGATCGATCATGAACCGGGCGTGCTCGGAGCCTTGGGCGATCGAGGTCAGCAGCATGTTCGTCATCTCCTGCAGCAGCACCGGCTCGCCGCTGCGCAGGACCCGGGCCACAGGATGCTCCCCGGCCGGGTCGAGCGGATAGCGCGCTCGCAGGACCTCGAGCTCCCGGGCGATCTTCTCGTTCGCCGAGGCGACGGCGACATCTTTGATCGAGCCGGCCTCGTCGCGCAGATCGATCACGCACAGGTCGGCGAGCTGCGGCACGGTGAGCCGAGCGACCTGGCCCATCGTCGTGGCCGGGTCGAGCGAGCTCGCCAGCACCGCGCCGGCCTCGACCAGCAGATGCATGGCCGCGTTACTCGCAGGCTGCGACGCAGCGCCGGCGGTCATGGTGTGTTCCCCTCGAGCTCTGGCATGGGCAACTGGTCTGACCTCGCTGCGAACCGTCCTCGGACTTCGCGGCTCGCTGCCGGACCCGGTGTGATTATCGCAGCACAGGCTCCTATATCGAGGTGTTGCGCCCGTTCTGCTCCGCGCCCATCCCGCCCCCTCTGGGCGCCAGCACGAAAGACTCGACGGCGTAGTCGGGATCGATGTGGTTGTCGCTGAGGAACGCGACAACCTTGCGAGCAGAGATCTCCTCGACGAGCGCGACCAGATCCGGTCCCATGGCGTTCTGGTAAGCCTTGCGGTTGGCGAGCACGAGATCGGTCTGACCGTTGCGCACGAGGCTGCGCTCGCCCTTGGTCAGAGTGTCCTGCAGCACCGTCGTGACGAGGTTCTCATCGACGTAGGTGCGCGCCTGGGTTGGCCCGCGGCCGGTGTAATCGCTCAGCAGACGCACGACGCCGTTGGAGATGGCCGAAGACACGGAACCGGCAGTCGAAGCATCGGGGGAGGGGTTGGACAAACCAACTCTCCTTCTCGCCTCCCTCCTGAAAGCGGATCGCGCGAAGGGCAGGAAGGAGACGGATCAAATCCGCGCGCACGATCCGCGTTTCGTCTCGTACCCGTCCTCACGGTCCGACGCGAACACACGTAGTCGCAGTCTACCGCTTGTCGCGCGCGAGGTTCGAGACCCGATGCGTGGAAGCGATTCGTGTACTAACATGTGAGGCCGCCCGAGCTGCCTACGAGGCCTCGGGCTGGCGACACGCGGTGGGAGGCACTGGCAGCCATTGGAAGCCGGGGGCAGACCGTCGCACACATCGACAACACGTGTGCGGAGGACCAGATGGCCTACTTGAGAAGTCGTCACAATTGTAGATCGACGATCGCGCCAAGCGGACTCGAGACCGCGAACGAACATCATTTCTCACGATGAAGCAAACGCCGCAACCCGAGGCCTTCAGCATCCAAGAGCGAGCACAGGGCGATCGCTACACGCTGATCCTGGCGGGCGAGCTCGACCTGGCCTCGGCGCCAGTGCTCGAAGCGGCGACCCTGCGACTGTGCACGAACGGCGCGAATGAGATCGTGTTCGATCTCGCTCGCCTCTCCTTCGTCGACTCGACCGGCCTGCGAACGATCTTGGGCAGCATGAGCCTGTGCGAGGAGCATCTCTGCGACTTCTGGCTGATCCCCGGGCAGCGCTCCATCCAGCGCCTGTTCGAGCTCGCCGGGCTGCTCGGACGGCTGCCTTTCCGCGAGCCCGAGCGGCGAACGCCCGAGACGAGCGCCTGAGCGTCGCCGTCGCATAACCGCTGCGGTCGCGGCCACGACGATCGCGACCGGCGATCATCTCAATCATGGCTGCGCCCGCCCACTCGCACGCAGGGGAATCGCACGGAGACATGCCGGCACGGCTCGCGCCGATGCTGGCCAGGGCCGGGCGGCTGCCGCGCGAAGAGCAGGGCTGGGCGTTCGAGGTCAAGTGGGACGGGGTGCGCGCGATCGCCTACCAACGCCCCGGGCGCGGGCTGCGGATCGAGAGCCGCAGCCTCAACGACGTGAGCTCCCGCTATCCGGAGCTGCGTCCGCTGGGACGGGCGCTCGGCAGGCGTGAAGCCGTGCTCGACGGCGAGATCGTCGCCTTCGACGAGCGCGGGACGCCCAGCTTCGAGCAGCTGCAGCGGCGCATGCACCTGACCGACGACAGCGCCATCCGCCGGCTTGCGCGCGAGGCGCCGATCACCTACGTGATCTTCGATCTGCTCTATCTCGACGGCCATCGCACGATGGAGCTCCCCTACCACCGGCGCCGCGCGCTGCTGGAGCGGCTCGGGTTGAATGGGCCGGCCTGGCAAACACCGGCTTATCGCGAGGGCGACGGAGCGGACTTCCTGGCGGCCACCGCCGAGCACGGCCTCGAGGGAATCGTCGCCAAGCGCCTCGACTCTCGCTACCGGCCGGGTGAGCGTGGCGGGGAGTGGTTGAAGATCAAGAACGTGAACAGACAAGAGCTGGCGATCGGCGGCTGGCTTCCCGGCAAAGGCCAGCGCAGCGGGCGGATCGGGGCGCTGCTGATGGGCTACTACGAGCATGGGGAGAGCGAGTCGCGGGAGCTGCGCTATGCCGGACGGGTCGGCACGGGCTTCGACGAGCGGGAGCTGCAACGGCTGGCCACAGCGCTCGCCGATCGCCGGCGTCCCGACAGCCCGTTCGCCCGACACGGCGTCCAGCCACCGCGAGGCGCTCGTTTCGTCGAGCCCGACCTGGTGGCCGAGATCGAATTCTCCCACTGGACGCGCGAGCGCATCCTGCGGCATTCGGTGTACCGGGGGATGCGCTCCGACAAGAGCGCCGAGGAGGTCGAGCTGGAGGAGTCGGCCATGCCACGGCCGCTCACCGCGACTTCGCGGCCCACGACCGTCGGCGTCGAGCAGCCGCCGGAGCTTCCCTACAAGGTGATCCGCGAGACCAAGCGCCATACCGAGATCGAGGTGCAGGGCCGCACATTGCGGCTGTCCAACCGCGAGAAGACTCTCTACCCGCGGACGGGCTTCACGAAGGGCGAGATGATCGACTACTACGCGGCTGTCGGGCCCGTGCTGCTGCCCCACCTCGCGGGAAGGCCGCTGACGCTCAAGCGCTATCCCGACGGCGTCGAGGGCGAGCACTTCTACGAGAAGCGCTGTCCCTCGCACCGGCCCGCATGGGTGCAGACCGCCCCGATCTGGACCGAGCGAGTGCAGGGCAAGATCGACTACTGCCTGGCCGAAGACCTGCCGACCCTGATCTGGGCGGCGAACCTGGCGAGCATCGAGCTGCACCCGAGCCTGTCGCGCGCGCGCGACATGGACACGCCGAGCACGATGGTGTTCGACCTCGATCCCGGCACACCGTCCGCGCGACCCGACCTGGGTCTGCGCGCGTGCGCGCGCGTGGCCCTGCTGATCAGAGACCTGCTCGACGAGCTCAAGCTGCGGTCGCTCGTGAAGACGTCGGGCTCGAAGGGGTTGCAGGTGTACGTGCCGCTGAACACCCCGGTCGGCTATGCGCAGACCAAGGGGTTTGCGCGCGCGGTCGCCGAGCTGCTTGAGAAGACCCATCCGCAGCGGGTGGTCTCGCGCATGCGCAAGGACCTGCGCGCCGGCAAGGTGCTGGTCGACTGGAGCCAGAACGACGCGCGCAAGACGACCGTCTGTGTCTACTCGCTGCGCGCGCGAGAGCGCCCACGATCTCCACCCCGCTCGCGTGGGAGGAGGTGGAGCAGGCGCGGCGTGCGCGTCGCACGCCGGAGCTCAGCGCCGAGCCGGCGGCGCTGCTCGCGCGGGTCGCCCGCGACGGCGACCTGTTCGCGGATCTGCTCCGCCTGCGCCAGGAGCTTCCCGACCTCTCATCCGCTGCGCCGGCCGGGTTTGGGTCCAGGTTTGGGCCGGGGTCCGAGCAGGGTAGTTCCACCCCATCCCTCATCCATCCAGATCAAGGAGGCACGGCGATGCCGCCCAGCGGGGTTAGGAAAGGCAGCAAGCGCGACCGTCAGTACAAACACGTCAAGCAGAGCGAGAAAGAACAGGGCGCTTCAGAGAAACGCGCCGAGGAGATCGCGGCGCGCACCGTCAACAAGGAGCGCGCGCGCAGCGGCGAGTCGCGCACCCGTGCGCGCTCGTCGACCAACGACATCTCCTCCGGGCGCCGGGGCGGGTTGCGATCGGGCAAACCCGGCCCGCGCGGGCGTACTCGCGAGCAACTCTATGAGGAGGCCCGCAGGCTGGGAATCGAAGGCCGCTCGAGCATGAACAAGGCCCAGCTGCAGCGCGCAGTGGACGCCAAGAAGCGGTGATCAGGCGGTAACCAAGCGTGGCGCCGCACGAGAAGACATCAAGCGTGCCCCGCACTAGCAGAAGCGATGAGCCGCACGGCGACTCGCCCGGCGACTGTGTCGATCGGCCGCCCCCCCGCAGCCCGGCCGATCGACAGCGCCGCCTCGGACCTACCAGCGACCGTACCACCGGCGTCTGCCGCCGCCCTCCACGCCACCGATGAAGAAGCCGATCAGCCACAGCAAGACTGCGAACACGAGCACGTACCAGAGCACGTGCGCAGCGAAACCCAGACCTCCGAGAATCGCCAAGAGAAGTACAAGCACCACCAGAGCAACCATGTCGACACTCCCGTCCTCGATTTCGACGCGGTTCGCGCCACGTCGAAGAGTTACCCCTGCCGGCGAGCGGCTAATCACGAAAGGGGTCTCATCGTCAGTGCGACGTGATGGAACGCATATCGTTGTAGGGCCGCTCGCGTAGTTCTACCCAGGCATTTGGCTGTACCGCTGTAGGCCTGTTTTCAGGCATTTGGCTGTACCGCTGTAAGCCTGTTTTTCACTTTCGCTCGCGTCTTGGTGTTTCCATCCCACCCAGTCGGGTAGACGCCAGGCAAAACCGTATATCTCAAAAGGAGGATCTCGATGGCCGAGTTGAGTGGCAAGAGGATCGCGTTCCTGGTGGCGCAGGAGGGCATCGAGGAAGTAGAGCTGACCAAGCCCTGGGAGGCCGTCGAGCGCGCCGGAGGCACGCCCGAGCTGATTGCCCCCGAAAGCGGCGAGGTTCAGGCGATGAACCATCTGGACAAGGGGTCGACTTTTAACGTCGACAGGACGCTGTCGGCCGCGCGCGCGAAAGACTACGACGGCGTCGTGCTGCCGGGCGGCGTGGCGAACCCCGACCAGCTGCGCACCGAGGAGCGCGCGATCGGCTTCCTGCAGGATCTCTTCGGCGAAGGCAAGCCCGTCGGGGTAATCTGCCACGGGCCGTGGACCTTGGTCGAGGCGGACCTGGTGCGCGATCGCAAGATCACCTCCTGGCCGTCGCTGCAGACCGACATCCGCAACGCCGGCGGCGAGTGGGTCGACGAGGAAGTCGTCGTCGACCAGGGCCTTGTATCGAGTCGCAACCCCGACGACCTGCCGGCGTTCTGCGCGAAGATCGTCGAGGAGTTCGCCGAGGGGCCGCACGAGGTGGCACACGCCGGTGCGACGGTGGGCGCGAGCTAGAACACGGCCGTTGGAATTGGTGCGTGATGGGCGTGGCTGACGACGCACGGTGGTCGGTCCGCGTGCTGGTGGCACGTGGGCGACCGCCGGGTGGCGTCGGCGCGTTCAGCGGGCGTCAGGCGCGTCAGGCGCGTGCCTGTGTCGGCGCCGGCTCAGGCCGGCGTCGGCGTCGGCATCCCGGGGGCGCCTCGTCGCCGGGCTCATCCTCGACGGTCAGCGGCTGGGCGATCGACTCGAGGCTCTGTCGCTCGGCTTTGACGCCGAAGAAGACCTCAGCGACCCCTCCCGAAGATCATCGCGACGGCACCGATCATGAAACCGACGAACACGTGGCTCGTCTTGCCGCTTTCGATCAGGTGAGCGAACAGCAGCGGTCCGACGATTCCCCCGGTGGCCGTGCCGACCGCGTAGAAGACGGCGATGCACAGGGCGCGCGTCTCCAGGGGGAAAACCTCTGAGACGGTCAGGTAGGCCGCGCTCACGCCGGCGGATGCGAAGAAGAAGATCACCATCAAAGCCGCAATGAACCCGGCGGCGGAGAAGGCGCCGCTCTTGAACAGGAAGGCTGTCACGACGAGCAGACCGCCGGAGAGGATGTAGGAGCCCGCGATCATCGGCTTGCGCCCAACCGTGTCGAACAGGCGGGCGAGCGTCAGCGGCCCGAGCAGGTTGCCGACGGCGAAGATCGCAATGTAATAGGGCACGTTGCCGCTCGAGATCTTGAAGAACGTCTCCAACAGATAGCCGAGGCTGAACAGCAGCGCGTTGTAGAGAAACGCCTGGCCGACGAACAGCGCCAGCCCGAGGATCGTTCGCCGCGGGTAGAGGGTGAGAACCGAGCGCACGATCAGCGGCAGCGGGATCGTCTTGCGCTGGCGCACGGTGATGCTCTCCTCCGGTTGAGCGAGCTCTTCGCCGATCTCCTCACGCACCTCGGCTTCGATCCCCTTGACGATCTTCTCGGCCTCATCCTCGCGTCCATGGATGAACAGCCAGCGGGGGCTCTCCGGCACGTTGCGCCGGATCAGCAGCACACCCAAGCCGAGAACGGCTCCGAGCGCGAAGCACAGGCGCCAACCGAGGTCGGCGGGGAAGATATTCGTGTTCAAGGCAAGCACCGCCAGCAGCGAGCCGCCGATCGCTCCACCCCAGTAGCTGCCGTTGATCGAGATGTCGGCGTGCCCGCGGTGCTTTGCGGGGATCAGCTCGTCGATTGCCGAGTTGATCGCGCTGTACTCGCCGCCGATGCCCATGCCGGTGAGAAAGCGAAACACGTAGAACCACAGTGGCGAGAACGAGAGCGCCGTGAGGATCGTCGCAAGCAGATACAGACCGAGCGTGAGCATGAACAGGCGCTTGCGGCCGAAGCGGTCGGTCAGCTGGCCGAAGATGAGCGCGCCCACGCACGCCCCGGCTACATAAAGCGAGGCCGCAAGCCCCGACACGTCGCCAGGCGTGATCCCCACCCCCGACCCCTTTTCGCCCAAGCGTCCCGCGATCGAGCCCACGATCGTGACCTCGAGCCCGTCGAGGATCCAAACCGTGCCGAGCCCGACGATCACGCGCCAGTGAAAGCGCGACCACGGCAGGCGATCCAAGCGCGCCGGGATGTCGGTCTCGATCGTGCCGGTCTGGATCGTGTCCATGGTCTCCGCTGATTACCCCGATTCGCTTGCCCTCAACCCATCGCAAAAAGCTGTTTAGAACTCTGCAGAAGGGGCATACCCAAAGTTGACTGACATGGACGCCTCCTGACATGGACGCCTCCTGACATGGACGCCCCCTGACATGGACCCCGCGGGCGGTGGCCGTTCTCCCCCGACGGCCACCGCCCCATCGGGCGGCGTCTTTCAGCATTTGACGTGCGGCCCTCGATTCGATTGGCTATCCGGCCCATGCCCAGATCACTATGGAACGGCACGATCTCCTTCGCGAACGTACGCGTGCCGGTGAAGCTGTACTCGGCAACCGAGCCCAAGGCGATCCGCTTCCGCGAGCGGCGCCTGAGCGACGGGTCGGCGATCGAGCACCGGCGGGTGTGCGTGAAGGAGGATCGCGAGGTCCCCTACGGCGAGATCGTCAAAGGCTTCGAAGTCGCCACTGGCTCCTATGTGACGCTCTCCAAGGAGGAGATCGCCGCCGCCGACGGGCCGGCCGCGCGCATGGTCGAGATCGAGCATTTCGTCGGCCGCGAGGAGATCGACCCGGTGTACTACGAGCGCGCCTACCACCTCGGGCCGGGCAAGCTCGGCGACGAGCCCTATCGGCTGCTGCACGCCGCGATGAAGCGCTCCGGGCGCGTCGGGATCGGTCGTTTCGTGTTCCACAACAAGGCCCACCTGGTGGCCGTGCGCGCGCTGGAGGACGTGCTCGCCCTGCACACGATGCGCTTCGCCGACGAGCTCGTCGATCCGCGTGAGCTGGATCTGAAGAAGCCGCAGCGCAAGCCGGGCAAGCGCGAGCTGGCCGCCGCGCGGGTACTCGTCGAGCAGCTCGGCGCGCGTTTTCAGCCGCACCGTTATCACGACACCTACCGCAAGGCGGTGCTCGAGCTGATCGAGCGCAAGGCGCGCGGCGAGACGATCGCCCCGGCGCAGGACGAGCCCGCCACGGCGGAGGACGACCTGTTCGAGGCGTTGCAGGCCAGCCTCGACCGCCACGGCGCGCGCTCGCGCTCAGGCGGCCCGCGGTCGAAGCGGGGCGCCGGCACGAAAACAGGCCTTGGCACGGAAACAGGCCTTGGCACGGA
The DNA here is from genome assembly GCA_963784875.1 of uncultured Solirubrobacterales bacterium. Classification (GTDB taxonomy): domain Bacteria; phylum Actinomycetota; class Thermoleophilia; order Solirubrobacterales; family Solirubrobacteraceae; genus Palsa-744. The sequence continues at coordinate 29,638 of CAWATE010000010.1, forward strand.
AACAGGTCTTGGCACGAAGACGAGTCCCGGCAAAAGCAAGGGACGCGCGTCCACGGCGCGCGCACGGGCGGGCAGCCGCCGTGGGAGCGAGGACTGATGGCGCGCTCGCTGTGGAGCGGCTCGCTGAGCTTTGGGCTGGTGAACGTGCCGGTGGCGCTGTACAGCGCCACACGCGACCGCGACGTGCACTTCCGCGAGTTACACGAGCCCGACCGCTCGCCGGTCGAGACCCATCGCGTCAGCGCCGCGGACGGCGAGGACGTGCAGTGGGAGGAGATCGCCAAAGGCTATGAGGTGAAGGACGGCCAGTGGGTGCTGCTGACCGACGAGGACCTGCAGGCTGCCGCGCCCCGGCAGAGCAGGACGATCGACATCGAGCGGTTCGTGCAGGAGCAGGAGATCGACCCGCTGTACTACGACCATCCCTACCTGCTAGAGCCGAGCGACGAGGGCGCTGCACGCGCGTATGCGCTGCTGAACGAGGTGATGGACGCCTCCGGGCAGGTCGCGCTGGGGCGCTTTGTGATGCGTGCCAAGCAGCGCATGGTCAGCATCCGCAGCCGTGGCGGCGCGCTTACGCTGACGACGATGAAGTTCCACGACGAAGTCCGCTCGCCGCAGGAGATCGCCGAGGCGATCGAGGGGGCCAAGCCACCGCGCAAGGAGGTCGAGCAGGCGATCGCGATCGTCGAGGAGTTAGGCGTGACGTTCGACCCGACCAGCTACCGCGACGAGCACCGCGCGCACCTGCAGGCGATCATCAAGCGCAAGCAGCAGGGCAAGAAGATCCCGACGACGCCGCCCGCGCCCGCCACGGAGGAGCCGGCGGTCACGGCGCCCGACCTGATGGGCGCGCTCGAGCAGAGCCTCGCGCAGATCCGGGCGGCGAAGACGGGTGCGGCGAAGCCGAAGAAGAGTCCGGCCAAGACCTCGGCGAAGTCGAAAGCCAAGAGCACGACCGCAGCCAAGAAGCGCGCAAAAGCCTGACGGCGGACGCCGCACACGCGCGCGGAGACCTGGCGAGGGCCCTAACCTGATGGGCCCTGCACGGCCGAGGTGCCCAGCACCCCGCCGCCGCCGTCAAGCGCCTGCACCGCGAAGTACGGCCCGGCAGCGGTCCCGGCGGGCAGCGGGATCGCCGTCTCGAAGGCCGCGCGCGCCACCTGCGCCACCGGGGCGAGGCTCGTGGCGGCGGGGCCGGCGAGCAGCCTCCACGCGGTGACGAGCGTGGCGCCGTTCCAGCTCGCGTAGGCGGTCCCGCCGCCGCCACCGCTGCCGCTGCCGCTGCCGCTCCCACCCGCAGCCGGCGACACCACGAACGCGGGCGGGTGCGCGGGGGTGCCCGTCCAGACGAAGCGGAAGTCACGGTAGGACTGGGTGTGGGTGGGGAAGTGCGCGTCGAAGAGCAGCTGACCGGACGGGCTGAGCTCGGAGAAGTCGGGCGTCTGGCCCCAGCCGAGGAACCAATCGCCGTTGTCCAGCGCCTGCATGTTGCCCTGGCTTTCGGCCAGCAGCGGCGGCGGGTGGAAGAGCTGCCCGACGAGCGTCGCGGTCTTCCTCTGCGGGTCGAGGCTCACGACGATGCCTCGCGACTGCTTGTGGATCGCGGGGCCGGCGCCGTTGTCGAACACGCTGAGTGACCCGTTCGGCAGTTCGCGCGGGTCGTGCTGCCAGGCGGCGTTCGTGCCGGCGCCCATCGTAAAGCTCGAGCGCTTGCCGCCCAAGCGCCATTCGATCTGCCCGGTCTGGCTGTTGACGTCGTACACCGTCCAGGTGTTGCGCCCGGAGATCAGCAGGTTGCCGCTGCGCTCGAGGTCGAGCGAGTTGATGTGGAAGAAGTCGAACGGCCACGGCGAGCTGGTGGTCGTGGGCGGCGTGTAGGACTCGCTCAACGCGACGTGGTCGAGGCTCGTCCACTGGAACATGACGAGGCCGGTCCTGACGTCGATCTCCTGAAACAGCCCATCGGTGACGCCATCGTGGGCGGGACCGCCAACCGCTGACAGGTCGCAGAGGATCGGGTCGTACGCCGTGATCAGCGCAGTGCCCCGGGGCGTGAGCTGGAAGTCGTGCAGGTCGGCCTGCACGCCGTTGCCGGCTTTGACGTGCTCGATGTCGGTGTAGGTCGAGTCGGCGATCACGTCTTCGCCCTGACCGAACCCGTGCACGGAGATGTCGCCCTGCCACCACGTCAAAACGGGCTTGCCGTCGTATTCCTGCACGCGGAAGTTGGTCGCCGAGGTGTGTTCCGGCAGTGGCTTGAACCAGATCAGGCCACCGTTCTGGTCGAGGATCATCGGGCCGGCTTGGCCCGGGCCGGTGTACGGCGCGACGAGCTCATCGCCGGGCGCGACCGCGGGTGATTGCACGGTCACGGTGACCGCGGGCGGGCGCAGGTCCGCCCGCGAATGAAAGCTCTGTACCTCGGCCGCGACGCCAGGGTGGATCGTCTCGGGCGTGGCGCTGATCGGGTCCTGCTCGGCGATCGTGAACTGGTCGAAGAGCGCGCGCTCCCCCTTGCCGGCGCGCAGCTTGGCGCGGACCGTTACGAGCTCGCCTGCGGCGAACCCCTGGGCGGGGACGAAGCTCGCGCCGTCGCCCTGGGAGTAGGGCAGCAGCCGGCCCGCGTGCGCGCCCGTGCGCGAGCCGACCACGCCGATCCCGCTCAGCTCGGCCACGGGCACGCCGAGAAAGCTGATCTGCGTCTGGGGCGAGGCGTCGCGACTGCCCGGCAGCGGCGATACGGTTACGGCGCCGTCGAGCAGCGCAGGGGTGTTCAATGTGCTCGGCGTGCAGGTCGGCGCCGGCTGCGCCGCGGCCACAGGCGCCACCGCTAGCATCGGCGCCAGCCCGACCACCGCCAAGCCAACGATCGCAGCACGCATGGAGAACATGGATTCGGAGCAGGATAAGCAGATCGACAGACGCACCTTCGTCAAGCGATCGCTGATCGCCGGTGGCGCATTGGCGGGAGGCGCGCTGGCCGTGTCCAAGCTCGCCGACGCGACCGACGGGTCCGATCCGCAGCCCGCGACACCGCCTCCGTCTACAACCGCCGCGCGTCCGGCAGCGGCCCAGTCGGCCGCGCGAGCGAGGCGCCCGAACATTCTCGTGATCGTCGTCGACCAGCTGCGCACGCCGCAGTGGTTCTCGACTGCGGCGATCGGCATGGGCCTGCCGCCGAGCTTGCGGCGTCTGCGCGAGGGGGCGGTGTCGTTCGACCGGCACTACACCGCCTCGAACGACTGCACGCCCGCACGCTCGGCGCTCCTGACGGGGCTGTACACGCAGCAGACCGGCTGCATGATCACGGGCGGGAGCACGCTCGACCCCGGGTTCCCGACGTGGGGGACAATGCTGCGCGAGCACGGCTACCACACGTGGTGGTACGGCAAGTGGCACCTCACCCACCGCGATAACAAGTGGACGCCTGGGCCGGGCGAAGAAGCGCTCGAGCGCTACGGCTTCTCCGGCGGCACCTTCCCCTCGCCCGATGGCGGACCGGGCCAGGGCTGGCGCGTGGACCCGCACATCGCACACCAGTTCAAAGACTGGTTCGCGCACGAGGGCGGCTCTGAGCCGTGGTGCACGACGGTGTCGTTCGTCAACCCGCACGACATCGCATGGTGGTACAAGTGGAGCGATCGCGTGCCCGCCGAGTTGGAATCCCCACGCGTGGTGGGGCGGCTGCCGCCGAACTTCGAGACGCCGGAACTGCTGATCCAGCGGCGCAAGCCGCTGCTTCAGCGCTCGCTGCAGGACACCGCGGCGGCCTCGTTCGGGCCGGTCCCGTTCACCGGCCCGGAAGTCATTCCCACGTGGCTGCCGTTCCTCGACCTGTACATGAAGCTGCAGAGCGAGGTCGACAGGCACATCGGCCATGTGCTGCGCACGCTTGAGAGCAACCCGGAGGTCGCGGCCAACACGGTGGTTGTGTTCACCTCAGACCACGGCGAGTACGGCGCCTCGCACGGCCTGCGCGGCAAGGGCGCGGCCGCGTATGAGGAGGCGACGCGGGTACCGCTGATCGTGAAGGACCCGCGCGGCGTGCTCACGCGCGCGCCCGCGCAGGTCCGCAACCAGCTCAGCTCGAGCGTCGACGTCGCGCCGCTGCTGCTGAGCATCGCGACCGGGTCGAACGACTGGCGCCGCGAGTCGCACTACTCGCATCTGGCCGAACGGCTGGACCTCGCCGCGATCCTCGCCGACCCGGCGGCGCCCGGCCGCGAGTACGTGCTGCACGCGACCGACGAGATCGTGACCGAGTACGCGATCGAACCATATGCAGCCGACGCGCCGCTGCACGTGATCGCGCTGCGCACACAGGCGGCGAAGTACGCGACGTACTCGAACTGGCCGTTCGAAGGCATCCTGCCGCAGACGACGGGACAGGAAAGCGAGCTGTACGACTACAGCACCGCCAGCGGCCGCCTCGAGCTGCATAACAGCTCCGGTGAAAGCCCGCTCGAGGAAGGGCTGCGCGCGATGTACGAGCACGCGTTCTACCACGAGCTGCGCCAGCCGCTGCCGCCGCGTCTGGTCGAAGCGCACGCGCGCGGGATCGCCGACTACTTCTCGACCGCGCGCCACGCCGCGGTGGGAGCGGCGGCGAAGCGCAAAGCGCGCTCCGAACGGGGAGTCGGGCCGCCGGACCTCAGCCCTGAACTGTCGGAGAAACGGCGAGGACGCCACCGCCACCATCGAGGGCCTGGACGGCTATATAGGCAGGGCTTTTGATCGTCGCGGGCAGGGGGATCGCCGTCTCGAAGCCGCTCCTCGCGGCCGTCGCGACAGGCGCCATAGTCCTCGTAGCAGCGCCCGCCAGCACGCGCCAGGAGGCGACGCCGGTCGCGCCGTTCCAGCTCGCATAGGCGACGATCTGCCCGTGGGAAGGAGCGCCGAGCGCGAGGGCGGGCGGCTGCGTCGGGGCGCCGGCCCAGGGAAACTCGAGCACCGTGTAAGACTGGTACAGAGCAGGGAGGTGGGCGTCGAGGAGGACCTGCCCTGTCGGTGAGAGCTCCGAGAAGAACGGTTCCTGCCCCCAGCCGACGAACCAGTTGCCGCCTGAGAGCGGCTGGAAGTCTCCCTGGCTGGGAGCCGACAGCGGGGTCGGGTGGACGAAGCTCGAGACGAGCGTGGCCGTCATCGTCTGATGGTTGAGCGCGAGCACGATCACGCGCGACTGCGGGTGCACCTTCGGCGTGGCGCCGTTGTCGAAGAAGGAGATCGTCCCGCCGGGCCCTTCGCGGGCATCGTGCTGCCAGGCGGGGCTCGCGCCCGGAGCCATCTTGAAGCTCGACCGCTTGCCGCCGAGGCGCCAGGCGAGCCGGCCGGTGTGGGCGTCGATGTCGTAGGCGGCCCAGGTGTTGCGCGCGTCGACGAGCAGATCTTCGCCGTGCGCGGAGACGGCGTTGATGTGAAACCAATCCCACGGCGAGGTCGGCGTGCCGCCGTGCCCGACCCCCATGTAGGAGTTGGCGAGCGCGACATGGTCGAGCGCGTGCCACTCGAAGCGCACGAGGCCGGTGCGCAGGTCGATCTCCTGGAGGAGCGTGTCGGCCACCGCCCCGTCGGCCGGCCCGCCGTGGGCGCTGAGGTTGCAGCGGATCGCGTCGTAGACGGTGAACAGGGCGGTCCCTGCCGGCGTGATTTCAAACGCGTGCAGATCGGGCTGGTAGCCGTTGCCGGCGCGCACGATCGCGATGTCGCCGTAGGAGCTGTCGGCGATCACGACCCCAGCGTCGCGCCGCCCGCCCGCGACGAGCGGGTCCTGCCACCACGTGAGGACCGGCTCCCCTTCGTACTGCTGGACGCGCAGATCCGCCGCCCGCGCGCCCGGGGGCAGGGGGCTGAACCACACGAGGTTGCCGGCGCCGTCGAGGATCATCGGCCCGTACTGCCCCGGTCCGGCGTAGGGCGCGAGGAAGATGTCGCCGGGCGCCTGCGTGCCCGTGTCGGCGGTGACCGTGACGGTCGGCGGCTCGAGCGCGGGAGCCGAGACGAAATGCTGCAGTTCGCTCGCCTTCGCGGGCGGTGGCGGGGGCGGTGGCGTCTCCAGTGAGCGGCTCACCGCGTCGACCTCGGCGACGGTGAAGCGCCAGGCGATCGGCGTCGTGCCGGCGCCGCGGCGCAGGGCGGCGTGCACGGTCACGACCTCTCCCTGCGAGAACGGGTGGCTAGGCAGGAAGCTCGCGCCGTCGCCTTGCGAGTAGGCACCCAGCCTGCCGTGGTGCGCGCCGCTGCGCGACCCGCTGACGGCCACGTCGACGAGCTCGGCGGCGGGCACGCCGAGGAAGCTGATCTGGGTCTGGTAGGACGCGTCCAGCGAGTCGGGGGCCGGCGAGACGGTGACGGCGCCGGCGGCGAGCGCGGCATCGGTGTCCAACGTGTGCGGCACACAGCTCGGCGCGCTCTGCGCGCTCATGGTTTGACCCGCGGCAAATCCAGGCTGGGCGACCACCAGCATCAGCAGCACGAGTAGACCGATGGATACCGCGCGAACGCCTCCACGTGTGCGGAGCACACGTCCATCGCACATATCGGTCGCGGCGGCGCGAGCGGGCGCGAGCAGCACAAGGGCGAGCAACGCCGTGACCAGCGCCATGCGCAAACGTCAGGCTTTGACCGCGGCCGAGGTGCCGATGACCGCGCCCGCGCTGTTGAGCGCCTGCACCGCCACGTACGGACCCGGGCTCGGCGTCGCGATCGTCGTCTGAAAACCGGACTTCGGCGCCGTCGCGACGGGCTCGAGCGTGCTTGGCGACGCGCCCGCGAGCACCTGCCAGGAGGCGACTTCGGTCGCCCCGTTCCAGCTCACGGCGACCGTCAGTGCGCCCGCCGCGCCGGGCTGCGCCACGACGGACGGCGGCGTGGTCGGCTGGCCGGACCAGGGCGAGAGGTAGGTGCGGAAGTCCTGCACGTTCTTGCCGAGCGTCGCATCGAGCAGCACTTCGCCCGCGAAGTTGTACTCGGTCAGGTTCGGCAAACCGCCGTAGCCCATCAGCCAGTTGCCGCCGGCCTGACCCGGAGCGGACAGGTTCACGACGTTGCCTTGGCTCGAGGCGAGCAGCGTTTTCGCCGGGTTGAAGAACCGCTTGGCGAGCGTCACCGTGCGCGTCTTTGGGTCGAGCGCGAGCAGCAGGCCGCGCGACTGCTTCTCCTTGGGCGGGTTCGACCCGTTGTCGAACACCGAGATCAGCCCGCCGGGCTGGAACTCGGCGTCGTGCTGCCAGTAGAAGCGGGTGCCGGGGCCGAGCTTGAAGGTGGAGCGTTTGCCGCCGATGCGCCAGTGAAAGCCGCCGGAGTGCAGATCGACGTCGTACAGCGCCCACGTGTTGCGCGAGGACAGCAGCACGTCGCCCGTTGGGCCAGGGTCGATCGAGTTGATGTGGACGTAGTCCCACGGGTAGTTGTTGGCCGGCACCGGCTGGTTGGATTCGCCGATGGGGATGTGGCCGAGCGCGTGCCATTCCCACATCACGAGGCCGGTCTTGACGTCGACCTCCTCGATCACCGAGTCGGTGAGGATGTCGTTGGCGGAGCCGCCCTCGACCTTCAGGTTCATGTCGACCGGGTCGAACACGTCGATCCACGCGGTCCCTTCCGGGGTCAGCCTGATTTCGTGCAGGTCCGAGCGGTAGCCGTTGCCCGCGCGGATCGTCGCGACCTGCCGGTAGGCGGTGTTGTAAAGGACCTGTTCGCCCTGGCCGAAGCCGACTTCGAGGATCCGGCCCTGCCACCAGGCGAGCACGGGCTTGCCTTCGTACTGCTGCACGCTGAAGTTCGTCGACTCGATGCCGGACGGGAGCGGGTGAAACCACACCAGGTTGCCGCCCTGGTCGGTGATCATCGGCCCAGGTGTGCCCTCGCCCTGATAGGGGGCGAGGAAGAGATCGCCGGGCGTCGCGCCGGGCTTGGCGGGCGTCGTGACGGTGACCGTCGAAGGTGTGAGCGTGGGCGCGGAGCTGTAGTGCTGGACAGCGCTCGCTTCGCCCTTCTGGATCGGGAACTCTTTCGTGCTAATGCTCGCCTGATGGGCGATCGTGAAGGTCGTGCTCGCCGCGAGCGTCGGGGCAGCGCCGGGGCTCGCGCTGACGCGGGCGTGGACGGTGACGCGCTCGCCCGGGACGAACGGGTGCGTGGGCAGGAAGCTCTCGCCCGTGCCGGTCGAGTACCCCTGCAACTGCCCGCCGTGGACGCCGCTGCGCGAGCCGACGACGCGCACGTCGGCGACGCGCGTGCCGGCCCGGCCGAGGAACGCGATCTGCGTCTCGGGCGAAGCGTCCTCGGTGTCCGGCAGCGGCGAGACCGTCACCGGGTTGGCGGCCGCCGCGGTCGCGGCGACTTCGGCGTGGAGCTCTTCGGCGTGCAGCACTTCCGAGCTGGCCGATGCGCCGCCGCACGCGCATAACCCCACGGACAGCGCCAGCGCCGCCGGCAGCATGGCGGCACGCATCGTCATCTGCTCTCCACGGAGAAGGGACGCGAGACGGAGAGCGCCCGGCCGTGGGCGTCGAGCGCCTGCACCTCGTAGCTCTCCCCGCTCTGCGCAGCGCTCTGCCCCACGGAGATCGCGGTCTCGAAGCCGGTCTTGGCGGCGGTGGCCACCGCGGTCAGTCGGGCGGCGGCGGCGCTCCCGGCGCTGCTCCCGCCCTCGGGGCCGGCGAGGACCCGCCACGAAGCGACTTCGGTAGCGCCGTTCCAGCTCGCGTACACGGTCGTCTTGCCGGCGGCCGTCGTGCGCGCCGCGCCGGCGGGTGGCGTGAGCGGCAGGCCCCGCCATTGCTCGAGCGTCGCCCTGTAAGTGAGGTCCGATCCCGGCAGTTCCCCTTCGGCCAGCAGCTTGCCGGAGCGGCTGAACTCGGAGAAGTACGGTTCCGAGCCCCAGCCGACGAGCACGTTGCCGTTCTGAAGCGGCTGGGTGTCGCCCATGTACTCCGCGTCGAAGTCCTTGCCGAGGCTGTATTCGTTGACGAGCGTCGCGGTGTGCGTCTGTTCGTCGAGCTTCAGCACGAGCCCGCGCGAGGGAGCGCTTGGCGAGACGTAGGTGCCGCCGCCGGTCAGCTGGCAGCAGTGGTCGTCGAACAGGCTGACGGTCGAGCCGTCCTTGAGCTCGACGTCGTGCTGCCATTTGAAGGCGGCGCCGCGGCCGAACTTGAAGCTCGAGTTCCTGCCGCCGAGCGTCCACTCGATCTTGCCGCTGGCGATGTCGACCATGTAGGCGGCCCACGTGTCGCGCATCGAGACGACGAAGGCGCCGTTGCCGGTCAGGTCGATCGCGTTGACGTGGTATGCGTCCCAGGGGAACCCGTTGGTCGGCAGCGTCGCCTGGGACTCGCTCAGCGGGATGTGGTCGAGCGCGTCCCAGCTGCGCAACAGCTTGCCGGTCTTCAGGTTGTACTCCTGCACGGCCGAGTCGACCAGCGCGCCGTTGTAGGCGCCGCCGTACTTGGAGAGGTCCATCGGGATGTTCTTGTTGGCGGTCACCCACGCGTCGTTCGCCTGAGATCAGGAGCTCGTGCAGGGTGAGCACCCAGCCGCCGGTCGCTTTCAGGGAGGCGATCTTTTGATAGTGGGAGTTGACGACCACGTCTTCGCCGGTTTCGGTCGCGCCGGTGTTCGTGACGCGGCCCTGCCACCAGGCGAGCGCCGGCTTGCCTTCGTAGGTCTGCAGGCTGAGGTTCGAGGCGACGACCTTTTCTGAGACGGGCTGGAACCACACCGGCTGCAGGTTGCGGTCGAGGATCAGCGGCCCGCTCTGGCCGACGATCGGCGGTTCGTTCAGGTCGTAGAAGTTCGCGGTGAAGATATAGCCCGGCGCGAGCGCACTGGCAGGCGCGTGGTAGGTGGCGTGGATCTTCGGCGGGTGTAGCCCCGGCTCGGTGACGTAGCTGTAAGCGCCGCGCGTGGTGTAGGCGCCGAGCGGCGCGCCGTGGGAGCCTGCGAACGCGGCGGTCAGCGCAACGAAGGAGGCGAGCACCGCTGCAATCGCGAACGCGAAGCGTCGAGCGGCGCCGCGCAGCGCCGCGGGCGGCTTGGGCAGCGAGGTGAACGTGAGGATCGCGGCTGACGCGGCCAGGCCGGCGCCGATCAGGTAGGCGAGCGCGAAGCCGTGGGTCAGCGCTTGGGACACCTGCTGGCCGGAGCCGATCAGGTGCGTGGTGCGCTGGGTCGCCAGCGTGATCAGCAGCGCGAGCCCGAGCCCGCCGCCGATCTGGCGCGAGGTGTTGACGAGGCCCGAGGCGAGCCCCGCCTGCCCCTCCTTCGCGCCCTGGGTGGCGGCGATCGTCGAGGGCACGATCGCCATCGCGATCCCCGCCGCGGTCAGCACGCCGGGGATGATCACGTAGACGATCGGGCTGCCGCTGGATCCGATCCGCGTGAACAGGAGCAGCCCGCCGGTGAGCATCAGCAGGCCGGAGCCGAGCACCGTGCGCACGCCGAAGCGGCCGACGAGCTTGCCGGCCTGGCGGGCGATCAGCATGATCGTCAAGGTCATCGGCAGGAACACGAGGCCGGTGTGCAGCGGCGAGAGGCCGAGCACCTGCTGCATGTAGAGGGAGCTGACGAACCACATCGGGAACAGCGCCGCGCTGAACAGCAGGACGACCGTGTTGGCCGTGCGCAGTCCCTTCGTCAGCTGCTTGAACGGGATCAGCGGCGCCGAGGCCACGCGCGTCTCGATCACGCCGAAGGCCCCGAGCAGAACCAGGCCGAGGGCGATCGGGCCGAGCGCGGCGAACGTGCCCCAGCCCTTCAAGCCCGCTTCGACGACGCCGTAGACGAGCACCATCTGGCCGATCGTCAGGGTCAGCGCGCCGGCGAGGTCGAAGCTCGCGCCCGGCGCGCGGCGGCGCTCGGTGACGACCGCGAAGGCGACGAGCGTGGCGGCGATCGCAATCGGCGGGTTGATCAAAAGCACCCAGCGCCAGCTGAGCACTTCGGTGATGATCCCCCCGAGCAGCACGCCGGCCGCCCCGCCGAGCCCGTTCATCGCCGCCCACAGGCCGATCGCGCGGTGGAGCTTGGGGCCGGGGGGAAGGAGGCGGTGATGATCGCCAGCGAGCACGCCGCCATCAGCGCGCCGGCGAGGCCCTGCAGCGCGCGCGCGCCGACGAGCACCTCCTGGGTGGGCGCCGCGCCCCCGACCAGCGAGGCCAGCCCGAACAAGAGCAGCGCGGCGGCGAACGTGCGGCGCTGCCCGAAGTGATCGGCGGCGCGCCCGCCGAGCATCAGGAAGCCGGCGAACGTGATCGCGTACGCGTCGATCACCCATTGCAGGGCCGGCGAGGAGAAGCCGAGGCTCGTCTGGATCGAGGGCAGCGCGACGTTGACGATCGAGAGGTCGAGGATGACCATGAACTGCGCCACGCAGCAGACGGCCAGGAGCCATGGGGAGCCCTCCGAGGGGGGGCTGGTAGGGTGAGGCGCCGAGTCCTCGCGCGAGATCTGGAGCCCGGCCGACGATGAAGATAACGCCACTTAGCGCAATCCTAACGATGGCCGCGGTCCTCGCGAGCACCATGGCGGTGGCGGGGTGCGGTGGTAAAACGTCGAGCTCGTCGACAGCGACGCCCGCGACGAGCAGCACCCCGGCGAGCAGCACGAGCACGGCGCCGACGACGCACAAGCACAAGTCGAAACCGGCCTACTGAGCTTTGTCTCGCCCTCCCGGCCGAGCCTCATTTCGGCCTTCCTGAGTTGGGGAGCGAGGAGGCGAAGCTCGTGACCGCGACCGCGCGCGAGGCGCCGATCGCGTGGCCGGCCGCGTCGAGCGCTTGGACCGCCACGTAGGCATGCTTCTTGGGCAGGATCGTCGAGCTTTCAAAGCCGTTCGCTGTGATCGTGGCCTGGGCGGAGAGCGTCGCGGCCTCCTCCCCCGCGAGCACCCGCCAGGAGGCCACTTCTGTCGCGCCGTTCCAGCTGACGTGCACGATCGTCTCTTCGCCGGTGTCGTTCAGGTCGGCGAGCACCGTGGGCGGGCTCGCGGGACGCCCGTTCCAGGGGAAGCGGAAGGCCCGGTAGAAGGTCATGTCATACGGCAGGTGCGCGTCGAGCAGCAGCGAGCCGTTCGCGGCGTACTCGCTGATCGCGGGCAGGCCGCCGTAGCCGATGACGACGTTGCCGTCGGGCAGAGTCTGCATGTTGCCCTGGCTGGCGGCGAGCAGCGGCGGATCGGGATGCGTGTAGGCGGCGGTCAGGCGCGCGCGATGAGTCTTTGAGTCGAGCGCGATCCGCACCGCGCGCGACTGGGAGTGGATCGGCGGGTTCGAGCCGTCGTCGAAGAGGGTGACTTCGCCGTTGGGGAGAATGCGTCCGTCGTGCTGCCAGGCCGTTTCCGTGCCGGGGCCCATCTTGAAGGAGCTGCTGTCGCCGCCGAGGCGCCAGAGGATCCTGCCGGTGCCCCCCTGCAACTGGTAGTCCGCCCAGGTGGAGCGCGCCGAGACGAGGAGGTTGCCGCCGGGCTGGACGTCGATCGAGTTGATGTGAAACCAGTCCCACGGCGCCGAGTCCGTCGGCACTTCGACCTCGGACTCCGACGCGGCGACGTGGTCGAGGCTGTGCCATTCCCAGCGCACGAGGCCCGTACGCATGTCGATCGCCTGGATCGCCGTGTCGAGGATCGCCCCGGCGCGCGCGCCCTTGACCTCGGCGAGGTCGCAGCGGATCGGGTTGAACGCAGTGATGTAGGCGACGTCGTGAGGGGCGATCTGGAAGTCGTGCAGGTCTGCCGGCAGCCCGTTGCCGCCGGAGACCCGGGCGACCGTCTGATAGTGGGAGTTCATGACGACGTCTTCGCCCTGGCCGAAGCCCAGCGAGAGCACGTGTCCCCGCCACCACGTAAGGGCTGGTTCCCCGTGGTAGGTCTGCACGGAGAGGTCCTCCGCGGCTTCGCCGTTCGGCAGCTCGTCGAACCACACGAGCTGTCCCTGCGGGGTGTAGATCAGCGGCCCGTACTGCCCGGGGCCCGGCCCGTTGGTGGTGAGGATCTCGCCGGCGGCGGGATCGCGATCGGGCGCGGTGACGGTCAGGATCGGAGCCCGCATGGAGGGCAGCGTGTAGAAGCTCTGACTGTCGGCGGGCGCAGACGGGAGGTTGGCGAAGTCGGTGGTGTTCTCCGTCGGATAGGGCGTGTCTGTACGGAACCGAAAGGCGACCTCGCGGTCGCCCGCGGCGTTCGCGTGGAAGGCACCGGGGCCGATCCGCGCACGCACGGTCACGCGCTCACCGACGGCGAAGGGGGCGTCGGGCTGGAAGCTCGCGCCGTCGCCTTGGGAGTAGCCGCGCAGCCGGCCGGGGTGCGGGCCGCTGCGCGAGCCGACGACGGAGACCTGGCCGATCTCGGTGGCGGGCACGTCGAGAAAGCTGATCTGCGTGTGCGGGTTGGCGCTGTCGGTTTCCGGCGCGGGCGAGACCTCGACGCTCGTGCCGGCAAGCCTCGAGGTGTGTTCGAGCGTCGCCGGCAGGCACGCGGGCGAGACCTTGGCCGACTTCGTCCCCCCCGAGCCCACCAGGTCGAGGCCGGCGGAGTGAAGCACGACGGCGAGGATCGCCCAGACGGCGATCACGGCCAGCGGGAGGATGTACCAGTGCCTTCTCATGTGCGCTTGCGACACTCGACGACGGAGCGGCAGCCAGATGAGTCAGACCCCGCCGTCATGGAGGGAGGACAATATCCGGGGAACCCCTGCGCTCCGTGTCTTGGAGCGGTGAGGACGGTCATCCTTACCAACTTCTTCGCCCGACCCACACGGCGGTGACCCCTTTCCTCAAACCAGGCCAAGATCGCCTCTCGCCCCGACCACGCCGGGGCAGCCATCGCTTAGGCTCTGTTCAATGAGCAGACGACTTGCACTTGCGGCTGTCCTTCCGCTGCTCGCGATGCCGATCGTCGCGGCGAACCCGCCATTGGCGCTCGCCGGCGCTCGGGACCTCACCGCGACTCAGTCGTACATCCGGGCCAACTACGCGCTCGTGCGCGCCGCCAAGCGCGAGATCGGCTCGAGTGAAGCGGCCGTCAAGGGACTGCTGCACGGCGTTGGCGCGGAATGCCCCGGGGCGGCCGCCGGCTCGCTCCAGGGCGAGGGCTCCGATCGGCTCGGCGACGAGCTGCAGGGCGCGATGACGATCGTCGCGCTGCGCCCCGTCGCGCGCGCGGTCGGCGCGTTCGCCCGCGCGGTGACGGGTCTGCGCTGGAGCAACTCCACGCTCACGCACAGGGTCACGGCCTATGCGGGCAAGCTACGGACACTGTCCTCGCTGAGCGCTCCCCACGTGTGCGCCGACATCCGCGCGTGGACGGCCACGGGCTTCGCGACGCTGCCCGCGAGCACCGCCGGCTTCGATCTAGCGTTCGACGGGGTCGACGTGGCCCTCGGTGAAGTCCCCTCGGAACTGCTCGCGCCGTACGAGCGCCCGCAGGAGCGCGCGATGCTGCACAGCACCGCGCAAGTCGAAGCGCAGCTGGCGGAAGCCGAAAACCGGGCGGTGCAGCTGTGGGAACACTCACTCGCGACGATCGGCGTGGCGCCGTGAGGCGGAGATCCGCTCGCTCGAGCTGAGCTGATCCCGACCGAGAGGGCAGGACCCTTGGTCGCTGATCGCAAGGCGGGGGCCGCGTCAGGGCGTGGGGCGCGGGCCCGGGATGCCGCGGAACGCGAACGCGTCGCTTGGCCGGCCGGCCTGCACGAACCAGCACTCGCCGCTCATCTCGCCGGTGAACAGCGTAAGCACCGTCTCGGCGACCTGCTCGGCCGGGATGATCGGCACGCCCTCGCTCGCCAGCGACTCGCGGATCGGATCGATGATCGCCGACTCCGCGAAACCCGGGCAGACCGCGTTCACGCGGATCCCCTCGAGCGCGAGCCCGGGCCCGAGCGAGCGCACGAGCCCCACGACCGCGTGCTTGTTCGCCGCGTACAACGGATCGAGCGGTACCGCGGCGAGGCCGGCGAGCGAGGCCGTGGCGACCACGGCGCCGCCGCCGCGCGCGCGCAGCGCCGGCAGCGCGGCCTGCAGCCCGAAGACGACGCCGTCGAGGTTGATCCCCATCGCGCGGCGATACTCGCCGAGGTCGAAGCCCTCGCCGATCCCGCATCCGCTCGCGATGCCGGCGTTGAGGTGCACGAGGTCAAGGCCGCCGAAGCGCTCGGTCGTCTCCGCGACCATGCGCACGCACGCGTCGAGGTCGCTCACGTCGGTGGCGACGAAGCGGCCGTCGAGCTCGCTCGCGAGCTCACGGCCGCGCTCGACGTCGACATCCGCGATCACAACGCGCGCGCCCCGCTCGGCGAGCGCGCGCGCCACCGCACTGCCAAGGCCGCCGGCGCCGCCGGTCACCAGCGCGACCCGATCTTCGATCTCCATCCGCTTGCTCTCCTCCTGTTCGCCAGTTGATGCCCGAGACTACCGGGGCTACCGGGGCCCCTCCGACGGAAGTTACGGCCAGTCGATCCGCTTGGCCAGCTCGGCTGAGCCAAGGTCGATCACGCCGCTGCGCTCGAGCGGGCGATACTCGCCGCCGGCGAGCCCGAGCCAATGGATGACATGCTCGACGGGAGCTCGAACCCTGGACCCCTCCATTACGAGTGGCTCCGGATGCCATGCTTTTGGCTCTATAGAGCCATATTATGAGTCCAAATATGTCCCGAATGACCTCGGGACATATCGGAGGTGGGGCCCACCGCGCGGGCGGACCCCACCCTGTTGCCGAATGCCGTGTCTACCGTGTGCTCCGCTTCTCTACCCTGCGCACTACGAGTGTTCCGTGACCGCTTCAGACCCTGCTTGATGCAGCGTCCCGTTGAGGATCGCTGTGTTGTGCCCGGCAGCGGCGGGGACGCCGAGCACGGAGTTGATGAGCGGGCCGATCAGGAATTCGAAGATCCCGCCGCAACCACTCGTGGCCGGAGCCGCGAAGGAGTTGTTCACGAGCGAGTTGTTGAGAATCGTCAACATCGTGAATTCCGAGTTGAAAGATAGCGTTCCCGGGTTGCCTTTGATCGGGTTGTTCGGCGCCGGCGGGCTTGTCGTGCCGGTGGTCAGCGACAGGATGATCGGGGCCGCGTTCGAGCCGACGTAGCAGGAGCCACCGAGCAGCGGGTTTTCCAGGTGCACCTTGACTGGGAGCTGCAGCGCGGTTCCTTCACCGCTGAGCAGGTTGCCCTGGTCGATCTGGATCGAGCTGGCCGGCGCGGCGAGTTCAGTCGTCGCGTTGACTCCGGTCACGCCATTTTCGAAGATCGCTTCACACGCGCGACGCTTGGCTTTTTCGAATAGACCGTTGCCTTTGATCGCCGTGCAGTTGACGAGACCTGCCAGCCCGCCGGGCACTTTTTGCGGAGCCTTGGTCAGCGTGTTGCCGTCTTTGGCAGCCACAAACGCGAGCCCACCGCCTGCGGTTTCGTTCAACCCGCCCTGCAACGTGATCGGGCTCGCGATCGGCACGGTCTTCTTGCCGACGACGAATTCGCCGCTTTCGGTGTAGGCCTGAATACAGATCGTCGCCGCCGTCACCGGACAATCGGCGAATACCGCGAATTCTCCTTTGGGCGTAGCCGACGCCGAGGAGACGATCCCGAGGCCCGCCAACGGCGCCATCAGCGCGACCGCAACCACCAGCCGTCGACCACGACCACCTGGGGGCCCCACAATGCGATGTTTGGTACGCATACATCCTCCTTTTTGTTGTTACCGACGAGACACTTCCAGCTCCTACTTCCTCCTCGCAAGCCGCTTTTTCACCGGGCCGTAGTTGCGGCGCGCGACCTTTTCGCAGGTGGCGCGCCTCCGGCCGCGTTTTGCGTGGCAGGCCTTCAGGGCCTTAGTCAGCTTTTGCGCCCGCGTGAGCGTCTTGGGCGGGGCCTGTACCGTGCCTTCGTCGGCGGGAAACGGGAGCGCCAGGCCGGCGATCAGCGGCGGCGCCACGGGCGGGGCGATCAGGCTGGGGGTGCCCTGCGTGGTAAACGAGCGCCCTTCCCCGTAGGTGGTGCCCTGGGTGCTCCTCGCCAGCAGCCTGTAGTAGTACGTCGTGCCCGGCTGCAGGCCCTGCAGGCTCGTCTGCACGGCCGCTTCGCTCGGGCCGGCGCCGATCGCGCCCGCGCCCGACGGCCCTCCATAGTTGGCGGGGTCGGTGGACACCTCGAACGCGTAGCTGACGTCCAGGCCGCGCGTGTTCACCGTTCCCGCGAGCGTCGCGGTGCTGAGGGTGATCGCACTCGCGGCGCCCGTCGCAACGATCGGCGGCGTTCCCGCGCCGGTCGTGAACGTCGCGTCGCCGCCGATGCTCGTGCCAGCGTTGTTCGTGGCCACGAGCGCGTAGTGGTAGGTCGTTTCAGGCAGCAGCCCGACGGCGAGCAGCGGTGGGGCCGCGACGGCGCCGTTGGCGGCCGCGACTTCGCCGTCGATCGTCTCCCCGCCTTCGGCGTACGGGTTCGCGGCGCCTTCCGCCACGGCCCGTTCGTAGGCCGACTGGTCGACGTAGAGGAAGTGATAGCTGGTGGGGCCGCGTTCGGGGTCGATCGTGCCCGTCAGCGCCGCCGTGACCGGCGTGATCTCGCTCGCTTCTCCCGTGCTCGCCAGCGGACTCCCGACCGTCTTGAACGACTGTGGCGTCGATGCCGCGCTCTCTTCCCCACTCCCGTTGATCGCGAACACCCGGTAGTAGTAGGTCGTGTCGACTTCCAGGTTTTCGATCGGCACGCTCGCGGGCTGGTCGCCGAGCGAGGCCGCGAGTTCGCCGCAGCCGGCGAATTCCTTTGTTTCCAGCGTGCTGTCGGTGCCGTATTCGAGCACGCAGAACGTTTCCTGGTTATACGCATTGATCCGCGCGTGGATCGTCGCGCTCGAGGCGGTCAGGTTGGTGACGCTCTCTTCGTCGACGGTCGGCGCCACCTTGGATGTGGTGAACGACACCGGCGCGCCGACGTTCTGGCCGAAGTTGCTTTCCGCGACCACGCACGCCGTGTATCGCCTGTCCGGTTCGAGCCCCGTGATTTCCTTGGACACCTTCAGCGCCTGGGCTTCGACTTCCGGTTCGAGGGGCGTAGTCTGACCGCCCGTGCATGCTTCGCCGCGGTTGTACTCGAAGTACCAGGCAACCGTGCTCTTCGCGGCCGGCGGGGGGTTCAGTTCCCCGTGCAGGACGGCGCTGCCCGCCGTTTCCCCGCTCGCGGCTTCGGTGACGGGCATTTCGACCGTGGGGCCTTCTTCGTCGGAACCGAAGACGTCCACGCCGCCGTGCCCGTTTTCTTCGTCGTCGGAGACGTACACGTCGCCGTGGGTCGACCCGGCGAGCTGCTGGATCGCCACACCCCTCGGTTCGCTGAACGGCACGAGCGAGCCAGCTGTCTTTTTGCCTCGGATGCTCCCCAGGTATTTCCCCTGCATCGAGAACTCGTCGACCAGTTTGTGGGCGCGATCGACCACATACAGCTCATGCGCCGATTCGTCGAGCCCGACCGAGATCGGTTCTCCCAGCGAGCCGACGACCGGGACTTCGGCGCCTTTCGGCTCGAGCGAGGGCTGCTCTTCGCCTTTGTCGTTGAACACGTCGACGACTCCGTTCCCAATATTGGGCACGTACAGGTTCCCTGTCGCTGCGTCAACCGCCATGCCAGGGGTTGCGTCGAGCGCGGCGGTATCATGGCGTTCGCTGAACGCGAACCCTTCAGCCGGCGCGATCTGCCCTTCGAATGTGCCTTCTTCCCGTTCGCCTGCCGGCTTGTAAACGTCGACGACCCCGAGGCCGGTGGCCGCGACATACACATCGCCTTTGCGCGCGTCCGCCGAGTTTGTCGAGTTGTCGACCGCGACCGATACGTAGCGGGTGCCGTACGACCCTCCCGGGCTGTTCGCGCCGTGCCACGCAACCTGTTCTTCGCCGAGCGCGTTGAGCACGTGCACAATGTCAGGCCCGGAGTCGGCGACGTACAGCGTGCCGGTCGCGCCGATCGCAAACTCGCGCGAGTATGGCTCGCGCAGAGCGGTGCCACTGCCGATCTGGCCGAGCGGTTGGTTCGACGGGTCGAACACGTCGACCACGGCGGTTCCGCCGAGTTCCGAGGATGCTGGATCGGCGACGTACAGGTCGCCCGCGCCGTTGAACGCCAGGCCCCACGGTTCTGCGAAGGGGGTACTTGGGGAGTGGCCCGTGATCTGGGTTTCGTAGGTGTGCCCGATCGCACCAAACACCGAGGTCGCGGAGAACACGAGTCCCCCGGCAAGCACGCCGAGAATCGCCAGCCCCGCCATCGTCACCTTACGAGCGCGCCTCATGACTTCCTCCCCTGGACGTGGCTGGACTTTCGTGCCTTGCCGGCTTTCTTCGCTTTGGTCTTCTTCTTCGTCGCTTTCTTCGCCTTCGGGCAGCCGGTGACGGCGATCTTGGTCGACTGGTGGATTTCCGCGCCATTCTGCGCGACGAACAACGTGGGCATCGTCAACTTCGACGCGCACAAGTTCCCGTTCGCCGCCAGCGCCGAGTACTTACCCTCAGGGAGATACAGCTCGAAACTGTTGATCGGAACGTCGGGAATCGTGTTGAAGGTGCTGCTCGTGATCCCGGCTTTGGAGATGAACGTGGCGGCTGTTAGGTCGACCCTGACGCCGTAGCCCTGGAGCACGATCACGAGGCTCGGGAACGCTTCGCCGCCGTGCGAGACGAAATACACCGGGCCGGTCAACGCTACGGGGAGGACTGGCGTGATCGCCCTGACGATCCCGATCACCGATGCCGCCGGGCAGTTCGCGGGGTTCGCCGCGAACACCGCCGCCGTACACGCTTTCTGCAGCGTCGTCAACCGCGACGGCAACTGCTTCGGTAGATCGACCTTGACCTTGGCGAAGTTCCCCTGCGTGCCCTGTGAGCCGGCGGGGAAGATCACCTTCGCGTCGAGGCTCGCACCGTTGGCTTTGGAGGTCCTGCCCTGCGTGGAGACCTTGAACTGGGGCGTGAACTTCAGCGCCTCGCAGTTGGTCACCTGAAACGACGAGGAGGTGGCCGCGCTCGCGCCTTCTGTGCTGGTGAGGACACCGTCGATGTGCAGCTTGTTACAACTCGTCGGGTTGAACGTGAAGCTCGGCCGGTCGATCGTGACGTTGACCGTTTGCAGCTGCAGCGGGATGCCGTCGAGGATCGTCGGCAGCGGATCGCTCGTCACGGTCAACGCCGCGTTGGTCGGGTCGATGTTGATCGCGGCCCTGACGACGACGCTGCCCGTTCCGGTGGTACCAGACAGCGTGTACGGTCCGGCCTTGGCGGGAACGAGGATCGAAAGACCGAACGGCGCGCCCTTATACGGCCCGGTGAGGAACACCTGACCGCCGGTTACAAGGAACGGCTCGGCGCCCGGGCCCGTCAACACCTGGGTGTGCCCGATCAAACTGTCGGCGCCGCACGTGCCCCGTGACGCCTGCGGTTCGGGGCACAACGGAACGTTCGCGAGGCTCCCCAGCAGCCCCGGGGGCATGTGCAGCTGCAGGCCCGCGAGGTACTGGTCGGCGTCACCGCGACCGAACGCGAGCGTGAACGGGCTGAACCCGCCCGCCTGGTTCGACGTCGTGCCGGCCGTGAACGATGGAGCGAAGCGCGGTGGCGTACACCCACCCACCTGGAACGTGCTCGTATCGATGCCGTCGGGTGAGAACGGGCTGCTCCACGGCGTAAGGTCGACGCTCGTGCTCGCCGGACCGCAGACCCGCGGGTTGGACAGCGTCGCGCGAGGCCCTCCGCCGAGCGTGAGCTTGAGATCGTCGAACGGCAGCTGCGGGTTGTTGGCGAACGTCGCGGTCAGCTGTCCGGTCTGCTGGTTGACCGACAGCGAGCCGACGACCTTGACGAGCACGCCGCCTTCGCCTTCGCCCTTGGCCTGCAACAGCAGCTTGACCATCTTGCCGTCTTCGGCGTCCTGCGCCGTGCACGGCTCGCATTCCGGCCTGGCGAGATAGACCGCGCCGCCGAACGGTTCGGCGATGTCAGGCGAGGTGATCTGCACCGTGCCGACCTGCGAGGCCTCGTCGCATGAGGCGAGGTTCAGCGAGTGCAGGCCGAACTCGTTCGGCGCGAGCGCCGGGTCGACCCCCGGGTCGTCCTGGCACGCGGCGAGCCCGTTCGCCGCCGAGGGCGAGATCACGGTCCCGGCCGGCAGCGTCGTGACGACGTTCTTCACGTCCGCGGCAGCGACGCCTTCGGGCGCCGAGTCCTGCGAGCGGTCGACCTTCAGGTCGAAGTGATAGCCGGCCGGCGCTCCCGCCTGCAGCGTGTCAGGCAGCATCGAGACGGATGAGAAGAACGGCACCGCGTCACACCCGGTCAGCGTGCCACTCGGCGCCGTGGCCGAGTGGAACAACCCCGGTTCCGTCCAGCCGTCGGTCGAGATCGTGCCCGACAGCTGTTCGGAGCACTGCGTCGGGTTCGACAACAGCGCCACACGCGCGCCGGTGCCGGGGCCGCCGAACTTTTCCGGGCCTTTTTCTAGCCCATAGTTAATCGTGCTATCCGGCCCCGGGCCGTTGTGATCGGCGGGGACGCCCCAGATCGTCACGACCGAGCTCACGTCGCCGCCGGCCTCGGAGAGGTCCGTGGCGGTCGCGCGCACGCCATAGTCGCCGTTGGACAGCACGCTGACGTCCAGCCGCACGGGAAACCCGATCGCCAGGAACGCGAACGCCGCGGGCTCGCCGGGCGAGGGCGCGATGTTGTACACGGGGAACACGTAGCCCTGTCGGAGCTTGGCCTTAATGAAGGTGACGTTCAGCGCCAGCGTGGCCGTCCCGACCATCGCGTCTTTCGGACAGGACCTTCCGTCGCTGTTGCTCAGTTCCTGGACGCCCTGCTGGCTGCATCGCGGCATGCCCACGACGTTTCCGATCAGGCCCCGCGGGATGTCCGCCTCGACGTCCTTCGGGTCGGATACCGGGTGTTCTGATCGCGTCGGGCCGGTGTTCAGGGTGAACGCGGTCGTGAGGTTGGCGTGCGCTCCGGCCCGCGTCGATGACAGCGCGCTGACGAGGCTGTTGGGAGCGATCCCGAAGCCGGCGGTCGTGAAGCCGATCGTGATCGGGAAGTCCGCCGCCAGCGGGACGGCGCCGCCGCCCGAGACGCTCACGTGGTTGGAGATGCTCATTCCTTCCGTGATCGTGGGCGGGCCGGCCACGCTCAGGGTGATTTCCAGGATCAGGTTGTCTCCCGGGTCGACGGGCGTTCCCGTGTACGTGCACTGGAGCGGGGAGACGGTGCACGCCAGCGGCGCTTCCTGCTTGTACGCGTCGAAGCCCACGATGCCCGTGGCGGTGATCCCGGCGGGCAGCGCGTCGCTGAGCGTGATCTTGCCGCCGTCGGTGGAGCCCCCGCCGACGTTGATCGCGGTCACGATCAGCTTTGGCACCAAGCTGCCCACGCTCGCGGCGGTCACGGTCGCGGTGTGCGCGCCGCCCGTGAGCCCGCTGCCGTCGGCCGCAATGAGGGCGAATTCCGCGCCGGGGCCCACGGGTTCGTTGGCCTCGTAGGTGACGGTGTACGCGCCCGGCGCACCGGCAACCGTTACGTATTTCCCTCCTTCGTCGGCGCTGACCAGCGCGCCCTTGACCGCTTCGGGGCTCGCATTGTAGGGGATCGCGACCGTCGACGGTTCAGACCCCATGCGCAACGTGAACGTGCCGCCGGTGGCGTCGATCGCGATGTCGAGCACCTCTGTCGCCGGGCTGTTCGGCAGGACGTTCGTCGGCACGGACGTCGAGGTGACCCGCCACTGCGGCGCTTCTTGCGCCGCCAACGCGGGCGTGCTCGTGAGGGTGAGCGCCATCAACAGCGAGGCGAGCGTCAGGACGGCGCTCGCGACGCTTGTCGCACCGCCAATGGGAAGTTTCTGTGAAATCCGCATCGTTACTTGCTCCCCTTGCCGTGTGTTGAACGTTTCGCTTTGGCCTTGCCCTTCCTGACGCATCTGCTGTTCTTCTTGACGAACCCCTTCTTGCATTTGGCGACCTTCTTGACCGTCACTTTCTTAGGCGGAGTCGGTGGCGACGAAGGAGAGGGATTGCCGAGGCCGTCGAACGCGGCGCTGGCGGGCGTACCGAGGAGCGAGGGGACGCTGGGCGGCCCCTGGCAGACATCGCCTTCGCAGGCGACCGGCGTGGGCGGCGGTCGATCGCCGGGGCGCGGGACCCGCGCGTCATAGACGTCGTAGCCTTCGTCGGTGTCGCCGGGCACCAACCCCTGGGCCGTGGAGAAGAACACGTCGTTGCCGTTCGCGCTGATATCGCCGACGAATGAGTTCGCGGGACTTGTGGCGGTGGTGATCAGGAAGAGCCTTCCGTTCTCCCACTCGTACACGTCGCGCCCGTTTTCATAGAGGACCGATTCGAGGTTCGGAGTTGGCGGGCGCGTGTTGGTGTCCTGTGGGAGGAGCGGGTCGGGCGTGTCGAACACGATCCGGCTGCCGTCACTGGAGATCCCGCGGGGACGAAACAGGATCGGCCCGCCAATCGTCGAATTGTTGCTTTGGACTGCGTGTGAGACGTACGCGTCGCCGCTGGGGACGACCCCGGTCGGTGGACAGGAGACGCAGTTGAGCGAGTTTTCCGCCACGTCGTAGCGGTAGATCTCCTGGTTGGGGTGCGGACCATAGGTTGGTTTCCTTATGTGGCTGCCGCCGTTGTTGAACCCCGCCAGCGGCGCGACCGATTCGAACACGAACGCCGACCCGTCGGGTGTGGCCCACGCTTCGCCGTCGATCGCGAACGGCGCGATCGGCGTCACCGCGCCGCCGTTCACGTTCGTTTCGGACCACAGGCTCAGCCCGCCGGGGGCATCGAAGATGAAGCGCGAGCCGTCCTGTGAGGAGGTCAGGATCGCCGAGGCGCCAACCCCCGGGAGATAGGTCAGCGCGTTCGTGTCCGTGTCGAACTCGTACGTCCCGCCGCCCACGGGAGCGCCGCTCGTCAGCTGGCCGGCGCTCGCGAAGAAGACGTGCGAGCCGTCCGGGGACGCGTACGCGAAGCTGCGATAGCTTTCTTCGCCCTTTTCTTGCTGGTAGATCGGGATCGCGAGTTCTTCGACCCCCGCGGGAGCCGGCGCGGGGAGCCCGCTGACGGGTGCGAGCATCGTGTCGCGCGAGACGAGGACGGTGCTCTGGGCGCCTTCCGCCGCCGTCTCCCGCACATACAGCTGTGGGCTCCCGCCTACAGAGGAGACGAAGAACGCGCGCGTTCCGTCGGTCGAGACCTGATTGCGCAAGTGAGCTACGTCCCCCTGTGTGAGGACGAAGAGCCCGCCCGGCAATCCCGCGGCCTTCGCCTGAGGGTCGACCGATCCATCCGGGAGCACGCCGACGGCACTCACGACGCCGTCGTGCCACTCGAAGAAACCTTCGAACGTGTGGTAATAGAACGTCGACATGTCTGAGGAGAAGCCAGCCATAGCTGCTTGAGCGGCCCCCGACCGCGAGAAGGCGGGCGGGGGATCGAGCCATGTGAGCGAGCCGTTTGCGATGTCATAGAGAAGAGGCGCAGATTCCGGAGTAGGAGGGGCCGCTTCCGCCAGGTACTGCGCTTGGGAGGCGAAGAGCACCTTGTCGAGATCTGCCGAGAAGCCGATTTGGCTCGGGTTGTCCACAAGCAGGTTCTGTTCTCCGAGGGATCGCGGCTGGGCGCCGGCGTTCACCCACCCTTCCGTTCCGCGCTTGGCCACGATGAATCTCTGGATGCCGCTCCGGGTGTTGCCGATCGCGGCCCCGTTGACGGTGTATGCGACCCCCTGGCCGCCCGATTCGGCGAGCATCGCCGGCGCTTCCTCGCTGACCGGCGGAGCGGCGGAGTTCCCGTGCTTGTTCGGGGGAGAGACCTCTTCATAGACGCGGCCATCTGGTAGCCCCGGGGAGCCGGCGACCGGCACGGGGGCCACGGTTGCGTAGGCGCCGGCCGACGTGGCTAGAACCGCCGTTGAGGCGACCGTGACCGCGGCGATGGAGAGCGTCCCGAGCAGGACCCGGTAAACACGCAGGGGCAGGGGCTTTCTCATCAGTTGCTCCTCCTGTTGCTGTGACTACCGATATCGAGGCCGCTACCGGCTTTTTTGGCTTTAGGCTTATTCTTGTTTGTCTGCTTTGCCGTCTTCTTGGTCTTCTTACAACCCGTGACCGAGATTTTTGTGGAATCGTTGATCTTCGCGCCGTTCTGGGCGAGGAATTCGGTCGGCATCGCCAATTTCGACGTGCACAGGTTCCCGTTTGCCGCGAGGGCTGAGTACTTGCCCTGGGGCAGTGTCAGTTCAAAGCTGCCGATCGGCTGGTCGGGAACCGTCTTGAACGTGCTGCTCGTGATTCCCGCTTTGCTGATGAACGTCGTCCCGACGAGGTCGATCTTCACGCCGTAGCCCTGGAGAACCATGATCAAGCTGGGGAACGCTTCCCCGCCGTGGGAGACGAAGTACGCGGGGCCTTCGAGGGGAACCGGGATCAACGGCGTGACGGCCTTCGCGTGACCGATGATCGATGCCTGCGGGCATCCTGCGGGGTTCGCTTCGAACTGCGCGTTCGTGCACGCCTTCTGCAACGTCGTCAAACGCGACGGAAGCTGCTTGGGGAGGTCCACCTTGACCCGCGCGATGTTCGCGTAGGTGCCCACCGGGCCCTGGGGGTAGGTGAGCTTCACGTGAAGGCTCGCGCCCTTGGCTTTGCTCGTTTTCCCGCTCGTTGCGACCGCGAATTTCGGGGCGAACTTCAGCGCCGCGCAGTTCGTGACCTGGAACGGCGCCGCGACCGGGGAGCCGGCGCCTTCGACGCTGCCGATGTTGCCGGTGATCGAGGTTTTGCCGCAGTTCGTCGGGTTGAACGTGAATCCCGGCCGGTCGATCGTCACGTTCACGTGCTTGATCTGCAACGGGATCCCGTCGAGAATGTGCGGGATCTCACCCGTCGTGACGGTCAGCGCCGCGGTGTGCGGGTCGACCTCGATCTTCGCGCGGACGATAACTTTGCCGAGGTTGAACGGGCCGGCGACGGCCGGGTTGACGATCGACAGGCCGAACGGCGCGCCCGCATATTTTTCGGTGAGGAAGACTTCCCCGCCAACCACCGTGAACGGTTCGTTGCCGAGCCCGACGCTGACGGTCGTGTGACCGATCAGGCTCGCCTGGCTGCACGTGCCGGCGTTCGCCTGTGCTTCGGGACACAGCGGGATGCCGGTGAGGATGCCGGACAGCCCCGGCGGAGTGTGCAGCTGCACGGCGTCGATGTTCTGGTTTCCGTCTTCGCGGCCGATCGTCGTGACGAACGGGCTGAACGCGCCGGCGTTGATGTTCGTCGTGCCCGCCTGCAGGCTCGGGGTGAACGGGAGCGCCGCGGGTGGGCACGCGCTGCCGTTCGGGCCGGAGGTGACCTTGAAGCTCGAAGACGAGCCGATCGGTGCGCCCCCGGACCACGGCGTGAACGTCGCGTCGGTCGTGTAGGCGCCGCAGTGCGACGGGGTGGAGAAGGGGGCCTGGGCGCCGCCGAACAGGTGAATTTCGGCTTCTTCCAGCGGCGCCTGCGGGCTGTTCTCAAACGTCGTTGAGATCTGGCCCGTGACCGGGTTCAGGCTGACCTCACCGGGAAGCTTGACGACGACGCCGGATTCTTCGTCTTTGGCGACGATGTATGCCGCGACCAGCGAGCCGAAGGGGTTGGCGTTCTGCGCCGCGAGATACAGCGAGCCATTCAGCGGGCTCTTGATGACCGGCACCTTGATTTTGACGGTGCCGATCTTCGACGCGGTCGGGCAGAACGGGTTGCCGATGCTCGGCGTGAACAGCGCGGTCTTCGAGCCGGGTTCGGTTACGGGGTTGAATTCTTCGAAGCCGCTGCCGTTCACGCCGTGACCGGCTTCGAAGCCGATCTGGCCCTCCGAGCAGGCCTCCAGGCCGTCCGCGCTCGCGGGGTTGACCGTGACGCCTTCGGGGAACGTGACCGCGATGTCCTTGACGCTCGAGGACTCAAGGCCGGCGCCATTGCCGTTGACTTCCTGCGGGACGTTGACTTTGACCGCGAGGCCCGTCGGGGTGCTCGCGGCTTCCCCGTCCGGGGAGACTTCGAGCGCCGGTCCGAACGGGAGCTTGTTGCAGCCGGAGACTCCAAGCTCACGTCCGAATCCGTCGATCAGCTTGTAGGGCGCCGCTCCGAAGGAGACGGGCGCCGCTTCGGCTTCGCGGGTCGCTTTCAGCGGCCACGATTCGCCTTCGACCGTCGGCGTCCACGCGCCGCCGCAGGAGGTCGGCATCGTCAGAAACGGCGGTGGGTTGCTTTCGCTGGAGCGATCGCAGGAGACTTCGGCTTCGGCGGCGTACTTGCCGCCGGCGAGGCACCCCCAGCCGCGCGATTCGTTGTGGCTCGAGTCACCTGGCACGCCCCACAACGTGACCGTCGAGGAGATGAAGTTCGCGAGCTCTGAGATGTTGTTGACGTCGACGTTTACGCCGTAGTCAGAGCCCGTGCGCACGGAGGTGTCGAGCGTCACGGGGATGCCGATCACCTCGAAGCCGAAGCGCGCCGGCTCGCCCTGCTTGGGCACGAGGTTGAAGATCGGCACCGTGAAGGTCGTTTCATGGGTTTCGTTGACCGTCAAGTTGACGACGCCGACCGCGGTATCCGCCGGGCAGAGATCGACCGTCCCGCCTTCGACGACGTGGCGGAAGTCGAGGTCGTCGCACTGTTTCAGCACCGTCGTGTTGCCGAGGAAGCCCGTGGGCAGCTGAAAGCGCAGATGCCGCGGCACGCCGGGCGGCTCCAACGTGTTCGCGCGCTGGTTCAGCGCGATCGTCGTCGTCAGCTGGAAGGGATGCGAGCCGGCCTGCGTGTCGATTGCGCCGCGCTCTTCTTCGGGCACCAAGTTAAACGCTTCGACGCCGAAAGACACCTGTTCCGCGCTGACCTTCACCGGCTGGGAGATCGCGGCGGCAGGGGCGCCGCCGATCACCTGGACCTTGCTATTTCCCGTCGCGGCACCGGGTTCGGCCTTGACCTTGATCCGCATTTCCAGGTAGCCGAAGGGGTACAGCGGCGGGACGTCTGTGATTTGTTCGAAGACTTCTCGCAATTCCGGTTCAAGCGTCTTGAAGAACGGGTTGAACGAGCCCGCCTGACAACCGACCCGCTGTGCGCTCACCGAGCAATGCTCGACCGGTTCGCCGAAGCCAAACGGGTCATTACCGACCGCAAGGTCGTTTTTTGCTTCTTCGACAGAGGTCGAGAAAAATTCGACGCTCTGGACGGTCACACCGGCGGGAAGCTGATCGGAGAGCTCAAAATTGCCCGAGGTAAACGCATCGCCGGTGTTCGATGCCTGCACGAAGATCGTGCCTTCGCCGCCGGGCGCGAGGTTCGAGGGCACCATCCGTGAGGTGGGGGTCCACGAGGCAGAGGCGGCCGCGCCGGCCGAGGCAACCGAGCAGAGCAACGCTGCCAAGACCACGGCGAAGAGACCGAGTATTTTCACGGCCCTGAATGTCATTTCTTGCCCGTCGTGTTATGAGTGGGCTTCCTTGCTCGCTTGACGGCTGGATATCTCCTGCGGGCCGACACTTCGCACGTGTGGCGCCTGCGCTTGTTTTGCTTGGCCCTGCAGGCCTTGAGTGCCTCGGCGAGCTTCTGCGCGCGGGTCAGGGGCTTCGCCTTTGCTTTCACCGCCGCGGCCACCGAGACATTGCCGGTCCCGTTGAAGGTCGTGCTCGGGGGCGCCCCGAAGATCGAGGGCTGTGGCGTTGGCGCAACGCGGCAGGAGGCCGCCGTCGTGCAGGACGGCGGCACCGTCGTCGCCTGGGGCGGGCAGGGCAATTCACTCGTGCAGATATGCGCGTCGTAGATATCGAAGTCGCTGTCGATATCCGCCGTCGAGAGTTTCGCGGCGGTCATCACGAACACGTCCGAGCCGTCGGCGCTCGCGTCCATGAACGTCGATTCTTCGGTCGAGGTACCCGAGGAGATCAGGCTCTGACAGCCGGCTTCCTTTGTACAGCTCCCCACCCCGTCGGGCTCGTACTGGTACACGTCCTCCTTGCCGTTCCCGTCCTGGGGAACCAGCGCGTCGGAGCTGTCGAAGAACAGCCGGCCGCTGTCGGAGAGGTAGCGGGACTGGTAGAGGGACTGGGTGACGTTGAACGGCGTCCAGCCCGGCACCGATGCCGCGAGCCAGCGGTTCGGCCACGTCTGCGGGCGGTCGACCAAGAGCCCCGGGAATTTGTTCGGGTCGAGGATCCCCTGCGGTCGCGCTCCACTTGGATTACACGATGCGCAGCTGACCTTCCCGCTCGAGGAGTCATACAGGAAGACCTCCTCGTCGCGTTCTTTACTGCTCGCGTCGCGATTGTCATAGCCGGTCAGGCTCCGCTCAGACATGAAAGCGAGGTGGCGCCCGTCGGGAGAGGAGCGCGCGGTCAGGTTCGCAAGGAAGCCACTTCCCCCGAGCCAGTCCGGGGCGTCGAGCCCAGAGAGCTCAGCAACGAGCCGCGTCTGACCGGTGACGGTGTCGAGCACATAAAGGTCGCATGTGGCGCCGGCCGTTTCGGAGGCACAGTTGCCCGGCGCGGCGCCGGGCGCGAGCACGCCGTTGGCAGCGAAGTAGACCATCCGGCCGTCTTCGCCGAACGCCGATACAGAGCCCTGCACGTCAGCCGCCTGCGCGACCGAGTCGACGGTCAGGTCTTTCAGCGCGCATGAGAGGTTGCCCCCGGCTGCGCTTACTTCGCACTCATACAGGTCTGGCCTTTCCGGCTTGGCCGTCGCGTCGCTCGTCAGCCGCGAGTCGTCGGTGAAGAACACCCTGCTCGCGTCGCGGCTTGCGCCTTGGAACACCATGGCTCCCACTCCGCCCGTGCCGCCCTGCACCGCGTCAAGTTGCAGTGTTTTGCCCAGGCTCATGTCGCGCAGATACAGGTGCCTTCCGTTGGTCGCGGCTGCGAAGATCACACGGTCGCCTTCGGTGGAGACCCCGCCACGCATGTTGTGTTCAGAGCTGCCGCCGCCCACCTCGCCGCCGTGGCCTTCTTCGTCGGGGAGAATGCTGACGGGGCGCAGCGTCCCGTTGGTCCACTCGTAGAGGCTTCTGCCACCGCCGCCTTCGTAGCCTTCAGTGAGGTTCCGTTGGGAGCCGATAATGACACGGGAGGTGTCGGGGCTGGCGTCGAGGAGTTCCAGTTCGAGTGAGAATTTCGTCCCCGCGGTCACGTTCGCGGCTTCCGCGACCGCCGGCCGGCACGGTTCCCCCGCAGGCGGGCAGCCGACCAGGAGCGGGCGGTAGCAGGACGCGGTGGTCAGGCAGAACTGGCCTTCGCCGCCGTTGCTGCGCAGGTACGGGGTCCGTTCGGAGGTGTGCGGCGAGAGGGGGGTTTCGCCCTGCGGCTGCAGGATGGCGTGTGTGAGGTCGGTGGAGAACAGGTCGTACTCGGAGAGGTGACCGGCGACGAACGGGTCGGGTGTTTCGTGCGGGGTTTCGATGTCCTTGCTGGCCCAGCCGGCCGCGCCGCGTCTTGAGAGCACCTGGGTGTCCGCGATACTGCGGTTGCTGGGCGCTCCCGCTTCGATCGCGGCCTTCGCGACATACGTGACGGCGGATCCGTCTTCGGCGGCCTGGATGACAGCGCCTTCTTTGGCGATCGCTTCGAGCGAAACGCCTTCCTTGTTGGCGGGGGAGACCATTTCCCACTCCCGGCCGTCGGGCAGCACGGTGGGCGTTTCGCCCTGTGTCGTGAACGTGCGGTCTTCGCCGCGGACTTCGCCGAGGGCGTCGTGCGCGAGCACACGGTAGTGGTAAGTGGTGTTCGGCGAGAGCCCCTGGATTTCCAGCGGCAGCGAGACATCGGTTTCGCCGGAGCCGGCGCTCGCGTCCGGTGCGGGTTCGGTGTGTTCGTAGCTGGTCGTCAGGCCGTATTCGAAGTGGTATTCGGTCGCGTACCCCAGCGGGTTCAGTTCGGCGTCGAGGCGCGCGCTGGTGGCGCCGACCCTGGTAGCCGACTCGCCGCCGATCAGGACGGGCGGGAGCGTCGTGAACACCTGGTCGGGACCGTCGACGGTCTGCGTGCCGTTGCTCATGGCGACCCGGAAGTGGTAGGTGGTGTTCGGCTGCAGGCCCGTGATCGCCGCGGAGACGGACTGATCTTCGAACGCGCCGCCGGGTAGTGGCTGTTCGGGTGTCGTTTCGCCGTATGCGGCGCTCTGCCCGTATTCGAACCGGTAGGTCGTGGGTTCGGGTCCCTCGGGGTTGACGGTGGCAGTCAGTGTCGCGGTGGACGGCTTGATCTTTTCCACTGACTGGCGGAGGACGAGCGGCCCGGGTGGCGGGGGTATGACGAGCCGGACAGCGGCGACGTCGAGGACGTAGATGCCTTTGGGCCCGTCCGAGTAAGCGATGCCTTTTTCGCCGCCTTCGTTGCCCGCGTCGAAGCTCGATGTCTCGGTGCCCGCCGCGTTGAACTGGAGTATGTGGTGGACGCCGCCGGCTTCGTCGTTGACGAACAGTTCGCCGGCGGCTCCGAGGGTGAGGGAGCTGGGGATCCTGGTTTCATCGCGCGGGTTGCCGAGGTCCGTGCCGGTTTCGCTGTAATGGTGCACGCCGAGCAGTTCGCGGGCCTGGATGTAGAGGTTTCCGGTGGCGTCAACCGTGAGGTTTTCGATGAAGCCCGCTCCGGGGATCGGGATCTGCGCTTCGACCACGCCGGCGGGGCTGAACCGTTGGACCCGGTTTTCGTCTGCGACGAGCACATGCCCTGTGGTGTCGACCGTCACCGAGCGCTTGTTCAGGCGTTCGAACTCGCCGGGGCCGGTGCCGGGCTGCCCGGTCTGGCAGGTTTCGCCCGCGGCGCATATGTCGGCTTTGGTGGTGGCGTTCACTTCGCGGCCGAACATGAGCAGGAAGGCTCCGGCGGAGTCGAACTTCTCGACGCGGTTGTTTTCCGCGTCGATGACGTACACGTCGCCGTGCGAGGAGCTGAACGTCGCGTTGTCGACGGCGACGCCTTCGGCGGAGTGCGCGGCGAACTGGCCGGAGCCGGCGCCTGCGAGACCGGTCAGGCATGTGGTGGCGCATGTCTCGGCTTCGTTTTTGCCGTCGGCGACCCCGTAGCCCCAGGCGAGCAGGAAGTCGCCTGCGGCGTCGAACTTCTCGACGCGCTGGTCGTTGCTGTCGACGATGTAGACGTCGCCGGTTTCCTGTTCGACGGCGATCCCGCGCGGTTCGGTGAACTGGCCCGCCCCGGTGCCTTCTTCGCCGAAGGCGGCGTGGGCCGGAGTGGCGCTCCACGAGAGCACGACCAAAGCGCAGAACGCCGCCAGGGCGATGACCCACGGCCGATGCAAGGCCTCCGGCGCGATCATCGGCTTTTTACCTTCGGTTGCGTAGGGGGGCTATTGAGGCTGAGCTGCTCGGTGACGCGCTCCCCCAGCGGGGTCAAAGTCCAGGCGTTGCTCTCGCCGCGGGCTTGTCCTTCTCCGGTGTTCTCGAGCAGTCCCAGGCGTTGCAACCGCGCCAGCAGTCTTGAGATCTGGCCCTGGTCATACATGCCTGAGTGCTCGCCGATCTGCCGGTTGCTCGCGCCGGGATGGGCCCCGGTGACCTGAAGCACCCGTGCGGTCCTGTAGGTCAAGCGCATCGGGATGTCCCGCAACGGATCCTCCTGGCGCGCTCTCGCGGAGGGCGAGGTGTCAGGGGTGTCGGGCAGGACGGAAGAGGGCGCGGGACGTTTGCGCTCTCTACTTGCTGTCGCGGAGCCGAGGTAGGGCTGAACGATCATCCCGAGGAGCTCTCCGTGCAAATCGGTGAGTGGTGCTCGCTCGCCGTTCAGGAGGCGTTTGTAGACGATCGCAAGCGCTGCGCCGGCAAGGCCCTCGGCTGTCAAGACGGGCGTTTGTGCTGCGCGCGTGCTCTGCGCACGACCCTCGTCGATTACGCTCGCCAAGCGCGCCAGCAGGGCCTCGCGTGCTTCGAGCACTCGTTGTGTGCCGCGCGCGCTCTGCACGACACACACCCGTGCCAGCACCGAGTCGCGGTCGAGGAAGGACAGGATCCTCCACAGGCCCGTACGGACACGCTCAACCCACCCCATACCCTCGAGGCCTGCCCGGGCGAGGTCTTGCTCGACACGGGCGACGGTGTCCTCGAGCATCTCAAGCAGGCACTCTTCACGGTTCTCGAACAGGTCATAGAACGTGCGGCGCGAGACGCGTGCCTGGGATGAGATGTCGGCGACCGTGACGCTCGACCAGCCGAGCCTCTCGACGGCCGGGACCGCGGCGGCGATCAGGCGCGTGCGTTGCATCTCATAGACCTGGCCCCGCACGGAAGGGAGCTTTCCTCCCCTCACACTCAAACGACGCACATCGCCCCGCTGCGCTGCACGCGTCGCACGGGTATTCGCGGCACGGGACTTCGCCGCCGCCATCACACGCCCCGCGCGAACACGACGCCGCCGGTGCGGGAACGACCAAAGCCACGCTCAAAGGCGCGGCGGCTAGGAGCTAGAAGATCGAGAAAGGCGCCTGAGGAGGCGCCAAAACCAGGCTTAGCGCCTAATAAACCCGGTGCAGAGAGAGAGAGAGAGAGAGAGATGTGTCAGCGACGCTGACGCATCTAGCTACGGACCCTTGCGGGCACGCAACGATCCCCATCACACCTGTCCAGTACGGACTCACGCGAACACTACCCCTCTTCATCCGACCCGGCCCCTCTCCCAACATCCCCTACTACGAGCGCTCAAGTCAACCCGGAAGATTGACCCAAACCCAGTCTATTTTCCATGCCCCCAACACCTGGAGCACCTCTACTCCTAAATATATACACAAAACGTCGCCTTATGCAAGTCCCGAAGTGTCAACCGGCACAAAACCGCTCTGTTAAGCCGAGCGGGACGCGAACGGGTCTCGCGGCTCGATGCCGTCGTAGCGACGGAAGTCCCGGTCGCGCGTGTAGATGACCGTGACCCCGTGCTGGCGCATCAGCGCGGCAAGATGGGCATCGGGCACGTGGTTGCCCCGTGTCTGATCGTCCGCGGTGGAGCTATATAGATTCCAGAACCCGTCTTCCTCTGAGGGTGTCCTAACGTTGGGCCGGTCGATCAATCCGGCGATTGCCGCGACGGCCTCCCGCGGTGAATAGGGGTTGGGGAAGACCGCGGGGTGCGTGGCGATCCGCAGGAAGCCGAAGATCGTCGGCCAGAACAGGTAGAGCAGATCCGGCCCCTCGGCGAGGCGCTCCAACAGCTCACGAGCGACGTTGTGCGCTTCGTCGTCGGCGTTGGCGGCATAGAGCAGAACGTTCGTGTCTACCGTGGCGCTCAACGCACGTGCGACTCGGGGCCTGACACACCGAGGACCTTCCAGAGAGCGTCCTTGTCCTCCAGCTCAACCAGTGGCTTACCCATGCGCTTGACCTGCCAAAGCAAGCGGGATCGCTTCTTTGGCGCGCCCTCTCCAAGGCTGGCGGCGAGCCGCTCGGACGCGACCTGACCCATGCTCTTGCGCTCGCTGGCCGCGCGACGACGCAATTGCTCGAGGATCGACGGGTCGATATCCAGAGTTGTACGCGTCATGATGCGTGATGCTAGCATGCCAGCATCTGATGTTCCCCTGCTGAACGGAAAGCAAGCCGACGCGGGGACCCGCGCAGGATCGGAAGCTTCGTCCGGCCGGCCGACTTCGCGGCCTTTTGGCCGGCCGAAGCTTTCCGACCTGCTTTGCTGAGAGGCGGCAAGCCGACGCGGGGACTCGAACCCCGGACCCCTTCATTACGAGTGGCTCCGGATACCATGCTTTTGGCTCTGTAGAGCCATATCTAGTCCGCTAATATGTCCCGAAATGACCTCAGATTTGCGGAGTTCGGGACATATTTCGGGACACGCTTTCTCGTGACCGGATCCCCGCCCACTCAAGGGTCGGACCTGGTCGGGACTCAGCTCAGTGGATTGCGCGCTAGATCGGTAGCCGACAGCTTGAGTTCAGCCCACACTCGGTCGGTCGAGCGGTCGTTGTGTTCGGCAAAGCGCTTGAGGAGATCCCACGGCTCCTCTGGCGGGCGGTTTGCGGCGTTGAGACGCCACACCTGTGCCCGGTCAGGGGTCGTGCGCTGGCAGATGCCAGCGAGGTAGGCGAACAAGAGGCCGGACGCCTTGACCGGGTTGTGTCCTGCGGCAACAGCCACGACAAGCGTAAGTCTCGTCTGGATTAGCGTCGCAAGCTCGGGTCCCTGGGCGAGCATGCTGGTGTCCGTTGTGATGAGACCATCCCATGGATCCGCATGATGGTGTAACGCGAGCAGCAGTTCCCAGTCGTCGAGCGTTGACAGGCCCGTGTCAATTTGGTCGAGCGGAACGAGCGTCGCGTTGGCCTGGAAGTCAGACAAGACGCTGACGATGGGCTGAGGGAAGTTCTTATCGAGTGCAAACAGGCGCGGCATGTGCGCGCCCTCTCATGCTGCCAACGCTGGGTGAACGTTCTGTGCGAGCTGCCGCTCCAGATCCAGGGCGTCGTCAATCGCTGCGGACTCTACTTCCGGATATAGCTGGTAAATCTTGGCGCGTGCAAGACCACTCGCAGCAAGCGCACCGAGGGCCTGAGACTCCAAGCGGGTATGGACGACATGGGGAGAGCCGCCGAGCTTGCCCGGCACGATCCTCAAGCGAGGACGGGGAACGCTCAGATCGGGGCCATGCAGCCCCTCACGGGAAGCGAAAGGCGCGAGCAAGTCGAGCATGTCGGGCTCGATGATGCTCTGACCTCCGAGGCGCTGAGCTTCCCCATCGTGCTTGATGACGATGCCACCGGAGCGATCGACGACAACATGGGGAGCGCCGTCCTCGCTCCACAAATCAAGCTGGAGCGCCGCGATCTCCCGCAACGCGCGCCGGATGGACTTCATGGCGGTCCTGGGGACCTCACGCCCGCTCGCGTCCCGCTTGGTCTGTCGCAGCCAATAGATCGTGCGCAATGCCATCAGGTCTCCGTAAGACCACAGCTTCACTCGTTCTGCAGACACGCTCGGGATGAGGATGTCCTGCCTCGCCCAGTAGTGGACGGTTGACTTCGGCACGCCGGACAGAGCGGCGGCTCGCTCGGCTATGTATGCACCACGAGACTCCATCGAAGGAAGTATTGCGACTGCTTCGGACCCTGTCCACAGTTGTCGTCTGCCGATGACTCAGCGTCGCAGACGAGACCTCCTCGTCGGAGTCGAACACCAGCAGCTCACGCCCCTCGATCTCCTGCGCCTCCAGATCCAGGCACTTGATCGCTTAGCGCCGATCCTTCCGTTGATGGCGGGGGTGCCCGAACGCCACACCCACGATACGTGCGCAACGGCACCACGAACCTCTATGCAGCGCTCGACGTCGCCTCTGGGCAGGTGATCGCCGACATGACGCCACGCCACCGCGCCGAGGAATTCCGGCGGTTCCTGAACCTGATCGACAGCGCAGTGCCGCCACACCTCGAGATCCACGTCGTGCTCGATCAAGCGCAGCGCTCACCGATCCGTCCGCGAGCTCACCGCCTCGATCCGCACCTGGATCACCAACCGGAACGACGAGCCCAAACCCTCCGTCTGGCGAGGCCGCCGATGAGACCTCGACGGCCTCGCCAGCTACTGCCAACGAATCAGCGACTCAGGTCACTAGCCTCGAGAGGTCCGTCCGTGGGAGGATCGCCGTGCTGGTGGCGATCCTCCCACGCGGGATTGTCAGGCCTTACCAGTGGTGGTGATGGTGGTGATGGTGGTGTGGTGGTGGTTCGGGGCTTGGTTTGGTGGGGAACGCTTCGCTCGCGAGGACGGCTGGAACTTCGGCGATCTTGTTCGTCCCGTTGAGGATCACCGTGTTGTGCCCGGCCGGAGATTCAAGGCCGAGGGTGCGGTCGACCATCGGGTCGATGATGCTCGCGAGTTCGCCGCCGCAGCCTTCGGCGGGGGGTACTGAGAAGGTGTTGTCCACGAGCGTGCTCTGACTGATCGTGGTCGCTTCGTACCCTTCTTCGAATTCGCTTACCGGTTTGCCTGGTTTTCCTGTGATCGGCTGGTTTGGTGGTGGGGGGCTGGTCGTGCCGTCGGTGAGGTGCAGCTCTATCGGGGAGCTTTCAGACCCCAGGTAGCATCCTTCGCCCAACACGGGGTTCTTCAAATGGATCCGTGCCGGGAACGTCAGCGCTGGCCCTTTTTCTTCGACGAGAGCCGCGAGGTTCAGGATCGCGGGATTCGTGAGTCCCGCGACGCTTTCAACCGTCGCGCTCACCCTGCCCCCTGCCCAACCATCGTACCTGGAGCACGGATCTTGCCTGCGCCCCCGGAAATAGCCCCTGTCATGTCTGATATCGGGACAGCCGATCACGCTGGACAACCCTCCAGGGACTTCGAGTTCGGTCTTGGAGACGCTTTCGCCGTTCGCGGCCGGCAACCCGAAGTATTCGTTGAGGTTCGGGCCGCCCGCCGGTATCGCGCCACCCTGAATCACGATCGGACGATCCACCGGCACTCGCAACCCCCCGACAACGACTTCCCCGCTCGACGCTTCCACGTACTGGCACAACGCGACACCCGGAAAACTCGTCGGACACTGCGCAAACACCGCAAAAATACCCGTGGGCGCGGCAAACGCGGACGAGGCCACCACACCCAACAACACCAACGATGCCCCCGCACCCAACAACACACGCCAACACATCCGCCCCACACCAATCCCGCTCGTCCTGTCCATACCAGCGCTCTCCTTCGCCTCGATCCCCCTGTTTATGAGCATCCAGCACCCTCCCTCATGTTGATCGTCATTTACCGCTCCTCACCAAGCCGCCAGACAGGTCACCGTCGCCCACTATTTCTTCTTCCGCTTCGCCTTCTTCAATGGCCCGTATGTCTTGCGCGCCTGCTTTTCGCACTTGGCGCGCTTTGCCTTCTTCTTGTCTCGCTTGCACGCCTTCAGCGCCGCTTTGAGCTTCTGCGCGCGGGTCAGGGGCTTCGCCTTCGCGCAACCCGTGACGCTGACCGCAGTCTTGTAGTCGGCCACCATGCCGTTCTGGCCGGTGAAGTCGGCGGGCATCGTCATTTTCTGAGTACAGAGGTTCCCGTTCGCCGCCAAAGCGGAGTACTTCCCCTCGGGCAACGTCAATTCGAAGGAGCTCACTGGATTGTCCGGGACCGCCTTGAACGTCGACGAGGTGATCCCCGCTTTACTGATGAACGTCGAGCCGACGAGGATCACCTTCACGCCGTAACCCTGCAGCACGACCTCCAGGCTCGGGAACGCTTCACCGCCGTGGCTGACGAAGTACACCGGCCCGACCAGCGGTTCGGGGATGTTCGGCACGACAGCCTTCGCGCTACCGATCACCGACGGAGACGGACAGCCCGCCGGGTTCGCTTCGAACTGCGCGTTCGTGCACGCCTTCTGCAACGTCGTCAACCGCGACGGAAGCTGCTTCGGGAGTTCGACTTTGACTTTCGCGATATCAGCCGAAATGCCCTGCGGCCCGCCCGGATAGGTCAACGCGACGTGCAGACTCGCGCCGTTGGCTTTGCTCGTCTTCGCGGACGTCGAGACCGCGAATTTCGGGGCGAACTTCAGGTTCGCACAACTCGCCGCCTGAAACGGCGAAGTCACCGTTCTGCTCGCTCCGCCGGGAGCAGTCAGCGTGCTACCGATCGCCATCGGCGCACAACTCGTCGGGTTCAGCGTGAACGGAGCATTCCCCGGCCGTTCGACATACACCCTGATATCACGCACATGCGTGACGATCCCGTCGATGATCGTCGGGATCGGTTCGCTGGAGGACGGGCTCACGCTGACCTGCGCCGTATACGGGTCGATGTTCAACCCAAACCGCAACACCACCGTCCCCAAATCAAACGGGCCGACAACCGCGGAGGTCACCGACACCAGCGAGAACGGAGCGCCATGAAACGGACCAGCCAAATAGACCTTCCCCGGAACATACGCAAGGACCGCACCGACACCGGTACCGACCAAGGTATGCCCGACCTGGCTCGTCGCGGGACACGACGGGCTCGCTTCCTCCGCCGCACCCGACTTCCCGCGCGCGGCGGCGATCTCGGCCTCCGGGCAGAACGGAATCCCCGACAGGTTGCCCGTCAAGCCCGGTGGAAGGTTCGTGGAGAACCCGGAGATGTACTGTTCGCCATCCGTCCGTGTCAAATGCAGGTAGAACGGGCTGAAAGCACCCGCGTTGTTGTTCTGCATCCCCGACTGGATTCCCGGGGTGAACGGCACCCCACCAGACGGGCACGCGCCGCCGCCGACGCCGCTGGTGATCGTAAACGACGACGATTCGGTCAACGCTCTGAGGGGTTCTGACCACGGCGTCAGCTGTGCCTGGGTGGTGTAGGCCCCGCAGGTCGCGGGTGTGATCAGCGGCGCCTGCGCGCCTTCACGGAAGTGGAAGTTGAAGTGGCTGAACGGTAGCTGCGGGTTGTTGGCGAACGTCGTCACGAGCTGTCCCGTAACCGGGTTTGGCGTTACCTTCCCCGCGAGCTTCACCAAGATCCCAGTTTCGGGGTTCTTCGCGACGATGTACAACGCCACCAACGTGCCGTTCGGATGCCCCGCTTCGGGTTCAGGGAACGGGTTTTCATACGGCTGTGCGATATACAGCGACCCATGGATCGGCTGCGTCAGGACCGGCGTCTGAATTTCGACGGTCCCGAGCTTCGATTCGTTTGGACAGCCGGCTCCCGGTGTCGAGGTCACCGTCTCCCGCGCGTAGTCCGCCGGACTGCAGCCGACGAGACCGACACCCGCGGAGGGGTTGATCGTGAACCCTTCCGGCAACGTCACGGTCGTGTCCTTCAGGTGGGACTGCGCGAGGCCTTCCTGATTGGTCAGACCTTCGTTCTTGAAGTCCAGGTTGAAATCCAGACCGCTGGGCGAGGACGCGCTGTTCGTCGTCGGGGCGGCGGAGATCGTGGGGGTGAACGGCTCTTGATTGCAACCCTGGAGCGTCGGCATCGGTTCCTCGGGCAGGTAGTCGGTGAACACGCCGGGGTGCGCCCACTGGTCGACCTCGACCGACGCCTGCAGCGGCGCCGCGCAGGAGGTCGGGGTCGTCAAGAACGCGGGGGACCGTTTCGGCTGGGGATGCCCGCAGGGCCCGTGTTCCCTGGACCCGCGCGATTCAAACAGGCAGCTCCAGCCGCGGGAGCTGTCGTGGACCGGGTCACCCGGGGTGCCCCAGACGGTCACGCGGGCGCTGAGCAGCCCTGCCGTCTGGGAGATGTTCGTCGAGTCGACGTCGATTCCGTAGTCTTCGCTCTGACCGGGGACGGCGCCTTCGCCTGGCCCGGAGCGCAGCGACGCGTCGAGCACGACCGGTACATGGGCAACCGGCAGGTAGAAGCCGAAGCGGGCCGGCTCACCGAAGTAGCTTTCGAGGTTGAACAACGGGACCGTGAACGTCCCGTATGCCAGGAAGATTGGTTCCCAGATCGTCACCGAGGCGACGCCGACCGCGGCCTGTTCTGAGCAGTCGTCTTCTTCTGGGTTTTGGCCCGTCCCGGTCTCAACTTTCAGGAACTGACCGACGCTGCACACTGGGAAGGGAGTCGGGTTGCCGATGAAGCCGACCGGGAATTTCGTCAAGACGTCCTTGGTCAGCCCGACGGGTTCGACGTGGGGGCTGGTGCGGGCTTCTTCGACCGGGTTGGTGTCGGGGCCCTGGTTGATCGTGACGGTCGTCGTCATCTGGAACGGGTGCGATCCGGCCCGCGTGTCCGTCGACCCGCCCTGTTCTTCGAAGCGGGTGCGCAATTCTTCGACCCCGAACGGGGTCGGGGAGTCACTGAACACGAGCGGCCGCGCAAGGGCGGCCGCGGGAGCGCCCCCGCCCGTCACGCTGACGTGGTTTTCTTCACCCGAACGGGCACCTTCCTTGACATTCACGGCAATCCGCATTTCGATCGCGACGTAAGGCGGCAGCACGCCGACAAATTCACAGGAGAGCGTCGCCAGCACGCATTTCAGCGGGTGCGATAACGCGCCTTGGACCCCTCCTTCGGTGGGCGTTTCGTCGCCCGCGATCGAGGTCGCTTCGAGGCCCGCGGGCAGCGAGTCCGTCAAGTGCACCGTTCCACCGCCGCCGGGTTCGCCATTCACAGCGGCATCACCGAGGTTCTCAGCGGTGACCGCGATCTCACCATCGGAGACGGGAGCCTTGCCCGGGACCGTGATTTTGGCGCTCGGGGCTGGTTCCAGGCCGATGCCGCCGACTTCTACCGCGGGGACTCCTGCGGCGGTTTCGACTTCGTAGGAGAGGACTCCCGCGACGTGGGGCCTTTCGGTGACCGTGACGTTGCCCGCGCCGTAGGCGCCTTCGAGCGCTTTCCGGAGATTTTCCAGTGTCAGCGGCGTGAGTGAAAATTCGGGGTTTGAGGCAGTCGGTTCGGTTATGAATTCTCCGCGAGGTGTTTTGCTCACGTGGAGCGAAAGGCCGCCCTGTTCAGGGTTCCCTTCGAATTCTTTGAGGGGAACGGTAATTTCCTGCACCTCGTTTACCCCGGGGACCCGTTTGCTCGGATCGGCGTGGAGATAGGTCGGCCTCGCGCCCGAGATGAGCTGCCACCACGGTTCCGCGGCCAGCGCCGGCGAGGCAAAGAAAGCAAGGACCGCCAGGAGCCCCCCCAGGGGAGCAAGTAAACGAGCTGCGTGGGTTCTCATTACTTTGCCCTCCGCTTGTTGGTGGCTTTCTTGGCTTTCGCGGCGCCATATTTCTTTCTGGCTTGCTTTTCACACGCGATTCGCTTCTTTTTTGACTTATCTCTTTTGCAGGCCTTCAGTGCCTTGGCAAGCTTTTCGGCCTTTAGCTGCGCGGCGATCTTATGAACCGATTTCCCATCCAGCGCGAGCGGTTTGAGGTTGCCGGGGCCCTGGAAGCTCAGCGACCCAGGGGTCGGGTCGTTCGGCGCTGCGACCTGCGCCTGGCAGGCGGAGCCCAGACATTCGACGGGCTTCACGGGTTCGGGTTCACTGCCGCCCACACGCGCGTCATAAACATCGTAAGACGTGTCAGTATCCCGCTTGGAGAGCTGGGCCGCGGTCAGGAAGAACACGTCGGCTCCGCTTTCCGAGGCGTCGAGAAACACCGATTCTTCACCCGACCCCCCCGAGGAGATCAGGCCGAGGCAACCGCCCGAGCGGACGCTGAACGTCGCACTCGCTTCACTGCAGTCGCCGACCCCAGGGGGCTCATACTCATACACGTCCACAGTGCCGTTGGAGTCCTGCGAGACGAGGCCGTCGGGACTGTTGAAGAACAGCCGGCCAGAATCCGACAGGTAACGATCCTGGTAACGACTTGCTGACGCTTCGTCGATCGACGTCCAGCCCGGCACATTGGCCGCAACCAAGCCTTTTATGAACCAAGTCCCCTTGCCCCCGCTATCCAAACCGTTCTGCAGCCGAGTGTATTCGACTCCGTGGGGTCGTGCACCGGTAGGGTCACACGACGCGCAACGCAATTGGTTGCTCGCGGCGTCATAGAGGTAGACCTCGGTGGCCGGCTTCCCGGTGGCGACGTCACGGTTGTCATAGCCCGTGAGCGCCCGCTCAGACATGAACGCGAGCCATTCCCCGTCCGGCGACACCCGCGTCGGTTGGAGGGGAAGCACGGGGGACCAATCATGAAAGTCATCACCAGCGAGCGAGGCTATGAACGTCGTGGTAGCGCCGTGGCGCATGTACAGGTTACAGCTCGCGGTCGGATGTTCTTCGAAGTCAGCTCCTTCGCAGCGTCCCGACGCC
This sequence comes from uncultured Solirubrobacterales bacterium, assembly GCA_963784875.1. Classification (GTDB taxonomy): domain Bacteria; phylum Actinomycetota; class Thermoleophilia; order Solirubrobacterales; family Solirubrobacteraceae; genus Palsa-744. Next base: position 72,386 of record CAWATE010000010.1, read on the forward strand.
GGCTCTTCCCCGCGCGGGTTTGGCGTGTGGGTGAGCACACCCTTGGCCAGGAAGTAGACCGTCGAGCCGTCTTCCGAGACGCCGGGAATCGGGCCCTTGACCGCGGCGCTTTCCGCGCCGTTCGCGGGCGTGAGATCGGTCAGAGCACATTCCAGTTGACCCGATCCCCCGGTGATGACGTCGCAGCGGTACAGGTCAGCAGCTTCTTTAGCCGCACCGGAGCCCGGCGCAAGTTGTTGATAATCGGTAAAGAAGATCACGGAGTCATCCGCCGATGCGCCCTGGAAAATTGGTTCGGCGACGCCTCCCCCGCTACCACCATGGTTGACGTCGAGCTGGAGTGTTTCGTCTTTGCCGACATCGCGTAGGTACAGGTGATGTTTGCTCGTAAGGTCCGCCGCTTCGGACCAGACGATCCGCGAACCATCCGCTGAGATTGCGTTGCGAGCACTTATTCCTGACGAGTTCTCGGAACCCAGCACCGCGAATGAGGCGTCAGGGGCCGGGCCGCCCGACCCGGGCAGCACGCTCACCAGCTGCAACCGCCCGGCGGTCCACTCGTAGAGGCTGCCCAATGGTGCGCCTTCCACGAGCGCCGCGCTTTCAGACTTCAGGATGATATGACTGGCGTCGGGAGATGCGCCGAGGAACCTTGGCCCGCACGGGAAGTCCGAAGGGCATTTACCGGGTAGGCCGAACGTGGTCCCGGGGGGCACGTTGGCAAAGCCGGGCTTGCCGGTGACGAGCGGGCGGTAGCACGACGTGGTGCAGATCGCGCCCGGTTCCCCGGCCGCGAAGTCCTCGCGAAGGTACGGTGTTGCTTCAGAGGCTTCCGAGGACACGCTCGGCACGAGCGGCCCGAGCGGTTCGGGGATGCTTTGCGAGAGGTCGCTGGAGAAGAAGTTGTATTCCGTCCCGGGACCCGCGTAGGTGCCGACAATGACTTCATGCGGGAGGTTGATATCCCGCGAGGACCAACCTCCCGCCGAGCGCGCGGATAGCACCTGGACCGCCGAGTCGGCGTTCCCGGGCGGCGAGGCTTCTGTGGGAGCGTTCGTTAGATACGTGATCGCACTCCCATCGGCCGCCGCCTGGATCACGCCCGTTTCACCAAGCGGGTGGATGTTGGCGCCGTGCTTGTCGGGTGGGGAGACCAGTTCCCAGCCACGACCGTCCGGCAGCGAGAAGCCACCTGTTCCCTGGGTCGTGAACGTCTGGTCCGCGGTCGAGGCGGTACCGAGAGTATTTTCCTCGACCACACGGTAGTGGTAGACCGTGGCTGTCTGCAGACCCGTCAGCATCGCCGGCGCGGCCTGCGTTTCGGTTTCGCCCGCGCCGATGTCCGCCGACGGGACCGGCGTGGTGGTGCAGGAGCCAGGGCTTTCGCTGCAGTTGGCGGTGCCATACTGGAAGTAGTAGTGCGTGTCGTTGCCGAGCGGGTTGATCTGCGCCTCGAGCGTCGCCGTCGTCGCCGTCACGTGCGAAACGGACGCTTTGATCAATACGGCGGGGAGCGTCGTGAACACCTGGTCGGGGCTGTCGATGGTGCCGTATTCGTTGTGCGCCACGAGCCGGTAGTGATAGGTGGTACCGAGCTTCAGACCCGTTAGTTCGGCCGCCGGGACCGGCTGGAATCCCGCGCCAGAGCCGAGCGCGCCGTCGGGAACGGGTGTGCTCGTCCCATAGGATGTCGTTTCGCCGTACTCGAAGCGGTAGGTCGTTTCGCTACCACCAGGGGCGACCTGCGCGCTCAGCGTCGCGGTCGTCTGACCAGCTTTTTCGGACGGGTTGACTTCCGCGGAAACATTGGAGATGCGTGGCGGGCCGGGTGTCGTAAACGACACTTCAGACCCACGGTTAGTCCCGTTGGCATTCGACACCGCCAGGCGATAATGATAGACCGTGAACATAACCAGACTGTTTAGTTCAGCGCTCACCGCCAGCGGCGCGCTCCCGTTGTACGGTGTCGCGGGCAAGCACGGCACGGTTTTGGTAAAGACGCCCGATTCGGTTCCGTATTCAAACTCGCACGATTTCACTTCGACACCATCCGGGTTTACCGTTCCGTGCAGCGTCGCAGCGGTCTCAGAAACTGTAGCTGGTTCGGTGGTGGCGCTCGGTAGAAGCACAGGGCCGGTGAACACATCGATCCTATGCCTGGGACTATCGGTCACGTAAGCAGTGTGGTTGGAGGGATCCACGGCGACGCCAGCACTCCCGCTGAGGGCGCCTCTACCGAACACGTCGGTCGCGGGGCATCCCACAAGTGGTTCGACGGTGCAGGTCGCGCCGCCCTGCTCACGGACCACGCCGGGAGCAGAGAAAGCGTAATGCTCGATATCATTCTGGCTCTCAGCGACATAGAGATCGCCGGTGCCCGACTCGACCGCGACACCCGACGCGGCTTGGGATGTGGCTTGGGATGTGGTCACCCGACCTATGTCGCTTCCGGATGCAGCGAGCTCCTCGATGGCCCCAGAGAAGTTGATCTTGAATAGGTCGCCCGTGGCATCGACGGCGAGGCCAGACGGGATCGCGCCCTGTGGTGCGACTTCAAAATCGGTATTGAAACCGCCGTCCTGCGCGAACTCGAAGATCCGGCTGGATTCGTTGATGACCGTCAACGTACCGCCCGAGTCCACGGCGACGCCGGCGATATGACCGAACGGGCCATCGGTCGCGGTTGAACCGTCGAGCTGACCACCCGAGCCCCAGCCGCCAATCAGGTTCCCCGAGGAGTCGAACTTCGAGACGAGATGGTCGCCGGTGTCCCCGACATACACATCGCCGGCCGACGGCCCGGCGGAGTTATCAACCGCGACAAACACCGGGGTCGTGAACTGGCCCCCCTCGGAGCCGGACAAACCTATCTGACACGACAGCGTGCATGTCTCGAGCATCGGCAAGCCATCAGCGACACCCCAACCCCATGCACGAACGAAGGTACCCGATGACGTGAACTGGTCGACACGGAAGTTACCCGTATCTGCTACGTACACATCATGCGTAGTCGAATTGACCGCAACACCACTGTACGATGAAAGCGCAACCTGACCCGCACCGGCTCCCGGCCCGGCAAAGCTCGTGGAAAACACGTGCGTATTGACCGCGAGCGCGGGAGCGCTCGCGATGCTCAGCACACCGACGATGGTGAGAATCACACCGAGCATCAGCCGGCGTGCGGTCACGGACGCACCACTCCCAGCGCAAGCACGCGAGCGAGAGACCGCCAGCCAGGTTTTCAGGCCCTTGAGGGCGCCGCCGGTACCTGTGACTGTCTCGCGCATCGCGCTCGCTCCGTTCTTCGGGGGCACGTTTGCGCCCGTGTGATTGGATCTCCCAGTGCTCCTGTTGCTGCGACCTGCTCTGCTGAAATCGAAGGTCATTTCCCCGCCCCGGGTGTCGCTGCGGTGTTGCATCACGCGCCGTCCTTGTGCGTAGGACCGTCGAGGCTGAGTTGTTCGGTGACGCGTTCTCCGAGGGTGGTGAGCGTCCAGGCGTTGCTCTCGCCGCGGGCTTGGCCCTCGCCGGTGTTCTCCATGAGTCCCAGGCGTTGCAGGCGCGCCAGCAGCCTCGAGATCTGGCCCTGGTCATACATGCCAGAGTGCTCGCCGATCTGCCTGTTGCTCGCGCCGGGATGGGCCCCGGTGACCTGAAGCACCCGGGCGGTCCTGTAGGTCAAGCGCATCGGGATGTCACGCAACGGGTCATCCTGGCGCGCTCTCGCGGAGGGCGAGGTGTCCGGGGTGAGGGGCAGGACGGAAGAGGGCGCGGGGCGTTTGCGCTCTCTGCTCGCCGCCGCGGAGCCGAGGTAGGGCAGCACGATCATCCCGAGGAGCTCTCCGTGCAGATCGGTGAGCGGTGCCCGCTCGCCGTTCAGGAGGCGCTTGTAGACGATCGCGAGCGCTGCACCGGCGAGACCCTCTGCTGTCAGGAGGGGAGTTTGTGCCGCGCGGGTGCTCTGTGCGCGACCCTCGTCGAGCACGCTCGCGAGGCGTGCGAGGAGCGTCTCGCGGGCCTCCAACACTCGTTGTGTGCCACGCGCGCTCTGCACCACACACACCCGCGCCAACACCGGGTCACGATCGAGGAAGCACAAGATCGTCCACAGGCCGGTGCGGACACGCTCGACCCACCCCATATCCTCGAGGCCTGCCCCGGCGAGGTCTTGCTCGACACTGGCGAGGGCATCCTCGAGCATCGCGAGCAGGCACTCTTCGCGGTTCTCGAACAGGTCATAGAAAGTGCGCCGCGACACCCGTGCCTGGGATGAGATGTCAGCGACAGTGACACTGGACCAGCCGAGCCTCTCAACAGCAGGAACGGCAGCGGCGATCAGGCGCGTGCGCTGCATCTCATAGACCTGGCCACGCACGGAAGGGAGCTTTCCTCCCCTCACACCGCGACGACGCGCATCACCCCGCTGTGCTGCACGCGTCGCACGGGTATTCGCGGTACGGGACTTCGCCGCCGCCATCACGACACGCTCCCCGCGAGCGACGCCGCGGCACCCCTACGCCCCGACGCGTGCCGGGAACGATCAAAGCCGCGCTCAAAAGCGCGACGGCTACCGTCTAGAAGATCGAGAAAGACGCCCGAGGAGGCGCCAAAACCAGGCCTAGCGCCTAATAAATCCGGTGCAGAGAGAGAGAGAGAGAGAGAGAGAGAGATGTGTCAGCGACGCTGACGCATCTAGCTACGGACCCTTGCGGGCACGCAACGATCCCCATCACACCCGTCCCATACGGACTCACGCGAACACAACCCCTCTTCATCCGACCCGGCCCCTCTCCCAACAATCCCCTGCTACAAGCGCTTGACGTCAACCCAAAAGATCGACCCAAACCCAGTCTATTTCCGTGCCCCCCAAACCCCGAGAGCACCTCTACTCCTAAATATATACACAAAACAGCGACCAATGCAAGTCCCACCCGCGCAAGATCGGAAGAACCTCGTCCCGCCAGCCGACTTCGCCGCCTTTTGGCCAGCCGAAGCTTTCCGACCTGCTTTGCTGAGAGGCGGCAAGCCGACGCGGGGACTCGAACCCCGGACCCCTTCATTACGAGTGAAGTGCTCTACCAGCTGAGCTACGTCGGCGCGGGCACTGATGCTAGCGCTGGATCAGCCTTCAGCGCGGCCAGCGCGCTGAGCAGGGACTCGCCGTGCTTCTCGCAGAAGGACGGGCCGATGCCTCGGATCTCGATCAACTCCGGCAGGCTGCTCGGGCGGCGGCGCAGGACGTCCTCCAGCACAGTGTTCGCCGCTACCGTGAACGCCGGCTTGCCCTCGGCCCGCTCGAAGCGCCAGATGCGCAGCTTCTCGAACTCGTCCTCGTCTACGGGGCTCGCGTCGACTTCCACGCCCGCCCCCATGCGCGTCGACTCCGCTCGTCCGCCACGCCTGCGCGCGCCCTTGGCCAGCGTCCGCTGCATCGCTTGCACGAGCTCCAAGTCCGGGTCGCATACGTCGCAGCACCTTCCGCTTGGGCGGCACTGCTCCGCGTCTCCGAAGTGGTCGAGGATCTGGCGGCGGCGGCAGCGCTCGCCGCCTGACATGTAGCGCTCGATCGAGCGGTATGACTCCCAGCCGCGGTTCTTCGCCTCGCTGATCGCCGCCCACGCCTTGCGCGGGCTGCCCTGGCCCGTGAGCGTCACGAGCAGGCCGTCGCGCCCGCCCGGCTCGAGCACGACCGCGCCCGCGCGCTCGGCGATCGACAGGAGCACCCGGTCGCGTTCCCCCAGCTCGCCGTGTCCCACCGTCGCCTGCTCCCCTTCGCCGCGCCGGCGCAGCGATCCGACGTAGCGCTTGACGTCTTCCACGCTCGTCTCGCGCTCCTTGATGAACCTGATCAGCCTGCCCAGGTCCATGCGCGACGCGAGCAGCAGCGCGCGTGCCGGCTGCCCGTCGCGGCCGCCGCGGCCCGCCTCCTGGTAGTAGGCCTCGAGGCTCGTCGGCAGCGCCCAGTGCGCGACCGTCCTCACGTCCGCCTTGTCGACGCCCATGCCGAACGCGTTCGTCGCGACCACCACCTCCGCACGCCCCTCCATGAACGCGTCCTGGCTCTTGCGCCGCGCTTCCGGCGCCATGCCCGCGTGGTAGGCGACCGTCGAGATCCCCTCGCCCGCGATCAAGCCCTTGACCTCGTCGGTGTCCTTGCGCGTGCCGCAATAAACGATCGCCGGACGCGCCTTCGGGTCGCTCAGCACGTGCAGCAGGGCGGCGCGCTTGCGCGCGACCGCGCCCTTGCCTTCGACGCTCACCACGTCGAACGTGACGTTCGGACGGTCGAACCCACTGCGGATCGACACCCAGTCCTTCAGCCCCAGCCTGGCCGCGATCTCCTCCGCGACCCTTGGCGTCGCGGTCGCCGTCGCCGCCATCACCGCCGGGCGGCCCAGTCCCGCGATCGCGTCGTGCAACCGCAGGTAGTCCGGCCTGAAGTCGTGGCCCCACTCGGCCACGCAGTGCGCCTCGTCGACCACGAACAGCGCGACGTTCCTCTGCGCGAGCGCGTCGCGGAACGCGCCCGAGGCGAACCGCTCGGGCGCCGCCAGCACTAGTTGCGTCACACCCGCGCGGATGTCCTTCAGCGCGTGCGCGTTGTGACCGTCCTCCATCCCCGACGCGAGCATCGTCGCGTTCACGCCCGCTTCCTTCAGCCGCCGCCACTGGTCGGCCATCAACGCGATCAGCGGGCTGACCACGACCACCAAGCCGATTTCCGCGAGGGCCGGCAGCTGGTAGCACAGCGACTTGCCACCGCCCGTCGGCATCACGACCAGGCTGTCGCGCCCCGCTAGCGCCGCGCTGACCGCCTCGCGCTGTCCCGCTCTGAAGCTCTCCAGCCCGAAGCGCGCGATCAGCTGCTCGGGCGTGTGCCCGCCCGGCGGCGGCGCTGCGCCCGTCTGGTCGCGCCGCGGCGGCTCTTCGCGCGCGCGCGCCACGAGGCCCGCTGTGGTCGTCGCTTCGTACATCTCCTAGAAGCTACTCACCACCCCGGTTGAAACTCTTCGCCGGCTGCGCTTGCACCGCGATTTTCCGCGCTGCGAACGCCTCCTGGCCGCCCCAAGGCGGCCTCCTCTACATCAAGCCGTTCGCGCGCCCGCGCGACGACGCTCCCACACGACGCGCGTGCCGGCCGCCGGGACGAGCGTGATCGCGCGGCGGCGGTTCCACTCGCCGCGGCGCCACACCCCGCGCGGCGGCAGCCGCGGCTCGAGCTCGCTCAGCATCGTGCGCAGCATCAGCTTCATCTCGAGCTGCGCGAACGACGCGCCGATGCAGCGGCGGATGCCGCCGCCGAACGGGATCCAGGAGAACGTCTCCGGGCCCTTCTCGAGAAACCGCTCCGGCATGAACTCGGCGGGCTGCGCATACGCGCGCGGATTGCGGTTCGTGAGGTAGATGGACGGCGTCACGCGCGTGCCCGCGGGCAGCGTGTATCCGCCCACGGACAGCTCCTGCGTCAGCACCCGCGCAACCAGCGGCACCACCGGCCTGACGCGCAGCGTCTCGTTCACGACCGCCGTCATGTACTCATCGCCTACACCCGCGTCGATCTCCGCCTGCAGCCGCGCGAGCTTCGCCGGGTGGCGGACCAGCCGCTCGATCGCCCAGGCGACCGACGTCGCCGTCGTCTCGTGCCCGGCCAGCAGCAGCGTCACGAGCTCGTCGCGCAACTCGCCGTCGGTCATCGCCTGGCCGTCCTCGTCGCGCGCCTGCATCAGCAGCGACAGGATGTCGGTGCGCTCGGCCAGGTCGGCCTCCTCGCGGCGGCGTGCGAGCTCCTCGTAGATGACCGCGTCGAGCGCGTCCAGCCCTTCCCCGATCGCGCCCGTCGGGCGCTCGAGGCTCATGCGGCGCAGCGCGAACAGCACCATCCGCGGCGAGCTCACAGGCTCGAGCAGCGCCCCGATCGCCGCTGTCAGCGTCGCCATCCGCTCCGGCTCGACGCCGAACACCGCGCGGACGATCACCTCGAGCGTGATCGCGCGCGTGCGCTCCTGCAGCCGCATCGGCCGGCCCAGCTCCCAGCTCGACATATCCCGTATGGTCGCCTCGACGATCGTGTCCTCGTACTCGCGCATCCGCTCGCCGTGAAACGGTGGCAGCAGTAGCTTGCGCTGGCGCATGTGCTCGGGCCCGGTCAGCACGATCACCGAGCTCGGCCCCATGACCGGGGCGATCGGCGAGCTGCCGGCCCCCGACGGTGCGACCTCGGGTGGCGCCGTGAAAACCGTCTTGACGGCCTCCGGGTCGCTCACCATCACAAGTTTCATCCCGCTCGGGGCGAACGTCAGCGTGAACGCCTCACCCATTCGCTTCGCGCACTGATCCATCACCCATGTCGGTGCGAGCGCCCATGCGAGCGTCTGCAGCGAGGCCGGGGCCCGCGGGCCGGGGGGAAGGCGCACGGGAACGGCGTCCCGCGGCGGGGCTCCGTCTACCGAGCCATCCGCGACCCGGGGCGTCGTTGCAACGGTGGAAGCCATCCTCCTAGCCTACCCTCCGAGCCCCCGCGCGCCTCGGCCAGCGCCGCGACCACGCGCCGGTGGGCGCGCTCGACCTCCTCCACCGTGAGCGTGCGTGCGCGCTTCTTCAAGTACCCCCGCAGCATCCGCGCCGGCAGCATCCGCACGCCCTTGCGCCGCGCGAGCGGCCGGTCGACCCACGCGCGGCTGAACACGACCAGCGGCTCCACCCTCATGCCCGTCACCCGCTCGATCGCCTTGCGCTGGGCCTGCGCCTGGCTGAGCGTCGCGCCGTGCACCGCTCCCACCCGCACGGGCCCCGGGTGGCTCTTCGTCTCGACCGTAAACACGCCCGCGGGGCCGATCAGGATGTGGTCGACGTTGCCCCGGCCGAGGCTCGCGTCGTGAATCACCCGCCACTCGCTCCCCGCCAGCTCGTCGAGCAGCCCGCCGACCTGCTCCTCGCCCGTGGCGCCACGGTCGCGGCGCTCCACGAGCGGCAGCACATAGCGCGAGATCACGAACATCGCCGTCAGCAGCGCGAGCTCCGAGCCGAGGAAGCGGAGATCGCGCAGGCCGAACGTCTTGCCCAAAAGCGCGGTCGCCACTGCCAGCACACCGAGTGAGATCAGGGTGCGCATGCGCAAGCGCCGCACCATCGAGCGCGCGTGCTGCCCGGCCATGCGGGCGGTCGGGTCGTAGCCCAGGGCGTACATCTCTCCTTCTCCATCGGACGCTCGACCGATGCGCCTTAGGCGCGCGCGCGTCCGCCAACAAGAAGAAGAAGATTTCCTTAAAGGTCCGGAGAAAACCCGCAAGAAGCGTGGAAGCTCGCGCGATCCTCTAAAGCCCCCTCACCGACCGGTCGAAGCCAGAAGCAGAACCTCGATCCTCCAGTCGAGGGCCACCGAGCACGGATGCCTGGCATGAACCACGATCAAGACTCCTCCACCCCGCCCCCGTCGGACGTCCGCCTGCTCCTGCGCGCGCACGCCGAGCAGCGCTGGCTGAGCCACGAGGTCGTTCCCGTCGTGCGCGAGCTCCAGCGCCGCGACTCGCTCCCCGAAGAGCAGCTCGGCGCCGCCCTCGCCTACCTCGAGGTGATCTGGCGCGAGGCCGCCCGCCGCGCAGCGGAGACCGACGCCACCTTCGCCGAGCTCGACGCGACGCTCCCCGACGAGGAGCGCACCTGCGACCGGGCCCTGCCCGGCAAGGCCCGCCGCTACCACACAGCAGTGCGTACGCTGCGCGAGATCGTCGGCCGTCACGTCACCAAGCTGATCGCCGTCCCCAGCGAAGCCTTCACACACGAGCCTGTGGGTTTTTAGCGCGCTTGACGTGACCGTGCTCGGACTGCGCGCTTGCGCAGGCGACGCCTCTTCCCGGCTTGGTTGCGAACCGGCGGCGTGCCGAGGACGAGTAGGCTGCGCGGCGTATGGGGCTTCGCTTCGACCTGCAGTCGCACTCCACCCACTCCGATGGCGCGCTACCCGCGGCCGAGGTCGTCGCGCGGGCGGCCGCGGCGGGGGTCGAGCTCTTGGCGCTCTCAGACCACGACACGGTCAGCGGCGTCTCCGAGGCCGTGCTCGCGGGCGTGCGCGCGGGCGTCCGCGTGGTTTCCGCGGTGGAGATCTCCGCCGTCGACGCCGGCGAGGGTGGGGTGGGGTCGAACGAAGGACGCGAACTGCACATCCTCGGCTACCTGATCGACCACACCGACCCGGCGTTCGAGCACACCCTCGCGGGGTTCCTCGCCGATCGCGAGCGCCGCACGCTGCGCATGGCCGACGGCCTGCGCGAGGCCGGCTTGGAGCTGGACGAGCAGCAGATCTCCGCCCGTGTCGCGGCCGGACAGCCGATCGGGCGGCCGCACCTGGCCGAAGCGGTGCTCTCCGCGCCCGCCAACGCCGAGCGCTTGCAGCATGAGAACATCGACGACATCGGCTCGCTGATCCGGGGCTACCTGATCGAGGGGCGCCCCGCCTTCCGCCTGCGCGAGACCCCGACCGTGGCCGAGGCCGTCGAGGCGATCCACGGAGCGGGCGGGGTCGCCGTCTGGGCGCATCCTTTCTGGGACATCTCCGAGCCCGACGAGGTCCTCGCGACCGTCGCGCGCTTTCAGGCGCTGCCGATCAGCGGAGCGGAGAGTTCCTCCGCCGACGGAGCCGAGGTCCCCTTGACCGACGGCGCCGAGACCATCTCGATCGACGGCGTCGAGGCCTTCTACATAACCCACACCCAGGAACAGACCGAGCTCCTCGCCGAGCGCTGCGCGGCCGACGGGCTGCTCAGCACCGGGTCGGCCGACTTCCACGGGCCCGACAACCGCCTCTTCTCGCGCTTCCTCGCGTTCGAGACCTACGGCCTCGAGCCGAACCTGGGGCCGATATCCGGCTGAGGCGGTCGCGGACCCGCTCCGCGACGCGCGCTCACGGCATTGGCGTGCGCAGCCCTCAGCCTGCCAACGTCCCCACGCGGTAGGCCAGCGCCTCGAGCGCCAGCTCCTCCGAGACGTTCAGCGACAGGCTCAGCCGGGCCTCGCCGACCAGCTCAATCGCCTCCCTCAGGCACACCCGATCGCGACCCTGCGCGTCCTGTTCGAGCTCCGCGCGGCGATCGACCGCGTGGACCAGCTCGGGCGCCCCTTCGCGCACGCACATCACGTCGCGCAGCCACAGCTCCGCCAGGCCAAGCGCGAGGTCGAGCGTGCTCGTGCGTGCCCGGCGCTCACCCCGGCGTTGGGCGTCGAGCCCTTCGCGTTCGTAGCGTTTGCGCTCCTTGCTCGGCACGAGCTCGAGCTCGCTCGCGACCCGTTCCTGCGACGCCTCGCCGGCGCTCGTCCCGGCCTGCTTGGCTGCTTCCAGCAACCCCATCCACGGGCGCTCGCCCGTCTCACCCGTCAGCGCCGCGCGCGCAAATCTCTCGGCACGCGCCCGCAGCTGCCCGCCCTCCGCGCTCGCAAGCCGCGCCGCGAGCCGCGCATCGCCCAGCGCCAATCGCGCGCACGCCTGCGCCCGCTCGGGCTCCAAGCCCACTGCGCCCTCCATGCCCTCCCCACCTGCAACGCCCTCCTCACCTGTAGGCACGCCCTCCCTGCCCGCCATGCCTTCCAAGCCCGCCATGCCTTCCAAGCCCGCGGCGATGCGCGCCGGGGGCAGCGGGTCGAAGCGCACGCACTGACAGCGCGAGGCGATCGTCTCGAGCACGTCCTGCCGGCGGTCGCTGAGCAGCAGCAGGTGCACGAAGGCGGGAGGCTCCTCGAGCGTCTTCAACATCCTGTTGGCCGCCTGGTCGTTCATCGTCTCGACCCCCTCGATCACGAACACGCGCCGCGCCGATTCGAACGGCGTGCGCGCGGCGGCAGCCACCACGGGCTCCTCGATGTCGCTCACGAGCATTTCGCTCGCACCCGACGGCGTCACCCACGTCAGGTCGGGATGCGCATCGCGGGCGATGCGATCGGCCGTCGCGCCCGGGTGGTGTGCACCGTCCGCGAGCAGCGCGGCCGCGAACCCGCGCGCGATCGTCCGCTTGCCGACCCCCGCCGGACCGTGGAGAAGATACGCATGAGAGGGACGGCCCTGGGGCGGCAGCGCCGGCACGAGTACCGCCCGTGCGTGCGGATGCGCGTCGATGCCCGGCAGGATGGATGGAGGTGAGAGGGTTGTGGAGGCTGCTGCGAAGGTCACTCCAGACATCGTAGACGCGGCATGGCCCGGGAATGTGCCAAGTGTGTGCCGCGAGCGTGCCGAAAGCGTCAGAACCACGCGTAGGGCGCTACGGCGGTACGGTGCCGACGTGGCCCGCGGCAGACTGGTGACGATCGAGGGGCTCGACGGCGCCGGCAAGTCGACGCTCGCCTCCTCGCTCGCGCGCGCGATCGCCGATCGCGGCCACGCGGTCGAGCTGCTGCGCGAGCCGGGCGGCGTGGAGCTCTCAGAGCGCTTGCGCACGCTCGTCAAGGACCCCGCGCTGACGGTCTCGCCGCGCGCGGAGGCGCTACTCTACGCCGCGGCGCGCGCGCAGCTCGTACACGAGCGCCTGATCCCGTTGCTCGAGCAGGGCACGTTCGTGCTGCTCGACCGCTTCGTCGACTCCTCGCTCGCCTACCAGGGCGCCGGGCGCGCGCTCGGGATCGAGGAGGTACGCGCGATCAACCTGTTCGCGACCGGCGGCCTCACACCCGACCGCACGCTGCTGTTGTGCATATCCTCGGCGTCCCGTCGCGCGCGCCTACGCGCGCGCGCGTCGGAGCCCGATCGGTTGGAGCTGGAGGACGAGTCCTTCTTCGCCACGATCGCCTCCGCTTACGACGAACTCGCGCGCGCGGAGCCCGCGCGCATACGCGAGCTCGACGGAGCCCAGTCGCCCGAGCACGTGCTGCGCGAGGCGGTGGCGGCGATCGCGGACCTGCTGTTGGAGCCGGCTCCCTGAGCAGTTGCGCGACGTGACGGCCGGACGCCGCCGCTGCGAGCCTCGGGGTTCGCTGATGCCCCGGCGGCGGCTCTACGAGCCCTGCGAGCCCTTGGCGAGCGCACGGTAGTACAGGCGGCGCGCCCAGGCCGTGGAGCGCAACAGGCGGCTCGAGTGAAGCAGCTCCAGGGTCTGACCCTGGGTTTGCAGCTCATCTCGCGAGCGCTCCAGCGCCGCGTTCAGCTCGGCGACCCGCCCGCGGAGCCCTTCGGCGTCCTGCAGCGCATGCTCGATGCGTGCCCGCTCGTGCTCGGCGCGAGCGCGCTCGTGTTCGGCGCGGCCCCGCTCCTGTTCGGCGCGACTGCGTTCGTCCTCGAAGCGCTCCCTCGCGCGCGCGCTTTCGGAGCGCAACGTGGCAAGTTCCGCGCGGCTCTGCTCGACCTCGCCGAGTGCGCCCATCAGCCGCCCCAGCATGGCGCCCGCGAGCGGCGCGTCGGGCCGCACGCGCGAGTGCTCGCCCGCATGCAGGTCGCGCATGAAGTTCTCCAGGCGCCGGTCGACCACGATCGCGCCGATCTGCAGCCCGCGCTCCAGCGCCACGTCGTCGAGCAGCAGCCCGTCGTAGTAGTCGCGCAGCTTGCCCGCCCGCTGCAGCTCGAGCAGCGCCAGCTGATCGCAGCCCGTCCTGAGCGAGCGGTCCGGGAGCTGCTCGTAGGCGAGGCCGATCTGCAGCACCTTGCGCTCGAACTGCTCATACTCGCGCATCGGGAAGTGGAAGATCTCGAGCACCTCCCCGGCCGGCACGGCATCCAGGCCCACATCGTTGATCGAATGGTTCCCCGGCGCCACCACCACCCGCGGATGGGGCCGGTGAGCGACCTTCGACTCGAGCGCGTAGCCCGACGGCGTGATCGAACCGACGTCGCGATGCACGAGACGCGAGTAGAACGGGCCCTCCTCGCCGTCCGCGCGCGGACGGAAGTTGCGGCGCTTGACCTCGATCTGGCCATAGGCGGACGGCAGCGAGGAGAACACGTCGCGTAAGTCCCCGACCAGCGGCCACCAGAATTCGTCCGCGTCGTTGTGGATCACCCAATCGGCGCCATGCCCCACACGCGCGAGCTCGGCCATGCGCGTGACGCGCCTACTCTGATGGTGGCCCGCCTCCTCGTCGCGGATGACCTTGGCGACGCCCATCCGCTCGTACTCCCTGAGGATCTCCCCCGTGCCGTCCTCTGAGCCGTGGTCGGTGACGATCACAAAATCGACGCCCTGGGCCAGGTGATACTCGAGGTTGGCCTCGATGATGTCCGCCTCGTTGCGCACTAAGAGCGTCATGACGAGCTTCATTCGCTGGCATCGTAGTGATGGGCGCTGTGCTTGTTGCGCCTCGGGCCCTCAACCGGGCTTGCAGGCCGCTCATGGCTCCGGCGCGATCCAGTGCTCTGCATCTGGGATGCCTTTGGGATGGGCGCGCATCACCGCCTCGATCGCATCGGCCAGCATCCCAGTGGCGTCGCGACTGCGGCCACTGGCGGCTGGATGCAGGATCAGGCCGGAATGACCGCGGCCGCTTGCGATGCGCTCGGCCGCGAGCGGCCGGAAGTCCTTGACGTTGTTCGTCACTACTGCGCGATCCTCGCGCGACGCGATCTCGATGACCTCGTGGTCCGGCGCCTGAGGTAGATCCGTGCGCTCGACAATCGCCTGCGCATCCAGACCGCGCTTACGCAACAGCTGGGCGATTTGGTCCGAGAGCTGCTCGTCGAGCAGCACCTTCACGAAGCGAGCGCTCTCTGTCCCGCCTCCCAAGCGGCATAGCCACGCTCCCACTCGGCCCGGTTGAGCGCGATCTCCTCGTCGATCTCATCTCTGTACTCGCCGTAGTAGTTGACGGCCGCCTCCACCAGGCCGACGGGTATCCCCAGGTGGGAGGCCGTCTCTGCGAGGTCGTTCTTGTTGTCGCGCACCGTCGCAATGACTTCCCACACGTCGAGTCCCCTGCCGACCAGCGCCGCGCGACGGCCGCTCGGGCCGTCGGTGAAGCGCACCAGCGGATGATCTGCCTGGCGCAAACCCTCATCGACAAAGCGTTGCGCCAGGGTTCTCGGCGCGATTCCCGCGCGTCGCGCGCGTCCCCGCAGACGGTCGCCCACCCCAGCCTGCAAGCGGAGAGTGAAGTGATCGCTCATATCCCACAACCTAGCATGCTGTGACACATCGTGTCACGAAGTCGGCCTGGGGGAGCGCGGGCAGCCGCGGCAGTCCTCGGCAGCATCTATCGTCGGCGTGATGATTGCCACCCCGCACATGCTCGTCGGCGCCGCGGGCGCCTTGAAAGCTCGCTCGGTGGGAGGCGCGCTTGTGATCGGGGCGCTCACGCACCTGGCCCTGGACGCGGTGCCCCACCGCGACTATCGCCTCGGCGCCTTGCGTGGCTTGGCGCTCACCGCCGACTTGGCCTGCGGAACGCTCGCGGTGGCCCGCCTCTCAGGCGGCTCTGAGATCCTGCTCGCGGGCGCCCTCGGCGGCGTGCTGCCCGATGTCGTGGGTCTCGCCGAGCGCGCTCTCGGCGTCTTCCCCACCGGATGGGCGCACACCACGATTCACAGCGATAGCCGTCCCTCGCCGTGGTGCTCGGCGGCGATCCAGGGACTCACGGCGGTGACGGCCGTCTTGGTGCTGCGAGCTGCCGCTGAGCGCGCTCCTCGCGCGGCCTCGCCGTGTGGCTACCGGTCCTCGTCGAGGCGCTGGTGGCGGCGGCGCATGAAGTCGCCGAACATCGGGGCGGTGTAGGCGTAGACGCCGTGATCGTCGCGGTAGACGAGGTTGTCGACGATCAGCCGTATGAGGCTCTGGGCGAGCGCGCCGGTCGAGCGGTTGGTGGCCGTGTCGAGATCTGCCTTTGTGAAGCGCTCGCCACCGAGCGAGGCGGCGACCCGCAGAGTGCCCTGATCCGCCTGCCGGGCGTCGCGGTAGCGAGGCTCGAAGAACTCCTCGTCGAAGCTCCGTTGAATGGCGCTGCGCTCGCGCTCGTAGAGCTTCACTGTGATCGTGGTTGTGTCCTCCAGATCGGCCGCGTCCCACAGCGCCTCGCCGAACCACTGGATGAAGTACGGGTAGCCGTCAACGTCGCGTGCGATCCGCTCGGCCATCCCGGGCGCGTAGGCGATGTCGCTGGCGGGACGCACCAGCGCCTGTGCGGCCGCGCTGAGCTCCTCAGGGGACTGCGGATCGAGCGTGAGGTTGGCGATCTCCTCGGCGCGGAACAGACGCTCGGCATTGCTGCGAGCAGCGTGGATGTTGCCCGTCAGTGAGGGCAGTCCGCAAAGCACGAGCATCACCGGCGAGGGATGCTCATCGTCATCCTGGATAGCCACAAGCGCCGAAAGCACGGCCCCGAGCGGAAACTGATGCTTCCCCTCGCGGTCGTACACGCTGTGCGCCTCGTCAAAGAGCAGCGCCACTCCACGGTCCTGGGCCCGGGCGATCTCGCCGACCCGTGCAAGCGCCACCCGCAGCTGGTCCTCCAACACAGAGGACACGGACCGCTCACCGCCAGGCCCCACTGACACGGTCACCCTGTCGGGGAGTTGCACCTGGATCTGGCCGATCGCCTTGATCGCCGCTGTGGCCCGGTTCTTGAGCTTTGCCTTGACGCTCAGCGCCTCGACCGCCTCCCGCAGATAGTCGGCGATCGCGGTCGCGAAGTCGACCTCGTCACAGAGCCTGCTGCTCCAGTCACGGCGAACAACGACCCAATCGTGGCGCCTGGCGATCCGCTCATACTCCTTCAGCAGCACGGTCTTGCCGACCCCTCGTAGGCCGGTGACCCGCACGTTGCGCCGCTTCTCCGGATAGTCCTCCAAAAGCCGCCGGAATTTATGGATCTGCTGCTCACGACCGGCCAGGTAAGGCGGCCGCGTGCCGACGCCGGGACGATAAGGATTCTTCGCCATCACAGAAAGTTACCACACATCACAGATTCCTGTGAAGTCTTATAACTTTCCGTAAAGTTCGTCGAGATTGCTCAGCTGGCCTTCCATGCCGTGTAGCCCGGCTTCTGGGCGCCGTCGGTTTCGAGCAGGCCGCCGTAGGACACGGGCGGTTCGTCGTAGAGATGGATCCAGCCCACGGCGTAGATGCTCGGCAGGCTCTGCGCGGCTTGTAGCCCGTCGGTGATCCACTGCGCCTGCACCAGCGGTTCGACGTAGAAGTTGAACTCTTCATCGACCTTCGTCGGCACCGTCCACTCGGAGATGAACAGCTTCGGGACGGGATTGCCCGGCCGCCCCAGGTAGCGGTCGACCAGTTTGGACAGCCGCCCGAGGTCGGAGAAGTCGATCTGCTGGCCCGGCGACGGCGAGTTTGCGAGGTTCGGGGCGCGGAAGCTGAACGGGTTGTGCCCGTACATGTCCAGGCGCGGCGGCTTGCCGTCGGGCAGGCGCAGGTTTTCGATCCACTGCTGCGTGGAGACATCCCCGGTCGTGTAGGTCATGCCGCCGATCACCAGGTTGGCGGGGCTGACGCTCTTCAAGGCGCCATACGCGGCGTCGAGGATGCGGGCGTAGCGGTGCGGGGCGGAGCGCTGATGGACGCTTAGCTTTTCAAACGGCTTAACGGGAGCCTCCGGCTCGAAGTTATGGGAGCGCGACGGCTCGCCCCAGATCATCCACAGGTGCACCGACGGGTAGCGCTTGGCCGCCGCGATCGCGAAGTTGGCGTAGTCCTTAGGGTTGTTCGGCGCCCAGTTCCACGGTTTTCCGCCGTTGGCCCACGTGGGAGCGCCGATGATCTGCAGGGCTACCTGGATGCCGTAGCGCTTGGCTTCCGCCACGGCCTGGGTGACCTCTGCGGGCCAAGCGTAGGCGTGGTCGTTGGGGTTGGTGGGGTGGCGAGGTCGGCGTGTAGCTACCGATGCCCACGGGATGGCATCCTCGTAGATCTTGACGCCCAAGTCCTGGTATGCCGGGAAGCGAGAGACGCCATTATCGACGCCAGGGCCCCATATCGCCTTTAGGTCAGCGGCCCGGGCATCGGTGGCGCCTATCGAGATCAGGAGCGTGAGAAGGGCGACGCTGGCCACGGCAGAGAGCGCGTGAACACCCCGCCGCCCACCGGCCGCGGCCGAGCATGAGCGCTCAGCCAACGAGGCGTCCATCGGCGTCGATCCACACGTTCTGGTCATCCTGTTCGTCTCCCCATTCGCTCGATTCGGGACACTATTGACCTCGAGCATTCCCCGTGCCGCGTCAGGCTCCGGTTGGAGATCGCGACATTCCCGCAACGGCCGCCCCGGCGACATATGATCCTGCACTGCGCTAGCGCAAGAGCGTCGAGATGAGAAGATCAGTTGGGCGCCTTGGAAGACGACTGCAAACGGGGTAAGGAGGCAGCAAGATCACCAGCGGCAAACGCATACTCGTAACTGGCGGTGGCGGCTTCATTGGATCTCATCTCGCCAGGCGCCTGGTCGGCCTCGGGCACCGGGTAGTGATCCTCGACAACTTCTCGACTGGGCGCCGCTCAAACCTGGAGGCGCTTGCATCTGAAGTCGAGGTTATCGAGGGGGACATACAGAGCTATGAGCGAGCTTTCCGTGCAGTGCGAGGCTGCGAGATCGTCTTCCACGAGGCCGCCCTTCCCTCAGTTCCCCGATCCGTGCAGGACCCCCTCACGAGCACAGCTTCGAACGTGATCGGCACGCTCAACGTCCTGCTGGCTGCCCGCGACGCGGAGGTCAAGCGGGTCATTTACGCCTCGTCATCGTCGGTCTATGGATCTAATCCGAGTCTTCCGAAGCATGAGGACATGGCCACGCTTCCAATTTCGCCCTACGCGGTAGCCAAGTTGGCCGGGGAGGGATATTGCCGTAGCTTTGGCGTCGTGTACGGCCTGGAGGCAGTGGCTATCAGGTATTTCAACGTCTTCGGTCCTCGCCAGGATCCCCGATCGATGTATGCGGCAGTCATCCCGAACTTCATCTCGGCCTTACTTGCGGGTGAGGCACCCGCAATCTTCGGCGATGGCGAGCAGTCACGAGACTTCACCTATGTCGACAATGTCATCGATGCAAACCTGCTGGCCATGGACGCCGACTCAGTCGCGGGGCACGTCTACAACGTCGCCTGCGGCGAGAGTGCCACTCTGAATGACCTCGTGGCGTCGCTTAACGAGATCATGGGCACCAGCATCGAGCCGGTCTACCGTCCACCTCGCTCCGGGGACGTCAAGCATTCCCTGGCTGATATCTCCCGGGCCCGTGCAGGCCTGGGCTACCAGCCCGCCGTTTCGTTTCGCGAGGGACTGGAGCGAACCGTCGCCGCGATTCGCGAGGACCCAGCCCAGCACCTGGATCACATGTCGAGTGTCTGACCGAAGGATCGCAGGTCTCCACCTATCACCGCCGTTTGGCTTGGAGGAGATTGGAGTAGAGCCGATCGAGATCCTCGACGAGGCGCTCGACCGAAAAGGCGCTCAGCGTACGAGTCCGACCCGCCATCGCCAGACGACTCGCAAGCGCATCGTCTGTCAAGACGTCCACGACAGCCTGTGCAAGAGCCGCGTCGTCTGGATATCTCACGATTCCTGTCTGGCCATCGTGCACAACCGAGCGCACTCCGCCGACGTCCGTCGCAACCACCGGCACCCCAGCGGCCTGAGCCTCGATCAGGCTCACCGGAGTTCCCTCATTGTCAGAGGTCAGCGTCACTACATCGCTCGCAAAGCATACGGCGGGCATGTCGCGGCGGAAGCCGATCCACGACAGACGGCGACCCAACGCGCGCGCATCGGCGGAGGAACGCAGCTCAACACCCAGCTCTCCGTCTCCGGCAATTATGAAGTGCGCAGCCGTGCGCTCAGCGACAAGCCTTGCCATCCGCAAGAATCGATCGACTCGCTTGATGGGCACAAGTCTCGCCACCAGAGTAACGACCTTGGCGTCCTCCGGTATGTCCAGCTCCCGCCTGAGCTCACGGCGCTTGGCGTCCCGCGCGGGGCCACCGACCGCAAACGATCCAAGATCGAAGCCAAGCGGCACGATCTCGAACCGGTGGGCGGGGGCCACTCCAAGCGCCGCAAGCTCATCGCGCACCTCCTCGGAGATCGCAATCAGGCCGTCGGTACGTCGAGCAAGTATCCGCTCGATCAGCGTGTAAAGACGAGCGGTACGCGGTTTGAAGTAGCCCGTGAGCGAGTGACCGTGAAAAGTGTGGATCAGCACGCGCTGGCGAGAACGCAGGGCAATCAAGGCGCTCAGGCGCCCGAGCGTGCCCGCCTTTGCCGCATGCGTATGGACAATCTGTGGGCGGTTTCGTCGCAACTCGAGCACAAGCGCAAGGAGAGCGCGCAGATCACGCAAACCGGGATCTCGGCGAAGCGCGTTGATCAACACCGGCTGCACACCGAGATCATCCGCGAGATAGTCCATGCTGCCTTCATCAGACCCCTCGCGCCCACGAATAAGGCGCGTTCGATAGCCGCGTGGCTCGAGCAGGCGAGTGAGCGAGATGGCCTGGATAGCAGGCCCGCCAACATTCAGACGGGCGATGATCCGTGCTACTCCTACGGTGGTAGGCGATGTCCCATCGCTGGCAGTGCTCATCCGCGAATAGTCTGCTCTGGTCGTGGTTTGCTGCTTGCCCCGGAAGGTAGTCGGGGTTCGCCGCGCGTCTCGGGAGGTGAGTGGTGATCGGCCTATCGATCTTCCAAGCTGGCCCCGTGGGCATTGCGTTGTTTGCGAGTCTAGTAGCTGCGGCGCTATATGCGCTGCTGCGTCATGCGGTGAGGCTGCATTTGCTTGCGCCCGTAATCGTGGCCCTCGTGGTGCGGCTCGTGGTGATGGTGGTTGCTCAACTGGCCTCTGGCCATGGCGGGGCCTTCTATCTGGACGATGCCGGTTACAGTCGCGAGGCTGCCCTGATCGCTCATCAATGGCTCGAGGGGCACGTGATCAATCCGAGCTCCTATCAGTATGCCGGGTCGCTTGCCTTCGGCTATCAGACGATGGTGGCCTGCATATTTCTCCTAAGTGGGAAGAGCATGGTTGCAGGCAAGCTGATCAACGTGCTGCTGGGCACCGCCACGGTTCTCTTGGTCGGCTTGCTGTCCGGTCGGCTGTTCGGAACATCGACGATGCGTCGGGCGGCTTGGCTGATGGCCTTGATACCCACGAGTGTCTGGTGGTCGGCCGTGCTCCTCAAGGAGTCGCTGGTCGCCTTTCTAGTGATCGGAGCGATGCTGGCGTTTACATATTGGCCACGTAGAGGTGCCGTGGTGGCGTTTGCACTGGCCATGGGTGCTCTCGCCGTTACTCGCAGTCCAGCTTTGCTGGCCGTGACGGTTACGGTGCTGGGCGCGCTCGGAGTAGTGGCCATTCAACAGCGACGGACGGTCGATTTAAGGGTAACTCTGACGTATCTGGCGCTCGCCTCCGGCGCGCTGTTGGTTGGCTTTGCGGCTTTATCCGCTGGACACCCAGAGGCTATCTTGCGTCAGATCGGACATACCCTGGGACGGCTAGGCTTAGAGCGACACCAGGGCGCAGCTGGGGTGGCGATAGCTATTCCCAAGTCGCTGGTGTCCCCTTACCCTTGGGTGTTCACCCGGGCTACCCGCACATGGGACCGGGCCCTCTATCCTGGCATGTGGGTGTGGTATGCGCTCCTGCCTACGGCGATGGTGGGGCTGTGGCGGTTGCGTCGCAAGACAGAGGTGCTGCTGTTCGCGCTCCCCGTGGGCACACTGTTGACCTTCAACGCGCTCACCGCCGGATTCGCCTTCCGTCAGCGATCCACCGTCGAGCCGTTTCTATTGCTGCTCGTCGTGGCGGGCGCCGACTCGTGGCGGCGTGTCATTCGCCGAGCGGCGATCGGCTATCTGCTGGTCGCGCTGCTGGCGACGGAGCAGTCGCGCTCGCCGACGACCGGGGGTGTTATCGCTCTGGTCGCGCTCGCTCTGGCGCTCGTGGCACGGCGATTGCCATCTACGCCGACGCTACAGGTACCGCTACCGTCGAACCTGCTTCGGGACCTGTTGACCCGGATCCGCATGCCGAGCCTCACGAGCGCGGCAACCGCTGCGGCTGGGGCAGTTGCCGCGGCCCGCGCCAGCGCTCCAGAGACAAGGGCTGCTCCGGGGCGTGGCGTGGCGGATCGCGGCGGGCACCTTCTCAAAGCGTTCCGGCAGGTTGCACCCCACCCGCGCATCACCCACAAGAACCTGGGCGACCGCGCGAGCACCTGGCTAGCGATACTGCGCCGAGCGGCGCCCCACCACGGCTGATCGCACGGACAGCCGATTGAACGATGGCAAGTCCACGCGAGCCCGTACACTGTGGCGGTCATGAGAGGTATTCCTCGGCTTCGGTGGCCGTCCCGTGCGCGTCGAACCAAGTCGGAGCTCGGTGGTCGCTCACGGATACGCGGGGCTGCTCTGCCGCGGACTGGCCTGTGGCGCCGCGCAACGCCGTATCTGC
Organism: uncultured Solirubrobacterales bacterium; assembly: GCA_963784875.1. Lineage (GTDB taxonomy): Bacteria > Actinomycetota > Thermoleophilia > Solirubrobacterales > Solirubrobacteraceae > Palsa-744. The sequence continues at coordinate 94,748 of CAWATE010000010.1, forward strand.
GAATGCGCTGGGTCGCGCTGGCAGTTACCCTAGCGGCGACGCTCACGCTCTCATTCGCGGTCACTCCAAGGATGTACTCCAGCGGGAACGTGATCGACACAACGGTGCTTCCGCTTGGTGCTCAGACGCCAGCTCTGCACGCTCGTACTAGCGGAACGATCAGCGAAAATACATACGGCTACGTGCTCGCTGCGCACGCTGCAGGGAAGGTGGACGTACCTCTGCGGCTCACCACTCAGACAGGACAGCAGCCACTCCTACGCCTATGGGCCAACGGGGTCAAGCCGGTGGACATCAGGGCGACTCTGATCGATAACGGCGGGAGGCGACGCTTCCTGGGCCAAGCTAAGGACTGGATCGGACGGCCATTCAACGTGGCCGGCGATGTGGCTTACGGAAGCCGGAGGGTGCTCGAAATCTCAGCCACCAATCCGACCGGAGTGCCCGCCCTCGTTCTCGACCAGATAGCACAGAGCCAGGCACCATCATCGGTAATTGTGACCGCTAGAGGATGGATGGTCGGGCTCTGGCTTGCCCTGATCGTGAGCATTGTCCTGCTCGCGACGAAGCGACTGCGCCGACACTGGATGCTTGTCGGCATCACCGGCGTCGGAGGTTATTTCCTGTGGCGAGCAATCCCAGGCATGAGCCTCTATCCCTTGGATGGCCAAGCGGCGCTGATCTGGCCCACCGTGCAGAAAGCCAGCTGGGTGGGTTTTCACGGCGGCTTGTGGTGGGGCTCTTGGGTGGGAGTGTCCTCGCTGGCTGTGCAGCTCTCCCACGCCATGACCCCACTGGTCGGTACCGGCAGCGCCGGCGCGCCGGGCGCCGACGCTCTCTTGGGCATCGCGGCCGTGATCGCGATCTATGCGGTCGGCAACCGTGTCGCCGGCCGGCGGGGCGCCGTGATAGCCGCGGTGAGCGCGCTGCTTGCCGGCCCGTTCCGCCTCGACGTTGGCCTTGGCACCTCGATTCCGGTCCTCGCCCTGGCCGCGGCACTCTTTCTCTACGCGGTCCACGTCTGCCTGACACGGACAGGTCGCCAGGAGATCATTCTTCTGGCCGGGGCAGGCTTGCTTATGTGCCTTGCCAACCCAATGTGGATCCCAGGGGTGGTGATCGCGATCGTCGTGATGGCGCTTGCATACGCACCCGCGGGGCAGCGCATGCGTGTGCTGGGGGTGGGCCTTCTTGCGCTCACGCTGCTGATACTCCCCAATCGAATCAGCACCGCGGATCAGAACGGTGGCGATCCTTTTGCCGATATAAACCATGAGATTCGCTCCGCCCGCAACCTCGAGTTCGCTGGGCAGGACCGCCACGGGGCTCCCTCTCTTGCCGCCTTCAGACGCGATCCAGCTGCCAGTGGCAGTCCGGTGGGTCTGGGTGACTATCTATTTGTCGACCACTCGGTCCCGGTTGCGGTGGGGGCTACGCTCACGGGTGGGTATAAGGCCATCGGCTCGTTCGCCGTGCGCGACGAAACCAAATTAGCCGGGTTGCTCGCCTTTGTGCTGATGGTGGCTGGCCTAGCGTATCTACTGATCCTGCCGCGTCTGCGCACGCTGTTCATCGTCCCGCTGCTGGTGAGTGCTCCGAGCCTGTTTTTGGCAAGCAGGCATGTGACACTCCCGTTTGAAGCCGGGATGGGCATCTGGCCCGCGCTGCTTGTGGGCAGCGGTGTGCTCGTATACGCACTCTCAAACCCTATTGAGAACCGAGCAAGAGCACACCTACGAGGTTTCCATTTTGGGCGGCACCCTTTTCGGGCCGTCGGTACGGCCTGGCGTCAAAAGCTCTCTGGACCCGGTGCTGGTACGCCGATCGACACCGTGGCCGAGTGTGATCAGAATGAAGCAGCGCCCATGACAGCAGCTGGGTTGGCAGAGACACGTGACTCCACTCCCACCTGACCTGTGAGATTGCACGTCAGCGAGCACCGGAACGCCGGTTGCGACAGATCAGCGAGCGCGTAAGCCGTCGTGCGTGCCGACGTGGTACATGTACTTCCTCATTCCCACACTCTGGGAGGCACAGAGCGAACGGTCTTGGATCTTCTCGACAGTCCGGAGCTGAACGACGTCAGTCAACGGGTGGTTTTCGTGCGCTCCGGACCCTTCACGTCATTTCCCGAGTCACTGGTCTTGACCTCGCAAGAGGGAGGATGGCTGCGATTGCCGTCCGCCGTGCTCGCGGTCGCTCAGGCTCGCCCCAAAGTGATCCACAGCTGGTTGCTACAGGGCAACCTGGTGGGCGCGGCAGCGCGGGTATTGTGGCCGTTGAGCAGCCTTGTGACCAGTGAGCGCAACCTGGGACACACTCTCACCCCTGCCAAGCGTCGACTGGAGCGCATCGTGGCCTCTCTTGAGAGCGTGACGACAGCCAACTCCTCGGCGGTACGTGACGCCGCGGTCCAGCGTCTTCCGCAAAGAGAGCGCAAGATGCGCGTGATCCTCCCGGGGATTGAGCCGCCGCTGCGGCCCGCTCGTGTCGTCCCCACCACGGCAGTGATGGTCGGTCGACTTCATCCAGTAAAGGATCACTCGACCGCGCTGCGAGCCTGGGCACTCGTTCGTAAGGAAAATCCTGGCGCTGTGCTCACGATCGTCGGCGATGGTCCCGAGCGTAGTGGGCTGGAAGCGCTCGGCTGCTCGCTAGGGCTCCAGGACGGCGTGAGGTTCGTTGGCCAGACGGATCCCCGGCCGCACCTCTTCGGAGCCCAGGTGTACCTCTCCACATCTCTCGCGGAGGGCTTCTCACGCAGCCTGCTCGAGGCTCTGCTCGCCGGAGTTCCATCCGTTGCCAGCGCGGTGGGCGGGGTCGCCGAGATCCCGCCTGGCGCTCTCCATCTTGTCCCACCTGGGAATGATCATGCAGTGGCCGCGGTGCTGAATGAGGTGCTCCGTGACGCGGATGCTCAGACGCACGCCGCGCTGATGGCAGACGTGGTTGCGAGCCGGTTCTCTGCTCGTAACTGCCACCGCGCCTACCGCCAGCTCTATCGCGAGCTGGGGGTGAGCTGATGTGCGGGATAGCAGGACTCCTGGGCGTGACCGGTGATCCAGCGGCCGCTGTCCACGATGTGAGCGAGATGACAGCCAGTCTGATCCACCGCGGTCCCGACGACTCAGGTCTCGCCAGCGGCAACGGGTGGGTGCTCGGGATGCGTCGACTGGCGATCCAGGACATCAGCCAGGCCGGGCATCAACCGATGCGCGTACGCGATTTGACCCTCGTGTTCAACGGGGAGGTCTACAACTTTCCTTCTTTACGGCGGGAGCTCGAAGGATTCGGGTACATCTTTCGCTCGGGATCGGACACCGAGGTGGTTCTCTATGCCCTCGAGCATTGGGGAACCGAGGCGCTGATTCGGTTTAACGGCATGTTTGCCCTAGCTCTTATCGATGAGCGGCGGCGCCGGGCGTGGTTGGCTCGTGATCGCTTCGGAAAGAAGCCCCTGTTCATCGCGAGATTGCAACGCGGGCTCGCATTCGCGAGCGAGCTGAAGGCCATTATGCGGATCGCCCGCGACGAGCTCACGATCAGCCGCAGAGCGCTGGCTGAGTACTTCCGCTTCCAGTACGTGCCGGCTTCCACCTGCATTTTTGAGCAAGTCGAGAAGCTGCCCGCGGCCTCCTGGGTGCAGGTCAACCTCGACTCGGGCCGGTGCTCAGCACCACGGGAGTTCTGGATCCTGTCCGAGGAACTTCCCGCGGCGTCGCCTTCTTCTCCAGCCGACGTACTTGACGTGGTACGTGAGGCGGTCACGAGACGGCTCATTGCCGATGTTCCCGTCGGCGCCTTTCTGTCGGGGGGCATCGATTCGAGCCTGGTCGTGGCGTGCATGTGCGACGCACGCGTCGATGTGAAGACGTTCTCGATCGGCTTTCAGGATCCCCGCTTCGACGAGTCCCGCTTTGCACTCGCCGTCGCTAAGCACCTCGGGACCGATCACACCCATCTGCAGCTCGAGGCCAGTGAGGCGATGGCGATCGTGCCGAAGCTCAGCGACGCATATGACGAGCCGTTCGCCGACAGCTCAGCCATACCCACGATGGCAGTCGCACGTCTCGCCCGCCAGCGGGTCACTGTGACACTGTCGGGTGACGGGGGCGATGAGCTGTTCGGTGGCTACACCCGCTACCGAGTGGCGAGTCTTTTGCGCCTCGCGCGCCTGATGCCGGATCTCGGTGTGCGGGCGCTCGGGCGGATACCTCAGCACAGTGCTCTCGGTCGACGCACGCGATTATTCTCGCACCTGGCTGAAGCGAACTCGACAGCGGAGGCCTATCAGGAGGTCGTCTCTGTTTGGCGCTCGAACGAGCTCACGCGGCTGATGCCTGACTCATCGCTGGGGAGGAGCTTTGACTCCACTCACTGGATGTCCGATGTGGGGATGGTGCAGAACATGATGCGATGCGATGCCCGCACCTATCTGGTCGATGACATCCTGCAAAAGGTCGATAGGGCGACGATGGCCGTGAGCCTGGAGGCGCGCAGTCCATTGCTGGACCCCGCTGTCGTCTCCATGGCGTTCGATTCGACCAACCTGGCCGAGGCGGCGCCGGGACGCAAGCCGCTACTGAGAGCCGCCCTGAAGCTGCGCCTCCCAGAGCACATGGTTGAACGTCCAAAGATGGGGTTCGGAGTGCCCGTTGGAGAGTGGATGCGGAAGGAGATGAGACCGCTGCTGGAGGATTTCGTGCTCGCGCGCCAAGACGCCGAGTACGATCTCAGTGTGGCGCGTGAGGTGTGCCAAGACCATCTCAGCGGCGAGCGAGACGCCACTCCTCAGGTGTGGAGCCTGCTCGCATTCGAGCTGTGGCGGGAGCGATGGCAGTCGGCTGCGGGCGCGGGCTCATGAAGCTCGCGCTGGTGGTCGGGCGACTCGGACGGGGGGGATCGGAGCGCCAGATCGTCGAGCTCGTACAAGCTGCTCACCCGGATCACGCTCAGTGTGTCGTGATCTGCCTGAGCGAAGAGGGCCCGCTAGCCGACGAGGTCCGCGCTGTCGGGGCGGACGTCCTCGCCATGAATGCGCAGCGCCTGTACAGCCCGCGTGCTCTGTGGCGCCTGTCGCGCACTCTCAGGCTTGAGCAGCCAGACGTCCTCTACGCGTTTCTGTATTGGGGCTACGGCATCAGCCTGCCGCTCGCCGCTTTGATGCTACCTCGGGCGTGCCGGATCCAGGCACGCCGCTCGTTGCCCGATGCGGACAAGCCGCGAAGATCGTTCTTCCGGTGGGTACGCTGGATTGCCGATCGTTGTTCGCACGGTGTCATCGTCAACAGTCTCGCGGTCGGCAGAGCGGTTGCCCACAACGAGCCTGTGCTGAGCGGCCGCCTGTGGGTCGTGCCCAACGGAGTGCGGAGCGTGGAGCAGCGAGCGCGCCCAGCGGGAACACAGTTGACCATCGTCTGCGTAGCCAATCTGATCGCCTACAAGGGTCATGCCACGCTTCTGGGAGCGGTACGGCAACTGCGCCCGTCGGGGTGGTCGCTGCTGCTGGTGGGGGAAGGTCCCGAGCGGGAGAGCATCGAGCGGGAGATCGCCTCGGCGGACCTGCAGGAGCGGGTGTTCCTACTCGGTCCTCGCCTAGACGTTCACGACATCCTCGACGCTGCTGATCTGCTCGTGCTGCCCTCCCACTCGGAGGGGATGCCCAACGCCGTGTTGGAGGCGATGGCGCACGGTATCCCGGTGGTGGCCAGCGACGTGGGGGGCGTCAGAAGCCTGCTCGGCTCCGGTGCCGGAATCATTGTCGCGCCGGGAGATGAGAACGCTCTCGCACAGGCCCTGCAACACCTTGTCGACGATCCGTCGCTACGCGCGGAAATGGGAGAGAGGGGCTGCGAGCTGACTCGTGGATCGCTCAGCGTAGATGCCATGCGCGCGGCCACACTAAGCGCCATCTCTGACATCCGTGAGCAGCGCGTAGCTCGGGCCGGGCGTTCGGACCGCGCTGCGCTCAGCTGGAAGCGGAGGACCTGACCAGCACGAATTGATTGCAGCCTAAGCCACCGCCGCAGGTCTTCAGCCGGACGAGTGAGAAGCCACGCTCGCGGTAGAAGTCGAACACCAGCTCCGGGGTCGCGACCTCGAAGGGGTAGCCGCCAACCCAGTCAACGAGGTCGTGCCAGCGACTCATTCCCCGCTGGCGTCGGTATTCGGTCCAGGTGCGCACGTAGGCCATCGGACGTAGTCGAGCGAACGCGAGGCCCGCGCTCTTGAGCTCCCGAGGCGCCATCACCAAGACGACGTACGGCGCCCGCGTGCCCTCGGGTAGCCGATTGTAGATCCGCTTGATCGTGCGCCAGATCCGGCTGCGCAATCCTTGGTCGTTGTAGATGGAGATGAAGAGCCTGCCGCCGGGAGTCACTGGCAGCGCGGCGTTCTCCAGCGCGCCCACCATGTTCCCGGTGTGGTGCAGAACGCCCCACGAGTAGACGATGTCAAAGCCCCCCAGCGACTCCAGATAGGAGCGATCGAGCGCGCTCCCCTGCTCGATCGTCCAGCTCTCGCAGTCGGGCAGGAAGCGACGCTTCAGCTCCTGGGTGCAGCCGACGCTGCCGGGATCGAAGTCGAAGGAGTGGACACGACTCGCGTGCAGTTGGGCGGCTGCGAGCGAGAACAGACCGCTGCCGGACCCGATGTCCAGAAAGCTTATGCCCTCGAGCGAGTTCACCCCGAGCATCGCGCACAGCGAGGCGCGCGCTTCGGCGATACGCTCGTCGTCGAGCACCGAGAGGAAGTTGCGCCAGTTCTCTCCAAACTCGAACCGCTGGCCTGCAGCGACCTCGTTGGCGTAGATGCTCATAAGTTACCTTTCGTTCTCGACACGCTGAGGGCGATGTCAGCTCGTGCCGTCGAGCCTACCTCACGGCTTAGATCGAGGACACGCGTTCGGCTGTCCGGGCAGCGGCTCACCGAGCTGCCAGGACCAGACCACGCAGAACAAGACGCTTGATGGCTGCTGGCATGTCGAGCTTGGCGATCAGGTCTGCGTCACCTATGTCAAAGGGCGATGCCCAGCGGAGGATCGCAGCCGTGGCGATCATCGCTGCGGGTATCCCCACTGCCATTGCGACCCCCGGCCCGACAAGTAAAATTGGAAGCGTTGCCACAAACAGAGGTGCAAGCAGCATCACACGCCTCGATCCCTGAGTCTCCGTGCACCGCTCGGCGACAATCTGATAACCAGCGGCGATCACGGCCAGCGCCAATGAGGTAGCCAAGGCGGGGCCCAGCACGCCCAAGTGCAGTGGACCGACGAATAGGATGTCTCCGGCTACGTTGATCGCAGCCCCCGCCACATTGATTATGGCGACGGCCCGAGTGCGCTCGTTTAGTATCAGAATGGGAGCCGAGAAGCTCGCGGAGGCATAGAGCACAAACGCTGTGAACAACACGGCCATCGGTTCGGCCGCCCCCGCGAACGGAGCACCAAAGACGATCGGCACAACGATCCCGAGGAACGGAACCACAAGTCCGGCGGCGACCGCCGAGATGAAGACGAGTTGGGGGATAGCACGACTCACATAGCGGCCGACGAGCGCCTGCTTTTTTGCCGCGGCCAACGAGACGAACAGCGGCGTGAGTACGATCGTAGCTGTGGTGGCCACCTGCTGGAGGACGCCGTATCCCTGGTAGGCGACAGCATAGATCCCAGCCTCCGTGGAGGTTCCGTAGGCTCGGAGAATCACGATGTCCACCGACTGGATGAGGTATTGGCTTGCCGAGAACGCGATCAGAGGGATCGAGAAGACCAGCATGCGGCGCATTAGGGCGCGATCGATCGTGGGTGGCCACAGCGCGATGGCCCAGACTCTGGTGGCCATAAAGATGACTACGACGGCGAGAGCAATCGCGCCAACGGCAATGATGACCTGGGGTGAACGGCCGCGTCCACTGACGAAGATGACCAGCAGAACTGCTGTCGACACGCACTGACGCAGGGTTAGAGCGACGGCCGTCAGCCTCATCCTCCCCGCAGCCTCCAGAAGCGTGACGATGTGCTCCGATGCGATGAACAGCAGACCGGAGACGATGGCCAATCCAACGAAGAACCACGTCATCTCCGCAGGCAACGCGCCGGCTAATCTGAGGATGACGATGATCGCAATGGACGTCAGAATTAGCGGGGCCGTGAGCAACAGCCGGTTCCAACTCGTGCTCGTCATCCTGCCCATCAGCTCGAGCTCCTCTCGGCCATAGCGAGTGACTGCGGCCGCTGTCCAGCCCGAGGTGGTGGTGAACATCAGGGCTGCAACAACGGCGACATAGGCGACCAGTGCATACTGTGCGGGCACCAAGATTCGGGTGGTCATGATCACTGTGGCCACCGAGATCACCGCCGAGACGAGTCGGGCGCCTGATACCGACGCCAGATCGCTCACTATCGTGCTGGCGCCGCGCACCCGGCTACTGTCGCGGGCGTGTTGGGGCAAAAGTTCAGCCTCCACCTGAAGCTCTTCCGGTGGTGGGGGCGCCGAATTCACACGCGCCCCAAAGGGTTCGCTTGTCGCGAGACCGGACTCGGAGTTTCGGAAGGATCGTGCACAGAAGGAGGGGCGCCTCGCCCACCAAGGCGATGCGCCGAGCAGTGGGGATGGTAAGCGACGAGACAGCCGCGCGTGATAGCTTCCGGCAGGCGTCCATCCGCATCGCTCGGTTTGGGTCAGGTGGACGGCGCCGTCACCCACCCATGAGACTCGGTCAGGCCAAGCCCAATCGTCTGCTGTCGGCGGATGAGAACGATACGCGCTGGGACGCCTACAGTCTCGATCTACTTGCGCACCAGCATCCCCTGGCCCTCTTCGATCAGCGTTGGCTCTGGGAGAGGCCTCTATATGCGCGGGTCTCCTCGCGTGTAGGAGCCGGGGGTCGGATACTGGAGGTCGGCTGCGGCCTCGGGGCCAACGCGGTGTGGTTCGCGGCGCAGGGCCACGAGGTAGTCGGCGTCGACTACAGACCCACGCTGGTGGACGCCGCACGAGCGATCACTGCTGAACTGCGGGTTGACTGCAGCTTCGAGGTCGCGGATGCCTTCGATCTCTCTGCCCATCGCGGATTTGATCTCGCCGTCTCCTTCGGCATGATCGAGCACTGGACGCGATCCGATACCGTCCGTGCGCTGCGCGAGCAGGCAGCGTCCGCGCGCCAGGTGGTGGCAATCGTTCCCACACTCAACACGCGCTACACCGGTGAGATAACGGACGAGCACTTTTACTCAAGGCGCCAGATGCGCGAGATCTTCCTCGAGGCGGGCCTGTCGAGCGTGGTCAGCTACTCCTACGGGGCGGTCCCCAGCCACATGTACCGTACGGCCGAGTGGCTGCTCCCGGCACCAGCGCTAAAGGCGCTTCGCGCGTGGACTCTACGCTTCTCGATGGCCCAGGCCACCTTCGGGGTGGCCTCGAAACTCTGAGAAAGACGCTTTGGTGAGAACGATTCTCAGAACATCCGTCTCGCTGAACGGCTATACCGTCGAACCTCGCCAGCGGGAGAGTGGGTCCCCATGGCGCTGACCGTTCGTCTGCTCATAGGTCTCGCTATAGCCTCGCTGATCGTCTACGCCACCACCCCCTACGCGATCAGCCTCGCCAATCGCCTGCAGTTCTACGACAAGCCCATCGGCTATAAGGGCCATGCGCGCCCCACTCCGTATCTAGGCGGCGCTGCCCTCATGGTGGGCTTCGTCAGCGCGATGATCCTGACCGCGGGCGACTGGCGCAAGACGGTGCCGCTGGTGGGTGGTGTGGCGCTCCTCTGGGCTGTCGGCACGATCGACGACCGGCGCACGGTCTCTCCCGTAATTCGTGTCGTCATCGAGGTCGCCCTGGCCGCGGTGATCTGGGCCTCAGGTCTGGGCTGGAACCTACACCTGGGCGGCGCTGTGGACCTCACGCTCACCTGCCTGTGGGTGCTCGCCGTCGTAAACGCCTTCAACCTCTTCGACAACATGGACGGCGCGGCCAGCACGATGGCGCTGGTCGTCTCCGCTGGAGCCGCGCTGATCGGAATTGTGCGGGGGGACGTCTGGCTGGCCGTCGGCGCGGTCTCCCTTGGCGGGGCTTGCCTGGGCTTCCTGCCCCGCAACCTGTCCGTGCCCGCGCGAATCTTTTTGGGCGATGGGGGAAGCATGCCATTGGGTTTTGCCACCGCGGTGCTGGTGATGGCCGCCGCGAGCACCTCCACGGTCGCGTGGCAGTCGCTACTGGTCGCCCTGCTGCTCGTCGGAATACCGGCCCTCGACACGAGTCTCGTGATCGTCTCCCGCCGGCGGCGGGGGGTATCGGTCCTCACGGGCGGCCGGGATCATCTGACTCATCGAACTCGAAGATTCCTACCCAGCGCGCGTGCCGTAGCGCTTTCTCTGGGTGCGATCCAAGCGGTGGTGTCTGTAGTGGCGGTGCTTGCGATCGAGGGCGGCACATCCTTCTTGGTGATCAGCGCGATCCTCTACCTGCTCGCCGCCGCCGGCGCGATCGTGCTGCTCGAGACGCAGGACGTCGAGGAGTTCGGAGTGGCGCCGCAGGGCGCTCTCGTTGCAAACGCCTCCAAAGGCCGCTCTCCGGCGGCAGACGGTGGCCTGCTCGTGCTCGGCTTAGGCGCTGGCTTGAGCCCGTTCTTCTTCGCCTACTACGACGCTTCGGCGTGGGTACCGATCGGGCTCGGTCTGGTAGCCGCGAGTGCTGTGGCGGTGGTGGCGCGCCCCGCGCGTCCCTCTGGTCCGGGCGCCCTCGCTCTCGGAAGTCTGCTTGGTCTCGGCGTTTGGTCTCTGATTTCCACCGCCTGGGCGGAATCGGTCGAGAACGCCGTCGTGAGCGGAAACCGCTGGCTCGCCTACGGGGCGCTGCTCGTGCTGCTGCTGGCGCTGCTACGCAGCGAACGCCGCTCGGCGCTGATGCTCGGAGCGGCCGGGCTCGGGGTGGCGGCGGTGGCGATCTCCGTGCTCGCGCGATTGCTCGGCTCAGACCCGGGGACGCTCTTTCTCGGAGGCCGCCTGAACTCGCCCCTGGGATACATCAACGGCGAGGGATGCCTGTTCGTAATCGGCTTCTGGCTGTGCTTCGCCGCCGCCGAGGCCCGGCGCGCGCTGGTGGCGGGCCCGGCGGCCGGGATGGCCACCCTGATGGCCTGCCTGGCGATGCTGTCCCAGTCACGCGGGACCGCGCTGGCGATGCTCTTCGCGCTGGTGGCGGTGGTGGCCGTCGTCCCCGGCCGCACCCAGCGGGTCTACGGATTGCTGGTGGTGGCGGTCGGCATAGCGCTTGCCGCGCCCGATCTGCTGCGTGTCTATGAACACTCCGCGGGCGGATCGGTATCCACGGAAGCCGGCCACGTCGCCGGCGGAGCAGCGTTGCTGGCTGCGATCGCCGCGGGCCTTGCCTGGGGACTGCTCACGCTTGTGTGGGAGATGGCTGTCTCCCCCCGCGCATTCAGCTCGCGGGTCACCAAGGCTGGATCATGGCTGCTTGCGATTCCGGTCGCGATCGTGCTCGTCGTGGCGGTCGGCTCGGCACAGCGGATCGATCGCGACGTTCGCAACCAGTGGCATGCCTTCACGAATCTCGCCGCGCCGAGTTCGAGCGCCACGGCGTCGACGGCCAGCCAGTCGCGCCTGCTCTCCGGCGGCGGCAACCGCTATGACTACTGGCGAATCGCCTGGCGAGTCTGGCGCGAGAACCCGGTCCTCGGCGTCGGCGCGGGCAACTACCCGCGCTCCTACTACGAACAGCGGGCCACCACCGAGGACATTGACCAGCCCCACTCAATCGAGCTGCAGACCCTCTCCGAACTGGGGCTCGTCGGCGTCCTGCTGCTGGTCGGCTTCCTCGGCGGTGTGGGCTGGGGGATCGCTCGAATGCGCCCGGCGGCGCGGCGCTCGGGCCTATCGCGTGCGCTGATGGTGGGCTCCGTCGGCGCCTTCACCGCTTGGCTGGCACAGACGAGCGTCGACTGGATGCAGCTGCTCCCCGGTTTGACCGCGATCGCGCTCGTTGCCGTCGCCGTGCTCGTCAGACCGCGATATCAACAAGCGGAGAATGCCGTTCTGCGCCCCTCCCGCGCCGGTCGCGCGCTCGCCGGTCGGCCGGCGCTCGCGCTGGGCGCGTCCGCCGTGCTGGTGACCTTGGTGGTCGCCGGCGCGAGCCTCAGCCGCCAAGGTCTCGCCGACATCTACCGCACACGCGCCCAGCACGAGCTCGCCGCGAACCCCGCTGCCGCTGTCACCGACGCGAACCGCTCCCTGGACATCGACTCTGACAACGTCGAAACCTACTACGCCAAGGCGGCCGCGCTCGCGCACTTCGACCAGGCCGCCGGGGCTGAAACCGCGCTCCGGCACGCGCTTGCGCACGAGCCGAACAACTTCGTCACCTGGGCGTTGCTCGGGGACATCGCCGTGCGCGAGCGCCGGTTGCGGGTGGCCAGACGCGACTACACGCGCGCCCATCGGCTGAACCCACGCGACACCACGCTCGCGGAACTGTCACGCGACCCGGGCTCCGAGCTGCGCTGAGCCTGGATTGAAAGGTCTTCCAGTCGAGGCAGCGCCATCGGGCGAGATGTGAGCAAAGTCGACTTAAGAAAAGTGCGCTTTGCTAGACGCGCTGCGTGGGCTTGCCGCCAATCCGTCCACCGGCCTGCGATAGCGGCGAGTTGCGCCTGGAGAAGCTGTATCTTCCTCTTGGTGCGTGTCGTCAAATATGCGCCGGTTGTTGGAACCTTCGCCGTGCTCGCCCTAAGTTGCCTCGCCGTCTCGGTCCAGGCCGCCACCGGCCTGGAACCTGGGGTCCACGCCGACCCCGGCTCGCCGGCGGCCAAGGAGTACGCGTTGCCGCTCAACCAAGCCAGACAGGCCGGCGAGCGTGCGGGCAGCCACGCAAGTTCGGGCTCTACCGCGCTGTTCGGCGCCGGTATCAAACCGCCCGGCTCGGGCGGGTCGAGCGGCTCGGGCGCGTCGGGACGGGCCGATGCGCGTGCGGGCGGCGCTCAGCCCTCCGCCCACCGCAACACCTCCGGCCCGGCCCCGTCGAACCAGGGCTCGTCCGTTCCCGCGATCATGCGCGCCGCGCGCTCCCAAGCCTCATCCAGCGGCAGCGGATCGCTCCTGACGCTGTTAGGCGGCGGCGTCGCGATCCTCGTGCTCGGCGCGTTCGGCGGAACCGTCATGAGACGCAGCCGGCGTTCCTCGGCCCCGGCACGACCGGCGAACTCGGCGTGACCGGCGAACTCGGCACGACCGGAGAGAACTCATTATGCGCTTCTTAATCACCGGCGGCGCCGGCTTCATCGGCTCGCACCTCAGCGACCTGCTGATCGAGCACGACCACACCGTGCACATCCTCGACGACCTTTCCACCGGCGCGATCGAGAACGTCCGCCACCTCAAGCACCGTCCCAGCTTCGACTACACGATCGGCTCAGCCGAGGACCACGCCGTCGTGGCCGAGCTCGTCGACGAAGCGGACATCGTCGTGCACCTTGCCGCCGCCGTCGGCGTCGCGCTCGTCGTCGACAGCCCCGTCCGCGCGATCGAGACCAACGTGCACGCCACCGAGGTCGTGCTCAAGCACGCCAGCAAGAAGAAGAAGCCCGTCCTGATCGCCTCCACCAGCGAGGTCTACGGCAAGAGCCAAGCGCTCCCCTTCAAAGAGGACGGCGACATGCAGATGGGCGCCACCGACATGGGGCGCTGGGCCTACGCGTGCTCAAAGGCGATCGACGAGTTCCTGGCGATCGCCTACTGGCGCGAGCGCGCCCTGCCCACCACCGTCGTGCGCCTGTTCAACACGGTCGGGCCGCGCCAGACCGGGAGCTACGGCATGGTCGTGCCGAGGCTGGTCGAACAGGCGCTCGCCGGCGAGCCCTTGACCGTCTACGGCGACGGCCGGCAGACCCGCTGCTTCTGCCACGTCGCCGACGTCGTCCAAGCCCTGTTCGCCCTGACGAGCAAGGAGTGCGCCTACGGGAACGTCTTCAACGTCGGTGCGACCACCGAGATCTCGATCCTCGATCTCGCCAATCTCATCGTCGAGACGACCGGCTCCAAATCCCCCATCTCTCTGATCCCCTACAACGAGGCCTACGGCGAGGGCTTCGAGGACATGTACCGGCGCGTGCCCGACACGACCAAGGTCCGCGAGCTGCTCGACTGGCGCCCAACCCGCACGCTCGCCGACATCGTCGACGATGTCGTTGCCTACCAGCGCGCCACGCTCCCCCCTGCCGTTGCCCTCTCCGGCGAGCGGATCTCATAGGCGATGCGCTTTCGATTCGATCGCCGCTTCGAGGCTCTCCTGATCGCGACCGCACTCGCGGTAACGCTCGGCCCAGCGGCGCCCGCCACGGCGGTGGCGACCCCGCCACCCCACGGCGGCTCGACCCCGGTATTTCCGGCGCCGCCCTCGGAAAAGGCACCCCCGGCCGCTGCCGGACACGCCCCCGCGACCGCCACCGCCACCGGCCGGGGAGCGACACCTTTCAAATCGACGTCGATCGCGCCCGCTCGTGCGCGCGCACGATCAAAGCCTTCGGGCAAGCTCTCCACCGCCGCGATCGTCGTCGCGGCGATCGCCGCGCTGCTTGCGCTCGGCTGCGGCGCCTGGGGGCTCGCGCGTCGGCGCGCGTTCGAGCCACACTGGCTGCTCTCCCTGCGCCACGCCATGGCCGAGGCCGGTTTCCGCACATCCGCAACGTGGGCGGAATTTGCGGACTGGGCCCGTCTCGGCCGCTGAAAACCGTCGTTGAAAGCATCCCGCGTCTTCTAAAATCGAGGGTGTCCTCTCGATTTCTTCCGCCGGTCGGAGAGGGATGATGCTCGGCCCAAACAAACAGCTTCGAGTGGTTGTCCGCGACGGCGGCGCAGCAGAGGAGGAAGGCCGATGAACCCAGCCCCGCACCCCACAGTCCCCGCGGAGAGCACCTCCGGCGAAGCGCTCGCGATCGAGCGCTTCTTCACCTCTCCGGGCACCCATCCGTTCGACGCCGTCGAGTGGGAGCTGCGCGACGCACGCATCGGCCACGGCGACCGCGTCGCGTTCGAGCAGGAGAACGTCGAGTTCCCCAAGAGCTGGTCGCAGAACGCGACGAACATCGTCGCCCAGAAGTACTTCCGCGGGCAGATCGGCAACCCGGCGCGCGAGCACTCGGTCAAGCAGATGATCGGCCGTGTCGCCGGCACGATCGCCGGCTGGGGGCGCGAGCGGGGCTACTTCGCAAGCGACGAGGACGGCGAGGCGTTCGAGCACGAGCTCATCCACATCCTGCTGCACCAGATGGCGGCGTTCAACTCGCCCGTGTGGTTCAACGTCGGCTTCGAGGAGAGCCCGCAGTGTTCAGCCTGTTTCATCCTCAGCGTCGACGACACGATGGAGTCGATCCTCGACTGGAACACCAAGGAGGGGATGATCTTCAGGGGCGGCTCGGGCTCGGGCATCAACCTGTCGAACATCCGCGGCTCGAAAGAGCACCTGGCCAAGGGCGGCACCGCCTCCGGCCCGGTGTCGTTCATGCGCGGCGCCGACTCGTGGGCCGGCACGATCAAGTCCGGCGGCAAGACGCGCCGTGCGGCGAAGATGGTCGTGCTCAACGTCGACCACCCCGACATCCGCGAGTTCATCTGGTGCAAGGCCAAGGAGGAGGACAAGGCCGCGGCCCTGCGCGACGCCGGCTTCGACATGTCGATCGACGGCGAGGGCTTCAAGTCGATCCAGTACCAGAACGCAAACAACTCGGTGCGCGTCACCGACGAGTTCATGGAAGCCGTCGAGACCGACGACGAGTGGCGGCTGACCTCACGGACGACGGGCGAGCCAGTCGGCGAGCCCGTGAGCGCACGCGAGCTGATGCGCGAGATCTCAGAAGCGGCCTACCGCTGCGCCGACCCGGGCATGCAGTACGACACGACGATCAACCGCTGGCACACCTCGCCCAACAGCGGCCGGATCAACGCATCGAACCCGTGCAGCGAGTACATGCACGTCGACAACTCGGCGTGCAACCTCGCCTCGCTGAACCTGATGAAGTTCCGTCGCGCCGACGGCACTCTCGACGTGGAGTCCTTCGAGCACGCCGTCGACATCGTGCTGCTGGCACAGGAGATCGTCGTCAGCCCATCCAGCTACCCGACCGAGGAGATCGCGGTCAACGCACGCGCGTTCCGCCAGCTGGGGCTCGGCTACGCCAACCTCGGCGCCTACCTGATGAGCAACGGCATGCCCTACGACTCCGACCCCGGACGGGACACAGCGGCGGCGATCACCGCGCTGATGACCGGCCGCGCCTACCGCCGCTCGGCCGAGGTCGCAGCCGCGCTCGGGCCGTACGAGCACTACGAGGAGAACCGCGCGGAGCACAACAACGTGATGCGCATGCACCGCGACGCCTCACACCAGATCCCCGACGCGGGCTGTCCCGACGAGGAGCTGCTCGCCGCGGCCAGGCGCTCATGGGAGGAGGCTGTCGAGCTCGGCGAGCGCCACGGCTACCGCAACGCGCAGGCCACCGTGCTCGCGCCGACCGGGACGATCTCGTTCCTGATGGACTGCGACACGACCGGCGTCGAGCCCGACTTCTCGCTGGTCAAGTTCAAGGAGCTCGTCGGCGGTGGGCAGATGACGATCGTCAACCGCACGGTGCCGCTCGCACTGCAGACGCTCGGCTATACAGAGCAGCAGGTCGAGCAGATCGAGGCGCACCTGGCCGAGCACGGCACGATCGTCGGCGCGCCCGGCCTGGCCGAGAAGCACATGGAGGTGTTCGACGTCGCCGTCGGCGAGCGCGCGATCGGCCACATGGGCCACCTGAAGATGATGGGCGCAGTGCAACCGTTCATCTCGGGCGCGATCTCGAAGACCGTCAATCTTCCGCAGGAGGCGACGGTCGAGGACATCGCCGACGCCTACACGCAGGCCTGGCGCCTCGGGATCAAGGCGCTCGCGATCTACCGCGACGGGTCGAAGACCGCCCAAGCGCTGCGCACCGACGCGCAGCACTCTAACGAGCACAGGCAGGGCGCAGACGCGGCCGCGCCGGCCAACGTCGACGCGCTCGTCGAGCAGGCCGTCGCGAAGGCGCTGAAGGACGCCGGTCCTCGCCGCAAGCGGATGCCGCGCGAGCGCCAGTCGATAACGCACAAGTTCTCGATCGGAGGTCACGAGGGATACATCACAGCCGGCAAGTACGAGGACGGCACGGTGGGAGAGATCTTCCTGACCGACATCGGCAAGGAGGGCTCGACGCTCCGCGGCATGATGAACTCGTTCGCGACCGCGATCTCGATCGCGCTGCAGTACGGCGTGCCGCTGGAGACCCTCGTGCGCAAGTTCAGCTACATGCGCTTCGAGCCCGAGGGCATCACCGGCAACCCGGAGATCCCGTTCGCGAAGTCGATGCCGGACTACATCATGCGCTGGCTGGCCTCGCGCTTCCTCGACGTCGACGTGCAGGAGGACCTCGGCATCCTCACGCAGGAGGTGCGCGCGCGCAAGGCGGCACAGGAGACCGCGCAGTCGGTGATAGCCTCCGACACGGCTGGGCCCCAAAGCGAAGAACAGGAGCAGAGCGAGCCACGCGCCTCGGCGGGTCCCAACGGTGGCCCGAGCGCACCAAGCGCCTCGTTCACCGACACACCACCGGTGGTCCCGGCGCGCATGCAGGGCCTCGATCTCGGCCCCGCGTGCAGCCAGTGCGGAGGCATGATGCAGCGCACCGGCTCGTGCTACACATGCAGCAGCTGCGGCAACAACACAGGCTGCGGCTAAGCCGCGGTGAGGTCACCGGCCCTGCTCCGGGCCGGTGACGCCCCCGTCGTACCGCTGTTTAGCTGTTCAGGCGCTTCTTCAGCGCGCTTGCCGCGGAGAATTTCGCGGCTTTGCTGGCCGCGATGTTGATCGTCTCGCCGGTGGACGGGTTGCGTCCCTGGCGAGCGGCGCGGTGGCTGACGCTGAACTTGCCGAAGCCAGCAAGCGCGACCTCACCCCCCGAGGCCAGCTCGTCGGAGAGGACCTCGATCGTCGTCTCCAGCGCCTGCCGGGCCTGGCTGGCGGCCAGTCCAGTGCGCCCCGCGACCTGCTCAGCTAGCTCGTTCTTGGTCATCCCAATCCCTTCTCGAGTGTCTTTGCTACGCGCAGGCTAACCGCTTGCGAGGACGATGACACGTCCAAACACAGGAATTGGGCCTTCCGCAAGCCCTAATTTCCGGGGAACTCGAGCGGCGAGCCGGTCCGCAGGCGCCCCTCTGAGCCCAGCTCGGAGGGAGATCGTGACGGTTGCTGCGCGAGGCGGCCGGCCGCGCACGCAGCCCACAGGGTGGTCAGCCAGGTGGCGCAGGCCAGGCCGACGTGGACCCAGACGAGCTCGGTGGGCAGGTGCGTCTCGTACTGATCCAGCCCAACAGCGCCCTGCAGGGCGAGCAGCACGCAGAGGACGGTCAGCGGGCGCTGGATGACGGCGGCCGCCGCACGGCGCCGCGCCAGCCACCACGCGCCGACGGCGAGGACGCTGAAGAGGAAGGCGATCTCGGCGTGGCGGTGGATGACGAAGTCCATCGTGCCGCGGCCGTCGAAGTCGAGGCGGTTGATCTTCTGCCCAGGCGAACCGCCGGCGTGCGGGCCTGCGGCGGTGGCGGCGGTGCCGGCGAAGAGCGTAAGCGCGCCGAGCGCCACCAGCGCGCGGATCGAGGAGACGAGCGTGCGGTCGGTCGGAGTTTGGGCGGCCTCGCGCTCAGCGCGCTCGGCGGGCTCGGCGAGCTCGTGCGTGGCCCGCCAGACGAGCAGCAGGGCGGCGACGAGGATCAGCATCGAGAGCGCGAAGTGGCCCATCACCCAGCCGTAGTCGAGCGCGCCCTTGACGGTGAAGCCGCCGAGCACCGCCTGGCCGATCACGCCGAGCGGGAGCAGCGCGCCGAGGAGTGCAAGGTCCCGCCGGTAGGGGCGCCGGCGCAGCGCCGCCAGCCAGGCGAGGCCCGCGGCGATCGACACGGGAGCGGTGATGACGCGGTTTGAGAACTCGATCACAGCGTGGGTGTTGAGCGGGGGATAGACGTTGCCGTAGCACTTCGGCCAGGTCGGGCAGCCGAGCCCGGAGCCGGTCAGGCGCACGGCCGCGCCGGTGAGCACGATCAGGGTGAGTGCGCCCAGGGCGGCGTAGGCGAAGGCGACGTACTGCGTCGGGGTGACGGTGTAGCCGTTGGTGCGCTCGCGCAGGCGCTCTAGACGGGCGTGGGGCATCTCCGTTTAAGGATGCCACTCGAACGGCAGCTCGTCCGCCAGCTCGCTCAATCGCGGCGCGGCGGCATCGCGGGCGGAGACGATCAGCTCCTCGCGGGGAAGCGGCCATTCGATACCGACGTCGGGGTCGTCCAAGGCGATGCCGCGCTCGACGGCAGGGTCGTAGTAGGCGGTCTGCTTGTAGAGCACGTCGGCGACGTCGGAGAGGACGCAGAAGCCGTGGGCGAAGCCGACAGGCACGTACAGCTCGCGCATCGACTCCTCGTCGAGCTCGACACCCTCCCACTGCGCGTATGTGGGCGAGCCGCGGCGCAGGTCGACGGCGACGTCGAGGATGCGCCCGCGCGCGCAGCGTACGAGCTTGGCGACTCCGTCGCCGACGTGGAAGTGCATGCCGCGCAGCACACCGCGCGTGGAGCGGGAGTGGTTGTCCTGCACGAACTGCTCCTCCGCCGGGATTCCCGCCTCGGCATGCCACGAGCGGCGATAGGTCTCGCAGAAGAAGCCGCGCTCGTCGGGAAACACGGCCGGCTCGATTGCGATCAGGCCGTCGAGGCGCGTGGGGAGGGTGCGCATGGGCGGGAAGAGTAGCCGGAGGGCGGGGGCTCGCGCAGCAGGCGTCGTAGGACGCCAGGCCATCGACGCCGTCAGCTTGCACCCTTAGAAAGGGTAGAAAGCCGTTGTCTGCCCGGATGTTGGACACACGGGCACATATACTGGACGCATGGGAGCAGCACTTGAAACCGTCGCTCGGGAAGTTGGCTGTAGTGAGCGCACGCTGCGACGCTATGTCGGCGACGGCCTTCTGCGAGGCCGTCGCATCGTGCCTGGACGACTCGAGGTATCTCTCGAAGAGCAGAGTTACTTGCGCAGTCATTGGACCCTGCTGAGCCAACTGAAGGGTGTGCTGCGCACCGAGCGGGATGTCCGCCTGGCCGTCCTCTTCGGATCCACCGCGGTGGGAGAGGACAATCTCGGTTCAGACGTCGACCTGCTGATCGCTCATCGCCACCCGGATGAGCTCCGGCTGGCGGCCCTCAGGCTGCGCCTGCACCGTGCCCTGCACAAGGCCGTGCACGTGGTCAGCCTGGAGCAGGCGCAGACATCCCCCTCACTGCTCGCCGACGTCCTGCAGGAGGGCCGTCCGCTGATCGACCGCGACGGCCTGTGGTGTGTATTGCAAGCAAAGAGGAACGACGTGCTGATGGAAGCCGTGCGCGAAGAGCAGGCGACGGCGGCTGAAGCCTATGCCACGATCGCCGCCGCGAGAGCGCGGATCGGATGAGCTCACGCCAGGGCGATGAGCCTTCGACACAGCGGCTCTCCAAGAACCAGCGCCGGATCAACACCATCCTGCAGAGGATTCCGGGGACACGAGAGCAGTTGATCGTCGCACTGGAAGACTTTCCGCCGGACTTCGGCCTCGATCGGTTGATCGCGGCTGCCCAGTCTCCGGACGCTCGCGAGCGCAACAAGGTAGCCGTGGTGGAGCGGGAGTATGAGGTACTGCTCAACTGGCTGAACGAGCTGGCGGCTCGCGCACTCGCCGAGGGTCATCGCTTGGGAGTCGTGGAGAAGGAATCCGGGCATCCATGGGAGGGTCTTGCCGCGCTCGGGGTCATCTCCCGGCGCTCGGCCAAACGCTTGCAGGAGGCGATGGACATGCGCGACGAGCTTGGCCACGCGTATCCCCCGGCCACCTGGCGGGCGCTGCATGACGGTGTTCACACGCTGCTGAGCGAGCTCGATCGTTATATAGACCGCCTCGCCGACTGGGCTACGAAGGAAGAGATTCTGCCGTCTTTCTGAAAGCATCCGTCGCTCGACCGCCGGCTACCAGACGAGCGACTCATCTACGTAGCGTCCGTTGGACACCGGCCGGTAGCCAAGGAGGCGTCGCGCCTTCTCGGTGCTCAGCAGGCATTGATTGCCGACGGTGTGATTCGGAACGTAGGGCCAGCGTGTGCGGACGTAGGCCTGGATGTCGACGATCGCCGGGTCGACCTCGCCGTCGACGAGGTTAAACGCCTCGAAGCCGAGACCGCCGGGCGGGCGCAAGGCGCACGAGAACCCGGCGAGCAGGTTCTCCACCGAGGTGCTCACATACAGGTTCCACGGCTCGGTGGACCTGAAGCCGGGAAACTCGAGCCGTAGCGCGACAGCCTGCGTTGAACCCGTCGCGCATGCGCCGGTGAGATAGCGCTCGAATGCGGCCTTCAGGAAGCCATACGTGCTCTGCCCCTCTGCCGGAAGCGGCAGGTAGTTTGACTCCAGAACCGGCAGCTGCTCCAGCCAAATCGGGCTGCTGATGCCGTACACCTGGGCTGAGGAAACGAACACGAACACGGGCACCCCGGCTTCGCGTGCCGCCTCGAAGACGGTGACCGAGGCGTCGTAGTTGAGGCGCACGAAGTCCTCCTGCGATGCGCCTGGCCAGTGCGGGTGCGGTATCCCGGCCATGTGGATGACCGCGTCGCTGCCCGCAAAGCGGGCTGTGAGGTGCTCACGGGGCCCGAGAATGTCGTCCTCGCACGCCCGGATGGCGTGCGCGCGCACAAGCGCAGGCTCGACGCGACTTTGCGTGGTGCGGATCATACGGGCCGCGCGACGCGCGTAGGGGGCGCTCGCACTCGCAAGGTGGCGACGTCGCAGCAGGTCGACCAGCGGACCGCGGAAGCGGTCGTAGACCTCGACGCGCCAGCCTTCTGCCGCAAGACCACGACGCAGGAGCTGGCCGAGAAAGCCGCTGCCTCCGGTGATCGTGACGGTTTGGCTCAAACGTCCGCCGCGGCGACGGCGTCGAGCGGGACGTCGGCGACGTCGAACAGCGCGCACCAGACCGCGATCGCGTGGCCCCAGCCGGCCACGTACCCGTCGTCGCTCGCCCCCAGGGCCCTACCCATCTCCAGCATGCACGAGCGCGGATCGTCCCCGCTCAGCTCGACCGCGTCGACCGTTTCCCAGACGTGCTCGTTGACGGCGATGCCGGGAGCCTCCTTGACGAGGTTGACGAACGGGTCAGACGCGCGCCTGTGGTCGACCAGCGGCTGCCCGCAGACGATGGAGTAGCCCAGGTGGCGGAAGATCCGCTGGACGACGATTCCACACCAGATGTCATCGAAGCGCCCGTAGGGCTGTCCGAGGCCCATCGGCGGGAAGTACATCAGGCATGCGACCTCGCGCCGAAATGCGAGGTTCATGCCGGACAGGGGGACATACTGCGCGGAGGGCATCACGCGCGTTCCCGTACCGGCGATCGACGCTCCTGCCTGGGCGCCTGCAAGCGTCGTGACGGCGTCGAGGTCCGGGCATCCTCGCCACAGCCCCATGCTGAGATGGACGTCGCGCAAGACGCCGGCGTTGCGATAGGGCAGCCCGCGCACGTGCATGCCGGGGACGGAGCTCTGCCACGCCGGCGTGCGGTAGAGGTTGTCGCGATGCCCGCCGACGACGTCTTCTCCGGCCGGAAAGCAGTCGTCGTCCAGCGTGAAGACGATCTCGGCGCCGGTCGCCCATGCGTGCCAGAAGCCGAACGAGCGAATCGCGCTGTCCTTGCGCGAGATGATCGCGGGGTCGGGGAGCATCGTGTCGATGTCGGCCCAGCAGAACACTTCGACTCGAT
This sequence comes from uncultured Solirubrobacterales bacterium, assembly GCA_963784875.1. GTDB lineage: Bacteria > Actinomycetota > Thermoleophilia > Solirubrobacterales > Solirubrobacteraceae > Palsa-744. The sequence continues at coordinate 117,605 of CAWATE010000010.1, forward strand.
TCGCCTGCGCCTCGAGCGCGCCGGGGATGTGAATGCCGGCCGCGGGCGCGTCTTGGACGACGACGATCCGGTCCCACGGCCAGGGCGCCCACGCTTCGAGGAACTCGGCGAGGCGCTCGGGCGAGTTGGTGGGGACGACGAGCGCGTTCACAGCAGGGATCGAATGTGCTCGGGGATCAGCTCCCGCGGTGAATCCAGGTCCGCGCCGCGGTAGAACCACTCCTCGAACTCGCCCGTCTCGGCGATCCGGTTCTGCGCGCCGTAGCCGTTGGCGAGGTCGAACTTGCTCCAATCGCGCGCGACCGCCGCGCGGTGGCGCGCCAGCGTCGTGTCGTGGTCGATGCGATGCAGGTGGACGAGCAGCAGCTCGGGATCGGGCGGATCGTCGGGGGCGTTGTGCTCCTGATGGAAGCCGCATGACCAGCGCAGCGGGATCGTGGAGAGCAGGCGCTTGGAGTACATGTGCGACGCGTGCCAGTAGCGCCGCTGCGCGAGCAGCGGCGCGTCGAATCGCAATGGCGGCTCGCCGGGCTGGTGGGCGACGTTGAAGCCCGAGCATCTCGCCGCCGGTCTGGACAGCGCGGCGATGTAGGCGCCAAGCCCCGCGTAGCGGCGCGGGTCGGCGAGGACGATCTCGTCGACATCGGAGAACAGCACAGCGTCATAGGAGCGCAGTAGAAACGCTTGGAACTGTTCGATGGCCGACTTGAGCCAGCGATGGTCGAACGCCGCCTCTCGGTGTACGGGCACGACATGGCAGCATCCGGCGAGGCCCGCGGTACTCCCGTCGGTGCTGTCGTGGTCGAGCACGTACAGATCGTCCGCGTCGAAATGCCGGCCGTAGTAGTCCAGCCAGAGCGGCAGCATCGCGGCCTCGTCGTGAACGATCGTAAAGGCGGCACGCGGCCGCGCGCCATCGCGCTCCCGGCTCGCCGTGGCGATCCGCACCTCCACGACCGCCGCCTCCCGCCAGGCGCCGTCGCAAGGCCGGACGAGCAGAGCGATGCGAGCCGTCTCACCGTCCACCGCCCCCACGTCCACCGTCCCTTCGAAGCCACTCGACGACGCATGCGCAACCGACGGATGGGCTTCGCCGACGTCGGGACGCCATACCCCGCCGAGCCGCAGCCGCACGCCGGGACCATCGTTCACGACGAGCAGCGCCGCCTCGAGCAGGCCGGCCTCGTCGAGCACCCAGCCGCTCACGCGCAGCTCACCGCGGGCCACAGACGCGTGCGCGACGGGCTCGTCGATGCAGGCACGTACGGCATGGGGGGAGGGATCGTTCACGAACGCCGCCCTGTCCGAGCGAGGATCGCTGCCGGCAGCGAGATCACGGCGGTCGATCCTATTGCAGGATCGAGGATCGTTGCTTTTGACGTCAGGGCAGCCGAACACTGTGCGACTCTGGCGATCTGGAGCACTTGGAATCTCCAGGTGCTTGTCCCGACGGCCCCACCGCTGCGGCTCGACGCCGAGCGCGCGAACCGCGCGGCTCATGCCGCCCGTATCTAGGCCGATGAACCGGCCAGCTTGTGAAAGCGTCGGAAGCGAGCGAACTCGATCATTGCGTCGATGGGGGACCGTGGCCGACATGGAAACTGATCAGCACACGAGACGCCGAAACACAGGCTATCCAGCAAACACGACGATCACAGAGAACGCTGGGGATGTCTTCGTCGTCGGTATCAGCGTGCACCAGGCAGGACTATTGTCCCCGAGCGGGTAGCTCCGTCGGTTAGAAAAAGCGTCAGGGTCGCCCTCGTGTGGGCGTGCCCGCTGAGCCGCACCCGCCGGTTATGTGTGAACATGACCGCAACCTCCCCGCTGTGCCCTGGGGCGATCGAGAAGGACCCGGTCCCAATGGCTAAGCGGGTGTGGCGATTGTGTGATGACAGGTAGAGGTTGGCCTTGCCGTTGCACGCCTGTGCTGAGCTGCACGTGAGTCGCAGCGTCACTGTTCGTGTGCTGCGACGGATGTGTTGGCGGGGCAGCTCGATGACGGCCGGCCTGCTGAGGCCCAGTAGGCGAGCCACGAACATCGCTTGCTCGCCGTTGGCGGCAGGTGCAATGCCAGCCACGAGGAGCTTGCCGTCTGGTTGTACGGCGAGCACAAAGTTGCGGTCGTTCCCGCGATACCGACGATGATTGGCACCAGGATGTCCCCGTTGCTGGTGAGCTGCGGATTAACCGTCCCGACTGTCTCGACCACAAAGCTCTCTGCGGTGAAAGCCGAGGGCAGCGCTGCCACTGCGCCCGACCCAAAGCGCGTGTCGCGACCTCCATTCCGGTCGAGCAAGATCAGCGATCCGCCAAGTGCGAGAATGTGCCCGTCGGCCGTCTCCGCTACCTGCGTGATCGGCGCGAGACCCGCCGGCCTTACCAGGCCAGAGCCACCGAACGACGGATCGAAGCTTCCGTTCGCGAGCAGGCGCACCACAAACCCGCTCGATGCCGGCACCCCGCCGTGAGGAGTGCCGGCAGAACCTCCCACGAGCACGTCGCCGTCGGACTGCACCGCGACACTCGTGGCGGCGTTCGCCATGCCCGGCACGACCTGCGCCACGACCGCCGCCATCCTTACCGAAAGCCGGATCGAGCGTCGTTCCACGACTCGCGTACGACGTCGCGACAGCGACCTGTGAGACCACGAATAGAACGCTCAGCGCGCAGCCCAACCGCAGGACCGACGAGCCGCTACGAGCGTCGGCATCCACGATCTGACCACACCCGATCAACGCACGGCGACCCAAAAGGTTGCGGAGAAGCACGCGATGTTACGAATTACTGTGAGAAACACGGCCTGTCGTAACCACAACTTTGGTCGCAGACCGGTGTCTCGATGCACATGTCACAGGGGGATGCCATCACAATTGCTGCGAATTTCCGGCAAGCCGCAATTTATACCGACACGGATTGCAGACGCTGAGCAATGCGATCGGACCTTCTCACCTTGCTGCGATGCCCAGCTTGCAGATCGCCGGAAGGCTTGCGGCTCGACGCTGTAACCGACGACGAGCGAGAGACCCGCGAGGGTAGGCTTCACTGCCGGCTCTGCCGGCTGGAGCGTCCGGTTTGCGACGGTGTGGCCGATTTGATGCTCGACCCCACTCCCGCAGTGAGCATGGAGGCCGAGGGGTTGGGGCGTTTTGCGCTCGAGATGCAACGAGATGGCTGGGATCGTGCCCGTATTCTGCGACTGCCCGAGCACGAAAGCGGCTACTGGTTCGCTCAGGCACGGTCGATGGAGCGCTTGCTCGAGACGATCCCGTTCGAGCCTGGTCAGCGTATTCTCGATGTCGGCGCCAATACCTGTTGGGCGGCCGCGACGTTTGCGCGTATCGGTCTAAATACTGTGGCTCTGGATATCTCGATGGTCGAGATGCAGGGATTGCGGACGGCCGACTGGTGGTTCGAGGAGCAGGGAACGTATTTCGAGAGGGTACTCGCCCAGATGTCGGCGCTGCCGTTTACCGATAACAGCTTCGACTGGGTCTTCTGCTGTGAGGTGCTCCATCACAACGACCGGCAAAGCATGACCGCGGCCTTGCGCGAGATCTATCGCGTGCTGCGCCCGGGCGGGAGCTTGCTTGTGATGAACGAGCCACTGCGCTGGCCCACCGATCTCAAGCGCGACCACGCCGTCGAGGTGGCACAGTTCGACGGCAACGAGCACGTGTACTTCTTTCCAGAGTACCTATGCAAAGCGCGCCGCGCCGGCTTTCACCGCATCCGGGTGACCGAGCCCGTGTACGACATATTCTTCTCGCGCGAGCCGATCCACCTCACACACGAGGCGAGCACGCTCGGCTCGTTCAAGCTCGCAACCATCAACGCCGCCCGCCGACTGGCGATAGTGCGTCGCCTGCACATGTGGTGGCGCTACCTGATGGGACCACAAGTCTCACTGCAGATGGTCTGCACCAAGAACGCTCAACAAACATAGCGATCGTATCCGCGACAGGAGAAGAGAGGAACGCGAAAGGCCTTTTGGGGAGACCCGAGAGCCAGTCTCTTCGTCCAGTCCTGCCGGCGCCGGTCACCACACGAAGTGCCGCCTGGAACGCGACATGCTGGAGTGGTCAAGATGACGGGCTTTGATCCTGCGCGAGCGTGGCTGGGAAGGCTGCGACGAGACCTGGATTGGATGTGGGGATTGCGAGGGCTTCGGCCGCGCGTGCTGTGGTTTCACTGGCGTGCTCGGCGCTGGGCGCACCGCACAAATGATCTGTTCAGCGTGACATCGGCGACACGGCCAGCGGACATACAAGTCTTGCTCGAGTTGGCAAGAGGTCGCAGCCGGGTCGTGGAGCTCGGTACGGCGACGGCGTGGACAGCGATTACTCTCGCACTCGATGACCGCCGGCGACGGGTCGTCACTTACGATGTGATTGAACGCGAGAAGGCGATGTGCTATCTAGACCTCGTCGGACCGGACGTCAGAGAACGAATCGAACTGGTGGTTGCGCCCGGCTGCACCGGCCCCCGGGACCAGCAGCCGGTCGACCTGCTGTACATAGACTCTTCGCACACGCGTGGACACACGATCGCAGAGGTCCGAGCGTGGCAACCATATCTGCAGCCGGGAGCGCCGGTGCTCTTCGACGATTACACCCACCCGGACTACCCAGGGGTGCGCGAAGCCATTGAGGAACTTGGACTCAAAGGCGAGCTGCGTGGCAAGCTCTTTATACACCGACACACGAGCATGATCGGAACGTAGGGAGTCTTACAACACTACATTGAACCATTCTTTATGTCCCGGTTCCCAGTACCATTGCTGGATCGCGCCATTTGCTGCAATGTAGTCTACCCATTCAATTTCCGAGTTGTTGTCACGGATTACGGCGGGGGTTACACCGGACGCTACTTTGCCTCCAAAGAGCACGTGGTGCCACTGTCTTTCGTGCGGTTCCCAATACCACTGCGCAATTTCACCGTTTTCGACGTAATACACCCATTCGATTTCCGTCGTTGGATCACGTATCACACTCGGGCTAGTGCCGGCACTCCCTTTACCACCAAGGACGACGTGATTCCATTTCCCTTCAGACCAGTACAACTGTGCTATCGCGCCGCTTGATTCCACGTAATATACCCACGTCACACCTGTGCTTGGGTTTCGATCGACCGTCGGACTGGTGCCGGAGGCCACATTTTTACCACCGAGAAGAGCGTGGTGCCACTGTTTTTCGTGCGGTTCCCAATACCACTGCGCAATTTCACCGTTTTCGACGTAATACACCCATTCGATTTCCGTCGTTGGATCACGTATCACACTCGGGCTAGTGCCGGCACTCCCTTTACCACCAAGGACGACGTGATTCCATTTCCCTTCAGACCAGTACAACTGTGCTATCGCGCCGCTTGATTCCACGTAATATACCCACGTCACACCTGTGCTTGGGTTTCGATCGACCGTCGGACTGGTGCCGGAGGCCACATTTTTACCACCGAGAAGAGCGTGGTGCCACTGTTTTTCGTGCGGTTCCCAATACCACTGCGCAATTTCACGGTTTTCGACGTAATACACCCATTCGATTTCCGTCGTTGGATCACGTATCACACTCGGGCTAGTGCCGGCACTCCCTTTACCACCAAGGACGACGTGATTCCATTTTTTTTCGGTCGGTTGCCAGTATAATTGGCCGATCGCGCCATTTGATTCGACGAAGTACACCCACGCAACTTCCGTGTTTGGGTCGCGATCCGTCCAACGAGAATTAGCCTGTACTTCTGAGATGACAACTGTTTGGTCATTGCCGTAGACGGTCCCCCCTGCGCTGGTCGCAACCATCCGGTAGTGATAGACCCCTCCCGGGTCCAGTCCAGTTGCAGTAGCGCTATCTGGCACGAAGCTCATACCCGACCCTGCATCTTTTGAGGCCGTCGACGAACCATACCCTGTGGTCATGCCATACTGGAAGTAGTAGTGCGTGTCCGTACCCTTGGGGTTCACGGTCCCGTTCAACTGCGCTTGAGTTTCCTGGACTCCTGTGGCCGCATTCGTGGTCGCTTCAGGCGGCAACGGTGTATATTCGGTCCAGGCTCGGAGATGCGATGTCGTGGCAGCGAGCTGTGTGTGCACCCCACCCTCTATACCATCCTCGATCCCCACGAAACGATATTCACCGACGTTAGTTGGAAGCCCGCGTGAGCATCCTGTTGGTGGTGCCTGATTGTCGCGCGCGATGGCATTGGCGACATTGGCTGTGCTGATCGTAACTTGGAAGTGGTTGGTGCCGGTCGTCCCTCCGGTGATCGTCGTGCCGGCGATGGTCGTGCCGAATGGCGTCGGTGCGTTCGGCGCGAAGGCAGTGACGACCTGGTCATCTGCCCCGCGTTCGCCATTGACCGTGACGCCACCACATATCCCTCCGAGTCCGTAGGACCTGCTAGCAAAGGGCGGTTCTGGAAGATTTTCCTGCGTTGCCGAGCCTTGCCACCGATCAAAGCAGTCCTCGACAAAAAGTTTTGTGCCTGGCGCCTGTAGCACGGCGCAGAGATATGCCCAGGCATCCTGAGGCGCAGTTACGCTCGTCATAGCCAGTTCGCTTGAGAGCACCAACTGCGGTGAATTGCCCCATTTGCCCCAGGGCTGGTCGTTTTGGTTGGCGAACGACGTGTAGTGGTGGATGCCGCAAGCCGGGCTATCGTGTTCGCATGCGGCCGTGTATTTGAACGACAGCGGCCAAGTCGCACCTTCGTCGTTGCAGATCGTGTTGTTGACGTTGTAGGTGTTGCAGTAGTCTCCGCTCTGACTGACGTTGAGATCGCCCGATATCGCGTTGGAGATGACCCCTCCACCGGAGTCACACGCTTCTCCTGGTGCGCCCGGGGGAGTGCCTGTCTGCCAACAATCAGGGTTCGCGCCGTACCAATAGAAGCTCGCGGCGTGTGCAGTGTCAGTGACACCAAACAAAAAGGTCAAAACCAACAGGGTCAGCAAACAATGCCACCAACCCCACTGCGCTACACGACCGCCAACCCTCATTCTGGTCTCCTTGATTCAGGCCTAGGCAGCTCGAGTGGCGTCACCGCGCGCACGGGCATTCGCTAGGCATTAGCTAGTTGCTCGCCATCCTGGCTTCCCTCATATGATCTGTCTGCCGCTTTTGGGCGGGCCTGACGGGTCGGTCAATTCATATCAATCCACGTCGTACCCGTGTCGCGGGAATATGCCCAAGTTTGCGTAGTAAACTTAATCAATATGCCAAATGGGGAACATCGACGGTCCATCGGAAATCGCTTGCCAAGATAACCCCATGTGGATGCCGATTGCTGCACCCCCTACCCGGTGAAGTAGTACGCAGTGGTCAATCGTAGTCCGGTGGTTGACTCCGCGCAGCGATGGACACGCGCGGCAGAAGTTACGAGGGATAACAGCCAGCGCTAGCCGTGGCTGCATAAAGGGCCATCAGCGCGCGGGCTGGCTCACTCGCCAATCGGGGCATCTGCTCAACATGATCGTTGCGGGGTCCGTCGCGTGACGACCGTGAACTCGGTGCCGTTGATGCCAGCGTGGTCGATTTCCATCGGAAGATCCAGGGATAGCAACAGCGAGAGGAACGTCTCCAGCTCCCATACGTGGAAATGGTGGTGGGCATCCTCACGGGCGAATTGCTCCATGCGTCGCTCGACCTCATCGCCGGTGAGGCACTCCACGGCTGTCCATTCGCGGTAGTGATCCTCTCGCGACACCGCCGGCCCCTCCACATGGTCGCGCACTAGATGCTCGATGCTCGTCCTCGTTCGCAGCGCGTCAAAGGAGCGGCGAGCGTCGGGCAGGGTCAGGAAGAGTATGCCTCCAACCTTCACCACTCGCAGGAACGCCTCCAATGCAGCGATGGGATCCTCGGTGTGCTCGAGCATATGATTAGCCACGATGAAGTCGACCGAATCGCTGGCGAAGGTGCGCAGCCTCTGGCCGTCGTCGATCACGTCGGTCTCCACCACCCATCCTGCAGGGAAGTTATTCGACGGCCCATAGCGAGCCAGCAGCTCCTCTCGCGTCATCATGTCCACGTAGCGAACGCTGGCTTGGGACGGCACACGGAGAGGCTTGTGCATAGCCCCGATCTCGATGCCATCACCCCGCAGGTAACGTCGAGCGAGATCCTCACGGTGGATGTCGCCGATGGCGGTCGCGCGCAGCACTACATCCCGTGTGGTCTGGCACCCGCGCCAGCGCGCGTACTTGAGCATAATCCGGAGGTTCCGCATACTGGCTAATGCGAACTATCGCTTGAAATTGGGTGAGCCACGCGACGGTCATCATTTGCCATGGCGCTCCCCTTGTTCCACGATTGAACGAGTCATCTACGTCCTCAGGCAGTGGGTTGCTAATTCGTATCAGCCCTTGCTTGGCTAATGTCGTAGCAATATGACAAGGTTCGACATCCGAACTTTGGCGTGCTGCCAATAGGGCGATCGGCGAGGCGCGTGCCCAGTTCATCGGCCAGACGAGGTATCGTCTGACCCATCTAAATCGTCTAATTCCTCTAGGCGCAGCGCCGTTTCGAGCTCAGCCAGGCACGTGGGAAGCCGCCGACCGAGCCTGGTTTCGATCATTCCCATATGGCTTTCGACTGTCTGGCGGGCCACTCCCAATCTGGCAGCGGCTGAGGAGATATTGCGCTCGGCGGCGAAATAGGCTCGTAGAGTATTCCGTAATGCTGGGGAACCTTTTCGCGTGTTGTTGAGCGGAGCGAGGTAGATATCCACCAGCGACCTGCTGAGCGCCTCGTCGCGGAGCGCCAACGCGAGCGACGCCACGTCGGCGAATCGCGTGAGCATCTGCGGCTGGCGCAGCGCAATCACCTGGGCGGCCTGAGCCTGACGGTGCGTGAGACGGAAGCCATTGAGCCCTTTGCCGGGCTCGCCGACGGTGAGGCGTACGTCTGAACGTCCTTTTGCGGTCAGCAGACTCCTGACGTCGGCGATCACGAGCCGTTGGCTACCACCAAGCCACGCCCATAAGGTCTCCTCGCCCCGAGCAACGATCAGAGGTTGGCGACCGAGCTTCGCCGCCAGACTCCGAACCGTCTCCTTAGCCTTTGCACCGGTTGCGATCACGCCGAGGTGCCAACCGTCGAACTCGTAGTCCAGACCAGCTGTGCCCACAGGCTCGCCCGCAAGCAGCTTCTGCACGCGGTGAGCGCGGTGCTGCTCGGGCGAGCGTTGCGCCCGCTCGGTCTCCTGCCCGTACTCTACGGCTATCGAGGCCATGAGACGATCGAGCAGAGACGCCTGCGCCCGGAAGACATGGTGCAGCGTCCGGGGGGGCAGGGACTCGACCTCCTCCATGACGAACTCTCCCAGCACCTTGTCGCCGAGCACATATCTGCGTAGGACCGTGTCGAGGCTCACACCGTCGCGGGCCGCGCGGTGCGCTTGAGCGATAGCTGACGACGGGATCGGCCCGGACCATTCCTCGCCCTGTTCGATACCCAATAGGCCATAGTCGACGATGGCGGCGACCGCCGCACGCAACCCGGCCATGTACTCGGGATCCTCCTCAATCCCTGCCGGGCTGGGCGCTGCGCGACGAACATGGGCGACGATCGACTCCTCGATCGTTAGGCGCCGGGCTCGCAGTCGCCGAGCGAGGTCGGCGCGTGCCTCCTCGAGCGCTCGTGCCTCACTATCCATCCGGTCGATTCCCCACCCAAACGGCAACACGAAGCAGACATCTCGCTGCGGCGCAGTTCATAGTCGATGATTCTACTTAACGGATTCATCTGTCACGATTGTATCTGGTACATCTGGCATAGGTGCCCGACCATCGTCGGGCGATGCCCGACCCGCTCAACACCTTTGCCGCCAATTTGCGGCGTCTCAGGCGCGAGCTTGACCTCAGCCAGGAACGTCTCGCCCTTATGGCCGACCTCAGCGTGACCCACGTCGCGAAGATCGAGCGCAGCGAGCGCGAGCCGGGCATCCGCACCGTCTCCAAGCTGGCGAAAGCTCTAGAAGTGTCCGCGGCCGAGCTGTTCGACGGCATCGACGGTCGCACGGAGTCGGGCGGATGATCCTCTAAGCTTTCTAAATGCCACTCGCCTCTTAGAAAATGGTAGAAAGAGGCCTCGGATGCACAAGCGCGAGAACCCTATACGTCGGGCGCGGGGCGCAAGCGCCGATGCTTGCCGGGCTCGGGCATCGCCGACTCGGGCGATCACGAGGTGATCTTACCGACCTGCTGAGCGAGATCGGCGAGGTCGCCTAGGCCACCGCCGGCGGCGGCGCGCTGTTCTTGATCGACGATGCACAACCTCGACGCTCCCTCGCTGGCCGGCCATCTGCATCGCCTTTCAGGCGATCAGCCGCCAGGGCCTGCCGGTGGCGATGGTCGCGGCCGGGCTGCCCGACCTCCAGGTCCGCCTGATGTCGCCAAGCCCTACGTCGGCCGCCTCTTCACGAGCTCGGCCGCCTCTCCGACGCTGCTACCGCGCCGCGCTGATCGCGGCCCGCCGACACCCGAGGCATGGACTACCAGCAGGACGCCGCCCGGCGAGTCGTTCGCGAAGCGGCCGGCTACCCCTACTTCATCCAGGAAGACAGCCTCGAGCTATGGAACCACGCTGAGACCTCACCGATCACGACCGCCTAGAGGAGGCAAAGGAGTGTGAATTTATCGGCTGCGACATTGATGAGTCGAGTATCAACTGGCTGAGGGAACACTTTACCCCACCGTTGAGTATTTACCTGCAGCGAGAAGCCGGGCCTTCTGTTGCCCGACGAGCACATCGATCTGGCGCTAGCGATGTCAGTATTTACGCATCTGACTGAGCATTGGGCCGGCTGGCTTTTGGAGATTCATCGCGTACTGCGACCCGGTGGACGCCTTTGAATTCGAACAGGTCAGCGATGACGGTGAGTTCGGGCACGGATTGCTAGTTCTCCGTAAGCGCGCGGTCGAGCTTACCGAAGAAGACCTGCAGGCGCCAGAGCCTGGAGAGACACGGGAGATCACATCGCTGTTGCATAATGTGGCACAGTTGGCGGACGAAACGGTCGCACTGGCCACCGATCGCGATGCGGTCATGCGTGAGCTCAATGCGGTGCGCGCCGACCGAGCACAGGTAATTGCCCAACGTAATGCCCTACGTGACGAGCAGGAGAACATTGCACGACAGTATGAAGCTCAGGGCGCCACTCAGAATCCGACGCCGACGAGCAAGGAACTTGTGCGCGAGTTGTTGCGCCGAGTGAGCCGCGAGGCTTCGCTAAAATCCAAAGACGGGACTGGCTCCGCTGATGGCTCGTAGCGCCATCAGCGGCTCACGTATCGGCCCGCTGGCAGGAAAGATTTAGAGCCTGCGACCGGATCGCGGGAGGCCTGCTCCTAATCTGGATCAGAGCAACACTATGTCGTCTGACTTACTGGCTCGGTCAGCGGCCGAGCCGCTATCCATCGCCGCCTGAAGACCAGTCCTCCACCGAGTAACACGATCAGTGCTGCCAGAGCACTGACGATCCCTCCCAGACGAAGACCTGGCACCCGGTAGCTCCAGGATACGGTGTGATTCCCCGCCGGGACATTCACGCCACGCAGAACATCATCAACCCTCATGGGGTCCCGCGGGTGGCCATCGACCGTTACGCTCCAACCGCTGGCCAGTGCATCATCGAGCACAACCACACCGGCTTGCAGAAGGCGGGCCTTTAGGACAACCTTCGAGTTGCCTTCACCGATCACGCGGACCGATCCGCCGGTAGATAACTTGGGTAATCCGCCGGCTCCGGCTTGATTGGTTTCCACAATAACTTCCGTGGCGGGATTAAATCCCGCCTGTGCCACCGTAGCCAATGTCGCTTGCTCTCCGGTAACGGATATCACTTTGTGGGCTATAAGGGCTCGTGGCATGCTGTCAGGATTTTCAAAGACCACAGCATCAGATCCTCGGTAGACAACCGATTGTCGCAAAGCCTCAATCGCCGGTTCGGCAGGGTCCTTGAGTACGTACCGCACTCCGAGCAAACTCATTACTTTTAGTCCCACGGGGGATAGAGAGAAAATCTGCAGAGGATCGGCAACGGCTGCGGGGTTAGCCAATTGCCATAGATGCAGATAGCGATAGCTTGGCTGAGGAGGATCATAGCCGCGAGCGTCTTGCAACCCGTAGACCATGTCGTAGTCATTTGCGAGCCCGTCTCCGAGCCCCACTACGCGCCCACTTCCGGAGTGCTGCTGCAGGTAGGCAATAGCAGGCGTGCTCGGCGGAGATGCCTTAGCAGGCGAGAGCATCGGCTGGTAGCCGTCCGAGAAATGCAGGAGATCGATCGCCGCGACCAGTACCAGCACTGACGCGACCAGGCGTGTGCGGCCAGTGAAACGCAGGCCCACGAGCGCAGCGGTCACCAAAGTGGCAAAGATCACCCACCACCCTACGCTCGTAAGCGCAATGATCTTAGGATCGGTGTAGCTGCGGCCGGTGCGGAAATGATTGATTGCGGTGCGCAACTCATGCAGCGAGGGACTGATCGTTACGATCGCCACGACCACCGCCACAAATGCCGCCGAGATTGTTACCCAGAGGACGCGCTGACGACGTGGCGACTCCATCAGTTGCTGCAAGCCGAAAGCGCCCAGGATCGGGACGGTCAGTTGGAACCACAGCAGCATGCGATCGGTCGTCGTCCTATTCAGCGGAAACACGTTGGATGCGATCCAATATGCGACCGGAGCGCCAAATGAAATCGCTACCCCAGATACCGCGAGAACTGCCAGCGGCAGCTTCTCCCGCCAGCGTCCTCGAAAAAGAACGGCTACACCTGCGAGGATCAGCGCCACCGTACCGACATAAAATGTTCGCTCGTTGTAGTTCGATGGACCGGGAAGCGGCAGTATCCGTATCTCCCACCAAGCCGGGAACAGCACGGTCTTAAGCGCAGACCACGAAAGAGCAGGGGTTCCACCGGTGCGATAGGCGGCTCCAGGCGTATTGAGCCCCGCACGCAATACCGGGAGCAACGTAACCGCTGACAACAAGATACCCAGGAATAGGGCTCCCGCAAAAAGGGCAAGCCCACGAAGGCGTTCCTGCGGAACTTGACCCCGTAGCGTGACGAGTCGAATCACGACATACAGGAATACCGCCGTAAATCCTTGTATCGCCGTCTCTGGATGTCCGCCAACTATCGCTATTCCCGTAACCACCGCCAGCCATAGCACGTCGCCAGCGCGACGGCGCACAATCACGCGCTCTCCTAACAAAAGCGCCCACGGAATCATTGCCGCCGCAGCCGGCAATGTCTCGAATGTAAGCCAAACCACGTTAAACGCGCATAGCATAAAGCTAATTCCAGCCAGCACTCCTGGCCAAAATCCCAGTCTCAACTCACGAGCAAAGAAGTATGCGCCGACACCACCTAGCCACAGCTTTAGCCAGGACGAAAGTGCGATGCCGTAGTTGAGGGGCAATATCCACAGTGGCACATTGAACGGGCTGAAAATCCCTGTCTGTGCATTAGCAAAAAACGGTGTCCCCGAGTACGCGTCGGGGTTCCACGCAGGAAACACCCCGTTGTGGATCAACTGTCGCGCAAAGAAATTCCATGGGTAGTAGGCAGTCGGAATATCACTGAGCACCGGGCTCCAGGTGTGCTGGAAGTCGCTCGGGGCTATATATCGCCACGGCGCAAACAGGAACAACACCGAATCCGGGGAAAGCACCTTGCCGTCAAGTAGCGCGGGCCACAAGTAGACCAGCCCAAACAGCATCATCATGGCGACCGCCCAGATGTGCTCAAGGGCGCGTTTGCTTACCGGAGAGGTTCGACTACCTTCCATTACTGCGGGAGCGACAGCAGCGCGCGCAGCGCGCCCAGCTCCGGCTGCTCGATTCCCATCCCCGCCTGTTCCACACCGCTTGCCCGAACCCTCTCAAGCACCTCTTCCAGTCGCCGCGTGCGCTCGGTAACGGTGATCCAGTCGGTCGACCTGATTCCGTCGCGCAAGCCTGCAAGCTCTGACCGGTGGGCATCCAGGCGCTGCAGCAACTCGGCCAGCTCCGCACTGGCGCCCGCGGTGAACAGCAGGCCATTCTCCCCCTCCCTGACGGCTTCCGGCAGCGCTCCCAGCCGCGAGGCGATCACGGGCACCCCGCAGGCGATCGCCTCGCGGGCGACGATCGAGAACGTCTCCCAGACCAGCGACGGGACGATCACCGCGTCGATGCCCGCCAGCAGCACCGGCAGCAACGACGGATCGTAGGCGCCGTACGTCCTGAGCTCCAGGCCGTCGATCCGCTCGGCGGCCTTCCTCAGTCGTCGGGCGTAGGGCTGCTCGAGCGCACCCAACAGCGTGTAGCGAACCTTGGGCAGACGCGCCTTGCGGAGCGCGTCGACCACGACTTGCGCGCCCTTGTGCGGCGTCACGGGTCCGAGCGAGGCGAGCTGCAAAGGCCTCTCACGCGCACGCTCCACCGGCTTTTTGCTCCGTAGCGACGTCTGCTCGGCAAATGGGATTCCATTAGGAATCACCTGCAGCTGCGCTTGCGGGAGACCCAGCCCACGGAAATAGCCTGCCACGAACTCCGACGGACAGATCAGCACATCGGCGCGGGCCAACGCCGAGCGGTAGAGCTGAGTGCGCAGCGCCCATCGGCCCTCGGCGCCATCCCCGGCGGGAAAGCAGTGACGCGCGCACGCCCGACCGCCCTCCGGCCCCTCGCACAGCTCTCCCTCGGGGCGCTCGAGATGAGCCCGCTCGCAGACCGTGTAGAAGTCGTGCAGCTCCATCGCCACCGGTATTTGCCAACGATGGGCTATGGAGACATACTCGGGTGAATGGTTGATCAGATGGCCGATGAGCACGACATCCGGCAGCAGCTCCAACAGCAGACGCTCGAAGATCCGCTCGAGGCGGTCTTGATGTCCTGGAAAGGGACCCCCCGGCGCCATCCCGCCACCGCTGACCATCACCACATTTACGCCATCCTGCAGCCGGCTGCGTTCGACGCTCGGCAGTGGCGGCGCAGGCGTGGTCCTGCGCGACAGCACGGTCACGCTATGCCCCGCCATAACCAGCGCGCGTGCCGTACGTTCGGTGACCCGCTCCACCCCCGCCACCCCAAACGGGGGATAGCCGTGACTGACTAGTAGTACCCGCACTACCTCATTCCCCTTGCGCTTCCCGGTCCTGCACCGGCTGACCGCTCCGTCGCGCACGCTGAACGCCTGAGAAGAAATCGACCATCTCGGACGGCAGCTCGCGGTGGTTGATACCCACCCACTGGCCTACCACCTGGGCGACACGCCGCAGCGCCGATTCGAGCCGCCAATCGTCGAGCGCCGCGCCCTCCAGACCAAGCGCGCTTTGCAGGTACGCCCAGTCATCGGCCACCAGCGCCCGGATGAGCGGCAGCACCTCCGACTCCCCCAGAGCGCGATCGTTGATCTCGCGATTGGCCAGGCCGTCGTCCAGATTGCGCGCAAAAAGCTCTTGAAGGGTGTAGTCATGAGAATGGTAGACCGCCGAGGCGGGTTCGTGCCATAGCGACCAGCCCGCCTCCAGCGCCTCCCGGGCCCACAGCAGATCCTCGCCGAGCGTGGGAACCGAATGAAAGCTGATTTGCTCGAACACAGCGGTCCGCAGGGCCGCTCCCACCGTGTGGAAGTTGAGGAGCACGCGCCGCTGCTCCACGGACATCTTGCGATACCTGTTCCAGTCGCCGATCGCTTTGCGCTCACGCGAGGACGATCCGCTCAGCTCGCGATCGCCGTCCTTCTTGGTAAGCAGATCGGCATGGGGATGAGGGAGCACGCGGCTGCACACCCCGGCCGCATCGGGATCCTCGTCGAGCACGCTCAGCAATGGAGCCAGCCAGTGCTCGTCGACCGGACGGCTGCGGCCGCTGAGGAACAGCAAGACCTCTCCCTCGGCGTGCTCAGCCGCGAGATTGCGCGTCAGCCCGTGGTCGAAGTGTGCCGGGTCGATGGCCAGCACCGTCGCTCCCAGCTCCGCGAGAGCGGCAACCGTGCCGTCCTGCGAGCCAGAGTCCACCGCGACGATCTCCAACCTCGCCTTGGCCTTCTGGGCAAGGATCAGCGGTATCAGCTCGCGGACATCGTCCACCTGGTTCTTAACCGGCAACAGCAGTGAAACGAGTCGCTGCGAATCTCCAGCTCCGAGAGCGTGTGCACTTCCACGTGCCACAACCCGGGCCGGACGTGGAGACTCTGGCCGGCGCCCAAGCCCGGGGAGCTTATTTGACGCCCCCTCGCGCAGATCAGCGCGGGTCCGCTCAGCGAGCAACTCCATCACCTGACGGGACCGGTCATTCAACAGCCGCTCCAGCCCCGCCAGCTCCTCACCGTCTGAGCGCACCGTCGCGAGATCGGGCGATACCGAGAGGGTCACGGGATAGGAGGACCGGTACTCGACACTCAGCAGACCATCATCCAGATAATGCTGGACATCGTCGGGCGCCACCTTCTCCCGCCAGCGCTCCGCGTACAGCCGCTCGTTACCGTCGACGCCCACCATCTCACCGGTCGGCCAGCGGGTAACAGACTCCAGATGATACACGATGCTCTTGTGGCAGTACCACACCTCACGGCCTTTTTGCCCAAGCCGTAGACAGAGATCCACATCCTCATAGCCATTGTGAAAGGCACTGTCAAAGCCCCCCAGCTCCTCGAAGTCCTCCACCCGCACGAGCAAACACGCGGCGGTGGCGGCGGCGACGGCACGGGAGCTGTTGACGGCAGGATGCTCGCCCGGAAAACCCGCGTAGAGGTGGCGCGGCCAGCCATCCTGCGAGATCATCACGCCGGCGTGCTGAATCGCGCCGTTGGGAAACAGCAGCTTGGCGCCCACAGCCGCGGCGGCGGGAGTCTCCGCCGCGTGCTCGACCAGCGCGTCCAACCAGCCGGCGGTGGGGATCGTGTCATTGTTCAGGAAAACCAGATGCTCGCAATTCTCGGCCGCCGCCGCACCGTCGTTACAGGAAATGGCAAAGCCGCGATTCTGCTCGTGAGTGACCACGGTGATCGCCGGTCCGTATTCCTTGAGCAGCTCGTGCGTGCCGTCCGCCGACCCATCGTCGACCACGATGATCTGGGCCTCGCACGAAGATGGATTCTCGAGCAGCGCCCGCAGACAGGTGCGCGTGAGCTGCGCTCCTTCGAAAGTGGGAACCACAACCGCGCACCTGCGCGCCACACCGGTCATCTGCTAATTGCCGGAGCGCGCGGCGTCCTGTAGGGCCTGCTGATAGCCGGCGGTACGACGCCTCACCACCCCGCGCAGCGGCGGCAGACGGCCAAGACCCGCATAGATCCGAGCCGGCGGACTGTTGGTAATGCGCTCCAGGCGCACCCTCAACTTGCGAGCCTCCTCGGCGGACACCGCCAGCTGCGCCACAGCGGAGGCATATTGCTTCTCCATCTCTACCAACCTCGCTCGCAACTGCTCGCGCTCATCGATGGCCCGTTCGTGTTCTTCGATGGCCTTACACCGCTTTTCATCGATCTCCTCGACCTGCTCATCACGGCGCAGGAGCTGGTCGTGCGCCTCGATCAGCGCCGCCCTGACCTCCCCCTCCCGACCGCCGATCGCGGCGAGGGCCTCCTCCAGCTCTTGAATCCGGGGCACAGCCTGCTTGCGCACAAGTGCGAGCTCCTGCTCAGCGGCGTCCTTGGCGAGCGCCAGGTCGCGCATCCTGCTCTGCAGCTCGCGCATTCCCGGCGCTTCCAGCGGCACAGCCTTGATCACAAACTGATACGTACGCGCATCCGGGTCCCGCTCCAGATCTCTGAGGACATCCGGCGGGACCACGTCGAGGTTCACCTTTATCTCCGTCGTGTCGATCGGGGCTTCCTGGCGATGGATCTCCACGAGCGCCAGCTCCGCCTCGTCGAACAGCTGGGCGATGCTCTTGTGTGTGAAGAAGTGCAGATGGGTGCGATCGAGCAGGCCCAGGCCTTGATAGTCAAATCTGCCCTCCAACAGGGCCAAGCGCACGCTGGCGTGGGCAATATTTGGCAGCGACACAACGAAAAAGCCCCCCGGATTGAGGAAGGCGCGCAACTCTCTCAACAATTTCAACGGATCCCTCAGATGCTCCAAGACATCCGCCGCTACGATCACGTCGAAGCGGTCCTCGCCCAACTCCGCGTCGAGGTCGAGCGCGTCGAGGTCGCCCACGATCACCCGCTCGCAGAACCGCTCGGCCTGCGCCGCCATCTCAGCGTCGAGCTCAACCCCCACCACCGTGCATCCGCGCCCTCGCAGAATCTCTGACATGTAGCCAGAGGCGGGCCCCAGCTCCAACACTCTGCGCCCTTGGCCGATGAGCCTGATCACATTGGCATGGGTGTTGTCGGAGTCGAGGTCGACGACAAAGTCGTATTGATAGCCCATGTCGGCTCGTTTCTCATGCTCGATCGACGTCATTTTACCTTCCTTGGCCCAGAACGCCTGAGCCAGAGCGAGCCCGGCATTACGCCCGGCACGAAGGAAGGGACTATACGAGCTAGTCGGTCTGGATGTACGCGCGCGATGGCATGAGCCGGAACGAGCACTTCAAATGCCTCGTTATAAGCGAGAAATGCCTGCAGCAGATATTGCTCCGCCCAGAAATACTGCATATCCTCGAACCACCCGCGCGGATACTCCCAAGGCAGGAATATATCGTGAAAATGAACCAGCACTCCCGCGTTGAGACGTGGCAGCACATCGAGGACGACGAAATTGACGTCACTTCCGAGCTTGACCGTGTGCGTAGTGTCAACGAACAGCACATCGTCGGCCTCGAGCCGCGTAAAGACCTCCATAGGCACTTCGGTCGCAGAGATAGCTTCCAGCCGCGTGGGCTCGGGCACGCTCGCCCCGAGAACCTGCTCGCGTGGATATGGATCGTAGGCCACGTGCTGCGCAGGGCTCCCCTCTTGCGCATTGCGTCGAGCGGCCATATTGATGAGCAGGGTCGTATATCCAGAGCCAAGCTCGACAACCTGCGCGGGACGCGCAGATCGGATCATCCCGTAGAGCAACTCGGCATCCACCGACTCAAAACCAGTATTGCGTAGAAAGAAGGCTCCGGGATGGCCTGGATCGTCGAGCGGGACGTCCAGCTCGGCGATCGGCGGGCCCAGCTCCCGCTCGAGATACTCGATGCCCGCGTCCGGATCGAGCGCCACGCCGCCCAGATGACTGCGCCGATCCCAGATGTCCAGCGGCAACAGCGATAGGTCGGGAATCGGACTGTAATAGTTACGCCGAACGAAGTCGAACTCGCCCTTCGGCAACACGTCGTATTCGGCGGTTGAGAAGGGCTCACGCCGCCCTCCGAGCAGGGGCTCGTTCCCCGCTTGCATACTCTCCGCCGGCGATCCATTGACCTGGGTGGCCGGAACCAGCTCGTAGCCGTAACGAGCCACGCCCCGAGCCATCAGAACACGGATGGCTCGCCTGAGCCGACTCCAAAGTCGAGATGACTGCATGATGGGCAACAGGCTAGAGGGAAGGTGCCAAGCGCGCTTTGCGCGCCAAGCTAGCCTTCCAGCAGGTCTCAGCAAACCCGGTCAGAGGAGATGGGCCCGTGACGAAATCGCTCTGCACCCCCACGCGCACGGCTGCGGTCATCGCGCGAGGGACTCGCTTCTCGCGCGGACTCGACACCCTCAATACCCGGGACACGCAACACTCGCCGAGCATCCACGGGACAAGCCGGTCTTCATCGCGGCACCTGGCACGAGGCCGAGAGCGTCCGATCGGGGATGGCGTGGGGCCGGCGACACTTCCGTTCGGTGCGAGCCGCTGATGCGCTTCTGCTTCCTCAGCACCCGCCGGGGTAGCCACTTCATGACCGAGCTGCTCGTCGCCCTCGCCGACGCGTGCGCGGACGCCGGACACCGTGTCGAGCTTGCCTTCGACGCCTTCCCCCCCCTGGACGGCGAGACCGTCTACGTGGCGATTCCACACGAGTTCCACGCCCACGGCGATCCCGCCGGTTTGCCCGACGCGCGCCAGCGCGCGCGCACGATCGCCCTCTGCACCGAGAACCCCGGTACCCCCTGGTTCGATCACACGCTCGAGCTCGTCACCGAGTTCGCCGCCGCCGTCTCGATCAACCGCTCTTCCGCCGCCGCGCTGCAGCAGCGCGGGGTTCCCTGCACGCACATCCAGCTCGGCTACGTCCCCGCCTGGGACACCTGGCAACGCGACGATGGCCTCCCCCGTCCGATCGACGTGCTCTACCTCGGCGCCGCCGACCCCCGCCGCGACCCGCTGCTGGCGCCCATCCGCCACGCGCTTTCCGCGCGGAAGTGCCAGTTCCTCGTTCCGCCCCTCGAGGTGCGTACAGCCCCCCGCCCCGACTTCATCACTGGCGCCGACAAGTACCACCGGCTGCGCGCCTCTAGCGTCCTGATCAACCTGCACCGCACGACCTCCCGCGCGTTCGAGTGGATGCGCTTCCTCGAGGCGATCTGCAATGGCTGCGTCGTCGTCTCCGAGCCTTCCCTCGACTCCGAGCCTCTCATCCCGGGCGAGCACTTCCTCGTTGCGGACGTCGATCAGATCGCCACCGTCGTCGACCGGCTGCTCGGCGATCCCGCCCGCTTGCGCGAGTTACGCGATCGGGCCTATGACTTCGTGCGCCGAGAGCTGCCCATGCGGCCCGCCGCCGAGCGGTTGGCCGAGCTCGCTTCGGGGCTGCGCGCCTGACTCTCAAGCGGACGGCAGCTCCGGAGAGTTACACCCGCTTTCTCCCCGAGGGAGGGACAGGAGAAGAATCACATCGAGGCATCGGAGGCGGTCGCAGATGAGCCGGTTAGGAGCGCGATGCAGCGTTTGCAGCGCTCCGCAACCAGGTCGACCAAGCGAGCCGGGAGCGAACTATCTAGCTGGATGACCTCGGGAGTGCCCGCAGACTCCGAGAGCGCATCTGGTGCCCGCTGGGCCAGGGCTAACACGCGATTTGCAGCCAACTCTGGGTCAATCCCTAGTTCCCGCGCGGCCTTCGGCCACCTGTTCTGGAACGGGTAGACGCCGTAGTCGCCGCCGATCTTCATCGCGAGTCGCAGCTTGCGCTCGTGGATTCCGTAGGGCAACGCCGAAGCAATGTCGTACAGTGGCGCCAGCCGTACCTGCCGACCGGCGAGCAGAAGCGAGTAGTTCTTGGCGTGGGCATCCGTGCCGGCGATCAACCAGTTCCATGCCAGCGCGTCGAGGAACCGCAAGACGGCGTCATCTGCGGTCGCCGGCGGCATGACGGAGCGGAGCACGCGGGTGACCTCGCGCGGCCCCGGACCGCCTTCGTTCTGGTACTTGCGCTCCGGGCGGATGCCAAGCGCTTGACAGACATCCTCTTGGTGGACACGCACGAGACGACCGTCGAGTAGACGGCGGTCGTAACGCTCGACGACGATCGCGCTCTCACTATCGAATTGAGCGATGCTCGTGCGCGCAGCGACGAGGCCGGCGCGGCGGGCCGCGGCGAGGCATATGTGCTCGTTCAGGTCGTGATCATCGAAGCCGGCGACAGCGGGCTTGAGGATATGACTGGTTGCGGCAGCTCCCGACGGAACCCCCCAACGCCCATCCAGGTTGAGCAGAGCGGTCTTGGCCTGGGCGCCGGCGAGACTGAACTGGCCGGTGAAGTCACGGCCGAGCCACGCCGTCGTATCCTCGCGCAGGTCTCGAAGCCGCTGCGCAACCTCCTTCTCGGTTAGCCAAACGACCGACCCCGGCGTTGCGAGGACATCCTCCACGGCCTCGGGGATCGCGAAGCGAACAGCGCCCGCGCAGTCGTGACCTATGGGTGTTGAAAACAGCGAGAACGGCGACGCGGATACGTGGAAGTCACGCGCCCACCGCGCGAGAACCGCGTCGTTATCGGGAAGCAGGCCCCAGAGCCAAGGGCTGATTGTGCCCTCGAGATGCGAGCGAACGCTCGTGGGCATCGAGATCGACAGGGGTGTCAAGCTTGCGCTCGCGCGGTACTCCTCGTCGTAGTCAAAGCGCAGCCGACCGCCCGACAGCCGCGTGACGGTACCCGCGACACCCCCATCCAGCAGCACGACGAGCGTTTCGGGCATCAGTATCGAAACTCGTCGATCACAACGTCGAGGTCCACTGTGGTTTCCACAGCCTCGGTCGTACGGTCGTTCCCAGTCAGCTCGATGTCTAGATCGAGAGCGTCGAGTACGCGTAGTAGAAGTCCAGACTCCGCTGTAGGCTTTCCCCCCTCGAACTCGTAGATCCACTTACGCGAGACGCCGGTGCGTTTGGCAAGCTCGGCCTGGCTCATTCCAAGATCTGTGCGACGGCCGCGTATCGCCGCTGCTAGGTCATGAATCGATCGAATAGTCATACTATTTCCTTGCTACCGTTCGATAGCAAGTATAGCATGAAACCATATGGTGTCATCTCTACTAAGCCACCGTTTGGTTTCAGCCCGCGGGCATCAGCATCAGCGCAGACAGCGCAAAGCCCAGCGCGCGGTTCTCCCGCGGGAGCTTCCCGTCGCGCCCCTCCGGGTTCGACCACGTTGTCTCGGTGTCGAATCTGACCACGTAGTCGCCGGCTCCCAGGCGCAGGTCGAGGACCTGCTCGTGCCACTCGTCCTCGCGCCACTCGATCCGGGTCGACCACACCGGCTCGGTTCCGCGCGTGTCCAGCGGGCACACGGACATTTGCAGGCCGCCGGTCGGGCCGGGTGGGAAGCGGTAGCTCAAGCTCGCGCCGCTCGCGCTCCCCTCGACGCGCACGATCGCCTCCGCGTGCTTGCCCGCCCACCGGTAGTGGCGCTCCTCGCTCTGCTCGCCTTCGAACCAGCCGCTCAGCAACTGCTCCTCGACCGTCTCCTGTACCGCCATGTCCAGCCCGCCCGAGGCGATCTCCCACGCCTCCTCGAACGCCATGCTCGTCAACGCGAACCCCAGCCTCCGCGTCTCCACCGGCGGGTCGGTCCACCCCCGCGGCGCGCTGAACACCACTTCGTAGTCACCCGACTCCAAGTCCACCACCCGGCTTTCTACCGAGCGCTCCGCGTAGCGCCACGGCAGGTGCGTGCTCCACACTCCCACGAGCGGCTCCGGCGCGCCCGATCGGCGCACGCTCACCTCGACCCCGCCGCCGTCGACCGGCACGTGCGCGTAGTCGAACCGCACCCTCCGCGCGCGCTCCTCCAGCCGGATCAGCGCGCCCGCCTGCACCGCCGCCCAGCGGCGGCTGCCTGCCGCTACCCGCTCCGCTCCGAACCAGCCGTACAGCAGCTGCCCCTCGCTCCCCGGGTCGGCCATCTCAAGCGCGCTGCCCGCCGCCTCCGGCCGCGGCCTTGCGCGCGGCGGCACCCCCACGGGGAAGCCGTCCCCCCACGACGGGTCGATCAGCCGCTCCGGCGCGCGCGGCGCCCCGCGCAGCGCGCGGCGAGCCGCTCCCGTGCTCCTCAGGTGACGCACGTTCCATGCGATCGCCCTCAGCTTCAGGCCCCGCCGCTCCCGATCGGCGCGTTTCAACTCGTCCGCCTCGTGCCGCGCCCATCTGCTCAACTCGTTGAGCGGCGCGTGCTTGAGCACCACCCGTATGCGATGGCGCTCGCACAGCAGGCGCTTGTACGTCGACTCTCCGCCGCCGCCCTGGCCGAAGCCGTGGTCGATCCACGCGTCGCCCGCCACGACCACCCGGTAGCCCGCGCGCCACAGTCGCACGCCGTAGTCGACATCGTCGTAGTAGTTGAGCATCCGATCGTCGAACTTGCCCACGCTGTCGATCGCCTCCCGGCGCAGCGCCATGCCGCAGCCCATCGGATACAGCGCCTCGCTGGCGAGCTGCGCCCGCTCGTAGGACTCGTTCATCGACAGATCCGCCGCCCATCCCTGGCGGTTGACCGTTCCCCCGGCGCCGTTGATCGCGAGCGGGTCGTCCGCGAAGAACACCGTCGAGGCGACGCCGCCGATCGTCCGATCCGCGCCGAACGCGGCCACGACCTCGCGCAGCCAGCCCGGCGCGGCGAACCCATCGGCGTCGATGAACGCGACGATCTCCCCCCTGGCATGTTCCAGCCCGAGGTTGCGCGCGTGCGGGCAGCCTCGATTGACCGGGCTCGCTATCACCGTTCCCCGGCCGCCCGCCAGCTCGCGTTCGGCCACCGCCCGCGTCTGATCCTCCGAGCCGTCGTCGACCACGACGATCTCATAGCTCCCGTACTCCTGCTCGAGCAGCGCCCGCAAGCACCGCCCGATCACCTCCGCCGAGTTCCAGCACACGACGATCACGCTCACCAGCACGCTCGACTCCGAGGCGGCGGCAGCCGCCCGCTCTCCATTCCTCTCCCCACCCTCCTCTCGCCGCTCCCGCGTCCGCAGCGCCTCGCGCAGCCTGCGCTGCTCCGCGGTCCATCGTCGCCCGTCCATGCGGCGATCGTTGCACAGCGCCGCAATCGCCCCGGTGCACGCGGTCGCGTGTGCTCGGGCGACGGACCTGCCCCTACACTTATCTTCAGTCCCAGCACCGCTTTTCGCAACTCGCCGCCGGCGAGCGCGTTGCCATTCACACATCACCGTCACGACCCGCCCACTCTCATGAGACGCCATCTCGCCATCGTCCCCGCGCTCAACGAGGTCCGACGCGATCGCCGAGACGATCGTCGCGATCCACGAGCCGCGCGCCCGACTTCGACGTGCTCGTCGTCGACGACGGCTCGACCGACGCGACCGCCGACCGCGCGCCGCGCCGCCGGCGCCGCGGTCCTGCGCCTGCCGTTCAACCTCGGCATCGGCGGCGCGATGCAGAGCGGCTACATGTACGCGCTCGAGCACGGCTACGACGTCGCCGTGCAGGTCGACGGCGACGGGCAGCACGACCCGCGCCACATCCGCGACCTGCTCGCGCTGCCTGCAAGCGGACCCGAGCTCGAACATGGTCACCGGCTCGCGCTTCCTGGACGCCGCCGGCGACGGCTACCGCTCCTCGGCCCCGCGCCGCGTCGGCATCCGCATCTTCTCGCGCGTCGTCTCGCTGATCACCGGCCAGCGCGTCACCGACCCGACGTCCGGGCTTTCGCATGACCAACCGCCGCGGCATCGAGCTGTTCGCGCGCGACTACCCGCACGACTACCCCGAGGTCGAGGCGATCCTGCTGATGCACGCCCACCGCCTGCGCAGCTGCGAGATCCCCGTCGCGCATGCGCCCGCGCCTGACCGGCGCCTCGGCGATCTCCTCGACCCAGTCGGTCTACTACATGGTCAAGGTGCTGCTGGCCGTGTTCGTCGGCCTCTTCCGCCGCCGCCCAACGTCGAGGCCGGCGAGCGTCCGCCGGTCGCCGCGGAGCACGCGCTGTGAACGAGATCGCCGCCGTGACGAAGATCACCCTCCAGCGCGGCCTCGCGATCGTCGTCACGCTCGCGCTGCTGCTGCTCGTGTTCGAGCTCGTCCGGCGCAAGCGCCTCTCCGAGCGCTACGCGATCCTGTGGCTGCTCGCCGCCACCACCTGTTCGTGCTCGCCGCCTGGAAGGGGCTGCTTGACGACCCTCTCCAACGACGTCGGCATCTCCTACCCGCCCTCGGCGCTGTTCGCCGTCGCGTTCGCGCTGATCGCGATGATGCTGCTGCACTTCTCGCTCGCCGTCTCGCGCCTGTCCGACCAGAACAAGGTGCTCGCCCAGCGGCTCGGGCTGCTGCAGCAGCGCGTCGAAGAATCCGAGGATGGGCCCTGACGCACTGGCCGTGGTGGTGGTGACCCACAACTCGGCCGCCCACCTCCCCGACCTGCTCGCCGCCCTCGCACCGCAGCTGCGCGACGACGACGAGCTCGCGATCGTCGACAACGCCTCGACCGACTCGACCCCCTCCGTCGTGCGCGCGCACAGCGAACGCGCGATCGTGCTCGAGACCGGCCAGAACCTCGGCTTCGCCGGCGGCTGCCACGCCGGCGCCGCCGCGACCCGCGCGCCGCTGCTGCTGTTCCTCAACCCCGACTCGCGCCCGCAGCCCGACTGCCTCGCACGTCTGCGCGGCGCCGCGGCGGCCCATCGCCGCTGGGGGGCGTGGCAGGCGGCCGTCCTGCTCGACGGCGACACCCACATCAACACCAGCGGCGGCGTCGTCCACTACCTCGGCATCGGCTGGGCCGGCGACTGCGACCTTCCCGTAGCCGCGCTGCCGGCGGAGGATTGCGAGATCGCGTTCCCGTCGGGCGCCGCGCTGGTCGTGCGCCGCGACGCCTGGCTCGAGCTCGGCGGCCTCGACCCCGAGTACTTCATGTACGGCGAGGACCTCGACCTCGGACTGCGCCTGTGGCTGAGCGGACACCGCGTCGGCCTCGTCCCCGCCGCGCGCGTCACCCACAGCTACGAGTTCGACAAGGGCTCCTCCAAGTGGTTCTACCTCGAGCGCAACCGCTGGCGCACCGTCCTCTCGGCCTATCCTCCCGCGCTGCTCGCCCTGCTCATGCCGGCGCTGCTGGCGGCCGAGCTGGGCCTGCTGGCAATCGCGGGGCGCGGCGGCTGGCTGCGGCCGAAGCTGCGCGCGCAAGCGGCCGTGCTCGCCTCTCTGCCCGGTTTGCGCGCGCGTCGGCGCATCGTGCAGCAAAACCGGCGCATCGGCTCGCGCGAGCTCGCCTCCCACCTGACCGCCTCGCTTGACAGCCCCTACCTGGCGGCCGCCTCCAGCCCCCTGCTGAGCGCGCCCCAGGCGGCCTACTGGCGACTCGTCCGCCTTGCCCTGTCAGTCCTGCCGGCGCGTGCGCGCTGATGGGCGTCCGATCGGTTCTGTCTCTCCGGCCGGCCGGCGCGTCGGCGCTGACGCGCGTCCGATCCTACCCAGAGCCCATTCCCTGCAAGCACCGATGCGCGTAGGCCTCGACCTGCTCTACCTCGTGCCTGGTCAGACCGGCGGGCGCGAGACCTACGCCCGCGAACTGGTGCCGGCCATGCAGCGCCAAGACCCCTCCCTCGAGCTCGTCGCGTTCGTCAACCGCGACGCCGGCCCGCGCCTTGCCGCCGAGCTCGGCCCGCGCGTGCGCACCGTGACGCTGCCCGTCTCCGCGCGCAGCCGGGCGCAGTGGGCGCTCGGCGAGCTTTCGCTCGTATCCGTCGCGGCATCGCGCGCGCGTGTCGACGTCCTGCACTCGATGGCCAACTTCGCGCCCCCCTGGGGCCGTTTTCGGCGCGTCGTCACGATCCACGACCTTCAATACCTGGCGGTCCCTGAGCTGCTCTCTCCCGCCAACCGCCTGGCCACCTCCGCGCTCGTCTCGCTCGCCGCGCACCGCGCGCAGCGAATCATCGCGGTCTCTTCCGCCGGGGCCGATGAGATCGTCTCCGGGCTTCGCATCGCGCGCGCGCGCATCGATGTCGTCCCCAACGGTGTGCGCCTCCCGCCCGTGGTCGCCGCGCCTGGGGCGTTGACACCGGCGGCGGCCGGCGGCGGGCTCGCCCCGTCACAATCGCCGTCGTCGCCGTCGTCGCCATCGGCGCCATCGGCGCCATCGCCCGATCTCACGCCGCCGGCGGCCGGCGAGTTGCGCGCGCGCCTGCGGCCGGACGGCCGCCCGCTCGCGCTCGCGGTCGCGACGCACCTGCCGCACAAGAACATGCCCGCGCTGATCGACGCGCTCGCGCTGATCGCCCCCGCCGAGCGCCCGCTGCTCGCGATCGCCGGGCACGGCACCGACGACGGCCGACTCCAAGCGCAGGCGACGGCCGCCGGCGTCGGTGAGGACGTGCGCCTGCTCGGGCACCGCTCCACCGCCGAGCTCGACTCGCTTTACACGCTTGCCGCCTGCCTCGTGCTGCCGACGCTGCACGAGGGCTTCGGGCTGCCCGTGATCGAGGCGATGGCGCGCTCGCTGCCGGTCGCCTGCTCGGATATCCCCGCGCTGCGCGAGGTCGGCGGCTCCGCGGCGCTGTACTTCGACCCGCGCTCGCCTGCGCAGATCGCGGCGGCCATTTCCGAGCTGATCGCCGACACGGGGCTCGCCGGGCGGCTGCGCGAGCTGGGGTGTGCCCAGGCGGCGCGGTTCAGCTGGGAGGCCGCGGCCGCGGGGACGCTTGCGTGTTATCGCCGGGCGCTGGGTGGCTAGAAGGACACCAGCGTCCGCTACTTGTCACCTTCGGGCAACCTGAGGCCGACTGGGCGTTTTTGTTGCGGGGGTGGGGAGATCAGCTGCCGTAGCACCTCGAATATTTCGTCTAGCTGCTCGTCGTGTTGGCCGAGCGTCGCTTTGGTCTCTCGCTCGAAATCTTCGAGGCGTCTCTCGATAGCGGTGTAAGAGACCGCAGCACGTCGCAGCTCAACGAATGCTCGCATGATCGCGATGTTGACGGTGACCGCCGTCTTGCTTCGGAGCACCCCGGAAAGCATTGCCACGCCTTGCTCTGTGAATACGTAGGGCGCGTAGCGACGTCCACCGCGCCCCTCTTTTGAGATCGCAATTTGCGATCTCAAAGCCGTGGCCTCATCATTCGTCAGCTGGAACATGAAGTCCGATGGGAACCGGTCTATGTTCCGCTTAACCTGCTCGATCAGACGTCCTGTCTGCACCCCGTAGAGCACAACGCTCGTTGGAGATTGCAATCTGTGATCTCAAAGTCCGGCTGCGGGCACCCATTTGACCTACGGCGCCACCGGCGCGTCGCGGCGCAGTAGCGCGTGCAGCAGCTCCGGGGGAAACGCGCGCAGGAGCAGCAACACCGCCAGGTAGATCGCCGAGGCAATCGCCCATAGGAAGAAGCTCGATATCGACAGCACGAGCGCGGGCACGCCGGCAAGCGCGGCGGCCACAAGCACCTTCGGAGCCAGGCCGAGCGACGGGCGAAAGCGCGCCGGGCTGCGGCCCAGTGACCACCAGTAGGCGCCGGCCAGCACGAACTCGGTCGCGGCGGTGGCCGCCGCCGCTCCTTCCGCGCCGAGGCTCGGCACGAGCGCGAGCGAGAGGATCACGGCGAGCACGAGCGCGAGCGCGTTGGCCTGCAGCATCCGCCGGTGCTCGCGCAGCGACAGCAGCGTCAGACTCCACGTCGCGCCGAGGAAGGTCGCGATCAGCGACGTCGCCTGCAACCGCAGCACCGGCACGGCCGGCTTGAAGTTCGGACCCGCGAGCACTTCGATCACGAACGGCGCCGCGACGATCAGGCTGAGCGCGAGGTAGACGCCGGCGATCAGCGCCGTCTCGCTTACCCGGCCGGACCCGTAACGCAGCCGCTCGTGATCGTCGCGTCCGGCTCGCGCGAAGATCGGGAAGGCCGAGCTCGCCATCAGGAAGGCGGTGCCCGAGATCGCCTCTACCACCTTGAACGCGGTCGAGTAGTAGCCGGTCTGCTCCGCGCCCGAGCCGAGCGAGACGACGATCAAGGCGACGCGGAAGTAGAGGATCCCGACGGTCGTGGCGGCCGCATAGGGGATCGAGTCGCGCAGCAGGCGCGCCCACGCCTGGACTTCGAAGCGCGGACGCAGCATCACGTGGCTGCGCATCACGAGCAGCGTGGCCGCCAGCGCGGCGAGCGAGGAGATCACGCTGACGTAGAAGAACGGCAACAGGCCCGTCCCGAGCAGCACGAGCACGACCGTGCCGATCGCGACCACGAGCGTGTTGACGAGTTCGAACAGCGAGTACAGCCCCCACCGCAGCGAGGTGCTGAGCACGAGCGCGAGCGTTTGCTGCACGTTGATCAGCATTAGCCCCGCGCCCGAGATCAGGATCCCGACGAGCACGACACCGGGAGAGCCGCCGGAGAACATCAGCAGGAACGCGATCGCGAGCCCCAGCAGCGTGGACAGGGTCCGCAGCCCGATCACGTTCCCGAGCAGCCGTCTGCGCGCCACCGCATCCGCCAGCGCGTATTCGCGCGTGGCGACCCCAGTCAGCCCGAACTCGGTGACGCCGGCGACGATCATCACGATCGACGACGCGGTCACGAAGCGCCCGAAGTCGACGACGCCGAGGTGGCGCGTCATCAGCGGCACCGTCGCTGTGATCAGCAGGATGTTGACCGCGTAGGCGATCCCCCGAATCACCCCGCCGCGGATCACCCGGGCGCCCGCGTCGGGGCGGTCGAGGGGGTCGACGTCGGCCTCCGTCATGCGTCACGCGACCCTGGCCGCGGCGGCTCCGCGGCGGTGCTCGCGGCGCGCTCGTCGAGACCGAGATACAGGTATTTGGCGACGTACAGCTGCACCAGCGCGCCGTACACGGCCTGGCCGAAAGCCATGCGCAGGTTCTCGCGCAGCCCGTAATAGCCGCGCTCGCGCGTAAAGCTGATCGCGAACACCACCGGCAGGTAGGGAAGCACCAGCAGCGGCGAGAGCCGGTTGAGGACGCGCCGGCGCGGCGGCCAGGCGACCGGGCCATCCCAGTTGAAGCTAGGCAGCGCCGACAGCTCGCCGAGGAACTCGCGCGCGTTGATGCGCGCCCAGCGGCGGTGCTTGGTGAGGACGGTGCGCAGCGCGTAGTTGTTGTACAGCGGGCGGTGCTCGAGCTGCAGGCGCACGCGCCGCACCGGCGGATCGACGCGCTCGACCGCGTGGATCATGCCGAGCACGTGCACGCGCGCGCGACGGAACAGCGACAGCTTGTAAGGGCCGTTCTCGGTGATGTAGCGCTTGCCGTCCCACATCCGCCAGAGGACTTCATAGCCGTTGACCGTCTCGTCCGCGGCGAGCGCGCGCAGCTCGGCGCGGAGCGGCTCAGACAGGAACTCGTCCCCGTCCAGCGACAGGATCCACTCGCCCCGCGCCTGCTCGAACGCGAACACCGTCGCCACCTCGGCGTGGCCGACGAGCGGGCGCACGAAGATCCGGCAGCCGTGCGCCGCGGCGATCTCGAGCGTGCGGTCCTCGCACTCGCCGTCGTGCACGAGCACGATCTCGTCGACGACCCCGTCGAGGCTTGCCAGGCAGCGCTCAATCACCGCCTCCTCGTTGCGCACGACCACGCAGGCCGACACCGAGGCGCTCACGTGTCGCCGGGGAAGCCCAAGTAGAGGTATTTCGCCACGTACAGCTGGTGCATGGCCGCGTAGACGCCGTAGTTGAACGCCATCGACAGGTTGCGTCGCGGGCTCAGCTCGTGGCGGTGGTTGTACAGTTCGAGCGCGAACACCGCCGGCCCGTAGGGCAGGAACAGCAGCGGCGAGAGGCGGTTGAGCAGCTGCCGGCGCGGCGACCACTCGGTCGGGCCGTCCCAGTTGAAGGTCGGCAGGTCGCTGTACGGAGAGAGGTGCTCGCGCGCGCCCACCCGCGCCCACGAGCGCCACTTGGTCAGCGTCGTGCGCAGCGCCCAGTTGTTGTACTCCGGCCGGTGCTCGAGCACGTAGTCGACGTCGCGCACCGGCTCGTCGACCTGAATCGTGAGGTGCAGGTTGCCGACGGCGTGCAGCGCCTCGCGCCGGTACAGCTGGAGCTTGCGCCAGCTCTGCTCGGGGCTCGACACGTAGCGCCGGCCGTCCCAGAACGGCCACAGGAAGCGATATCCGTTGACGTCCGGATCGCCGACGAGCTCGTGCAGGTGCTCGCGCAGCCCATCGGAGAGGAACTCGTCGGCGTCGACGCCGAGGATCCACTCGTGCTGAGTCTGGGAGAAGGCGAACACCTTCGACGCGTCGGCGTGTCCCCGCAGCGGCCGCTCGAAGATCTCACAGCCGTACTCCGCGGCGATCTCGAGCGTGCGGTCCTCACACGGGCCGTCATGCACGAACACGATCTCGTCGACCAAGTCGGCGAAGCTCTGAAGGCAGCGGCCGATCAGCCGCTCCTCGTTGCGAGCGACAACGCACGCCGAGATCTTGGGCCGCGTGGCTGGGTCGGAGTACATCTGCTCGCGCCCACCTTAGAGGCTGGCTCGTAACCGCGGGGGGGTGGGCGCCGCGCGGTGTTCGGGACGCGCCGCTTGCGATCATGGAGCGGGTGAGCCCTGCCGTCGAAGAATCGGTCGACCTGGTCGTCAACGTCTTCGAGCGGACCTACCGCGACGTGCTCGAGACGGGCGCGTTCGCGGCGATCGCCGCGGCGCAGCGCCACCACTTCGCGCGCCGAGTGGTGCTCGTCAACAACGTCGCCGAGCCCTCCGACGCGCGCGCGCGTGGGCAGCGTCTGCTCGACGCGGGCGAGATCGACGAGCTGCGCTTCGTCGCCGATCACCTCGATCGCGCGCTCGCGCGCACCGGCCTGCGCCGCGAGGAGCTCGAACCGCTCTTGCACTACAGCGACGCGCCGCTCGTCGCGGCCACACTGCCCGGCAGCCCGTGGCTGCTCTACTGGGACCCCGAGGCGCGGCTCGAGCCCCCTGTGGACTGGATCGCCCCCGCGCTCGAGCTGATGGGCAAGGACGGACGCGTGATCGTCGCCAACCCCAGCTGGGAGCTGCCCGACGGGGCCGGCCGGCGGCCGGGGGTCGAGCGCGAGGCGGTGGCGACGCAGGCGGGCTTCGCGATCGGGCACGGCTTCAGCGACCAGGTCTTCCTCGCCCGGCGCGCGCTGCTGGCCACGCCGATCTACCGGCAGCGCTGCATCGCGAGCATCGCCTACCCCGGCGCTCACAAGGCGCGCGTGTTCGAGGCGCGCGTCGCCGCGCACATGCGCCATCACGGCGGCCTGCGCGCGACCTCGCTACAGGCGAGCTACGTAACCGACGCGCCGGCCGGCGGCTCCTCCTACCCGCCGAGCGGCGTCGGTGAGACGCTGCGCTACGTGGCCAACTCGGCCACCCTACGAGCGCTCAGCCGCTCGCCATGGCGACCGGCTTGCCTGCGCAACACGTGGCTGTGAGCGCAACCCGCCGTGAGGCAGCGCGACAGACGCCGGCGAAGGGACCGCGGACGGGCAGGCACGCCCCGGCACGCGCGGTCATGATTGAGCGATGAGCGCAAAAGACCCGCGTGTGAGCGTGATCATGGCGGCTTACAACGAGCAGGACTTCGTGGCCGAGGCGATCGAGAGCGTGCTGGCGCAGGGATTCGACGACTACGAGCTGATCGTCTCAGACGACGGCTCGACCGACGCCACCGTCGCGATCGCCGACTCGTTCGCCGCGCGCGATCCCGCCCGGATCAAAGTGCTGCGCGGGGAGCAGAACCAAGGCAAGCCGTTCGCGCTGAACCGCGCGCTCGCGATCGCGCGGGGCGGGCTGATCGCGTGGCTGGACGGCGACGACGTGATGCTGCCCGGCAAGCTCGCGCGCCAGGTGGCCGAGCTCGACGGCGATCCCGCCGCCGCCGGGTGCACGCACGACGCGGAGATCTTCCACTCCGACAGCGGCGCGGCGATTGGGCGCTTCTCACATGTGATGAGCGGTGTGCCGCTGCGCAGCGGCGGGATCGAGCTGTGGTTCGACCCGACCTACAGGATGCTGCCGTCGGCGACGATGATCCGTGCGGCGCTGTGCCCACCCGGCGGGTTCGACGAGCGGCTGACGTACACGAACGACTGGCTGTTCGACATCGAGGTGTTCCGCCACGGACGGTGCGTGGCGCTCGACGACGTGCTCGTGCGCTATCGCCGCCACGGCGACAACTTCACGACCCGCGCCGACGCATCGGGCGCCTCCTACGAGGAGGGGATGATGGCGATGGCGCTCGTGACCGCTCGTCATCCCGAGCTTGCCCGTCGCGCGCGCGCGATGCAGGCCGCGATCATGCTCGGCGAGGCGCGCCGTCGTGCGCGCGCGCGGCAGTGGCGCGAGGCGGGCCGCTACGGCGCCGCCGCGCTCGGCGCGGGCGGCGTCACGGGGGTGGTGGGCGTGACGACAGCGCTGACGCGCTCGGCGCTGCGCGGCCGTCGCGCCGGGCACTGAGTCCCCACCGCAGCGTCCGCCACACCGGACGCTGC
Source organism: uncultured Solirubrobacterales bacterium (assembly GCA_963784875.1). Taxonomy (GTDB): domain Bacteria; phylum Actinomycetota; class Thermoleophilia; order Solirubrobacterales; family Solirubrobacteraceae; genus Palsa-744. The sequence goes on from CAWATE010000010.1 coordinate 151,381, forward strand.
GCCCCCACCGCGCGCTCCAAAAGTGAAGTCGTATCTTGATAAGAGTTGGTCCAGTCGAATAGACTTGGCCCGGTGAGGGTCGGGGTGTATATCGACGCATTCAATCTGTACTACGGCGCGCGTGGCCTTTGCGGCAGGGGCGCCGCGGGTTGGCGCTGGATCGACCTGCGCAGCCTCGCGGAGCAGCTGGCCGGCTGGCATGGGTCGGAGATCGCGCGCATCGTCTATTGCACAGCGCGAATCAGCGGAGCGGACAACCCCTCCGGCGCAGCCGATCAGGACATCTATCTCAAGGCTCTGACAGCCGCCAAGGCGGTCGACCTGATCGAGTACGGCTCATATGTGTCGCGCGTCAAGCAGGCGCCGATGGCGACCCCGGACGCGAAGGGCCGTCCGGTCCTGACTCGATCGGCGCCGCCGGTCCTGGTGAAAGACGCCGCGAACGAGCCGGTGCGGGATGCCGTGTTCATGGTCTCTCACGCCCGGCGCGAGGAGAAGGGATCGGACGTCAACGTCGCCGCCCATCTGCTGCTCGACGTCCTCGAAGCCAACGTCGACGCCGCGATCGTGATCTCGAACGACAGCGATCTCAAGCTCCCGCTCGTGGAGGCGCGCAAGCGGGTGCCCGTGGGAACCGTCAACCCGTCGAGGAGCTTCCTCGCCGGCGACCTGCGCGGCAACGCCGACGACGGCGTGGGGGGCCACTGGTGGGCCAAACTGAGCGCAAAGGACTTCCGCGCCCATCAACTGCCCGATCCTGTCGGTGTCTACGCCAAGCCCGTCGACTGGTGAGCAGAGTTAGAAACATTTAGCCAAAGCGCTTGACATGGCGCGCGAGACGGCCGATATACTGGTACACATACCACCCGGCCCCTCGTGGGTCGGGTCTTTTTTTGCCGTATGGGTCTAATCCTGACGCGGGCCGAGCCGCCCCGCGCGGGCGTCGCGAAAGCCGCGGCGCACCGCGCGCAGCGCGCGGCGACGGTGCGCGCGAGTGAGCGCGTGCGCGGCGAACGTGGCGAGGATCGCCGCGCGCCGCAGCGCGCTGCCGGTACGACCGAGCGGACGTCTGCGCTCGAGCACCACGACCGTGTTGCGCACGCCGTAGTAGAGCGTGTGGGTGGAGGCCGCCTCACCGCCGGTGGAGGCGGAGACGCTGTGCCAGGCCCGCGCTGCGGGCGCGAGCACCACCTCGAAGCCGGCCGCGCGCGCGCGCAGCGCCCAGTCGACGTCCTCGACGTAGAGGAACAGGTCCTCCGCGAGCAGCCCGGCCTGCTCGATCGCCTCGCGCGAGATCGCCATCAGCGCCCCGACGGCGCGCCCGGTCGACCGCACACGGCCGTAGCGCGGGCCGTCCTGGCGCCCGTAGCCGCGGGGACGGCCGGAGTAGCCGAGCAGCTCTGAGACGCGCTGGCCGGCGAACCAGACCGTGCGCGGACGGTCGGCGAAGTAGACCTTGCCGGCGAGGATCCCGGCGCGCGGACGGGCGCGGACGGCGCGCTCGAACCCGTCGATCACGTCGGGGGCGACGGTCGCGTCGTTGTTGACGAGCATCGCCCAGCGCATGCCATGCTCGAGCGCATAGCGCAAGCCGAGGTTGTTGCCGGCGGAGTAGCCGAGGTTCGAGCCCCCCTCGATCAGGACGACTCGCTCCTGCGGGAAGCGCTCGCGGATCGCCTGCTGGGAGCCGTCGGAGGAGCCGTTGTCGACACACACGATCCCCATGTCGGAGCGCTCGACCGCGACCAGCGACTCGAGACAGCGGAGCGTGTCTTCGCGCCCGTTCCAGTTCAACACGATCGCCCACCAGGCACGGTCCGTAGCGAGGTCTGGAGAGGGCATGCGCCCGACAGTATGGTCGTGCGTAGCGCGTCGCGGCCGGTGAAGTCGATATAGATCCGCGCTTGACCGGACTGTTCATCTGCGGCTGCATCCTGTTTCCGCTCGCGCTGCTGGGCCTCAGCGCGGGGGGCGGGCTGCTCGTGCGCGGACTCGGCGGCGACTGGCTTCCGGACGGGCTGATCCTGCCGGTCGGCTTCGCGCTGCTGGTGGCGATCTGCTCGTTCACGACGTACATCGGCTGGCTGGTTGCGGCCGCCGGCTGGATCGCGCTCGCGGCGGCGCTTGCGGGGTTCGCGCTCGCGGCACGGGCGGGCACACTGCGCCGACCGCGCCTGGACGGCCGACTCCGCCTGGACGGGATCCCCTGGGGGGCGCTCGCGGGGCTCGCCGCCTTCGCGGCGATCGCCGCGCCGACGCTGCTGACCGGCACCCCGACGTGGACCGGCTACACGCGGATTGATCGATCTCGGCTTTCAGATGGACTTCTCTCATTACCTCGCCGAAGCCGGACGCGCGAAGACCACGTTCGACTCCTCCTATCACGCGAACGCGGAGAAGCTCGTCTCGATCGGCTATCCCGGGGGCGGGCAGGCGACGCTCGGGGTGATCGCCAAGCTGATCCGCACCGACGTGGCGTGGTGCTACCAGATGTATCACGCGTTCGCCGCGGCGATGGGCGCGCTGGCGATCTACTCGCTGCTGGGGCACGCAGCCGGAAGCGCGCACCGGGGCGCACGGCCGCGGGCCGGCCGCTGCGCGCGATCGCGGCGGCCGTGGCGATCCAGCCGACCGTGCTGTACGGGTATGCGCTCGAGGGGGGCATCAAGGAGCTCACCACGGCGAGCCTGCTGCTGACCGTCGTCGCCGTGCTCGCCGAGCGCCTGCCCGGGAGGGGACCTCGCATGTCAGTGCTGCCGGCGGCCGTCGCGATCGCGGCGTCGATCGCCGCATTCAGCTTCGGCGTCGCGCCGTGGCTGGGCGTGCTGCTCGCCGCGGCCTTCGTGCTCACGCTTCTGTCCGCTCACCGCCTGCGCACGATCGCCGACTGGGCGCTGCTGACGGGCCTCGCGATCGTGATCGCGCTGCCCGAGATCATCAGCGCGCTGACCCAGCTCGGCGGGATCGCGAGCAACGCGATCGGCGGCACGATCGAACCTCGGTCTCGGCAACCTGTCGGGACCGGTGCCGGAATGGTCTGCGGCCGGGGTGTGGCTGACGGGCGACTTCCGTTTTCCGCTCGTACCACGTCGACGGCGACCCACGCGCTCGACGTGTTCGTGATCGCGCTCGCCGTGCTCGGCACGCTCGTCGCGCTCGTGCGCCGTCGCTGGGTGCTCGCGTTCGCGGGTGTGGCGGCGCCGATCGCGCTGTGGTACTACGTCGCGCACAGCACTGCATGGATGCGAGTTCAAGTCGTTCACGATCACCGGCGTGTTCGCGCTCACGCTCGCGTTCGCGGGCGCGACGGCGCTGAGCGCGAACAGACGGGTCCCCCTAGCGCTGCTCGGCTGGCTGGCCGCGGCGGTGATCGTCGGCGGGGTGCTGTACGGGAACGCGCTCGTGTATCACGACACGACGCTGGCCCCCGCGGCGCGCTATCACGAGCTCGCCGAGATCGGCAGGCGCTACGCCGGGCAGGGCCCGACGCTGTATCCGTCGTTCGACGAGTACGCCGAGTACTTCCTGCGCGAGGAGCGGGGACCACGGACGTGCAGCCGGCGTACGACGAATTGGGGCTGCTGCCCGCAGTGTCGAGTCGCCCGGGGTGGTCGGGTTCTCGTTCAGCCTCAACCAGTTTCAGATGTCGTACCTGCAGAAATTCAAGCTGATCGTCGTGCCGCGCGGCCCGCTGGCGGTGCGCGCGCCGAGCAACTGGGATTTGGTGCAGCAGACGAGGTACTTCGACGTGTGGCGCCGCGAACGGCCCGCCGCGGACGTATACGTGCACTATCCGCTGTCGGGGCTGCCGCACGAGCGCACGGCCACGTTCTGCGGCAACCTCGAGCGTTCGCTGCGCAAGGCCGGGGTCGGCGCGAGCGTCGCCTACGTGCGCGCACCGACGACGACCAAGGTGCTGCCGCCCGCCGGGGCTCACCCGGACTACTGGAAACCGGAGGGGAACGAGCTCGTAGCCTACGGCGCGGGCAGCGACCGCATGGCGTTCACGCTCGCGCGCGGCGGCAGCTACGAGCTGTGGATGGAAGGCACGGTGGGACGCCCGATCAAATTCGTGCTCGATGGACGGAAAGTGGGCACGATCGCGTACGAAGACCGCTATCCCAATCAGTATCTGAACGTCGGCATGCGCGACGCTCGCGGCCGGTCGCCACACGCTTACGATCGAGCGCGGCGGCGGCAGCCTGCACCCGGGCAGCGGCGACGACGTCGACCCGGACACGCGCAGCTTCGGCCCGATCGTGCTGCTGCCACGTGGACTCGCAGTCATACCGGCGTGAACGTGGCTCCGGCGGCGGCGGCAGACGCAGATCTGCGACGCGCGCCGTCGGCTATGAATGGATGGAGGTGCTCGAAGCCGGGCGCGGCGCCGCCCGACGCGCGCCGCGACCGACCTGACGCAGGACATCCTCACGCGCACGCCGTCGGTCCGCCCGACGAGCTCCTCCAGCCGCCGGCGCATCGCCGCGCCGGTGGCCTGCGGGCGAGAGCTGCGCGCGATGTCCTGCGCCGCGCGCTCGCCGAGCGCGCCGCCTCGCGCGCGGCTCTCGACCGACGCGGCGCATCAGCTCGGCCGCGTGCTCGACGCTCGGGTCGGCCCATTCGCCCTCGGGCGGGTAGATCTCGCATTCCGGCCCGACGCGCCCGATCGCGTAGTCGACCAGATAGCTGTTCTCGCGTTCATGAAGTCGACGTTGCCCGAGTAGCCGGTCGCGATCACGGGCTTGCCGATCGCCATCGCCTCGGCCATCGTCAGGCCGAAGCCCTCGGCGCGGTGCAGGGAGACGTAGCAGTCGCACGCGGCCATCAGCCCGGCGAGCTCCTCGGCGGTGAGCGAGCGGTCGATGACGTGGATGTCCGTCGCGCCCGTGCGCGGCCCACAGCACCTCCTCCTCGGCGAGCGGGCGCAGCGGCGCGTTGATCGTCTTGATCAGGAGCTGCGGGCCCTCGCCGGGCGCGAACGCGCGCTTGAACGCCTCGATCAGGCCGACCGGGTTCTTGCGCTGGACCGTGCTCAGGTAGTCGAACACGAACAGGAACAGGAAGCCGTCGGGGACGCCCAGGCGCAGCGGCGCGGCCGCCGCGGCGCGGGCGCTGCACGGGCGGCGGCAGCGCGAGCACCGGCACCGGCGCGACGGCGCCGATGTTCTCGGCCATGAAGCGCGAGTAGACCCAGATCTCCTCGACGAGCGCGAACGCGCGCTGCCAGCGGGCGGGGATCGCTGTTCGTCTCCCAGCCCCAGATCGCCGATGCGCGGCCCCTCGAAGTAGTCCTCGCCGAGACGCTCGACGAAGTCGGGGAGCTCGTCGGCGTTGACCGCGACGATCTCAAAGCCGTGGCGGCCCTCGTGGACGAGATCCTCGAAGCCGTGGCGGCCGTACTCGTCGGCGAGCGCGACCGGCAGCGCGAGGTGGTGCAGCGGCACGCTGACGGTGCTGCACGGGCACGCCGGCGGCGCCGAGCGCCTGCACGTAGCCGCGCGCGGCCGCGCCGAGGCCGAGCGTGTGGCCGAGATAGCCGGTCAGGCGGACCGCCGGCACCGTCCGCGACGCGGCGCGTCGTCGCGGCGAGGTCTGGCGGCGCGCGGCGCCGGATCCGCCGTCGGCGTCGGCCGCGTCCGGCGCGGCCGGCGAGGCGGCGTCGGCGGAGCTGGCGCGGTGATCGCCGCCGTGCGGCGCGGCCGTGCGGGCCCGGGCGGGAGGCATGAAGCGCTCGGGGATCGCCAGCTCCTGGCGGCCGAACGCCCAGCACCAGGCCACGTACTCCGCGCCGTCGGGGCCGTCGAGATCGGGGTAGGCGCGCACGACGTCGGGGCGCTCGCGCGCGACGCGGTAGAAGACGTAGCGGTTGATCCCGTGGGCGGCGCCCGCGGGCGCCGGCCCTTCGAGCCAGGCGAGGAACGCGCGCGTGCCTTGCTCGCCGAAGAGGTCCTCGAAGCGCTCGCCGAGCGCGAGGCCGAGGCGTAGAGCGCGCGCAGCGAATCGTCGTAGACGAGCCCGTCCGGCAGGCGCCGGCCGACCTCGCGCGTGGTGGTCGGGGTCGCTGCCAGCCGCTGCGCCGCAGCTCGGCGGCGTAGCGCTCGCAGAGCTCGTGCAGCACGGGCGAGCGGCTGACCCGCGCCCGGCTCGCGCCGTGGCGCTCAGGCGGTGGGGCGGTCGGGGTCGAAGCCGGGCAGGTTCAGGAAGCGCAGCGGCCAGCGGCCGTCGACGAGCACGCCCGTCGGCGCGGCCCGCGTCGAGCGTGTGGCGTGCAGGTTCCACATGTTGAGGTTGCAGCCGGGATCGTCGAGCACCGCCGTCGCGAAGCGCGCGGGCGCGAGCTCGAGGAAGCGCGCGAGCCAGGGACGATCCTCGGGCCGCGCGCCGCTGCGGCGCGCGTCGAGCGAGCCGAGCGTGCGCTTCGACGTGCGCCGTCCCACCACGCCAGGAAGCTCGCGCGCGTCGCGCGCTGCCGTCGACGCCGATCGATCGTCTCCTCGATCCGCCCCGCCCGCTCGAGCTGCTCCGGCGACGGCTCGAGGCCGTCGTCGGGCAGCTCGGCGGTCATCCGCGGCACGAGCAGCACGCGGCGCGCGGACAGCGCCGCCTCGATCGGCTGCAGAGGTCGCCGAGCACCCACACGGTGCTCGGCAGGTGGAGCACCGGCTCGCGGGTCCGCTCGCGCGACGCCGCAGCACGGCGCGGGCAGCAGCAGCACGGTCAGCTCCTCCTCGTCGTGCAGCGCGAGCAGCGCCTCGATGTCGAGGTCGAGCTCGTCGCAGACCGAACGCACGGCGGCGCATCCTCGGAGGCGGACAACGTCGCGACCGCCTCCTGCCCGCAGCGAGCACGACTCGTGCGGCCAGTCGGGCTGGTGGCGGCTAGCGAGCGGCCGAGCGCGCGTGCCTGCGGCAGGGTGCCGGGGTCGCGAGCGTGAGGACCCGCATCACTCGTCTATGCCGCGCTCGCGCTGAGCGAGGTCGCGGCGCAGCGACTCGCGGCGAGGATGAGCTCGCGGAGAGATCCTCCAGGCGCTCGATCTGCTCGGTGTGACGTTCGCGGACATGCTCGAAATCGGCGGTGAGGCGTACGACGGTGCCCGCCAGCTCGATCTGGCGGGCACGGTGGCGGGCATAGGACGGCGCGATCCGCGGCAGCGCCCGGCGGGCGAACCCCCGCAGGCGCCCGCGGAGAGAGGTTGGAGCCCCAGCCATTGGTCCGGCTTGCTTGTCTGCGTTCATCGACACGGGAG
>CAWATE010000011.1:0-18175 GCA_963784875.1 uncultured Solirubrobacterales bacterium
TCGACGCCCCGGTCTCCGTCGTCGGGTCCGGCTCGAACCTGCTGATCGCCGACGACGGTGTACGCGGTCTGGTGGTGAAGCTCGACCGCAAGCTCGCGCTGATCAAGCACGAAGGTGAGCGCATCGTCTGCGGTGGCGGCGCACGGCTGCCGTCGGTCGCGGCGCGCGCGGCGCAGGCCGGGTTGTCGGGGATCGAGTTCGGTGTAAACATCCCCGGCACCGTCGGCGGTGCGGTGCGCATGAACGCAAACGCTTACGGCGGCGAGCTTGCGCGCGTGCTCGAGTGGGTGGAGATCGCGACCGCCGAGGGGGCTGAGCGCCGCGCGCCGGCCGAGCTGGGTTTCGGCTATCGCCGCTCCAGCCTCGCTTTAAGCGAGATCGTCGCGCGCGCGTCGTTCCTGCTGACACCCGCACGGACGGCAGCTGTCAAGGCGACGCTCGCAGAGATGCGCGAACGCCGCCACGCGGCCCAGCCGCAGGGCATCAAGACGTTCGGTTCGACGTTCAAGAACCCGGACGGGTGGGTGGGGTCGGACGGCAAGGGCCGCTCCGCCGGCCTGCTGCTGGCCGAGGCAGGCTGCAGCGGCCTCACGGTCGGCGGCGCCCGCTTCGCCGAGAAGCACGCGAACTTCATCGAGAACACCGGCTCCGCCACGACCGCCGACGTGATCGCCGTGATGGCGGAGGGCCGCCGTCTCGTCAAAGAGCGCTTCGGGGTCGATCTGGAACCAGAGGTGCAGACGCTCGGCGAAGTGCGCTTTCCCTGGTAGGGGTTTGCACGACGGGGTCGAAGACCTGTAAATGGAACGCTCCATCGCTGCTCGTTCGCCGGTCGGATCTTTCGATCTCGTGTGGCGGCCGTTCGAAGTGCTCGCCGGCTTGGCACGCGGCTCGTTCCATACGATCTCCCGCCACCGGCGCTTGCGCATCGCGCTGCTCGTCATGCTCGTCGCCGTGCCATTGCTCACCGGGGGCTGGCTGTTGCTGCGCAAGTCCTCGCTCGTAGCGGTCGAGCACGTGCGCGTGAGCGGCGTGCGCGGGACCGATGCATCAGCGATCGAAGCGGCCTTGGCCGGTGCAGCCCAGCACATGAGCACGCTCGACCTGCACCCCGGCGGGCTGCGCGCGGCTGTGGCCTCGTTCCCGGTCGTGCGCTCGATTCGCGCGATCCCGAGCTTTCCCCACGGTCTGCGCATCGACGTGGTCGAGCAGCTGCCGGTGGCCGCGGTCGTGGTGGGGGGAGAGCGGACCGCGGTGGCGGCCGACGGTGTGGTGCTTGGCTCTGCGCTGCTCTCCGGCTCGCTGGCGACGCTGAGCGAAAGCGCCGCGAAGGCATCCGTTGGGCAGCGCCTTCACGATCTGACCCTGCGCGGCGCGCTGACGGTGCTGGGTGACGCTCCCGCTTCGCTGGCCAGAGAGGTCAAGCGCGTGTACACGGGCCCCGAGGGCCTGACGCTGGCGATGCGCAACGGTCTACTGGCCTACTTCGGCGACGCTTCGCGGCCGCGCGCGAAGTGGCTCTCGCTGGCGCGTGTGCTCGCCGACCCGAGCTCGTCGGAAGCTGCTTACGTGGATGTGCGCCTGCCGGAGCGTCCGGCCGCGGGATTCGCCGGCGGAGTCGTTCCGGGAGCGGGTGCCACGGGCACAGAAGCAGGCAGCGTGTCCGATCCGAGCACCGCGGCCGAGCTCGCGGCCGGTCTCACGGCGGCGGTCGGCGGCGGCTCCTCGAGCACGCCCTCCACCGCGTCGCCATCCCCTCCCACCGGCACGGCACCGGCGAGCGGCGCCACCGTCCAGACGGAAGCCCCGGCCGGCGCCACCACCGAAACGGGGTCGAGCACGTCGAGCGAACATCAGTCGGGGACGACCGCGGAAACCTCTTCCTCGAGCCCCGCTCCGGGGGGCTGACTTCGCCGGCCAGGTACCGCTCTCACAGCATAAGTCTCAACTTGAGGTCGAGTATATTTCAGGACGATCCTCATGCACCGGTCGAGAGTTCGGCGATCTGCAACGAATCTTGCGAGATTGTACGTCGTCGTTGACAGGGCGAAGTTCCCTGCATAACTTGCGTATCTCTGGCGGTGCGGCGCGGAGTATGCTCCGAACCCTAAACTACTACTGAAGGCTTCGGACGGGACTATATCATGGAGCGCGGCGGAGTGGCGGGAAGCTATCTGGCGGTCATCAAGGTCGTGGGCGTCGGCGGCGGCGGTACCAACGCGGTCAGCCGCATGGTCGACGCGGGGCTGCGCGGCGTGGAGTTCATCGCCGCCAACACCGATGCCCAGGCGCTCGCGATGTGCGACGCCGACATCAAGCTGAACATCGGCCACGAGTCGACCAAGGGCCTCGGCGCGGGCGCCAACCCCGATGTCGGCTTCGGCGCCGCGGCGGAGTCGCGCGACGACATCAAGGAGGCGCTGAAGGGCGCCGACATGGTGTTCGTGACCGCGGGCGAGGGCGGCGGCACCGGCACGGGCGCCGCGCCCGTGATCGCGGAGATCGCCAAGAACGAGATCGGCGCGCTGACCGTCGGGGTGGTCACGCGGCCGTTCGACTTCGAGGGCTCCCAGCGCGGCCGTCAGGCGATCGAGGGGATCGAGCGCCTGCGCGAGGTCGTCGACACGCTGATCGTGATCCCGAACGAGAAGCTGCTCGCGGTCGTCGAGCGGCGCACGTCGATGCTCGACGCGTTCCGCGAGGCCGACAACATCCTGCGCCAGGGCGTGCAGGGGATCACCGACCTGATCACGATCCCCGGCCTGATCAACCTCGACTTCGCCGACGTGCGCACGATCATGCACGACGCCGGCTCGGCCCTGATGGGAATCGGCACGGCCGGCGGCGAGAGCCGCTGCGCCGACGCCGCCAAGGCGGCGATCTCCTCGCCGCTGCTGGAAGAGTCCGTCGACGGCGCCACCGGCATCCTGCTGAACATCACCGGCGGGAAGGACCTCGGCCTGTTCGAGGTCAACGACGCCGCCGAGATCATCCAGAACGCGGCCGACCCCAACGCGAACATCATCTTCGGCGCTGTGATCGACGAGAGCATGGGCGACGACGTGCGCGTGACCGTGATCGGCACCGGCTTCGACCACCGCCCGGCCGTCGGCGCGCGGCGCGACAGCCGCGCCCGCGGGCGCGACCGTGGCCCGCGCATCGACGATCGCCAGCGCTCGTCGCTTGAGATCTCCGACGACGACATCGACGTTCCGCCGTTTTTGCGTTAGCCCTCGTCAGCAGATCACGCCGCGGCTCGATAGCCTGCGCGCGGTGTCCTACCTTGCGCCGCACAGCCCTGTTCGACCGCCACGTCGCCGCCGGCGCGAAGCTCGTCGAGTTCGCGGGCTGGGAGATGCCCATGCAGTACGAAGGCGTCCGTCAAGAGCACATGGCGGTGCGCGAACGCGCGGGCGTGTTCGACGTCTCGCACATGGGCGAGATCGAAACCGACGGCCCGCAGGCGCTCGAGCTGTTGCAGCGTCTGCTGTCCAACGACGTCGCCAAGATCCCGATCGACGGCGCGCAGTACAGCGTCCTGTGCCGCGAGGACGGAGGCGTGCTCGACGATCTGTTCACCTATCGCCTGGATGCCGACCGCTATCTGACGGTCACCAACGCCGCCAACCACGCATGTGACCTCGACTGGTTCCGTGCGCACGCGAAGGACGACTTCCCCGATGCCCAGGTGACGGACCGGATCGACGACTATGCGATGCTCGCCGTGCAGGGACCGCTTGCGCGTGAGCTCGTGCAGACGATCTCAGACGCTCCCCTGCCGGCCCGGATGACGGCGGCGAGGAGGCGGCTGGCCGGCGCCGAGGTGCTCGTCTGTGGCACCGGCTACACGGGCGAGGACGGCGTCGAGCTGCTCTGTCGCCCGCAGGACGCTCCCGCGCTGTGGGACGAGCTGACCCGTCGCGGTGCCGCTCCCGCCGGGCTGGCCGCGCGCGACACGCTGCGGCTGGAGGCGTGCTTTCACCTGTACGGCAACGACCTGTCCACCGAGCGCGGCCCGATCGAAGCCGGGCTTGGCTGGTGCTGCAAGGAGGAGACGGGCTTCGTCGGCGCGGAGGCGGTGTCGCGCGTGCGTGCGAGCGGCCCGGCGGAGAGGCTGGTCGCGTTCGCCCTCGACGGCCCCGGAATCGCACGCCAGGGCAATCCGGTGGTTGGCGGGGGAGAGGTGAGCAGCGGCACGCTCTCGCCTTGCATTGGGGTCGGCATCGGCATGGCCTACGTGCCCGCTGCGCGGGCCGCCCCCGGGACGCGTCTGCAGATCGACGTTCGTGGCAAGATGCGCTCCGCCCTCGTCAAGCGGAAGCCGCTCTACGAGAGACGTCCACCATGAACACAGGAGGCTCGTGAATGGCCCAAGGCAGCTACCCGCCGGACCTGCTGTACCACCCTGAGCACGACTGGGCGCGAATCGATCCCGCCCAGCCCGAGGAGGCGACGCTTGGCATCACCTGGTACGCACAGGACTCGCTCGGAGAGGTCGTGTTCTTCGATCCGCCAGCGGTTGGCACGATCCTGGCCAAGGACGCGCCTTACGCCGAGGTCGAGTCGGTGAAGGCGGTCTCGGACGTCGTCGCGCCGCTGTCCGGCGAGATCATCGCGGTCAACGACGCGCTCGCCGACACTCCGCAGATGATCAACGAGGATCCCTACGGCGCGGGCTGGCTCGTGAGGGTGCGTCTCGCCGACCCCTCCGAGCGCGACGCGCTGATGGACGCGGCCACCTATACGGCTGGCCTCGGCGGCTAGTCTCAGGTACTTGAGCCGCTACACGTCAGTCACCTCGCACGATCTCGAGCAGATGCTTGCCGCGATCGGCGTCGACTCCGTGCAGGAGATCTTCGACCGCCAGATCCCCGCCGCGGTTCGCCTCGGCCGTCCGCTCGACCTTCCGGACGGCCTCGGCGAGCAGGAGGTCTATGCACATCTGCGCGCGCTGGCCGCTCGCAACACGAGCGCCGAGGACGAGCTGAGCTTTCTGGGAGCGGGCATGTACGACCACTACGTACCAGCGCTGGTCGACATGCTGATGGAGCGCTCCGAGTTCCTCACGCCCTATACCCCCTACCAGCCCGAGATCTCCCAAGGCGGGCTGCAGGTGATGTTCGAGTATCAGACCGCGATCTCCGAGCTGACCGCGCTGCCGGTCTCCAACGCCTCGGTCTATGAGGGCCCCTCCGCCGTCGCGGCCGCGGGCTACCTGGCGAAGCTGCACAACGGCCGCAAGCGTTTCGTCGTGAGCGCCGGGCTGCACCCGCATACGCTGGAGACGCTGTGTACCCAGGCCCACGGCTACGGGATGGACGTCGTCGAGGTCGGGCTGCGCGACGGTGTGACCGATCCCGACGCGTGGACGCAGGCGATCGACGGCGAGACCAGCGCGGCGATCTTTGCCCAGCCGAACTTCTACGGCGCGGTCGAGGACGCCGCGGCGCTGAGCGCTGCCGCCAAGGGATTCGCCCCAGACGGTGTGGCGGGCAGCGGCGCTCCCAACGGGACACGAACAACGGCGGCCGGGCACGGCCGCCAAGCTGCCGGTCGGCGGCGGCGCAAACCCGATTGTGATCGCGCAGGTCGACCCGATCACGCTCGGCATCCTTGCCGCGCCCGGCGAATGCGGGGTCGATGTCGCCGTCGGCGAGGGCCAGTCGCTCGGGAATCGTCTCGACTTCGGCGGGCCCTCGTTCGGGTTCTTCGCGGCGCGCGAGGAGTACCTGCGGCGGATGCCCGGCAGGATCGCCGGGGAGACCACTGACGTTGATGGCCGGCGCGGGTTCGTGTTGACGCTGCAGACACGCGAGCAGCACATCCGCCGCGAGAAAGCGACCTCGAACATCTGCACCGCACAGGCGCTGAACGCGCTCGCCGGCGTCGTCTACCTCTCCTGGCTTGGCCGTCGCGGGATCGTCGAGCTGGGTGAGCTGCTGCTCGCACGCACGCACTACGCGCGCGAGGCGCTCACGGCCCTCGACGGGATCGAGCCGCTGCACTCCCAGCCGGTGATCCGCGAGCTCGCGCTACGCCTGGAGGGGGACGTCGCCGCGGTCAGGCGCCGGTGCGCTGAACGGGGCGTCAACCCGGGGGTGGACCTGCAGCGGCTGACAGGACGCGAGCAGGATCGCGGTGGGCTGCTCGTGGCGATCACAGAGCAGCGCTCGCGGGCCGACATCGACCGCCTGGCTGACGTGCTCGGCGCCGCGGTCGCAGCTGAGCATGAGGCGGCGGTGGCGGCGTGAGTGAGATCGACGAGCGCCGCCTGCACTCCGATCCGGGCATCGACACGCATCCGGCGCGCAAAGGCGTGGTCGCGGAGACACGCGCGGGCCGATCGCCGGCCGAGCTGGGAGCGAGCGCGATGCAGAGGGAACGCGCGAAGACGATCTTCGAGAAGGGCGCTCCCGGTCGCCGGGCGTTTCAATGCCCCGCGCTCGACGTGCCGCGGGTGAGCGCAGACGCACTTCCCGAGCGGTTCCGCCGCGCGCGCCCGCCGCGGCTGCCCGAGGTGTCCGAGCCCGAGATCGTGCGCCACTATGTCGGCCTGTCGAAGCGCAACTTCGACCTCGACTCGGGCTTCTACCCGCTGGGATCGTGCACGATGAAGCACAACCCGCGTCTGCATGAGCGCGTCGCTGCGCTCCCCGGTCACGCGCGGCTGCACCCGCTTCAGGACCCCGAGAAGGCGCAGGGCGCGCTCGAGCTGATGTGGAGCTTGCAGGCGGCGCTCGCGGAGATCTCGGGCCTGCCGCACGTCTCGCTGCAGCCGTCCGCCGGGTCACACGGCGAGCTCGCGGGCGTGCTGCTGACGCGCGCCTACCACGAGGCGCGCGGCGAGCGACGGCACAAGGTGCTCACTCCGGACACCTCCCACGGGACGAACCCCGCGACCGTGACGATGGCCGGGCTTGAGGTCGTGAAGGTCGCGACCAACCCCGACGGCGGCGTCGACCTTGACGACCTGCGCGCGAAGGCCGACTCCGATGTGGCGTGCCTGATGCTGACGAACCCGAACACGCTCGGGCTGTTCGACCGCAACATCGAGGAGATCGCGCAGATCGTGCACGGGGTGGGGGCGACGCTGTACTACGACGGCGCCAACCTGAACGCGGTGATGGGGCTGTCGCGGCCGGGGGACATGGGCTTTGACATCGTGCACTTCAACCTGCACAAGTCCTTCACCCAGCCCCACGGCGGCGGTGGCCCAGGCTCTGGCCCGATCGCGGTGTCCGAGCGGATCGCGCCGTTCCTGCCACGGCCGGTCGTCGTGCGTAGGGAGGACGGGTCCTTCGACCTCGACACGACCGGCGCGAGCAGTCGATCGGCCGCCTACGCGGCTTTCAGGGCAACTACGGCTGTTTCGTGCGCTCCTACGCCTACATCTGCTCGCTCGGCGCCGACGGGCTGAAGGACGCCTCCGAGACCGCTGTGCTGAACGCCAACTACCTGCTGGCGCGGTTGAAGGAGCACGGCGTGGCCGAGTATCTTCCGCTCGCCTACGGAGAGCTGTGCCTGCACGAGTTCGTCCTGTCGGGTGGTCCGATGAAGAGGGAGCTTCAGATCAAGACGCTCGACCTGGCAAAGCGGCTGCTCGACTTCGGCTTTCATCCGCCGACCGTCTACTTCCCGCTCCTCGTCGAGGAGGCGTTGATGGTCGAGCCGACCGAGACCGAGACGAAGGAGACGCTGGATGCGTTCGCGGATGCGATCGCGCAGATCCTGCGCGAGGCGGCCGCCGAAGGGCCCGAGGTCGCCCAGAACGCCCCCTACACGACCCCGGTACGTCGTTTGGACGAGGTCCGGGCAGCCAAGCGCCCCGTCATCCGCCAAGCGCTGTAAAGAGAGCCTACCGCCCGCCGGTGTTCTCCCGGTCGCCGTCCGGGCGTCCTGTCCCTGGCGGCGTCGCGCGTCTGTGCTGATTCGATGTGCCCACCGTCCTCGTCTCGATGTAACCGCCGTCATCGTGGATATATGAAACTCCATTTCGCTCATGCGTACACCGATGGCTGGACCCCACCCAGGTGGGCGAAGGCGGTGGGTGGGGTGGACAGCGCGAGGATGCTGGAAGGGGCCAATCGGACGGTACACTGGATGAAAAGTGAAGAACGGGTGTTTCTGATTGAGATATGTGCGGATGGCAGTGCGTGCGGCATGGGTAATCCAAGGAGATGACAGGCGATGACCACTGGTGGCGTGGATGTGGTTGTCGAGCGTCTGAAGACACGCCGTCAGCAGATCGAAGACGCGATTTACGCACGGGTGCGCGAGGCGGTGCCCGACACGGTTGAAGATGGGGACGTGGAGTATGAAGAGGGTCTACGGGCGGCCGTGGGGGCCAGCGTTGAGTACGCCTTGACGGGCATCCTGCGTGGCGAGGAGGGCTCGGCGAGCGTGCCGATCCCGGCGCAGACGGTTGCGCAGGCGCGGCGCGCGGCGCGCAGTGGGATGAGGGTCGAGGCGGTGTTGCAGCGGTACTTCGTGGGGCACTCGGTGCTGTGGGAATACGTGATGGAAGAGGCCGACCATGTGGGGTGCAACAACGGCGTGCTGCGTGAGATGTCGCGCGTGCAAAGCGCGCTGGTGGAGCGTTTGACAGCAGGCATCGCGCGCGCACACGAGGACGAGCGCGAGGAGATCGAAAGCTCGCGCGAAGGGCACGCGGCGCAATTGGTGCGGGCGTTGCTGGCGGGCAAGCGTGTCGATGTCGAGGGGAGGGAACTGGGCTATCCCATCGAGGCTGAGCATGTCGGCCTGATCGCCCGAGGCTCGGGAGCGCGGGAGGCGATGCGCGGGCTGGCCGGCGGGGTCGATCGGCGGCTGTTGTGTGTCGCCAGCGGAGAGGGAACGGTGTGGGCGTGGCTGGGAGGAAGGGTACCCCTGCGGATGGACGAGCTGCAAAGGACGGTGGCTACGCTGCCGGGCATGTGGCGTGACGGCGATCGCGGAGGGCGGGTCGGCGCCCAGGTGAACGGGGCGAACGGTACAGGTGGAGCGGATAGGGTCAAGTCAGAGCCCGTGGCGGACCCGCCAAGCGCCGGTGTGACGCTCACGGTTGGGGAGCCCGCGCGGGGGCTAGAGGGCTTCAGACTTACCCACCGGCAGGCCCAGGCGGCGCTGGCCGTGTCGCTGCGCCGCCCGCGCGCGCTCACACGCTACAGTGAGATGGCGTTGCTGGCGGGCGCGCTCAAAGATCAGATCCTCGCCCGGACGCTGGTTGACACCTATCTCGCCCCGCTCGAAGACGCACGAGGCAGCGGGCCGGTGCTGCGCGAAACCCTTCGCGCGTATCTGGGCGCCGAGCGCAGCGTCTCATCGGCGGCGGCCACCCTCGGAGTGGTCCGCAAAACGGTCACCAGCCGACTGCGCACGATCGAAGAGCGCCTTGGCCGGTCGCTGCGCCCGTGCCCGGCCGAGCTCGAGGTGGCGTTGGCTTTGGATGAGATGGGTGGTTGGGGGCCCTCAGATGCCGTAGCCGGCGGAGGGGACATCGCGGTCGCGCATCTCCAGGTATTTACGATCGAAAGGCAGTAGCTGTGCGTTGGATGAGATGTCGCCATGCAAGATGGGCATCTGCGCGGCTTGAGAGTAACCAAATTGCCCCTAGCGCGACTGTGCTGTGCCGATGTATAAATCTTGGGTAGCTTCTGATCGCAGATCATGGACCCAGGTTCGAGCAGCATGTCGTACTCGTAAGGCGGTCTGGTGGGAGGGCGCTCCGGGGCTGGACCGAGGTGAGGAGAGTGCGGCGAATGGAATCCCCTAAGAACGCCTGTTGCGCAGAGCGGCACGCCGGATGTGTACCTGGACGCTGCGATCGATCGTCGCTCGACTACCGATCGAGGATGGGCTCGCGCGTGCTACCAGCATGCGCTTCATCGTCTTCCGACGCCCAGCTTGGCTCAAAAGCGCCTCATCGCATCATTCTGTTTGATCACCGTTCCAAGGACGGTTGCGTGCCGGGCGTCGGCAGGAAGCGTAAACGTGCAAGTCTGCAAAGAATCGGCAAGGCGATTCGTGGACATATTTGCTTATACGCAAATATGTGAAGTAACCAAATCAACACGGGCCGGAGAGGGAGGCCACCGAGCGTGCCGTCAAATGGGGGCCTAGTCGTCGATCTCGCCCGGGGAGGGCAGCATGTCGCCGGACGCCTACGAGGACTGGTCGACAAGGGCACATTTCACCCTTGGCGCTCGGCCGTAGGAGACGGAGTCATAGCTGGGAGCGCCCGGATCCGAGGTCGCTCAGTGTGCATCTGGATTCAAGACCCGACCCATCTCGGTGGCTCTCTGGGAGTGAGCGGCGCAGAGACTATCGTGAACACGATCAGCCGCGCCAATCGCGCCGGTGTTCCTGTAATAGGCATTCCAAACTCCGGCGGCGCTCGTTTACAAGAGGGCGCTGTAGCGCTGGGCGCCTACGGGACGATCTTCCGGGAGCAGGCACGGGCGAGCGTGCCACAAGTTGCCTTGATCGAGGGTGTTTGCGCCGGCGGAGCCGCCTATTCGCCTCCATGGGAGACATCGTGATCTTAACCGGGCCCGAACCCCGCATGTTCCTCACGGGTCCGAAGGTGGTGGCCTCGGTCACTCGCGAGCAGGTCAGCGCTGAGGAGCTTGGCGGTCCACGGGTTCACCTCGCCAATGGCGTTGCGCATCTGGCCGCCAAAGACCAGGAGGACGCCGAGGAGGTGTTGTCCGAGCTGTTGAGCTATCTGCCTGCGACTCTGGGAGGTCCGCTGCCAGTCAGTCCTCCAAGTGCCCCACCGCCGGGTTGTCCTTCCGAACATCTACCCAGCGATACGCGGCATGTCTATGACGTGCGTGATGTTGTTCGCTCGCTGGTCGACTCGGGGCGTCACCTGGAGCTGGCAGCCAGGTGGGCACGCAATATGGTCACCACGCTGGCGCGACTCGATGGTCGCCCGGTTGGTTTCATAGCCAACCAGCCTCGCTACCTGGGCGGCACGATCGACAGCGCAGCTGCCGAGAAGGGCGCGTGGTTTGTCAATCTCTGTGATCGTCTACGGCTACCCTTGGTGGTGCTCGTCGATACACCCGGTTTTTTGCCAGGCACGATCCAAGAGCGAGCTGGCGTAATACGGCGCGGAGCGGCGTTGCTGGCGGCATTTGCGCGTGCCACTACGACCAAGCTCACGGTCACATTGCGCCAAGCATATGGAGGCGCTCACATCGTGATGAACTCACGCGGTTTGGGCTCTGACCTCACCCTTGCTTGGACGGACTCGCAGATCGGGATCATGGGCGCGCATCAGGCGGTCCAAATCATCAACCAACGAACTATTGCCGCTGGGGCGAACATCGAAGAGCTCGCCGCGATCTACTCGGGGAGCATGCTCGGGGTAGACAACGCAGCCTTGACGGGGTCGGTCGACGAGGTCATCGAGCCCGCCCAAACACGGACCCGGCTGATCAGTGCGCTGGAGCTATACGAATGAAGCGGGGTAGAGAGGTCTCTCAGGGCTGTGTGAAGCACTTACAGGGCGCATCGCTCGTGCTTGTTCACTCATCGATTTGCAACGGCGAGTGGCATAGCAGTGTCTAAATTGTCTCGGCACAGCTCAGATGTAGCGATCGTAGGGATGGCTTGCCGCTTTCCCAAAGCGCCAAATCCCGAAGCCTTCTGGCGGCTGCTGACCGACGGGGCCCACGCAATCGAAGACATACCGAAGGGTCGGTATGAAATAAGTGAATCAAGCGAATTGAAATCGCTGTTCGGGGGTGCCCAGTATGGAGCCTTCCTCGAGGACGTAGATCAGTTCGATGCTGCCTTCTTCGGCATCGCCCCGCGCGAGGCGGCGATGATGGATCCGCAACAGCGGCTTACGCTTGAGCTTGCCTGGGAGGCCTGCGAAGACGCGGGCATCGTCCCCGAGCGCATGCGCGCCAGCCGGACCGCGGTCTTCGTAGGGGCTAGCGCCGGCGACTACACGGACCTGATGCATCAGCAGGGGGCCGATGCGCTCACGCGTCACTCGCTGACTGGGATCAATCGCGCCATCATCGCCAATCGCATCTCTTATGCGCTCGGCCTGCGGGGGCCGAGCATGACGGTCGACGCCGCGCAGTCCTCCGCGCTGGTTGCGGTCCACCTCGCTTGTGAGAGCCTGAGAAGGGGTGAGTCGACGCTCGCGCTCGCCGGTGGCGTACACCTGAACCTCAGCCCCGAGAGCGCGGTCCGGCTCTCGAGCTTTGGTGCGCTGTCCCCGGATGGGCGGTGTTTCACCTTCGACGCTCGCGCGAACGGCACCGTCCGTGGCGAGGGCGGGGGCATGGTCGCGTTGAAGCCGCTCGCGCTCGCGCTCGCGGATGGCGACTCGATCTACTGCGTGATTCGCGGGAGCGCGGTCAACAACGATGGTGCCGGTGAGAGCATCGCCTCGCCCGACCGGGAGGCTCAGGAAGAGATGCTCGAGCTGGCCTATAGGCGCGCCGGCGTCAAGCGAGGGGCCGTCCAGTACGTGGAGCTGCACGGCACGGGTACCCGTCGGGGCGATCGCGTCGAGGCCGCGGCTCTGGGCTCGGTGCTCGGGGAAGCCCGTCCGGCAACACGGCCTTTGTTGGTCGGCTCGGCCAAGACCAACATTGGGCACCTGGAGGGTGCGGCCGGGATAGTCGGCCTGATCAAGACGGCCCTCAGCATCCGGCATCGGGAGCTTCCCGCCAGCCTCAATTTTCGTGAGCCGAGCCCGGAGATCCCCCTTGAGACCCTGCATCTGCGCGTGGTGGAGCAACGCTCGGCTCCTGGCCCGAGGAGACGGTCCCGCTGCTCGCCGGCGTGAGCTCCTTTGGCATGGGTGGCACGAACTGTCATGTCATCCTCGCGGAGGCGCCCGAGCCATTTGGTGTCCGAGCATCGGGGCCGGCTGGCGCCGTCGCACCGCAACAGACGCCGTGGATCCTCTCGGCCAAGAGCGCGGAGGCACTGCACGCCCAGGCTATGCGTCTCTTGGAGCATTTGCAGGACGCGCCGGACTTGAGCGCCGGTGACGTTGCGCACACCTTGGCGGTGTCGCGTTCGCTCTTTGATCACCGTGCTGTGGTGCTCGGCAGCGACCGCGACCAGTTGCTCGCAGGCCTCGGCGACATTGTGAGGCGCGAGCCCGCAGCGAACGTGGTCGAAGGTGTCGCCGATGCCGGCAGCCGCGGAGCCGTGTTCCTCTTCCCGGGCCAGGGCTCGCAGTGGCACGGGATGGCCCGCGAGATGATCGCAACCGCTCCGGCATTCGCGCAGCACATGCACGAGTGTGCCGATGCGCTCGCACCACACCTGGACTGGTCGTTGATGGACGTCGTGCGCGGCGAGCCGGGAGCGGAGGACCTCGACCGGATAGACGTCGTACAGCCAGCTCTATTTGCGGTGATGGTGTCGCTGGCCAGGCTCTGGAAGTCCCGCGGTGTGCAGCCGGGTGCGGTGGTGGGACACTCCCAGGGCGAGATCGCGGCCGCGCACCTCGCAGGGGCATTGTCGCTTGAGGAGGCGGCGCGGCTCGCGGCGCTGCGCAGCCGACTGTTGACGAGCCTCGTTGGCCGCGGGGCGATCGTCTCGGTGGCGCTCACGGTCCAAGAGCTGCGTCCCTATCTCGAGCAGAGTGGCGAGCGCCTCTCGATCTCGGCCGTCAACGGACCGTCTGCGGTTGCCGTGGCAGGCGATCACGAGACGCTCGACGCGCTGGGTCCGTGAGCTTGAAGGCGGACGGGATCAGGGCCCGGAAGGTTCCAGCGACGGTCGCGACGCACTCTCCCCAGGCTGAGGACTTGCGCGAGGAGCTGTTGAGCGTCCTCGGCACAGTCGATGCCCGCGTCGGCGGTATCGACTTCTACTCGACAGTCACCGCCGGTCCGCTCAACACGGCTGAGCTCGACGTGGAGTATTGGTATCGCAACCTGCGCCAGCCGGTGCGCTTTCGGGACACCGTGCGCACGTTGCTTGCCGACGGCTATCGCGCCTTTATCGAGGTCAGCCCACACCCGGTTCTGATCGCTGGAACTCAGGATACGGCCGACGAAACGTTGGGCGACCTCGAGGACGCCGTGATCGGCGGCTCGCTGCGTCGCAACCAGGGCGGTCTGGATCGGTTTCTCGCCTCGCTCGCCGAGATGCACGTGCGCGGTGTCGATGTCGATTGGGCGGCGCTCCGGGCCGGCTCAGCCGTAACACGGGTCACCTTGCCAACCTACCCATTTCAGCGCTCGAGGCACTGGCTGGATGCTCCGAACGTGGGCTCGCGGAGCGCCGGCGCTGCCGATCGTACCGGGATGGCTGAAGACACCGGGACGGCCGAGCGCACAGGGACGGACGAGGACACCGGGACAGCCGAGCACACCGCGACGACAGAGAGCCCCGAGTCCGTTCCCGCGTCCTCGATCGCGGCGCGACTGGCCGGGCTGACCGTGCCGGAGCAGCGGCGCATAGTGCTCGGGCTCGTACGTGCTCACGTGGCCATCGTCCTGGGCTACGACTCGGCTGAGGCCGTCCCCATGAAGCGAGCCTTCAAGGAGCTCGGATTCGACTCGGCCGCGGCCACGCAACTGCGTAACCGACTCACGGCCGCCACCGGGCTGAAGCTGCCGACGCAGCTCATATACGACTTTCCCAATAGCGCCGAGCTCGCAGAGCAGTTGCTGCGCGTGGCGAGCGGTGCATCGATGGTCGCTGCCGCAGCGCCGCTTCTGTCTGCGGTTCACGACGATCCGATTGCGATCGTGGGTATCGGCTGCCGCTATCCGGGCGGGGTGAGCTCAGCCGAGCAGCTCTGGGAGCTGATCTCGGGCGGCGGCGACGCGATCGGCGACTTCCCCACGAATAGAGACTGGCCGTTGGCCGGTCTCTACGATCCCGACCCCGATCACAGCTCCACCAGCTACACGCGCGAAGGCGGATTCCTCTCAGACGCTGACATTTCGACGCCGACTTCTTCGGGATCTCCCCCCGCGAGGCGCGCGCGATGGATCCCCAGCAGAGATTGTTGCTGGAAGTCCGCCTGGGAGGCGCTCGAGGACGCCGGGTTCGACCCGTTCCTGTTGCGGGGGACCCAGACCGGGGTATTTGCGGGGATCGCCTCGCAGGACTACTCTCTCGCCTTGCGGGCGCAGCCTAAGCGTGCTTGGAGGGCTACCTCCTCAGCGGCGGCTCGCCAAGCGTCCTCTCGGGCCGCCTCGCCTACGCTCTCGGCCTCGGGGGCCGGCGTGTCACGATCGATACGGCTTGCTCGTCTTCGCTCGTGGCGATCCATCTGGCATGTCGATCGTTGCGCCGGGGCGAGTGCACGTTGGCATTTGCCGGTGGCGTGACGATGCTCTCCAGCCACGCGTTTTTGTCGAGTTCTCCATCAGGAGGGGCTCGCTCGCGAGGGCGCTGCAAGTCGTTTGACGATCTTGCCGACGGACAAATTCGCGCGAGGGGGTGGGCGTCGTCGCCTTGGAGCCTCTGTCCGGGCCCAGCGCAACGGTCATCCGGTGCTTCGCCCTGGTGCGCGGCAGCTGCGATCAACCAGGACGGCGCAAGCAACGGATTGACCGCGCCGAGCGGGCCATCACAACAAGCGGGTGATCCGCCAGGCCCTCGCCAATGCCGGTGTCGCCGCCGTTCAGGTCGACGCGGTCGAGGCGCACGGCACAGGACACCACGCTGGGAGATCCGATCCAGGCGCAAGCGCTGCTTGCGGCCTATGGCCAGGATCGCCCGATGACGTCCGTTGTTGGCTCGGATCGGTCAAGTCCAACATCGGCCACACCCAGGCTGCGGCCGGCATCGCCGGCTCGATCAAGATGGTTATGGCCCTGCGAAACGGTGTGTTGCCCAGAACGCTGTACGCGGAGCAACCCCTTCGCGAGGTGGATTGGTCCGAGGGGGAGTTGTCGTCTTGGGCTGGTCCAAGAGCAAAAGTCATGGCCGTCGGCGGGAGCGCCGCGCCGTGCCGGCGTGTCGTCGTTTGGGATCAGTGGCACCAATGCCCACCTGATAGTCGAGGAAGCCTCTCCAGCGCTCGAAATCGATCGGTCGCCGGCGGTGGGGCTCGACGCACCGCCAGCTCTTGAGTCTGAGCTGTCGGCAACCGTCAGGGTTGAGCCGGCGACAGCTCACGAAGACGCGCTCGAGCGTGGTGGCGGTCCCACGAGGTCAGTGGAGCTTCCCACCCTGCCGTTTGTCATCGCGGCTCGCAGCGCCGAGGCTCTGGAGGCTCAGGCGGCGCGGCTGGCCGCACACCTGCGTAAGCAGCCAGATCTGGCCTTGGTGGATACGGCTTTCTCGCTGGCCACCTGTCGGGCTCAGCTGGAGCATCGCGCTGTGCTCCTCTGTGCGCAGCGCGAGGACCTGCAGGCGGGCCTCGGGGCGCTCGCGCAAGGCCTGTCGGGGGCCGAGCTCGTGCAGGGTGTCGCGGGGACCGGGGCTACGGCGTTCCTATTTACCGGGCAGGGCGCACAGCGGCTGGGGATGGGCCGCGAGCTGTGTGACGCCTTCCCCGTCTTCGCGCAGGCGCTGAGCGAGGTCTGCGCGGCGCTCGACCCACATCTCAAAGCGCCCTTGCGGGATGTGATCGATGCCGCGCCAGACACACCGGCCGCGACGTTGCTCGATCGCACCGAGTTCACCCAGCCGGCGCTGTTCGCCCTGGAGGTCGCGCTCTACCGGCTCGTCGAGTCGACTTGGTCTGCGGCCTGACTTCCTCGTCGGCCATTCGATCGGCGAGCTCACCGCAGCGCATGTCGCCGGCGTCCTCTCCCTCGGAGACGCGGCACAGCTGGTAGCCGCGCGCGGACGGTTGATGGGGGCGCTGCCGGCCGGGGGGGCGATGCTCGCGCTCGAGGCGACTGAGCAGGAAGCACGGGAGAGCCTGAGCGGGTTCGCGGAGCGAGTCGCGGTGGCCGCGACCAACGCGCCGCGCGCCGTCGTCCTCTCCGGTGAGCAGTCAGCGATCGAGGAGCTGGACGATCGCTGGCGGGAACGGGGTCGCAAGAGGACCCGGCTGCGAGTTAGTCACGCGTTTCACTCCGCGCTGATGGATCCGATGCTCGAGGAGCTACGCGAGGTCGCCCAAGGCCTGACCTTCCATGCCCCACAGATCCCGATCGTCTCGAGCTTGGCCGGCGAGGGCGTGGCCGGCGAGCTCACGAGCCCCGACTATTGGGCCTTGCAGGTACGCGAGCCGGTTCGCTTTGCCGAGGCGGTCATCGCGCTCGAGGCGGCGGGCGTGACGCGCTTCCTGGAGCTTGGTCCCGACGGCGCGTTGAGCGCGATGATCCGCCAGAGCCTCACAGAGCCCGCAGATCGCGCCGCGTCGATCGTGCCCACCCTACGTGCCGAGCGGCCCGAGACCGACAGCTTCCTTGCCTTTCTCGCTCATGCTCACACCAGCGGTCTCGACGTCGATTGGTCTGCGCTGTTCGCCGGCAGCGAGGCCCGGCGGGCCGACCTGCCGACGTACTCCTTCCAACGCCGTCGCTACTGGCTCCCATCCCGGTCCGGTGGTGGCGACGCCGGTTCGCTGGGGCAGTCCTCTGCCGAGCATCCTCTGCTGGGGGCCGCTCTCCGTTTGGCGGGCGATGAGGGCTGGCTGTTCACCGGACGCCTCTCGCTGCAATCGCACCCTTGGCTCGCAGACCACGCGGTGAGCGGGACCGTGTTGCTGCCCGGCACTGGATTTCTGGAGCTGGCGCTCGCTGTCGGCGAGCGCGTCGGGGTGCCTGTGGTCGAGGAGCTGACGCTCGAGGCGCCATTGGTGCTCGACCAAGAGCTCGCCGTGCAGGTTCAGCTCACCGTGACAGAGCCGGACGCGCAGGGACGCTGTGAGCTCCACATTTACTCGCGAGCGCAGGTCCCGGGTGAGGCCGAAGAGCTTCAGGCGGCGGGGTGGACGCGCCATGCGCACGGCTTGCTGTGTGCAGCCGTCGAGCAGGAAGAAAACCACGCTGACGTCCAAGCGTTCATCGCGGAACAGTGGCCGCCACCGGGGGCGGAGCAGGTGGATATCGAGCTCGTCTACGATCGGTTGGCGGGGGTCGGCTACGACTACGGGCCAGCGTTCCAAGGCCTGCGCGCGGCCTGGCGGCGCGGCGATGAGCTGTTCGCGGAGGTTGCGCTCGACGATGAGCAGGCCGCTGACGCCGCACGCTTTCAGATCCATCCGGTGCTCTGCGATGCG